>NZ_CP151632.1:2884298-4326447 GCF_040144835.1 Microbacterium sp. LWS13-1.2
TCAGCGGGAGCGGGTCGAGGGCGAAGCCTGCGCGGCGCAGCCGCAACGCGGCGAGTGTCGACACCGGCAGCCACACGCCCATGTCGTGCAGGTCTTCTGCCCGCCCGCGCAGCACCTCGTCGACGGTGCCGTCGGCCGCCAGGCGACCGTCGTGGTCGAGCACGACGACCCGATCGACGAAGCCGGCCGCCGCGTCGAGGTTGTGCTCCACCAGCAGGATGGCGCGATCGCCCGCCGCGACCAGCTCGGCCAGCGCTGCGTAGACCTCCTCGATCCCCGCCGGGTCGAGGTTCGCCGTCGGCTCGTCCAGCACGAGGAGCGGCGACCCCATCGCGAGGGCGCACGCGATCGCGAGGCGCTGGCGCCCCCCGCCCGACAGCCGGTCGGGGTTCTCCGACCGGCGCTCCCAGAGGCCCACGCGGCGCAGCGCGTCTTCGGCGCGGGCGAGGACGTCGGCGACCGGCATCCGCAGATTCTCGGGGCCGAAGGCCACCTCGTCGAAGACCGTGCCGGTCACCAGCTGCGCGTCGGGGTCCTGGAAGACCATGCCGACCCGCGTGCTGAGCTCCGCGACGGGTGTCGTCCTGGTGTCGAGTCCGTCGACCTCGATCGACCCGGTGACGTCGGCGGGCACCGCCTGCGGCAGCAGACCGTTGAGCGCGAGGGTCAGCGTCGACTTGCCGGATCCGCTGGGGCCGAGAAGCAGCACCACCTCGCCCGGGGCGATCTCGAATGAGACGGCGGACGGGGCAGGCGTGGTCTCGCCCTCGTGGGTGATGCCGAGCTCGCGCACGCGCAGCAGCGGCACGGCAGAGGACACGGGCATCCGATCGTCGAGGGAAACTTAGCCTTCCCTAACTTACCTGTGCCCTCCTGCTCCGCGAAACAGTGCGGAAGACCTGGATGAACGCGTCAGCGGCGGCTGCGACGGGCGACACCGGCGCGGCGGAGCGCGTTGCCGATCGCGAGGCCCACGGCCGTCCATGCCACCGGGCCGACGATGAACAGCGCGACGTACACGAGCTGACCCCACAGCGGAAAGCGCGACACATCGGCGGCGAACCAGATCGCGACGGCGATCACGGCGCCGACGATCACCGCCGAGAGGAAGAAGCGCCAGGGCTCCCATCGCTTGTACCGGGACGTCGCCGCGATGATCTCCTGCAGTCCGCCGATCAGGAGGGCGGTGCCGATGTAGCGGCCGATCCACAGCGGCACGACGGCGCTGGCGACGAGCGCCGCGACGAGGTGCGTGATGAGAGCGACCCACGGGCGTCGCAGCAGCTCCTGCGCGACGACGCCGGGCAGCACGTGGACCCCGAGAACCAGTCCGTAGAGGATCGGCGCGCCCGCCGAGACGAAGCCGCTGATCGCGCCCGCACCTGCCTGGAGGACACCGGTCGCGACGCCGATCGCCGCACAGGTGAGCAGAACGCTCGTCGAAATCCGGGTTCGGTCAGCCACCTGCCCAGGGTACTGGGACTCGGCGTTGCGTTTCTCACTGACCTCTCATTTACTGGGATTCCGCTGACAGTTACGTTTGAGGTCGCTGCGCCCCAACGATGTGGCGCGGCCCCTTCCCCACAAATTAATGGAGGCCACATATGGGTCGATCCTCCGTCAGAGCAGCAGCGGTCGTCACACTCGCCGCCCTGTTCACGGGCACAGCCACCGCAAGTTTCGGCGCCGTACCCGAGGAGGTGACAACACCCATACCGATCGATGCCCCCTCCGGCCGCTACATCGTCATGCTGAAGGACGCTCCGCTGGCCACGTACCAGGGCGGCCAGGCCGGCATCCAGCGCACCAAGCCTGACAAGGGCATGCAGCTCGACGCGCACTCCGCCAACTCGCAGAAGTACGTCGCGCACCTGAAGAAGGAGCAGCAGGACGTCGCAGCCGAGGCGGGCGTGACCCCCGCCACCACCTACCAGGTGACGCTCAACGGCTTCACCGCCGACCTCGACGGTGCGCAGGTCGCAAAGCTGCAGGGCGACAAGAACGTGCTGGGCGTGTACCCCGACGAGATCCGTCACCCCGACGCGATCCCGTCCACCGAGTTCATCGGCCTCGGGTCCGGCGACGCCGGCACCGGCGGAGTGTGGGATGCCGTCGGAGGCGTCGGCGAGGCCGGCAAGGGCGTCGTCGTCGGCGTCGTCGACACCGGCATCGCACCGGAGAACCCCTCGTTCGCGGGCGACAGTCTCACGGGACAGCCCCGAACGGATTCGCCCTACATCAACGGCGACAACGTCGTCTTCAGGAAGTCCGACGGCAACGAGTACCGCGCCCGTCGCGTCGCCGCCGAGGACCAGGGTTGGACGAAGCAGCTGTACAGCACCAAGCTCATCGGCGCGCAGTTCTTCGCCGACGGCGCTGCGGCCACCGGCTTCGACTTCAGCTACGACTTCCTGTCGCCGCGTGACGGCGACGGCCACGGGTCGCACACGGCCAGCACGGCCGCCGGCAATTTCGGCGTCGAGGCCTCGGTCGAGGGGATCGGCTTCGGCGACACCTCGGGCGTCGCACCGGCCGCCAAGGTGGCGTCGTACAAGGCCTGCTACGTCGGCCCGGATGACCTCGTCACCACCGACGACATCTGCGCCCTGAGCGACCTTCTCGCGGCGATCGACACCGCAGTGGCGGACGGCGTCGACGTCATCAACTACTCGATCGGCGGCGGCTCGGCCACGACCGTGCTCCAGCCCGAGGACATCTCGTTCTTCAACGCTGCGGCCGCCGGCGTGTTCGTCGCGGTGAGCGCGGGCAACAGCGGCCCCGGCGCCGCGACGGCTGACCACGCCTCGCCCTGGTACACCACGGTCGCGGCATCCACGATCCCGACGTACGAGGGCACTGTCCAGCTGCCGAACGGCTTCCAGGCCGCGGGAGCGTCGATCACGGTGCCGTTCGGCGAGAGCCTGACAGGTCCGGTCGTGTACTCGGCGGACGTCGCCAAGGCGGGCGCTGCTCCGAACGAGGCGGCGCTGTGCTTCCTCGGCACGCTCGACCCGGCCAAGGTCGCCGGGAAGACCGTGGTCTGCGACCGCGGCACGAACGCTCGCGTCGAGAAGTCGCAGGAGGTCGCCGCCGCCGGCGGCACCGCGATGATCCTCGTGAACGTCACGCCGGGTTCGCTCGACAACGACTTCCACTCTGTTCCGACCGTGCACCTCGACGCGCAGTACCGCACGGCGCTGCTCGACTACGTGCGCAAGACGGCGGGCGCGACGACGACACTCGTGGGTGACAACGTCACCGGCAAGGAGACCCCGACGCCCCAGGTCGCAGGCTTCTCGAGCCGTGGCCCGATGCTTGCCGACGGTGCAGACGTCATCAAGCCCGATGTGTCGGCCCCGGGCGTCGCGATCCTGGCGGCGACCCACAACGGCCCCGGCGAGGCGCCCACGTTCGGCTTCAAGTCGGGCACGTCGATGTCGTCGCCGCACGTCGCCGGCCTCGGCGCGCTCTACCTCGGTGAGCGCCCCGTCGCTACGCCGTCCGAGATCAAGTCAGCGCTCATGACGACCGCGTACAACACGGTCATGGCCGACGGCACCGAGAGCACCGACCCGTTCGCGCAGGGTGCCGGCCACGTCGACCCGACGAAGTACTTCAGCCCGGGTCTGCTGTACCTCAACGGTGCGGAAGATTGGGCAGGCTACCTCGAGGGTGCGCTCGGCGAGGACCTGTTCGACGGCATCGAGGCGACGGATCCCAGCGACCTTAACCTCGCGTCGATCGGCATCGGCACGTTCCCGGGGCCGCAGACGGTGACCCGCTCGGTCACCTCGACGCAGGCCGGCACGTTCACCGCGTCGGCGTCGGTGCCCGGCATGAACGTCACGGTCGAGCCGAGCACGCTCACCTTCGGCGCCGCCGGCGAGACGAAGTCGTTCACGGTGTCGTTCACCAAGGCGGACGCCCCGGTCGAGAAGTGGACCAGCGGCTTCCTCACCTGGACATCGGGGGCCACCGAGGTGCGCTCGCCCATCGCGGTGTTCCCGGTCACGGCCGCCGCTCCCGAATCGGTCGAGGGCGAGGGTGCCGAGGGCAGCCTCGACATCGAGATCACGCCCGGCCTGACAGGCGACCTGCCGCTGCGCGTGGCGGGCCTCGCCGCCGAGGACGTGCTCATCGACGGCACCGAGGCGACCGGCGCTGAGGACGATGGCTACTCGTACGAACTGGTCCAGGTGGCCGCCGGAACCGAGCTGGCGCGCTTCGCGCTCGACTCGTCCGACGACGCCGGCTCCGACCTCGACCTCACGGTCTACCGCGTGGTGAGCCCGACCGACCTGCGCTACTACGAGAACTGGCAGTCGGCTTCGGCCTCGGCAGACGAGGCCGTGCAGCTGGTCGCGCCGACCGCGGGCTACTACCTCATCGAGGCGCACGTGTACTCGCACACGCAGCCGTTCACCTGGCAGGCCACGTCGGCTCTCGTCACGCCGGGCGGACTCGGATCGCTCACTGCGGCCCCGAACCCGCTGCCCGTGACCGAGGCCACGCCGACGGAGTACCAGTTGTCGTGGTCGGGCCTCGAGAGCGGCAGCTACCTGGGTGTCGTGCGCTACGGCGACTCGCAGGTGCGCACGGTCGTCTCGGTCGACGTGCCGTAACCGTCCCGCACAGAGGAGGCGCCCGGGCTCCGGCCCGGGCGCCTCTTCGCGTGCGGGCGCGCTGCCGCCGGCGGAGCGGGCTGTACCTGCGGAGCGGGGTGTACCTGCGGAGCGGGCTGTCGGGCTAGAGCCGGCGCCGGCGGCGGGTCAGCCGGACGGCGGGCATCGGCGGGGCGGGGATGCGCTCGTCGCCGTGGTCGATCACGTGGCCGAAGCGCTCCGTTCCCGACTCCCACGCCTCGCGCGCCTCCACGATCTCTTCGTGGGTGCGCCCGACGAAGTTCCACCACATGACGACGTCGTCCTCGAACGGCTCGCCGCCGAGCAGGAACAGGGTCGCTCCGGCAGGGCTCGAGACCACCACCTCGTCGCGGTGGATGCCGAGGTACAGCAGGTGCGCCGCGTCGACGGCTACCGTCTCCCCGGTGTCGCCCTCGCCGGCGACCTCGGCGTCGCCGGACACGACGACGAGAGCGTGTTCCCAATCCGGGTTCAACGGCACGCGCACTGCGGAGCCGGCCGCGATCTGCAGCTCGGCTCCGACGATCGGGGTGTACACGGTCGCGGGAGAGGTCACGCCGCCGAGCTCGCCGAGCACCACGGTCGCGGTTCCGGGTGCGCCGATGGTGGCGGTCAGCTCCAGCGCGGGGAGCACCGCGTGCTGCTCGAAGGCGGGAGCCCCGTGGCGCCGGGCCTCGGGCAGGGCGACCCACAGCTGCAGGGCGTCCAAGGGCGCGGCATCCGTTCCCACCGAGTACTCGGAGTGCGAGATGCCCGCGCCGCTCGTCATGAGGTTGAGTGCGCCACGACGCACGACGACGTCGCTGCCGGCCGAGTCGCGATGCCGCACCTCACCGAGGTACGGCCAGGTCACGGTCTGCAGACCGATGTGCGGGTGCGGTTCGACCCGCATGTGCGTCTCCTGCGGCCCGAAGCGGTCCAGGAAGCACCAGGCTCCGACCAGCGGCAGGTCGCGCTGCGGCAGGGAGCGGTGCACCGACATCGCCCGCACCCCGCCGAGGGGCACCTCGCGCGTCTCGAGCAGCAGCGTGCGCGGGCCTGCGCACTCCACCGCCGATTCGGTGGCGATGGCCGCGTCGGCGTCCAGCCGGGTCACGTCGAGGCCGCCGATCACTCGGGGTGCGGCTGGTCGGGCCACTCGACGGTGAGCCCGGGCACCTCGTGCTCGCGCAGGTACTTCGCCACGACAGGGCAGTGCGGCACGACGGTCTCGCCCCGGCGCGCGGCATCCGCCATCGCTTCGCCCACGACCGTCTGCGCGAGGCCGCGCCCGCGGAAGGCCGGGTCGACCTCGGTGTGTGGGAAGTGCAGGCGACCGCGCGCGTCGGCGCGGAACACGGTGAACCCCGCGAGCACCCCGTCGACGTGCACCTCGTATCGGCGGTCTTCGTCGTTGCGGGTCACGAGCGTCTGTGCATCGGTGTGGGTCACAGGAATCCTTCCGTCGTCCTTCTCAACGTACGTCTCCGCCGCGTGATTCCGCCAGCGGTGGTGCACGCGCACCCCTGGCGGGACGGATGCCGCAGGTCTATCGTCGGCATCACCGCGGTGTGCGGTTCGATTCGGGGGAATCGATCCTGTCAGGGATTCGAAGGGGAATCATGAAACGACGTCTACTGGCCGCGCTCGCGGCCGTCGCACTCGGAGCGGGCATGCTCGTGGCCGGTGCGGCCGGGCCCGCCACGGCCTCACCGCTGATGGTCGCCAAGCACGTCGCTCTCGGCGACTCGATCGCCGCGGGTCAAGGCGGTGGCGCCCCGCTGGACGACTGCGTCCGGACCGACGGCGGCTACGCGGCGCAGCTCGATGGGGAGCCCAAGTTCAACCTGCTGCGCAATGCGGCGTGCAGCGGCGCCACCATCGCGGGCACCCTGTCTCAGCTGTCGCAGCTGAACCGCGGGACGACCGTCGTGACGCTCACCGTGGGCGCGAACGACCTCGGTCTGGATCAGGTCTACGCGGCCTGCTCGATCGCCGCTGCCGGCGGAGATCCCGCACCCTGCCTCGCCGCGATCCAAAGCGCCGTCAGCTCGGCACCGGGGATCGTCGCTCCCCTCACGTCTCTGATCGGCGCGATCGCCGAGCGCGCGCCGGATGCGACGATCGTCGTCACCGGCTACCCGTATCTGCTCGAGTCGCCGCCTGACCTTCCGCAGTTCGCGCAGCTCGCCGCGCTCGTCGCCGCGGTGAACGGAGCGACCGACGCGCTCAACGCCGCCATCCAGGCCGCCGTCGCCACCGCTGCCGCGAGTGGTGCCGACGTCCGTTACGCGGACGTGGTCGAGGCCTTCGCGGGCCACGGCGTGCAGCTCGTGCCGGGCGTTCCCAGCGATCCGTGGTTCGGACTCGACCCGGTGGGCGACCCGGCGGGCTACCTCCACCCGACGTACGAGGGGTACGCCGCCTACACCGACGTCATCCTCGAGCAGCTGGGGCGCTGAACGAGTCCTGCTCGCCTGTCACGTTTTGTCGGGTTAGGTGACAATATGCGACAGGTGAGCAGTGATGGCGCGGGGACCACAGGCGTGGGATGGACGGATGCCGCGAGCCGCGGCATCCGCCCACCCAGCCGTCCACCTGGCGGTCCGTGGTGGTGACGTGACCTGACAGACTCGGACGGTGACGCTTCTCGAGACGATCGCGACCGCGGCCGCCGCATCCGGATCCGGATCCGCTGCGCCCGACGCCGACGCGCTCTACGACGCGTTCGTCGAGTGGGCGGCCGACGAGGGCTTCGCCCTGTACCCCGCACAGGACGAAGCGGTCATCGAGATCGTGTCGGGCTCGCACGTGATCCTGTCGACGCCGACGGGCACGGGCAAGTCGCTGGTGGCCGTCGCGGCGCACGCCGCGTGCGTGGCGCGTGGCGGCCGCTCCTATTACACGGCGCCGATCAAGGCGCTCGTGAGCGAGAAGTTCTTCGCGCTCGTCGACATCTTCGGCGCCGCGAACGTGGGCATGGTCACCGGAGATTCGTCGGTGAACCCCGATGCCCCGATCGTCTGCTGCACGGCCGAGATCCTCGCCAACCTCGCGCTGCGCCAGGGGTCCGATGCGGCGGTCGACCAGGTCGTGATGGACGAGTTCCACTACTACGGCGACCCTGAGCGCGGGTGGGCCTGGCAGGTGCCCCTTCTGCTCCTCCCGCGCGCCCAGTTCGTGCTGATGTCGGCGACGCTCGGCGACGTCACGCCGATCGCCGACGATCTCGAGCGTCGCACCGGCCGCACGGTCTCGCGGATCACCGGTGTGGAGCGCCCGGTGCCCCTGCACTTCTCCTACGCCCGCACCCCCGTGCACGAGACCGTCGAGGAGCTGCTGCAGACCGGTGAAGCGCCCGTGTACATCGTGCACTTCTCCCAGGCCGCCGCGATGGAGCGGGCGCAGGCGCTGTCGTCGATCCGCATCGTGTCGCGCGAGCAGCGGGACGCCATCGCCGACGCCATCGGCGGGTTCCGCTTCACGACGGCGTTCGGCCGCATCCTGTCGCGGTACGTGCGCGCCGGCATCGGCGTGCACCACGCCGGCATGCTGCCGCGCTATCGCCGGCTCGTCGAGACGCTCGCGCAGCGGGGTCTGCTCCGCGTGATCTGCGGCACCGACACGCTCGGCGTCGGCATCAACGTGCCCATCCGCACGGTCATGATCACGGCGCTGTCGAAGTACGACGGCACGAAGATGCGCCAGCTGTCGGCGCGCGAGTTCCACCAGATCTCGGGCCGCGCCGGCCGCGCCGGCTATGACACCTCGGGCACGGTCGTCGTGATGGCGCCCGAGTGGGAGATCGAGAACGAGGCCGCGCTGCGCAAGGCCGGCGACGACGCCGCGAAGCGCAAGAAGATCGTGCGCAAGAAGGCGCCGACGGGCGTCGTCAACTGGGGGCTCGGATCCTTCGAGCGCCTCGTCGAGGCCGAGCCCGAGCCGCTCGTGCCGCAGCTCTCGCTGACCGCCGCGATGCTCATCAACGTCATCGGCCGCGGCGGCGACGTGTTCGAGAACGTGCGGTCGCTCGTCTTCGACAACCACGAGCCGCGCGGTCGACGCTACGAGCTCGCACGCCGGGCGATCGCGATCTTCCGCACACTCCTCACCGCCGGCGTGGTCGAGATCGACCGGGGCGGGACGGATGCCGCGGGCCACGGCATCCGGAATCTGATCCGCCTCACCGTCGACCTGCAGCCGAACTTCGCCCTCAACCAGCCGCTCTCCCCGTTCGCGCTCGCCGCGATCGGTCTGCTGGATCCCGAGGACGCCCCCGGCGCGGCGGGCACGGGCCACTACGCGCTCGACGTGGTGAGCGTCATCGAGGCGACGCTCGACGATCCGCGCCAGATCCTGTCGCAGCAGGAGTACCGGGCGCGCGGCGAGGCCGTGGCGGCGATGAAGCAGGACGGCATCGAGTACGACGAGCGCATGGCCCTGCTCGAGGAGGTCACGTACCCGAAGCCGCTCGAGGAGCTGCTGAGCCAGGCGTACGAGGTGTTCGCGTCGAGCCAGCCGTGGATCCGCGACTTCGAGCTGTCGCCCAAGTCGGTGGTGCGCGACATGTTCGAGCGGGCGCTGTCGTTCTCCGAGCTCATCTCGCTGTACCAGCTGTCGCGCAGCGAGGGCCTGGTGCTGCGGTACCTGTCGGACGCGTACCGCGCGATCCGGCAGACGGTGCCGACCGAGGCGCAGACCGACGAGCTGCACGACATCGTCGCGTGGCTCGGCGAAGTGGTGCGGCAGGTCGACTCGAGCCTCGTCGACGAGTGGGAGGCGCTGATCAACCCCGTCGACGACCCCACGGCCCCGGTCGTGCCGCCGGCCCCGCCGTCGGTGTTGACCAACCGGCGCGCGTTCGGCGTGCTGGTGCGCAACGAGCTGTTCCGCCGCGTGCAGCTGGCCGCCCTGCAGCGCGACGACGAGCTCACCGAGCTCGACCCCGACGTGGACTGGCCGGCCGCGCTGGACGCGTACTTCGACGAGCACGACGAGATCCTCACCGGCGGACCCGCACGGTCGCCGCGACTCGTGACGGTGGACGAGACGGATGCCGCGGCATCCGGTGTCTGGCGCATCGAGCAGACGATCGACGACCCCGCTGGCGACCACGACTGGCGCATCCGCGGCGTCGTCGAGCTGGCCGCATCCGAAGAGACCGGCGCGGCCGTGGTGCGCGTGACCGAGGTCGTCCGGCTCTGAGCCGTGGCCGTGGCGTGGATGCCGCGGCCCGGGGTGGTCCGGGTGGCCGGGGTGCTCAGCCCAGGCCGAAGCCGCCGTCCGAGGTCAGCACCTGGCCGACCACCCAGGCGCCCTCGGGCGTCGCGAGCCAGCCGATGAGCCGCGCGGGATCGGCGGGCTCGCCGTAGCGGCCGAACGGGGTCGACTGCATCCACTCCTCGATCTCCTCCAGTGGCCGATCGGTCGTCTCGGGGTCGAGGTAGCCGGTGTTGACGGGGCCGGGGTCGATCGTGTTGAGGATGATCCCGAGGTCGAGCAGCTCCGCCGCCACGGTCTTCGTGACGCCGGCGAGGGCCGCCTTGCTGGCCGCGTACGCGACCTCGCCGCGCATCGGACCGTGGATCTGTCCCGACGTCATCCAGAACACCCGCCCGACCGGCTCGGCGAAGGGTCCGCGACGTTCCGCGCGCTCGCCGGGCCGGGCGGCGATCCCGTCGCCTGTGTGCAGCGCGGCGAACTCGCGCGTGAGCAGAATCGTCGAGCGGGCATTGGTCTGCCAGAACGCGTCGAGCCGGTCGGCCGTCATATCGAGGATCGATCCGTCATCGCCCGACTGCGCGTGGTTGCACACCAGGATGTCGAGTCGGCCGGTGAGCGCGCGCGCCGCGTCGACGATGAGGGAGACGGATGCCGCCTCCCGCAGGTCGGCGCTCACGTCACCGAGCTGCGCACCCGGGGTGAGCTCTGCCCGCAGGCCCTCGCGCACGGCGTCGAGGTCGTCGCCGCCCCACGGCAGGCGCGTGTCGTGCGGGCGGTAGTGGTGGAGGAAGACGTCGGCGCCGAGTCGCGCGAACTGGATCGCGACGGCGTAGCCGATGCCGCGCCGGCGTGAGACGCCGGTGACGAGGGCGGTCTTGCCGCGCAGCGGCAGGGACGAGGAGGAGAACATGCGATGCCTTTCGAGGGCGTCCGGGTCGGCGGGGGCATACCCGGCCGAGCGCCCGGCGCGGAGCGACGAGCGTCCCGAGACGGTCCGGAATCAGCGACAGCGCGGATCGCTGTGTACGGGTGGGTGACGAAGGCGGGTCACAGGCATTGCATGACGACGACGATAACGGATGCCCCGTTTTCGCGTGCACGTGATCGCGTGGGGTTCGGGGGTGAGGCGCCCGGCCGGCGCGTCCGGGATGATGGCGTCATGCCGACCTATGTGGCGTTCCTGCGCGCGATCAACCTCGGCGCCAACCGGAAGTTCGCGAAGGACGACATCCGGCAGGTCGTCGAGAGCAGCGGGTTCACCGATGTCGAGACGCACATCAACACCGGCAACGTGCGGTTCACCACCCCGATGCGTTCGAGGGTGAAGATCGAGAAGACGCTCGAGGATGCCTTCGCCGCCGACCGCGGGTTCGACGTTCCGACGATGGTGTTCACGACGGCCGAGGTCGCCGACATCGCCCGCGAGGCGGCGTCGCTCAGCGCCGAGCGGCCCGGGCTCGAGCGGCACTACGTCTATCTGCTCAAGGATGAGCTGCCGCCCGACGTCGTGGCACGAGTGGAAGGGCTCGCAACGGATGCCGGCGGCATGGTGGTGCGCGGACGCGTCGCGCACGCCCTGCTCGGGCCCGGCTACCAGGCCGGCACGGTCGATCCGCTGGGTGCGGCGAAGCTGCTCGGCGTCGCCACCAGCCGCAACCTCACCGTCATCACCGCGATCGCCGCCAAGTGGTGCTGAGCGCCAGGAGCGGCGCCGAGCGGATGCCGGTCGCCCGCAATCGGCGTCCTCAACTGAGGAGCTGCGCCGAGCGGATGCCGGTTGCCCGCAATCGGCGTCCTCAACTGAGGAGCTGCGCCGAGATGCGGATCGAGGAACGGCGTGTCGCCCCTCATCCGGGCTCAGTTCCTCAGTTGAGGACCGCTGAGTCCGTTCGTCATCGTCTGCCGGTTCCTCCCCAGAGGGCCTGTCGGCCGGATCACCTCGGGTTCTCCGCCGGCTCGCTCGCAGAGGGGACCGCGTCGGATGCCGCGGCTACGCTGGGACGGGTGACCATCCCGCAGGGCGACCCGTACGCCGATCTCGCGTGGGAGCCCGACCTTCTGCCTCCCGAGTTCGGCGATGCGCCCCCGCCGGACGACGCATGGGCGCCGCCGGAGGACGGCTGGCAGCCGCCGCCCGACTTCGGCGCCGGGGGCTCGGCCGACCTCGACCCGTTCGCCGGTGCTGGTCCGCGACGCGACTTCACCGGCGCCGACCCGCGCACCGTGCTGCGAGAGGTCTACGGGTACGACGCGTTCCGCGGCGAGCAGGCGGCGATCGTCGACCAGGTGATCTCGGGCGGTGACGCCGTCGTGCTCATGCCCACCGGCGGTGGCAAGAGCGTCTGCTACCAGGTGCCGGCGCTGGTGCGTCCCGGCACCGGGCTCGTCGTGAGCCCCCTCATCGCTCTGATGCATGACCAGGTCGACGCCCTCGTCGCCAACGGCGTGCGCGCCGCCTACCTCAACTCGACGCAGGCGCCGCCCGAGCGCGCCGCCGTCGAGCGCGCGTACCTGGCCGGCGAGCTCGACCTGCTGTACGTCGCTCCCGAACGGCTCAACACCGAGACCACCCTGCGGTTCCTCGGGCGCGGAAAGCTCAGTGTCATCGCGATCGACGAGGCGCACTGCGTGTCGCAGTGGGGCCACGACTTCCGGCCGGACTACCTGGCGCTCGGAGCCCTCGCCGAGCGATTCCCCGGCGTGCCGCGCCTCGCGCTCACCGCGACCGCGACGCCCGCCACGCACCGCGAGATGACCGAGCGGCTGCATCTGCCGCAGGCCCGGCATTTCGTGTCGAGCTTCGACCGGCCGAACATCCAGTACCGCATCGAGGCGAAGTCCGACCCGCGGCGCCAGCTCGTCTCCTTCATCCGGTCGCAGGGCGTGGGATCGGCCGGCATCGTGTACGCATTGAGCCGCAAGTCGGTCGAGCAGACCGCCGAGTTCCTGTCCGCGCAGGGCGTCGACGCGCTGCCCTATCACGCGGGTCTTCCCGCCGAGACGCGCGCCGCCAACCAGTCGCGATTCCTCCGCGAGGACGGCGTCGTCATGGTGGCGACGATCGCCTTCGGCATGGGCATCGACAAGCCCGACGTCCGGTTCGTCGCGCACATCGACCTCCCGAAGTCCGTCGAGGGCTACTACCAGGAGACCGGCCGCGCGGGCCGCGACGGCGAGCCGTCCGTCGCGTGGATGGCCTACGGGCTCGGCGACGTGGTGCAGCAGCGGCGCATGATCGACCAGTCGCCGGGAGACCGCGCCTTCAAGACCCGTCTCGGTCAGCACCTCGACGCGATGCTGGCTCTCTGCGAGACGATCGGATGCCGCCGCCAGAACCTGCTCGACTACTTCGGCGAGGCCTCCGCGCCCTGCGGCAACTGCGACACCTGCCTCGAAGCGCCCGAGACGTGGGACGGTCTCGTTCCCGCTCAGAAGCTGCTGTCGACGATCGTGCGGCTGCAGCGCGAGCGCGGCCAGGCGTTCGGAGCCGGCCACCTCATCGACATCCTGCGCGGCGGGTCCACCGACCGCGTCCGCCAGCAGGGTCACGACAAGCTCTCGACGTACGGCCTCGGTGCCGACCTCAGCGAGCAGGACTGGCGCAGTGTCATCCGGCAGCTGCTGGCCCGCGGCATCCTGGTCGCCCGCGGTGAATACGGCACGCTCGCACTGGGCGAGCCGGCCGCCGGCGTCCTGCGCGGCGAGACGCCGGTGCCGCTGCGCCGCGACGTCATGGGCCGCTCCGGTGGTGTCGCACGCGTGCGCAAGACCACGGCACCCGCGAACCTCGACCCGGCGAACCTCGGCGTGTTCGAGGCGCTGCGCGCCTGGCGCGCCGGTGTCGCGAAGGAGCTCGGCGTGCCCGCCTATATCGTCTTCGGCGATGCCACCCTGCGCGCCCTCGCCGAGCGCCGCCCCGGCAGCCTCGCCGACCTCGACGGGGTCTCGGGCATCGGTGCCAAGAAGCGCGAGGCCTATGGCGAGGCCGTGCTCGAGGTCATCGGCCGCGCCGCGTAGCGTCGGGCAGCCGGGTCGCCGCCGCCTGAGCGAAAGACCGCCCGGCAGCGCCGATCCAGCCGGCAGCGAACGGCTGGTGAGTTCGGAAGTTCCCGGTCGAGGCGGTGACAAACGCGGTCATATCGGGAAGGATCGCGCTCGGACTGTCCTGTCCGGCGCGCATCACGCCGCGGGACGGGAAGATCGTGAGCGGGGCCCATCGTCCCGCAGGAAGGAACGTGATGAGCAATCTCGCAGCCGTCATGCCGGAGCTGGGCCGCATCGAGATCCGCGACCTCCCCGAGCCCCAGCCCGGGCCACGCGACGCCGTCGTCGCGATCGAGGCGGTCGGAGTCTGCGGGTCTGACACGGCGTACTTCACGCACGGGCGGATCGGCGACTGGGTGGTCGACGGTCCGCTCATCCTCGGCCACGAGGTGTCGGGCCGGGTGGTGGCGATCGGCGAAGGCGTGACCCAGGTCGCCGTAGGCGACCGCGTCGCCATCGAGCCGGGCACGCCGTGCCGCGACTGCGAGGACTGTCTCGCGGGGCGCTACCACCTCTGCCCGCGACTGAAGTTCCTGGCGACACCGCCGTACGACGGCGCGCTGGTCCAGCGGGTCGCGCTCGACGAGCGCAACCTCTTCGTGGTGCCGGACGCCATGTCGTACGAAGAGGCCGCGCTCTGCGAGCCGCTCTCCGTCGGCATCTGGGCCTGTCGCCGCGCAGACCTGCGTGCCGGCGAACGGGTGCGGGTGTCGGGCGCGGGGCCGGTCGGCATCCTCGCGGCGCAGGTCGCACGAGCGCTCGGAGCATCGTCGGTCGTGGTCAGCGACGTCGCCGAGTTCCGCCTCGATAAGGCCCGCGAGCTCGGCTTCGATGTCGAGCGCAGCGGAGCGATCGGCGAAGGCCCCGGGCACGAGGACGCCGACGTCCTTCTCGAGTGCTCGGGTGCGCCGAGCGTGCTGGCGCAGGGACTGTGGCGGCTGCGAAACGGGGGACGGGCGGCGATGGTCGGGATGCCGAAGCAGGACGTGTCGCTCCCGCTGTCGCGTCTGAACGTGAAGGAGATCTCGATCGCGCTCGTCAACCGGTACGCGCACACGTGGCCGATTGCGATCTCGCTCGTCTCGTCGGGGCGCGTGGACGTCTCGACGCTGGTCACCCACCGCTTCCCGCTCGAGCAGACCCAGGACGCCCTCACGCTCGCGTCCCGCGTGCCCGACTCGCTCAAGGCCGTCGTGTACCCGCAGGGAATTCCGTCCGAGTAGGCGACGGTGGCGAGAACGGGGCCGTCTCGGCGCGCAGTCTGCGGCGACCGGCCGACGCGGCTCAGCGCCGCGGCAGCACGTCGTCGAGGTGGGCGTCGAGGTGGACGGCGACATCCACCGCGTCGCGGTCGTAGAGCCACTGGTACTGCAGCCCGTCCCACAGCGCGGTGAGCCAGACCGCCTCGAACTCGGGATCGCGGTGGGCCGGCAGATCGCCGTCCTCCTGAGCCGCGCGGAACAGCGCCGCGAAGTGGTCGACGACCCCGCGGAAGCGTTCTTCGAAGTACGCATGCGCCGCGTGATCAGCCGGGACGGCCTCGCACGAGAGCACGGCGTACACCTCGATGAGCCCCGGCGCCTTCGCGGCGTTCTCCGTCGCCCCGCGAGAGAGGGCTCGCAGCTCGTCGGCCGCGCGGTCGGCGGGCGTGTACGAGTCGCGCGACTCGATGAGGCGATCGCGGTGGCTGAGCACGGCGCTGAGGAGTTCCTCCTTCGAGTCGTAATAGTGCAGCAGCGTCGATTTCGAGACGCCGACTCGCTCCGCGATGTCGCGGAGGCTGGTGTCGCCGTACCCTTCCTCGGCGAAGAGCGCGGTCGCGCCGTCGAGGATGAGTCCACGGCGCTCGCGTCCGACCCGGTAACCCAGCGGCGATTCCATGGCTGCCGGCATGAACGACGGCATCGACGGCACCGGTGCGGGGGTGTCGGTCGGCCCTGCCTCGTCGGGCTCGCGCCAGCCGACGGGCAGTGCCAGTGACCCCTCGTGGGTCTCCAGGGCCTCGATGATGTCGACGCGATCGGGCAGGTACTGCGCCAGTAGCTGCAACCCGTCCCAGGCGGCCGCGACGCGCACCGCCTCGCCCGCCGGGTCGCGGTCGGCGGCGACCGTGTCCTGCGCGATGGCTTCCTCGATCACGTCGGTCGACTGGTCTCGCAGGCGCGCGTAGCGGTCGCGCATGATCCGGTGCGCGGGATGACGGGGAGTGGAGGCCTCGCCCGTGAGCGCCGCGAAAAGCGCGAGATAGCCGGGCACGGTCTCGTTGCGCCGTGCCACTTCGCTGTACGCGAGGGTCCCCGGGTCTTCGGAGGCCATCCGCTCGAGCAGCTCCAGCTCGGTGTCGCGCTCGAAGAGATCCACGACGGCGGCGAGCACCTCGTCCTTGGTGGCGAAATGGCGGAGGAGTCCCGGGTGGCTGATGCCGGCGGCGGCAGCGACATCGCGGAGCGAGGTGGCGCGGTACCCGCGGGTCACGAAGGCATCGTGCGCGGCGGCCACGATGGCGGCTCGCGTGCGCTCGGTGCGCGCGGTGCGGATGGCGCCCGGCGCCGCAGTGGTGGTCACGTGGTGGCACCGCCTCTCCGCGTCTGTCCGATGCCCATCCATCCTACCGCCGGGGCCTTACCAATCGGTCTGGTTTCAGTTACCAATCGGTCGGGATTCATGTATCGTCGTGCAATGACGCGCGTCGGAGCCGACGCGCGCCGCACCCGAGAAAGGACTCCGATGACAGAGCTGTCGCCCGCCGCGACGATCGCGGCCGCCGGCACGACCGGCTTCAAGGCCCCCGGCACCACGCCCGACAAGACCCCGCGCGGTTACACACCCGGCCTTGCCGCCGTCAACTTCGGCGTCTATCTCGCACTCCTCACGCCGGTGCTCGTGTCCATGGCCTTCAAGGTGCAGCACATCACCGCGACGCCCGAAGAGGCCACGGCGCAGCTCGGCCTGATCATGGGTGTCGGCGCGCTGTTCGCCCTCATCGCGAACCCGCTCGCAGGCCGCCTCTCCGACCGCACGACGTCGCGCTTCGGCATGCGCCGGCCCTGGATCCTCGGCGGCACGCTCGTCGGACTCGGCGGGTTCGCGCTCATCGGCGTCGCGAACTCGGTGTGGGTCGTCCTCATCGCCTGGTGTCTCGTGCAGACCTCGATGAACGCGGTCCTCGCGGCGGCGAACGCGACGCTGCCCGACCAGGTGCCGGTCAGCGGCCGCGGCAAGGTGTCGGGCATCATCGGGCTCACAACGCCCCTCGGCATCCTCGCGGGCTCGTTCCTGGTGAACTTCCTGTCGGACGACTTCGCGCGCTTCGTGGTGCCGGCCGCCATCGCCACCGTGCTCTCGGTGCTGTTCGTCCTCGTCCTGAAGGACCGCCGCCTCGACGAGAAGCCCGCCCAGAAGTTCACGGTCGGGCAGTTCTTCGGCTCGTTCGTCTTCAACCCGCGCAAGCACCCCGACTTCGGCTGGACCTGGCTCACCAAGTTCCTCGTCATGTTCGGCTACGCCGGCATCGCCACGTTCCTGCCCTTCTACCTCACCGAGAAGTTCGGTCTCGACGAGCAGACCGCGATCTCGACGATCCTCATCGCCAACCTCGCCTCCATGCTCGCCATGGCGATCTCGGGCCCGCTGGGCGGCGTGCTGTCCGACAAGATCGGCAAGCGCCGCCCGTTCGTCGCCATCGCCGGGGTCATCATGGTCGTCGGCCTCGTGACCCTCGCGTTCGCGCCGAGCGTCGCGGTGGTGCTCATCGCCCAGGCGATCATCGGCCTCGGCGCCGGCTCGTTCATGTCGGTCGACCTCGCCCTCGCGACCGAGGTGCTGCCGAACCCCGATGACACCGCGAAGGACCTCGGCGTGCTCAACATCGCCAACGCGCTGCCGCAGTCGATCGCACCGGCCATCGCTCCCGGCATCATCGCGATCGGCGCCACCACGCCGCTCGGCGGCTACACCACGTATTACCTCTTCGGCGCGCTCGTCGCCCTCGCCGGCGCCGTGCTCGTCTACCGCATCAAGGGAGTGAAGTGATGACCGACACCACCACAACGGATGCCGCGACCTCGGCGGTTGCCGACCGCCCGTGGCTCGACGCGAGCCTGCCCGTCGCCGAGCGCGTCGAGCTGCTGCTGGCAGAGATGACGCTGGAGGAGAAGGCGGGCCTCCTCTTCCAGACCATGATCACGATGGGCGAGGACGGCGAGCTCGCCGAGGCCGACCCGGTGTTCGGTCTGCCGTCGAACCGCGAGTACGTGCTCGAGAAGGGCATGACGCACTTCAACCTGCTCGGCGTCGCCCCTACCGCGGGTGCGATCGCCCGCTGGCACAACAAGCTGCAGGAGCTCGCGGCATCCACTCGACTCGGCATCCCCGTGACGATCTCCACCGATCCGCGCCACTCGTTCACCGAGAACCCGGGTGCGGCGATGCTCGCGGGTCCGTTCTCGCAGTGGCCTGACGCGCTGGGCCTCGCCGCGACGCGCGACGCGGCGCTCGTCGAGCGGTTCGGCGACATCGCGCGCCAGGAGTACACCGCGGTCGGCATCCGCGTCGCACTGCACCCGCAGGTCGACCTCGCGACCGAGCCCCGCTGGGCGCGTGCGCTCCAGACCTTCGGCGAGGACGCGGAGCTGTCGGGCGAGCTCGGCGCCGCGTACATCCGCGGGTTCCAGAACGGCGAGTCGTTCGGTCCGGGCGCGGTCTCGGCCATGGTCAAGCACTTCCCCGGCGGCGGTCCGCAGAAGGACGGCGAAGACCCGCACTTCGCGTACGGGCGCGAGCAGGTCTACCCGGGCGGACAGTTCGAATTGCACCTGAAGCCGTTCGAGGCGGCCTTCGAGGCCGGCGTGCGCCAGGTCATGCCGTACTACGGCATGCCGGTCGGCACCGAGTACGAAGAGGTCGGCTTCGGCTTCAACAAGTCGGTGCTCACCGGCCTGCTGCGCGAGCGCTACGGCTTCGACGGCATCGTGTGCACCGATTGGGGCCTCGTCAACGACGCCGCGATCTTCGGGCAGCCGTTCCCCGCCCGCGCGTGGGGTGTCGAGCACCTCACTCCGGCCGAGCGTGTGCTGAGGATCCTGGATGCCGGCGCCGACCAGTTCGGCGGCGAAGCGTGCCCCGAGCTCGTGGTCGAGCTGGTGGGCGAGGGCCGCATCGCCGAGGACCGCCTCGATGTCTCGGCGCGCCGCCTGCTGCGCGAGAAGTTCCTCCTCGGCCTGTTCGAGAACCCGTACGTCGACGCCGGAGCGGCCGACGCGATCGTGGGCTCGGCCGAGTTCCGTGCCGAGGGCGATGCCGCGCAGCGCGCGTCGATCACCGTGCTGGCCAACCGGGACGCGGCGCTGCCGTTCGCGCGCGGGGCGAAGCTGTACGTCGAGGGCATCGCCCCCGAGGCGGCCGCGGCGTACGGGCAGGTCGTCGCGTCGCCCGCCGAGGCGGATGTCGCGATCCTGCGCCTGCAGGCGCCGTTCGAGCAGCGCGAGACGATGTTCGAGAACTTCTTCCACGCCGGTTCGCTCGAGTTCCCCGCCGAGCTGCTCGCACACATCGCGGAGGTCGCCGCGGCGGTGCCGACAGTGGTCGACGTGTTCCTCGATCGCCCCGCGATCCTCGGCCCCGTGGTCGAGACCGCGCACGCGGTCGTCGGCAACTGGGGTGCGAGCGCCACGGCGATGCTCGACGTGCTGAGCGGCGCCGCACCCGCACAGGGCAAGCTGCCGTTCGACATCCCCTCGTCGATGGCGGCGGTCGAGGCCTCGCGCCCCGACGTGCCGTTCGACACCGCCGAGCCGCTGTTCCGCTTCGGGCACGGGCTGTCGCTCTGAGCCGCTGAGACGGATGCCGCGCCGCGACCTCGCGGCGCGGCATCCGTGGGCCATCTACAGGCGTTCCGCTCCCGCGACCGCGGGCAGTCGGCTCACAGCTCCTGGAAGAAGTAGTACGCCCGCTCATCGGTCTGCGGGTCGGACCCGTGAAAGCCGTGGCGTTCGTAGAAGCGTTGCGCATCGACGTCGCCCTCGTCGACGTTGATCTCGATGGCCGACACCCCGTCTCGGCGGCAGTCGGCGACCAGGCGCTCCACGATCGCCCCGCCGATGCCCGCCCTGCGCGCCTCGGGCGCGACGTACATCTCGTCGAGCAGGGCCACCGGTCCCGGGTACCAGACGTTGGGGCGCAGCGTCACGAGCGCGACGCCGGCCGCGGGCTCTCCGCCCAGCAGCGCGAACGTCTGCGGCCCGGCGAGCAGGTAGCGCAGGCGCTCGGCCAGCACGACCAGACCCGGGGAGTCGGTGTCGAACTCCGTGTTGAAGTCATGCAGCAGCCTCGCGACGCGCTCGGCGTCGTCGACCGTGGCCCTGCGCACCTCTGCGGACGCCATGGCTCCAGGGTAGACAGCGGTCCGCAGCCGCGCCACAGGCAGCGCCGCCCGATCCGCAAGGCGCCGGTCGCGCGCTTCGTGTGCACTCGCCGAGCGCACACGCCGTTCGCGCGCGTGTCATGTGCACTCGGCGAGTGCACATGAAGTCGACGGCGCGGGTCGCGGCGACGGCCGACGAACAGCCCGTGCACTTAGGCTGGGCGCGATGGGCGACGGCGCCCGCACCGGGAGCGAGCGTGGCCACAAGCAACATTGAGATCGCACAGCAGGCGGACCTCTGGCCGATCGGGAGGATCGCCGAGGATCTCGGCATCCCCGACGACGAGTTGGAGCCGTACGGCCGCTACAAGGCGAAGGTGTCGCTGCGGCACCTGCGGACTCTTCGCGACAGACCCCGCGGGCGGCTTGTGCTGATGACGGCGGTGTCGCCGACGCCGGCCGGTGAGGGCAAGACCACGACCACCGTCGGGCTCGGCGACGCGCTCAGACGTATCGGCGAACGGGCCATGATCTGCCTGCGCGAGCCCGCGCTCGGGCCGGTGTTCGGAATGAAGGGCGGTGCCGCCGGCGGCGGGTACGCGCAGGTCGTGCCCATGGAAGACATCAACCTCCACTTCACCGGAGACTTCTCGGCGATCGGCATCGCGACGAACCTGCTCGCCGCGCTCATCGACAACCACGTGCACCACGGCAACGCACTGGGCATCGATGTGCGCCGGGTGACCTGGCGGCGCGTGCTGGACGTCAACGACCGTGCCCTCCGCGACGCCGTGATCGGCCTCGGCGGGCCGTCGAACGGCTACCCCCGAGAGGACGGCTTCGACATCGTCGTGGCGAGCGAGGTGATGGCCATCTTCTGCCTCGCCACCGACCTCGCCGACCTCAAGGAGCGTCTCGGCGAGATCGTCGTCGCGTACACCCGAGACCGTACGCCGGTGCGCGCTCGCGACCTCAGCGCGCACGGCGCGATGGCGGCGATCCTTCGTGATGCGCTCGCCCCCAACCTCGTCCAAACGCTCGAGCACACGCCGGCGTTCGTGCACGGCGGACCGTTCGCCAACATCGCGCACGGCTGCAACTCGTACCTCGCCACGGACTCCGCGCTGCGCATGGCCGACTACGTCGTCACCGAGGCGGGGTTCGGCGCCGATCTCGGCGCGGAGAAGTTCGTCGACATCCTGTGCCGCACGACCGGCCTCCGGCCCGACGTGGCCGTCGTCGTCGCGACCGTGCGCGCGATGAAGTACCACGGCGGTGTGGAGGTCGCCGACCTGCCGCACGAGAACGTCGCGGCGCTCGAGCACGGCACGGCCAACCTGGTGCGGCACCTGAGGACCATCCGCGAGACGTGGGGGATCCCGGCGGTCGTCGCGATCAACCATCGCGCGGAAGACACGGATGCCGAGATCGCGGCGCTCGTCGCCGCGTCGGAGGCCGTCGGGGTCACGGCCGTGGTTGCGAAGCACTTCGCCGAGGGCGGTGCGGGCGCCGAGAGCCTCGCGCGCGAGGTCGTGCGGCTCTGCGGTGCCCCGGATGCGGCGCAGGGACCGGATGCGGCTTCGGGCGCTGATGCTGCTCGGGGCGCGGATGCGGCTCCGAGCGTGGGTAAGGCCCAGGAAGCCGGGGGCCTCCGCTTCACCTACCCCGACGACGCGACGCTGTGGCACAAGATGAGCGCGATCGCGACACGCATCTACGGAGCCTCGGAGGTGACGGCCTCGACGGCGGTGCGGGCCCAGATCAAGCGCCTGCAGGACGACGGGTACGGCGGCTACCCGGTGTGCGTCGCGAAGACCCAGTACTCGTTCTCGACCGACCCGAAGCTGCGCGGTGCGCCGACCGGGCACGCCGTCGACGTCCGCGAGGTGCGCCTCGCCGCCGGCGCGCGCTTCGTCGTGATGGTCTGCGGCGACATCATGACGATGCCCGGCCTGCCCGCGGTTCCGGCCGCGAACACGATCGACGTCGACGACGACGGACGCATCGTCGGGCTCTTCTGACCGCCGCGAGCTTTCCTCAATTGAGGATCTGTGCCGAAATGCGGAGCGCGCGGCGGCGTGTCGCCCCTCATCCCGGCTCTGCTCCTCATTTGAGGAACACGCGTGTCGCGCGTCTCCTTGCGCCCGCCCGCGCGGGCGGTCCTCAGTTGAGGATCTCTGCCGAGCTGCGGAGCGGGCATCGGCGTGTCGCCCCTCATCTCGGCTCCGTTCCTCATTTGAGGACAGCGCGACCCGACGCCCACCCCGTCCTGTGTGCGACGCGGCGGGCGTCACGCCGGCGGGAACGTCCGCACGCGGTCGACCCGCAGCACGTGGGGGAGCGCGGCGAGGTCGCGTGTGCCGTCCGCGCGGGGGAACTCGTAGACGTCGAGCATGAGCTGCATCGGGTAGTCGATCGTCTGGTTCACGGTCTTCACCCACCGATGGTCGATGAAGAAGCGCAGCCCGTCCGGTGTCCACTCCACGGCGTAGTCGTGGAACCCGGTGAGGTCGCCGTCGACGCGGATCTTCTCGAAGTCCGTGTGCAGACGCGGATCGTCCTGAGCCTTCACGCCGACGCCGACCCAGCCCCCCGTGTCGTCGATCTCGGATCCGAAGATCTCGGCGACGCAGATCTCGCCGCAGTCGTCGGGCCGCTCCTCGAACCCGATCGGCCAGAAGGCGACCATCGCATCGGGATGCCGCACCGCGGCCATCCGCACCTCGATCACGCCGTACCGCGGAAGATGCAGGCGGCGCTCCGGCTGCGCCTCGCGCACGACGAGTCCGTCGCGGAAGCGATGCTGCCCGATCGAACCGCCCACTGGTCCCGAGAACTGGCCGGTCTGCAGGTGCGACACGCGGTTCCCGCCGTCGAACTCCGGCGACCACGCGGGCGTGTCCGCGTCGATGCGCAGCTCGAGCCCCTCCGGAGCGACCGAGTACCGCGCGGCCGCGCGCTCGCGCGCCGACCAGTGCGCGAGGTAGTACGGCCACCACACCTTCTCGTCGAGCACGCCTTCGTCGAACCGCTCGTCGAGGTCGGGCTCGCAGGCGTCGAGGTCGAGCGGCGCCATGTCGAGCACCCAGATGTTGAACGTGAGTTCCGTGCCGCGCCACGGCATGCTCCCCGACCCGTGATGCGAGAATCCGGCGGCGCGGCACAGTGCGTTGGACGGGGGATTGTCGACGCCCGGGTAGGCGACCAGCAGATCGCGCTCGCCCCGGGCGGCGACCAGCCGGATGACGAGCCGCAGCGCCGCGCGGGCGATGCCCCGCCCCTGCCACTCGGGGAAGACGTGCCATCCCGTCTCCGACGCCGGCGTGCCCTCGTGCTCGACCTGCCAGTACCCGATGCCGCCGACGGGCGTGCCGTCGAGCTCGATCCGGTACATCGCGGCTTCGCCCGCGGCCCCGAGCCGCAGGTAGCGCTGCTGTCGCTCCTCGAGCTGCGCCGGCGTCTCGGGCCCGCCCAGGTGGGCCGTCATCTCGGGCGTGTTGGCGCGCTCCAGCAGCGGCAGGTCGGCGGGACTCCACGGTGCGAGCGTCACGGCTGCGTTCATCGCGCCCATTGTGCGCCGTCTCCCCGACACCGCACCACCCGTGCGTGTCCGCGGCGCCGGCTCACCGGCATCCTCGGCTTAGCGGTCGGTGACGAGGATCGTGTTGCCGTCGGGATCTGTCGCGGTGAAAAACAGACAGCGGCCCGGGTCGCCCAGCACGTCGGTCGGGTGCGCGCCGAGCCGGGCGAGCCGTTCGTGCACCGACGCGAGGTCGTCGACGCGGAAGTTGCACGTCGCCCACGGCAGACCGGGCTCGACGTGGATGCCGCTCTTCGGGCCCATCAGCGTCACCTGGCCGTGCGAGCCTGCGAGCACACTCGAGACGTCGGTCTCCTCGCCGATGCCGAGGCCGAAGGCATCGGCATACCAGTGCGCTCCCGCGCGCGGGTCGTGGACCGGGATGAACGCGGTCGTGATGGCCGTCGGCGGGGGCGTCATGGCGATGAGCCTACGACCGTCCACCGCCCTCGACCAGGCGGTGAACGCGCCCACCTGTGCCTCTCGCACAACGCGGCGTCGCCCCGTCTTGGACAGCTGTTGTGGACATCCACCAGTCGCTTTGAGCAGGGCTTGTGGGAGTCCTACGGTCGAGGTGACCTTCCTTCTGTCCATCGCACCGAGAGGTGATGCACATGGCCGACGCCGCCGTCCGCACCAAGAAGCCCGCCACCAGCAAGCGCACGCCTGCCGGTGGCGCCCCGACCGCCCCGCACACGGCGGCTGAGGCATCCGATCCCCGCATAGACATCGCCGCTGTCACCGACCTCCTCCTCGGCACATGGGGCGACACCCGCCGTGAGGCCCGCGAGATGATCAAGGACCCCGCCTTCTGGCGCATCGACGGGCAGCCGATGCCCGAGCACCGGGAGCGCGTGCTGACGCAGCTGCACCTGCTGGTCGAGCACGGCGGCTCGCGCCGCGCCTTCCCCGAGGAGTACGGCGGCCTGAACGACAACGGCGCGAACCTCGCGGGCTTCCAGGAGCTCGTGCTCGCCGATCCCAGCCTGCAGATCAAGTCCGGTGTGCAGTGGGGGCTCTTCGGCTCGGCGATCTTCCAGCTCGGCACCCAGAAGCACCACGAGGCATGGCTGCCGGGCGTCATCGACGTGAGCCTGCCGGGTGCATTCGCGATGACCGAGACCGGGCACGGATCGGATGTCGCCGCCATCGGCACGACCGCGACCTACGACGCCGACACCGAGGAGTTCGTGATCCACACGCCGTTCCGCGGCGCGTACAAGGACTACCTCGGCAATGCCGCGCTGCACGGCAAGGCGGCGACCGTCTTCGCGCAGCTCATCACCGGCGGCGTCAACTACGGTGTGCACTGCTTCTTCGTGCCGATCCGCGATGACGAGGGCAGCATGCTGCCCGGCATCATCAGCGAGGACGACGGCGTCAAGGGCGGCCTCAACGGCATCGACAACGGCCGGCTCGCGTTCGACCAGGTGCGCGTCCCGCGCTTCAACCTGCTCGACCGCTACGGCCAGGTCGCCGCGGACGGCTCGTACACGTCCGACATCCCGAGCCCCGGTCGCCGCTTCTTCACCATGCTCGGGGCGCTGGTGCAGGGGCGCGTGTCGCTCGACGGCGCAGCGACCACCGGCACCGCCCTCGCCCTGCACATCGCGCTGACGTACGCGAACCAGCGCCGCCAGTTCGACTCGGGCGCCGGTACCGAAGAGGTCGTGCTGCTGGACTACGGCAAGCACCAGCGGCGCCTGCTGCCCCTCCTCGCGCAGAACTACGCGCAGTTCTTCAGCCACGACGAGCTGCTGCGGAAGTTCGACGCGGTCTTCTCGGGGCGCACCGACACCTCCGAGGAGCGCGAGGATCTCGAGACCCTCGCGGCGGCACTGAAGCCGCTCAGCACGTGGAATGCGCTCAGCACCATCCAGGAGGCCCGCGAGGCGTGCGGCGGCTCGGGCTTCCTCGCCGAGAACCGCCTGGTCGGCCTGCATCAGGACCTCGACGTCTACGTCACCTTCGAGGGCGACAACAACGTCCTGCTCCAGCTGGTCGGCAAGCGCCTCCTGTCGGACTACGCCAAGCAGTTCAAGGGGGCGGATGCCGCGAAGCTGGCCCGCTTCGCCGTCGGCCAGACCGCCGGCAAGCTGTTCCACGGCGCGGGCCTGCGTCAGCTCGGCCAGGCCGTCGCCGACTTCGGCTCGACGGCACGCTCGGTGGAGCTGGGCCTGCGCGAGGACCAGCAGCACGAGCTGCTCGCCGGTCGCGTGCAGCGGATGGTCGCCGATGTCGCCGCGGCGCTGCGCCCGGCGTCCAAGCTGTCGCCGGCAGAGGCCGCGGCGCTGTTCAACAGCCACCAGGCCGAGCTCATCGAGGCGGCTCGCGCCCACGCCGAGCTGCTGCAGTGGGAGGCGTTCACGGACGGGGTCAACCGCGTCTCCGACGAAGGCACCACGCAGGTGCTGACCTGGCTGCGCGATCTGTTCGGGATGCACCTGATCGAGAAGCACCTCGCCTGGTACCTCGTCAGCGGGCGTCTGTCGGCGCAGCGTGCCGCATCCGTCTCCCGTTACATCGACCGCCTCTGCGCGCGGCTCCGCCCCCACGCGCAGGACCTGGTCGACGCCTACGGCTTCGCGCCCGAGCACGTGCGGGCGCCCATCGCGTCGGGCGCCGAGCGCGCCCGTCAGGACGAGGCCCGCGAGTACTACCGCGCGCTCGCCGCGTCGGGCAAGGCGCCGGTGTCGGAGAAGTCGCTCAAGAAGAAGTGACCGCGGGGTCACCGCCCGCGAAGGTCACGGAACGGTAACGATGCGCGGAAGGGTGTCCGGAATCGGGGGTTCCGGACACATCCCGTCTGAAGGCGGCTTCCGAGTCGTCGCCGTCGTCGACGGCTGTGTCCGCGGCATCCGGCGTTTCCTCTCGGGTTTGGGGCGCACGGCGAACGTTCGGGGCGTGCGCCGTGCGCCCCAACTGCGCGCGGTGCGCCCCAAACCCGGAAGTGGACGGATGCGGCGACCCTGTCCGGGTCAGGCGGCCCAGCCGCACATGCCGCACTCGCCGGTCGCCGACACCTCGACGAAGCAGTTCGGGCACATCGCGCGCACGCGATCGGGGATCGTGGGCTTCGAGACGCGGCGCTCGGCCGCAGGACGCGATGCAGGTCGCGCGGTTCCGCGCGTCGGGGCGACGGATGCCGCAGCCGGCGGCCGCTGGATGACCGGGCGGTGCTCCGCGCAGTAGAACCGCACGTAGCCGTCGTGGTTCTTCGGATGCCGGTGCTTGTACGCCCAGAGCTCGGTGCGCTCCCGCGGTTCGGAGTCCGCGCCGCACGTGAAGCACCGCGTCGGCTCGCCAGGCACGACGTCGGCGACCAGCACGAGAGTGTCGAAGGGGATGGCGTCCCGCCAGTCCGACGAAGCGACGATCTTCATGGCGTTTCCTCCCAGCGCGGGCCCGGCAGAGGCCCGACATTCCACGGTAAGCGACGGGGGCGGCATCCGGCGACCGAAGGTGCGACCTCCACATGAAGGTTGGGGGATGCCGTCCATCGGCCTCTTCGCTGCCGACCGGGCGTCGGTGCCCGCGCATAGTCTGACCGGGTGAGCATCGACGTCCGCCTCGGAGCCGACGGCCGCGCGCGCTGCGCGTGGGTCGGCGACGACCTCGAGTACGCCCGCTACCACGACGAGGAGTGGGGCGTGCCGCTGCACGGCGACCGGGCGCTCTTCGAGAAGATGAGCCTCGAAGGCTTCCAGGCCGGCCTCTCGTGGATCACGATCCTGCGCAAGCGTCCGCGCTTCCGTGAGGTGTTCGCCGGCTTCGAGCCCGAGACCGTGGCGGCGTTCGGCGACGACGACATCGCGCGACTGATGACGGATGCCGGCATCATTCGCAATCGCGCCAAGATCGAGGCCACGATCTCCAACGCACGGCTCGTGCTCGACCTCGAACCGGGTGAGCTCGACGCATTCATGTGGTCGTTCGCGCCGGCATCCCACCGTCGCCCGGCGACGTTCGCCGAGGTGCCCGCCACCGCTCCCGCGTCGGACGCTCTGAGTAAGGCCCTGCGCAAGCGCGGCTTCCGGTTCGTCGGACCGACGACGATGTACGCGCTGATGCAGTCCGCCGGCATGGTCGACGACCACGTCGACGGCTGCTGGCGGGTGATCCCGTAGAAACGGATACTCTATCCGTTTCGGGTGTACGCTGGAGGCATGAGCCCCCGAGCCGACGCCGTTCGCAGTCGTGAGCGCATCCTCGAGGTCGCGCGCGGACGCGACGCCCGCACCCTCCGCCTCAATGACATCGCCCGTGATGCCGGCGTCGGGATCGGCACCGTCTACCGCCACTTCCCGACCGTCCGGGCTCTGATCGAGGCTCTCAGCGTCGAAACCCTGATGCGGTTGGGCGCCGCCGCAGACCGCGCCGTCGCCGAGCCCGATGCGCACGCGGCGTTCCGGGGATTCCTCGAAGACGCGCTCACGCTGCAGTTGCAGGACAGCGGCCTCGAGACCGTGCTCACGGACCTCGCCCTCACCGACCCCGACCTGCACGACGAATGCACCGTCGCGCGAGGCAAGGTCTTCACGGGGTACGACGCGGTGCTCTCGCGCGCGCAGCGGGACGGCGTGGTGCGCCGCGACCTCTCGGTCGCCCAGCTTCAGCGCCTGATCTGCGGGGTCGAGCACGCCGTGCGTCTCGGCGCTCCTGCCGATCGCGACCTGCTGCTCGACATCCTGCTCTCGGGGATGCGCCCGGCAGCCCTCGACTCACCGGCCGCGACCACGGCCGCGCCGATCCGTCGCAGCGCGGCCATCGGCTGAAAGGACCCCATGGACTACGGACATGCTCTCGAATTCGGCGCCTTCATCACGCCCGCGGCCGCGACCCCCGAAGCGCCGGTGCTGCTGTCGCAGGTGGCCGAGGCATCGGGGCTCGATCTCGTCACCTTCCAGGACCACCCGTATCAGCCGGCGTTCCTCGACACGTGGACGCTCATGTCGTTCGTCGCGGCGCGCACCGACTCCATCCGGATCGCGCCGAACGTGCTCAACGTGCCGCTGCGGCCGCCCGCCGTCGTGGCGCGTGCGGCGGCGAGCATCGACCTGCTCTCGGGCGGGCGTTTCGACCTCACGCTCGGCGCCGGCGGTTTCTGGGACGCCATCGAGGCCATGGGAGGCACGCGCCTCACTCCCGGTCAGGCGGTGACGGCCCTCGAAGAGGCGATCGACGTGATCCGGGCGCTCTGGCACACCGACGAGAGGGGCGGCGTCTTCACCGACGGCCGGTACCACCGGGTGCACGGGGCGAAGCGCGGCCCGCGGCCCGCGCACGACATCCCGATCCACATCGGGGCGTACAAGCCGCGCATGCTGGCTCTGACCGGCCGCAAGGGCGACGGCTGGCTGCCGTCGCTCGGGTACATGCAGCCCGGCGACCTCGCCAAGGGGAACGCCGCCATCGACGAAGCCGCGCAGTCCGTCGGCCGTGATCCGCGCGAGATCCGGCGCCTGCTGAACGTCGGGCAGCTCGCCGCCGACCCCCGGGAGTTCGCCGAGCGCCTCGCGCGCCTCGCACTCGAGGACGGCATCGGCACCTTCATCCTCGCGGGCGACGACCCGAACCTGATGCAGCGCTTCGGGGAGGACGTGGCGCCGGCGGTCCGCGAGCTCGTAGCGGTGGAACGCGGCACCCGTGGCGTCTCGGCGGCGCCGGTGCGGTCGTCGGCTGCGCTCGCCGCCCGCCGTGACGGCATCGCGTACGACGACGTTCCGGCAGGACTGACGGCGATCGAGCCCGGCGACTTCGACTACGGCGACGTGCGTGCGACCTACATGCGCGGCGGCGCACCGGGCCTCGTGCTGCAGCCGGCCTCGCCGCAGCAGGTCGGGCAGGCGATCGGCTTCGCGCGGCGGCATCCCGAACTGCCGCTCTCAGTGCGCAGCGGCGGCCACGGCATCAGCGGCCGGAGCACGAACGACGGCGGCATCGTGATCGACCTCCGGCAGCTCGATGAGATCGAGGTGCTCGACTCCGCGCGGCGTCTCGTGCGGATCGGGCCCGGCGCGCGCTGGGCGCAGGTCGCCGCTGTGCTGGGGGAGCACGGCTGGGCGCTGAGCTCGGGCGACTACGGCGGTGTGGGCGTCGGCGGGCTCGCCACCGCGGGCGGAATCGGCCTGCTCGCGCGCGAGCACGGTCTCACCATCGACCACCTGCGGGCGGCCGAGCTGGTGCTCGCCGACGGCTCGATCGTGCGGACGGACGCCTCGACCCACCCCGAGCTGCTCTGGGCCATCCGGGGCGCCGGCGCCAACGTGGGCGTCGTCACCGCCTTCGAGTTCGAGGTCGACGAGGTCGGTCAGTTGGGATACGCGCAGCTCGCGTTCCAGGTCGACGACATCGCGGCGTTCCTCGAGGGCTACGGCCGCATCGTGGAGTCGTCGCCCCGCGATCTCACGCTGTTCCTGCTGACCGGCGGCCCCCGACCGGGGCAGCCGCAGGTGGTGCAGCTGTACGGCGTGGTCGACTCCGACGATCCCGACACGATCATCGCCCGCCTGCAGCCGTTCGCCGAACTCGCCCCGCTCGTGCAGCAGTCGGTGCAGCTGACGACGTACGCGCAGATCATGGCGAACGCCGACCTCGGCCCGCAGCACGGGGCCGGCGAGCCGCACTCGCGCTCCGGTCTGATCGAGCACGTCACGCCGGCCTTCGCCGCGGCGGCGGCACGGATGCTGGAATCCGGCGCCGTGCCGTTCTTCCAGCTGCGCGCGGTCGGCGGGGCCGTGGCCGATGTCGCCGAGGACGCGACCGCCTACGCGCACCGGGCGGCGAACTTCTCGGTGGCGGCGCTCGGATCCCACCCGGACCGCCTCGACGCCCGGTGGCGCGCGCTCGCGGCGCACGTGGACGGGATGTACCTGAGCTTCGACTCGTCCGAGCGGCCGGAGCGGATCGCCGAGGCCTTCCCGCCGGCGACGCTCGCTCGCCTCCGGGCGATCAAGGCGGCGTACGACCCGGCCTGCGTCTTCCGCGACAACTTCGCGATCGAGCCCGCCGCCGACGCCGGCGAGGCCGACGCCGTCGCCGACGCCGCGGATTCCCCCGCCGGCGCCGCGCCGTCCGACGCGGCGGAGTCCGACGCGGCCTGAGCCGCGGCATCCGTCCTGGGGTCTCGGGGTTTGGGGCGCACGCCGTGCGTTTGGGGCGTGCGTCGTGCGCCCCAAACGTTCGCGGTGCGCCCCAAACCCGGGAGGGAGCCCGGCCGCCGCCACGCCGCGCGCCCAAACGTTCGCGGTGCGCCCCAAACCCGGGGAGGGGACCGGGGCCGGACACGGATCGAGCAGGATTCAGGAAGCGCGGTGTCCGCATCGCCGGGCAGACTGTGGGCATGGCAGAGAACTCCCCTTCGCACGTCGCGGATTCGCACGAGGTCATCCGGGTCGTGGGTGCGCGCGAGAACAACCTCAAGAACGTGTCGGTCGAGATCCCGAAGCGCCGGCTCACGGTCTTCACGGGGGTGAGCGGGTCGGGCAAGTCGTCGCTGGTGTTCGGCACGATCGCGAACGAGTCGCAGCGGCTCATCAACGAGACCTACCCGACGTTCGTGCAGCAGTTCATGGGGCAGCTCAGCCGCCCAGAGGTCGACGCGCTCGAGAACGTGAGCCCCGCGATCATCGTCGACCAGGAGCGCATGGGCTCGAACGCGCGATCGACGGTGGGCACGGCGACCGACGCGCACGCGATGCTGCGGCTGCTGTTCAGCCGCATCGGGCAGCCGCATGTGGGCTCGCCGCAGGCGTTCTCGTTCAACATCCCGTCTGTCTCGGGCGCCGGTGCGGTCACTTTCGAGAAGTCGGGCAAGAAGGTCAAGGAGCGCCGCTCGTTCGAGATCACCGGCGGCATGTGCCCGCGCTGCGAGGGCCTCGGCGAGGTGAGCGACGTCGACCTCGACGAGCTGTACGACAAGACCAAGTCGCTCGCCGAGGGTGCGATGACGGTGCCGGGCTACAACGTCGACGGCTGGATGGTGAAGGGGTTCACCGAGTCGGGCTTCGTCGATCCGGCCAAGCCCATCCAGGACTACACCGACCAGGAACGCGCGGACTTCCTCTACAAGGAGCCGACGAAGGTCAAGATCAACGGCATCAACATGACCTACGAGGGTCTCGTGCCGAAGATCACCAAGTCGTTCCTCCAGAAGGACCGCGACTCGCTGCAGCCGCACGTCCGCGCCTTCGTCGACCGAGCGGTGAAGTTCATGCCGTGCCCTGACTGCGGCGGCACGCGTCTCAACGAGGGCGCGCGGTCGTCGAAGATCAACGGGACCAGCATCGCGGATGCCGCAGCCATGCAGATCACGGATCTCGCGGCGTGGCTCGACACGGTGGACGACCCGTCCGTCGCGCCGCTGATGGTGGGCCTGCGTCAGACGATCGCGTCGTTCATCGACATCGGGCTCGGATACCTGTCGCTCGACCGATCGTCGGGCACGCTCTCGGGCGGCGAAGCGCAGCGCACCAAGATGATCCGGCACCTCGGCTCGGCGCTGACCGACATCAGCTACGTGTTCGACGAACCGACGGCAGGGCTGCACCCGCACGACATCGAGCGCATGAACCGGCTGCTCAAGCTGCTGCGCGACAAGGGCAACACCGTGCTGGTCGTCGAGCACAAGCCCGAGGTGATCGAGATCGCCGACCACGTGGTCGACCTGGGGCCGGGCGCCGGTCGCGCGGGTGGCGAGGTGCAGTACGAGGGGGATGTCGCGGGCCTGCGCGCGTCCGGAACCATCACGGGCCGTCACCTCGACGACCGCGCGCGGCTGAAGGCGTCGACCCGGGCGGCGAAGGGCGCGCTCGAGATCCGCGGCGCGACCCAGCACAATCTCAAGGAGGTCGACGTGGACGTGCCGCTCGGCATCCTGACCGTCGTCACCGGCGTCGCCGGCTCCGGCAAGTCGTCGCTCATCCACGGCAACGTGCCCGGCTTCGACGATGTCGTCGTGGTCGACCAGGCGCCGATCAAGGGCAACCGGCGCTCGAGTCCCGCCACGTACACCGGCATCCTCGACACGATCCGCTCGGCGTTCGCCAAGGCCAACGGGGTGAAGCCGGCGCTGTTCAGCGCCAACTCCGAAGGGGCGTGCCCCGCATGCCGCGGCCTCGGCGTGATCATCACCAACCTCGGCTTCACGCAGACCGTCGAGACGCTGTGCGAGCTGTGCGAAGGCTCGGGCTTCAGCGACGAGGTGCTGGAGTACACCCTCGACGGCAAGAACATCGCCGAGGTGCTCGCGATGTCGGCGACCGAGGCGGCCGCGTTCCTCGGCAAGGGCCCCGCGCACACCATCCTGGTGCGCATGATCGACGTCGGCCTCGGCTACCTGACCCTCGGCCAGGCGCTCAACACGCTGTCGGGCGGTGAGCGGCAGCGCCTCAAGCTCGCGATCTCGATGGCCAAGAAGGGTGCGATCTATGTGCTCGACGAGCCCACGACCGGACTGCACCTCGCCGACGTCCAGAACATGCTCGGCATGCTCGATCGCCTGGTCGAAGCCGGCAACAGCGTGATCGTGATCGAGCACCACCAGGCGGTCATGGCGCACGCCGACTGGATCATCGACATCGGGCCCGGCGCCGGCCACGACGGCGGGGCGATCGTGTTCGAGGGCACCCCGGCCGACCTGGTCGCGGGTGCCGACACGCTCACCGCGCAGCACCTGCGCGAGTATGTCGGCGCTCGCGAGGGCGTCGCCGCGTCCTGACGCGGCGAGGCGCCCCCGTTAGCGCATGCCGATCGATGGGTCTTTGTCCCCATCGATCGGCACCGTCCGGGCGGATACGATTCCGAGTTGGCACTACCTGTCTCATCGCACGGGATGGGCCGGGTTAGGCTGAACTGATCCCCCACGTCTTCGGTGAGCGCCGGATGCCCCACGTCCGGTCTCGACGCCACGGAGAGACACGACACCCCGCAGGAGGCCGAGGCTCGATGAGGTCCTCCGCATGGTTGCGCGCTCGTCCGCGTGCGCTCGCATCGGCGGGTGCGGTCACGGCCGCGGCCGTCACCCTCACGACGCTGGCCTTCGTGTACCAGGGCGTCCCGACCACCGAGGTCGACCTCCATGACGGCGGCGTCTGGGTCACGAAGCAGTCGAGCCTCATGGTCGGCCATTTCAACCACGAGTCGCAGGTGCTCGACGGCGGTCTGCGGACGACGAGCGATGACTACGACATCCTCCAGTCCGGCGGCACGGTCCTCCTCGTCGACAACGCCGGCTCCGCGGTCAGCGTTGTCGACCCCGGCATGGTCGCGCTCGCAGGCGCGGCGAGCGTCCCGGGCGACGCGGAAGTCGCGCTCGGTGCCTCGACCGTCGCGATCCTCGACCGCGCGTCGGGCGATCTGTGGGTGCTGCCCGCCGAAAGCGCCGGCACCTTCCAGATCGAGGGCGCCGACCCGGTCGTCAACGTCGGAAAGGGCGCGGATGTCACGGTCGGCGTCGACGGCGTGGTCCACGCGGTCTCGTCCGACAGCTCCGAACTCGTCACCGTGCGGCTTGCGGCCGACGAGACGCCGGAGGAGCCGATCCGCAGCGCGCTGCCGGGTCTCGACGACAAGGCCGAGCTGTCGGTCACCGCGGTGGGCGACAAGCCGGTCGTGCTCGACGCCGCCACCGGCACCGTCATCGTGGACGGCCGCGCGACGGTCGTCGACGGCGGACGCAACGCGGTCCTGCAGCAGCCCTCCGCGTCGGCGGACGCGGTGTCGCTCTCGACAGCGTCGACGTTCGTGCGGGTGCCGTTCGACGGCTCCGAGCCCACGACGGTGGAGGCCGGGGGCGAGGGTGCCCCCGCAGAGCCGGTCTGGCTAGACGGCTGCGGCTACGCCGCCTGGACCGGGTCGGGCCGGTTCGTGCGCGACTGCGCGGGCGACGGCGACGACCTCGCGGTCGACATCGACGGCATCGAGCCGACGTCGCTCTTGAAGTTCCGCGTCAACCGCGACGTCGTGGTGCTCAACGACGTCGTCGGCGGCGCCACGTGGATGGCCGTCGAAGACCTGCAGCGCGTCGACAACTGGGACGAGATCACCCCTCCCGAAGGCGAGACCGAGGACGACGAGCAGACCACCGAGGAGACCACCGAGACCGTCCTGCCGGAGCGGTCCGAGATCAACACGCCGCCCGACGCCAACGACGACGACCTCGGCGTCCGTCCGGGCCGCACCACCATCCTTCCCCTCCTGGACAACGACAGCGATCCCGATGGGGACGTGCTGACGACGCGGGTGCTCGACGGGGGTCCGTCGGTCGGCGACGTGCAGTCGATCGACAACGGCCGTGCGCTGCAGATCGCGGTGCCCGAGGACGCCTCGGGCACGACCTCTTTCAGCTATGAGGTGTCCGACGGCCGCGGCGGCACCGACACCGCGAAGGTGTCGCTCGCGGTGCACGGCTGGGACGTCAACGCGCCACCGACGCAGAAGCGCGTCACGACCGTCGCGGTCGAGGCCGGCGGAACCATCACCTACAACGTGCTGCCCGACTGGATCGACCCCGACGGTGACGACGTGTTCCTGAGCTCGGTCGTGCCGGCGCAGGGCGATGAGGCGGACTTCACCTCGGACGGGCGCATCACCTACCGCGCGGTGGGTGGCACGCAGGGCCGCAAGGATGTCGAGATCTCGGTCTCCGACGGCTCCGATGCGACCGCAGGCACGGTGCGCTTCGACGTGCGGCCGGTCGGTTCGATCGATCCGGTCACGAACGCCGACTACGTCGCGGTGCGCGCGGGACAGACCGCCACGGTCTCGCCGCTGGCCAACGATGTCGGCGCGGGTCGCGAACCACTGCGACTGGCACGGGTCGATCCCGTGGCAGGGGCGGACACCGTGCCCGACTACGCGAACAAGACCTTCACGTTTCACTCCGCCACGCCCGGCACGTACTACGTGCAGTACCTGGTCGCCGCGGGTGCCGCCGGCATCCCCGGTATCGTTCGGGTCGACGTGATCCCCGAGGGCGAGACCGACCTGCCCCCGGTCGCGGTGCGCGACGTGGCGCTCCTGCCGAGCGGCGGTGAGGTGCTGGTCAACGTGCTGACCAACGATTCCGATCCCTCCGGCGGCATCCTCGTCGTGCAGTCCGTCACGGTCGAGCCGAACTCCGGCATCGCGGTGGCCGTGCTGAACCACGAGACGCTCCGCATCAGCGACCAGGCCGCCCTCTCGGAGCAGGTGCGCATCTCGTACCGCATCTCGAACGGCTCGCAGTCGGCCGAGGGGGATGTCATCGTCATTCCGATCCCGGCTCCCGCGCAGCTGCGCCCGCCCGTCGCGAACGACGACCAGGTCGTGGTGCGCGCCGGCGATGTGGTGACGATCCCGGTGCTGGAGAACGACTACCACCCCAACGGCGACGCCATCCACGTCGCCCCCGACCTGGTCCCGCCGCTGGTCGAGCCCGAGGACGGCGAGGTCTTCGTGTCGCAGGACACCGTGCGCTTCCGGGCGTCCGAGAAGCCGGGGACCGTCTACGCGACCTATGAAGCGGTGGACAGCACCGGCCAGAAGGACGCCGGCTACATCACGATCCAGGTGCTGCCGGTCAACGAAGAGACGAACGCCGCCCCGCGCCCGCACGACCTCACGGCGCGCGTGCTGGGTGGCAGTCGTGTCCGTGTCGCGGTGCCGCTGGACGGCATCGACGCGGACGGCGACTCGGTCGAGCTGGTCGGCCTCGCGTCGTCGCCCGGCAAGGGTCGCGTCGTGGAGACGGGCCCGGACTACCTCGTCTACGAGGCGTTCGATGACACCGCCGGCGTGGACACCTTCACGTACCGCGTGCGGGACCGTCTGGGCGCCGAGGCCACGGCGAGCATCCGGGTCGGGATCGCGCCGCCCGAGGGCGTCAACCAGGCACCGTATGCCGTCAAGGACTCCGTGCTGATGCGGCCCGGCCGCTCGGTGGCCGTGCCGGTGCTCGCGAACGACTCCGACCCCGACGGGGACAGATTCGGGATCGTCGAGGACGGCATCATCCTGCCCAGCGGGACGGGTGTGAAGGCCAAGGTCGAAGGCAACCGCGTCGTCGTGACCTCTCCGTCGGAGCCGATCGAGACGTCGCTGCAGTACACGATCCGCGATGCGCGCGGTGCGGAGGCGAAGGCCGTGCTGCAGATCACGGTGGCCGAGGACGTGCCGCTGCAGAAGCCGATCGCCCGCGACGACTACGTGCGCGCCGCCGACGTGGAAGACGGCGTCGTCGATCTCGAGGTGCTCGCCAACGACGAGGACCCCGACGGCACGGTCGACGACCTCGAGCTGGAGGTCGCCGACGCGGACTCGCGTGTGCTTTCGGACGGCACCGTGCGCATCACGCTCGGCGACGCCGACCGCCTCGTCACGTACACGATCACCGACCGCGACGGGAACTCGGCATCCGCCTTCATCCACATTCCCGCGCTCTCGTCGCTGCCGCCGACGCTGGTGTCTGCCGAGCCGATCGAGGTCAAGAGCGGCGAGACCGTGGAGCTGCCGCTCTCGGAGCACGTCCGCTCTGCCGACGGGGGCAAGGTCGTCATCACCGAGGCGGCCAAGGTCACGGCGGCGCACGCCGACGGTTCGTCGCTGATCAAGGACCAGACCACCCTGGTCTACACGTCTGCCGGCGGGTACTTCGGGCCCGACGCGATCACGTTCGAGGTCACCGACGGCACCGGCCCCGACGATCCCGAAGGACGCAAGGCCACTCTGACCCTGCCGATCACCGTGCTGCCGCCCGAGAACCAGCAGCCGGTCTTCGTCAACGGGCAGATGGATGTCGCACCCGGCGAGGACGCCACAACGCTCGACCTGGGCGGTCTCACCACGGACCCCGACCCCGAGGATGCCGAGCGCCTCGAGTACGAGATCGTCGGCGGATCGCCCGACGGCATGACCGCGTCGATCGAGGGCGACGAGCTGCGCGTGAGCGCGGCGGCCGAGACCAAGAAGGGCACCGCGGCCACCATCCGCGTGCGCATCGACGACGGCACCACCGAGCCGATCGAGGGCGTGGTCAACGTCCGCGTCATCGCCTCGACCCGCGAGCTGCCGACAGCGAACGACGACATCGTCCCCGAGGCGCATCAGGGCAAGACCGTCACGGTGCCCGTGCTGAGCAACGATGTGAGCCCGTTCCCCGACAAGCCGCTGAAGGTCACGACGGCCATCCTCGAGACCGGTCAGGGCGACGTCGACGTCGCCGGCGACGAGGTGCGGGTCACGCCGGACGCGAAGTTCTTCGGCACGATGGTGGTGCGCTATCGGGTGCAGGACGCGACCGGTGACCCCGACCGCGAGGTCGAGGGCCGCATCCGGCTGACGGTGCAGGGCAAGCCCGACGCACCGGGCACGCCGACCGTCTCGAGCGTGCAGGACCGCACGGTGGTGCTGTCGTGGACGCCGCCGGCGAACAACGGCGCCGAGATAGAGCGCTACCTCGTCTCGTCGACCGCGGGCAACTACGAGAAGGAGTGCCTCGCGACGACCTGCACGCTCGACGGCCTGACGAACAACGTCGAGTACAACTTCACGGTCGTGGCCGAGAACCGCGTCGGCCCGTCCGACGCGTCGGCGCCGTCCGAGACCGCGCGTCCCGATGCGCGGCCCGACACTCCCGCAGCGCCCACGCTGACCTTCGGCGACAAGAGTCTCGCGGTCTCGTGGGTCACCCCGACCACGCCCGGTTCGCCGGTGCAGAACTACACGCTGGAGATCTCGCCGGCGCCGCCGTCGGGCATCGGTCAGAAGACCGACGTCACCGGCAACTCGCTCACGTGGGACGGGCTGCAGAACGGCGTCGCCTACCAGGTGCGGGTGCAGGCGCACAACCTGGCCCCCGAGCCCTCGAGCTGGAGCCCGTGGTCCGTGACGGAGATCCCCGCAAAGGCGCCCGAGGCGCCTGCGGCTCCGTCGGTGAACCGCCTCGACCCGGTGGGCGACCAGGCGCAGCTCGAAGTGGTGTGGGGCGCCCCGGTCGACAACGGCGACGCGATCTCGGGCTACGAGCTGCAGGTGATGCAGGGCTCGTCCGTCGTGCGTACGGTCACCGGCATCCCCGGCTCTCAGCTGCGGCAGGCGCTGAACGTGACGACGTCGACGAGCGACTACACGTTCCGTGTGCGCGCCTCGAACAAGGCGGGCTGGAGTGCGTGGGGCGCGGCCTCTGCACCGCGCCGCGCGTTCGGCGTGCCCGGCGTGCCGACGGGCGTATCGCTGTCGACTCCCAGCGGCAACAGCGCGGTCGTGGTCGCCTACGGCAACGCCCCGGGCAATGGCGCGAGTGCCGCGGAATTGGCGTACGAGTACTCGCTGAACGGCGGCAACTGGGCGGCGATGCCGGGGAACAAGACGATCGCCGGCCTGTCGAACGGGACCACCTACACGATCCGCGTGCGCGCCTTCACTTCGATGGACGGCGTGCGCTACACCGGCGAGCCGTCGGCGGCGTCGAACGGGGCCATCCCGTACGGTCCGGTGAGGACTCCGGCGGCGTCCGCCAGCCGAAGCGGCACGAGCATCACCTTCGGCTGGAGCCTGCCCGCCACGAACGGGCGAGCGATCGATCGACTCGAGACGAGCATCGACGGTGGGAACTGGGTCAACCGCGGGGCGCAGAACGGCAGCCAGACGATCAACTACGGGTACAGCGAGACCCACACGATCCGGGTGCGCGCCATCGACGTCGAGGGCCAGGTGTCGGCGATCGACAGCGCGTCGGCGACCACGGTCGCGCCGCCGCAGCCGCGTGCCTGGACCAGCCGTGGCTCCAGCGCCGCGGGAATGCCCGGCTGCGATTCGGCATCCTGTTCCTACTTCGTCTTCAACGTCGAGAACTGGGTGCCCGGTACCTACACCTTGAGCTGCAACGACTCCGAGGGCAGATGGAGCAGCAACTCCTACCAGGTGGGAGCGAACGACAGCGTGCGACTGAGCTGCTACTCGGGTTATTCCGGCGCGAAGTGGGTGAGCTACAGCGGACCGGGCGGATCCGGCAACGCCGAATCCACGGCCTGGTAGCGGCCGGCGCGCGCACGATGCGGTCGGGAATCCCGGAGAGCCGATCGATGGGTGTTTGTCCCCATCGATCGGCTCTGATCAGGCGGATTATCATCGTGGCAGTTGACACTTCCCGTCCAATCGCGTTCCGTGAGTCGGGTTAGGGTGGACTGTTCCCTGATGTCTTCGGTGAGCGCCGGATGCCCCACGTCCGGTCTCGACGCCACGTGGAGACGCCCGACACCCCGCAGGAGGCCGAGGCTCGATGAGATCCTCCGCATGGCTGCGCGCTCGTCCCCGTGCGCTCGCTTCGGCGGGTGCGGTCACGGCCGCGGCCGTCACCCTCACGACGCTGGCCTTCGTGTACCAGGGTGTGCCGACCACCGAGGTCGACCTCCATGACGGCGGCGTCTGGGTCACGAAGCAGTCGAGCCTCATGGTCGGCCATTTCAACCACGAGTCGCAGGTGCTCGACGGCGGGCTGCGGACGACGAGCGATGACTACGACATCCTCCAGTCCGGCGGCACGGTCCTCCTCGTCGACAACGCCGGCTCCGCGGTGAGCGTCATCGATCCGGGGATGGTCTCCCTGTCGGGGGCCGCCAGCCTGCCGGGCGACGCGAAGGTGGTGCTGGGCGGCACGACCGCCGCCATCCTCGACCGCGCGTCGGGCGATCTGTGGGTGCTGCCCGCCGAGAGCATCGGATCGTTCCAGATCGAGGGCGCCGATCCGACGACGAACCTCGGCGAGGGAGCGGATGTCGCGATCGGCGTCGACGGCATCGTCCACGGCGCGTCGGCCGAGACCGCGGAACTGGTCACGATACGGATGGGCGCGGACGACGCCCCCGAAGAGCCGGCGCGTGCCGCCCTGCCCGGCGTGGACGAGGACTCCGAGCTGTCGATCACCGCGGTCGGCGACAAGGCCGTGGTGCTCGACGCCTCCGACGGCACCGTCATCGCCGACGGCCGGGAGACCGAGATCGACGGCGGGCGAGATGCCGTGCTGCAGCAGCCGTCCGCCGCCTCCGACGCCGTCTCGGTGTCGACGGCGGCCGCGCTGGTGCGCGTGCCCTTCGACGGCTCCGCGGAGACCTCCACCGATGCCGGCGGCGATGGCGCGCCGGCGTATCCGGTGTGGCTCGACGGCTGCGCCTACGCCGCCTGGAGCGGCTCCGGCCGCTTCGTGCGCGACTGTGCGGGAGACGCCGGCGATCTGGATGCCGACATCGACGGCGTCGAGCCGACCTCGCTGCTGCAGTTCCGCGTCAATCGCGACGTCGTGGTGCTCAACGACATCGTCGGCGGGGCCACGTGGATGGCGGCCGAAGATCTGCAGCGCGTCGACAACTGGGACGAGCTGACTCCGCCCGAGGGCGAGACCGAAGAGGATGAGCAGACCACCGAGGAGACGACCGAGACGGTCCTCCCCGAGCGCTCCGACATCAACACCCCGCCGGACGCGAACGACGACGACCTCGGTGTCCGTCCGGGCCGCACCACGATCCTCCCGCTGCTCGACAACGACAGCGATCCCGATGGGGATGTGCTGACGACGCGGGTGCTCGACGGGGGGCCCTCCGTCGGCGAGGTGCAGTCGATCGACAACGGCCGGGCGCTGCAGATCGCGGTCCCCGAGGACGCCTCGGGGTCGGCATCCTTCAGTTATGAAGTCTCCGACGGCCGCGGCGGCACCGACACAGCTCGAGTCTCCCTTTCGGTGCACGGCTGGGACGTCAACGCGCCGCCGACCCAGAAACGGGTGACGACCGTCGCCATCGAAGCCGGCGGCACCATCACCTACAACGTGCTGCCGGACTGGATCGACCCGGACGGCGACGACGTCTTTCTCGGCACGGTGACGCCCGCGGAGGGCGACGAGGCCGATTACACGTCGGACGGGCGCATCACCTACCGCGCCGTCGGTGGCACGCAGGGCCGGAAGGACGTCGAGATCTCAGTCTCCGACGGTACCGACGTCACGGTCGGCACGATCCGCTTCGACGTGCGGCCGGTCGGCTCCATCGACCCGGTGACCAACGCCGACTACATCGCCGTCCGCACCGGGCAGACGGCGACCGTGTCGCCGCTCGTCAACGATGTGGGCGCCGGTCGCGAACCGCTGCGTCTCGCCCGCGTCGATCCCGTCTCCGGCACCGACATCGTGCCCGACTACGCCAACAAGACCTTCACCTTCCGCTCCGCGAGTCCCGGCACGTACTACGTGCAGTACATGGTGGCCGCCGGCACCGCGGGTGTGCCGGGCATCGTGCGGGTCGACGTGATCCCCGAGGGCGAGACCGACCTGCCCCCGGTGGCGGTGCGCGACGTCGCGCTGCTGCCGAGCGGCGGCGAGGTGCTGGTCAACGTGCTGACCAACGACTCCGATCCGTCCGGCGGCATCCTGGTGGTGCAGTCCGTCACGGTCGAGCCGAACTCCGGCATCGCCGTCGCCGTGCTGAACCACGAGACGCTCCGCATCAGCGATCAGGCCGCTCTTTCGGAGCAGGTGCGGATCTCGTACCGCATCTCGAACGGCTCGCAGTCGGCCGAGGGCGACGTCATCGTCATCCCCATCCCTGCGCCGGCACAGCTGCGCCCGCCCGTCGCGAACGACGACCAGGTCGTGGTGCGCGCGGGCGACGTCGTCACGATCCCGGTGCTCGACAACGACTACCACCCCAACGGGGACGCGATCCATGTCGCCCCGGATCTGATTCCGCCCCTGATCGAGCCCGAGGACGGCGAAGTCTTCGTCTCGCAGGACACGGTGCGCTTCCGCGCCTCCGAGAAGCCGGGCACCGTCTACGCCACCTATGAAGCGGTCGACAGCACGGGCCAGAAGGACGCCGGCTACATCACGATCCAGGTGCTGCCGGTGAACGAAGAGACCAATGCCGCTCCCCGCCCGCACGACCTCACCACTCGCGTGCTCGGCGGCACGCGGGTCCGCATCGCGGTGCCGCTGGACGGCATCGACGCGGACGGCGACTCGGTCGAGCTCGTCGGCCTCGCATCCTCGCCGAGCAAGGGCCGCATCACCGAGACCGGCTCCGACTACCTCGTCTACGAGGCGTTGGACGACACCGCCGGTGTCGACACCTTCACATATCGCGTGCGCGACAGGCTCGGTGCGGAGGCCACGGCGACGATCCGGGTCGGGATCGCTCCGGCCGAAGGCGTGAACCAGGCTCCGTATGCGGTCAAGGACTCCGTCATCATGCGGCCAGACCGCTCGGTCGCCGTGCCGGTGCTCGCCAACGACTCCGACCCCGACGGCGACGAGTTCGGCATCGTCAAGAACGGGCTCATCCTGCCCGATGTCGCGGGCCTCGAGGCGAAGGTCGAAGGCAACCGCGTCGTCGTGACGTCGCCGTCGGAGCCGGTCGAGACGTCGCTGCAGTACACGATCCGCGACGCCCGCGGTGCGGAGGCGAAGGCCGTGCTGCAGATCACGGTGGCCGAGGACGTGCCGCTGCAGAAGCCGATCGCCCGCGACGACTACGTCCGCGCGGCCGACGTCGAGGACGGGGTCGTCGATCTCGAGGTGCTCGCCAACGACGAGGACCCCGACGGCACCGTCGACGACCTCGAGCTGGAGGTCGCCAACGCGGACTCGCGTGTGCTTTCGGACGGCACCGTGCGCATCACGCTCGGCGACGCCGACCGCCTCGCCACCTACACGATCACCGACCGCGACGGGAACTCGGCATCCGCCTTCATCCACATTCCCGCGCTCTCGTCGCTGCCGCCGACGCTGGTGTCTGCCGAGCCGATCGAGGTCAAGAGCGGCGAGACCGTGGAGCTGCCGCTCTCGGAGCACGTCCGCTCTGCCGACGGGGGCAAGGTCGTCATCACCGAGGCGGCCAAGGTCACGGCGGCGCACGCCGACGGGTCGTCGCTGATCAAGGACCAGACCACGCTCGTCTACACGTCTGCCGGCGGGTACTTCGGCCCTGATGCGATCACCTTCGAGGTGACCGACGGCACCGGCCCCGACGACCCGGAGGGTCGCAAGGCGACGCTGACCCTGCCGATCACCGTGCTGCCGCCCGAGAACCAGCAGCCGACGTTCGTCAACGGACAGATGGATGTCGCACCCGGCGAGGACGCCACGTCGCTCGACCTCGGCGGTCTCACCACCGATCCCGACCCCGAGGACGCGGACCGCCTCGAGTTCGACATCGTCGGCGGGTCGCCCGACGGGATGACCGCGTCGGTCGAGGGCGACGAGCTGCGCGTCAGCGCCGCCGCGGAGACGAAGAAGGGCACCGCCGCGACGCTCCGCCTGCGCATCACCGACGGCACCACCGAGCCCATCGAGGGCACCGTGACGATCCGCGTGATCGCGTCGACACGGGAACAGCCCACGGCCAACGACGACGTGATCGACGAGGCCCACCAGGGCAAGACGATCACGGTGCCCGTGCTGAGCAACGACGTGAACCCGTTCCCCGACAAGCCGCTGAAGGTGACCACCGCGGTCCTCGAGACCGGTCAGGGAGACGTCGACGTGGCGGGCGACCAGGTGCAGGTGACGCCCGACGCGAAGTTCTTCGGCACCATGGTGGTGCGCTATCGGGTGCAGGACGCGACCGGTGACCCCGACCGCGAGGTCGAGGGCCGCATCCGGCTGACGGTGCAGGGCAAGCCCGACGCACCGGGCACGCCGACGGTCTCGAGCGTGCAGGACCGCACCGTCGTGCTGTCGTGGACGCCGCCGGCGAACAACGGCGCCGAGATAGAGCGCTACCTCGTCTCGTCGACCGCGGGCAACTACGAGAAGGAGTGCCTCGCGACGACCTGCACGCTCGACGGCCTGACGAACAACGTCGAGTACAACTTCACGGTCGTGGCCGAGAACCGCGTCGGCCCGTCCGACCCGTCGGCGCCGTCCGAGACCGCGCGCCCCGACGCGCGTCCGGACACGCCGGCCGCACCGTCGCTGGTCTTCGGCGATCGCAGCCTCTCCGTGTCGTGGGTCACCCCGACGACCCCGGGCTCCCCGGTCGAGAAGTACAACCTCGAGATCTCGCCGGCGCCGCCGTCGGGCATCAGCCAGAAGACCGACGTCACGGGCAACTCGACCGTGTGGGACGGGCTGCAGAACGGCGTTGCGTACCAGGTGCGTGTACAGGCCCTCAACCGCGCGCCCGAGCCGTCGAGCTGGAGCCCGTGGTCGGTCAGCGAGATCCCGGCCCGGGCGCCAGACGCGCCCGCCGCGCCGACGACCGCGCGCCTCCAGCCCGTGGGATCGCAGGCGCAGATGCAGGTGACCTGGAACGCGCCCGCCGACAACGGCGATGCGGTCTCGGGGTACCAGCTCGACGTCCTCCGCGGATCGTCGCTGGTCAACTCCATCCCCGTCGCGGCGGGGCAGACGAGCCAGGCCGTCGTCGTGGACACCTCGACCACCGACTACACATTCCGGGTCCGTGCGCAGAACAAGGCCGGATGGGGTCAGTTCAGCGCGACCTCGGCGCCGCAGCGCGCCTTCACGCCGCCCGGGGCTCCGACGAACGTGACGGCGCGCGAGGGCGACCGCTCGCTCACCGTGAGCTACACACCGGGTGCGTCCAACGGCGCGAACCCCGGGGAGCTGAGCTACCAGGCATCCGTCAACAACGGCGGCTGGCAGGCTCTGGCCGGCAACGGCGTAATCGGCGGCTTGACGAACGGGACGAACTACACGGTGCGGGTCCGGGCCGTCGCCACGGTGAACGGCGTCAGCGAGCCGGGCGCGGAGTCGGCGCCCTCCAACGCCGTGAAGCCCTACGGGCCCGTCCGCGACCCGAACGTGAGCGCGAGAGCGAGCGGCACGAGCATCACCTTCAGCTGGAGCCCGCCGACCGAGAACGGCCGCGCCATCACGGCGATGCAGATCCGCATCGACGGCGGCTCGTGGCAGGACGTGGCGCTGAACAACTCGCGGACCAACAACTACGGCTACAGCGAACGCCACACCATCGAGGCGCGCGCACAGGATGCCGCCGGCCAGTGGAGCGGCATCGCCCAGGATGCCGCGACCACGGTGGCCGCACCCCAGCCGAAGGTATGGGTCACCAAGGGGAGCTCCGCACAGGGGCAGCCCAACTGCAGCACTGCGCAGTGCGCGTACTTCCTCGTGCACACCGAGAACTTCCCCGCGGGCGACTACGCCGTCTCGTGCAACGCCACGGGGCCTTACGGCGGCACGCCGTTCGCCGGCGGCTCGACGAGGCACCTGCCCGCGAACGGGACGGTGCAGCTGGGCTGCTACTTCGGCGACGACGGCGAGCAGGTGTGGGTCTCGATCGGCGGCTGGGGCAACAGCGAGCGGCGAACCTGGCAGTAGCGACAGCTGCGAAGACGACTCATGAAAAGGAACGAATCACGATGACGATGACCCCCGAACAGGCGGCCTGGTTCCAGGGCACCTTCGCACGACTGGTCGACAACGTCGACCAGGCCCTCATGGGCAAGCGCGAGGTCGTCGCGCTCGTGCTGTCGGCGATGCTCGCGGAGGGCCACGTGCTGCTGGAGGATGCTCCGGGCACGGGCAAGACGAGCCTGGCCAAGGCGCTCGCGGCGACGGTGCAGGGCACCAGCAGCCGCATCCAGTTCACGCCCGACCTGCTGCCGTCCGACGTCACCGGCGTGACGATCTACGACCAGGCCTCGCACCGCTTCGAGTTCCACCGCGGCCCCGTGTTCGCCTCGATCGTGCTCGCCGACGAGATCAACCGCGCCTCGCCGAAGACGCAGTCGGCGCTGCTGGAGGTCATGGAGGAGTCGAGGATCACGGTCGACGGCGTCACGCACGATGTCGGCCGTCCGTTCCTCGTGATCGCCACCCAGAACCCGATCGAGCAGGCGGGCACGTACAAGCTGCCCGAGGCCCAGCTCGACCGGTTCCTGGTCAAAACCTCGATCGGCTATCCCGACCTCGCGGTGGCCGAGCGCATCCTCGCCGGAGCCGCCGACCGCAACCCGTCGGCGCACCTGCCCGCCATCATCACGACGGGCGCCGTCGCCGACATGGCCGACCTCGCCGGCACCGTGCACGTCGACCCCGCCGTGCTGCGCTACACGGCGCAGCTGGCCGAGGCGACGCGTGACGACGAGGCCACGCGCGTCGGCGTCTCGGTGCGCGGATCGCTCGCGATGATCCGCATCGCCAAGGTGTACGCCGCCGCACAGGGGCGCCACTTCGTGCTGCCCGACGACATCAAGGCGCTCGTCGCGCCGGTGTGGACCCACCGCATCGTGCTCGACCCCGAGGCGGAGTTCGCGGGCACGTCGGCCGAGACCGTCGTCGCGCGCGTGCTCGAGTCGATCGCCGCACCGCAGGCGAGGTCCGCGGCCTGATGACGACGGAGGCACTCGGGCAGGCGGCGGCCACGGAGGACCGTCGCGCCTGGTACGGGCAGCTGGCGCTGGACGCGCTGCGCCGCGCCGGCGGCGTACTCGCACGCGTGTTCGCGGTCGTGCGCCCCGCCGCCTGGGTGCTTCTCGCCGGCGCCGTCGCGCTGTGGATCGCCGGGCGGTCGCTCGGCTGGTGGGAGCTGACCGTCGCGGCCGTCTCCATCGCCGTCGTGCTGCTGCTGTGCCTGCTGTTCCTCATCGGACGCACCGCCTACGACGTCTCCCTCGACCTCAACCGCACGCGCGTCGTCGTGGGCGAGCGCGCCATCGGCGCGCTGACGCTCTCGAACACCGGCTCGCGCGCCATCCTGCCATCCCGCGTGCTGCTGCCGGTCGGCAGCGGGCGCGGCGTCTTCGACGTGCAGCGGCTGGCGGCCGGCGAGTCCGCGGAGGAGCTCTTCGCGATCCCCACGTCGCGCCGCGCCGTCGTCAAGGTCGGGCCGGTGAGCGTCGTGCGCGGCGATCCCCTCGGCCTGTTCGAGCGCGTGCACCGTCGTGACGAGCCGGTCGACCTGTTCGTCCACCCGCGCACCGTGCTGTTCGACGGCCAGTCCCTCGGGTTCCTGCGCGACCTCGAGGGCCTTCCCGCCACCGATCTCTCACCCGACGACGTGTCGTTCCACGCCCTGCGCGAGTATCAGCCGGGCGACGACCTGCGCCACGTGCACTGGAAGTCGACCGCGCGCACCGGCCACATGATGGTGCGTCAGTACGAGGAGACGCGCCGCTCGCACTTCGTGATCGGCCTCTCGACGAGCCCCGCCGACTATCGGGACGACGCGGAGTTCGAGCTCGCGATCTCCGCCGCCGGCTCGCTGGGGCTGCGGGCACTCCGCGACTCGCACCGCGTCGAGGTGCGGGTGCAGGAGCGCGCACTGCCGTCCGGCACGGGTAAGCAGTTCCTCGACTCCCTCTCGGCGCTGGGTCAGTCCAAGCCGCGCGCGGGCACGGTCGTCGACCTCGCCGGCGTCGTGGCGGCCACCCTGCCGCTCGCGAGCGTCGTGGTGCTCGTGTGCGGCAGCAGGGTCGACGCGAACGACCTGCGCAGCGCCTGCAGCCGCCTTCCGTTCGGCGCGCGCGTCCTCGCGGTGGTCGCTGCTCCCGGCGAGGCCGCCCCGTCGCTGCGCCGCATCGGTGAGGCGGATGTCGTGACCCTCGGCGCGCTCGAGCAGCTGCCCAACGCGCTGCGGAAGGTCCTCGCATGACCGCCCCCGTCACGCCTCTGTCGCGCGCGGGATCCGCCCCGACGACGCGTTCCGCCGCACCGCGCGTCCCCGCGCCGCGTGCTGCGGGGGAGTCCCTCGCGCTCCGCCGGTGGATCCTCGACCTCGGCGCCGTGTCGCTGCTGCTCCTCATCCCCGTCGTGGGGTTCTGGCCGACGTTCGACGGCGCACGCTATCTGGTCGCGGCCCTCGGCGGGCTCGTGCTCGGCATGGCGCTGGGCGTCCTGGGCACGCTGTTCCGCTGGGGCATCCTCCTTCTGACGGGTGCCACGGTCGTCGCCTACTTCCTCTTCGGCGGCGCTCTCGCGCTGCCGAACGCCACGGTCGCCGGCGTCGTGCCGACGCTCGAGACGCTGCGCCTCCTCGCTCTCGGCACCTTCATGTCGTGGAAGCAGCTGCTCACCACGATCGCTCCGGTGGCGACCGACGACGGCCACCTGATCGTGCCGTTCATCCTCGCGCTGGTCGCGGCCGTGCTGACGACGTCCCTCGCGCTGCGGCTGCGCAACGCCGCGTGGTCGCTCATCCCCGCGGCCGCGTTCCTCGTGATCGAGATCGCGCTGGGCACCTCCGAGCCGTTCGTGCCGGTCGTCCAGGGCGTCGTGTTCGGGCTCGTTGCCGTGATCTGGCTGGCCCTGCGCCAGGCCTGGCAGCCGCAGGCGGCGGCGATCTCGGTCGGCGAAGGCGCGGCCAGCTCGGGCGCGGGCATCCGCAGGGTGCTGTCGGGTGCGGCGGTCATCGCCATCGCCGCGGTCATCGGCATCGCCACGAGCGGGTTCGCGGCACCGACATCCCCCCGCTACGTCCTGCGTGACGTCGTGATCCCGCCGTTCGACATCCGCGAGTTCGCGAGCCCCCTGCAGTCGTTCCGCGCCTACGTGCGCGACCACCCGGAGGACGCGCTCTTCACGGTCAGCGGACTGCCCGAGGGCGCCCGTGTGCGCCTGGCAACCATGGACGCGTACAACGGCACCGTCTACAACGTCTCAGACGAGGGCAGCGGCTCGTCCAGCGCGTTCTCGCCCGCCCGCACCAACATGTCCGCCGGCGCCGAGGGCACCGAGGCGCAGGTGCACGTCGAGATCGGCGCCCTCGAGAGCGTGTGGATGCCGGATGCCGGCGCCGCCCGCAGCGTCACGTTCGACGGCGACCGGGCGGACGACCTGCGACGCACCGCGCACTACAACGAGGCGACGGAGACCGGCGTGGTGACGGCCGGCCTCGAGAAGGGCGACGCCTACACGATCGACGCGGTGATCCCCGAGGTCCCGAGCGACGAGCAGCTCGCCGACCAGGCGTTCGCGCCGCTGAAGATGCCGAAGCAGGAGGGCGTGCCCGAGAGCCTCGCCGAGATCGCATCGAAGACCGTCGCCGAGGCGACGACCCCCGTCGAGCAGGTGCGCGCGCTGCAGCTGATGCTCTCGGAGGGCGGCTATTTCAGCCACGGCCTCGCCGGTCAGCCGCTCTCGCGTGCCGGCCACGGCGCCGAGCGGATCGCGACGCTGCTCGGCTCGCAGCAGATGGTGGGCGACGACGAGCAGTACGCCACGGCGATGGCGCTGCTCGCGTCGCAGGTGGGCATCCCCGCCCGCGTCGTCATGGGGTTCTACCCCGACGAGGATGCCGCGGACGCGCCGGTCTTCACCGCGACGGGCGACAACCTGCACGCGTGGGTCGAAGTCGCTTTCGACGACGCCGGCTGGGTGCCGTTCGATCCGACGCCCCCCGAGGACCAGGTCCCGAGCGACCAGACGACGAAGCCGAAGGCAGACCCCAAGCCGCAGGTGCTGCAGCCGCCGCCCCCGCCGGCCGAGCCCGTCGACCTGCCGCCGACCGTCGCGGACGACCGCGGCTCGGAGGACGAGGACGGCCTCGACCTGGGCCTGCTGTGGACCATCGTGTCGATCGGCGTCGGCGTGCTGGGACTCCTCGCGGTCCTGCTCGCGCCCTTCATCGTGATCGGGGCGCTCAAGGCCACCCGCCGCCGTCAGCGTCGCGACGCGGAGCGCGCGTCCGACCGCATCAGCGGCGGCTGGGATGAGCTGGTCGACCGTGCCACCGACTACGGGGCTCCGGTCCCTCCCGGCGCGACGCGCCAGGAGGAGGCGGGCGTGCTCACCGCAGCGCTCGCCGAGCCGCGCGTCGCGACGCTGGCGTCCCGTGCGGATCTCGAGGTGTTCGGTCCGACCGAGCCGACGCCCGATGACATCGACGCCTTCTGGACGCAGGTCGACGAGATCGTCGGCGGGATGGGCAAGGAGCGGTCGCTGTGGCAGCGGCTGCGCGCGCGGCTCAGCATCCGCTCGCTGCTCGAAGGCACCCGCTTCGCCCTGCCGGCACGTCACACGCCCCCGCCCCGCGCCGCGAAGCCTGCGACGAAGGGCGCGGCCGCCGAGCCGGACGCGTCCGACGCCGCGCCGTCGAAGCTCGCGCCTCGGCGCACGCGCGGGAGCCGCGCCGCAGAACCCGTCCATCCCCCGCAGGAGACCGAATGACCGCCAGCCCGCACGTCGCCGCCCCCGCGGCGACTATCGGACGCCGAGTGGGGGCGTTCGCGATCGACCTCGGCGTCGCCTACGGCATCGCGGCCGTGCTGGTCGGGGTCGCGGTGCCCGTCGTGTTCGGCGTCGGCGCAACCGGGGACGCGGGGAGCCTCGAGGTGGCCGTCGTCATCTCCTCCCTGGTGGTCGGCGGTGCGCTGCTCGCCTGGTGGCTGGTGTACTCGGCCATGCAGGGCGGGCGCGGTTCGATCGGACAGCGCGCGCTCGGGCTCCAGCTGCAGGACGTCGACTCGCGCGATCACATCGGATTCTGCCGCGCGCTCTGGCGCAACATCGTGTTCGGGCTCGCGGGGTCGATCGTCGTCGGCTACTTCTCGCCGCTGTTCGACTCCAGCGGTCGTCGCCAGGGGTGGCACGACATGGCATCGCGATCGATGGTCCTCGATCTCCGGGACGGTCACGCGACGCCTCGCGTCGTCGCGACGGCACCGTTGGCCGAGAATCCGTACCTGGCGGCGGTGCGTCCGCCGGCCCCGCAGCCGCTGTACGCGGCGCCGATGGCCGACCTCCCGGTCGCGGCCGCATCGGCGCCGGCGCCCGCCGAAGCGCCACCGGCGGTGGCGGGTCCGGCTCCGGCCACACGCCCCATCGCACCCATCCGTCCCGGGGTGATCGACGGCGTGCCGTGGGTGACCGGCGACGCGCCGGTCACGCGTGCGGTGCAGACCGATCACTTCCCGAGCATGACGATGCCGTTCCCGGCGGCGACGACCACCGAGCCTCTCCCCGCCCTGTTCGGCGCGGGCACGCCGGCTGCTCCGGCTCCGGCTCCGGCTCCGGCTCCGGTCGCGGCGCCCGCCCGGCCGTTCGCCGCCGTCGCGTCGGTCGTCGCTCCACCCGCGGCACCTGCACGGCCCCTGGCGGCCGTCGTGGCCCCGGCATCCGTCGCCTTCGCGTCGTCGACGGACGACCTGGACGAGACGCGACTGGTCGTGCCACCACCCGCGCAGCGCGCTGCGCTGTACGACGAGGCTCCCATTCTCGCCGTCCTCACCTGGGACGACGGGACGCGGATGGCCGTGTATGGGCGCACGCTCTACGGGCGCAACCCGGCGAACGAGCACGGCGCCGTCTCCATCCCCGTGCGGGACGAGACGCTCTCGCTCTCGAAGACGCATTTCGAGATCGGCGGCGACTCCACCGGCGCCTGGATCGTCGACCACCACTCGACCAACGGCACCACGCTCGTGCGCGATGGCGCGCGGATCCCGCTGATGCCCGGCGTGCGCACCAACGTGCGCGCGGGAGACGCCTTCGAGTTCGGCGACCGGCGCGTCGCCGTGAGCACCGCGTGATGATCGGCCCGACGGCGCCGATCGCGGTCGCGTGCGGAGCGGCGACCGATGCGGGCCTGCGGCGCCGTATCAATGAGGACTCCTACATCGCCGCCTCACCGCTGTTCCTCGTGGCCGACGGCATGGGCGGTCACAACGCGGGCGAGATCGCCAGTGCGGCGGTCATCGAAGAGTTCGCGACGCTCGCCGGACGTGAGAGCCTCACCATCGACGAGGTGCAGACCGCCGTGACGGCGTCGCGCCGCCGTGTCGCGATGCTGCCGCCCGGCGCGGGGGCGGGAGCCGGCACCACTCTGGCCGGTGTCGTGATCGCCGATGTGGACGGCGAGGGCTACTGGCTGGCCATCAACCTCGGCGACTCGCGCACCTACCGCCTCAGCGAGGGGCGGTTCGAGCAGGTGAGCGTCGACCACTCCGTCGTGCAGGAGCTCGTCGACAGCGGGCAGCTCGCCGCCGATGCGGCCGAGCGGGACTCGCGACGCAATGTCATCACCCGCGCCATCGGTGCCGGAAGCGACTCCGAACCCGACTACTGGCTGCTCCCGGCAGAGGAGGGCGACCGCATCCTTGTCTGCTCGGACGGTCTCTCCGGAGAGCTGGATCGCGACGCGCTGCATGCCATCCTGCTCACCGAGACCGATCCGCAGGCCGCGGCGACGCGGCTGGTGCACGAGGCGATGGTGCGCGGCGGCCGCGACAACATCACGGCGCTGGTCGTCGATGCGCTCGCGGTGCGCACGCGGGCGAACCGGACGTGGGAACGCGATACGGTGCCGGTGAGCGCCCCCGCGGATCCGGCCGCCGACATCGACGGCGACACGCTGCCGCGCGTGGTCGCCACAGGAGGATTCTGATGCCGACGCTGTACGCCCCGGGAACCACGCCGATCGCGGTGACGCCGCGCGGCTTCGCGGTGCTCGAACCGGGAACCTCGGCAGCGCTCCTCGGGCGCATACGCACCCTCGTCGCCGAGGGGCGCGGTCTGGGCGGCGTGATCGAGGCGCTCACGGGCGCCTACGGCGCGTCCCTGACGGCGATCCCGGCCTTCGCGGTGGCGCTTCCCGAAGGTGACGGCATCCGCGTCGCCGTGCGCGGCGACTTCGCCTTCGAGGTCGACGCGGCGACGCCCGAGCGGGTCACGGGCACGGGCGTGACGACGTGGACCGAGCGGGTGATCCCCGCGGTCGTGCGCGTGGCGCTGACGACGTCCGAACCGGACGCCTCGTCGCCCGCCGAGTGGGAGATCGCCGACGGCATCGTGCTGGCCGGGGGAATCGTGTGGGATGCCGCGCCCCCACGCCCGTCGGCGGCACCGGCGCTGGCGAAGCGCCCGGAGCCCGCCTCCGCCCCTGCGGGCGCACCGCCACCGGAGCCTCCGGCTGCTGCCCTCGCGGATGCCGCTGTGGCCGCCCCCGAGACCTCCGCTGAAGGGCCCGGCGGGGAGCCGACCTCGGCGGCTCCCGCGACCCCGCGCTCCGCGGCGTCCCCGGCGCCCGTGATCGCCGTGCCGGCCGGAGGGCTCATCGACTCCGTGCCGTCGCTCGCCGATGCCGAGACGCTCCTGCCGTCCGATTCCGCGCTCTCGCCGGAGGACGTCGCGCCGGCGCGGAGCGGGCTCGATGCGTGGTTGATGGACGAGGACGACGACGAGGACGAGGATGCCGCCGTCGGCGCTGCCGGCTTCGACGAGCTGATCGGCGCCACCGTGATCCGCTCCGCCGACGACGTCGAGCCGCAGGAGGCGCCGGCACCGGCTCAGGCGCCCGGCTCGGCCGTCGCCGGCGATCATGACGGCGCGACGATCTCGCTCGCCCAGGCGCGCGCGCTGCGTGCGGCGGCATCCGGTGTCGAAGGCTCGAACGCGACGCCCTCCGCTGCGGACACTCCTCTCGACCCGCTCGCCCCGCCGCGCGCGCCCGCACCCGGGCGTGTGCGGATGTCGACGGGGCAGGTGATCCCGCTCGACCGCACTGTCGTGATCGGGCGCCGGCCGCGCTCCACGCGCGTGAGCGGCACCGACCTGCCGCACCTGGTCGCGGTCGACAGCCCGCAGCAGGACATCTCGCGCAGCCACGTCGAGCTGCGGGCCGAAGGCGAGAGCATCGTCGCCACGGATCTGCGCACCACCAACGGCACCACGCTGCTGCGTCCGGGAACGGACCCCGTGCGGCTGCACCCCGGTGAGGGCACGGTGGTCGTCCCGGGCGATGTGCTGGATCTCGGCGACGGCATCACGGTCGCGATCGAAGGGATGTCGTGAGTCCCAAGCGCGCGCCGATGGCACCGCCCGATCTGCCGGGCTTCACCTATGTCGACCTGCTCGGGTCCGGCGGCTTCGCCGACGTGTACCTGTACGAGCAGCAGCTTCCCAAGCGACGCGTGGCCGTCAAGGTGCTGCTCACGGAGCGCATGTCGAGCGGCTCGGTCGAGGAGTTCACCGCCGAGGCCAACGTCATGGCCATGCTCTCGACGCACCCGGCGATCGTCACCATCTACCAGGCCGGCGTCGCGCAGGACGGCCGCCCGTACCTCGTGATGGAGTACTGCCCGCGTCCGAACCTGCAGGTGCGCTACCGGCGCGAGCCGTTCTCGATCGCCGAGTCGCTCCGCGTCGGCGTGCAGGTCGCCGCAGCCGTGGAGACCGCCCACCGCGCCGGAGTGCTCCACCGCGACATCAAGCCCGCCAACATCCTCGTCACCGAGTACAACCGTCCGGCGCTCACCGACTTCGGAATCGCGTCGACGACGAATGCCGCCGCCGAGTCGGCGGGTCTGTCGATTCCCTGGTCGCCGCCGGAGTCGTTCGCCGACGTGCCGCGCAGCGACCCGCGCTCCGATGTGTGGGCGCTCGGGGCGACCGTCTACACGCTCCTCGCCGGCCGGTCGCCGTTCGAGCTGCCCGGTCAGCGCAACACGGCCGCCGAGCTCATCCACCGCATCGAGACGCTCGCGCTGCCGCCTCTCGGCCGTGCCGACGTGCCGGTGTCGCTGCAGCGGGCGCTCGAGCGGGCGATGGCGAAGTCACCCGCCGATCGCTACGAGAGCGCACTGGCGTTCGCGCGTGCGCTGCAGACCGTGCAGATCGAGCTGTCGCACTCGGTGACGCCGATCGACATCCTCGACGACCAGCTTCCTGACGACATCGAGGAGGACGAGGACGACGGGCTCACGCGCGTGCGCGGCGTCGTCAGCATCAACCCCGAGACCACACCGGCGGCCGGCATGACGCGTCCGTCGGCTGTCACCGCCCCGGCGGCGTCGCGGTTCGAGCCGGCGCCCGTCGACGAGACGGTCGCGCGGTCGATGACTCCGACGTCGGCGTACGACCAGACGCAGCTCCGCGGGCAGCCCGACCTGCCGGTGTCGCTCGACGAGACGGTTCTCCGCGCCCCGGTGACCAGCGGATTCGCCACGACCGGCGCCACGACCGTGTCGCGAAGCACCCTCGACAAGCACGCCGCTGAGGCGAGCGTCCCGGGGATGTTCGCCCCCGGCACCGATGCGGTCGTCGCATCCGACGCCGACCAGATCGCGCCGCGCCGGCGCACCGGACTGTGGATCGGGCTCGGCGCGGGTGCCCTCGTGATCGTCGCGGTGATCATCGGAGTGTCGCTTCCCGGTCTGCTGTCGGGCACGTCCCAGGATCCGCCGACACCCTCCGCCACGCCGAAGCCGCAGGATCCGATCTCGATGGTCGTGCCCCCGGTGGAGGACGTGGCCGGGGCCGTCGTCGACGGTGGGGTGCGCTTCACCTGGAAGAATCCCGACCCGCAGGACGGCGACAGCTACATCGTCGAGCCGGTCTCGGCGAGTGACCCCACCACCGAGTCCCAGTCCGTCGGCACCGCCGAGGTCGTCGTGCCCGCGGTGGCGTCGGGGCCGACGTGCATCGACGTCACCCTCGTGCGTGACAACGGCCGAGCCCAGCAGACACCGAGCCGGGGGTGCACGCCATGACCGCTGCCGTAGCCGACACGCTGAAGGTGGAGTTCGCCGGCGAGGAGTTCTCGGTCGCACCCGACACCGTGTTCACGGTGGGCCGCGAAGGCGACCTCGCCATCGACGACAACCTGTTCCTGCACCGGAACTTCCTCACGATCCAGAACGTCGAGGGTCTCTGGCTGCTCTCCAATGTCGGCTCGCGCCTGTCGGCGACCGTCACCGACACCGGTGGCCGCGTCCAGGCCTGGCTGGCACCGGGCGCCCGCCTGCCGCTGGTCTTCGCCGCGACATCCGTCATCTTCAGCGCGGGACCGACGACGTACGAGCTCACGATCCATGCCGCCGAGCCGACGTTCCGCGACACGCCGCCGCCGCCCGATGACGACGGGCTGAGCACGATCGGCGACGTTCCGCTCACCCACAGCCAGCGCGTCATGATCCTCGCGCTCGCCGAGCCGGTGCTGCGTCGCGAGGGAACCGGCATGAGCGAGCTGCCGACCTCGGCGCAGGCCGCCGAGCGGCTGGGCTGGACGCTCACCCGCTTCAACCGCAAGCTCGACAACGTGTGCGACAAGCTCGACCGCATCGGGGTTCCGGGCATGCGCGGCGGCGTCCGCTCCTACGCCACCAACCGTCGCGTCCGGCTCGTCGAGCACGCGCTCGCGGCGCGCCTGGTCACGCGCGACGATCTGCCGCTCCTCGACGAGGAGCGCGCGAACGCCCTCAGCGGGGAACGCGACTCCCGCGCCGACGACGACGCCTGAGCGCCGGGTGAGCGGGCCGGCCCCGGTGACCGCCGGCCGGCGAGATCAGCGTCCGGCGTCGTAGAGGTGGCGGCCGCCGTGGCTGACGACCTTCACGACGACGCCCCGCCGGTGCAGCTCGGCGACGGTGCGGGCCTCTTCGTCGATGTCGCGGCCGAGGGCGTGCACGTTCGCGACGACGAGCACATCGCCGCGTCGCAGCGTCCCGTAGAGGCGCACAAGCCGCTCCTCCCACGACTCGAGCGTCTCGGGAGCCGGATGCCGGAACCCTTCGATCGGCACCCCGAAGCGCGTCAGGTCATTGCGCTGCTCGACGACCGAGGGCATGTCGTCGCGGGCGATCACGAGTCCGACCAGGCGTGAGCCCGCGGGCCGGGCCTGCCACCAGTCGCGGTTCTGCTGCAGCTCGGTGAAGCACTTCGGGCACTCCGCAGCCGGGTGAGGCAGATGCAGGGGCGCGGTGTCGGCCCCGGCCGACCCGCTGACGGGAGCCGCGTGCGTATGCGCGGCGTCCGGCGTCTTCGTCGTCTCGCTCATGTGAGGCCCCCTCGCTCGATGCCCATTGTCTCACCAGGCGAGGCCAACGCCGCGCCTCGCCCGGACGATCAGCCGCTCAGTCCTCGTCGTCGAGCCGCAGCTCGAGGCTCAGCTGGTCGGCGTCGAGCTCGGCGAGTGCGTGGCGCAGGGCCGGCGTGCTGTAGCCGCCGCCGGACGAGAGCTGGTTGAGCCGCGTGCGCATCGCCTCGATCATCGCGAGTCGGAGCTCCAGCAAGTCGCGCGTGGGAAGGGTGTCGGTCTCGTCGGGCGGATCGACCATACGGCTGCCGACGATCTCGACGAGGTCGTCGGTGAACTCGGTCCCGTCGCGGCGGCGAAGGGCGGGGTTCGACAGCGCGGCCACGGCCGCATCGCGCAGCTCGTCGTCGAGGGCGGACTGCTCCGCCTTGTCGAGACTGTCGTCGCCCGACCGCTCGAGCCGCAGCACGCCGACGAGCCACGGAAGCGTGAAGCCCTGGAGCATGAGGCTGCCCACCGCGACGGCGAAGGCGATGAACACCAGCAGCGCGCGATCGGAGGTGTCGTCGCGCGGCAGCGTCTGCGCGGCCGCCAGCGTCACGACGCCGCGCATGCCGGCCCACACGATGATGGCGCCGTGCTTCCAGCCGAGCGGCGACGCCTGGTAGTAGTCGAGGTCGCTCAGCGCGCGCGACACCCGCTCGCGCATCGATGAGATGCGGCGCTGGGCGCGGGGGCTGTCCACACTCGCCTCGTCGCGCCGGTTGCGACGGCGACGACGGGATGCCGTCGGCCGCGCCGCGGTGTCTCGCGAGGCGGCGGCATCCGTTCCCCGTTCGGTGTCGGCGCCGGAGCGCACTGCGCCACCGCCGGCGATCTCGTCGATGCGGGCGGACATCGCCTCGAGCCGGCTTCGTTGGCGACCTCGGGCGCGCCGGCTCTGCAGCCATACGAGGAGCGACACGTAGCCCGCTCTCACCGCGATGATGATGGCGAGCGCGCCTGCCGCGATGCCGAGACCCGTGCCGAGGCCGTTGTGGTCCTGCACGTTCTGCGTGACGATGTCGCGCAGCTCGAGCCCCATCACCAGGAAGACGGCGCCCTCGAGCACGAGCTCGATGGTCCGCCAGTTGTGCTCGTCCGAGCGGCGCTGCTCGGGGGTGAACCACCGCGCCGCGCCCTGCCCGGTGACGATGCCGGCGACGACGGCGGCCACGAGTCCTGAGCCGCCGAGCTCCTCGGTGGGGATGTAGGCGATGAAAGGCACCACGAAGCCGACCGCGGTGTTGGCGGCGGAGTTCTTGATGAGCGCCCGCAGGCGCAGGTTGAGGAAGCCGATGACCGCACCGACCACGACGGCGACGAGCACGCCCCACGCGAAGGCCGGGAGGAACCCCACGCCGACGCTGGTGTCACCGGCCACCGTCGTGGCGACCGCGACCGAGGCGATCATCGTGCGCAGCAGCACGAGCGCCGTGGCGTCGTTGAGCAGGCTCTCGCCCTCGAGCATCGTCACCACCCGCCGGGAGACGCCCAGTCGCTTCACGATGGAGGTGGCCACGGCATCCGTGGGACTCAGGATCGCGCCGAGCGCCACGGCGATGGCGGGATGGATGCCGGGGATCACGGCGATGAAGAAGACGCCCAGCACGATGGAGCTCAGGATGACGAGGAGGAACGACAGCCCCGCGATCGGCCCGAAGTCGCGGCGGAACTCGATCGCCGGCAGCGCGACCGCGGCCGAGTAGAGCAGCGGCGGCAGCACGCCGACCAGGATCCAGTCCGGGTTGATCTCGGGGATCTCGACGAACGGCAGCAGGCTGACCGCGCCGCCGATGAGCAGCAGGATCAGCGGTCCCGCGATGCCGAGCTTCGGCGCGACCGCCGTCGCCAGCGCGATGACGACGATCGCGACGATGACGACGATCAGCACTTCCACGACTCAGAGCCTATTGCCGTGCCTCTGGCCGGTCGTTGAGCGAGCTTGCGAGTCGAAACGCAGAGACGAAGCGCGCCCAGGGTCAGAGCACCCCGAGGTCGCGCACGGCGTCGCGCTCGGCGACCAGCTCGGCCACGGAGGCGTCGATGCGGCCGCGAGCGCGATCGTCGAGGTCGAGCCCCTCGACGATGCGGTAGCCGGATCGGCCGCCGCGCGAGGTCACGGGGAACGAGCACACGAGGCCCTCGGGCACGCCGTACTCGCCGCGCGAGAGCACCGCGGCCGACGTCAGCCCCCGCCCCGACCCCAGCTGCTCATCGCGGACGTGGTCGATCGCCGCGTTCGCCGCCGAAGCCACCGAGGACGAGCCACGCACCGCGATGATCTCGGCGCCGCGCTTGGCGACCCGCGGGATGAAGACGTCGTCGAGCCACGCCGTCGCCTGCTCGTGTCCGCTCAGGCGCTCGGCCAGCGCATCGGACACCGGCATCCCGTCTGCGAGGATCGCGTGCGAGACGTCCGGGAACTGCGTCGCGGAGTGGTTGCCCCACACGACGACGTCGGCGATCTCGTCCGCCGTCACCTGGAGCGCCTCGGCGAGCTGGCCGACGGCGCGGTTGTGGTCGAGGCGTGTGAGGGCGCTGAACCGGTCGGCCGGCACGTCGGGAGCAGCGGATGCCGCGGCGATGAGCGCGTTGGTGTTCGCGGGGTTGCCCACCACGACCACGCGCACGTCCTCGTCGGCCACGGCGCCGATCGCCTGGCCCTGGGGGCCGAAGATGCCGGCGTTCGCCGCCAGAAGGTCGCCGCGCTCCATCCCGGCGGTGCGGGGCCGCGCGCCGACGAGCAGCGCGATGCGGGTGCCGTTGAAGGCGGTCAGCGGATCGTCGGTCACGTCGACGTCGACCAGCAGCGGGAATGCGCCGTCCTGCAGTTCCAGCGCCGCGCCCTCGGCGGCCCTCATGCCCTGTGGGATCTCGAGCAGCCGCAGGCGAACCGGACGATCGGCCCCGAGCATGTCGCCCGCCGCGATGCGGAACATCAGCGCGTAGCCGATCTGCCCGCCGCCGCCGGTGATGGTCACGGTCGTGGGTTCGCTCACCATCCCACGAGCCTATGCCCGCGGCATTGTACGCATTCCGCGCGATTCTGTGGCGTTCCTGTGTGCGATCAGGCGATCGGGGTACCGTGACAGGCATGACGTTCAATGAGAACGCCAACGTCGGGGGGAACACGGCGCGGCGTCGAGGAGCGGGCGCGGCCGTGGCGGGCGGTGGTATCGCCGGCATCGGCGCGATCGCCGTGCTGCTGTTCCAGCTGTTCACCGGACAGGATCTGTCGAGCATCCTTCCCGGGACCCCGCAGGCCGGCACCGCCGGCGAGTCCGAGATCGAGCAGTGCGAGACCGGTGCCGACGCGAATCGCAACGACGCGTGCCGTCTCGCCGCCGGCAGCGTGGTGCTCGACGAGTACTGGACGACGCAGATGCAGGGGTACCGTGCTCCCCAGCTCGTGATCGTCGACGTGCAGACCCCGACGCAGTGCGGCACGGCATCCAACCAGACCGGCCCGTTCTACTGCCCGCCCGAGGAGACCGTCTACATCGACCCGACGTTCTTCGGCCTCCTGCGCCAGCAGTTCGACGCGTCGGCCGGGGATCTGGCCCAGCTCTACGTGCTCGCCCACGAGTACGGGCATCACGTGCAGCATCTCGTCGGGATCATGGAGCAGTACCCCGACAACGGCACGGGGCCGGACACCAACGGCGTGCGCAGAGAGCTGCAGGCGGACTGCTTCGCCGGCGCCTGGGTCGGCGGCATGACCGAGCAGGTCGACGACAACGGCGTGCCGTATCTGCAGGAGCCGACCCCGCAGCAGATCACCGATGCCCTCAACGCGGCCGGCACCGTCGGCGACGACCACATCCAGCAGGAATCCGGGGGCGTCGTGAACCCCGAATCCTGGACGCACGGCTCCAGCGAGCAGCGTCAGCGCTGGTTCGAGGCCGGTTACCAGGGCGGCGTGTCCGCCTGCGACACCTTCAGCGTGCCGGGGGGCAGCCTGTGAACGAACACCTCGACGACATCCTCTATCCGCCCCTCGAGCCCTACGACACCGGCATGCTCATCGCCGGCGAGGGCAATCGCATCGCCTACGAGCAGAGCGGCAACCCCGAGGGCAAGCCGGTGGTGTTCCTGCACGGCGGTCCGGGCGCGGGCACGTCGCCCTGGCACCGGCGATTCTTCGACCCCGAGCGCTACCGCATCATCCTGCTGGACCAGCGCGGCTGCGGGCGCTCCACCCCGCACGCGGGCGACCCGGACGCCGACCTCCGCCACAACACCACGTGGCACCTCGTCGCCGACATCGAGCTGCTGCGCAAGAACCTCGGCATCGAGCGATGGCAGGTGTTCGGCGGATCGTGGGGGAGCGCCCTGGCGCTCGCCTACGCCGAGGCGCACCCGCAGGCGGTGACCGAGATCGTGCTGCGCGGCGTCTTCACGCTGCGCCGCCACGAGCTGGAGTGGTTCTACGAGGGCGGTGCGGCATCCGTCGTCCCCGACCTCTGGGAGGACTTCATCGCTCCCATCCCGATCCTCGAGCGCTCGCAGCTCATGCAGGCGTATCACCGGCGCCTCGCCGACCCAGACCCCGCCGTGCACGTGCCGGCGGCCGTCGCCTGGTCGCGATGGGAGGCGGCGAACCTCACACTGCTGCCCGATCCGGAACTGGTCGACGCGATGTCCGAGCCGCGCGCCGCCGTGGCCTTCGCCCGCATCGAGAACCACTACTTCCTGCACGGCGGCTGGTTCGCGCCGGATCAGCTGATCGCCGGCGTCGACCGCATCCGGCACATCCCGGCCGCCATCGTGCAGGGCCGCTACGACGTGTGCACGCCCGCGATGACCGCGTGGGATCTGCACCGTGCGTGGCCCGAGGCCGACTTCACGATGATTCCGGATGCCGCGCATGCGGCGTCCGAGCCGGGCATCGCCGCCGCGCTCCGCGCCGCAACCGACCGCTTCGCCGCGGTGAGCGCCGGGAGCGACGCCGCTGCCGATGACGAGTCCGGCCCGGGCGAGGGTGTCGAGAACGCCGTCGTGGACGAGGACGCCAGCCCGGGCGAGAGCGCGGAGGACGACGTCGCGCCGGAGCGCGAGTCCGACGGCGGGGAAGCTTCGGTGCCCGAGCCCCCGTCGGGAGCGTCGGAGCCCGAGGCGGACGGGGCGGGAGAGTCCGCGCCCGAGGCGGACGGCGCGGAGGAGTCCCAGGCGGACGGGTCGGTGCCCCCGGCGGACGGGTCGGTGCCCCAGGTGGATGGGTCGGTGCCCCAAGTGGACGGGGCGGTGCCCCCGGCGGACGGGCCCGGAGCCGACGTCAGCGGTCCGCGCACGGCGTACCGCTCGCCGCGCCGCGCCCGTCATCCCTGAGCGCGGGTGCCGTTGTCCTCAGATTCCGGTCGTTGAGCGAGGGAGCGCCAGCGACCGAGACGAAACGCGTTGAGCCGCTCATCGGCGCCGGGTGCGGGGCGTTTCGTCTCGCTCGTCCCTCGCTCGCTCAACGACCGGGAGAGGCTGCGGAGAACGCTCAGGCGTGGCCTGCTAAGATGGATCATCTTGCAGCGCTTCCCTGCGCTTCTTGCGTCGTAGAACGCTTCCCCTCCCGCCGCCGCCCGGCTCAGCCGCGCGATGCCGGTGATGACTTTCGTACGGCGACCCGTGGGCGAAATACGCCCCGGCCACCGACAGGGCACCCGTGTGCCCGGAGAAATCCCACTCATGACCGAAACCACTTTCGGCGCGCTCGGCGTGCCGCAGCCCCTCGTCGACGCGCTCGCCGCGGACGGCAAGACCACCGCGTTCCCGATCCAGGTCGACACGCTCCCCGACACGCTCGCGGGCCGCGACGTGCTCGGCCGCGGCAAGACCGGCTCGGGCAAGACCCTCGCGTTCTCGATCCCGATGGCCGCCCGCCTCGGCGGCAAGCTCGCCGGCGGCAACCGCCGCAAGGGCCGTCCGCTCGGCCTCGTGCTCGCGCCGACCCGCGAGCTCGCCACGCAGATCGATGCGGTGCTCGCGCCGCTCGCCAAGGCATACGGCCTCACCACCACCACCATCTTTGGCGGCGTGAACCAGAACCGTCAGGTGCAGGCGTTGAACGCCGGCGTCGACATCGTCGTGGCGTGCCCCGGCCGTCTCGAAGACCTCATGAAGCAGGGCTACGTGCACCTCGACGCCGTCGAGATCACCGTCATCGACGAGGCCGACCACATGGCCGACCTCGGCTTCCTGCCGGGCGTCACGCGCATCCTGAACGCGACGCCGGCCGGCGGCCAGCGCCTGCTGTTCAGCGCGACCCTCGACAACGGGGTCGACAAGCTCGTCAACCGCTTCCTGCAGAACGAGGTGCTGCACTCCGTCGACGAGGCGCACTCGCCGGTCGCCGCGATGACGCACCACGTCTTCACGCTCGCCGACGCCGACGCCAAGAAGGACGTCGTCAAGGCGCTCGCATCGGGCACCGGCCGGCGCATCCTGTTCATGCGCACGAAGCACCAGGCCAAGAAGCTCGCCAAGCAGCTCACCGGCCAGGGCATCCCGGCCGTCGACCTGCACGGCAACCTGTCGCAGGCCGCGCGCGACCGCAACCTCGCGGCGTTCTCGTCGGGCTCCGTCCGGGTGCTGGTGGCGACGGATGTCGCGGCCCGCGGTGTGCACGTCGACGATGTCGAGCTCGTCATCCACGTCGACCCGCCGACCGAGCACAAGGCGTACCTGCACCGTTCGGGTCGCACGGCCCGCGCGGGTGCGGAAGGCGCCGTCGTCACGCTGGTGCTGCCCGAGCAGAAGCGCGACGTTTCGCAGTTGCTGCGCAAGGCCGCGATCTCGGTCGAGCCGGTCGCCGTGACGGATGCCTCGCCCGCGGTCACCGCGCTCGTCGGCCAGGTCGCCGCGTACGTCAAGCCGGTTCCGGTGGCCGAGACGCCGCGCGGCACCAGCCAGGGTGCGAACGCGCAGCGCAAGCGCGCCGCGCGCGACGGTCGCCAGGGCGCCGAGGGTTCGGGTCGCTCCGGCTCGGGTGCCGGCGGAGGCCGCCGCCGTGGCTCCGGTCAGGGCGCCCAGGGCGCAGGCCGTGGCCAGGGCGCGGGTCGGGGACGCGATGCCGCCGCGGCGCAGGACCGCGGCGCTCACCAGCGCAGTGACCAGAGCGCCGGCCACACCCGGTCGGCCCAGCCGGCAGGGAACCCCCGCACGCAGGGTCGTCGCGCGTCGTCGACCGGCACCGGCAAGCTGATGGTCGGCTCCGTCGTCCGCCCGAACGGAACGAACCGCCGCGGCGGTCGCTGAGACACTCCCTCGAACCCCTTCTGCTCTCCGAGCAGGAGGGGTTCGGCGTTTCGGGACACCGTCAGTCGGTCGAGGACCGCGGGTCGGCGATGAGCGCGACGGAGATCGCGGTGCCGGTGCGGTGACCCTCCGCACCTTCTGCTCCGCTGTCACGATTCGTGTGCGGGGAGGACCGTTCGTGACAGCGGAGCAGTGAAGGGGGATGCTAGGGGCCGGGGTGAGCCTGGTCAGACCCGGCGGCCGAGGATGAGGTCGGCGGCGACCTCGCCGATCACGATCGCGGGCGCGTTCGTGTGGCCGCGGATCACGGTGGGCATGACCGAGGCGTCGGCCACCCGGAGACCCGTGACTCCGCGGACGCGCAGCTCGGGGTCGACGACCGAGGCGGCATCCGTTCCCATCCGGGCCGTGCCGACGGGGTGGTAGAGCGTGTGCGAGTACCGGCGCAGCGACACCTCGGCCCGCTCCACGGGCGTCATGCGGTCGCCGCCCTCGGGCTGCACCCACCTCAGCGGCTCTGCGCCGTCACCCGTCGTGATCGCGCGCAGCGCCTCGGTGTCGATGAGACGCTCGCACGCGGCGAGCCCGGCGAGCATGGTCGCCGCGTCGACGCCGTCGGGGTCGGACAGATACGCGGGGTCGATGAGCGGCGGCGCCGTCGGATCCGCCGACGCGAGCCGGATCGTGCCGCGACTGCGCGGGCGCAGCAGGATCGCGCCGACGGTGAGCCCGTGCGCGGGAGTCGGGATCAACCCCTCGCCGACGTAGGGCACCGGGGCGAAGATGATCTCGATGTCGGGGAGCCCCTCGGGTGCTCCTGCGCGGTCGGCGACCTCGGTGCGCACGAACCCGTAGGCCTCGGCGACGTTGGAGGTCAGCATCCCCTTCCGCGTCGCCAGGTATCTCACGAGCTCGGCCGGCTTGTCGGCGTCGTACAGGGTGCCGCCGCTCGGCGCGGCGGGCGCGAGCCCGGCGACGAGATGGTCCTGCAGATTGCCGCCCACGCCGGGGGCGTCGACGAGGACGTCGATGCCGTGCTCGGCGAGGTGCTCGGCCGGGCCGACGCCGCTGAGCATGAGCAGCTGCGGCGTGTTGACGGCTCCCCCCGAGAGGATGACCTCGCGCCGCGCACGCACGTGGCGGGTGATCCCGTCGATGTCGACGTACACGCCGGTCGCACGCGGCCGGCGCGCGCCGGACTCGTCGCCGGTGGGGGCCTCGAAGGTCACGCGCCGGACGTGCGCGCCGGTCACGACGCGGAGGTTCGAGCGCCGCTTCGCGGGGCGCAGGTACACGTCGGCGGTCGAGGAGCGCGCGCCGCGGCTCTCGCTCACCATCGTCTGCGAGAAGCCCTGGCCCGCCGGCAGGTTGGGCGCGGTGACGGGATGCCCCACCTCTTGCGCCGCTGCCAGGAACGCCGCCGTGTGGGCCCGCGGATCCCGCTGATGCTCGACGGGCTGGGGTCCGTGGGTGCCCTGGGAGCCGTCGGCGGGGTCCGCGGTGCGCTCCACGCGCTGGAAGTAGGGGACGAGGGCGTCCCACGACCACGTCGGCCCGGCGGCATCCGCCCACTCGTCGTAGTCGGCGGCGAAGCCTCGCACCCACATCATGGCGTTGAGCGACGACGACCCGCCCAGTGTCTTGCCGCGCGGCCAGTACACCGTGCGACCCTCGAGCTGGGGCTGGGGAACGGTGTCGTAGTTCCAGTCGTACGGTCCGCGGAAGAGCTTCGAGAACGCGGCCGGCACGTGCAGCTCGATCGCCCGGTCGGGTCCGCCGGCCTCGAGGAGCAGCACCGAGACGGCCGGATCCTCGCTGAGCCGCGCTGCCACGGCGGCACCCGACGACCCCGCGCCGACGACGACGTAGTCGGCCTCCAGCCCGTCGGCGCCGAAGCCGGCGCTGCGGTCGACCGGTCGCCTCCGCCTCACGCCTGCATCGCCCTGGTCAGCGTCTTGACCAGACCGGGCACCTTGCCGTCGACGAGGTAGCGCGTGAGCCCCGCGCTCACCTCCGCGCCGGTGCGCGAGCTCACGAACCACGGCGGCGTCGGCAGGATGGTGGCCTTCGCCCGTCCGCGGCGCCGGAGCGTGTCGCCCACCGACCGCGGGAACGGGCGGAACGGCCCGCGCGCCACCGACCGCTCGACGCGGTCGAGCAGCAGCGCGTTGTGCACGACGCCGATGCCGCTCGACACGTCGGCGAGCGTCGCCCCGGGGAAGCCGCCCCAGGTCAGGCGGGCGATGAGGAAGTTGAACGCTGTCCAGGTGTTGATCGCGATGTCGCCGTAGCGGAGGTCGGCGATCGCGCGCTCGAACCCCGCGCCCAGCGCCTCTTCGGTGACGGGGTCGATGAGCACGTTCGCGCCGAGCGTGCCGGTCAGCTTGTCGTTCGCGTGCGCCACCGCCGCGTCCAGGAACTCCTGGCCGGTGCCGCCGACCTCGACCACACCCAGGATGGGAGCGAAGTACTCGACGGTCTCGACCGGGTCGCCGTCTTCGTCGCCGCGCACCTCCACGATCGCGCGCGTGCGATCGGCGGCCCAGACGGCATTCGGATAGGCGGATGCCGCGGCCTCGAGCCGCTCGTCGCTGCGGGGGTACCAGACCGGCCGTTCGGGGGCGGCCGCGTACGCCGTGTGCAGTTCGCGCAGGAACTCGGCGCGCTGCGGCCAGTCGGAGCTCACGATGACGACCTGCCCCGCGATGCAGTTGTGCCCGGAGTTCACGAGCCGCATCGTCGCAACATGCTGGGCCTGGTACTTCAGGTCTGCGGCCGACCAGCGCCCCGGCACCACGATGATCGGCGAGACGCCGCCCAGCTCGGCCGTGATCGGCACCGTGAGCTTCGGCTCCCGGTCGGGCACTTCGCCGCCCCCGGTCGCCGAGCCGCCCCCGGTCGCCGAGCCCGTCGAAGCACCCCACACGATGGCGTCGAACGTGACGGCCGAGCCGGTGATGTGCACGTGGGCGATGCGCGGGTGCGAGGTGAGGTACGCGCCGGTAGCGGCGCCGCCGCGCACGATGCGCACGAAGCCGGGCTCGATGAGCGGCGCCAGTGCGCGCTCGAACACCGGCACCATCGCGTCCTGCGTCGGATTGACCTTGAGGAGCGCGACGCGGTTGTGTGCGAAGAGCTCGTACAGCACGTCGGCGACCGGGATCGAGGTGACGTTGCCGGCGCCGAGCACCAGCCCGACGCCGCCCGACTCGGTGGGCGTCAGCTGGGCGAGCCCGGCCTCGCGACGGGCCTGGTCGGCGGTGACGCCGGGCTCGAACCAGACCTCGCCCGTGAAGCCCGAGAGCAGAAGCTTCTCGGTGCCGTTCAGCGGGAACGTGTGCGCGCGCAGGCGACCGCCCGGTGCCTCGTCGATCGTCACACCTTCGAGCGGGCTGCGGCCGTTCGCGAGAGCCTCGAGGGTCTCACGCAGCGCATCGAGCAGTCCGATGACGGCATAGGGTCCGCCGAGCCATTCCTCGCCGGAGAGCGGATGCCCGGGCTCGAGGCCCTTCGACATCGTCGCCGCGTCGGCCCACTCCTGGGCGACCACCCCCACGGCGTCGCGCACCCGGCCGAGCAGCCGCGCCCGCTGGTCGAGCGTGAGTGCGACCCACACCCGCGCTCCCTCGTCGAGCCGGGTGATCGCCTCGTCGAGCGCCGCCCGCTCGTCGTCGGGAAGCCCGGGATCGGACGCTCCGGCGCGAGACGAGGGACGCGTAGCCGTGGTCTTCCGAGGCTTCGCGGGAGTGGTCGAGGACGTGGGGGACATGGGTTCTCCTTCGAACTCGCGCCGCGGAACTCGCGCGCGGTGAGTCCGTCAGGGGGATCCTACGTCACGGTGTGAGCACCGAGGCACGCAGTGTCACGACGACTGCGACCCGGTCTCGCGGTCTTCGATGTCGGCGCGGCGGAGCGGGTACCGCGCGAGCGTGAGAAGGCTCAGCCCGATGAGCACGGCGGGGGCGAGGCTGAAGCTGACGACGATGCCGGTGATGGCGGCATCCGGCTGCTCCACGACCTGACCGCCGGTCGACGAGACGTAGCCGGTCATGGCGAGGATGAGCGCCAGGGTCGTTGCGCCGAGCGCGAAGCCGACGGTCTCGCCGGCCGTCCAGAAGCCGCTGAACGACCCGGCCCGGCCGGCGCCTCCCGCCACGGCGTCGGGCACGGTGCGCTCGTCGTGCGAGATCACGTCGGGCAGCATCGCCATCGGCAGCGACTGCATGCCCGCGTACGCGACGCCCGCGATGCCGACCGGCACGTAGATCCAGTCGCCGGGAGCCCACAGCATGCCGAGGATCGACAGCGCGGCGACCGCGAAGACGATGCTCGCGACCGTGAAAGTGCGCTCCTTGCCGAGGCGCCGCGCGACGACACCCCAGGCCGGCGCGGCCAGCAGCGCCGGGGCGATGAGCGCGACGAACAGCAGCTCGACGGCCGCCTGCGAGTGCAGCACCCACGTCGCGACGTACTGTGCCCCGGCCAGCATGAGGCCGGTCGCGAGGGCCTGCAGCACGAACGTCGACAGCAGCATGCGGAACGGCCCGCTGCGTCGGAGAGCACGGATGCCGGACGCGTAGTGCTCGCGGATCCCCGTGGTCGCAGCGCTCCCGCGTCCCTCTACCCGTGAGACGTCATCCGACCGCCGAGACCTCGGGTGAACACCGCCGTCTCGGCCGGCAGATGACGTCTCACCGGATGTGACGGCGGTGACGGCGGTGACCGCGGTGACGGCGGTGCGTCGCGCGACGCCGGTGGCCACCAGCATCCCGATCCCGATGACGAGACCGCAGACGACCCCCATCACGAGGTACTGGATGAACGGGTCGTCCGAGACGCGACGCAGCGCCGGGCCGCCCGCGCCGAACAGCAGGATCGCGAACGTCAGCACCACGACGCGCCAGGTGAGCAGCCGCGTGCGCTCGTCGTAGCTCGGCGTCAGCTCGGCGGGGAGCGCGATGTACGGCACCTGGAACAGGCTGAACGCCGTCGCCGTGAAGGTGAAGGCGAGCAGCACCCAGATGCCTGCGACCACGGGTCCGAGCGATGGCGGCACCGCGAAGGTCAGTGCGAACAGCAGCGGCAGCGCGATGGCGCCGATCAGCATCAGCCGTCGCCGGCTGCCGTGACGCGCGAGATCGCGGTCGGTGAGGGCGCCGATGACGGGGTCGATGATCACGTCCCAGACCTTCGCGACAGTGATGACCGCGCCGGCGGCGAGTGCGGCGACCCCGAGGGAGTCGGTCAGGTAGTACGTCAGCACCAGGCCGGGCAGGGTCGAGAAGCCGCCGGTGCCGAGCGATCCGGTCGCGTAGCGCGCGATGGTGCCGCGCGTCAGACGCACAGGGGAGACGGATGCCACGGCTTCGGGTGCCCGTGGAGCGTCACTGCTCATCGCGCCAGTGTAGGTCAGGCGCTGGGACTCGAAGCCCACCCTGTGGATCCCGGGCCCGGGGCCTCGGGCGCCGGCTCAGGACTCGGCGCGGACGGCGGCCTCGACCGCTCGGAGACCGGCGAGGGTCTCGGCGAACGACGTCGACAGCGGGGACAGGCCGATGCGCAGGCCGCCGGGGTCTCGGTAGTCGGGGATCACGTCCTGCGCCCACAGCCGCGCGGTGACCTCACGCATCGCGGGGTGCGACAGCGTCACGTGGCCGCCGCGCGCGGCGGGGTCGCGGGGCGAGGCGATCACGACCCCGAGCGGTGCCAGCAGTTCGTCGGCCACGCGCACCGCGAACTCCGTCAGGGCGATCGACTTGGCACGGATCTGGGCGATGCCGACGTCGTCGATGAGGGCGAGCGTGTCCTGCATGGCGAGCATGCCGACGATCGGCGGCGTGCCCGACAGGAAGCGCCGCATCCCCTCCGCCGGCCGGTACTCCGGCCCCATCGCGAACACGTCGGCGGTGCCCATCCAGCCCTGGATGGGCTGGGCGAGCAGGTCCTGCAGACGTGCCGCGACGTAGGCGAACGCGGGCGAGCCGGGCCCGCCGTTCAGGTACTTGTAGGTGCAGCCGACCGCGAGGTCGAAGTCCCAGGCATCGGCCTCGACGGGCACCGAGCCGGCCGAATGGCAGAGGTCCCACACGACGAGCGCGCCGGCGTCGTGCGCGATGCGGGTGAGGGCTGCGGCATCCGCGAGATAGCCCGATCGGTAGGCCACGTGCGAGAGCAGCACGACCGCCGTCTCGGGGCCGACGGCCGCACGAAGCGCCTCCTCGGACACGCCGCTCGTCAGTTCGACGTCGATCCAGCAGACGCGGCCGCCGCGCTCGGCCGCGATGCCGTCGACGAGGTACCGGTCGGTGGGGAAGTTGTCGCGGTCGACGACGATCTCGACGCGGGCAGGGTCCGCCGCGACCGCGGCGTCGAAGGCCGCTCGCACGAGCTTGTACAGCAGCACCGTCGTCGAGTCGCCGATCACGGTCTGGCCCGGGGCCGCGCCGATCGCGGCGCGGCCGACGGCGTCGCCGATGTCGAAGGGCAGCTGCATCCAGGACTCGTCCCAGCCGCGGATGAGGCGCCCGCCCCATTCGTCGCGCGCGAACGCCGTCAGTCGCTCCACGCTCGCCCGCAGCGGCCGGCCGAGGGAGTTGCCGTCGAAGTAGACCAGTGACGTCTCGGCTCCGACGAAGGCGTCGCGGTGCGTGCGCAGGGGGTCGGCCGCGTCGAGGGACGCGGCCTCAGCGTCGAGGGCCACCGCGCCGGTCCTGGCCTGACCGCGGGTTTGGGGCGCGTCCCGTACGTTCGGGGCGTGCGGCACGCGCCCCGAACGTACGTCGTGCGCCCCAAACCCGGAAGAGGCCGGGCCGGATGACCCGGCGGGATCAGTGGTCGTCATGAATGAGCTCCTCGGTGGGGACGACGGTCGCGCCGCGCAGCCACTCGGCGATGTCGTCGAGCTCCGTCGGCGGGGTGCCGGGCACGAACGTGCACACCCCCGGCGGTGGATCGGTGAACGGCCATGGGTCGGCCATCGCAGCGATGAGCGCCGCGCCACGGATGCCCGCCCGGTCGAGCGCTGCCACCTCGTCGGGATTCACCCCGACCCGCTGGTCGCCGTTTCCGAGGTCGGTGCCGTACAGCACGCGGCCGCCCGCGGCGGCGAAGCCGGCGAGGTTCACGCGTGCGAACTCGGCCGCGTGCGGGTCCGCGCCGTGGATCGCGAGCGTCGAGATCCACACCTGCCCCGCCTTCACGGCGTGGGCCGTGAAGGCACGCCCGACGAACTCGGTGAACGGGGTATGGGCGAGGACGTCGACGCCTGCGTCGAGTGCGAGCTGCGGCATCCCGTCGCCCTCCGCGTGCGCGACGACCGGCAGACCGCGCTCGCGGGCGACCTCGACGATCGCCGCCAGCGTGCCGGGGTCGAGCACGGGCCCTGCCGCGCTGTTGAGGGCGGCCTTGATGACGGATGCCCCGAACGACGCCTGCTCGTCGACCGCCGTTGCCGCGCCGCCGGGCACCCCCGGGTGGGTCGACGCGTCCGCGATCTCTCGGGCGATCTCGGGCGGCGCCCACCCGCGGCCGACCGGATAGCCGCCGACAGCGGTGAGGAAGGCTCCGGCGTACGCCACGCGCGGGATGCCGTGGTCGCCGCGGCGGGCGAGCGCGACGGGGTCGCCGCCCAGGTCGACGACCCCCGCGATGCCACCGGCGGCGAGGGCCCGTTCGTCGATGAGATGCAGGTGCACGTGGTGGTCGGTGAAGGGCGGCAGCGACACGCCCTGCTCACCGGTGATCGCACGGCGGCAGAGCGCCGCCTCGGGGCCGAGCAGGTCCCGCAGCGCCTCCGGGTCGTGGGCCATCACAGCTCCGTCCGCACCGCGTACAGCTCGGGGAAGAAGGTCAGATCGAGCGCGCGCTGCAGGAACGGCACACCGCTGGAGCCCCCGGTTCCGGTCTTGAACCCGATGATGCGCTCGACGGTCTTGAGATGACGGAAGCGCCAGAGCTGGAAGTTGTCCTCCAGGTCGACGAGCTCCTCGCAGGTCTCGTATGCGGCCCAGTGCGTCTGCGGGTCGCGGTAGATCTCGGTGAACACGGGGACGAGCTCGGGGGCGTAGGTCCACGCCGTCGTCACGTCGCGCTCGAGCACGGCCGCGGGGATCGGATAGCCCGACCGTGCGAGCAGTCCGAGGAACTCGTCGTAGAGGCTCGGCGCCTCGAGCGCCGCCTGGATGAGCGCATGCGCGGCGGGATCCGACTCGAACACCCGCAGCATCGCGGCGTTCTTGTTCCCGAGCGTGAACTCGACCGCACGGTACTGCGCGGACTGGAAGCCGCTGGCGTTGCCCAGCACGCCGCGGAACTGCCCGTACTCGGCGGGCGTCAGCGTCGCGAGCACCGACCACTGCTCGGTCAGCGTCTTCTGGATGTGCTTCACGCGGGCGATGCACTTCAGCGCGGGAGCGAGCTGGTCCTCGCGCAGCAGCCGGCAGGCGGCGCCGAGCTCGTGCAGCACGAGCTTCAGCCACAGCTCGGTGGTCTGGTGCTGAACGATGAACAGCAGCTCGTCGTGATGCTCAGGGTCACTGAGCGGTCGCTGGGCAGACAGCAGGGTGGGCAGATCGAGGTAGCCGCCATAGCTCATGCGGTCCTGGAAATCGGTGACGACCGTTCCCTCGATCGCCCGGGTATTGCGTTCGACGCTCACGGCCTCAGCCTAATGAGGACGGATGCCGCCGCGTCAGAGTGTGCGCGCCGCGCTTCGTCTCGCTGGCGCTCGCTCAGCGACCGGGTGTGTGCGTGCGACCGCTGCCCCGGTCGTTGAGCGAGCGAGGAACGTGCGAGACGAAACGCGCCGCGACCGGGTGTGTGCGTGCGACCGCTGCCCCGGTCGTTGAGCGAGCGAGGAACGAGCGAGACGAAACGCGCCGCGACGGCGTCAGATGAGGGAGAGCTCGCGCAGCTTCGTCTCGACGTCGGCGTTCGACGGCTCGACGTGGTGCGAGGCGTCGGGGTACACGACGACGGGGATGTTGGTGCGGCCCGAGATGTCGCGGGCGACGTCCGCCGCGGAGGGGTCGGCGACGAGGTCCACGTAGGTGTACGAGATGCCGAGCTCGTCGAGCTGCTTCTTGGTGCGGACGCAGTCGCGGCACCAGTCCGCGCCGAACATGGTGATGGTCGAGGGGGAGGTCATCCTTCCATTCTCACCCGGCGATCCTGGGCAGGCGCCGGACGCCGGGCAGTGCCCACCACCGCCCGACCGCGGTTCTCCCGCGCCGGTCGGCGGCATCCTCTCGGCACCCGTTTGCTCCCCGTTCAGCGCTGCATGGGAGGATATGCGGCAATGCAGCTGTCGATCATCGTCCCGACGTACAACGAGGCTCCCAACGTGGCGGAGCTCGTTCGCCGTGTCGCCGCCGCGCTCGACACCGTCCCGGGCGGTATCGACGCCGAGATCGTCTTCGTGGACGACAGCACGGATGCCACCTCCGACGTGATCCGCGATGTGGCCGCCGACGCCCCGCTCCCGGTGCGCGTGATCCATCGCGACAAGGCTGTCGGCGGGCTCGGCGGCGCGGTGCTCGAGGGGTTCGCGTCAGCGGAGTCCGACGCCTGTCTGGTCATCGACGGCGATTTGCAGCATCCGCCGGAGAAGATCCCCGAGCTGTGGCGACGGTTCTCGCACGGCGACGTGGACGTGGTGATCGCCTCGCGCTACGCCGGCGGCGGCACTGCGCACGGCCTCGCCGATCGCACGCGCGTGATGGTGTCGAAGTCGTCGACGGCGGTGACCCGCGCGATGTTCCCGATCCGGCTGCGCGATGTCACCGACCCCATGACCGGCTTCTTCCTCATCGACCGGCGCAGCGTCGATCAGGCGCTCCTGCGGCCGCGCGGCTTCAAGATCCTGCTCGAGATTCTCGCGCGCCGGCCGATGCGCATCGCCGAGGTGCCGTTCGACTTCGCCGACCGTCACGCCGGCGAGTCGAAGGCATCGGTGCGGCAGGGGCTGCACTTCCTCACCCAGCTGACCGCCCTGCGCTTCGGAAAGATGTCGCTGTTCGCGGTGATCGGCGGCCTGGGTGCGATCGCGAACGTCGCGATCGTGTGGGCGCTCACCCAGCTGGGCGTCGACTACATCCTCGCCGCCATCGTCGCCGCCGAGGTGACGATCGTCGGTAACTTCCTGCTGCAGGAGCGCTTCGTCTTCGACGACATGCGCGACAACGCGTCAGGCGTGTGGCTGCGGTTCGCGAAGTCCTTCACGTTCAACAACGCCGAGGCGCTGGTGCGCATCCCGATCGTGGCGGTGATGGTGTCGACCGGCCACATCTCCGCCGTCGTGGCGACGGCGATCACCCTCGTGCTGGCGTTCTTCGTGCGCTTCCTGTTCCACTCGCTCGTCGTCTACGCACCCCGCAAGCCCGGTGTCGCGCCCTCGCGTGCACGCCGTCTCGTCGAGGAGATCGACCAGGAGGTCATGCAGCCCGGCGAGCTGTAGGAGAACGGATGCCGCGGCACGCGTCCGCCGGCCGTGCCCGTTGCTCAGCCATGCGAGACGGCGAGCCCACCGGGCAGCACCTCGTCATGGGCGAGCGATGCGGCCATGATCTCGAGGGCGTGGCGCAGCGCGGTGCTCGATGTGTGCACCGTGTAGGGGAAGTAGACGACCTCGACGCCCACTTCGGCGAACTCCCGTTCCAACTGGGCCCCCTTCTCGGTGCCGCGCCAGTCGTCGCCCTTGAAGAAGTGAGTGAAGTGCAGCTGTCGCCACGTCTCGAGCTTGTCGGGCACGTCCTCGATGTGGACGCTGTCGACGTACGTGATGCTCCGGACGATCTCGACGCGCTCGGCGGTGGGGATGATCGGATCGACCTTCTTCACGAGCCGGAGCATCTCGTCGCTGACGACGCCCGCGATGAGGAAGTCGCAGTTCTCCTTGGCGTGCCGAAGGATGTTGAGGTGTCCGACGTGAAAGAGGTCGAATGCCCCGGCGGCATAGCCGATGCGTACAGCCATGATTCCCCCATGTGAATCCCGCGACGTCCCACACGCCGGGTCTGTACGCCGAACCCTACAGCAGACCTGGCCGCACCGACAGGCCCGAGCCTCCGTCGTGCGCGCCGTGTGGATGGGGGCGATCGCGGCCCAGGTATCGATGCCTAGGGCGCCAGCTGAGGATCGAGGACCGCCGTGACCGCCGCCGCGAGAGCCTGATAGCCCGCCGCGTTGGGGTGCACCCCGTCCGCCGAGATGAGGTCGGTCCTGCCGAACAAGGGCTGGCCGGAGTCGAGATAGACGACCTCGTTCTCGAGCGCCGCCGCTTGGATCGCCTGCGCGAACTCCCCCGCGGAGGGTGGCGGCGCATCGTCGTCGAACCAGGGAGCCATCACGAAGATCATGGCGTACGGGTAACGTTCGCGGAGCTCGCCGAAGAACGCATCGGCGGCAGCGGCGACGTCGGCCGTCGGGAGGCCGACATCGTTGCGGCCCCCGGAGACGACGATGTACGTCGGCGAGCCGACGATCTCGTCGATCGTCTGGCCGTAAGTCCCGCAGTACGCGCGACCGCAGCTGTTGGCGTCGGAGGTTCTGATGTAGCCCGTTCCCCCGAGGCCCAGGTTGTCGACGTCCCAGCCGTGCGCGTCCCCGACCAGGGTCGGCCAGCGAACGCCACCGCCTCCTGCTCCTTGCGTGTAGGAGTCGCCGATGAAGACGGCCAGCGGCATGGGCGCGGGGATCGTCGGCGACGCGGCGTCGCGGGGAGGCGTGTATCGAGGGGCCTCACCGCGCACGATGACTCCACTGCTCAGGAACGCGGCGATGACGATGCCCGCGACGACCACGAGCGTGAGCACCCACAGCGGCATGCCGCCGACATCTCTACCGAGCATTCGCATGGCCGTCCCCGAGACAGACCCGGCCTGGTTCGGGCACCGGCCGACGAGGAGATCCTACCGAAAATCGGTAACGATCTCGCTGCATCTGCCGTGTCGCGGGTGCGGCGGTTTCTGAGAATCGCCTAATATACGCGCTCTCGATTAGGAGCCACACGCGCTCCGCGGCTAACGTGACGTATTCGTCTGGGGGATCGCGCCGCGATGGGGGTCGCAGCGCAGCCCGCCCCGATCAACCACGAAGGACAAAGAGTCACCCGTGACATCTCCCCACACTCACAACCTCCCAACATCCCCACGCCACCGCCTCAGAAAAGAGCCTTCGACCGGCCAGACCCGCGGCCTCGCGCGCCGTGCGAAGGCGCTGGGGGGCTTCGTCATCGCCGCGATGGTGGCGGGCGCCATCATCCCGCTCGCCACGGGCGCGGACAGCGCCACCGCTGCCGATGAGGTCGTCCTCACCGCCTCGGACTCGGCCTGGACGACGACTCGCCAGCCGACGGTGCCGCAGTCCGGTCTGCTGAGCGCGACCGCGACCTCCGACCGCACGTACCTCAAGTTCGACGGCGACGCGCTCGCGGGACGCCAGGTCACCGCGGCGACGCTCGTGGTGAAGGTGAACAGCACCACGGCCACCGCTCCCGGAGTCGTCGCGTACCCGACCTCCGCCTCGTGGAAGTCCACCTCGCTGACGCACGACAACCAGCCGGGACCGACCGGATCAGCGGCGTCGCAGCCCAGCGCGACCGCGGTGAAGGGTCAGACGCTCCGCATCCCGCTCGACGTCCGCTCCGTCGCCACCACCGGTGACTTCGCCCTGGCACTGAACTACAGCCAGCGCTACATTCAGCTTCGTATGGAGCGCTTCAACAGCGACGCACCCCGCATCGAGGTGAGCACGGCGCCGGTGTCCACCACACCCACGCCCGCGCCGTCCCCGACGACTCCGGCCGAGACCCCCGCCGATGGCCCGCTCGTGTTCGCGCACTACTTCGTGCCGTACCCGCTGTCGATCGACAACAAGACGGAGTCGAGCGACTACTACACCCGCAACTACCTCAGCCCGGATGGTGAGAGCAGCAAGTTCGCCTCCGTCGGCGGCCTCCTGCGCGACCGGCCGATCTCGCCCGGAGTGTCGACCTCGACGACCTGGCGAGTGGACAACTTCGCCACGGAGGTCCGGCAGGCCAAGTCCGCAGGCATCGACGGCTTCACGCTCAACCTCATGAGTTCGAGCGGCCAGAACTGGGATGCCTCCGTCAACGTCATGAAGGCAGCCGCGCAGGTCGGCGGGTTCGCCGTCGTGCCCATGGTCGACGGCTCCTCGAGCTTCTCCTCGAACACTCCCGAGACGGCAGCCTCACTGCTCAGCCAGCTCTACCAGGTCGGCTCCGCCTACAAGGAGGACGGCGAGTACGTGCTGTCCAGCTTCAAGGCGGAAGGCGCATCGGTCTCGTGGTGGACGCAGGTCATCAACCTGCTGGAGACCAAGTACGGGCTCCCCATCTCGTTCCAGGCCGTGTTCAACAACGCGAGCGACGCCAACCTCAAGGCCTACGCGCCCATCGCCGACGGCTTCGGCAACTGGGGCACGCGTACGGAGCGCACGACGCTGAACAGCGCGGACAACGTGGCACGTGCCCACGCCCTCGGCAAGACGTGGATGGCGCCGGTCGCGGTCCAGGACGTCCGCTACCGGTCGCTGTCGTGGGCTGAGGCGAACAACACCGCCTCCGTGCGCGCGCAGTGGAGCAAGGCGATCTCCCAGAAGGCGGACTACGTCCAGCTCGTGACCTGGAACGACTACAGCGAGTCGACTCAGATCGCGCCGTCCCAGGACCACGGCTCGGCCTTCCTGGATCTGACGCGGTACTACACCTCGTGGTTCCACACGGGCTCGCAGCCGGCGATCACGTCGGATGCCATCGTGCTCACCCACCGCACGCAGTTCGTGGACGCGAAGCCGTCGTACTCGCAGTCGCTGATGGGCGCCCCTGCGCTCGACGGCACCTCGACTGCGGCTCGCGACTCGGTCGAGGCCCTCGTGTGGCTGCCCTCCGCAGCGACGGTGCAGATCACCGTCGGCGGCACGACCACGAGCTTCTCGGCGCCGGCGGGAGTCTCCGCCTACACGGTGCCGCTGAAACTGGGGACCGTGTCGGCGAAGATCGTCCGGTCGGGTGCGACGGCGGAGTCCCTCACCTCCCCGCACCAGGTCGTGTCGACGCCGTACGTGCAGGACCTGCAGTACTACGCGGCCAGCAGCTGGTAACACCGGCGGCTCATCGCGAGACGAGGTGCTCGAGGATCTCCTCGAGCACCTCGTCCATCTTCGCCGCGCTCCGTGCATAGACCCGGCGGGAATGCTGCCACGGGTCCTCGATGTCGTCATGCTCCGTCGACGCGCCCGCCGGGCCACGCGCCTGCTGGGCGAGGGTCACCAGCGCGGGCAGGTCGGCACCCGCGCTCCGCGATGCGCGACCGGCGCGCAGGAGGCGTGCGAACTGCAGGACGGTGAACGTCCGCGTCGCCGCCGCCGGCATCTGCCGGACGATGAGTCCCCGATGCTCCCGTGAAGCGGTGAGCACGACGTCTGCCCGTGCCACCATCCCCTCCGTCAGCGCTCGCGCCCTGAACTCCGACGCGTCGATTCCCCTGGTCTGGAGGCGCTCGAGCAGGTAGCTGCTCATCGGGTGGCCGAGGAGCGGTGCGACACCCGCCGACGTCAGCCGGATGACGGGACCACGAGCGGACGCGAGGGCTGCCCGCAGTCCCCACTCGAGGTACGGCGACCGGCACACGTTTCCCGTGCAGACGAAGAGGATCGACCCCCGTCCGTCGCTCATGGCGTCAGGTCTCGCGCTGCGACTCGACCGCGCTGAGCGGGGGGAAGTGGGCAGGCGACGCCGAGCGGCGCCGTCCCGCTCGCTGGGCGGACCCTTTGTCCGCGGGCCAGTCGCCCTCGACGGCCGGCTCGTGCTCGCCGGCGTCCAGATCATCCGACTTCCGCGGTGGGGCCGTTGTCGTGCTGATGAAACGGTCGTCCGCGGCCCCGGCATCCGGCGCCGCCTTCGACGGAGCGTTCGCGTCGTCGTCCTCGGTCGGGCGCACCGGCGCCTTGGCCGGCGCGTACTCGTAGCGGTGGTCTTCTCGCGATCGGGACATGTTGAACACAGCGCCCTCGACCGACGTCCCCAGGGAGGTCAAGCGGTCCAGCGCCCGACGCAGCTCCCGCACGCGGAGCACCCGTGCCCCGATGACCAGGATGACGCCACCGAGCAGGCGCGCCACCACTGCACCGTCCGGCACGGGATTGATGGGCGGGCAGTCGATGATGGTCACGTCGAAGCGTTCGCGCAGCCGCTGCAGTGCCGCGCTCGCCGCAGTCGACTCGAGCAGTTCGCTCGGGTTGGGCGGCCGAGAACCGGCGAGGAGGACCTTGAGGTCGTCGGGGCCCCAGCTCACGATGGCGTCCTCCAACGCGATGTCTCCGGTGAGCACGTCGGTGAACCCGGAGTACTCCGGAAGATCGAGCAGGTCGCCCAGAGTCGGTCGGCGCAGATCGGCCTCCACGAGGCAGACCGCAAGACCAGATGCGGCCAGTGCGGCGGCGATGTTGGCCGCTGTCGCACTCTTGCCCTCGCCGGGGCGCGACGACGTGACCGAGAAGACCTTGTGGACTTCCCCGGGCTGCAGGAAGCGAAGGTTGGCGCGCAGCTGTCGATACTCCTCGCCGCGCCGGGAGCCGGCCTTGATCACGGCGATGGGATCCCGCTGCGCGCGGCGGTCGAAGGAGATGACCCCGAGCACCGGCAGCCCGGTGATCTCGGTGACCTGCTCCTTGTCGCGGACGCGAGCATCGACGACGCCCCGGAGCACGACGAAGACCGTCGCGGCGACGAGGCCGGCGAGGAGGCCCGTGAGCAGCAGGAGGGGGACATTCGGCGACGACGGCGCTGTCGGAGGTTTCGCCGACTCGATCACCTGCAGCCGGACGGGCGACTGGCCGTCTACACGCGGCGTGAGCGACGGGACGACCTCTGCGAGGAACTTCGACACCGAGTTGGCGATGGCGGCGGCTCGAGCCGGCGACTCGTCCGTCGCCGAGATGGTGATGACGCTCGTATTGAGGGGCACCGACGTCGACACCTGCCGGCGCAGCTGCGAGATCGTGACATCGAGGTCGAGGGACTCGATGACGGGGGCGAGCACCACCTCGCGGGTGGCGATCGCGCTGAAATTCCGCGCCTGCAGCTGCGAGAAGTTCGACGATTGCGCGAGCTCGCCGGTGCTCGCTCCGCCGGTCACGGTGACGAAAACGTCGGCGCTCGCGGTGTACTCGCGGGGGGTGGAGACGACCAGCGTCCAGCCTGCGAGCACGCCGAGCAGGATGCACGACACGACGACCGCCCAGTGGTGGCGGATGAGTCGCAGCAGACTCCTGGTTTCCATACCCTCGTCCGATCACGCCGAGGGGTAGAACGAACCGAAATTCTCCCCAATCCCCTTATAATGCTATATCTCTCGGTTGGGCGCTCAGCTCCTTCCGAAATCCTCGTGGACGGCGCCGATGACGCGAACCGATCAGCTGTCGCATTCCGGGCCGCGCCGCGAGGGATCCGACGGCAGGCGAGTCGCCTACCGCGCACCCGATGCAGCGGGGGACGACGAGCTGCGACGAGGCTTGCGCATGCTTCTCCTCGTCGCATCCCTGGCGGTCCTGTCGGTCGGAGTCCCGGCGTTCCTGATCGCCGATGTCGCGGATCTGCCACGCAGTGACGCCTGGATCGTCACACTCGTACTCCTCGTCTGGGCCGGCATCCATCTCTCGCTGCTCTGGGTGCGCGGAACGCCGAGGCTGTTCGACTTCTTCTTCTGGCTGTTCGTCTACATCTTCATGGGCATCGCTCCGACCGCCCAGATCCTGTCCGGGCTCACGTCGACGACGACGCCCGGGGTCGACACCGGGCTCGACATGCCGACGGCGGGGGTGGTCCTGCTCGGCGTGTTCTGCTACGAGGTGGGACGCCTGCTGCTCATGCTGCGCGAGGGGCGCCGGCGGACGGCGGGAAGGTCACTGGTCGTGCGTCCGGTCAGCAGCTGGCGCACCGTCGCGCTGTTCGTCATCTCCGTCGCACTGAGCGGCTACGTCCTGTGGCGGCTCGGCGCGATCGCTCTGCTCGGAAGCCGGGATGCGGCGGCCGCGGCGCGTGCCGCCGCGTGGCCGGACCCCGCGGTCCGAAGCACCGTCTTCGCCAGCGGGATCTATCCGCTGCTGGTCGCGGTCGGCGCCCTGGCCCAGCTGCGTCGCACTGCGAGCAGCGCCCAGAGCCGTCGGCTGGCGCTCACCGGAGCCATCGCAGGAGCGGTGATCCTCCTCCTCATCGTCAATCCGATCACGAGTGCGAGGTACTCCTTCGGGACCGTCGTGTTCGCTCTGGCCGTGTACGCCGGCGCCGTGCGGACGCGCAGGCGGGCGCGGATCACGATGCTCGCAGCGATCGCCGGATTCCTGTTCGTCTTCCCGATCGCGGACGCATTCCGCCGCTCGGGTGCGGCGACGGGCACCCGGTCGGGCTTCTTCGACGAGTACCTGTCCAATCCGGATTACGACGCGTTCTGGCAGGTCGCCAATGCGCTGTCTTACTGGGTGGACGGTCTCGTCGCACCGATGAGCCAGTTCGCCGGCAGCGTCCTCTTCTGGGTCCCTCGAGCCCTCTGGCCGAACAAGCCCACCGACACGGGCATCCTCCTGGCCGAGTACCGGGGGTACACGTTCGACAACCTGTCGGCGCCGACCTGGGCCGAGGCGCTGGTGAACGGCGGCATCATCGCCGTCGTGGTCGGCTTCCTGCTCCTCGGACTGGTGCTTCGTGCGATGGACAGCCGGATCGTGCCTGCCCTGCGAGTCGGCGGCGTCTGGGCGATCGTCGGCGGCATCCTGCCCGTGTTCATGACGATCCTCCTGCGCGGATCGCTGCTGCAGGCGACCGGGGCACTGTTCCTCACCGTCCTGTGCATCGTCTTCGTCATCGGCGGCCGGCAACCGGCGGCGGCAGGCCCCGACCCGGGTCCGCCGCCGCAGCTCACGCCCGACGGCGCCGCCACGGGATCGGCCCACGCACCGAGTCAGCGTGCGCCAGGCGCTGAGTGAGGGGCAGGCGCTCCTACCCGTAGAAACGCTCGAGACGTTCGGCGATCACATCCATGCTGCGCTCCGCGCGCACCGCACCCCGACCGCGTGTGCCCATGGCCGCGGCGCGCTCCGGATCCGCGACCAGGGTGCGCAGCGCGTCGGCGAGGCTCTCGACAGTGTCCTCAGTGACGAGGCCCGCATCGTGCGCACGGATGAACGGAGCCAGTCCGCAGGTGTCGGTGACGATGACGGGCAGCCCGACCGACATCGCCTCCAGCACCGACATCGGGTAGGGCTCGTCGACACTCGGCAGGACATACAGCGTGGCCTGCCGCATCCGCGCTGCCGCCCCGCTCATGCCGACGGGACCCTCCCACGCGATGCGATCGGGCGCTCCCGACGAGGCGATCGCCTTCAGCACCGATGCACGCTCGCCCTCATCCGGTCCGACGAGCGCGAAGGCGGCGTCGGGGAACTCGGCTGCGACGCGCGCCGCGGCCTCGACGAACGCGACCGGGTGCTTGCGGGGCGCGAGTCGAGCAAGATAGAGCACCCTGGCCGGACCGACTGATGCTGCTGCCGCCGCCGCTTCCCGCGGAACCCCGTTGGGCAGCTCTTCCAGTCGAGCCTCGCCGCGGGAGACGACCTCCAGCGACGCGCGCTCGCGCGAGGTCAGGTAGGCGACGATCCGCGCTCGTCGCAGCACGGGCCGGGTCAGCGCCAGATCGAGGGGAACGGCGAGCGGATTGCTCGTCTCGTCGATCATGCCGTGCGTCTGCACGACGATCGGCACCGCGCGTCGGAGCGCGATGAGCGCCGCAGGAAGCGTCACGAGGTCGCGCGCCGCGTGCACGTGGACGACGTCGAACTCCCGGGCATGGCGGTGGACGGCCCGCCACAGCTCGGGGGAGCCGAGTCCGGCGAACCCGGTCCGCGGCAGGAGGGTCCGGGCCGGGAAGAGCTTGGCCGGCACGCCGTCGATCTCGGTCGGGACCTCCCCGTCGAACCCACGGTGCGTCCCGGTGAGCACGACCTGATGCCCACGGTCCTGGAGTGCGCGGAGCTGATTGACCGCAACCCGAGTCGGTCCACCGTACTCGCCCGACGGGCTGAGCAGCGTGACCACTCCGAGGATCTTCACGTGGTCGGCTCCACCGGGTCGCGGACGGATGCGCGGGGCGCGAGGACGATGGATTCCGGCGGCACGTCCGATGTGACCAGCGCCGTGGCGCCGACGACCGCATCCCGGCCCACCCTCACGCCGCGCAGGACCGTCGCCCGCGCCGCGATCCACGCCCCGTCCTCGACCGTGATCGGCGCGTTGTCGAACTCGAACGTCGGGGAGCGTCGGTCGTGGCTCCCGGTGCAGAGGAAGACGCCCTGCGAGAGGCAGACGTCGCTGCCGATCGTCACCGGCTCGAGATTGAGGATCCACACGCGCTCGCCGATCCATGAGTCGTCGCCGATCACGAGCTTCCACGGCCAGTGGACGCGAACGCCGGAACGGAGGTTCACGCCCTCGCCGATCCTGGCGCCGAATGCTCTCAGCACCCTGACGCGAACCTTGGCCGGCACGAACCAGGGCATGACGAGAAGGCTGGAGGCGAGCTGCCAGGCCGCCTGCCAGGCGATGCCGCGCCCTTTGTCGTAGCCGGCGCCCGTGAAACCGGCAAGACTGCGTCGTCCCCCCATGGGCGACATCCTAGCCACGCGTGATTTCCGTGGGTCAGCGGATATGATCACACGCACGCACCTCGCGGACCGCTCACTGCTGTCGCGGTCATCACACCGTCGAGGGAGGGCCGGGGTGACAGGGTCCGATCGACTGCGAGCGGTGTGGGTGAGCGGCGCCTTCGGGTTCGGCGACGATCTGGCCTACTTCCGTGACGTGCTCGGGCAGTTCGCCAGCAGGTTCCCCGACGCCACCGTCCTCGTTCGAGAGGGCTATCCGCTCGAGCGATACCCGGAGCTTCCGCTCGCTGCGGACCTGCGCTTCTGGGTGCGTCGACGCGACCGCCGGGTGGGGGAGTACACGTACACGGGCAACCTCCGCGTGCCGACGCCCCGGGCGATCTGGAGGATGCTGCGGCGTCCGACCGATGTCGTCATCGTCGTCGAGTTCACTCCCACGGCACTCGTCTCGGCCGCCACGGCACACCTCCGGCGTCGTCGCGTGGTGCAGCTGATCGAGTCGGAGCCGTCGTTCCGCGGCGGGGCGGAGGGCCGGCTCGCGACGACGGTGAAGCGGATCTTCGCCCGTCGGTCGCACATCGTGCTCGTGAGCAACGAGCGGACCGCGCGCTACGCGCGGGAGCGCCTCGGAATCCGAGCCGGGCGGCTGCGCGTCGGGCCGTACCTCACGTCGCAGCCGGGGGATCCGCCGCCGGCCTTCGACGACGGCGGTCCCGTGCGCTTCCTGTTCCTGAACAGCCTTCAGCGCAGGAAGGGGCTTCACCTCCTCCTGGCCGCGCTCGCCGCCCTCCCCGAGCACGTACGCGAGTGGACGCTGGATGTCGTCGGGGACGGACCAGAGCGCGCAGCGCTGGAACGGCAGGCCGGCGACCTGGGGCTGGTCGAGAAGGTCCGCTTCCACGGACGAAGACCGCACGACGAGGTGACTGCGGACTACGCTCGCGCGCACGTCGTCATCTGTCCGACGCAGGGCGACTACCGCTCGCTCGCGGGCTTCGAGGCCGTCAACGCGCGGCGTCCCGTCGTGCTGTCGACGCGGGACGGGGCGGCCGAGGAGATCATCGCATCGGGGGCCGCCGCTGTCGCCGTCGATCCCGTCGAGCCGCGAGCGCTGGCCGACGCCCTCGCGGCCTTCCTGCGGGATGACGCGCACCTGGCGGAGCAGCTTGCGATCGCCGCCGCACCCCCGGATCGATTCAGCGTCGAGGCCGTCGGCGCCAACCTCGAAGCCGCGGTTCGAGCGGCGGCGAGATGAGCCGCCGCTCTCGGCTCCCCCGTCCGCTGACGGTCGCGCAGATCCTCTCGAGCGCCGCGGGAGCACTCCCCATCCTGATCGCCGCGGTCCGCATGGATCCCGCGGCGTTCACCTCGTTCTCGATCATCACGCTGGCCAGCGCGCTCGCGGTCGGAGGATCCCGAGCCGCCCTCTTCCAACCCGCACTGATCTTCCAGCGAACCGACTCGCATGCGCTCGTACCCGCGCGGTACATGCTCGTCGTCTCGTCGCTGTCGGCTCTCGCGGTGGGCGCGATCGCGATCAGCTCGGGCGGGGTCGCTGCCGGCGAGGCGGCGATCATCGGTGTCGCCGGCGCCGTCCCGGTGTTCTACGACTGGGTCCGATATCGCGCCATCGGCTCGAGCCGGCGCTGGGCCGTCGCAGCAGGCGACGCCGTGCGCGTGACGCTCGTCTCGGCGACGGCGCTGCCTGTTCTCGCCGCCACGCCGCTGTCGTTCATGCTCGCGATCGGCGTATCGTGCGCGATCGCGGCCGCCGTGGTGCTCCCTCAGGTCCCGTTGCGCGTGGGGGTCTACCCCTACCGCAGCTACCGGTCGTCCGCTGCCTGGCAGACGCTCGACTTCGCCGTCGGGCAGTTCATCGTCTCGGTGCCACTGTTCGTGCTCGCCGGCTCCGGCGCGAACGACCTCATCGGCGGAGTCCGGCTCGCGCAGACCCTGCTCGGACCGCTGAATCTGGCCTTCGCGGCGACGACGACGAACATCGTCGCCGACGGCGCCACGCATATCGACTACCGGCGGGCGTCGGCGATCATCGCACGCGGCTGGCGCGCCAGCATCCGGCTCGGGCTCCTCGCCACCGCCGGCGTCGCGTTCCTCGTCGGCGTCGTCTGGTTCAGCGGCTGGGCCCCTGCGGGTGTGGAACGCGCGGACCTCCTGCTCGGCCTCGTTCTGGTCGGCGCCTCGACGATCCTGACGGGGTGGGCGGGCATCCACGGCATCGTGCTGCGGGTGCTCGATCACCAATCGGCGGTGACGCTGGTGCGCATCGGCATCGCCGTGGCCACCACGGCCGGGTTCCTCATCGGCTACGTGCTGGGAGGCGACGAGTGGAGCCTCGTGCTCGGATTCGGTGCGAACGCGGTCTCGGCTCCGCTCCTGTTCGTCCCCGTGGCGCTGTTCTACTACCGACGGGACACACGCGAGGCGCCGTAGTCTCGTCGGTCAGCTGGTGCGCTTGAGAACCCTGAACCACTTGAGCAGCAGAGCGGCCGTGATGAGAGCGGTCAGGCCTCCGAGGGCGGCATAGACGACGAAGAAGATCTGCGATGCCCCCCACAGGAGGAAGGCGAGGGCGAGGACCCCATAGTCGGCCGGGAGCAGGCCGAACGCGCGGATCGCCGAGGGGGATCTCGGTGGATCGGCGGGGTGCGGCCGCGTCCGGCGGAGCAGCTCGAAGATCGTCATTCCCGAAAAGAGCACGACCGCGACGAGCATGTAGGCCAGCGGGATCAAGAGCCATGCCCCCGTCAGGAGCCCCTGCGTCGCCGCCGCGACGAGCACCGCGGCATGGACGGCGACCATCTTGCCCGAATCGACGACGTGGTCGAGCCATTCGCCCGCGAGGCTGCCGCGCCCGGTCAGTCGGGCGACCTGGCCGTCCGCGGAGTCCAGGGCGAAGCCGAGCACCAGGAGGATCGCGACAGTCAGACCCGTGACCCAGCCGGCGGGGCTGATCACCAGCACGATCAGGCCCGCGGCGGTGCAGAACGCCGAGACGGCGGTCACGCCGTTGGGGGAGACCCCGGTGGAGGCGGCAGCCGCCGCAAGAACCCGCCCTACGGGACGGTTGATGTAGCGCGAATACAGTGAGACGCCCACGCGGCTCTTCTGCGAGCTCGACAACGAATCCATGGCTTCGCGAAAGGTCAGGCCGGACATGTCCCCCACTGTCCCCGCACTCTCCGGTACGAGTATCGGACTCTACCCTGACGCCTGACGCATGGTCGTGTAAACTCCTCGGTCAAGCGTACTGGCAAGTTGCACCCGACGATGATGCCGAAATCGCAGCGACAGCACGTGTGCCCGCGGACGGGAGCCTGTGGGCGACCGGTGATCCACTGGGGATGTGCGACACCGGTCTCGAATTCTGGGAATCGGGGTTGACGTGCGTACTCGCATCTTCGCGAGCCTTGCCGCTGTTGCGGCGCTCGCGATCGGATTGATCGCTCTACCACCTGCCGAAGAGGCGAAAGCCCTCTCGCCTGATCTGCCGTTCAGCGCCGATGCGCTGCCGACCTGGCAGACCAACGGCGTGGTCTGGCAAGTGGGTATATCCCGCGGCAGGGCAGTCGTCGGGGGGACCTTCAGCCAGATCCGCCCGGGCGCAGGACAGTCAGGCGCTGCGAGAAGTCTGCAGAGCCTGGCCATCCTGAACGCCGCGACAGGGGAGCCGGACGCGTGTCAGCTGCCGGTCGCCTTCAGCGGCGGTACGGCAGCGGTCTACGCGGTGAAGGCGGCGCCTGACGGCAACACGGTCTTCATCGGCGGCCAGTTCACGAGCGTGGGCGGCGTCGCGGTGAGCCGGCTCGCGGAGATCAACGTCGCCACCTGCACGGTCACGCCGTTCCGGGTGAGCGGCATCTCCAGCTATGTGCTCGACATCGAGCCCTCCAACGAGTTCGTCTACTTCGGTGGCGTCTTCCAGACGGTGGGAGGACAGAGCAGGCGCAGCTTCGCGAAGGTCAACCGCGCAGGAACTCTGCAGACGGCTTTCGTCGCCAACGCGTCCGGTGTGACGGAGGAGCTGTACAGCAACACGGTCGTGCCCAACAAGAATGCCCGAGGGGATGCGCTCCAGCTCTCCCCGGACGGCACCAGGCTCGCGATCGGGGGCGACTGGTTCGACATCAACGGATCGGCATCCCACAGCTTCGCCGTCATCGACGCGACGACGGGAGCGGTGTTGCGCACGTGGCCGGCCAGCACGGTCGGCAACACTTCGCGGACGAAGATGATCAGCTCCGACGGGACGCGGTTCTACGTGGCGCAGGAGGGATTCGCCGGGTTCGACGGCGCCCTCGCCTACAACTGGTCCGATTACAGCCAGGCGTGGCGCGACAACTGCGCCGGCGCCACACAGGCGATCGTCCCGTATCAGGGACTGCTGTTCGAGGCGCACCATCGCCATGACTGCTCGGCGATGGGGATGTTCCCGGACGGGCGGCGCACCTTCCTCTCGGTGAGTCACGCCACTGACCCGACGCAGCTGCAGATCGGCTGGCTTCCGGAGCTGAACGACGGCACCGGCGAAGGCATCGGCCCGCGCTCGATCGCGATCGGACCGGGCACGAACGGCACGCCGTACCTGTGGGTCGGCGGGGAGTTCACCCGCGTCAACGGCGCCAATCAGCAGGGGCTGACGCGGTTCAGCCCGACCGATACGGGCGCACCACCGGTCCCGGCCCTCGCGGCACGCGCCATCACGCCGAACGCGGTCCAGGTCAACATCCGCGGTGTCTATGATCCGGACGACTCGGACATCACCTACGCCGTGTATCGCGGGAACAACACGACGACCCCCGTCTGGACCGGGGTGGCCCAGTCGAAGCACTGGTATCGCTTCCAGGCCACCTTCGTGGATACGGATGTGACGCCCGGAACGAGCTACACGTATCGCGTCCGCGCGATCGACCGGGCGAACAACCAGAGCGCCCTGTCGGGGACGGCGACGGTCACGGCATCGGCGACAGGGTCCGTCTACGCATCCACGGTCATCGCCGATCAGCCACGGCTCTTCTATCGCTACGACGACACGGCGAACGCGCAGTGGGTCGTGGACAGCGCCGGCCCGACGGTCGTCGGGCTCAACGGCCTCGCGCAGAACGGCGTGAACCGCACCGCCGCGGGGGCGATCCCCAACGACGCGAGCCGCAGTGCGACGTTCACCGACACGCAGCCGAACGGGTTGCCGCAGTATATCTGGAACGACGTCATCGCGCCCGGACCCACCGTGTACTCGGTGGAGACGTGGCTTCGTACGACGTCGACCACGGGTGGGGCGCTCGCCAACTACGGATCCTCGACGGGGCGCCCTCGTTCGGACACCGGAGTCGATCGCGTCAGCGGCACGGTCGACCGTGTGGTGTACATGGAGAACGGGACCGGGTTCCTGCGGTTCGGCGTGCGCGCCGGGTTCGGAACGACGACGCTGCGGAGTCTCGCGGCGGTCAACGACGGGCAGTGGCACCACGTGGTCGGCACCCAGGGGCCGGGCGGCATGCGGCTGTATGTCGACGGAGTCCTTCAGGCGCAGAACGCCACGACGGGCAGCGGCACCTACAACGGCACGTGGCACGTCGGCGGTGACACCCTCAACGGCTACCCCAGTGCGGGCAACGCCCTGGTGAACCGCTACTTCGACGGCCAGCTGGACGAGACGGCGGTGTACTACCAGGCGCTGTCGCCACAGCAGGTGCAGAACCACTTCAGTGTCGGGACGGGCTTCGTCGACGCGGTGGTTCCGAGCACGCCCCAAGGGGTGGGTGCCTCGTTCGACGGAGCGAACGTCGACGTGACCTGGACCGCCTCGACCGACAACGTCGGCGTCGCGGGTTACCGGGTCTATCGCGGCACGACCGCCGGGTTCACCCCCGCGGCCGACACGCTCCGCGGGACGGTCGCGGGCACGACGTTCGAAGACGTCGCACCGCCTCCTGGCACCTTCTACTACAAGGTCGTCGCCTTCGACGGCGCCGGCAACGCGAGCGCGGCCTCCGCGGCCTCCGCTCCCGTCACTGTCGTCGACGGTGTGGCGCCGAGCGTCCCGACGGGAGTGAACGCCGTCGCGGCGGGGCAGGCGGCCGACGTCTCCTGGACGGCCTCGACGGACAACGCCGGGGTGACGGGCTACGCGCTGTACCGGGGCTCGGATGCCGGCTTCGTGCCGAGCATGGAGACCCTCATCCAGCCGGACATCGCCGGCACCTCGTACCACGACACGCCGCTCTCCGAGGGCACGTGGTACTACAAGGTGACCGCACGCGATGCCGCCGGGAACGTCTCCGGTGCGTCGAGCGCGGCATCCGTCGTCATCGTGGCTCCCGACAGCACGCCGCCGAGCGTGCCCGGGGGACTGACGGCGACCGTCGAAGGCGCCAACAACGTCACCCTGAACTGGAGTGCCTCGACGGACAACGTCGGGGTCACCGGATACCTCGTCTACCGAGGCACGACGGCCGGCTTCACCGCGAACGACGCTTCTCGGATCGGCGACGTGGCGGAGACGACCTTCACCGACAGCGCTCGGCCGCAGGGCACGTGGTTCTACAAGGTGGCCGCGAGGGATGGATCATCGAACGTGAGTGCGGCCTCGGTCGCGGCGAGCGCCACGGTGACCAATCCACCGGCTCCACCCACGACGCAGACGATCGTGACGACCGCCGACTCGATGGCCGCGGCCATCAACCCGGCCTTCGCCTATGGAGCCACCAACCAGATATCGTCGCGCTTCAACACCACGATCGAGTCCTTCCTGCGGTTCGACCTGCCGGCAGCGCCGGCCGGGCAGGTGCTCACTTCGGCGACGATCTCGCTGCGGACGTCCAACGATTCGACGGCCGGATCGACCGACATCCACGAGTTCCGGCTCGTCAGCGGCACGTGGCAGGAGGGCACGATCACCTGGAACAACCGTCCTACGAGTGTGGGGGCGGCTGTCCTCGGGCAGCTCACGGGAGCGACGGCGGTGAACAGTCCCTACATCGCCAACCTGTCCGCCGCCGACCTCGGACCGCTGGCCGGCACATCGATCACGCTGCGACTGTCCAGCCCGGCGGGCAGCGACAACGTGCGGCTGTGGTCTCGTGAGGCGACGTCAGCGGATTATCGACCCACGCTGACGCTGACGTACACGACACCCTGAGCGGGGGAGAGGCGGCGGCGGAGCGAGCGTTCCGCCGCCGGCTCGGCCGTGGGCGACCCGCGGGCCGCAGGCTCGGCCGTGGCGACTCGAGGGCCACTCGGGCCATCGGCGGCTCGCGGGCCGCCGGCCGGTGAAAGGACGCCGCGTCCGGGTCCGTCGTCCGTCAGTGGTGGAGGACCGGGCGGTGCCCGCGGCTCCGCGAGCCGGCGAGTGCGCCGGCCGACGCGCGCCGACCCGACACCATCGCCGCCTGGATGGTCGCCTCGAAAGAGGCGACCGCGGCGTCGACGCCGAGATGCGCATCCCGATAGCTCTGCGCGGCGCGGCCGAACGCCCGTGCGGCGACGGGGTCAGCCGCGAGCCGCTCGGCGGCGTCGACCAGTGCGCCCGGGTCGCCCGCAGGGACGCACGGGCCGGCTCCGGCGGCAGAGACCTCATCGTGAGTGATGCTCGACGGGTCGACCGCGGCGATCACCGGAAGCCCTGTGGCGAAGTACGTCGTCAGCTTGCTGGGGACGGCCATCTCGGTGACACCCGGGCGCTCGTTGACCAGGAGGAAGTCGGCTGAGGCCAGCGCACGCTCGAAGGCGCCGTCCGGCAGCGGATCGAGGAACTGCAGTCGTGAGCATGACGCCATCGCCTCGAGGGCGTGGCGCTGGTTCCCGTCGCCCAGTAGGACGAACTTCACGTGGGATCCGCGGCGAGCCGCCTCGAGGGAGGCATGGACGACGTTGTCGAGTCCCTGCTTCGCCCCGATGTTGCCGGCATGCAGCACGACCACGTCATCGTCCGCCCAGCCGAGCTCCCGGCGGAGCATGCTGTCCCGTCCGGCGCCGTCCGTTCTCACGTGCGACCAGTTCCGCACGACGTCGACGGGCGTGGCGACCGACAGGTCCTCCTGGAGCACGCGGCGGAATCGGTCATGGATCGCCACGACCCGGTCGGCGGAGTTCACCAGCCCGCGCTCGAGCGCGGCGATCCCCGCCGCGCCATGCGACACGGCACCTGTCTCCCGCGCGCCGAGCGTGTAGATGTCCTGTACCCACACGATCGTCGGTACGCCCGTCAGTGCAGCACGGACGGCGGCCAGCCGGGAGGAGATCATCGCGGGGCTGACCAGGACGACGGCATCCGGGCGGTGCCAACCGGCGAAGGTCGCCCTGAGCCCGAAGGTCAGCTCCGAGAGCGCCCGATGGAGCATGGTGTGACGTCGAGGCACGTAGTGGCGCAGTCGCGTGACGTCGACCAGATCCCGCGTCTCGGTGCGGGTCCAGCCGCCGTAGCCGTCCTGAACCTTCCACCACGGATAGTGCGGATGCGTGGTGATGACCCGCACGCGCCATCCTCGCGCCGCGAGGGCGCACGCCATGCCCTCCGTGTAGGGCGCGATGCCCGTCGGTTCGGGCGCGTAGTTGATGCCGACGAAGAGCACTCCGGGCGCTGTTCGACGTCTTGTCGCACCCCCCAACGCGGCGGCGCTCGCAGCCGTCGTCGACGGTCGCGGCATCTTCGCCGTCTCCGGCGACGCCGATACGCGTGACGATCGGGCGCCGAGGCGCCATTCCCCAGCCATACTTCCCCCCAGCGGGCGCGCGACGACATCGTCACGACGCATCTCGGAGAGCGCTCCCCAGCGCGGTCCATCGGCCGTCGGTTTCGGGTTCAACGGCCGTCAGCGTCCCTCGCCTGCCGGCGCGGAACGCGGTCTCTTCGGCCGTCGGTTTCGGGTTCGACGACCGTCTCGTCGGCCGTCGGTTTCGGGTTCAACGGCCGTCACCGTCCCTCGCCTGCCGGTGAGGGACGTTCTCGGGCACACCATACAACGCAACCGCGTCGCGCGGAATAGCCGGTCCGAACGCGACGCATCCACTCGGCGTTCCGTCGGAGGCGCGGGCCCCGTCACGCGCCAGAGCCCCCGCGCAGCAGATCCCTGGAGACAAAGCCGGAACGGAGGCGTACAGTGTGCCTTGCATCGTCCCGAAAGCCGAGAGACGCACTGGGAAGCGTCCGAGCTCGACGACTGGGAACCCGGCGGTGCTTCTGGGATGGCCCACGGATACGTCTGTGGGCGTTGGGGGTGTGACCGATGGTCTCACGTGTCTGGGCAGGTGTCGTCGTAGCCTCGGCACTCGTGGTGGGCCTTGTCGCGGTCACGCCGCCCGAACCGGCTGCAGCCCTCTCGCCCGGCGTTCAGTTCAGCGCCGACGAGCTGCCGACATGGCAGACGAACGGAACGGTGTACGCGCTCGCGCAATCGGCCGGCAAGGTCGTGGCGGGGGGCACGTTCAGCGAGCTGCGTCCGCCCGAAGGAGGTTCGGGTTCGCCGGTCGCCGTGAACGCCCTCGCGATCCTCGACGCCGAGACGGGCAGCGCCGACGCGTGCCAGCTGAGTCTCTCGCTGGCCGGGGGAACACCGGCGGTCTATGCGGCCATCGCGGCGCCCGACGGCAACACCGTCTACATCGGCGGGAACTTCTCGAACGTCGGTGGTGTGTCCACGGGGCGTATCGCCCAGATCGACGTCCGCACGTGCACCGTCACGGGCTTCCGGCCCCCCAGCATCTCCTCGATCGTGCACACCCTCGCCGTGAAGGGCACGACGATGTACTTCGGCGGCATGTTCCTCACGGTGGGCGGCGAGGCACGCCAGCGGTTCGCCGCCGTCGATGTCACGACCGGGGCGCTGCTTCCGTGGACGGCAAACGTCGACGACATCGGCCGAGGGATCGGCGTCTCGCCTGACGGCTCCAAGGTCGCGATCGGCGGAGACTTCTTCTCGGTCAACGGCGCGTACTCGCACTCGATCGCCATCGTCGACGCGGTCACGGGTGCGAACATCCGCACCTATCCGGCCGGGTTCATTGCGAACACCTCGGTGACCAAGCACATCTTCAGCGCCGACGACGGCAGGTTCTACATTTCGAACGAGGGCACCGGTGGCGGTGTCTTCGACGGGCGCGCGGCGTTCTCGTGGGCGACGGGCGACCAGCTCTGGCGCGACACGTGTCTCGGCGCCACTCAGATGACGCTGCAGCACCAGACGACCCTCTACTCCGTGAGCCACGGTCACAACTGCGACTCGGTGAATGCGCAGCAGGACGGCACGCGCCACTACTTCCTCGCGCAGAGCACGGTCGACGGGTCGCACTTCGCGTGGGATCCCAAGTCCAACGATGGCATCGGCGAGGGCATCGGCCCGCGCGCGCTCGTCATCGCGACCGGCAGGTCGACCGGGCAGCCGTTCATGTGGAGCGGCGGCGACTTCACCACGATCAACGGTGCGCCGCAGGACCACCTGACGCGGTTCGGGACCACCGACACCGGCAGTCCGCCGGCGCCGACGGTATCGGCGGTCGCTCAGAGCAGCGGGTCGATCGACGTCCGCATCCGCACCTCGATCGACGACGACGACTCGAACCTCACGTATCAGGTCTTCCGCAACAACTCGTCGAGCCCGATCTGGAGCGGCGCCTCGTCCTCGGTGTGGTGGAACCGCCCGCAGGTGACGTTCGTCGACACGGATGTGGTTGCAGGGGAGACCTACACCTATCGGGTGCGAGCGACCGACGGCACGAACACCTCGGTGCTCTCGCAGGTGGCGACCGCCACCGCGGTCGCACCGGCGGCCGATTACGCGGCATCCGTCCGTTCCGACGCGCCCGCGATCTATTGGCAGGGGAACACGACAGGGTCGTGGCTGCAGGACGGCTCCGCCGCGACGACGAACACCAGCCGCCAGCCGGGCGTGCTCGAGAACGGCGCGGCGAACTCGGCCGATACCCCCGTCGCCGGCGACCCCAGCGGATCACTCGTCTTCGACGGAGGCGACGACTACGTCTGGCACCAGGGACTGGCCCCCGCGCCGACGACTTACAGCGTCGAGACGTGGATCAAAACGACGACCACTCGAGGCGGCAAGATCATCGGATTCGGAAGCGGGCGCCCCCGCACCGACACCGGGGCGACCGTGCTCAGCGGCAGTTACGACCGGCACCTCTACATGACCAATGCGGGCCGCGTCGTCTTCGGGGCCTACACCGGCTCGACCGTGACCCTGACCTCGCTCAATGCGCTGAACGACGGGTCGTGGCATCACGTCGTGGGCACACAGGGCGCGAGCGGGATGGCGCTGTACGTCGACGGGGTCCGGGTGGCGCAGAATTCCAACGCGGTCGCCCAGTCCTACCACGGGGTGTGGCACGTCGGCGGAGACAACCTCTCCGGCTGGCCGAACCGCCCGACGAGCAACTTCTTCGCGGGCACGATCGACGAGACCGCCGTCTACTCGTCGGCACTCGGCGCCGGCGACGTGGCCGACCACTATGAGGCGGCGGGCCGAGAACTCGATCTCAACCACGCTCCCGCCGACGCCTACGGCACTCGCGTCTTCGCCGCAGACCCGACGCTCTACTGGCGCCTCGGTGACGCATCCGGCACCACTGCCGCCGACGCCGCCCGCTTCGGCACCTATCCGGGGGTGTACCGGAACGGCGTCACCAAGGGCCAGCCGGGCATCATCCCCGGCGATCCGGCGGTGACGACCCCCGGCACACAGCAGGGCACGGTCGCCACGCAGGCCACGCTCACGCCCTCGGCGGCCTTCACCGGCGAGATCTGGTTCAGCACCACGACCGCCGGCGGCAAGCTGTTCGGATTCGAGAACGCACAGACCGGCAACGGCACGAACTACGACAAGCATCTGTACATGACCGCGGGCGGCAATCTCGTCTTCGGCTCGTGGGTCGGCTCGGCGGCGGTCGTGACCAGCCCGCTCGGCTACGCCGACGGCAACTGGCACAGCGCGGTGGGAGTCTTGGACTCCTCCGGCCGGAAGCTCTACGTCGACGGCGTGCTCGTCGCGCAGAGCAGCGTCACCGGCGCGGATACGACGAGCGGGTACTGGCGCATCGGCGGCGGCAACCTCGGCAGCTGGCCCGGCGCGACCTCGAACTCGTACTTCCGCGGGGCGCTGGACGAGTTCGCCGTGTACAACGGCGGCCTGAGTGCCAACGAGATCGCCCGCCACTACGCGCTCGGGGTGCAGGACGCCGCATCCCCGAGCACGCCCTCCGGCCTCACCGCCACCCACGGCTCCGGCGGGGTGGACGTGTCGTGGGCGGCATCCACCGACAGCACCGGCGTGCTGGAATACCGCGTCTACCGGAGCACGTCGGCCGACTTCACGCCCGACGCCGATTCGTTCCTCGCGACAACGGCGACGACCTCGTACCACGAGGACGCCCCCGCGCTGGGCACGTACTACTACCGGGTGACCGCGGTCGACGGCGCCGAGAACGAGAGCCTGCCGTCGGCGCCCAGGCAGCTCCTCGTCACCGACATCGACGCCCCCACGGCACCCGCCAGCCCGGCCGCGACGCAGGCGGGGGCGAATGGCGCGACCGTCACATGGGCGCCGTCCGCGGACAACGTCGATGTGATCGACTACATGGTCTACCGGGGGGATGCCCCGGGCTTCTCGATCGCCGACGGGACGCTGGTCGGCACCGTCAGCGGCACGTCGTTCAGCGAGAGCGGGCTCTCCGCGGGCTCGCACTACTATCGCGTCGTCGCGCGAGATGCGGCGGGCAACGTCAGTCAGCCCTCCGACACCGCGATGCTGACGATCGTCCCGCCGGATGTGACCGCCCCGAGTTCACCGGGCGGCTTCACGGCGACGCTGTCCAGCGGAACCACCGTGACGCTCTCGTGGAACCCCTCGACCGATGACCGCGGCGTCAGCTCCTACGTGCTGTACCGGAGCCTCGTGGCGGACTTCACGCCGAGCGCGGGCAACCGCATCGCGGAGGTCACGACGCCGGGGCACGTGGACACGGGGCGTGCCGCCGGCACGTGGTACTACCGAGTGACCGCACAGGATGCCGCGGGCAACGTCAGCGCCCCAGCGTCCGCCTCGGTGACCATCCAGCCGCCGTCGCAGGCGGTCGAGGTGACACTCTCGCCCACCGAGGACGCGATGGTGGCGCAGTCGGCTCCGACGACCCTGTACGGCTCGTCGAACCAGCTGTCGGCGCGGGGAACCAGCGGAACGATCGAGTCGTTCATCCGACTGCCGCTGCCGGCCGCGCCGGCCGGGACAGTGCTGACGAGCGCCGTGCTGTCGGTCCGCACATCGAACGACAGCACCGCCGCGACGACGGACTCTCCTCAGTTCCGGCTGGTGACAGGCGCCTGGACCGAGGACGCCGTCACGTGGAACAACCGCCCGACCACGACGGCGACCGGCGTGCTCGGCACTCTCACGGGCGCGACAGCGCTCAACGCCGCCTACACCGTCAGCCTCGGCGCCGACGGACTGTCCTCGTTCCTCGGGCAGACGGTGACCCTCCGGATGTCGGGCGCCAACAGCGACAACGTACGCCTGTGGTCCGCCGAGGCGGTGGCGGCCTACCGGCCCTCGCTGCGGCTGACGTTCACGCCCGCCTCCGGTCCTGACACGCAGGCGCCGACTGTGCCGACGGGGCTGGCGACCTCCGTCGCCGGCAACGCGGATGTGACCGTCACCTGGTCGCCCGCGGCGGACAACGTCGGGGTCACCGGGTACACCGTGTATCGAGGGACGAGTGCGGGCTTCGCGCCGGACGCCTCCTCGAAGATCGCCGACGTGACCGCGCCGTCGTACACGGACAACGGCCGGACGCCGGGCGTCTGGTACTACAAGGTGACCGCGCGGGACGCGGAGAACAACGTGAGCGGTGCGTCGGCGAGCGTAAACGCGACCATCCTCGCCAACGGCGGCACACCGGTCGAGATCACGGTGCCGATCACCGACGACGCCATGGTGGCGCAGTCGGCTCCGACGACGCTCTACGGCACGTCGAATCAACTGTCGTCGCGCGGGACCGGGGGTGCGATCGAGTCGTTCCTCGCCGTCCCGCTTCCGGCCGCTCCCGCGGGCACGGCGCTCACGGGCGCCGTCCTCTCGGTGCGGACGACGACCGACGGCACGGCGGCCTCCGTGGACGCGCATGACTTCCGTCTCATGTCCGGAGCGTGGACCGAAGCCGCCGTGAACTGGAACAACAGGCCGCTGACGGCGACGTCGGGGGCACTGGGCACGCTCACCGGCGCGACGGCCACGAACACCCCCTACACGGTCGCGCTGACGACGGGCCCGCTCGCATCGGCCCTCGGCCAGACCGTGACGCTCCGGATGTCGAGCGCGGGCGCCGACAACGTCCGGCTCTGGTCGGCGGAGGCGACATCGGCGACGTATCGGCCGTCTGTGAGACTCACCTTCACACCCGTCGCCGGCCCCGATACGGAGGCGCCTTCGGTGCCCACGGGTCTGGTCGCGTCCGTCGCCGGCAACGCCGACGTCGGGCTCGCATGGAGCGCATCCACCGACAACAGCGGTGTGACCGGCTACACGGTCTACCGCGGGACCGCTACGGACTTCGCCGCCGACCCGTCGTCGCGGCTGTCCGATGTCACCGCTTCCTCCTATACCGACAACGGGCGCCCGACGGGCACCTGGTATTACCGGGTGACCGCGCGCGATGCCGCCGGCAACGTGAGCGCGGCTTCGTCCGCCGTCTCGGCGACCATCGCTCCGCCGGTCGTGCCGCCCGTCGTGCAGACGATCGTGACCAGCGCCGACACGATGGCCGCGGCGAGCAACGCTGCGGCGACGTACGGCACGACCAACCAGCTGTCGTCCCGCTTCAGCACGGGGATCGAGTCGTTCCTGTCGTTCGCCCTCCCTGCCGCACCGGCAGGGATGCAGCTGACGTCCGCCTCGCTGTCGGTGCGAACGTCCACGGACTCCACAGCGGCCTCCGCGAATGCACATGTCTTCCACCTGATGACCGGGCCATGGGACGAGGCGACCCTGACGTGGAACACGCGTCTCACTCAGACCTCGTCCGGAGTGATCGGGGAGCTGGCGAGCGCGGGCACCACCAACACCGCCTACACGGTGAGCATCCAGGCAGCCGACCTCGCGGGGCTGTCGGGTCAGACGATCACGATGCGGATGTCGAGCACGGCCGGGACGGACAACGTGCGTATCTGGTCGCGAGAGGCCACCAACGCGTCATATCGCCCCACGCTGACGCTCACCTACACAGCGGTGCCGTAGAGCACCCAGATCGCCGAGAGGAGCGCCTCGGCGGCCGAGGCGCCCGCGAACAACGGGAGGTGACGCGATGGCCCCGTCTCCGATATCGCGTCGTGTCTTCCTCATCGGCGGGCTGTCGACCGTGGTCCTGGCCGGCTGCTCGGCGCCGCCCCCGGCGAACGGGAACCCGTCCGAGACGATCCCCGCCGCTCCCTCTCCTTCGGGCGTTCCCTCGCCCTCGCGGGCACCCATCCCGTTCGACGTCCGCGAGCTCATCGGTCGGCCGAGGTTCTACGTCGGTCATCGCGGCAGCGGCGACAACTGGCCGGAGCACACTCTCGCCGCCTATCGGAACTCGCTGCAGGCGGGCGCCGAGGCGATCGAGATCTCGGTGTGCGCGACGTCGGACGGCGTGCTGATCTGTCACCACGATCTGTCAGGCGAACGGGTGCTGGGCGTCGACAGGAAGATCGCCGACATGACCTGGAGCGAGGTGAGCGCCCTGTCTGTGGACGCCCGGAGCTGGCTGGGCGTCGACACTCCGCTCGAGCCTGTCTCGAGGCTCGAGGACGTCCTGCGTGAGATCGGCCCGGACACGCTGGTGTTCATCGAGGACAAGCAGGGCACGAACACACGTCCGCTCCTGGACCTCCTCGATGCTCAACCCCGGGCGAGGGAGCGCTTCGTCTGGAAGCAGTGGGCGCCGGCCTCACAGGTGCGCGCTGCGAAAGAACGAGGCTACTGCGCGTGGGGATACTTCGACGTGGAGCAGATCGACCGCCTGGACGAGTTCGCGACGACTTTCGACATCCTCGGCGTGCCGGTGACGATGCCGGACGACGTGATCAGGCGCGTCGTGGTCACGGGGGTCCCGGTGATGTGCTGGGAGGTGCGGTTCCACGACGACGTGGAACGGCTCGCGGGCCTCGGGGTCGCCGGGCTGATGTGCTCCAACGTGGGCTACCTCGTCGACGGCAGGCCTGCCGACCGGGACGCTTTCGCGACCGGCCGACGAGCACCCGGCGACCTTCCTACGGCGATCGCCACCCTCGGCTGGTCTTCTCAGCCCTCGTTCGTCCCGGACCGGGCAGCTCTGCGCATCCAGCGGATGGACCCGACCAGCTATCTGATGGGTTCACTGGCCGTTCCGGGAGCGCAACTGAGCCGTCTGGACATGACGATCGTCTGGCCGGATGCCGTCCCTCCGCGCGGCGCTGCCGGCGCGGTGTTCGCCTTGACCGGCGACGCGCCGGGAGGGCAGGGCGGGCGGGGCGACGCCGACGGCTATCAGTTCTCGCTTCACGCCGACGGGACGATCGCACTCGCTCGCTGCGAGCGCGGTGTCACCGGATCCGACCTGGCGACGGGCACGGTCGACGCGCCGACCGCAGGCGACCCGGTGCGGATTCGGATCGACGTGTCCGACGACCGGGTGCGCGCCACCGCCGACGGTGGTGAGCCGATAGAGGCCGAGCTCGCTGAGCCCGACGGCAGGGGGCCCTGGATCCGCCTGTTCAAGGATTACGCGTCGAACGAGGCGGTCGAGTTCTCCCAGGTGCGAGTGGTGTCCAGCTAGCTGACCGCCCCGCATATTCCATTATCGGAATTTACGGCTCGCACCGTCTACGTCCGCCCGGGCGTCGGTCCCAAGGACCCGCGGTCACGCCCGCTTGGGGAACGGGCGTCCACCGGTGACGCCAGCGCCAGTGTGCACCTGACGGGCAGCGGCGGGTGACGACCGCGGGTCCAGCTGTTGGCGGCCGGCGACGCCATTGTCGCCGGCCAAGTCTTCTGAGGGAGCATCAGTAAGCCCCCTTCGGTGCCATCATGACCTTCGCCGTGCGCCACATGATCATGACGTCCGTGGCGATCGACCAGTTCTCGACGTAGCGCAGGTCCAGTCGAACGCTGTCGGCCCATGTGAGGTCGCTGCGACCGCTGATCTGCCAGAGCCCCGTGATACCGGGCTTGATGTAGAGCCGGCGGTACACGCTGCCGTCGTACGACGTCACCTCGTTCGGAAGCGGCGGGCGCGGGCCCACGATGCTCATGTCACCGCGCAGCACGTTGACGAACTGCGGCAGCTCGTCGATCGAGAACCTGCGCAGGATCGCGCCCACTCGCGTCACCCGCGGGTCGCGCTTCACCTTGAACAGCGGCCCTGCGCCGTCGTTCTGGGCGAGCAGCTCAGCGCGCCGCTCCTCGGCGTCGACCACCATGGTGCGGAATTTGAGCATCGAGAACTGACGGCCGTCGCGACCCACCCGCAGCTGGTGGAACAGCACAGGGCCGCGCGAGTCGAGTTTGATGGCGACGGCCACGAACGGCGCGATGAGCGCGATCGGCAGGAGGGCGAGGAGTGACAGCACCACATCCATCCCTCGCTTGATGGCGTGGATGCCGCCCTCGAACTCGGGGATCTTCACCTGCACGAGCGGCAGCCCGTCGAGGGGCCGCAGCGACAATCGGGGTCCTGCCACGTCGGTGAGCCGGTTGCACAGCACGAGCTCGGCCGCACTGCCCTCCAGCTCCCACCCCAGCCGCCGCACGAAGTCGCGGTCGTCGTCCGGCGTGCTCGCGACGACGATGGTGTCGGCGCCGGCCTCGCGACCGTAGGCCGCCGTGAAGCGGATCGACCCGATCACCGGGTAGAGATGATCCTCGATGTCGATCGGCTCGAACACGCCGTCCGTCGTCGTCGCTCCGATCACGAGGAAGGCGTGATGAGGGTCGTGCACCAGCTTCTCGATGACGTACTCGACGTCGTCGCGCGTGCCCGCGACGAGGACCCGTGATACGCATTCGCCGCGCTCGCGCTCGTGGATGAGCCACCTGCGCCAGAGCCAGCGGCTCAGCACCAGGGCGACGAGCCCGACGGGCAGCGCGATGATGAGCTGCGCGCGCAGTCCGGGCAGCTGCGCCAGGATGAAGACAACCGACAGGATGCCGAACGCGAAGCCCGTCGCATGCCCGAGGCGCATGTACTCGGCGGCTCCCGCGCCGAGCACGGAGGGTTCCCGCGTACGGGCGAGCGCCAGGAGCGTCATCCACGCGCAGATGACGAAGAGTCCGATGCGGGCGGGCCCGGCGAGCTGTGCGATGGGCACGCCGGCTGCGGCCTCGAAGACGATGGCCGCGGCGGCGGCCGCGGTGATGCAGACCGCATCGGTCGCGATCAGCCGTCGCCGGTAGCGCCTCTCCCAGAGGTGGCGGCGCTCCAGCGACGGCTGCGCGCGAGGGGCGATCGCGTCGGGGAGGACATCCAGAAGTGGGCGCGTCGGAGTTGGACGTCGGAGGAGCGTTCGGGTCACTCCTCCGGCGCCCGTCGGCGCCGCTTCGATCGCGGTCGGCTTCAGACCGCGGTCCACCGCGCGCACGATGACGCGTCCCTAGCAGACATGTACTTCCCCAGAAGCCCGCACGACGGCACGCCGAACAGGCCATACAACCCCAATGCGCAGACCCGGCCGGGTTGTCGGGTCGTGGGGTCGTTCGATTCGGGTTCGAACTCCCCCTGCGCCCTGTAAATGTACTGCGGCAGCCCGTCGATCGGAAGACTTTGCCCCCGAAAAACTTGACAAGACCAAATCGAAACCTGTAATGCGCCGTGTGCCGCAGCTTCGCTTCAGCCGATCAGGTTCACCAGCGCGTCGAGCCCCATGCCGTAGTTGATGCGCACCGTCGGCAGCGCGAGCTTGTCGGTTCCGATTGTGACGTAGCCGGGCTCGATGGTGCGCGCCATCTCCCAACCGGCCTGCCGGAGCCCCTCCTTTGCGGTGTCGTTGTAGTGACCGAAGGGATACGCCACGATCTCCTTCACACCGAGCACGCCGGCGGACGCCTCCATGTCGGCGACGATCTCGGGTACGCCGAGGTTGGTGATGAGACCATCGCCGTTGGCGCCCGCGCGGTGCATGTCGTGGGTGTGCGACCGGCGCAGCACATACATGTTCGGCGGGGGATCCTGGCGGTACGCCGTGATCATGAACGATGTGGCGAGCACCTTGTACGTGTCGATGACGGGCACCGCCAGGTCGAACCACGTCTGGTCGGCGTCGTCGTCGGTCACGATCACCGAATGGTTCGGCAGGAACAGCCGTCCGTCGATGAAGGCCGACAGCTCATCCCAGGTCGGCAGGTAGAACCCCGTGGTCGCGATGTGGTTCATATGCGCATCGAAGTCGCCGATGTACGCGTAATTGCCCCGCAGCCACCCGCTCTCACCCTCGGGATTCGCGGTGAACTGGTGGTACATGAGGATCGGGATGCGTGCGTCTTCGGCGGCGTTCTGCTCGGGGCTCACCCACGCGCCGTGCAGCGTCACCCGCCGATCGGTGCAGACGACGGGCTCGGAGCCGTTGACGCGTCCGGGAACGGCGAGGGCCGCGGCATCCTCCGGCGTCGCGTACCAGCCGGCGAACACGAGTCCCTCCCGCGAGGGGATCGGCAACGAGGCATAGAGCGCGCCCTGCATCTGGAGCATCGGTGCGTCGGCCACCCCCTCGCCTGCGAAGCTGACGGCGCAGGCCGCGGGGTCCGGCGCGCTCGCCAGCAACTGCTCCTCCGGAGTGAGCGGGGTCGGGACGGGGGTGGGTGTCGCCGCCGCGGTGGCGCTGGGCGTGGCATCCGCCTGCCGGTCTCCGGCGGCCGCGCGTGCGAACCCGATCGCGGCCACCGTGCCGCCGATCACGGCGAGCACGACGACGGCGCCCGCGATGCCCGCGAACACGCGGCGCCGACGTCGCCGCGCGGAGGGCCGCGCGGGATCCGTGCCGAAACTGGTCATGCGACTCCCCGAGTCCGGACCGCGCATCCCCACGTGCGATCTCTGCTCGGATGCTACCGGGATGCGGCCGCCGATCGCCCGACCCGCGCGCGGGTTGTGGATGAACCGTGTGCCACGACGGCGACGCGTTCGCTACGCTCGGGTCCCATGCTGCCTGCCGACTGGATCGAGTACCGGCGTTCCGACAGCGAGATCCTGGGATGGATGCTCGCCGAGGGCGACGGCTTCCGCGTGTTCGACCTGCTGGGCCGCGAACGGACGCCCGACGGCGCCGGCCCGCTCGAGTGGCTCGCCGCCGAGGAGCTGCTCGACGAGCTCGGCATCGGCTACCTGGCCGACCGGTGGACCCTGCACTTCCCCGACGGCAGCGAACGCCCGGTGCGCATCGCCGAGGCCAGCGCCCGGGGAGTCACCGTCGTCGCCGACGAGTTCGGCGCGGCCTCCGCCGTCGGCGGCGACCCGGAACGGTTCCGCCTGTCCTTCCCAGTGATCGACGAGCTCTCCCCCCCCGCTGATCCGCTCCGACCCGGAGCCGCCCGCCGCCGGCAGCGCTGAGGCATTCCGGTCCGCCGAGCCGGGCCGCATGGGTACAGTGTCCGCATGACGACGCTCGTGCTCACCGTGGTCGGCGACGACCGGTCCGGACTCGTGGCGGCGGTCGCCGACGTCGTCGGCAACCACGGCGGCAACTGGGAGAACAGCCAGCTGGCGGAGCTGTCGGGCGCCTTCGCCGGCATCATCGAGGTATCGGTGCCGGCCGAGCGGGCCGACGAGCTGCGCGCGGCGCTGACCGTGCTCGACGGCCTGCTGAAGGTCGCGGTGCACACCGGAACGGTGGAGCCGCCGCTCGGTACGGCGCGGCCGCTCACGATGCAGGTGATCGGGAACGACCGTCCGGGCATCGTCCGCGACATCTCGTCGGTGCTGGGCGCCCACGGCGTGAGCATCGACAAGCTGACCACCCACACCGCCGATGCCGCGATGTACGGCGGGCGCCTCTTCGAGGCGACGGTCGTCGCCCGGGTTCCGGCATCCGTCGACCTCGACGACCTCACAAGCGAGCTCGAGCGCCTGGCGACCGAGATACAGGTCGACGTCACCCTCGACACCTGAGCCCGCCGTCGAGGCCGCTCAACTGTCACGAACGGTGGCTCGGAGACACGAATCGTGACAGGCGAGCAGCCCGTGAGCCGCGGCTCGATCGGGCCGCGAGCGCGGTGCGGCTCCTCGGTCGGAGGTCTGGCCGCCTCGATCAGGTCAGATCGCGCAGCCGCGCGGCGAGCCCGGTGTCGTCGCCCGCCCGCCGTTCATAGCCGACGGCGATGATGAGCAGCACCGCACCGACCACTGACAGCGTGATCCACCAGGGCATGGCGTCGATGCCGCGGCCGATCTGCACCATGAACGCCAGCACATTCTCGATCGGGAGCACGACGATCCCGATGACGAACGGCGCTGCGAGGCGCTGCGTGGCGCCGACGAGGATCGCGACAAGGGCGATCGCCATGACGAAGATCGCCCGCCACGTGCGCGGGTCGGTGTAGGTGGCGGCGACCGAGGCGCTCAGCATCGTGACGAGCCCGGGCGCGAGCAGCGGCCACGACCCGGTCCAGCCCGCCGGCCATGCCTCGAGCCTGCGCGTTGGCGGGTCGACGGCCGGCCGACGGAGGGCCAGCGCACCCGCCGCGAGGAGGAAGAGGCCGAGGGGCAGCGAGAACCACTCGACCCGGAGGTCGCGCGGGCTCCACGCGACCACGGCCGTCACGAACGACACGGCGAACAGGAACGGCACCGGTGGCAGCCCCGTCGGCCCGCGCAGCCCGCGCGCGGCGACGGCGACCATGAGGGCGAGGAAGCCGAGCAGCAGCCCCCACATCGTCCAGATGACGAACCAGTCGCGCTCGATCGCCGGCCAGGTCGCCACGCCGACGATCAGCACCGCGGGCGCACCGAGCCACCGCGTGCGGGCGAGAGTCGTCCCCTCAGCGGCGTGCCGGTGCAGACCGCGTGCGGCGCTCGCCGCAGCACCGGCACCGAGCAGCCCGAACGCGAGGGCCGCGAGGATCGCTGGATCCGTCGGGGCCGGATCGAGGCCGATGCCCCAGCGAAGCCCCTGGATGGCGCCCGCTGCGGCGGCGACGATCGCGACGGCGAGCGTCGGAACGCGCAGAACGCGCAGGCGCCGAATCCGTTGGGCGGACGCTCGCGAGACGATGACGGATGCCGCCACCAGCGCCCACGCGGCGCTGACGAGTCCCACGGCCCGGCCAGGAGCGACGGCGTCGGCAGCGAACGCCGGCAGGGCGGCATCCGTCCCATCGAGGGCGAGTGCGAGGACCACGGGGACGACCGCTGTCGCGAGTCCGGCGGCGTACAGGCCGGCCGCAGGGCGACCGCGCGCGGTCAGCAGCGCGCCGACGACCGCGGCGCCGAGGGCGGGCGGGAGCAGATAGGGCTCGAGACCGGTGACGCCGACGATGCCCCAGGCACTCCAGAGGGCGCCGGTGAATGCCACGCCGGCGAGCGGCCACGCGTAGCGGCGCGGCGCGGTGAGCGCGGTCACGGCGAACCCGGTGCCGAGGATCACGAGCACCAGCAGGGTGGTGGGCAGGCCCGCCGACGTGCGCACCAGCGCGAGCGCGACGGCGATCGCGGCCGTCAGGAGAGCGGATGCCTCGACCGCGAGTCCGGCGGCGCGCGCCTGCGCCTGCGGCAGTCGCCGGCCGAGCGCGTCGCCGATCAGGTCGGCCGACGCCAGGACGCCCGCGACGATCGCCGCGATCACCGGGAGCATCACCGGCGACCCGCTCACGGGCAGCAGCTGCGCGCCGAGGCACACCGCCACGACGGCGACCGCGGGAACGAGCGTCGCTGACGCCAGCGTGCGCACCACGACGCCGAGACCCGCGCGTGCGGTGGTGACCAGCGTCAGCGCGAGGCCGAAGATGACGGCGGTCGAGAGGGCGGTCCAGCCGCTGCGCTCGAACACCACCTGCAGCACGCCGATCGCGAAGGGCACCGCTGTCACGACGAGCACCGCGTGCCATTCCCGAGACGGGATGCGGCGCGCGAACGTCGTCGCGATGGCGACCGCACCGGCAGCGCAGGTGGTGAGGCACACCACGACGAGCGGATCTGCGCCACCGCGGGCGAGCGCGGTCGCGAGCACGACGAGCGCGTACCCGAAGCCGACGCCGACATGCACGAAGCGGCCCGCGCGCGGTACGGTCAGCGCGAGCACGCCGATCGATGCGACGACCGCGGTCCCCGCCCACACCGTGAGGTCGTCGTCGCGCCACGACAGGACCGCGGCGAACAGGACGGCCGCGTGCGCGCCGGCCACAAGCGGCATGCGGGCGCTGGCCGAGGCATCGCGCAGCGAGGTGGTGACGACGGCTCCCGCGCCGACGGCTGCAACGAGTCCGATCGCGAGCCGCGCCCACACCTCGAGGCCGGGTAGCGACAGCACCGTGAGGAACGCGAGCACCGCGTACCAGGCGCCGAGAAACCCGAGCCATCGCGTGCCGAGCGGCTGCGGCCTCTGCTCGCCACCGGCGCCTGTCGGCAGCACGACGGCGCCCGGCGGCGTCATGCCGGCCTCCGTTCGGGGTGCGCCCTGCATTCGGGGTGCGCCCTGCGTTCGGGGCGTGCCCGGCGCGTTCGGGGCGTGCGCATCGCGCCCCGGCTGAGTGTCGTGCGCCCCGAACCCGTGGGGGTCGACGGATGCCGCGCCCGTCGCCGCGCCGGCTTCGACGCCGCGGGACGCGGTGATCGCGGCGAACGAGCCCAGCGACAGCGACAGTGCGGCGATGCCTACGGTCAGCCCCGTCGCGCTGCCGGGAAGCAGGAACAAGCGGTCGGCGGACGGGCCGGCGAGAGCGCCGGCGATCGACAGGAACGCCGTGAGCGTCGGGATCACGGCGATCAGGGCGACCACGCCGACCGCGCCGGTGAAGAGGGCGCCGCGTGCGACCACGCGGTGCAGCGGGGCGATCGCGCCGACGGCGACGAGCCCGAGGCCGGCGGCCACCGGGAACGCCGCGAACCAGGTGCCCATCCCGAGCGCGGGCATCGCGATCGGCAGCACCGCCACGGTGCCGACCATCGCCGCACCCGCGACGCCGCTCCACACGCGCCCCGCCGGGTGCTGCGCCGAGGCGACCGCGATCGCCGCGATGGCCACGAGCGTCGCACTCGCGAGGTACGCGGTCGGGACGGCGGTGGCGGCATCCGTCCCCCACACCGTCGAGAGCGCGGCGACGGCGAACCCGAACTGCGCCACCGTCAGCGCCGCGCGCTCCGCGGTGAGCGGGCGGCGCAGGCCCGAGCTTCGTGCGCCCGAGCCGATGCGGGAGACGAGGGCGACCAGCGCGCCGGCGGCGGCCGCCGAGGCGAGACATCCGGCCGTCGTCGCGAGCGCCGAGCCGGCACCCAGGCCGAACAAGAGCGGCACGAATGCGAGAGCGAGCAGACCGGTCCAGAGCCAGGCATGGATGCCGGCGCGTGGGCCGAGCACTGCCAGTGCGCCGCCCGTGAGCAGCGTCGCGAGCGCGGTGAAGACCCAGCCGTTCGCATCCCGGGGGAGCAGGGGCAGCGCCGCGGTGATCGTGAGCGCCAGGAACACGATCCCGAGGGCTCCGATCGCCTCGGCGGAGAAGCGCAGGTGCCGGCGGGCGAGGAAGGCGGATCCGCCGAGGAAAGCGGCCGCGATGGCACCGACGATCGCTGCGCGCGGCCACGGGTCGGTGAGATCGGGATTGAAGAATGTGAACACCACGGCGGCGACGGCGACCAGCGCCGCACCGGCGACCGCGAGCACGGACTGCACCGTCGCGGAGGCCCGGGGGGCGCCGGCGGTCGCGTCGACGCCGGCGGTCGCGTCGATGCCCACCACCGGAATGGGCGCCACAGTCGACGCGTCAGCTTCCGGTGGTGTCTCCGCACGCGCTGCGGCGAAGCTGCCCGTCGCCGCCGTGACCGGGCTCAGCGGCACCTGCGCGAGCAGCGCCTGGCGGGCGCGCAACGCGTCTGCGGCGTTCCGCGACGCGAGCCAGAGGTCGCGGCCGACGGCGCCGGCGAAGTCCGCACCGCACGCGGGACACCGCTGCTCGGCGACGATCCCCGCGGCGCACACCGGGCAGCGGACGACGTCGAGCAGCTCGGCGATCGCGGTGTCGCTCCAGGCGAGCGTGCGCCGGTCGCTCACGCTCGCGCCGCTGACGCTGACGCTGACGCTGACGCTGACGCTCGCGCCGCTCACGCTCGCACCGTTCACGCGTCGCCCTCCCGTGCGGCGATGGCGGCCGGATGGTCGTCGGGCACCCACTCCAGGATGTCGCCCGGCTGGCAGTCGAGCACCCGGCAGATCGCGTCGAGCGTCGTGAAGCGCACCGCCTTCGCGCGGCCGTTCTTCAGCACCGAGACGTTCGCCGGGGTGATGTCGATCGCGGCGGCGAAGTCGGTGACCGACATCTTCTTCTTCGCCAGCTGCACGTCGAGGTTGATGATGATCGGCATCAGACCACCTCCGAGAGGTCGTGCTGGAGCTGCGACGCCTTGCGCAGCAGTCCGCGCAGCACCACCAGCAGCAGCGACAGCCCGGCGCCGACCACGATGCCGAGCAGGCACAGCAGCACGATCGACGGCGATCCGGCCGGCGCGGTGATCAGGAACGCGAGGGTCGTGACGACCAGCACCGTGGCGAAGACGACGGCGGCCAGGCTCACGTCCACCCACACGAACGCGCGCGGCGTGAAGATGCTGTCGGCGCGCACGAGGGTCAGCAGCTGCCAGACGCAGACGAGCACCACCTGGGCGCAGAGGGTGAAGATGACGCCGATGACGATTCCGGGCACCTCGAGATACGCGAGGTACGGATACATCCCGGCCAGCGATCGCGCCATGCCGGGCAGCACCGCGACCTGGCACAGCAGCAGCAGTGCGATCAGCACCGCGATGAGTGCTTTGAGGACCACGATCGTTGTGGGGCGCATCACGAACCTATCGATAAACGGCAAGGACCTATCGAAAAACAATAGCTGCGGAATCCGTGCTCCGCGCAAGAGGGATTCCTGAGGATCGACTGGCAACGGGTGCGGGGTGGCCCGCGGAAGGCGCGCCGAGTAGCGTGCGGGCGTGGGCTTAGTGACGTACTTCAACTCCGCCTCGCTCGACGGCTACATCGCCGGACCCGACGGGCGGTGGGACTGGGCGACGCCCGACGCCGAGGTGCACTCGTTCGTGAACGAGCTCGTTGCGCCCGCGCGAACTCACCTCTACGGACGCAAGGTCTACGACGTTATGAAGGTGTGGGACGACCTGCCGCTCGAGGACCTGTCGCCGGCCGAGCGCGAGTTCGCGCTGCAGTGGCGCGACGCCGGCAAGATCGTCTACTCGAAGACGCTCGACGCGGTGACGACGCGCCGCACCGAGCTGCGCACCGACTTCGATCCCGTGGCGGTGAGAGAGATGGCGGATGCCGCCGCCGGCCCGATCGCGATCGGCGGCGGGCAGCTGGCATCCGTGGCGGCGCGCGCCGGCGTCCTCGACGAGGTGCACGTGATGATCGCGCCCGCGCACATCGGCGGCGGAGTCCGCTTCCTCGACGCCGGCCTACGACTCGATCTGGAGCTCATCGGCGAGCGCCGCTTCGCGAACGGGTTCGTGTACCTCGGCTACCGCGTGCGGCGGGGGGAATGAAGAAATCCCTCCGTGGCTGGTAGCTCATTCCATGCTTAACCACGGCGCGGAACGCTGCGGCGCACACCTCCACCCTACCCTCAAGAGGCCTCCCAAGACCCTCAGACTCACTCAGCCATGGCCGCAGTGATCACACGGAATGGAGGAGATTTGTACGATGAATCCGCGGAAGTCCTGGGCGACATGCTAATGCACTAGGTCCGGTGCTGCTGGACCCTGCGTTATTCATCCGATTACTGTTGGCGGGAATGCGCACCGTGCGACGCTGCGCGCAATGCCTATCCAACGGAGGACGTAGACATGCTCAATCGCTTCAAGCACAGCCCCGGCGGCGAGGTTGCCTCGCGCCCACAGCGGCGCCCGCGGGACCCGCGAGGGCGGGCGTCGATCGCGCTTGCCACGTCGGTGGCGCTCGTTGCGGCTACGGTTGCGATGACCCCCGCCGCCACTGCTGCACCGGAGGATAGCGCTGGGTCGGAAGTGCTCGTGCACTACGACATGTCGTTCGAAGGTGATGTCCTCAAGGACGTGTCGGGCCGCGGGCTCGATGCCCGCCTCGTGGGACTGAGTGCGGCTGACTTCGTCACGGAAGGTGACGATCACGCGCTCAAGTTTAATGGAACGGGTTATGTCGAGCTCCCGAACTTCATCGGCAGCGAACAGGCGGTCGTCATCGAACTGCGCTACCAGGTCGGCACGCGAAACAACGAGGGCCTGTTCTCGACGGGTACGAGCAGTTCGCAGAACCACCTCCGCTTCCATCCGCTCGTCACCGGACAGGCGGTGTGGGAGTCGAGATTCGGAAGCCGCTGGGCAAAGATTCAGGGCCCCGTGACATATGCGTCCGGTGCCTACGCCACATCGACGGCCGTGCTCAAGAACGACGGATCGTACGACGCGTACGTCAACGGCGCTCTCCTCGGAAGCGCGACCATGGGCACCACTGCGCCCCAGCTGAACAACGGCACCGCGGTCTTCGGCTATCTCGGTCGTCCGGTCTGGGCCACCGACCCTTATTTCACCGGCACCGTCACCGACGTCATCGTCCGCAAGCAGGTATCGACCCCGCCGCCGCCGAGCACCAACAGCAAAGTCGTCTCGACCACCTTCCCCACGAAGTCGTTGAACGCGCGCACGTGGTGGCGAGCCGGGATGGTCACCGGAAACGGAGAGAACGGTGCCGTGATCGCGGGGAACCCGCTCGCCGACTCGATCATCTACCAGAACATGGCACTCAATATGCCGACCAACGACAAGCGCGAGACGCCCGACCTGGCGTCGTACCTGCCGGGAGTGCGGCAGCAGCTGTTCAACGGTCAAGACCCACGGATCGACTCGTCGTGGGCCCTCCAGTTCGACTACACCTACCATCCCGCCCACGAGTTGAATCTCAGACCCAAGGCTTCCGGTGCGCTCGCAGGAAATTGGCGGTGGACCGACTACGAGACAGGTGAGGTCGGCGTGAACTACGTCGACGCCCAGGGGGAGTGGGAGCGCACGACGTTCGCCTCTCGACCCGACAATGTCGTCGTCACTCGACTGTCGAGTTCATCCACGGGAGCCAAGGTCAACCTCGACTTCGATATCGCACCCATCGACGAGATGGCTGTCGAAAACGGCACCCTCAACACGGAACTGCGCTACAAGCAGTTCGTCGACCCCGAAGGCGACTACATCGGCCAGGTCGCGCACTACCCGTCGTTCGCCAACAGCGAGCTCAAGGATGGTGGATTCGCCGGTGTGACGTACGTCGTCATCAAGGGTGGCGAGAAGGCACCGTACGAGGTCGCCAAGCCGCTCGGCGCCCGCGCAGTGCCCGGCTCGAAGTACTACGGCATCTCGATCACCGAAGCCGACGAGGTCTTCCTCATCACGAAGTCCGCACGTGACAAGAACCTGGGCGCGATCGAGGAGTTCGCCGCGCAGCAGGACTTCGCCGTGGTCGACAAGTTGCGCGAAGACATCCAGGCGGTGATCTCCAAGCCGGAGTATGTCGTCGGCGGCGCATTGGACTACGACGCTCTGCTCGCGCCGCACGCCGCCGTCCAGGGCGAAGAGTTCGATGCAGTCAAGCTGGACCTGCCCGGCGCGGACGCCGATGCCGCCCTGACCAACGAAGCGCTCATCGCCAAGCAGCAGCAGAACGCCGGGGCTCTCAACCCTGCGATGGTCGAGCGCGCGTTCAACGCTGGCCGCTACGCGACGATCAGCTCGAGCGGGTTCAGCACTCCTCGCCTCGGCGGCATGTGGACAGGTGCCTGGAACTCCGCCTGGCAGGCCGACTGGACGACGGACGCGAATGTCAATCTGCAGATCGCCGGTGCCAACATCGGCAACCTGCCGACGCAGATCGAGGGCTACGCCAACTTCATCCTGCGCATAGCTCCGGATTGGGAGACCAATGCCGAGAAGATCTACGGCATGACGGACGCCTTGTTGGCGCCGCCGCGCACCGACTCCGACCGAGCCGGCCTCGTCCACTTCACCGGCAATGGCGGTGCGTATCCGTTCGAGTACTGGAACGCCGGTGCCAGCTGGCTCATCCTGCCTCTCTACGAGCACTGGAAGACGCACGGCGACGCCCGGATCCCGTTGGCCGACGACATCGACGTGAGCTCGTTGGCTTCCGTGCTGAGCCTTGACGAGACCGACCTCACCGCGGCCGAGCTCGCGGTGATCGAGGATCGTGGATACCTCCGCCTCGTCGAGGACCTGCTGCTGCCGCTCCTGCGCAAGCAGTCCAACTTCTGGGAGCAGTTCGTCGACCCTCAATATTATGGCGACGCCACGCAGGAGGCGCGCTTTCAGCAGGGCAAGACAGAGCTCGCCACCGGCGAGCATTACCTCCTCCTCCCGTGTTACTCGCCTGAGAACCGTCCTCTCGGCGGCAACTCCTCCATCGCGATCAACTGCACGATGGACATCGCGGCAGCGCGTGATGGTCTGCGGATGACGGCTGAGGCTGAGAAGTACGTGAACGGAGGGGATTCTGCGAGCGCGAGTCGCATCGCCGGCTGGGAGGCACTCAGCGCCAAACTTCCGCCCGCGACCTCCGACGCCACGGGCGCGCTTCGGGAGTGGTCGCTCAGCCGGTACACCGAGCAGCACGCTCACCGTCACGTGAGCCACGCGTACTTTGCCTGGCCGGCGCACGACCTGACCCCCGAGATCAGTAAGGGGCTGAAGATCGCAATGGAGTTGCGCAAGAGCACCGCTGGCGACAAGCAGTCCGGCCACGGCTGGCTCCACATGGGCCTGGTCGATGCTCGTCTGAAGAACCCCGAGGGGACGACGGAATCGCTGCTGGCGCTCCTCGGCGGCAGCGCGTACTACTCGAGCTTCACAACCAACCACAACGTGAACGGTGCCTCGGCCTACGCGTCCGACATCCTCAACACCGTCCCGACGCTGCTGCTCGAGACACTCGTGTACTCCGACGAGGGCAAGGTCGACGTTCTTCCTGCGCTCCCCGCCGGGATGAACGCGGGCTCCATCTCGGGCTCGATGGCACGAACCCAGGCCGAGGTCACGAATCTCGAGTGGGACGTCGACGCCGGCTCGGCCACCGTGACGATCACCTCGCAGCGAGAGCAGACGATCGAGGTCAGCAGCGGAATCCCATGGGCCTCGGCCGACATCGACGGCGAGACGGTGCGCAATGCCGGAGCACCCCTGAAGGTCTCGTTCGACGCGGACGAGAGCAAGACGATCTCGTTCGCCCTCGGCGAGCCGGAACCGAGCGAGTTGGACGTTGACGTCGTTGTGGCCACCCGATGTGTGGCGGGCAAGGTCGTCGTGACACCGCGCGTGGTGAACAACGACACGGTGCCCGCCGCGATCGTGATCCACACCGAGTTCGGCGAGAAGTCGTTCGCCTCTGTGGCTCCGGGAGCCTCGGTCTCGGGGGCCTTCTCGACTCGTCAGGCATCCATCGCGGGTGGTGAAGTCGTGACTACTGCGACCGCGGCCGATCGCAGTCTCACGTCGCGCACGTCGACATACGAGGCGGTCTCCTGCGGCTGATGGCTCAGTGTCGGCGCCCGGTTGCTCAGTCAGCCGGGCGTCGACGCACGTGTCGGCAGCCTTTCGTGACTCCGTGTTCTCCCTGCAAGTGGCAACACTTGATGGTTCCGACGAGGTGCCCAAGGGCGTGCCGGTTCGGAAGAGGGGCTCGGTCGTTTGAGTTCTGCTGGCTCGTGCCGCGCGAGTGGCTCGCGCGGCAAGAGAGGGATGACATCGCTCCAGACTTTCGAGGTGCAGACCGACCCTGTTACGGTATACATCATACGAAAGCGAATCTTCGCGTTCATGTGGGGGCGCACCAACGGCGGGTGCCCTGGTATCGAGGGAGATCCATGAAGAAGTCCCAATCGATGAGCTTCCGAGCTCTCGCGGCCGCAGGGGCGGTGGCAGTGATTCTCGGAACGCTGGTGCCCGCGGCATCTGCCCAGGCGACGGGGGCGGCGGTGAAGATGGCCGCAGCCACTCCTGCCGGAGGCGGTTACATCGACCCCTGGGGTGACAACGGGGACGGTACCTACACCAACCCGGTCCTGGGGACGGACTATGCGGATCCGGACGCGATCCGGGTCGGGGACGACTATTGGGCGGTGACGTCGACGTTCGTCGACGCTCCAGGTGTCTCAGTCATCCACTCCAAGGACATGGTCAACTGGAAGACCGTCGGCGCCGGGTTCGATGACATCACCAAACTCGGTGGAACCACGACGTTCAACAGCTTCAGCAATTACGGCGCCACTCGTTACAACTGGACGGGGATGTCCGAGTACAACAGAGGGGTCTACGCGCCGTCCATCAAGTACAACCCCCTGAACAAGACGTTCTACATCGCCGTCAACACAGTGACCGGCGGCATGTTCGTGGCCTCGACGAAAGACCCGGCCGGGCATTGGGATATGCGCATCCTGAAAGACCAGTTCGGGCGCGACCTCGTCACGTCGGCCTGGACCGACCCGACGCTCTTCTTCGACGAGAAGTACGACGCACAGGGCCAGCTCGTCGACGTCGACGTGTTCTTCGCGGCGGCCCACGTGGCGGGGACGAGCGGTTCTGACAAGAGCGACCCACTGCAGCCGGACGTTCGCGGCAACGTGCTGTTCACCGTGGACGACGACGTGACGACGCTCACGAACGCCGACATGAGCAAGTATGACCTTACATACACCAACTCATCGGGCGCACAGGTGACGCTTGCCGGGCAAGGCCTGATCGGCGGCGACCTCTTCGGTGGGAAGCGTGCCGGCCCGGAGTGCAACAAGATCTACAAGCGGGGGGATTACTACTATCTCTTCTACTGCGACTTCCAGGGCAGGAAGAACAACCTGAACGAGGATGGCCTCAGCGGCGCGGGGTCGTACATGCTGCGATCCAAGAACCTCTACGGCACCCTGACGGACGGGACGCCGGGCAGCCCGGGTAACGTCGGGACATATGAGGTCAAGTACCTGGCGAACGACACGCTTCCGCTGCAGGGCGGCTTCATCGACACCCCCGACGGCGAATGGTACTTCTTCGCTCAGAAGAACGACGGGACCCAGGGTGGCGCGCGCGGACGTCAGGCGCACCTTCTGCCGGTCGACTGGCCGATCGACGGCTGGCCGGTCCTCGGCCGCCAGCTGGACGCCAACGGGCTCGGCACGATGGTGTGGACGGCACCGAAGCCGGTCGTTCGTGACGTCGAGAAGGACGCCTCCGGCAACGACACCTACCCGGGTATCCCGACCGGCTCACCCAAGACCTATCCGATCACGAGCCCGCAGGGCGGCGATGACTTCACCGACGGTACGCTCGACATCCGATGGATGTGGAACCACCAGCCGCGTTCGGGCTACTGGAGCCTCACGGAGCGACCCGGCTGGATGCGACTGAAAGCGTTCAACACCACTAACCGCGCCGGCAACTTCTTCCTGGCGGGCGACACGCTCCATCAACGCCATCTGGGCTCTGATCAGACCCAGGGCGCCATTCGACTCGACATCAGTCGGATGACGGATGGGCAGCGCGCCGGGCTCGTGCACTTCAACGGCGGAACGCAGTCCAACGCCATTGCGGTGCAGCGCAACTCGGGCGCCAACCGGATCATCACGGAGTCGAACAACAACGTCTCCGCCGTCGCCGATCTGCCTGCAGGCGTCACCGTGGTGGACCTGATCTCCCGCACCGATCGCGACCAGAACGTCGCCTATTACTACAGTGTGGACGGTGGCGCGAGCTTCCAGCTCGCCGGAACTCAGAAGCTCACAGCCTTCGGGGGATACCGCGGCGACCGGATCGGCATCTACAGCTACAACGACGCGTACGTCGACAGCAATTCCGACAGCCGCAACGATGCAGATGGAGCCCTGCCGGGGTCGGTGGACGTTGACTTCTTCCGCTATGAGGCATCTGCCCCGAAGGTCGAAGGGACCGGTTTCCTCAAGAGGGGATCGGTGTACTTCACGAACGCAGGACAGACGTCAGAGATCGAGTTCTACCGCCATGACGCGAACGGGCAGACGCAGCGGGTCTCGAACACCGAGCTGACCGCCTCGTCCGCGGCGTCCGACATCGCCACCGTGACGAATGGTGTCATCCGCCCGGGCACCAGGTCCGGGACGACCACGATCACGGTGGCGTATCAGGGGCAACCCTACGTCGCGGACGTGACCGTTGATCTCACCGTGCCGACGCCGATCCTGAACTACTCGTTCGACGGCGACGCTGGTACGAAGATCACCGACTCCTCGGGCAACGGATTCGATGGAACGTATGTCGCCCCATCTTCGGTCGCCTTGGTTCCCGGTGTCCACGGTACCGCCGTGAACCTCTCTGGAGGCGCACGCACGAACACGGCCGCGCCCTACATCACCATGCCGAACGGGGTGCTCGATGGCGTCGGAGGATTCACCGTGTCCGCGTGGGTTCGGTGGACCGACTCGTCCACGTCGTACGCCAATCTGTTCTGGCTCGGCGGCGCGGGAACCGGCGGCGGATCCAACCGCTACCTCTACATGACCCCTCGCGGTCCCGGATCGTCCTACGCCGTGGGTCTCAAGCCGACCAACACCGCGTCCGAGGCGCGCGCTCAGGACAGCAATGGCGCGCTGCCCACAGGCAAGTGGACGCATGTCGCCGTCGTGGTGAACCCGGCGAACAACACCACGACGATCTTCCGCGACGGGGTGGCCGTCGCCGGTACCAACAGCAGCGCGACGGGAGCCGCGCTGTTCCAGACGGGGGCCGCTCAGACAGGGCAGATCGGGCGTTCACAGTTCGCCGATCCGTTCTTCGGGGGTGACATCGACGACTTCCGGATATACGGCTCCGCGCTCAACGCGAGCCGAGTGGGAGAGCTCGCCGACGCCGCGGCACCGTCCTTGACGACGGTGCTGGACCCGGCCGCTCCGGACGGCGAGAACGGATGGTACGTGGGTGCAGTGTCCGCGAAGGCGCTGGCCTCCGATGCCCAGACCGGAATCATTCGCCTCGAGTACCGCACGGACTCGTCCGACACGTGGACCTCGTACGAGTCGCCGCTTCCTGCACCGGAGGGGACGACGGCGTTCGAGTTCCAGGCTGTGGACGGCGGAGGGAACACGGCGAGCTCGACTCTGACGGTCAAGCGCGACGCAACCGCACCCGTGGCTTCTCTCTCCGAGGGCGAAGCCGGCGCTGTGACCTTGCAGGCGACCGACGGCGGGTCCGGCGTGGCACGTGTCGAGTACCGTCTCGGCGAATCCACGAGCTGGCAGCAGTACTCGGGACCGATCACCACGACGGAGGGCATCGTCTACCGCGCCAGCGACAATGCAGGGAACATCTCCCCTGAGCAGACGCACGTGCCCCCGGCTTCACTGGTGTCCGCCGCGGCCGGCGTGCGATGCGTGGCGGGGAGCGTGGTCGCGGTGATCAAGGTGAGGAACGAGGCCTCCGAGAGCGTTAATGTGGAGGTGGTGACGCCCTGGGGCACCAAGACCGTGTCGTCGCTGGCGTCCGATCAGTCGGCATCTCTGAGCTTCACGACGCGATCACCGATGGTCGAAGGTGCGTCCGTGGATGTGAAGGCCACGGGAATCGCATCGCTGCGGACGACCGCGACGAAGATTGTGATCCCCGATCTCCGCTGCGGATGAGACATCTTGTTCTCAAGGACTGTTGACGCTAACATGGTGTGACTGTTGACGCTAACATTGCGGCTGCGGAGCCCGGACCCGACGGGCGTGTACTTCGAGGACGAAATACCAGGCGATTGGACAATCGTCGCTGACATCCAGGGCGGCATGGGTGCCGCAGGAGAGATCGGAGAGATCAATGAAGATGAGCAAGTCGTTCGCCGCGCGCGTCGCAGTGGCCACAGCGGGTGGAGCCCTCCTTGCGGGTGTCGCCGGCGCGGCCTTCGCCGCTCCTATCGACGATGACGACGTGACGGTAAACGTCGAGGTGGCGCCCCAGGAGCCTGTCGGCGCGCTGAGCCTGACCGTCGCGGCCGACTCCACGGCCCTCACGGAGGGCACTGCGGAGACGGACGGCACGCGGGTGTTCGACGGCGTCCTCCCGACGGTGACCGTGTCGGACGACCGGGGTGCAGCACCCGCCGAGAACTACTGGTACGTCACCGGGCAGTCGTCGGTGCTCGCGGGGCCCGCCGGTGCGAGCATTGGCGCCGACAAGCTTGGATGGGTTCCCGCGCTCGTTTCGGGCGATCCGGCACAGGTGGCGCCCGGCGAGGAAGTCGTCACCTCTCTCGACGAGCCGACCATCGGCACCGGTGCGACGGCGAACAACGTCGGTCTCGTCGGCGAGGAGCTCCTCGCGATCGCAGCGAACGTCGAAGGAGAGCTCACCCCCGGTGTCTGGTCAGCCAATGCGGCACTGAAGCTCAAGACGCCAGCGGACCAGGCGCCCGGAGCCTACTCAGGCACGATAACCCTCACGCTGTGGGAAGACGCGATCTGAGCCCGACCGCGTGATCCGGTCTGGATCGGGCCGGGGTCGCGTGTTGTGGCCCCGGCTCTCCCCTTTGGATCCCCTCATGCCACAACACATCCCTCACGTGCGGGCGCGATGGCGTCTCGCCGCCATCGTCGGCGCGATCCTGGCGATGTTCTTCGTCGCATCGCCAGCGTTCGCCGCCGCCAACGACGATTCTGCGGAACCGGACATCCGATGGTCGGTGGCGCCCGCCGACGCCGACGGGCCGGATGCTCGCACCTCCATCGAGCGCACGCTGGACCCGGGCGAATCGGTCGACGACTTCATCGCAGTGCGCAACATGAGCACGGAGAATGTGACCTTCGATCTCACCGCCGCCGATGGCTTCTTCACGAGAACGGGGCGGTTCGACATCCTTCCAGGCGACCGGGATTCGGTGGCCGCCGGGACCTGGATCACGATCGCCGATTCGGTGGCCGTGCCTGCGGGGCAGACGGTCGTGGTGCCGTTCACCATGCAGGTGCCCGAGCAGGCGGAACCCGGCGACCATGCCGCCGGCATCACGGCATCCGTCCTGTCGGTGCAATCAGCCGACGACGGCACGGCGGTCGGCGTCGAGAGCCGTGTGGGTCTCAAGGTCCTCACACGCGTGACCGGTCAGATCATCTCGGCGGCGGAGGTGCAGGAGTTCGTCGCCGAGTACATCCCTTCGTGGAATCCGTTCCGTCCAGGACAGATGACCGTGGAGTTCGACGTCGTCAATGACGGCAACACGCGCCTTGTGGCCAGCGGCACCGTCGAGGCCGGTGGGCAGAGCGCCGACTACCCAGCCGCCGGCGAGATTCAGCAACAACTCCTGCCCGGCGACGAGCGCACTCTCACCGCCGCTGTTGACAATGTGTGGCCGACATTCCTCATTCCGACGACTGTCACCCTGGATGCCGAGGTGCTGACCGTCGACGGGGCAACGCCGGAGTTTCAGCCGGTGACGGCTCAGGTGGTGGTCTGGGCGGTGCCCTGGCCCCAGCTTGTGCTGCTGTCGGGAGCGGGACTCGTCGTCGGCGCGCTGCTGTGGGGTCGGGTCCGTTCGCGACGCCGGGTGAGTTCGCTGATCGAGGAGGCCCGGGCGGCCGGGCGCCGTGAGGCGTCCGAGGGTGGAAGTAGATGATGCCCAGGGCGAAAGACGACCTCACGCACTATTCGGAGTGGCGCTCGCCGCATTGACGGAACCGACCGCATCCGCGAGGCGCCGGGATCAGTCAGTGAAGCATCGCCGACACAAGCGACCCATTCATCCGATGCATGCAGTTCCTGATGGTGTGTTGGGGTGCGCAACGAGAATGAAGGAAGCCGATCCGCGACGCGAAATTCCCCGAAGTTCCGGGCTTCTCGGTGTCCGTCGGCATCGCGCCACTGAGAATCAGCGCTCCTGTCTTGTCTCAGCCAAGACGCTAAACATATGATGTCTAACAAATTGCCAACTGCCGTCTCAGTGACAAGACGAGACGCGAACTCCGAAAGGTCACCTCATGCTCAATGTCGAGCGTTCCCAATCCGGCTGGCGTGCGTGGCGGCTGAGGGCCGTGGTGGCGGCGTTGGTTGTCGGCTCCGGCGTCGCGGTCACTCCCATCACCGCACAGGCTGCCTCCGCAGCGGACACCGCCCTATACGTCGCACCGAACGGCGATGACTCGGCTGACGGTTCCATCGACGCGCCGTTTCGCACGATCGAGCACGCACGCGACATCGTGCGCACGCTGAACAGTGGCATGACAGGCGACATCACGGTCTACCTGCGTGGCGGGACGTATCCAGTACGCGAGACCGTGCAGTTCGGAGCGCAGGACTCGGGCCAGAACGGCCACCGCGTGATCTATTCGGCGTACGCGGACGAGGTACCCGTGCTCGAGGCCGGGGTGCCGGTGACGAGCTGGACTCAGCACGACGGCAACATCTGGGAGGCGCCGCTGGAGCGTGCCGACAAGCTGCGTGCCCTGTACGTCGACGGATCCCGCGCGTTCATGGCGAGCAAGACGGTACAGTCGGCCGGATGCTACGGCACCTACACGGTGACCGCGGGGCAGGCGCCGTGGGCGTGGGAGTCCGGCTCGAAATGCGACGGCGCGGCGTACGCCCTCGGTGACGTCCCCGAAATCCCTCGGAATGCCCAGGATATGGAGCTGACCACCGCGACGACATGGTCAACGGCGATCACCGGCATCCGCGGCGTGACGACGTCGTCCGACGGGACGAAGCGAGTCGCCCTGTTCCAGCAGCCGGGGGCCGCGATCGCACAGGCCGCCGCCTACGCGCCGCTGCAGGCCACCGGCACGCACGTCCTCTCGAACGCCTACGAGTTCCTTGACCAGCCGGGCGAGTTCTTCTTCGATCGCGAGGCCCAGAAGGTGTACCTGTACGCCGCTGCGGGTACCGACCCGTCGACGGCCTCGATCTACGCACCGAACAACGTCGAGACGGTCCTCGACATATCCGGGACCGACCGGGCTAACCGCATCCATGACGTCACCTTCACCGGCATCACGATGCGCCACTCCGACTGGAACCTCACCCAGATCGACGGATCGTCGTTCAAGCAGACCCAGCAGGGCAACACCGTCAACCTGGCCTTCACTCGGAAGAACTTCCACGTCTACACGTACCGCAACATCCAGGTGGAACCCGGAGCGGTCGAGGTCAACAGCGCGTCGAACATCGACTTCATCCGCAACCGTGTCGAGCACACGGGAGCCGACGGCATCCAGTTCGTGAACGACGTCGTCGACTCGCGCATCGAGGGCAACGTCACGAACGACATCGGGGGCACTGCACTCAATGTCGGCGACCCACAGCACGTGTACATCGGCGACGGCACGTCGAGCAATGGCGAACATTACGCGCCGAACGTTGAGGGCGCCCCGACGAACATCTCGGTGCGCAACAACTATTTCTACGACAGTGCGGTGCTGTTCTGGGGCTCGGCTGCGATCTCGGGATACTTCCTGGACACCGTCGCCTTCGAGAACAACCGTATTGAGAAGACCTCCTGGGCGGGCATTTCGATGGGCTGGGGATGGCACAACTTCGACGGAGGCACCCAGTCGGTCAACCCGGGTAACCCGACGACTGTGGCGCGCAACAACAGCATCCAGCGCAACGAGATCATCGACACGATGCAGTTCCTGAGTGACTCCGGTCCCATATACACCCTCGGCAGCCAGCCAGGCAGCGTGATCGACGACAACTACGCCCGCGGCATCCGCCCAGGACACACGTACGGCCTGCACCCCGACGAAGGATCGGCGTTTATCACATACAACGACAACGTCATCGAAGCCGATCGTGGCATCAGGTACGTCATCAACTCCGGCACCTGGGGCTACCAGCACGATCTGCAGATCCACAACACGTGGGGGCCGACTAACTCGATCTTCGACCGGAACGTCCCGAACAGCACCATCGACGCCATCCGGGTCGTGCCCGACTTGGTGTGGCCACTCCAGGCCTACGCCGTCGCCGCCGGGGCAGGTATACAGTCGCCGTACCGCGACATCCTCTCCTCCGTCGCGACGACCGCGGACTTCGCTCTGCCGGCTAGCGTCCTGGCACCGGAGGGGATGCCGTCGGTGGCGGTGCGCGGCGTCGGCGACGCGACCCGGACGATGTGGCTGGCGCCCGCGGGGACGACATCGTTCGCGACATCGGCCACGATGACCTCGGCTGCCGGAGACGCCACACAGATCCCGATGCCGTCGACGAACGGCAGCTACAAGCTCTACGTCGTCGACGCAGACGGGACCGTCGCCGGCCCCTCGAACGCGACGGTCGTACGCACGGGACCGCGCGCGGTCAATCAGACGCTCACCCAGGTCTCCGCGAGCAAGTGCCTCGACCTGCCCGGCGCCACCACTCTGAACGGAGCCCGGCCCGCGCTGTATACATGCAGCGGCGCGCCGAATCAGTTGTTCACCCTCACCGCGCAATCGGAGATCAGCGTCTACGGCAACAAGTGCCTGGATGCCGCGAGCAGCGGAACGACTCCGGGAACCGCCGTCGTCATCTGGGACTGCAACGGCGCCGCGACGCAGAAGTGGCTCGTGAACGCTGACGGCACGATCAAAGCAACGTCGTCGAGTCTGTGCCTGGCGACCGTGAACTCCGGCACGGGCAACGGGACGCGCGTGGAACTCGCCACCTGTTCGTCGACGGCGCCCGCCCAGAAGTGGAGCTTCCCGCCGTCGCCCGACACCGTGTGGACCCCGGGCGTTGCCACTGCCGTCAGCCGCTGCGTGGCAGGCGCCGTCTATGTCGCCGTCACCGTGCGGAACGATTCGGACGAAGCCATCACGTGGAAGGCCACCTCCGCATGGGGTTCCAAGCCGGGGTCGACGTTGGCCGCGGGCAAGGCGACCTCGGCCACCTTCGCCACGAGGTCGTCCACGGTGGAGACCGGCACTGTCGACGTCGAGGTCACGGGCAGCACGTACGGTCTGACGCGCACGATCAAAGCCACCTATCCCGCGCTTTCCTGCGGTAGCTGACATGGCTTCGGAAGGGTGGGTCCGGCTGTCGCCGGATCCGCCCTTCCCAAACCTTCTCTCGGTGCGTCCCGTGGGAGTCGCCGTCGCTATGCCGGCGTCGTGCACCAACGTGTGCAGCTGGATGGCGGGGATACCCACCGAGAGGGCGGACAGCTCGGTCCCGATGCCGTCACGTGCCGGAAGTGCGCGCACTCGGCAGGCGTCGCGAACAGTGCCCCATAGTCCCGCGCGGACAGCCCACGCCCCGCAGCGGGAACCCGTCGGTGGGATAGGGCATGTTCACCGGCATGATTCGGGCCGAGGCGAAGTCGATAGGTGTTGAGCAGCACCCGGGCTTCCTCACAGGAGAGCGGCCACGATCTTGGTACCTCCAAGGTTCGCAGCGAGCACGGCGTGCAACAGCTCACTCCGCTCGGGCGCTGGACGGTTCGCTGGATGGGTGAGACGCCAGCGGAAGGAAGGCATGCGTCGGGATGGCATGTGCGAAGGGTGTCCCCGCCACGAATCGTTCGACCTCGCGGACGGCTGACGCGCCGAGCCGTCGCAGCTCGTTGCCCATCGAGCCGGCCAGATGCGGCGTAAGGAACACGTTCGGCAAGGCGTACAGCGGGTGTCCGACAGGAAGTACATCAGGCTCGGTGACATCCAGCACCGCGGAGATCCGGCCGGTGGACAGTTCATCCACGAGTGCCCCTTGGTCAACCAGCGCGCCTCGCGCCGTGTTGATGAGCGTGGCGTCGTCGGGCAGCGATGCCAGAACGCTGCGAGATACCATGCGGCGTGTCTGCGGGATGTCGGGGGCGTGGATCGACAGGATACGGCTGCGCCGCGCGAGTTCTCGGAGGTCGTCGATGAGCTCGACTCCGAGTTCCTCTGCCTGCGGCGCAGGGAGGAAGGGGTCGTACACCAGCACCTGGACGTCATAATCCTGCAGCTTCTTGATGACCAGGGCACCGATGGTCGATGCGCCGATGATGCCGACATTGGTTCCGGCGAGGCCCGTGTGCGGGAACTCCGCCTCCCGGTCGATGAACCGCTGCTCGCGTCGGTACAGCTCGGAAGCACCGAACGCGCCCTTCGCCGCCAGCGTGATCATGGCGACGGTGTACTCGGCGACGGGGATGGCGTTGGCCCAGCGGCCCGAGGACACCTGGAGCTCGCGGCGGGCGGCGGCCGCGGTGTTGAGGAAGTCAATGCCTCCGCCCCAGTGCACGATCGCCCGCAAGCTCGGGAACCGGTTCAGCGCCCGCTCGTCGAGAATCGGTGCTCCCCACCCGGTGATGAGCAGCTCCACGTCGCTGGCTGCAGCATCGGCAGCCTGGACACCTCGCGGGTCGTCGATGTCGATGTCAAGCAGAGCCGACAATCGCGTCCGCTCGTCGGGCCCGAACACGAAGGGGGCGAGCTCCGGGGACATTCCGAACGCGGCCCTGACGCGCCGACGTTCGGACAAAACCGGTGTCCGCTTCCCCTCGTTGGTGACGCGTGGGCGCCCGGCGTCGTCGGGAATGACCGGCGTGCGCAGCTCATGAGGCGTGGTCATGATGCGTCTCCTCCGTCCTGCAGGTTCGGCCGGGTCGAGCGGCCCGCGGTGCGACGGAGTGGACAGGTCATCCTTTGAGCCCGGCGTTGGCCAGTCCCTGCACGAAGTAGCGCTGGGCGAGGATGAACAGGAGGATCATCGGCAGAGTGGCCAGGGTGGCGCCGGCCATGAGGTAGGTCCATTGGATATTGAGCGGGTCCTGGGCGAAGATCGCCAAGCCGAGCTGGAGCGGGCGGAGGTCCTGCGAGCGGGTGGACACCAGCGGCCAGATGAAGCTGTTCCAGGCCGCCTCGATCTGAAAGACGGCGATCGTCACCAGAGCAGGGCGAACCAGCGGCACCATGATGCGTGCGAAGATGCCGAACTCGTTGACGCCGTCGATGCGGGCTGCCTCGCCGAGCTCGGGTGGCAGCGTGACGAAGAACTGCCGGGCGAGAAAGATGTAGAGCGGTCCCATAGCAAGCGGGACGATGAGACCCCACCAGCTGTCGAGCCACCCGTTGCCACCCTGCCCGAAGATGTCGTTGCCCCCGAACAGCGGGATCTGCTTGACGACGAGAAAGAGAGGCACGATGACCACCTGGAACGGCACCATGAGCAGTACGATGACGTAGCCGAGCAGCATGCCGCGCCCGCGGATCGGCAGCTGGGCGAGCGCGTAGCCGGCGGCCGTGGCGAAGACCAGGGTCAGCAGCGTCTGCCCGATGGTGAGGATGAGGCTGTTGCGGAAGTAGTCGATGAACGGTGCGGCGCTCATCGCCTCGGCATAGTTGTCCCAATGCAGCTCCGCGGGAAACCAACTGAATGTGGTCACCTCGGCGGGGGACTTCAGCGATGTGAGGATCATCCAGACGAAGGGCACGACCATCGCGACGGCACCGAGTGTGAGAGTGATGTAAAGCAGCGCGCGACCAATGTAAGAGCCGACGTTTCGGCGGCTGCTTGCGTAGCGGATGACTTCAGTGACCACTGGAGCTGCCCTTCTGAAGACGCAGGCCGGCGAGGATGAAGATGCCGATCAGGATAAACATGAACACCGACTCCGCCGACGCCAGCCCGAAGTGGAGACCGGAGAACGCGTTCTCGTAGATGTCGTAGACCAGGACGCGAGTCGAGTTCGCGGGACCACCCTTGGTGGTGACGTAGACCAGGTCGAACACCTGGAACGAGGCGATGATCGAAGTGACGAGCACGAAGAAGTGCGACGGGCCGAGTGCCGGCCAGGTCACGTTCCAGAACGTCTGCCAGTTGTTGGCACCATCCAGGCGGGCCGCCTCCAGGAGGGCGGGGTCGACGCCTTGGAGTGCGGCGAGGTAGATCACCATCTTCGTTCCGAGGCCCTGCCAGATGCCGATCATGGCTAGCGACGCCAGCGCGGTGTCGGGGGAGGTGAGCCACCTGGACGGCGGCAGACCGAACAGGCCCAGGATCTCGTTGGCGAGACCGACGTTCGGGTTGAGGATCCACAGCCAGACAGTCGCGACGGAGACCGTCGCGGTCACGACCGGGATATAGAACAGCACGCGATACAGCGACCGCGCCCGGATGCCCATATTGAGGGCCAGCGCGCCCACCAGCGCGAGCGCCATACCGAGGGGCACCACCAGCAGCGTGTAGACGATGGTGTTGACGACGGAGACCAGGAAGTCGGGGTCCTGGATCAGATCGATGTAGTTCTGGAACCCGATGAAGATGGGCGGCGAGAAGAGGCCGTAGTCGGTGAAGCTCAGCACGGCGGCCGCGACCAGAGGGACGCCGAGGAAGATGGTGATATTGAGGAAGGCGGGGGCCAACATGATCCACCCTGCGCGCCGCTGCGAGCGGATCAGCCCGCTCGCCCGGGGGCGACGGCGCTGCGGCTGCTGCTCGACGAGCGTCGCCGCGCTCAGCGCGATCGCCTCGTTCTGTTCGATGCTCGACGCCATCGTGGGAGCCTTTCAGTGCGCGGTTGGAGTTCGGGGCGAGTTCGGGTTCCTCGCCCCGAACTACAACCGGTCGTTACTTGGACTGCTCGGACAGACCGGCCAGCACGTCCGCGGACGACTCCTGGCCGAGGATCGCCTTGTCCAGTTCAGTGGCGAACACGTTCCGCAGGTCCAGCCAGTTTTCGGCGCCACCCTCGAACACGACGTTGTCGAGGTTCTCGTACGCAAACGTGCTCGCGGGGTTGCCCTGCACGATCTCGCTGTCGCCGGCATCCGCCGCGGCGGGCACGGCGAAGTTCAGCTTCGCGATGCTGGCCTCGGCCTCTGGCGTCGACATCGCCTCGATGAAGCCCCATGCGGCTTCGGGAAGCCTCGTGGTTGAGCCGATCGACGCGAGCTGGCCACCTGAGAACATCGCTTCGCGCTCGTCGTCCAGGTTGAAGAAGACGAGATCGTCGCAGACCTCCTGGGTGACGGCCGCACAGTCGATGTACCCGCCGACGAAGCCCATCGCCGCTTCCTTGGTATACAGCAGCGGTGCACCAGACGCGGACTTCTGGCCGAAGTCGACGACCTTGCGGTCATTGATCATCTCGCCGATCCAGTCCAGCGCCTCTTCGCCCTGCGCGTTGTCGAAGTTGGGCTGGCCGCCGTCGTACAGGTCGTGGCCGAGCGCACCGAGGAGCGCGACGAAGTCTTGCCGGTACTCGCCGGGCCCGGCCCAGAAATCGAATCCAGCGCGCGTGATCTTGCCGCTGGCCTCGCGGACGGTCAGCCGCTCCGCAGCGTCAGCCAGCTCATTAAGGTTGGTGGGCGGCGAGTCGGGGTCGAGGCCCGCCTCCTCGAACGCCGACCGGCTGAGGGCGAGAGGCTTGGGGCCCATCACCAGCGGGTAGGCGTAGACGGAGTTGTTGTACTCGACGGCGGGCACGACAGCAGGGTTCGCCTCCTCTGCGAGTGTGTCGGGTGTGACGCCGAACTGACCGAGGTCGAGGAACGCCTTCTGCGACGCGAACGGAGGGATCCAGCCGACACCGGTGACGAGGACGTCGTACGGTTGGCCACCGGCGATCGAGGTCGAGATCTTCTCGTTCAAGTTGCCGAACGTGGCGAAGTCGGGTTCGACCTCCACGTTCGGATAGGTCTCCTGGAAGACTTCCACGATCGCGTCGAACGCGGCCGTGCCTTCATTGCTTGCCGGAAAGCTAGGCACGAGGACGCGGAGCGTTCCCGAGACGTCTTCAGGATTCTCGGTGGCTGAGAGTGTCGTACCGCTGCCGCCCGAGCAGGCGGTGAGAGTGAGTGCGGCAACGCCAGCCATGGCGAAGCCGAGAAGCCTGCTGTGCTTACGATTCTCCACGAGAACCTCCTTGTGACTGCGTGGAAAAGATGGAATGCGATTGCCAGATTAGGGAAAGCGCATCCCGAAGTCAACCGATACCTTCGCACGGTGCTGTCAGACTGGGTCGATGAGTTCCAATCTGCCTGGGCAGGCACCGCGGCCGAAGCACACCCTGTTCGGGGTGGTCTCCTTCGCCGGGAACCTCCTGACTCTCTCGATCTGCCTGGCCATTCTCTGGCTGGGCCTGGTCACCGCCGCGCCGGGCTCCGCGGCGGCACTGGCCGCACGCGAGCGGCTGACGGTGGATGGCCCGCCCGTGTCGGTGCGCGGCCTCTTCGCCGATACGGGACGCAACTTCGGACGGCTTTGGGTCTTTGGGCCCCTGCTGGCGGCCCTCGGCGCCGGCGCATGGATCGCCCTGGCGTTCTGGCTAACAGTTCCGGCCCCTGCCGGGCTCATCATGGTGACGGTCACGTTGGTGGTGGCCGTCGTCGTCTCGCTGCTCGGATTGGCGACGCCGACCGCGGGGCTTCGGGTGGGGCGGGCGGGCGAGGTGGCGCGCCAGGCGGCACAGATCGTGGCGTTGAGGCCCTGGCGAAGCATCGTCGCCCTCGCGGCGGCGGCAGCAGCGGTGGTCCTCAGCGCGCAACTCCCCGCCGTCGGCTTAGCCCTTCTCGGCGCGGCTCTCACGGAGATCGCCTTCCGCGCATGGGGACGACGGACCGAATCTTCACCGCTACGGTAGATCCAATGGACGCTTGGAAACGCTTTCCGTTAGAGTTTCCAATGGCGAATGCAACTCGCAACGAAGGAGGCCCGGATGGCACGCGCTGCGGAACGCGCTCCCCGACTTACCGACGTCGCCCGATTGGCGGGTGTGTCCCCGGCGACGGCGAGCCGGGCTCTACACGGAACGGACCGGGATGTGCGGGAAGAGAACCGCCAGAAGGTGCTCGCTGCGGCGCAGTCGCTCGGTTATGCCCCCAACATCGCCGCTCGTGCGTTCGCGCAGGGCAGGACGCGGGGGGTGTCCCTCATCGTGGGAGCAGTGCCCGACGACTACGCCAACCCGATCGTGGCAGGTGTGATGGCCGCGACCAGCCGGCGCAATCTCCCAGTGACGATCACGCCCGCGGGCGACGACGTCGACTCGATGGTGGCACAGATCCAGCAGGTGCGCGGGATGCGGTCCGAGATCCTTCTCCTCGCCGGCGGGCGACACGCCAGCGACCGCGCCAATCCGGCGCTCATTGACGCGCTGAAGCGCTTCGAATCCGAAGGCGGTCGTGCCGTGGTGATGTCGCAGCCTGGGCTCCCGTTCGACACGGTCAGCTACGACAACTTCGGCGGCGGTCACGACATGGCCGTGGCGTTGCGGGGGCTGGGATATGACCGGTTCGCGGTGATCTCAGGGCAGATGCATGCCATGACCCAACGCGACAGGGTGCAGGGGTTCATCGCCGGCCTTCAGGAATCCGGTGTCGAGCTCAGCCCCGACCGTCTGCTCACCGGCGGTTTCACCCGCGATGGCGCATACGCGATGACAGGGGAATTGCTGCGGCGGGGAATTGCCGTTGATGCGATCTTCGCTGGGAATGACTCGATGGCGCTGGGAGCCATGACGTTTCTTCGGGACGCGAATCAGCAGGGGAAGATCGCGGTCGCTGGTTTCGACGACATGGTCGCGCTTCGCGACGTCACCCCGTCTCTGACCACCGTGCATCTGCCGTGGGACGAAGTCGCCGAGCACGCGCTGGGAATGGCGATGCTGCCCCGTCAGAAGGACCCGCGCTCGGTGATGGTTCGCGGCCATGTCGTGGTGCGTGAGAGCACTCCCGCCTGCGCCGTGACGACCGCCTAAGGATCACTCCATGTGCCCGGGACAACCGCTCTCGTACCCGTCGATGCTGCTGCACGCGTTCTGACCCACCACAGGTTCCGGGTGACGCCGTACGCGCCGTCGCCATTCAGTTCTCACTGGACAGCGGCGTGGCGCCAGGGGGCAGTGGTCGGACCTGGCACCTTCAGCTTCAGACCCGAGGTCGCTGTCGCATCCCCGCCGCTGCGCGACGAGGCGACTGCAGCGATCACGTACGCCCCGCCCGGCGTGGAGGCGAGAGAGAAGGCCGTCGCCCATGTGCCATCCGTCACGGCCGCATTCTGCGACGCCACGACTGCGCCGGCGCCGTCTCGCAGCTCGACATGGACGATGGCGCCTGCCGCGCTCCATCCGCTGTTGCCCGCGTCCGCGGTGCCGGCGACCTTCACCGGCACCGCGCGGCTGACAGTGCCGCCGCGAGAGATCATGGAAACCGAGGGGGTCGTGGCAGCGACAACCGTCACGGTGACGGCCTTCGTGGCGGTGCCCGAGTGGTAGGTCACCGCGTACTGCCCGGCCGTGGAGGGGTCGACGGTGCCGGTGGTCTGGACCGTCGATAGGTCCTCGACCGGGGTGCCTTGATAGTTCGTGGCGCTGTCGACGTTGGCGACGGGGTTCCAGGAGTCGCCCGCGACCAGGATCGAGTCGTGGGCTTGCACGCCGGCCCGATCGACCTCGTTGCGGACGTCGTACGAGAACAGCAGCGCGTTCTCGGGCGTCGTGGCGGTGCTGACCGTCTCCGGCTTGGTACTCAGCCGCAGCGAGAGAGTGGCGTCTCGCGGGGCGTCCACCGACCCGTCGATGGCGATCTTCACCAGCCTCCCGCCATGCACCAGGTAGGACCGTCCGACCCCGGTGCTGCGTAGCACGAACTTCTCAGCGTCGCCCACGACGAGAGCCGATGCGGTGATCACATTCTCGCCGTTCACGACGGTGGGCGTCACACCGAGGAAGCGTCCAGTTGCGACCTCCTGGATGGAGCTGGTGCCGTCATCGTTGGTCACCAGCCGGAAGAACGGCGCCTCGGCATGCCGGCTGCCAACGGCGACGGTTCCATCCGCTCCCACGGCGAAGTACGACGCGAGAGTCTCGGTGGTGTACTCCGCCGGCAGCACACCGCCGTCCGTGAGTGCGCGGGAGCTCTGTGGAACGGAGCCCCACCTCGTCACCTCGCTCCAGGTGCGCTGGTACCAGGGAGTGAGCATGGTGCGCAGCTGGAAATAGGGCGCCGCGGCCTCGGTCGGTGCACCGTTGTACGAGGTCAGCGTGCTGAAGTTGAGGTTGTCGAAGTGGATGAAGCCTTCGGGACGCATCGCCTCCGCCGCGCGCTTCATCCAGGTCACGTCAACGCCGTCGACGGTGGAATAGTACGCCAGAGCGGTTTCGAAGATCGGGCGCGACTGCCCGCGCAGAATGGCCTGCTCTTCCATCTCGTCCCAGTACGCGTTGGCGTCGGTGCGGCCGAACACATTGGGGACCGGTTCCGCCCGGAGGGTTCCTTCTCCACGGAACAGGTTGTACTCGGCGACCCAGTTGAACGCGCGAGCCAGTTTGTTGTCGTCCCGTTCCCAGAGATTCAGCCCCTGGTTGTATGCGATCGCGCTGAAGTCTCCCAGCAGACCCAGCCCGAGCATGGCATGCGCCTGGTCGCGCGCCGACTCCGCGGTCTGACCCCAGTCGGTCACGTAGTTCTCGATCGAGCCATTGATGAATGGGCTCTCGTACATCGCGACGGCCTCGTCGTAGATGGTCGCGTTGTCGGTCACCACGCCGATCGCCTCAACGGTGACCATCGCTGCTCCGTCCCAATTGCCGTTGGCGTTCATCGGCGCGCCGGCGTCCTGGATGACCGGGTAGACCACGTCGAGCATCAGTGACTGGAACGCCGCGAAGTCGGCGTCGCTGTAGCCGGGGTATCCGCCGTCGTAGTAGCGCACGATCTCGGCGGCGTTGATCAGCTTCAGGGTTCCCAGACCCGCCCCGAGGATCTGATCGCGCCCATCGATCTGGGTGAGTGTTCCCGACCATGCGTTGAGGATCTCGACGACCTTGTCCGCGTGACGGACGTCACCGGTGATCACCCACTGCAGAGCATGGAAGTACGCGGCCGCACTCGCCCACTCGTAGTCGCGGATGTTGCCGGAGCCCTCCGGTGATCCCCGGCCGACGCCTGCGTGTGCGACGACGTTGAAGTCCAGCGACGCGATGGAGTTCGGCACGGTGTTCTTCATTCGCAGGTAGTCCGAGTACCAGGGCTCCTCCTTCGCAGCCACATGCTCACGCATCGAGTCCAGCTGCTTCGTGGTGAGCGAGACGCCCGGGTGATTGAATACCCGCACCTCGATGACGTCCTCGACCGGCTCCTCACCGCCCGAGTAGATGACGGTGAGCTCGTGCGACCCGGCCGTCAGGTTCCCGACGGTCGCCGTCATCAAACCGTCGACGTGCGACACGGTCGCGCCCTCCACGATGTAGTGCGATGCATCGGGGTCGTCGTTGACGGGAACCCAACTGAGCTGAGCGCTCGTTCCGGTCACGCGCTGCTGCACCTCGAGGAGGTTCGCGGCGTCGACGGATTCGAAGGCGAGGTAGTGGGTGGCGAAGTCTCCTGGCCTCACGTGCGCGCCGGCATCGGTTACTCGCAGCGGGAAGGTCGACGCCTCGGCGCCGTCGCGCAATGCGTTCAAGTGGCTGCTGATCGTGTACCTGCCGGACTCCGGGTAGGACTTGATGGAGAAGCGCTCATTCCACCTCACGGCGTCAGCGGTCGCGGCGACGACGTAGTTCGAGTCGGACTTCGCGTAGTACGGACGGCCCTTGCCGCCGCTGTAATTCTGGATGGTCAGGAACTTGCCGTTGGACAGGCTCCTGAGCGCGTAGGTGGTCTGCTGGCCACCGCCCGTGCCCTGGTACTCCGAGGCTGTGTAGTCGTATCCGTAGATCGCGAACGACGTGGCCACAGCCTTGTCGGCGGTGAGTGTCACCCGTCCGGTTTGGTCGTCGGCCTGCAGGTAGAGACCGTTTGCGTTGGAGATGCGCACCACGTCCTGGGCGGCACGGCCATTGGCGGGGTAGTCGCCGAAGCGTTGTGCGACGGGGTAGTCGACCGGGGCCTCGTCGGTCGTGCGGGTCACCTTGACCCAGGGGGTGTACATCGGGTTGGTTGCGCGCGTGGAGTAGATGTCGGTGCCGGAGATCAGCTGGTCCTCCACCCTGTCCGTAGTCAGGTGCACGGTGACCGCGTCGGCGTCTTCAGCCTTGGCCGCCTGGACCAGCGGCGCGATATCGAGCGCGACGCCGGAGGTGCCGTTGGGCACGGCCGTGATGATGACGGGCGAGTTGGGCACGTCCAACGGACGCGCGTTGTACGTCACGCTCGTCTCCGCCCACGGGGTGGTGGAGGCAATGCCGACACTGCTGGTGAACTCGCTCGCCCGGGTGGCGATGATGTTGGCCCCGTTGTTGTACTTGGTGAAGTTGAGGACCACCGAGTTCAGAGTCGCTGGGTCGAGCTGGGAGATGTCCAGCCGAATATAGGTGTGCCCGCCCTTGCCGACGACAAGGTTCTGCGCAGTGCCGTAGTTGGTGTCGGGCGCGGTAATCCGTACCCACGCGTTGTCTTTGATCATCTGTTCAGCGATGCCGTAGACCACGTCGACGACGGGGCGCAGCGTCGCATCAGCGGCACGGGTCGAGTAGACGTCGGTGCCGACGGTTCCCGTGGTCGTCAAGTGCAGCGTGAGCGCTTCGGCGCCGCGAGCCTTCGCTTCGGTGATCAGGGAGGTGGCGGTGACCGTGAGACCAACGACTCCGGCGGGCGCGTCGACTGTAACGGATCGGGTGCCCGCGAGATCCAGCGGCTTCCCAGCCCACGTGAGGTTGCTCTCGTTCCACGTCGTCGAGGTCTCCACGCCGGCCTCGGTGACATACTCGCTAGCCTGCGAGATGACGATCTTGTTGGCACTGTTCGTCTTGTGCAGGTTCAGTTGCACGGACGCGAGGTCTTCCGCCTGGATCTTCGTCAGGTCGAGTCGGATGTAGCTCTCGACGTCGTTGCGGACGATCAACGTCTCGGTGTCGCCGTACGTCGTCGTCGGGTTCGACTGTCGCACCAGAGCCTCGTCGATGACGACACTCGTCACCGTCGCGGCATTGCTGGTTTCGGCCGACCCGACGACGACCCCGCTGGCGAGCAGAAGTAGTGTCGCTGCCACTGCGATGAGTCGCCGGGCGGCGTGAGCGGCGGCGCCCGGGGCGGTCGCCACGGGGTTATGCGACAGATGAGGCCTGACGATGGGGGACACGAGCGCTCCTTTGCGTTTGCCCTCGGCACGAGGCCGACCTCGGGGCCTAGCAGCGAGTAGCGCTGCCGTTGTCACGAGGGTTGCGAAAAAACAATATGAAGATCCGCACGCAACGGCAACCGTTTTCCGGATTTTCCGTTCTTGCCAGGATCTGTTGACTCGAGAGGTATGGCGCGACGAACGGAAACGACAGGGTTCGCGGAACGCCGCGGCGTCACAAGACGGAATGGTGCCTCGTCCCTGGGTGCCGAAGCGGACAAGCGTCGTCGGTGTCGGGGGCCTGCGGCCGCGCGGGCTACCCGGGGAATGCGCGTTCCAAAGCGACAGTGGCACCAGCTTGATCCGGGCGATCCGCTGCTGCTGGCTGCATTAAAATGCCTGGTAAACACACAGAAAACCTTCCTACGCGCGTTGACTATGTCATCGAGATTGTTGGTAAACGCTTGCCGACCGTTCCGGCGTGTAGATAGGCTCGGCCGGTGTCACTGGCCGCGGCGTTCCGTGGTGGCGGTGCGATTGCCTCAAAGGAGATGCGGGATATGCAGAAGCTCATACGAATCCTCGGCGTCGGCCTCGCCGCAAGCCTCATCGGGGCGCCCGCCTTTGCTACCCCGGCGGTCGCCTCACAAGAGAAGTTCGCCTGGAGCACGAAATACGAAGCGGAAGACGCCATCGAACTTCGAGGTGAGGTGCACCGCAGCGATGGCATCGCCGATCAGCCCGCCGAGATGACCAGTCCGCTCACCGGGTATTCCGGCCGCGGATTCCTGGACTTCGCCGACCCCGTGCCCTCGGCGGCATGGCAAGGATCGATTCCCGCCGGAACGGTGGGCGCCAAATACGTCATCGACGTCCCGCGAGCCGGCAACTACCGCTTGAAGTTCGTCTATAACAACCCCGGTACGAAGTGGGCCGGCAGCCGTAACGTGCGGGATGAACGCAACATGCGGATCAACGTCAACGGCCCCGACTACCTGGGTGCGGAAGGCTGGGTCGGTTGGATGATCTTCTCCGTCTCGGGATACAACTCCAGCGCGGAGCCGGGGGCTACGCAGACACCGGCCACGATCGGTCAGAACACTGTATGGAACACCAATTACATGAACGCTCCGCTGCAGCAGGGCAAGAATGACTTGCGGATGTCGATCGAGGCCCCTCCCGGACAGGGCGTGTACGACGGGCCCAACCTGGACTACATCGAGGTCGAGTGGATCGATGATCGATATCCCGTTTCGGAAGACGTGCCTGTGAAGAAGGATGCGTTCACCCATCCGGGGATCTACCAGACGGCTGACAACCTGACGGCTCTCAAGACGGCTATCGGCTGGCAAGCGTCGGTGTGGGCCGGCGGATATGCTCAGTTGGCCTCATCGAACCTCGCATCGTTCAATTATTCGCGCCCGGACGGCTACTACGAGGTGGTCGAGCGCGGACCGTACAACAACCCGAACCGCGGCGCGAGCCAGTTCACGAACGATGCGACAGCGGTCCACTACAACGCGCTGCAGTGGTATCTGACCGGCGACGCAAGGCACGCGCGCAAGGCGATTGAGTTGCTTAACGGGTGGTCGGCCGCGCTCAAGTCCGTTGTCAACAACGATGCCAAGCTACTCGTTGCCATGAGCGGTCGGCATTTCGTCTCGGGTGCGGAGATTCTCAAGCACGTGTACAACGTCGATCCGACGGTCCCCGCCGCCGACCGATGGCAGGCCGCCGACATCGAACGGTTCGACTCTCTCGTGAGGAATGTCTTCTACGAGGGCACCGTCGCGGGTTACTATCCGCAGGCCAATGGAAACTGGGACGCTCTCATCACCGGTGCCAACATGGCATTCGGCGTATACCTGGACGACCACGAGATCTTCAACGAAGCGCTGCGCCAGTTCTACCGGGGTGACGTCGTCCCCGGTTCCGCTTCGATGGGGTCGCTCGCGAACTACATCTACCCGACCGGCGAGAGCCAGGAGTCCAGCCGAGACGTCGGTCACTGGGGCATGGGTCTCGAAGGGCTCGGTTACTCGGCGGAGATCTCGCTGAACCAGGGACTTGACATCTTCGGTGCGTACGACTCTCGCCTGCTGAACGGCGCGAACTACTTCGGGACGTACAACCTCAGCAACACGGGTCTGCCGGTCGCCTCCGAAACGTTCGTGTCCGACCGCGGTCGCGGCACGGTGTCCACCCCCCTCTTCGAGATCCTTGCGAACTACTACACGGGTCATCCGGCTTCGCATGATCTCACCACCGTTGAACGGGTGCTCCACGAGAAGTTCCGATCCGGGAGCCGTCTCATTGACACTCTCGTCTTTCAGGACGCGCCCTCCGACAAGGTGCGGCCCGTCGTCTCCCTGGTGTCACCCGCGACGCACGGCCCGTCCGCGACCGCGCAGATCCACATCGACGCCACAGACGACAGGGGACTTGCGCGCGTGATCGCAGAGATCTACAAGGACGGCAAGCTGGTGAGCAGCACCGAGACGCCGGCCAACGGGGAGACAAGTGCTACGCATCAAGCGGATATCGCGTTGCCTGACGGTCAATACATCCTGAAGTACCGAGCGGAGGACGTGGCCGGCAACAGCGCGCATGCAGGTACGTTCGGATTCAAGATACGCGCCAGCGGATCGGCGTGAGATGGTCGACCCGCTCTGGGCGGCCGGCGTCGTGATCAGCGTCGCGCATGAACGCCGCGCCGGAGAGGTGACGCGCCGCCGGGAAGGGTAGGCCGACCGTGGGGACGTGGTGGACACCGCGCGGCTCCGTCCTTTCTGCGGGTGCCGTGAAGGCTATCGGCTGACAGGCTCGGAGGAGTCGAGGAGTGCCAATTCTTCGAGCCGCGGGTAGCCTTCCCAGTCTCCGGGTGCGAGACACGCGAAGGCAGATGGTAGCTCTCGACGAGTTCGCCGGGGCCGATTCCGAAAGGGCGGAAGAGGCCCATCGTCTCGCCCAGGGTGATCAGACCGCCGTGATCTCTGCTCATCCGTCGTTCCTGTCGGCCCCGGACAAGCTCATAGCCTCGCGGGACAGGGCCTCGATCCTATCGAACTTGCGGTCGACGACGAGCTTGCGCGCCACCATCCAACTTCCGCTCACGGCCGGAACCGATCCGTGCGCGAGGTACTCCGACATGTTTCCCGCCGACACGCCGCCCGACGGCACGAACGACATATCGGAGAACGGCGCCGCGAGTGCGGCGATCGCTGCGATCCCACCGAGCCGATCGGCGGGACGAACTTCACCGTGCGAATTCCCAATCGTCTGGCTTGCTGGACCTCGGTCGCAGTCGCGACGCCGGGCAATACGGTGATGCCAAGATCGTGTCCGCGTCGGCCTGCAGTGCCGCGGTGTTGTCGGTCGCGGTGTATCCCGGTGCGATCGCGTTGACATTCACGCCGTGCGCCGCCCACTCGTTCGAGAGCGCCCTCGTCAATCCCGCGACACCGGACTTCGCTGCGGTGTAGCCGGGCACGTTGATGCCGCCCTGGAAGCTCAGAAGCGAGGCGGTGAAGATGATTTTCCCTCGCCCTCTCTCCACCATCGTCGTACCGACGGCTTGGGTGAGCGCGAACTGGCTTGGAACCTCGAACACGACGTCCGCGCCCGCGCCTTGGGCCCACTCCTCGACCCACCCGGCTTGATCGGTCACGCGGGGATCGATGGTCGCGAAGCCGAGGTCGGAGATCTGCGACCTGCGACGCTCGTCCATTTCGATGACGACGACCTCGGCGCCTTTATGGCGCGCAACGCTCGCGATGAGGACGCCGATCGGACCGCCCCCGATGACGACGACCCGGTCGCCGATCGTGAGTTCAGACCTGCGGACGTCATGAACGGTCACCGCGACCGGCTCCACGAGCGCAGCGACGTCGAGAGGCATGGACTCGGGAAGTCGCACCACGGTCGACGCCGGCATGTTCCACCGCTCCTGCAGGGCGTCCGGGGAGTCGATGCCGATGAAGTCGAGGTTCTGGCAGATGTGTTCGTGTCCCGCTCGGCAGGCCGGGCACACGCCGTCCCAAGGCAGCGGCATGACGGTGACCCGATCGCCGACGGCCCACTCCCGCGCATGCGGCCCGATAGCAGTGACGACTCCGCTCATTTCGTGGCCGAAGACAAGGGGCGTCGTGACGCGCGAGTCCATGTCACCGTGGAAGATGTGAAGGTCAGTACCGCATAGTCCTGCGAAGGCCACGCCGATCTGAACTTCACCCGCTGCGGGTGGGGTCCGTTCCGTGTCCGCAACGACCAGATTGCGCGGGGCGGTGTACTGCAATGTACGCATGGGTCTTCAATGGGTATGACGTCATACGAAGGAAAGATCCTCACGCATTTCTGGCATGCGAGTCATTGCGGATAGGTCACATGTATGATCTAATGACTTCGGCAGTCGCCGGCCGGCGACGAGTCGCCAAGGATGTCGACAAGTTAGGACCCGAAATGGCATCACAGCATCGCCGCCTCTCCCGTCTCGCCCGATCAGTCGCGCTCACCACGTCAGTGGCGGCCGTGGTCGCCCTCACCGCGTGCTCGGGCGGTTCCGGTGGCGGCACCGATAACTCCGCGCTCGGTTTCACTCCTGCAGAGCAGGATCCAGACAGTGCGATCACCGTCTGGGTGGACGCCTCTCGCGAGGCCGCCGTCGACGCCTTCCGCACAGCTCACCCCGAGGTCGAGGTCAACGTCGAGACCTACGACGGTAACGCGAGCGGTTCGGGAAGCCTGCAGACCCGGATCGCCCTGTTCGACCAGGCCGGCGAGGGCTGGCCAGACGTCGTCTTCTCGACGCAGAACAACGACGCGTCATGGGCAGCGAAGGAGAACGCGGGCGCACAGCCGTTCGCAGCCCCGGTCAACGAGGGATGGTTCGACGACGACTTCCTGGGCGGCTTCACTCCCGGTTCGCTCGACCCGTTGACCATCGACGGCACCGTGTACGGGCTCCGCAACGATCTCGCGCAGTCGGTGTTCTGGTACGACCAGACATTGTTCAACGAGTTCGGCTACGAGATCCCGACGACGTGGGAGGAGTACCAGGATCTCAGCGATCAGCTCGCAGCTGAGCACCCGGGATACATCCTCGGTTCTGTCGGCGACGCGTTTCTCGGCATGATGGTCTACTACTGGGGTGCGCAGGCTCCGGTGTTCCAGCTAGACGGTGACACCTTCAGCAGCGACTTCGATGCAGAGAACTCCCAGCAGATGACCGATCTCATCGACCACATGGTCGCAAACGGCACTCTCGCGACCGACAGCGTCTTCGGAGCCGACTTCGTCCAGAAGTACAGCGGCAAGGTGCTCGGTATGCCCGGCCCGGTGTGGTTCACCGGCGCGATCTTCCAGAACCCCGATAGTCTCAACATCCCCGCAGGCCAGCTCGGCGCCGGCACGCCCCTGCACTGGGATGGCCAGGAGATCGGCACGGGCAACGTGGGCGGTGGGACGTGGCTCGCGTCCAGTCACACCCGGAACCTCGATGCGACGAAGACCTTCATGGAGTTCGTCACGAGCGCCGATGACTATCAGGTGGAACTCGCACCCGGGTATCCCGCCTACCAGGCGGCCGCGGAGAAGTGGGTCGCCAACCAGGCGAGCGGCGGCTACTTCGTCGGCGACTTCGCGCAGACCATCGTCGACGCCGCAGGCCAGGTGTGGAGTGGTTGGGGATACCCCAGCTTCAGTGCCGAGACGGCGTACTCCAAGTTCGTTCTGCCGGCGCTGGCCGCTGGCCAGACCGTGGCGTCCGTCGTCCCGGAATGGCAGAAGGAGATGGAGAACGAGGCACAGGTCCAGGGATACACGATCGGCTGATCGGCCCCCCGCTCAGAGAAGGAACCTCTCATCGCTACTCCCACGATGGCGCCTTCCGTCGCCGGCCCTGCTCCGGGTCGGCGGCGGGGGGCCGCCCCCGCCCGCAATCCCCGCCGCGGACAAGCCGCCATGGGGTACGTGTTCAGCAGCGGTTACGCCGTGCTGCTCGTCACGTTCGGACTGATCCCGACCCTCTACGCGATCTTCCTCGCGTTCACCAGCAACGGCGCCTTCGCAGGCATCGACAACTTCGTCAAGGTCTTCAACGACTATCGATTCTGGCCGGCCGTACAGCACGTCGGGATCTACCTTGTCATCTGGCTGACGGTGCAGACGATCTTCGTCGTCCTACTCGCGCTCTTTGTCCATTCTCTTGGCCAGCGGTGGCTGTCGTCGTCCACGCGCTTCGTCTACTACATCCCTGGAGCTCTCGCAGGAGCCTCCAGCGTCATGCTGTGGTTGTTTCTGCTCGACCCGTCGGTGAGCCCCGTTTCGTTCCTGCTGCGGGCGCTCGGGTTCGAGTCGTTCGTGCAGACGATGTCAATCGAGAACCTGCCGGTGATCTTCACGGTCATCGCGTTCTGGACTGGCGCGGGAGGGTGGATCGTCATCATGTACGGCGCGCTCAACAACATCAGTCCCGAGGTCATCGAGGCCGCGCGCGTCGACGGCGCCAATGCCGTCCGAACGGCCTGGCACATACAGCTGCCGCTCATGCGCAAGTGGATCTCGTATATGGGAATCATGACGCTTGCCGCCGGCACCCAGCTCTTCGTCGAGCCGCGCGTGCTGTCGCAGGCTAGCAAGGGAGTCGTGCCCGCCGACTACTCGCTCAACCAGCTTGCGTACCTCTACGCGTTCCGGCAGAACGACTTCAGCGGCTCCGCCGCCATATCGCTCGTACTGCTCGCCGTCGCTCTCGGGCTGGCCGCATTCTTTGTCTTCCGTGGAGGTCTCTTTGAACGCGAATAGTCTTGTCGTGTTGTCGCGACGACGCTCGTCCGCCATGACTCCACGGAACTGGCTCGGCCGTGTGCTCGCCTTCGTCGTACTGGCCTTCTTCGTCGTGTTTTTCGCATTGCCTCTCGCGTGGCTGCTGCTTGCGCCGACGAAGTCCCCCCTCGCGCTCCTGACAGAGAACCCCTTCTCGTTCGGATCGTTGGCAACGCTGGCGGAGAACTTCCGGTACCTCTCCGAGTTCCAGAACGGCATCGTCTGGACCTGGCTCGGCAATGCGGCGTTCTACACCGGTGCGGCACTCGTTCTCACCCTTGTCGTCAGCATCCCTGCCGGATACGCACTCGCCCTCGTGGATTTCAAACTGCGTCGGGCGCTGCTCATCGTCACGCTCGTCGTGATGTTGATCCCGAACACCGCCCTCGTGCTCCCGATCTTCCTCGAGTTGAGCGCCGTGCGGCTTATCGGGAACCCGCTGGCTGTCATCCTGCCGTTCTCGTTCTTCCCGTTCGGGGTGTATCTCGCGTACATCTACTTCTCCACGAGTGTGTCCCGAGACCTGCTGGATGCCGCGCGCATCGACGGCGCAGGCGAGTTCCGGGTGTTCTTGGGTGTCGCGATGCCCCTGGCGGCGCCTGTCATCGCTCTCGTCGGGTTCTTCAACTTCGTCGGCAACTGGAACAACTACTTCCTGCCGTTCGTCACGGTGCCTGGGCGACGTTCGCCGATCCAGGTGGGGCTTGCGGAGCTGCTCTCCAACGTGCCGCTGTTCAACCCGACGTCGGCGGGATCGGTGACGATCGAGCTTCCGACACTCGCGCTCGCCACGATAATTTCGGTTGCCCCGGTCCTCATCATCTTCCTCTTCTCCCAGCGTTTCCTCGTCGAAGGGATGACGGCCGGAGGGACGAAGGGATGATCTCGCGCCGCTTCGGCATGGTCTGCCGCATGAGGCCCGAGAAGCGAACCGAGTACCTCGCTCTCCACGGTGCGGTGTGGCCAGGAGTGGAGAAGACGATCACGCAGTGCGGTATCCGCAACTTCACCATCTTTGTCATCGACGACGTGCTGTTCGGCTACTACGAGTACGTGGGCGACGACTACGACGCCGACCAGCGCAAGATGGCGGCGGATCCGGTGACGCAGGAGTGGTGGTCGCGCACGGCGCCGTGTCAGACCCCTTTCACAGACGACGCCGACGTCCCGAACTGGCAGATTCTCGACGAGGCCTGGCACCTCGACTGACTCCTCATGGGTGTCCGGCCACCGCCTCACCACGCCGCCGCGGTCGTGGATGCCAGCACCGCGGGTGTCATTGCCCGGCGCGCGAGTTCCCCTCTGACAGCGACGAGATGGCGGGTGTCAGGGCTTGCGGTGCGTCGGGAGACGGCGGCGCTGCCACGAGTCGATGATGTGCGCGCGCATCGCCGCCTGTGCTGCCTCGGGATCGCCGGCGGCGATGGCCTCGTAAACTCGTCGATGCTCTTCAATGGTCAGGGCGTAGGCATCATCCGACTGGTGGCCGATGAAGCGACTGCTGCTCCGGGCGCGCTGGAAGAGGATCTTGGTGATGTTGCTCGCCAGCCGATTGCCGGAAAGAGTCATCACCAGGAAATGAAAGTCGACGTCGGCCTGCGGGAACACATCGGGGTCGCTCACATTCTGCACCATCGTGGCCAGCGCCTCGTGGATGAGTGCGAGCTCCTCCTCGGATCGGCGGCGCGCGGTCTGCGCAGACATCTCGCCCTCGAGCGATCCTCGGATGATCGCAAGGTCGTCCAACACTCCCAGAGCGTCGTCGTTCTCAAGCATGACTGAAAGCACTACGGGGTCCAGGATGTTCCACGACGTCGTCGGCTCCACGGTTGTACCGCGACCGGGCGCGACGGTAATCAGACCCTTCTCCTCGACCCGCTTCACCGACTCGCGAACGACTGTACGGCTCACTCCGAAATGGTGAGCGAGCCTCTCTTCGGGCGGGAGGGTTTGGCCGGGAGAGACCTCGCCGTTGACGATCGCCGTGACGAGGTCGTGAACGACCGCTACGCCGAGGCGCGCGGACGGGGTTCGGCGCGCCTCGCTGGCGAAGACCACCGGCCGGTCGCTGGGAGTCGGGGAGGAGCTCATTCGATCAGCCTAGCCGCGTAACATCCGTCTGAGGGATTGACGCTCACGACGCTTCATCGTAGTGATCGTCTCCCGGAACCAGCCGCAGCCCCGCGCGTGCCGGCCTGACGTGGGGGCCCTCTGCGAGCAGCCAGCTAGCTGAGGTCTGATTGAGGTGGATGGCCGACTCGTCGACCGCCACGCCGTGACCGGGGGTGTCACCCAGAACGATCCCACCATCGACAATCTGCTGATCGATCGTCAGCCCGAATGGGGCCCCGAGATCTTGAACCTCGGCCGAAAGGTGGTTCGGAACGGAGGCCGCGGCATGGGCGACGGCCTGGTTCGTCGTCAGTCCGACGGGGCTTATGGGCAGATCGCGGGACTGGGCGACGGTCGCCACGCGAAGAAAGTGAGTGACTCCCCACGTGCACCCCACTTGAACGACGTCCACGCCACCAGCGTCGAGAAGTGGACGGAACTGTTCCAGTCCTGAGAGATTCTCGCCTGTCGCGACCGCCGCGCTAACCGCGTTCGAGAGCCGGGCGTGGCCGGATGCATCCCAGCGGCGCAACGGTTCCTCGATCCAGGTGAGGTCGACCTCACGCTCGATGGCCGAGACGTAGCGCACGGCCTGTTTGAGGTTCCACGATTCGTTGGCGTCGAGCATGAGCGCGGGCCTGCGGGTGTTCCGCGCGAGGGCGTCCTCGATGATGCGCAGCCGGCGCAGATCCGCCTCCCTATCGCGACCGCCCTTGAGCTTTCCGCTGGTGAAGCCGCGCTCGGCCATTGTGGTGTAGAAGTCGGCGAGCTTCTCGTCGTCGAGAGCGATGTCGAGGCCGGAGGCGTATCCCTCGATGAAGCGGTCGCGGGCGCCGAGCAGGCGCCAGAGCGGTTCGCCGGCGATCTTGGCCTTGAGGTCCCACATGGCCATATCCAGCGTGCCGATCGCGCCGAACATCGAGCCGTTATGCCCGGCCTTGAAAACGCGCGCGAGCATCCGGTCGTATAGCCCCGTCACGGCACGGGGATCCTCGCCGTCGAGCGCAGGGAAGAGCTGCTCGATGTACTGGTCGGACCCCGTCCCGATACCCTCGATGCCCTCGTCGGTCTCGAGGATGACCACGGGAACGTCGGTCACGCCGTTCTTGAGATAGCCATTCACGTCGCCGATGGGTCGGCCCCAGTCTCGGAACGTGCGTACGCATCGGTAGCCGGTGATCTTCATGTGGTCCTTGATCCGTGGAGGGCTGCTCCAAAACAGCATACATCACATGTTAGATCGACGCATCGCTTACCGAGTAGCCATTTTCGAGCCGATCTACGGCACGCTTGTTGCTTCCGCGGCGTCGAACAACATACATCACGCCACCGGTTGGACTCGTTCTCTGGATGAGGAGGGTGGCGCTGACTGGAACGTCGTCAATCGGGACGGGCTCCGGGCCATGACCGAGATCGGTCTCGGCGCCGCGCAGCGGGGAAACTTCTATCGAGAGGTCGATGAGTTTCGACGAAGGTGGGACGGCTTCTCGTCGAGGACCCGAGCGGGCGGGAGCTGCAAGACGACGACGGGCTCGCTGTGACGACCACCCTGCGCCGTCGATGGGACTTCAGACGCGACGTCATCCTCCGTTCCGTCGAGAGCAGCCTCCGCCGGCTGCGGACCGACCGCGTCGACATCCCTTATCTGCACGATCCTGACGAGCACTGGCATGCCGCATCAACGACCGGCATCGGCGCGCTCATCGAGTTGCGCGATCAGGGTCGTGTCTGCCATCGGCGACGGTATGAACCAGTCGGCGATGCTCGCGGAGCTCGTCCGGCGCTGTGACCTGGACATAGTGATGGTCGCGGGGCGATACACGCTCCTGGACCAGTCGGCCGCCCGAGATCTGCTTCCGGTGGCAGCCGATCGTGGCGTGGCTGTCGTTGCTGCTGCGATCTACAACTCAGGGCTATTCAGCTCGGACCGTCCGCGGGACAGGGCACGCTTCGACTACGAGGTCGCGCCGGTCGAGCTCGCCGCACGACGCCTCACGGAGAGCTAGCCGTACTGACCGCGACCGTGAGCCCGCTACCCACCGCCATCGGAGATGCGGCCGAGTTACCTGATGGCACCGGCCTGGGAGCGCTATGCCTCCGTCCAGATTGCTCCGTAGGCGGGCAGATCGAACCGGCGACCGCCGATTTCGAGATCTACAGCGGTGGTCGAGTGGTTGGCAATGAGGCGCTGCCCACCGCGGACCACCGTCTCGACCTGGGCGACGGCATGATCGAAGGCTGCGGGGACACCGCTGTCAGCGAGCCAAGCGCCGATGAGCTGGTCCATCAGCGCTGTCGAGGGTCTGGTGCCGACATACCAAGCTGCGCCGGCGCCGGGATCACGCTTGACGGTGATAGCCGGGGAGTTGGCTGCGAAACCGCTCGCAAACGATGAAACGACCTGCGCGTCGTCAACTCGGATCAGTTCCTGCCAGAAGTCCGACTCGCCCGCATAGTCGCCCGTGACGTCGAAAGGCGCGCTGTCCGCAACCGGTGCGAACTCCTCCACTTTGACGCCGAGAGCGCTACGTAGAGCGCCTTCGCCCCCGAGGTATCCTCCGAGTCGGATGCGGAGATGCTTGTCCACAACTCCGCTGAGATAGGTAACCACGAGCGTGGCACCGCGAGCGGGAACAGAGGCGAGAGCGCACACCGCGTCGTCCGAGAGGACGTGTGCCGCGGGAGCGACGACGAGCGAGTATGCCGTCGAGTCCGCCTCCGGATGAAGGAAGTCCACGGTCACACCGCGGCGCAGGAACCCCTCGTAGAAGCGCAGGACGGTGTCCAGGTAGTCCACGACGGCCGGCGTTCCGTCCTGCTCGACCGCCCGCCACGAGTCCCAGTCGAAGCAGAGCGCGACCCTCGCGGGGACGTCCGCGCCGACCAAATCGCCGAGTCGGCTCAGCTCTGCGCCGAGGGCACGCACACCCCGATGTATGCGGGTGTCCTCTCCCGCGTGCGGGAGCATCGCGGAGTGGAACTTCTCGGCGCCCGCGGCGGACTGACGCCATTGGAAATGAAGGATGCCGTCAGCGCCGCGTGCGACGGCTTGGAGCGAGTTCAGACGGTGGCGACCGTCGGTGAGCGGCACATTGGGTGGCCGCCAATTGACAGCGGAAGTCGCTTGCTCCATCAGCAGCCAGGACTTGCCGGCACCCAGCGACCTCATCAGGTCCCGTGTCGCTGCGGATACTACGTGGCTGCGCGGGTCGGCAGGGTCAGGGTAGAGATCATCGGAGACGACGTCGACGTGAGGTGCCCACGACCAGTAGTCGACGTCCTTGAAGAAGCTCATGAAGTTGGTCGTGATCGGGATGTCCGGGGTGTGGGAGCGGATGATGTCCGCCTCTGCGCGATACAGCTCGAGCAGAGCGTCGGAACTGAATCGATCGAAGTCGAGCACCTGCGTCGGGTTGCGGATCATCGGCGCGGCGGAGGGGACCCCCACCTCGGCGAAAGTCTGGTACGTCTGCGACCAGAAGGCGGTGCCCCATGCCGCGTTCAGCGCGTCAATGTCGCCATAGCGGTTCTGGAGCCAGATTCGAAACGCTGCCTCCGACTCCGGGTCGTAGCTGCGTGTCACGTGATTGCCGTACTCGTTGCCCACATGCCAGGCCTCGATGGCGGGGTGCTCGGCATACCGGGCAGCCAGTTCACTTACTAGCCGCATCGCGTGATGGCGGTACGCCGTCGAACTCGGGCTGAACTGCTGACGGGATCCGAACGCGAGCCGGACACCGTCGATCGACACGGGCAGCGATTCGGGATGCCGGTGGGCAAGCCATGCCGGTGGCGAGGCGGTGGCGGTCGCCAGGATCACCCGGATACCGCCGCGGTTCATGCGGTCGAGGACGTCGTCGAGCCAACCGAACTCGTATCGTCCCGGCACCGGCTCGAGCTGTGCCCACGCGAAAACGGCGACGGTCACCGTCGTGACGTGGGCCTGCTGCATGAGCCGGACGTCCTCGTCCCAGACGAGGACCGGCCATTGCTCGGGGTTGTAGTCGCCTCCATACCTGATGCGACGCGTGGTCCTACTCATCGACAGGTCCAAGGTCGAGAGCCGGGCGGAAGGTCAGTTGGCGCGACCGCGGCGGCTCCTGTGTGAACAGGACGACCGTATTGCGGCCTGCGCGAGTGGCGGGTCGGGGCACGTAAAGCGTGCGCTGCGGACCCCGCGGCCGGAATCGGCCGAGGCTGAATCCGTTGACCCAGGCCATCCCCCATCCGAGGTCGCTCGCCGCGAGTGCCAGATCGGTCGGTTCGTCCAACTCGAAATCGGCGCGGATGAGGCCTGCGCGAAGCGGAAACGCCGAAGAGGGTGAGCACTCCGCGATCGCAGACAGTTCCTGAACCGGAACCGGGGCCGCCTGCCATCCGACGACCTCCACCCCGTCGAGGGTAGCCGGTCCGATAAGGCCCTTCGGCTCGCCGATCCGTGGACCATAGTTGACCCGGCCCTCGTCCTCGACCAGCACGTCAAGTCGACCACGTCCACGGGGGAGGGCGATCGTATGGTCGCCGGCGGCCCGGGAGAGCACTCCCACAGCGACCCCGTCGAGAAACACCCAGGCACGATCGCGCACCTCTGTGAACGCCAGCACGGCCGGCTCCTCACCGCCGGGGAGGGAGGCGCGGTAGCGGAGGAACCCGTTCGCCAAGCCGAGGTCATCCAAAGTTGGGACATTCTCGTGCGCCGTCCACTCTCCGGGCACGACATCGTCGAGAAGACCCGCGCCGAGCAGCGGTACGGGTTCGGGAACCACGAACTCACGGACGACGAGCGCATCCGCGGGAAGGGGTGGAACGGCCGCGTGCCGGGCGATCACGTCGCGGAATCTCCAGAATTTCTCCGTGGGTCGGCCGGCTTCATCGAGCGGGGCGTCGTAGTCGTACGATGTCACCGTCGGCTGATAGACGCCTTTGTCGTTCGCCCCGTTGGTGAGCCCGAAATTCGTGCCGCCGTGCAGCATGTAGATGTTCACTGATGCCCCCGCACCGAGGAGTCCGTCTAGACTCCGTGCGGATTCTTCTGCGTCCGTCACGTGGTGAAACCCGCCCCAGTGATCGAACCACCCGCACCAGAACTCGGAGCACATCAGCGGACCGCGCGGCTGGTGCGCCCGCAGTGCGGCCAGGCGTTCGCCCACGCGGGAGCCGAAGGATCCGGTCGCCAGCAGGTCGGGAAGGCTGCCCCTCTCGAGCATGCCGTCCCGGGGCTGGTCCACCGTCGTGAGGGGAACGGTGATGCCGTTGCGTCGATAGATCTCCGTCAGGGAGCGGAGGTAATCAGCGTCGTTGCCGTAAGCGCCGTACTCGTTCTCCACCTGCAGCAGGACCACGGGGCCGCCGCTGTCGATCTGCCGCGGGGCCACTACAGCGAGCGCCGCCTCCAGGTACTCGGTGACGGCTGCGAGATAGCGAGGCTCTGACGAGCGCAGACGGATCTCTGGTGTCGACAACAGCCACGCCGGAAGGCCGCCTCCGTCCCACTCGGCGCAGATGTAAGGCCCGGGCCGGACGATCGCGTGCATTCCGGCCTCGCCCACGAGATCGAGGAATCGGCCAAGATCAAGGCCGCCCTGCGTATCGAAGGTCCCGCGCGTCTGGCTGTGCGCGTTCCACGGGATGTAGGTCTCGATGGTATTCAATCCCATCAGACGACCCTTTGCGATCCGATCGGCCCACTGATCCGGATGGATCCGGAAGTAGTGGAGTGCCCCGGAGAGGATGCGCAGGGGCTCACCATCGAGGAGGAACGTCTCGTCGTCATAGGCGAAACGGGAGGCGGTCATGTGCGTACTCCTTTATGCCGATGGGGGGTGCGGGTCGTCCTCGGGTGAACGACCCGCACCCCCATCGGGGTCTTACTCTCCGACGTTGAAGCCCTGCTCCTGGCCGTAGGTGATGTTGGCGTCCTGCCACGCAGTCAGACCGTCCGCGAGGTCACCTCCACTTGCATAGATCGGACCCATCGCGTCACCGTAGATGCTGTTCGCATAGGCCTGCCACGGCAGGTACTGCCAACCGGGAACAACCGACTTTGCCGCCTCCACCAGAACTTTGTTGATCTGCTGGCCGCCGAAGTACTCCGGCTCGGCGTTCAGGAAGTCGGGCGACTCGAGCTGAGCGATCGTGGCCGGGAAGCCCCCGGAGCCCACGAAGATGTCGATCGACTCGTCGGAGGCGTTCAGCCACTTCAAGAAGCCCGCAGCGAGCGCGGGGTTCTTGGACTGCTTCGTGACGGCTTCCGTGCTGCCGCCATTCTCCGCCGTGGCGGCCGCGCCGCCGTCGTAGGTCGGCATCGGCGCGACGCGCCAGTTGCCGGCGCCGTCGGCAGCCCCGGACTCCAGGACGCCGGGCATCCAGGCGCCGATCGGCAGCGTCGCGATCTTACCGTTGGAGAGGTTCGCGAACCACTCCTCGCTCCAGCCGCCGATGCCGCCCAGCAGCCCCTCATCCACAAGGGTCCCCCATGTCTCGGCGTAGCGCTGGGCACCCTCGTCCTGCAGGTCGATGGTTACCTTGTCGCCATCGACCTGGAACGACTTGGAGCCGGCCTGCCAGAGCATCGCGGAACCGAAGCCGCCGTCCAATCCGGAGTCATTGGTGATGAAGTACTCAGGGTCGGCGGCGTGGAGCTTGCGGGCCGCATCGATGTACTCGTCCCATGTCGTGGGGACCGTGAGACCGAACTTGTCGAAGGTGGCCTTGTTGTAGAACAGAGCCATCGGACCGGAGTCCTGAGGGAGGCCCCAGATGCCGCCCTGGCTGACGTTCGCCCAGGCCGAGGCGGTGTACAGGTCCTCGAGATCGTCGAACCCGTAGTCGGTGAGATCGACGAGACCGTCGGCGAGAACGAACTGGGGTACGGACATGTACTCCAGCTGAACGACGTCGGGTGCCCCGTTGCCGGCGGCGAGCGCGTTCTGCAGCTTCAGGTTGCTGTCGTTCGAACCTCCGGAGTTGACGAACTTGACGTTGACCTTCGGATAGGCCTTTTCGAACGCTTCAACCTGGTCCTCGGCCGATGGACTCCAGCTCCAGAATGTGATCTCGCCCCCTTCTTTCAGTGCGTTTTCGACGGCGTCGGCACCCTGCTCTCCTGCTGGGTCGGGTGTGCTGGAGCTGGCGCACGCTGCGAGGGTCAGGCCGACCAGGGCGGCGGCGACGCTCGCGGCGACGCTGCGCACGATCAGACGACGGTTCATGCTGTTCCTTTCGGTGGTGGTGATGTTTGCCCCGGGCAGGGGATCGTGGTCATCAGTTGAGGCGGTCACTGCTTGACACTTCCGGCGGCAAGGCCGGACTGCCAGTAGCGCTGCATGAGCAGGAATGCACCGACGATCGGGATGATCGTGAGCAATGCTCCGGTGATGACGAGATTGAAGATCGGATCGGCTCCGATGCCCGCGCCCTGTGAGTTCCAGAGCTGGAGACCGATCGGGAGGGGGTAGAGGTCTGGGTTGCTGAGCATGATCAGCGGGAGGAAGTAGTTGTTCCACGAGGCGACGATGGCGAACAGCGCCACGGTCGCCACGCCGGGCGCGAGCAATCGCAGGGAGATGGTGAAGAACGTGCGGAGCTCTCCGGACCCGTCCACACGCGCCGCCTCGAGCAACTCCGTCGGAATCGCCTCACTCGCGTAGACCCAGACCAGATAGAGCCCGAACGGCGACACGAGCGAGGGGATGATCACGGACCACACCGTGTTCGTCAGGCCCATCTGGCTGAATAGGAGAAACGTCGGCACGGCGAGTGCTGTACCAGGGATGGCGATCGCAGCCAGGATGAGGGTGAAGATGAACCGCTTGCCGGGAAATGTGAACCTCGCCAAGCCGTAGCCGCCGAGGGTCGCTAGCAGCGTCGCGCCGCCCGCTCCCACAACGACGTACAAGAGGGTGTTGCCGAACCAGTGCAGAAAGATGCCATCGTCATAGGTGAGGGTCTGCCAGACGTTGTCGAAGAACGCGAATGGGCCGGAGAACCACAAGCCGAAGGAATTGAGCAGTGACTCCTGAGTCTTCGTGGAGCTGATGAGGAGCCAGACCAATGGGACAAGCGAGTAGAGCACGAAGGCGAACATCACCAGGGTCAGGATGATCGATCGGCGCGGGGCGGCGGAGCGGCGACCGCGCACCGTCAGCGTTTGACTCATCGGTTCTCCTGACGGCTGCCGCGGACCTGCACGGTGTAGGCGATCACGGCTGTGACAACGCCCATGATGATGGCCAGCGTCGCCGCGTAATTGGCCTGCTGCCCAATGAAACTCAGGTTGTAGGCGTACATGTTGGGGGTGAAGTAGGTCGGAATCAGCCCGGGCGCGCTCGACCGGAGGATGTTCGGTTCGTTGAAGAGTTGGAAGCTTCCGATGATCGAGAAGATCGTCGCGATGACGATAGCGCCGCGAAGGGCTGGGATCTTGACACTCGCCACGATGCGCCACTGCCCCGCGCCGTCGATTGCCGCCGCCTCGTACAGTTCCTCAGGGATGGTTCGCAACGCTGCGTAGAAGATGAGCATGTTGTAGCCGACGAACTCCCACGTCACGATGTTCCCGATGGCGAACAGGATCCATTGGCCTGTGAATGGCGTGATCAGGTCGAAGCCGAGGAAGGAGTTGATGTTTCCAGCCAGACCCAAGCGCTCGGAGTAGAGGAACCCCCACATGAGGACGGCGACCACTCCTGGAACCGCGTAGGGCAGGAAAAGTGTGACGCGATAGAAGCCTGCTCCCGCGAGGCGACGGGAGTCGATCGCCATCGCGGCGAGGAGTGCCAGCGCCAGCATGATCGGCACCTGAATCGCCAGGAAGACACACACGCGGAGGAGGCCCTCGAGGAACTTGGGATCGGTGAATGCAGCGATGTAGTTGTCAAACCCGACGAAGGAGTTGCCCCCGACCAGTCGCTGACGGAACACGCTGAGGACAATCGCGTAGATGACCGGCGCGAGGACCGTCACCGCGAACACGCAGAGGAAGGGCGCCAGGAAGGCCAGTCCGGCCCATCCGTGACGTGGTCGGCGGCGTGATTGCCCTGGTGTCAGTCGGCGTGCGGTGACAGCCGCGGGCCGGGCCATGGTCGACATCGATGTCCAATCTTGCAGTGACGTGGATGTTTACGTGATCATCCGCGCACTCATACTAGGTTGTTTACGTCACCATTTGTCAAGTTCCCAGGGAAAGTGAGGTGTGATGTCTTCGCAGACGGAACGCGTCCGATCGGTCTCGATGCGCGACGTCGCGGAACTGGCCGGCGTCTCTGGTCAGACTGTGTCCCGGGTGGCGAACAGGATGGGAAACGTCGCGAAGAAGACCCAGGAGCGCGTCGAACAGGCAATGGCAGAACTCGGCTACCGCCCGAACATCGCCGCCCGAGCCTTGCGATCGGGCGAGTTCCGCTCGATCGCGGTCGTCGCTTTCGACGCTGACTCCCTGGGGAACGTGCGCACGATCAGCGCAATCGGGAACGAGGCGGCTCGGCGCAATTACGCCATCGAACTGATTCAGATCCAGTCAGCGGGTGGTGCATTCGGCGCCGCCGATTTCTCCTGGGCCATGCGGCGCCTCGGGCAAGAGGCCGTGGATGGCATCATCCTCATCCTGGAGACGACTGACGCCACCGCAGCGGCCCTGAGGATGCCTGACAACGTCCCTGTCGTCATCGTCGACGCAGGCCCCGACCACCGTTACCCTACAGTCGACACCCACCAGGAGCAGGGCGCGATCCTCGCCGTCGATCACCTCCTTGAACTCGGGCACCCCACGGTGTGGCACGTGGCTGGTCCTCCAATCTCGAATGCGGCGGCAACGCGACGCCACGCGTGGCAGTCGCGACTCGAGGTCCTAGGGCGAGAAGTGCCCACGGCCCTTCCCGGCGATTGGACGCCGGAGTCGGGATACCGAGCCGGCCTGACGCTGGCGGACCATCCGGAGGCGAGCGCCGTCTTCGTCGCCAACGACCAGATGGCACTGGGCGTGCTGCGTGCGTTCCATGAGAAGGGCCTTGCGGTCCCTGGCGGAGTGAGCATCGTGGGCTTCGATGACATGGCCGAGTCAGCCCAGTTCTGGCCACCGCTCACGACCGTGCGCCAGCAGTTCGCGCTTGCCGGCGCCACCGCCGTCGAGCTTCTCGTTGATGAGATCGAGGGCCGCGAGGTCGCAGCGGGAATCAGAAGAATAGACACCGAGCTCGTTGTTCGGGAGTCCACCCAGCGCTGGGGCAACGCCTCGCGCTGACCGCGCGGGACACCATCGGTCGCGAGTCGATCACGTCCCGCGCCGACCTCGTCGTGACGCATGGGGTCGTCCGACCGTGTTGTTGACGTGAACAGTCGTGGGGCCTAACATCGTCCTGTTGACGTCAACAATCTCGCTAGTGAGGAAGCTATGACGAAGAAGTCACCCTGGGCCTTTGCCGCGGCGATGGCCGCTGCCCTTCTGCTCGCACCGTTGATCTCTGCGGCGCCGTCGGCGGTGGCCGCCGACGACGGGCCCATACACACCTATCGGGACACCCCCGGGGATGTCCGCTCCGATCGGTTCACGCTCTCGGCGAACGGCACCGACGTGTTCGTCACGAAGTACGCAAACCGGTACAACAACCGAATGGCCGTCGCCAGGTTCGCTTCCGATGACACGACACCGGTGCTCACCGTGACGGCGAATGAGCCGATCACCTCGTGGAAGATCCATCCGGAACGCAACTATCCCAGCTCGGTTGTCACCGTCTCAGGCAATACCCTGACCTTCGAGATGTCGGATGCGCTGCGCTACGCGATCGTGGAGATCAACGGCACCCAGCCTGGCCTCGCCATCGTCAACGATCCGAACGAGGATCCGGTCAGCATCCCCGATCCGGCGGCAGCAAACGTCGTCAACGTCGCGGACTTCGTCACGGACGCGACCGGTGCCACGGATCAGTCGAGCCAGATCGCTGCTGCGGTCGACGAACTCTACTCCAACAGCGCCAAGGACACGCTGTACTTTCCGGATGGGTGGTACACCCACCGCGGCCTCGATCTGCGCGACCGCACCAAGCCCGTAACGATCTACACCGAAGAAGGGGCTCTCCTGAAGAACCGGATGCAGCCCACCATGGAAGCGATGGAGCCGACGATCGGCATCTGGGACTCCTCGAACATCACCTTCTCGGGTCGCGGAGTGTTCGACGGGAACGGGTTCGCGAACTACGACACCGGTATGGGCGGATGGCGCCACGATGCAGCGACGTCGCAGCACCAGGGGGGCGTCATGCTCGTGCGCTCGGAGAACATCGTCTTCAACGACACGCTGGCACGCGATGCTAAGCAATGGAACTGGGAGACCCACACCGCGAAGAACGTGACGTTCAACAACATCAAGGGGCTCTCGCCGTACGCCAACCCCTGGGTCGATGGCGTCAACCTCGCGAGCGGTCAGAACATCACGGTCAACGGAGCGATGACCCTCGGCAACGACGACACGTTCGCCAGCGGCCACTACAACCCGAACGACAAGTTCACGCCCGACCCGGACCGCCTGACGTGGGACACGGCAGACACGTTCGGCATCTCGGTGAAGGACCACCTCGGCTGGACGGTGGGCGCGGGCAACGGCGTCCGAATCGGTGGCGGCGGCGGGTACCTGCAGCGCGACTTCACTTTCGACAACGTCAACTACGTCGGCTTCGCAAACCTCGGGATCACCCATGGGAACTCCACGGAGGTCACGAGCCTGACGTTCAAGAACAGCTCCTTCGACACCTCAAAGGTCGGGACGAACTTCGCCCTCTCTGGCCGGGGAAGCGCCACCTCCGATCGCCTCGGGTCGCTCATCCTCGATAACGTGTGGTTCTCGAAGAACCTTCCCTCGAGCGTGTCGAACACGACGGATCTGCACGTCAACGATCTGACAGTTGCAGGAACACCCGTCACGCGGGCAACACAGATCACGCTCTCGCTGAACAACGTCACCAACGTCGACTTCGACTTCGTGCGGGACGTGGCACCCGTGTTCGGCGCCCTCCCGGATGCAGAGGTCCAGGTGGAGACCGAACTCGTCCTGCCGATCCCGGTCAGCGACGGAGACGGCGATACCGTGGTGGTTACATCGGATGCCCTCCCCGCCGGCAGCACACTTACCGACAACGTGCTGCGGTGGACGCCGACGAGTGCACAGGCGGGCAACGTGGTCATCCCCCTTCTGGCCACCGACTCGCGCGGCGCGACGGCCGTGGGCTCTGTCCGAGTCAAGGTCATCGACCCGAATGCCGAGACGATCGAGATCCCGGTCGCCGCCGACGCCAACGTCCAGGCCTGGAACACCGAGCAGAGCCAGAACTACGGCGACAACGAGCATCTGCGCCTGATGAACCTCAACGATGCCGTGGTCGGCGGGGTGATGGGCGAGAAGTATGCGGGAAACCAGTCGAACCGGGACTCCAAGCTCGGGTTGCTCTCCTTCGACGTGGGCGAGCTCGCGGAGCGCATCCGAAGCGATGAGCTGCTCTCGGCAGAACTCGTCATGACCTATTCGGGGCCGGCTAAGAGTGGCCTCTCTGGCGCGAACGCGCTGGTCGCGGCGCGAGCGACGCCGGGATGGATCGAAGGAGACGGCAAGACGACTCTCCCGACGCGCGTCAACACGATCCCCGACGCCGTGACCTGGCTCACCAAGCCGACCATCGATACGTCGGTCACCGCCACCTCGGCGCCCTTCGACGTGACCGCCGCCAACAAGGTCGGTACTGACGGGTCTTACAGCAACAGCCAGACCCCGATCGGGGTGAAGGCCGTCGTGGACATCCTTCCCCTGCTGAACGACATCCCGGCGGACACCTCAGTGCTGTCCCTCGCGGTCAACGAGACGAAGAAGCAGGACCTGACCTTCGTCTCGCGCGAAGGAGCTGCGCGCAACGCGAACGCCGCTGGCATGGAGCCTCACCTCGTGCTGACGTTCGCTACCCAGCCGGCGGCGACCGCCACCGCGGCCAGCCGCTGCGTGGCCGGCGCAGTCTACGTCGCCGTCACCGTCCGGAACAACTCGGACGAATCCATCTCGTCGACAGTGACCTCGACGTGGGGTTCCAAATCGATCTCGACCCTCGCTGCGGGTAAGGGGACCTCTGTCACCTTCGCCACGAGGTCGTCCACCGTCGCGGCGGGCACCGTCGAGATCGACATCACGGGCAAGACCAGCGGCGCGACCCGCACCCTCACCGCCTCCCAGCCCGCGCTTTCCTGCGGCGGCTGAGGAGGCAGCGGCGGGGTGGATCTGGCGATCACCGCATCCACCCCGCCGCCGCATCTCTGCCGAGGACGCGAACCATCCCACCTTCGGATGTGCACCATTCAGTGTGGCGCGCTCGGAGATGTCGAATGCAGCTCTGCCCGACTGGCGTCGCTCAGAGCGCATTGGCCCTTTCAGTCGGGGCGGGATCGGCCGCGATACGGATGACGCAACTTCCAGAAACATCTATTCGTGACGTCCCCTCAGGGAAGGACGTCACAAACGAGAGGGATAAATGACCGCCGCACGAATCGCCCTTGACCCCCGCTTCACCGTGGGGCCCATTGATCGGAGGATATTCGGCTCATTCGTCGAGCATCTGGGGCGGTGCGTCTACGACGGGATCTACGAGCCGGGGCATCCGGAGGCGGATGCGGAGGGCTTCCGTCGCGATGTGGTCGCGCTCGTGAAGGAGCTGGGGGTGACAATCGTTCGATACCCGGGTGGGAACTTCGTCTCCGGCTACAAATGGGAGGACGGTGTCGGTCCCCGGGAGGCTCGGCCGCACCGACTCGACCTGGCGTGGCATTCGCTAGAGACGAACGATGTGGGATTGCACGAGTTCGCGGACTGGGCCAGAAAGGCAGAAGTCGAGTTGATGCTCGCCGTCAACCTGGGCACTCGCGGGGTCGCGGAGGCGCTGGATCTCTTGGAGTACAGCAACGTTCGTGGCGGGTCCGCTCTGTCCGAGCAGCGCCGCATGAACGGCGCCGACGAGCCGTTCGCAGTCCGAATGTGGTGTCTCGGCAACGAGATGGACGGTCCGTGGCAGCTTGGGCACCGCAGCGCCGCCGACTACGGCAAGCTCGCGGGCATGACGGCCAAAGCGATGCGTCAGCTCGATCCTTCGGTTCAGCTTGTGGTGTGCGGCAGTTCGAATTCGGGCATGCCGACCTTCGGGGCGTGGGAGCGCGAGGTGCTGGAGCAGACTTATGACGACGTCGACTTCATCTCATGTCACGCGTACTACCGCGAGACAGACGGGGATCGGGCGAGCTTCCTCGCCTCCGCCGTCGACATGGACGGCTTCATCGAAACGGTCGTGGCCACCGCGGACCACGTGAAGTCAGTGCTGCGCAGCGAGAAGACGATCGACATCTCGTTCGACGAGTGGAACATCTGGTACGCAGCGCGTTTCGAGAACGACGAGCGCATCACAGATATCGAGACGTGGCCGATCGCGCCGCGACTGCTCGAAGACGTGTACACGGTGACGGATGCCGTCGTCTTCGGCGGCCTGCTGATCTCTCTTCTCAAGCACGCCGATCGCGTGAAGGCGGCGAGCCTCGCCCAGCTGGTGAACGTCATCGCGCCGATCATGACCGAGCCGGACGGTGCCGCGTGGCGCCAGACCACGTTCTTCCCCTTCGCGCTCACAGCACGCCTGGCACAGGGTACGGTCCTCCGCCTCGAGATCGAGTGCGGGACCGTTGCCACGTCGGTATACGGCGCCGTCCCCGTCATCGACGGCGTCGCGACGCTAGCTGACGACGGCAGTGTGGCGCTGTTCGTCACGAACCGCCATCTGACGGACGTGACAGATGTGACCATTGATCTTGGCGCTCTCGGCGATGTCGTCGTGAGCGAGTGCCTCACGCTTGCCGATGAGGATCAGGATGCCTCCAACACCCGCGAAGACCCCGACCGAGTGGCGATGCACGTGAATGACAGCGCATCCGTGAAGGATGGCGTGCTGACGGTGAGTTTGCCTGCCGTGTCGTGGACCGCGATCTCGCTCACCCGCGCTGGAGCCTTCCACGCGGCCGGGCGGAGTTCGCAACGATCAGCGTGAGATAGCGCATCTGAACCCGGGTGGCGGTCCCGTTCCGCTACCCGGGTGCCGCCGCGTTCGGGTGAGGAGCCGACTACCGCGCTGCTCATCCGCCCCAACCGCGGCCGATTCACGCTGCTTGCATTGGCAAGCCCGTGGGAGTGGCTCAGCTGTGAAGGAAGTCCTGCCGCGCGGGCACGACGACGTCCTTGAGGAACAGCTTCACGACCGGCCCTCCGGCAAGAGGAAGGCGCGGCGGCAGCATCACGTGCAAGCCGGAAGTTGTCTGCTCCCACGTCACGGGCGCGGTGCCGCCGAGCACGCTGACCTCGCGTATGCCGCGATCGAGTAGGCCGGAACCCGCGCCGAGGGCGCTGACGCGTGCGATTCCGTCCTCCGGCTCGGCGAGCAGGATCGCGTATACATAGTCACCGGTCACGTCGTGTCGACTGGTGAAGCGGACGTCTGCAGCGCCGTACGCCGGGGCGTCAGAATCCACGAAGGAGCCGACAACCGGTTGTGTCGGCCCCTCCTGTGCAATGCGCCATGGCCGCGTGCCATAGATCGCCTCGCCGTTGCGGGTGAGCCAGTCTCCGAGGCCGTCGAGGATCCGCTGCTCGGCATCCGGGATCGTCCCATCGGGCTTGGGGCGGACGTTGAGCAGGAGCAGGCCGTTCTTCGACACGGTGTCCGCGAGCTCGGCGACGAGCGTGTCCACTGACTTGTACTCGTGGCCATCGACCCAGCTCCACGACGTCTTCGAAATGGCCGTGTCGTTCTGCCACAGGGACGAGCGGATCCCGCCCATGGTTCCGCGCTCGATGTCGTACACGGCGCTGCCGTCGGCGAACGCCTCCCACTTGTAGTTGATCACGACTTCGCGACCCCATTCGACGGCGCGGTTGTTGTAGTAGTAGGCACCCAGCATGCGCACGTACGGCTCGAAGGCGGGCTGCTCGATCCACCAGTCGAACCAGAGCACCTGCGGTCGATAGTTGTCGATGAGCTCCACGGTACGCAGCACCCAGTCCTCGAGGAATCGTTCGTGCGGCGTCAACTCTTCACGCTGGGCGGGGCCGTAGAAGTCTGCATACGCCGGATCGCGTACGTCGGAGTCGAATCGTGAGCCTCCGTCCATGAAGAACCAGTGCTCCGCTCTGTGGGAGGACGCACCGGGCACCATCCACGCCTGGTCGACCGATGCGGTCAGCTCGCCGAAGACGTCTCGGCAGGGACCCATCACGGCAGCGTTCCAGCGCGACCGCTGCGTCTCATACATCGCGAAGCCGTCGTGATGCTCGGCCACGGGAACGACGAACTGCGCACCTGCGCGCTTGAAGAGGGCAGCCCATTCGCGCGGATCGAAGTCGCGCATCGTGAAATGAGGGATGAAGTCCTTGTATCCGAAGTCACGATGCTCGCCGTACGTCTCACGGTGGTGTGTGAGGTCCGGGGACGCTTCGAGGTACATTTTCCGCGAGTACCACTCGTTATGGAAAGCGGGAACGGAGTAGACGCCCCAGTGGATGAAGATGCCGAGTTTGGCATCGATCTACCGGCGTGGCGGCTCGTCTTCACGAAGGGACTCCCACGTCGCGGAGTACGGCCCCGCATCGATGACAGCGCGGACTGCTGAGAGCGCCGCCGCATTGTTGGACACGTCAACGGGTTCCGGCAGCGTCTTCGGGTCGAGTGGTGCGAGCGATCGGGTCATTGACGTCGGCTTTCTGCGTTGAGGGCTCGGGTCGTCGATGAAAAAGCGCCCGTCGTCGTCACGATCGGCTACTGAACCTTGTCCGCGAGCTTCGACCGCGACGATCGTGCTGATCTGGGAGTCGACCGAGTCCGTCGCGCAGGACGAGCGCCGGGACTCGCAATCGAGTGCGCCGGCATCGTTGAGAGTCGTCGTGGAGCTGTGAAGCAGAAGGGACTGTATTTCGAAGGATGATCGGCCCTTCGGCGCTGAGAACGGCTTCTAGCCTGCCCACCTGAGCTCCAGCGTATGCGAGTCGGAGTCGTCGAGGCGAAAACTGTCGACAGGCTCGGTCCCATCGTTGACGGTCGCCGGGCGGGGGAGAAGCACAGTGACTCCCTCTCGACGGACCCATCGGGATACGGCATCGGCGGCGAGGACAAGACGAACTCCATCGTCAGCCCAGTTCAGCGTGACGACTCGGAGACCTGTCCGAGTGGTGAGCCCGCTGACGGAGCCGCGCGTCCAGGAACTCGGGCGCGCCGGCAGCAAGCGGATCGTGTCGCGCGTCGATTGTACGAGTGCAGCAGCGATGAGAGCAGGCAACCCACCGCTGGCGTCGACGTTGAACAGCCGCCCTGCGTCGTGAGTTGTGGTCATCGCCGGCGTGAAATGCAGGCGTGCGAGCCATTGGACGCATTGCTCCAGCGCGACATGATCACCCAGAGTGGCAGCCGCCAGACCGAGCTGCGTGAGCCCGAACGCCATCTCCATGTTCCCGGGCGGGGGGCCCGGGTTCTCCGCTCGCCAGGCGATCTTGTCGTGGATCAACTTCGCTGCCGCGGCGCGCAGCTCGGGATCCGTGAAAGCCTCGTCAGCTTCATACCAGAGCGCGTAGAGCTGGCTGGTGTGTCGGTGGGCGACTTGATCGGCCTGCCCGGGGAACGACCACTCGGCCAGGCGCCCGCCTTCGACTCGATACCGCGGTCCGACCGCGGGGATCTCCACCGGCGGCACTCCCCGGGCTTCGGCGAGTACGCGCGCTGATCGTGCAACGTCGCGGAGAATCGCGACATCCATCGCGGGGTCCACCGAGATCGCCGTGGAGGATCCGAGCGGAGTGTTCTCGGGTGAATAGGCAGGCGCGAGTCGCTCCTGCGAAGCGACCGCCTGGTAGAACCGCAACACCTCTTCAACAAGGTGCCAAGAGTGGTCGTCGACGAGGCTGCGGTCTCCTGTTGCCAGAACGGCGTCCGCGAGCATTCGGAGGACCCAGCCGCCGGACCCCATCCAGAACTGAAGAGGAAACGCCGGGGAGAAGTGGTTGGCCAGGCCGTGACTGCTCATACGACTCGGGAGCAAGGCTCCCTCGACTCCGAAGATACGTTTCGCGTTGGTGCGGAAATCATCGAGATGTGGGACGAGCAAGCGGGAGACCGACCGCATGAGCTCGGGAGTCCCCGTCGACACGAGCGATGCGATCGCACCGTTCTGCATGTTGCCGTTCAGGGTGTAGTCGGCCGACCACGCCGGTGACCAGGTGCCCTGCCAGACACCCTGCAAGGTAGCGGGGAGGTGCCCCGTGGACGAGATGATGTTGTACCGACCCGCCGCGTAGGCCAGCTCGATGAGAGCCAGATCATGGTCGACGTCACCTGCTGCGCGCCCCAGCAGCGTCTCCGTCGTCACGTCATCCGGAACGTGGGAGCCCAGACGAAGCGCCGAAGCCGCTTGCAAGGCATCGTGTCGATGCAGATCGGCCACGGGATGCTCGATGCCGTCGTCGACCACGACCGTGATGTCGATCCGAGTCCAGCCGCCCGAGCGGGTGTCGACGCGGACGCAGATCTCGTCATCTGTGGTGCTGACGACCGCGCCGCCGGGTGCCTGGATGCTCGTCGTGGCTGAGACCACTCGCCCGCTCTCGGGGTGGGTCGCGCGGAGTTCGAGACCGGCCGTCTTTTCGTCTTTCCTCGAAACTCGGGGTACGACGCGATCGGCGTAGTCGGGCGATTCCCCTCGGACCGCAGCGCGGTTGCTCGGCATGACGAGCCGCGCGGTCAATGATCCGGGGCCTTCGGACCGGTGTCGGACGATGACGTGCTGGGTGCCGCGGGGAGCAGATACTCGAAGCTCGTTCTCGCCATTGTGGTCCGCCCAACCGAGGGTGACCTCTCCCGTCACGAAGTCGACCGACCTCCGATAGGTCCGCGGATCGATCGCCCCGCAATCGATGCGCAGCTCAGAGGTCGGCCCGAGCGGATCGGTCCAGATGAGATCGTCCATGCCCGCCGCTGAGACGATCTGCGCGACCACCGCAGCTGCTCCTGCGGCGTTCGCGGAAAGGAGTTCGCGCCGGATGTCGTCGATGCCCATCGCGATGTCCGGAGGCGGCGTGGTGGCATTCGCCGGGACGAAGAAGCGCTCGTGCGCCAGCGACACGACGTGCTCCGCCGGGGTGCCCCAGACGATCGCTCCGACGCGGCCGCTGCCTGTGACGACGCCGTCGAACCACTGCTTGGCAGTGCTCGTGCTGGTGAAGGATTGCCGTCCGCGACCGGCGGGGAGCGTACCCGCCGAGAACGTGGTGTGATCGGTCTGGATGCGTGGCACGTTCAGCGGCCTTTCGCTCGGTGAATGCGGTGGAGGAGGCGCCGGCTTCCGACCGACCGGTTTCCGGTCAGCGGCCCGTGAGGTCATGGTTCGGCTCGACCGAAGCTCAATACGCCGCAGTGTTTACGTAAACACCTCTAAGAAAAGTACACGCGTCGATCTGAGGAAGTCAACGACAAATCAGTGGTTCGGCGGCCGCACGTCAGGAGTCTGAGTGCTCACCGAAGGGGCCGGTCGAGGCTCGTACCACGAGGCTCGTGTCGATCAAACGCCGTCCAGCCGGAACTTCACGGTGCTCGATCTGGTCCACGAGCAACGACACAGCGGTCGCACCTGCAGTCTCGAAATACTGCCGCACCGTCGTGAGTGGGGGCCAGAAGTGGGCGGACTCCTCCATGTCGTCGAACCCGACCACGCTGACGGCGGCGGGCACCGCGACTCCGCTCTCGTGAAACGCGCGGAGCGCCCCAAGTGCCATCTGATCATTGGCGGCGAAGACCGCAGTCACACCGCCGCGAGCAGCGAGCTCCAGGCCGGCGCTATAGCCAGACTCCGGTGTCCAATCGCCGATCACAACGTCGGGGATCATGCGACCAGCCTCCTCGAGGCGAGAACGCCATGCCTTCGCCCGTGCAGCAGCGGCGTTCGACACAGCCGGCCCGCCAATGTGCCATACGGTCGGATGCCCGAGGGCCAGGAGATGATCCACGGCGAGCCGGGCACCCTGCTCTTGATTCGCGTCGACCGAGGGGTGCTCGAAGGCGGCTCCCGCATCGACGATGACCGCCGGCACCCCTGGGGGTATCTGGAGGGCGGCCGTAGCGGACTTGCTTGTCTCCAGGATGAGGATGATGCCGTCGACGGCGTCTTGGCCGAGTCTTCGCATGGCCCAGGAGAAGTCTGCGGTGCCGAGTTCGTCGGGGGTGTGTTGCACCGAGATCAGCTCGACCGCGTAACTCCTCCGCGCGGCTTCGTTGGCGATAGCGCTCACCGTTCGAACGTTGCCGAGGGTCTCGAGCCCGAACGCGACCACGGCGATCGACCGGAACTCGCCCCTTCGGAGCGCCCTAGCAGCGTTATTCGGACGGTAGCCGAGCTCCTCCATCGCCAGCTCAACGCGCCGGCGCGTGCGCTCGGCGACGTTGCCCATGTTGTTCGCGACCCGCGAGACAGTCTGACCGGAAACACCTGCGAGCTCGGCAACATCGCGCATGGACACCGACCGAGAGCGCCCTGCCGGCATCTGCCCTGCACCTTCCCGAATGACTCGCCATCTGCTGACGTCAACAGAGTACCTGTCGGCGCACCGCATCCACAGATCTGACGCTCGGACGCGTTCGATCCCGAAGGTCCGCACTCCACCCTTTCGCGAACATAATACGTATGATTTAATGCGATACCGTGGCATCCAGCCCGCACCGATCACCCACGAAGGAGTGGACGAATGGTCCAACGAACATCCCACCGCAGCCGCGCAAGCGCCCTCGCGCTGGCGTCCTTGCTGGCGATCCTTCCTGTCGGCCTCGGAATCGAGGCGGCGAACGCCGCCGACGAACCGACGAGAACGCTCCATGTCGCACCCGGGGGAACCGGGGAGCTCTGCGCTGAAGACGCCGCCTGTTCGCTGAACCAAGCGCAACAACAGGTGCGGCGCCTGGCGCCTGACATGAGTGGCGACATCACGGTCGTCCTGGCGGACGGAACCTATCGCCTCACCGAGCCGCTGCGATTCGGCGCCGAGGATTCGGGTCGCAAGGGCCACACCGTCGCGTGGGTGGCCGCGCCGGGTGCAACGCCGGTGTTGTCCGGCGGAGCGCGAATCGGCGGGTGGGCGCTTGCACCCGGGTCCAACACGGTCTGGAAGGCGCGGGTTCCGGCGAGTGTCCAGATCGACCCCGGTCAGCTCTACGTCGACGGGGCGATGGCGACCCGAGCCCGGACCCAGTTGTCGCGGGGCGACATCTCCATCACAGCAGGGGGAGTCGACCTCACGTCACCGGCCCTGTCGTACTTGAACGACATCAAGCAGCAGGACCGCGTCACGATGGAGTTCGTGAACTCGTTCACCGACCGGTACTCGCCTGTCAAGAGCATTGCGGGCAACCACCTCACGATGGTGCAGCCCGCGTGGGACAACAACACCTGGGGCTGGGACACCGTCCAGCGTCCCTTCCGCAACGGCCCTGTCTACATCGAGAACGCCCGCGAGTTCCTCGACGAGCCGGGTGAGTGGTACTACGACAAGGCCGCACGCACCGTGTATTACCAGCCGCTCGAGGGTCAGAGCATGAATGGCATCAATGTGGAGATGCCGCGGCTCGAGTCGCTGCTGCAGATCGGCGGCACGTACGACGATCCGGCACACCACTTGACGTTCTCGGGGATCCGGTTCAGCGCTACGGCGTGGACCGCACCCGACAGTGACCAGGGCTACGCCGTCCAGCAGTCCGGTGCCTTCGCCTACGGCACGGCAGCGCGCCCCGCGGACGCCTTCAACAGTTGCGGGAGAGGCTGCCGCGCGTTCGAGGGCACGCGCAATACCTGGCGCATGGCGCCGGCCGCCGTACAGGTCTCAGCCGCGAACAACATCGCCCTGACCGACAACGTCTACACCAACCTGGGCTCAGTGAGTCTCGGAATCGGACTGGACGCCAATGCGCACGCGTCGGGAGTCGGCCTTGGCGCGAGCGACGTGATCGTCAGTCGATCCCGCTTCTTCGAGAGCGCCGGCGGCGGGATCGTTGTCGGCGGCATACAGCCGGATGCGCACCACCCCTCGGATCCGAGGATGACGAACAAGGACATCGCAATCTCGGACAACCTCGTCCATGACGTCGCGAAGGTGTATGAGGACCAGACCGGCATCCTGTTCACGTACGTGACCCGGGCGACGGTGACGCACAACGAGGTCTGGAACGTTCCCTACACCGGTATCGGTGCTGGATGGGGATGGGGGACAAACGACGTGGGTGGAAACGCGGAGTACGTCACCCGAGGTCTCTACGACTTCCAGCCGATCTACGACACGCCCACGACCTTCCGCGACGCCCTTGTCTCGCACAACTATGTTCACGATGTCATGCAGACGATGCACGATGGTGCTGCCTTCTACAACCTCTCCAAGAGCCCAGGAAGCGTCCTGGAAAAGAACTACCTCGTCGCTCCGACCGCGATGGGAACCTACTTCGACGAAGGCTCGGGTCTGTGGACTTCCCAGCGCAACGTCTACCGCGTCCGGACACCCGGGAACACCTGGAACGCCGGAGCCGGCAACATCACCTATAAGGACAACTGGCTCATCGGCTCGAACGCGTCCTCGTTCGATGGTCCGACGAACACGGTGTCGGGGACGGTTCTGCTCGGCTTGGACCAGGTGCTGCCGTTGGCGGCGGCGCGAGTGGTATACGACTCCGGCCTGTCACAGGCGCTGCGCACCACTCTCGACGCGCAGCGGCCGGCTATGTCGGTGTCCCTGATACCTGCAGCGACCAGCCAGCCCGGCGGGTCGGCGACTCTCGAGGCTACGCTGACCAACCTCGACGTGAGCGCGGCGCTCGAGGACGTCTCCGCAGCACTCATTGCGCCCGATGGATGGTCCGTGACGGCCGATGCGGCTCAGTCGAGCATCGATCCTGGCGAAAGCGTCGCAGCGCGATTCACGGTGACGCCGCCCCCGAGCACCGGCCAGCTGATCGAAAAGGCGTCCATCGCGAGTTCGGTCACCTACCACCTCCACGGGCAGATCGGGACAGCGGTGAGCGCGCCGACGACACTCTCGGTATCGTCCTCGCCGGTCACCAGCCTGAGCACCTTCGAGTCGGTGGCCAGCGTCTTCGCCGAGAAGGACGGCGTCTTCGTGATCGGCAATGCCGGCGCCGACATCTGGAGCGGTGGAAGCCAGTCGGACGACGAGTACGGCACGATCTTCTCGCCGGATGGCTTCAAGGATGGGTCCGTCATGACCGTCCGCGTCGACAGCGAAGAACCCATCAACGCATGGACCAAGGCGGGACTCGTCGTTCGCGACGACCTCACGAAACCGCGTCAATCGCTCGGCTACCTCGCCCTCGTCGTAACGCCCTCCAACGGCATTACGTACAACTACGACGCAAATGGCGACGGGCTGCTTGACAAGTCGTGGCAGATCCGAAATGTGAAAGCCCCGGTGTGGTTGCGGCTCACCCGCACCGGCTCCTCTGTGTCGGCCACCTACTCGATCGACGGCGCCACGTGGGCAGCTGTCGGGTCACCTGTCACGTTGTCCGCCCCCCAAGAGGCGCAGGACGGAGGGATGATCTACTCCTCGCACGACCGCAACAAGTTCGGCACGGCGGTCTTCAGCGGCTTCAGCTTGAACTGACCGCGTTGAAGGACGCGGGACGGGCGCGAGCAATTGCTGCTCGCGACCGTCCCGTGTCTGCGTGATGGCATCGGCGCACTCACCTGCGGTCGGGATGGCGCCTTCAGCGGTGGGAACTCAGCGGGGCGGGCTCGTCGGCGGCCGGCACTGCCGCGTCGCCCGCATGAGGATGCGACGTCTGATCCTGTTTGGAGGATAATCATCAGATGTATGCGACGCAGCTGGCGTACGACGTTCTGTCGTCTTGGCGGGTATCGAGGACATCCAGGATCGCCAGGCTCCCGTGCTCGACGTATTCTCGCGCCGACATCAACGCGCAGCGCATCGATCAGCTGAACCCATCCAACTCACCCTCAAAGCGAGGAAACGATGCCGCACGACGACCACCACGCCCCCGTGACGAACGAGCCGCGAGCAATCACATCGCAGGCGATCGGACACATGTCGCCGTATGAAGGCAGCTGGGGTCACGTCGTGCTCGATGGGGACTTCGCCGACCCCGACGTTATCTTTGCCGAAGGGTTCTATTGGCTGATCAGCTCAACGTTTCACTACTCGCCGGGCATGGCGATTCTTTGCTCCGACGACCTCCGCTCGTGGCAGTACGCGGGGCACTGCGTCGCCGACATCACCGCACTTGGGCAGGCTTATGCCGGCGAGGCGATGTCGCGGGGAAGCGGCGGCATGTTCGCCGGGTCGATCCGTGAGCATGACGGCACGTACTTCGTATATTTCACGACGTTCGAGGAAGGCCTCTTCGTCGTCAGGGCACCCCACCCTGCCGGCCCGTGGACCCGGCCGTTGCTGATCTGGGATGAGCCGTTCTGGGACGATCCATGCCCGATCTGGTCAGACTCCGGCGAGGGGTGGCTCGTGCTGAGCCGTCCGGGATATCCGACCGACAGCGGGTGGAAGACCTACGTCATGCCCCTGTCGGGGGATGGCCTTGAAGTTCAGCCGGACCGCCTGCGAATCCTCGACGACACCTGGTCCAGTGAAGGCAATAAGGCGTACCACATCGATGGGCAGTACTACGTCCTGCATAACGAGGTTCGTTCGCTCGGCAACCGGGTGGCCGTCATCATGCGAGCGCCCACGATGGACGGGCCGTGGGAGAAGCGTGACCTGCTCGTGAGCGAGGCCGCTGATCGGGATAGGGAGCCCAACCAGGGTTCACTCCTGCAAACAGTCGAGGGTGATTGGGTGTTCGTCACGCACCACGGCAGAATGGGCTATCCGGAAGGACGTCCGGTGAGCGTTCTCCCGGTGACCTGGGCAGACGGATGGCCAGCCGCCGTGCTGACTTCCGCGCTACCGTCTGCCAGCAGACCGGCGAGCACGATTCTCGGCATGAGTGACGCGTTCGGCTCGCGCACGCTCGGTCCGCAGTGGGAGTGGGTGTATCAGCCCGCGCCGGATTCCTGGGAGGCGACCGCGACCGGGCTCCGTTTGGCGGCACTTCCCCCACGAAGGGCTGGGGACCCGCGCAGCGTGAGGAATCTGCTGACGCAGCGCATGCTGAGCGGGCAGGGCCAGGTGACGCTGCACATCGAGATGGGCGCGGCTGACCCGGGCACGGTCGTGAATATGGGCAATCTCGGGTCACCGTTCTCCGCCCTCCAGGTGCGACGCTCGACCTTCGACTGCAGCATCGACGTCGTTCACGGCGAGGTTGCGCTCGACGTTGAGGAAGGGCCGAGGGTCCCGATCTCGTGGTCTCTCTGGCTGCGTGTCAACTACGACCTCCGATCCTTCGCGTCGTTCTCCTTCTCGGTGGATGGTGAGCGCTTCTTTCCTGTCGGCTCCAGTTACAGGACGGGAATGCTCGGTTATCGCGGTAACAGAATCGCCGTCGCCGCCTGGGACGACGATCGGGATGAGGATGTCCGAAAGGCCTCCAGCTGGGTCACTCTGCGTCGATTCGTGTACGAGCGCTCCGAGCAGGAGGACCCTGCGACATGACTGAAGCGATGCAGGTGCGCGAGGCGATATTCGGTTCCTCGGATGCCCCGTGAGCTAGGCATCGCGGGGTGATGCTCGGCGGGATCATCGGGCGGCGCGTGGGGCAAGTTCTGAAACTATCAGCGACACGTGGCCGTCGTTCTGCAGGTACTTGAGACGGGAACTGTCGGCGTTCATGCAGATCATGACTAGCCCATCGTCGTCGACAAGATGTCAGCTCGCTAGCGATGCGGGACGGCCTGATCGCGGTGACCGTCGCCGTGACGGCCGGGTTCGGCGTGCTCACCACGGTGATCGCGGCCGCGGAGGTCTCGCCCAGGCGACGTGTGCGGGAACGGCGATGCGGAACGGGTCGTCGATGAGCTGGACGATAACGCACTTGTGGCCACCGGTGAGCACGTGCTCGGTCGCGTCCAGCTGCCAGCACTCGTTCGGCACGCGAATCACGACCGGTCGCGAACCGAAGGACTTCAGCGAGCGACGAGGCGATTCGGGGTCCTCGGTACGCCGTGATCCCAAAGCAACGAAGAAAACCCCCTCCATGTAGAAGCTAGGAGAGGGTTTCAGTGGCTCCGACCGGCATCGATCCGGTGACCTTTCGATTTTCAGTCACACTTGGCTCGATTTTGCTCGATCCGCCACGGTCTCATGCTGCTGAAGTTCCGCCGGTTTCCGAGTCAGCTTCGAGCCGCTGGCACCGCGCGGATCCGCCCGGTTCCGCGCCATTCGTGGGCAATTCGTGGGCAACGTGACGACCGCCGAGGGACGGTTCGCTTGTGATGCATCAAGACATGCCTGACGTTTCTGCATCAGGACATCTCCGACAGTCGATGCATGACATCCCTCATAGTCGGTTGCGGGCGGGGTCGCGGGGTCGGCGGTTGCTGACGTGGGTGGCTCCGGGTTTGGGCCAGCGGGTGCTCGATGATGATGGTGCCGCGGAGGTCGAAGAAGATCACTGTCTTGCCCGCGTCCATGACACAGACCCGCTGGCCGCCGAGGGCGCGGCCGATGCTGGCCTGGATGCCGCGGAACTCGACGGACCCGCTGTCTTGCACCACCTTCACCCGAATATCGTCCGCGGGTCCGGGCAGCGGTGATTGCTGCGAATGGCGCGTCGGCGCGGCTTCCCCGGCGGTCTCGCCACGTGGACGCGTGTGAAGGACAAGATTGCGTCGGGCATCTTCTCGGACGGCTGGAGCGAGGAGATCGGCGCCTTCACGCAGTATGCGAACTGTGACGTACCCGACGCCTCGCTCCTGCTGATGCCCGCGGTGAAGTTCATTTCGCCATCTGACCCGCGCTTCCGTTCCACGGTTTCCGCGATCGCGGCCTAACTGGTCACAGACACGCTCGCGTTCTGCTACGACGCTGCCCATTCCCTCGACGGCCTCGACGTGGAGGAGGGCACGTTCTCGATGTGTTCCTTCTGGTACGTCGACGCACTCCCGCACGCTGCGGACGCAGGAAGCCAAGCTCGCGCTCGAGAAGATGTTCACCTACGCCAACCCGTCGGGCTCTATGCGGAGGAGATCGGGCCGGACGGTGCGCAGCTCGGCAACTTCCCTCAGGCGTCAACCCACTTCTCGCTCATCAGTGCCGCGGCGAGCCCCGACCGTGCGCTCGGCTGAGCGCGAACCGTCGTTCGCTGAGAACGTGCGGGAAAGGCCCAGCCGCGCGGGGTCGGACACCTCAGCAGGGCAGAGAGGTGCCCGGCCACGTCGTGAAGGTCCCTCCGGGAATATCCGAGCTCGGGCGTCGGCGGCGTCGTTCAGCACCGCGTGAAGGCGAAGGCTGATCACACTGAGAGCGTCGTGGCGACCCACAAGAGAATCCGCCTGCAGCTCCTGAACCTGCTTGGACGGGCTGTACCCGTCCTTTGGGCGCGCCGGATGTTCTAGATCGACTGGCAATTACGTGGCAATGGTGCGCGCGCTGGCCTCGGAACCCGATCTCGGCCGGTGACTTCGTAGTCGACGTGCGCTGAGCACGTCGGCCCCTCGCGGCGCAGCGCCAGGGGTCCGTCCGCCCGCTCGGCGGCAGCCGGGTTGCCCTTCGGCCACTTGCCCCGATGGATCAGTCGTCGCGACCGCTTCGGTCGCCTGCCAAGAAGACGATGACGATGGAACACAGCACCTCAACTGTCAACCACGACGACGGCGTGGCGAGCGACGCGCTCTTCGCGGCGCTCGCTGCAGTGGGATGCCTCTAACGCGCGCCGAACTTTGACGATGCGGTTAGCTACATGCCCGGAAAGCCGGCCGGACGAACGGCTGTCGCGCCGAGAAGGACGTTGCCCTCTGGAGGGGCGTCAATCGGTCGCAGCGCGGTAAGGGATCAATGTCGCGCAACTCCGGCTGGTGTACCTGTCATCGTCGACGACGCTAGCGGTCTCGGTTGACGATGAAGTAGGCGTGATTTACGACAACGCCGATAACCACTCCGCGGGATCGTGCGACAGCGGCAGATGGACCCCATCCACAGGGCGGGATGAACGAGTCCCGTCGCTCGTTCGCCTAACCGCGTCCTGAAGTCTCGTACGAGTGCGGTAATGTAGCGGCTAACCACACGGGTGCCCTCGCAAGGGCTGAGATCGGGCTGACGCGGCCTGCGACCGTTCGAACCTGTCCGGGTAATGCCGACGAAGGAAGTAGGGGTCGCCTCCATGGAGTCCGTCAATTCCTCGCGCGCTCTCGCGCATCTGCGCGACGCTGAGTATGGCATCCGAGCGCTGGTTGACCGGATCTCGCTCAGCTCGTCTCCGCACGGCTCGGCCGGCGCTCCGGTGACCGTGTACCGGACTCAGGGCCGCGGGCGCGACCCAGTGCGCCTCCTCACTGCGTCGACCTGCGGGGCCGGGATGGCGGAGACGTCCGCGGAGTTACGCGAGTCCGGCGGCCGGGTCTACCCGGCGGCGCCGGTACTGCGCGTGCAGTAGGTACCGCGGATGGCTCACCCGGAGACCGAGGGTGCGCCCGGGCGCGACGTCGAGTTCTCAGGACGCCCTCACGGGCACGACAGCCGGCAGAGCTTCGCGCAGTCGCCGCGCGCTGCCGCTGGGGTCGTCGGACTCGGTGATCGCCCGGACGACCACGACCCGCTCGGCGCCCGCCGCCACCACCTCGTCGATGTTCGTCAGGTCGATGCCGCCGATCGCGAACCACGGCCGGTTCGTGCCGATGCTCGCGGCGTGGCGGACGAGCCCGGTTCCGACGGCGGCGCGACCCGGCTTGGTCGGAGTCGCCCAGACCGGGCCGACGCAGAAGTAGTCGAGGCCGTCCGCCTCGGCGGCGGCGTCGACCTGCTCGGGGGTATGGGTGGACAGGCCGATCACCGTATGCGGACCCACGACCGTCCGGGCGAGGCGCTCCGGGAGGTCCTTCTGACCGAGGTGGAGCACCGGAGCGCCGGTGACGCGGGCGATGTCGGCGCGGTCGTTAGCGGACCAGAGCCGGCCGTGGCGGTCGGCCACCTCCGCGAGGATGCCGAGCAGCTCGAGCTGCTCGGCACCCTCCAGGGCCTTGTCCCGCAGCTGGATGATGTCCACGCCACCCGCGAACGCGGCATCCACGAAGTCGGCGAAGTCGCCCTGACGAGTTCGCGCATCAGTACAGAGGTAGAGACGTGCGGTGGCCATGGACATCGGCTCAGCGTACCGGCGAATCTGCGGCACCATCGGCGGGCGGCCGGTGACGTGGTGGTCGTCGGCGGCGGGATCATCGGGCTGAGCATCGCATGGCGAGCAGCGCAGTCCGGGCGCTCGGTGCGGCTGATCGACCCGGCACCGGCCCAGGGCGCCACCTTCGCGGCGGCCGGCATGCTCGCGCCGGTCAGCGAGTTCCACTATCAAGAGGGCGCGCTGCTGCCGGCGATGCTGGAGTCCGCGGCGCGCTATCCCGACTTCCTGCGCGATCTCGCACCAGCCGACGGCGCGGTGGGCTACCGTCGGAGCGAGACGCTGCTCGTCGGCGTCGACCAAGGCGACCGGCAGGCCCTCGCCGATCTCCACGCCGCCCATCGCAGTGCTGAGCTCGACGTCGAAGCGCTCACGACGTGGGAAGCACGAGACCGCGAGCCGCTGCTCGGGCCGCGGGTGACCAGCGCGTACCGCGTTCCCGGGGACCATCAGATCGACCCGCGGATGATGGCGGCCCGGCTGATCGACAGGCTCGCGGACACCGCCAGACCGGGCGGGCGGGTCAGCATCGTCCGTGAGCAGGTGGTCGGCCTGCTGCGCCGCGATCCGGTCGACCCCGACTCCGGCGTCGTCGGCATCCGGCTTGCGGATGGGACGACGATCGGCAGCGCCGAGGTCGTGATCGCCAACGGCGTGGGAGCGCGGACCCTCGACGGCCTCCCGAGGCGGCTCGAGCTGCCCCTCCGACCCGTGTACGGCGACATCCTTCGACTTCGGGTGCCCGACCGGCTCCGTCCCCTCCTCGGCACCACGGTGCGCGCGCTCGTGCACGGCGGGAGCGTCTACCTCGTACCCCGCGCAGACGGCACGCTTGTGGTGGGCGCGACGCAGCGCGAGGACGGAATGGATGCCGTGTCCGCAGGCGGCGTGCACCGGCTTCTCCGTGACGCGCAGCAGGTCGTGCCGGCGGTGGCGGAGCTGCCCCTGATCGAGGCGGCCGGCAGAGCACGACCGGGCACGCCCGACAACGCCCCACTCTTGGGGCGGGTGACGGGCCGCGACGGCGGAGCCGTCGGCGGGCTGATCATCGCGACCGGCTTCTTCCGGCACGGCGTGCTGCTGGCGCCACTCGCCGCCGACATCACTCTCCGGCTCCTGGACGGTCACGCCGATCACAGGTGGAACGCATTCCGCCCTGACAGGTTCATGCCGGCGAACGCCGTACCCACGGCAGAAAGGATCCCCCGATGACCACGATCACACTCAACGGTGCACGGCACACGAGCCGACCGCGACAGTCCGTCGCCGACCTGGTGAAGGAGGTCCTGGGTGTACGGGTAACCGCAGACGGCAGTATCCGCGACGGCTCCACACTCGGCATCGCCGTGGCCGTCAACTCCGCCATCGTTCCCCGCTCCGCATGGGCCGACGCCGCGCTCGCCGAGGGCGATGCGGTCGAGATCGTCAGCGCCACCCAGGGAGGCTGACGTGACCACCGACACCTTGCACATCGGCGGCGTCGACCTCGGCTCACGACTGATCCTGGGCACCGGCGGAGCCGCCAACCATGCCCGGCTCGGCGAGGCGCTGCGGGCCTCGGGAACCGAGCTGACCACTGTCTCGATGCGCCGGCACGACCCGTCGACAGACAGCTCGCTGTTCCAGCTGCTGAACGACGAGGGCATCCGCGTCCTCCCGAACACGGCCGGATGCCTCACCGCACGTGAGGCGCTGCTCACCGCCGAACTCGCCCGGGAGGCGCTGGGCACCGACTGGATCAAGCTCGAGGTGATCGCCGACGAAGACACCCTGCTTCCAGACGGTGCCGAACTTGCTCTCGCCACCGAGCAGCTCGTGGCTCGCGGATTCGTCGTCTTCGCCTACACCAACGACGACCCGGTACTGGCGCTGCGCCTCGAAGAGCTCGGCGCCGCCGCAGTCATGCCCCTGGGTGCTCCCATCGGAACGGGACTTGGCATCCTCAACCCCCACAACATCTCCCTCATCGTCGAACGCGCCGGCGTTCCGATTGTGCTCGACGCCGGAATCGGCACCGCCTCCGACGCCGCCCTCGCGATGGAACTCGGGTGCGATGCCGTGCTGCTGGCCACCGCAGTCACCCGCGCACAGAATCCCGCGGGCATGGCGGCGGCCTTCAGGCACTCGGTGATCGCCGGAAGGCTCGCCCACCTCTCGGGCCGCATCCCGCGACGCAGCGTCGCCCAAGCCTCCTCCGCCATGGAAGGGCGGCCACACCTATGACGACGACGGTGACTCCGGCCGCGGTGCCACCGCTCGTGAATCCCGCGCCGTGTCTCGATCCCGCCGAGCTCGACCGATACTCGCGCCACATCCTCTTGCCCGAAATCGGACATGTCGGCCAACGGCGGCTGAAGAACGCAAGAGTGCTCGTCATCGGTGCCGGCGGCCTCGGATCCCCGGTCCTGGTCTACCTCGCCGCCGCCGGCATAGGCACTCTCGGAATCGTCGACGACGACCGCGTGGAAGCCAGCAACCTGCAGCGCCAGATCGTGCACGGCGTTGACGACATCGGCCGCCTCAAGGTCGACTCAGCGCGCGACACCCTCGCCCGGCTCAACCCGTTCGTCGAGGTCCGGACCCATGCGCTGCGGCTGGAGCGCGACAACGCTGTGACGCTTTTTGCGGACTACGACCTCGTCATCGACGGTGCCGACAACTTCGCTACCCGCTACCTCATCTCAGATGCGGCAACGGCGACGGAGAGGCCGTGCGTGTGGGGTTCGATCCTCCGCTTCGGCGCCCAGGTGAGCGTCTTCTGGAGTCTCCACGGACCCACCTACCGCGACCTGTACCCGGATGCGCCTCCACCCGAGTCCGCTCCTTCCTGCGGCGAGGCGGGCGTGCTCGGGATGCTCTGCGGAGTGGCCGGGTCGATGATGGCGGCCGAGGCGATCAAGCTGCTCACCGGGACCGGAAGATCGCTTCTGGGGCGACTTTCGATCTTCGACCTCGCCGACGCCGCCTGGCGGGAACTCAGGATCGTCCCTGATCCCGACCGCAATGCTCGCGGCCTGAGCTGCGACCGCGTCCAGGGCGTATGCGTGGCCGACCTCACCGAGCGTCAAGCCGCCCCTGTTCCTCAGACGGCCGGAGTCCTGACGGTCGACGACTTGCGCGGGTTCCTTCATGACCGCAGCTCCGGCGATGCCAGCTTCGTACTGCTCGACGTCCGTGAGCCCGACGAATACACCTCGACGAACATCTCGGGATCGCGATCGTTGCCGCTCAGCCGGCTCAGGAGCGAAGGAGCAGGCATCGTGGATCTGCCCGTCGGTCATCCGATCATCGTCTACTGCAAGGCCGGCCCCAGAGCTCTCGCTGCTGCCAATATCCTCCTCACCGCCGGCCACACCGACGTGCGCGTCTTGGATGGAGGCTTTGACCGATGGACTGCCGTCTCCGGATGAACCCGTGCGAAGTCGAGTCGGCCGCGTGCTAGATTGCTCGGCAGTGACACGGGGTGCCCGCGCGGCGGGCTGAGAACACCCCGTCGAACCTGATCTCGATCATGCGAGCGAAGGCATGTCGCGATGAACGCGCGCATCGAAGCACACCTGTCCGATCTGCCCGACCGATCTCCCGTTGCCGCGCTCGAGGCGCTGCGGAAGGAGTCAACGCTGGTGCAGGCATCACCGAGGCGGGGTGGCTGCGGACCTCCCGCGGGCGGCGACGCTGGAGGTCGTGCGATGATCGCGATCCCGCGGGTGCAGGCCGACTGAAGTCGATCGGCGCGCTCGGCGGCTACGGCAGGCCGTCGTCACGGCGCTCGCCGCCCAGAACACGCGCGGGGTGCGTGAGGTACTGAGGTACATGTGCCGCCGGTCGCGTTTGTCGCGGCCCAGCTGGACGCGGTATCCGACGACGTCGAGATCGACGCCGTGAAGATCGGTATGCTGCAGTCCGCCGAGATCATCGCCGCCGTGCGGGGGCGGCTCGCCCGGGTGCGTCCGCCGCTGGTCGTGCGCGACCCGGTGATGGTAGCCACGAGCGGCGATCGCTTGCTCGATCCCGCCGCCGAGGAGGCGCTCCGCGCCCTCTGCGGCATCGCCGATCTCGTCACGCCGAACCTGGCCGAGCTCGCGGTGCTCACCGGCCGACCGCGCGGCGACCTGGACGTAGGCTCTCGACGACGCCCGTGCGCTCGCGCACGCCACCGGCACCACCGTGCTGCTGAAGGGCGGGCACCTCAGTGACAGCTCCTGCCCCGCCGCGATCGTGGGACTCGACGGCGTGCACGAGGTCTTGGGCGAGCGCATCGCCACACGGCACACGCATGGCACCGGCTGTTCGCTCTCGTCTGCGCTCGCCACGCTGCGGGCGGCAGGCTCCTCGTGGCCTGACGCGCTGGTACGCGCGAAAGACTGGCTCACCGGCGCGCTCGCCCACGCCGATGCGCTGCACGTCGGCAGCGGGAACGGCCCGATCGACCACTTCCACGAGCTGCGGCGCAGGACGACCGCGACCGACTCCGGGTCGGCAGGGGCGTGGGATGCTTCCGCCGGCGTCCGCGCGCAGGTCGACGCCGGTCACTTGGTTCGCGGCCCCAGCGACGGTTCGCTGCCGCGGAAGGTCTTCCACCGCTACGTGGCGCAAGACGCACTCTACCTCGGCGAGTACGCGCGAATGCTCGCGCGGGCGAGCGCCCTGGCCCCGACCGCGGACGAGCCGATGTTCTGGGGCCGTTCCGCCGGCTCCGCCATCGTCGAGGAGCGAAGGCTGCACGAGACGCACGTCGGATCCGCAGCATCCAATCCCGAACCGCATACCCTCGCCTACATGAACCATCTGCACGCCTCGGCCGTATCGTACGGTGAACTCGTGGCCGCGCTGCTGCCGTGCTTGTGGCTCTACGCCGACCTCGGGACACGGCTGCCGTGGACGCGCCACCCGCCGCCGTCGGGGATTTTGCCGAGATTCTTGATAACCACGTGGACCAGCTCGCCCGGGGCTTCTTTCTCGTAGCGGACGGGCTCCGGCTTGCGCACGGATAGGCCGGTGATGTGGTCCAGGTGGTGCAGCAGCGGCATCCGATAGCGGGCGAGAACCCGACCCGCCGTGGAGCGCGGGATGCCGAGGTGATAGCCGATTCGGTGCGGTCCAACCGCCGGTGAAACCGCAGCGACACGATCCGCCGCACGTCGCACTCGCTGCGATGGCACACCTTGGGCTCGACCCGCGCGGAGCGACCGCAGCGGTCCAGGGCTTCGGCAAGGTCGGCGCCGACGCGGCCCGGTTCCTCGCCGTTTCGGGCCTGCGGGTGACGGCCGTCAGCGATCAGTACGGTGCGATCGCGAATGAGTCTGGGCTCGACATCAACGCTCTCGCAATGTGGGTGCAAGAGAACGGGAGTGTTGTCGGATTCGACGCCGCGGACGCCATCGACCGGGAGTCCCCGCTGCTGCAGGACGTGGATGTGCTTGTCCGGCGGCTGTCGAAGGTGTGGTCAAGAACGCAACGCCGAAGATGTCCGGGCGCGTCTGATCGTGGAGGGGGCGAACGGCCCGACAACGCCGGCCGCAGACCGCATCCTCGCCGAGCGCGGCACGCTGGTGGTTCCCGACATTCTGGCGAACGCCGGCGGCGGTCTCCTACTTCGAATGGGTTCAGGCGGACCAGGCCTACTGGTGGCAAGAAGACGAGGTCGAAGCACGGCTCGCGCAGCGCATGACCAAAGCGTGGAGCGAAGTGCTGCGCGCCTCAGTTCAGAACGGTATCTCGCTCCGTACCGCGGCGACCGTCCTCGCGGTCGAGCGGGTCGCGGAAGCGCACCGGATGCGGGGGCTCTACCCGTAACCCGACCCGTCGACCAGACGGCCGGCGATGCAGAGTCGCCACGAGTCAAGGAGCTCTCGCGACTCATGACCGAACGCATCGCGCTCATCACCTATGAGCGCATGACGGAATCCCGGCGCGAACTCACCTTCAGCGTCGCCATGGGGCGCTGCAGGTCGAGGAGTCGCGCTCCGACAGCGGGACGTCGCTGCGTCGGCTTGACCCGGTGGTGTGAACACCGCCTGGACGCATCCGCGCGGCTCCCATAGTCGCGTAGTTGTGTACTATTCGATACAGAAGTCGACGCATCGAGGATCGCGTCGCAGACGGATGGATGGACGAATGAAGACAGCGCACCTCGGCTCGCTCGCAGTCCCGCGGTTGGGTCTCGGTGTGATGGGCATGTCGGCCTTCTACACCGGCGCAGGAGGTGCAGAAGCCCGGCATGTGCGCACGATCCACCGCGCAATAGATCTCGGCGTGACCATGTTCGATACCGCCGAGGTGTACGGCCCCTTCGTCAACGAGGACCTCCTCGGCCAAGCTCTGCAGGGACGCCGCGATCGCGCGGTGATCGCGACCAAGTTCGGGCTGATCTCGCACACGGGCCGACCGGCTCTCGACAGCTCGCCGCGAAATGTGCGGATCGCCGTAGAAGGCTCACTGCGTCGGCTACGCACCGACGTCATCGACCTGTACTACCAGCATCGCGTCGACCCGAACACGCCGATCGAGGAGACGTTCCGCGCGCTGTCAGAGCTCGTCGCGGAGGGAAAGGTCCGCCATCTTGGTCTGTCGGAGGCCAGTGCCGAAACGGTTCGGCGAGCGCACGCCGTGCATCCCGTGACCGCTGTGCAGACCGAGTACTCGCTCTGGACGAGGGACGTGGAGGACGAGCTGCTGCCCACCCTCACGGAGCTGGGCGCGGGACTCGTCCCGTACTCACCGCTCGGCCACGGCTTCCTGGCAGGCGGCATCCGTACACTCGACGGCCTGGCACCCGACGACTGGCGCAGGAGCAACCCCCGTTTCACCGGCGATAACCTGCAGAGGAATCTCGCGATCCTCGATGAGGTGCAGGCGGTCGCGCTCGAATCCGACGCCACTTCGGCTCAGGTGGCTCTGGCGTGGCTGCTGGCCCGCGGTCCCATGCTCGCACCGATTCCGGGCACCACCAGAATCGCCCGGCTCGAAGAGAACCTCGCCGCAGATGCCCTCGAGCTCTCACCCGGCCAACTCGCCCGGCTCGACGCGCTCCCCCGGCCCGAGGGTGAGCGTCATTCGGCGGCCGACATGGCCGCGATCGATCGCTGACCATCGAGATCCCGTAGCGGGTCGGCGGCCCCGTGGGTTGACCGGCCCACGCGGTGATCGGCGTGGGCAGACTCAGGCCCTTTTTGGACTAAACGACACATAACCCTAACCACGCATCGATTGGAAGATCATGAGCGAAAACCCCATCCGAGTCGGAATCATCGGCGCCGACACCGCAGCGAGTTGGGCCGGGGCGTCGCACATCCCCGCCATCGCGGCCCAGCCTCGGTTCGTGTTGGAGGCCGTGGCGACACGGCGCGAGGAATCGGCGAAGCGCGCCGCGAAGGTATTTGGGGCACGGCGGTGGTTCGCTGATCCCTACGCCCTCATCGCCGACCCCGACATCGACCTCGTCACCGTCGCCGTGAAAGTGCCGGCCCACCGAGATCTCGTGATGGCGGCGCTCGCCGCAGGAAAGGCCGTCTACTCGGAATCTCCCCTCGGCGCGAATCTCGGTGAGACGGAGGAGATGGCCGCGGCCGTGGGGTCTCAGCACACGGTGATCGGTCTGCAGGGCAGCCTGAACCCCTCGGTGCGACGCGCGGTGGAGATCATCGCCAAGGGGGCCATCGGGTGTGTTCTCTCGGCCCGTGTTCACGCCACGACGTTCGGCTACGGCCCGGAGTCTATCTCGGCATACGACTACTTCAACAAGCAGGAGGCAGGGGCCAGCTTCCTCACGATCACGACCGCCCATGTCCTGGACGTCATCGAGACCGTCCTCGGACAGGTCACCGAGGTGGATGCGCGGACGGAGAGGCTGTGGCCGCAGGTGGTGCTCACCGACTCCGGTGAGGTGTTCAGGTCGGCGATCTCATCCTTTCGGCGAGCGTTGGGTTCGACGCACCCGATGCGCCGGTCTCGTCCGGTGTCGGTCCCACCGCCGCGGAATTCTGGATGGGGGCCGCGATCAATGTGGGAGAGGTGTACGCGAGTCTCGCGCGAGATATCGACGAGGGCACCTTTGCAACCCCGGGCTTCGCTCACGCGCTGCACAACAGTCAGCTGGTGGCGCGGGTGGAAGAAGCGGCCCGTAGCGGGCAGCGACAGTAGAACACCTCAGCAGGGTGCGGGCCACGGCGTCGGGCCCGCACCCTGCTGTCGAGCGGACGCGGCGGTGAGTCTAAGGCGTCGATGAAGACGATCGCAGAGTCCCCTGTCTCAGTCGTGGGACCAGGACGCCGCGTTCATCGCCACATCAGCAACCCGACGCAGTTCCACCTCGCTCTTTCCCGTCGCCGCCTGAACGGCGATGCCGTACGCGACCGTGACGATGAAGGTCGCCAGCGTGCGCGGATCCTCGGTCTCCGGCAGATCACCCTCGGCCCGCGCACGCAGAAATCGGGACTCGAGGCGCGCAGCGGCATCCTGGCGCCAGTCGACGAGGACCTTCTGGGCAGTGAGCCCGTTGTCGCCGGCGGACAGCGCAGCCTGGACGCCAAGGCATCCGTGGGGTGCCTCGCGAAGCGTGCTGGCAGCGGCTGCGCCGCGAAGAAGGGACTCGGCCACTTCGCGTGCGGTCGGCTCGGACAGTGCACGGAATCCGTAGGAGGCTGGACCTTCCGTGTACCGCTCGACCGCCCGGCGGAACAGCTCGTCCTTGTTTCCGAACGCCGCATACATGCTGCTGCGAGTGATGCCCATCGCCTCAGTCAGGTCCGTCAGGCTCGCCCCTTCGTATCCTTTGGCCCAGAACACTCTCATGGCTTGTTCGAGGGCGTAGTCGGGATCGAACTCGCGGGGTCGCCCCAGTCTGGTCTGCGATACGGGCATAGCAGTCATTATGCCCCCTTACGGACCAGGCAGTCCAGATAACGCGGAGGACCAGGCGTTCAAGCCGCCGTCGATGGTGAGCACAACTCCAGTGATGAACGCCGCCGAGGCACCCGCGACGAAGGCGACTGGGACGCCCCGGTTCAGGATGCGGTCACCGTGGAGTAACTGGCCGCTTCCACCTCGAGCGCCGGGTTCGGGAAGCTGACCGACCGCTTCGGCGGGCTGGAGCTTCAGCGTCACCGCGAGTTGAGATCCGGCTCCAGCGATGTCACGACCGGGCGCCGTACCGCAGCAGCCTGCGCCGACGCACCCCAGGCGTCGACGCAGGCGCACGCGACTCCGGAGTCGAATTACCCGAGCCCGCCCAGCAGGAAGCTAAGGGAGTACGCCTCCCAGAGGGCGCCGATGATGAGGAGGACGAGCGCGGGGAGCGCGAGAAGTCCAAGCTTCTGCAGGCCGCGCAGGTAGCCTCGGCGCCGGGTCCGGGCCCCCGCGGTGCGCGGGAAGAGCCAGTACTTGCCGATCAGGAAGGCGCCGAGAAGGAACAGGATGTATGCCTGCAGCTCGATCACGAGGGTGAGGGAGTGCGGGATGAAGAGGATCCATTCGCCCTCCGATTGGGGGGCGATGGTGATCCCGGTCGTCACGGCCCAGTAGGCGAAGAAGGAGAGTCCCGCGAACGGCACGATGAGAGAGGGCAAGACGATGGTGAGGGCGCTGAGGCTGAACAGGTTCACGCCGAGGATTGCCAGCGCGAACAGCGCGGGGGTGGTGACGAGCCCGCGGACGAGCTCGCCAGTTCCGTCTGCTTCCAGGCCAGCGGCCTCCTGTGCGACGAGATCGGGGAAGATCAACCCGAGGACGAACCCGATGAGGGTGAGTCCGTATGCGGACGCGTTGAGGATGAGGTAGATGCGCAGATTCTCGCGCACGACCCGGAAAGGACGACGCCAGAGGCGCACGCGAGCAGGCAGATCGTTGGGCACTGAAATGGTCATGCATCCAGTGCACTCCGGATGCTCGGTGCGCAGTAGTGCGCCGGTGTCACCAAGATGAGTGACACGGCGTCACATGTCTTCTCAGAGCCAGCCGCGCGACCGGGCATGACGCGCGGCCTCCTGTCGCGTTGACCTGTGAGTCTTCTGCATGGCGCTCGAAAGGTAGTTGCGCACCGTGCCGGGCGCGAGATGCAGTCGCGCAGCGATCTCCTTCACCGAGTACCCTTCCAGCGTCTCCCGGAGCGCATCGAGCTCCCGATCCGAGAGTGGTGAGTCATCGATCATGGACGCCTCAAGGACGTCGTGGTCGACCCATCGCCCGCCCTCGTGCAACCGGCGGATGACGTCGCCGATGAGCTCAGGATCGGCGGACTTGCTCATAAATCCCCGAACCCCCGCTTTCAGCGCTCGCCGAAGAACGCCCGGTCGCGCGTGTCGTGTAAGCATCAGGATCTTCTGGTCGGGGATCTGGCGCCGAATCGACTCGACCGCGTGCAGACCGTCAGTACCGGGCATCTCGAGATCGATCACAAGCACGTCCGGCCGCTCGCGGATGGCGACCGTCACCGCCTCGGCACCGTCCGACGCCTGACCGACGATGGCGATCGAGCCGTCGAGGGCCAGAAGCGCGCCCAGCGTGTATCGCAGCAGCTGCTCGTCGTCGGCGAGGACCACACGGATACCGTTGCCGCTGCTCATCGTCGTTCCCCAACCTTGCTCTGGTGTGCCGTCGATGCGGCCCTGCGGTGCGCAGGGATTCGCGCCCGGACGGTGAAGACGTCGTCCTGCCGCGAGAAGTCGAGCGCGCCGCCGACGGCTTGGATCCGCCGTTCGAGTCGCGCGAGTCCTCGTGGACGGATCTCACCCGAGGCAAGAGCGCCGTCGTTCGAGATCTCGACGTCGACGGCGCTGGCGGTGATGGTCGCCCACGACGGCTCCGCGTGACGCAAGAGGTTGGTCGTGGCCTCGCGGAGCGTGTGGGCCAGGAGCGGGTGGGCGCGGGTGGAGCGGTCCAGCTCGGTGCGGATCGATACGCTCATACCCGATGCTTCGGCGAGGGCCCGCGTGTTCTCGAGCTCGGCGAGGAGGTCAATCTCGTAGCGAGCATAGGCAAGCTCGCGCGTCTTCGCGACGGTGTCGTCGACCAACCAGCGGATATCGGCGAGCTCTCCCGCCGCGCGGTGCGGGTCGTCTTCCAGCAATCGACGGGCGAGCGTCGCCTTGAGTTTGATGACGTGCAGCGACTGCCCTTGGATATCGTGCAGGTCGCCCGCGAAGCGCACCCGCTCCTCCGCCACAGCAAGCTCCGATTCGATCAGTTTGGCGCGCTCGGCCTCCCGCACGAGCTCCCAGGCCAGTTCGCCGACGAAGACGACCGCGAGGATGTAAAGCGTCCCGGCCGCCGGCACGACGACGAACTGGATGACGAGGGTGAGTGTCGGCAGATGCGTCAGAAGGGACACCGCGCCGAACCCCGCCACGACCAGCGCCAGGAGGAGAGAGGCGATGAGGCGGTGCCCTTTAACCTTCATGACGAGCAGGGCGCCCACGACGGCGAATGGCATGAAGCTGATGGGACTGTTTGCCATGAACGCCCCGTATAGATACGCCGCTCCAGCGAAGACGAACAGGAAGACGGCGCGCGGAGCGTACCCGTCGAGGCGCCACTCCTTCAGCAGCGTCGTGGTGAACGCCAGGGTGAGTCCGACTAACAGCGCCTCCCACCAGGATGTGCTGGTGAGGACGACGCCGATCACCGACAGCGGGGCGATCGCCAGGATGGCGGAACCGACCACCATCCGCCGCATGCGAGGGATCGCGTGCAAATCGGTCGATCTCTCGCTCTCGATCACCAGGGCTCCTTCCGAGGATGATGCCGCCGGATCGCCTTCCTGACGGGGACCTTCGCGACCATCGCGCCGATGAACACGGCCAGGGCGACGTACTGGAACACCGGAAGATCCAGGAATGGGCGTGTGATCCATTCCGGAAGCGTGGTGAAGAGGCCGAAGTCGTAGAGCAGACCGACATACGCGAGGAACACGGTCGCGGAAAGGATGATGACTGCGTTGAGCACCAGATCCAGAGCTTTCATCTATTGAGCCTGCGGGTCGGGCGGTCCTCCCGGTAGTGACACCGTGTCACCACTCGTCCGAACGGAGGCGGGCGGGGCGGCATTCCCGGCGGTGCACGGCCTGACCGGCGCCCGACGACAGCTCAGCCCGCGGCATCGCGCCTCGGTCGTCGGGGTGGCAGGCATCCTCCTCTACACGGGAATGGTGCCCCGTCGCAGCAGGCAGATGACGCAGGTTGAGAACCGCTTGACCCTGTGGCGAGGACAGGGTGTGGCCTGGACGCCATGAGCGAACAATCCCCCCGCCGGGCGCCTCGGCGCCGCCTGCACGCGATACTCGCCGCCGTGGTGTCGGTCGTCTTCGTCGCCACCGCGTGCACCCCCGCGGCTTCGTCGCCGTCGGAAGGTTCGGAAGGTGCAGAGCTCGAGCGGTTCTACGGACAGCAGCTCGATCTCGAACCCTGCGAGTTGCGCGGATACATCCCCGAGAACGTCATTGAGGGGGAGTGCGGACATGTCGAGGTGCCGCTGGACTACGAAAACCCTGATGCGGCATTGGCGCAGATCGCAGTCTTTCGCGTGCCTGCGCGCGGCGACGACCCGATCGGCTCGCTCGTCGTCAACCCGGGCGGACCGGGGTTTCCGGGGGTGGGCTACGCGGCTCAGCTCGCTGATGTCTGGATCGACAACGCGCTGACCGAGCGATTCGACATCGTCGGCTTCGATCCGCGCGGCACCGGAGCGACCGTGCCCGCGCTCGATTGCTACAGCGACGCGGAACGCGACGCGGGGGCGGGCAGCGCGAGCCAGCTGTCGTACTCGGGTGTGCGCCCGCTCGTGGAGGCGTGCGCCGAGAGCGTGGGCGGCCAGGAGGCACTGGCGCATCTCGGTACCCGCGACGTGGCACGTGACATGGACATCATGCGGGCTGTGCTCGGTGACTCGGCGCTCTCCTTCGCGGGTTCGAGCTACGGCACGAGGCTGGGCGCAGTGTACGCCGAGATGTTCCCCGAGAATGTGCGCGCCCTTGTACTGGATGGTGCGCTCGACCCCCATGCGACCACTCTGGAGCGCCGCGAGCAGCAGTGGGCGGGCTTCCAAAAGTCGTTTGAACAGTTCGCAGCCTTCTGCGCCCAGCAAGGCGCCTGTGTAATCGGCGGTGACCCCGCAGCGGCGACCGAGGAGTACCAACGGCTGACACGCCCACTCGTCGACTCCCCGCTCATGACAGCATCCGGCCGCGAACTCACCTTCGCCGACGTGAGCGACGCGATGGTGACTGGGCTGTACAGCTCCGCGACCTGGCCGGTGATGAGCCAGGGACTCTCCGAACTCGCCCAAGGAGACGGCGCCATCATGCTCGCTCTGCGGGACTTCTACCTCGGTCGCAGCCCGGAAGGCGCCTACGATAACGGCACCGAGGCGACCCTGGCGATCAACTGCCTGGACGAGGACCGCTTCACCGCGGCGGAACTCGCAGGGCTGGAACGGGCCGCCCTCGACGCTGCTCCTTTCCTCGACCCGGGGACCCCCGTCCGCGAGACGTCGGACCTCTGCGAAGGATGGCCCGTCGAGCCGACGCTGGGCTTCCCGTACGCCGACGGGATCCGCAACCTCCCCCCGACGCTCACGGTGTCGGTGACCGGTGACCCGGTGACACCACATGCCGGTGGCATCCGACTCGCGGAGACTCTCGGTGGATCGCTTCTGACGGTCGTTGGCGATCAGCACGGGACGCTGCTGGCTGCAAACGAATGTGTTGAAGCGGCGGTTGAGGCCTATCTGATCAACCTCGAGGTGCCGGATCGCGATGCTGAGTGCGCGTTGGCGCCTGTCGGCGGATGAGCGAGAGCGCGCCCCGCGGGCGGGGCACCACCCCCACGTTCGCCGCGAACGGTCGCTTGACCAACCCGAGCGTCGCTCCAACCGTTTGCAAGAGCTACGAGGTGACGCATGGCTTGCGAATAAATCTCTGCCCACCTACGTTGCTTATGTACTGATCGGTCCTGAAGTCCAGTACGGGACCTCGGAACACGACCTCGCCACCGGCCTCCGCGAGCGAGCGCGCCGAAGCACGCCGGAGCGGAAACGCCGCCGGCTCGACAAGAAGGAGAAGGACCATCATGAAAGCCGCCGTCATCACCTCGTTCGGTGAACCCTCCGTGCTGCAGGTCGCGGAGGCTCCGCGACCGGTGCCGGGTCCGGGTCAGGCACTCGCGCGGGTGCGCGCCGCCGGGGTGAACCCCGCCGAGATACAGGCGCGTGCCGGAGCATTCCGCCTGCACGCGCCCGCCATCATCGGGTTCGAGTTCGCGGGTGTCGTCGAGCAGGTCGGCCCGGGCGTCGACGAGAGCCTGGTCGGCGAGCGCATCGCCGGGTGGCCCGACTCCGCAAGCCAGGGCTCCTACGCCGAGTACACGGTGAGCAGCAACTTCACGACGATCCCCGACGGCGTTTCCTTCGAGGAGGCCGCGGCCACTGTCATCGGCGCCGACAACGCGGCGCGGGCGCTCGGCCTTCTGAACATCCGTCCGGGTGACACGCTCGTGGTCACCGGAGCGAGCGGGGCATTGGGTAGCGCCGCGGTGCAGTTCGCGCGACGACGCGGCGTCACCGTGATCGGCGTGGCCGGCACCTCCAACGCCGACTTCGTCCAGAGTCTCGGTGCGATCCCTGTGGCCCACGGCCCGGGCCTGGTCGATCGCATCCGTGCCGCCGCTCCGGGTGGGGTCGACGCCGCGCTCGACACCGCCGGCAAGGGACCCCTTCCCGCCCTCGTCGAAGTCCTCGGCGGCCCCGAACGGATCGTGACTCTGGCCGACCGCGACGCCGCACGATACGGCGTCGCGTTCAGCGCCGGACATAGCGGCAACCGCGACAGCCAGCCTGTCCGGGAGGCCCTGGACCTGATCGCCGCCGGCGCATGGACCGTACGCATCGGCCGGAGCTTCCCGCTCGCCGAGGCCGCGGACGCCCACCGTCTCGTCGCCACGGGCCACACCCACGGCAAAGTCATCATCCTTCCCTGACCCGGCCGACCGGCCATCCGACCACGACAACAATAAATTGGAGAATACGAAATGCCTGCAGTTCTCGTCCACGGTGTACCCGACACCCACCGGCTCTGGGACACCGTTCGTTCCCACCTTCGACGCGAAGATATCGTGACCATCGATCTCCCCGGGTTCGGCGTGCCCCTCCCCGCGGGCTTCACATCGACGAAAGAGGAGTACCTCGATTGGCTCATCAAGAAGATCGAGGAGATCGGCGAACCCGTCGACCTCGTCGGTCATGACTGGGGGTCTCTGCTTACCGGCCGTCTCGCATCCGTCCGACCGGATCTGGTGCGGACCTGGACAGGCATCAGCGGGCCCATCGATCCCGAGTACCCGTGGCACTATCTCGCGAAGATCTGGCAGACGCCGGGCGAAGGCGAGCAGTGGATGGCGGACCTCGACCTCGCCGAGTTCGCCGCCAGCCTCCACGAAGCGCAGATGCCGCGCGACGCTGCAGAAGAATCGGTCCGGCATCTCGATGCCACGATGAGGGCGAGCATCCTCGCCCTTTACCGTTCCGCGATCGAGGTCGGGGCGGAGTGGAAGCCCGGTTTGAGCGATGTGACCGCGCCGGCGCTGGTGATCTGGGGTCTCGACGATCCCTTCCTTCCTCACCGCTTCGCCGATGAGCTCGGAAATGCCACACGCGCGCGCGCCGTCTTCAAGCTGCGCACCTCGCACTGGCCGATGATCGAGCGTCCCGCCGATGTCGCGCGCGAACTCGAGGCGCACTGGGCTCAGGCGTAACACCTCCACCTCGGACACTCGGGCTCACACCCCACCGGCCTCCGTGCGATCTGCAGCAGTTGCGCGTTCCCGACCGTGAGCCCGAGTGCCCCTTCATCCATCCGTAGACGAACCGTTGTGACGCCGCCCGGGACGATTCCCGGAGCGCAAGTCAGGAGCATCGATATGACGAATTCAGCAGGGACCCGGATCGGCGTCGGCCTCGTCGGGGCCAGTGCCGACCGTGGCTGGGGTGGAATCGCTCACGTGCCGGCGCTGCGAGCGCTCGAGGCGTTCCAAATCCGCGCCGTCAGCACGACGCGTATGGAAAGCGCGAATGCGACCGCTCGTCGGCTCGGCGTCGAGCTCGCCTTCGACACGCACGAGGCTCTCGTCGTGCGGCCGGAGGTCGACCTGGTGGTGGTCGCGGTCAAGGTGCCCGACCACAGGCGGATCATCACCGACGCACTGGCCGCGGGCAAGATGGTCTACGCCGAATGGCCGCTCGCGCGCAACCTGGCGGAAGCCGAAGAGCTCGAGCGGCTCGCCCGAGAGAAGGGGCTACGGACGGTCGCCGGGCTGCAGGGCGGCCTGCACCCGCCGGTCCGCCTCCTTCGCGACCTGATCGCGCAGGGCGTGATCGGCACGCCGATCAGCACGAGCATCCGAGCGCACCTGACCGACGACATGTGGTTCGGCCGATACGACCCGTCGCTCGAGTACATGGCTCAGGCGGAGCACGGCGCCACGCTCCTGAGCATCATGCTCGGCCACGGACTCGAACCGCTCGCGCGCGTGCTCGGCACGTTCGAGAGTGTGTCGGCCGTCGTCGCCAATCAGCGCGGTGACGGCGTCCGCCTCTCCGATGGTGCGCCGGTGCCGAAGGACGCGCCGGACGAGATCATCGTCGCCGGCGTTCTCGAAGGCGGGGTCGTCACGTCGCTGCATTACAGTGCCGGGCACTCCGCCGGCTCCGCGATGGTGTGGGAGATTCAGGGCACCGAGGGCAGCCTGCGCGTGGAGTCGCCGTCCGGGTACATCCATTTCACCGATTTCACCATCACGTTGCGCCGCGGCAGCGAGCCCGCCCGAGTGCTTCAGCTGCCGCCTGGCTACGCGGCTCCCGACCTGCAGCTCGACGCACCCGCGGCGGGGGTCGCCCGCCTCTATGCTCAGTTCGCTGCCGACCTTCGCGACGGAACCGCCAATGCGCCGGACTTCGCGGTCGCACTCGATCGCCACCGGGTGCTCGAAGTGATCACTCGGGCCGCGGAAACAGGTCATCGGCAGGAGCTGTCCCGCCTCGACCGAACGTAGCCGAGTCTCTGAAATCCGGGAGAGGCACTGCCGCCGGACCCGAGGAGATGGCGATCCGCGAGCTAACCGTCTATCGCGTCACAGCTCAACCAACGTCCCTGGGCGGCACATCTAGCCCGGACTGTATCTCGTCGACGACAGCGCTGCGGCAGCCCGGCTGGCAAACGCGTCGATCGCCAGCGACCGTGGTCGATCGAGTCGGGAGACCTGAGCGACGTGCAGCGTGACCGGTACGGGAGAGATGGACAGTGGCGCAATGGACGCGTCGCGTGAAGCGACCGAGCGCGGCACAAGCGCGACTCCCAGCCCGCGGGTAACCAAAGCGATGGCGGTGGCCATGTCTGCACTCTCGAACCATGCCTTCGGCGCTGCCCCGGCGGTGGCAAATATGCGCTCCAGTGCCTCATGCGATGCGGCACCGGGAGGGAAGGTGATGAGAGGCTGGTCGAGCAGATCGTCGACTCTCATCGTCGTGCCGTCGGCAGCGGGATGACGGGGGCCGACAATAACGACCAGTTCCTCCTCGCGCAGGACGCGCACATCGAACTCATCCTCGTCGACCACACCGTCGGCGTGACAGTACGCGATGTCGAGCTGGCGCGCCCTCAACAAGTCGAGCAGTTGACCGGAGTTGCCGATTCGCATCTGCAGCTCCACAGCGGGATGCGCGTTCCGGTAGGCCGCAAGGATGTCCGCCATCTCAACGCTCGCCAGGTACTGCATCGATCCCGTGACGATGCGCCCGCGGAACTCGCCTGAGAACTCCTGCACCTCCATCTGCGTCTTCTGCACCTCGCCGAGGATCGGAACCGCACGGGCGTAAAGGTGCTCGCCAGCAGGAGTCAGGCGTATGGGCCGGCTCGTTCGGTCGAACAGCTCTACTCCGAGCTCGCGCTCAAGCTTCTGCATCTGCTGCGACATCGCCGGCTGCGCGACAAAGGCTGACGCCGCCGCCTTGCTGAAGCTACGGGCGTCGGCAATCGCCAGGAACCACGTCAGTTGCCGAATGTCCACGGTTCCCTCTTCGCATCTGGGCCGCATTTGTCGTTCAGGTGGGCCGAACCTACTTCGTCCACGCGCTGACGGCCATTGACGTGTTCCGCGGTACTTCCCGGCCGAGCGACTCCCCTGGGGACCTGCCGCCGTATAAGAACAGCTTATACATGGTGAAACAAATACGCCATTGAGCCTCCCTTCGTGAGCACCGTAACTTGGGGCTTGTGAGCAACGAAGTTCCGAGTAGAGCCTCGACGGCGGGTCGTGCCATCGCCGTCGATAGCATCACTCAACTTCCCAGTGACGGAGCGCGAGGCGCGGTAGTAGTGGCCGCCTCTCACGGCGGGCGGTACTCGGCACACGTCGCGTTAGCGGCGGGCGTCCGCGCGGTCATTCTTCACGACGCCGGAATCGGAGTCGACGGAGCTGGCATTGCCGGACTCGACGTCCTTCAAGCGCATCGAGTGCCGGCGGCCGCTGTGGATTCCCGGTCGGCTCTCATCGGCGATGTGGACGACATGAGACGGCGCGGTCGCATCGGGGAGGTGAACGACAGTGCGCTCACGCTCGGCTGCGTGGCGGGAATGACCGTGAGAGAAGCAGTAGATGTGCTCTCCTACGCAGATTTGGTCGAGCCCGTCCCAAGCCCGGTCGGAGAGACGCGCACCGCAATCATCGAGAGCGGGTCTGTTCCGGTGTGGGCGCTGGATTCGGCATCCCTCGTCCGTCCGACCGACTCGGTGTCGGTCGTCGTGACAGGATCCCACGCCCAACTTCTCGGAGGCGATCCAGGCACCGCTCTCAAAGTGAACCCGGTGGGCGCGCTCTTCAACGACGCAGGCGTCCCAGCAGACGGACCCGCCGGCAGGATCGGCGTGCTCGGGCTCCGAGGCATTCCGGCCGCGACCGTCGACGCCATGACTGCTCGCATCGGGGACGGACGATCTACCTATTTCGACGGCGTCATCTCGCGCGTGAACGAACCTGCCCTGGCGCTAGGCGCGAGAAGCGGAATGCGGGCGCGAGATGTCGTGAAGCTAATTATCGAGCGGGCCACCGGTGACTGATCGAGAAGAACGGGGTATCGATGAATGAGTACACACCAGGCGTGCAGCCACTTGCCGCGGACCGCGAGGAGTCACTTCGCCTGTACCGCCAAATGCTGCTGATGCGGCGCTTTGAGGAGACCGTGTTGGAGCTGATGGTGCGCACGCCCCTCGAGATCGAAGGGCCTGTTCACCCCTACATCGGTGAAGAAGCGATCGCTGCCGGGGTGTGCGCCGCCCTGACCCTGTCCGACAAGATCATGAGCACACACCGCGGCCACGGCCACTGCATCGGTAAGGGCGGCGACCCTGACCGCATGATGGCAGAGCTCTTCGGCCGCGTCGACGGCTACTGCAAAGGCAAAGGCGGCTCGATGCACATCGCCGACTTCGACATCGGCATGCTCGGCGCCAACGGCATCGTCGCCGCCGGCATACCCATCGCCACCGGCGCTGCGCTCGCGGAACTGCTGCAGGGGAGCGGGAACGTCGTCGCATGCATGTTCGGCGACGGCGCCGCCGCCGCGGGGCCGCTTCACGAGTCGCTGAACATCGCCGCGATGTCGCGACTTCCCATCGTTTTCGTGTGTGAGAACAACGGATGGAGCGTGAACACCCCGCCGGAGCGATCGCTTGTCTCGTCGGTGGTGGAGCTCGCCGCCGGATACGGCGTCGAAGGCATCACCGTCGACGGCAACGATGTGCTCGCGGTGCGAGCCGCAGCCCTGTTCGCGGTCGATCGTGCGCGAAAGGGCCTCGGCCCCACCATGATCGAAGCGACCACCTTCCGGCGGACGGTGCACGCGACCCGCGGCCCCGCCCCGGCCGACTCCCGCGATCCCGAACTGCTGGAACGCTGGATCCGGCGCGACCCGCTCGACCGGTTCCACGACGTGCTCGTGGAAGCAGGCGTGATGACGAATGCCGAGGCGATTGCGCTGGCAGATTCCGTGGAGGCGCAGATGGCCGCCGCTGTCGAGTTCGCCCGCAACAGCCCATTCCCCGAGTTGTCCGAAGCCTTTGAGGATGTGTGGGCATGACCGCTCTTACGTATGCCGCAGCGCTCGACGAGGCGATGGCCGACGCGATGCGCGCGGACGACCGCGTATTCCTGATGGCGACGAACCCGGCCGCGCGGCTCCGGTCGGAGTTTGGCGCCGACCGCGTCCGTGAGATGCCCATCGCCGAGTCCGCGATGACCGGGATGGCGATCGGCGCCGCCGCGTCGGGCCTTCGCCCAATCCTGCACTTCTCCGCAGTGAATTTCAGCTTCGTTGCTTTCGACCAGATGGTCAACCAGGCTGCCCGCATCCGCTACATGTTCGGAGGGCAGCGGGAGTTCCCGATCGTCTTCCGCGCCCGCTACCTCAACGGGACGCGCTCAGCTGCTCAACACTCGCAGACCGGCTATGCATACTACGCCCACGCCGGCGGCATCAAGCTCGTGGTTCCCTCAGGCGCTGCCGATGCCGCAGTGCTCTTCGGCGCCGCGATCCGTGACCCCAACCCCGTCATGATCTTCGAGCCCGACCGTCTGCATCCGCTTGTCGATGATGAATCGGTGCCGCCGGCCGGTCCCGCGGAGCTCGGCCGGGCGCTCATCTCGCGCCCTGGCGCCGATGTCACCGTCGCCGCGATCGGATACATGGTGAAAGAGGCCTTGCGGGCCGCCGACGCGCTCGCAGAGGAGGGCATTTCGGCGGAGGTGATCGACCTCCGCACGGTCGCGCCACTGGATTTGCCGACGATCGCTGAGTCGACGAGTCGCACGGGACGGCTGGTGGTCGTCGACGAATCCATGCCGATGTGCTCCATCGCGTCGGAAGTGATCACCGCGGTCGTCGAGTCGCCCGATGTCTTCGCGCGCTTGAGCGCGCCACCGCTGCGTATCACCACCACACCGACCCCGGTTCCCTATAGCCCGCCCCTCGAGGACTACGTCCTTCCGGGAGCTGCTCACATCATCGACGGCGTCCGCCGGGTCGTCGGATCAGACGTCCGATGAAGTTCTCGAGAGAGCAGGGTTTCCTTCTGCCCGGGATCAACGACCGCGTGGCGGTCGTTACGGGCGGTGCTCGTGGTATCGGCGAGGCGATCGCCCTCCTATTGTCAGACCAGGGTGCGGATGTGCACGTGCTCGATCTCACGCTTCCCCTCAAAGGGGAACGACACCCCTCGCTGACCTATCACATGTGCGATGTCGGCGACGCCAACTCCGTGGACGCCGCGTTCACCGAGATCGAGGGCGTGGCGGGAAGTGCGGAGATCCTCATCAACAACGCCGGCATCCTCCGCCAGGTGGAGTTCGAGCGCACGTCGCTCGCCGACTGGGAGCGTACGCTGCGCGTGAACCTCACGGCGGGCGTCCTGTGCACCCAGCGGGTACTTCCCGGCATGCGTCGTGATCGCTACGGCCGCATCGTCTTCATCGGTTCCAGCGCCGGCAAGCAGGGGGGTGGTCCGGGCCTGGCGGCGTACGCGGCGTCCAAGGCCGGGGTGCTGTCGCTGGCGAAATCGCTCGCCAAGGACTACTCGCGCGAGGGCATCACCGTCAACGCAATAGCCCCGGCCGCCATCGCGACCGAGATGATCCGCAACCTGTCCGGGTTTGATGGCGGAGACTCGCTTCCCATCGGCCGGCTAGGGGACCCGGATGAAGTGGCGGCAGCGACCGCCTTTCTCTCCTCATCCGCGGGCGCCTTCATCACCGGGGAAATCCTCGACGTCAACGGCGGCTTCATCGTCGACTGACCTGGCCATTTGACACGCATAAGGGAGACTTTCTTGACCATCACGCAGCACCTGCCCAACGACGCCGACACCTCGACCTCCGTCACGATCTCGGGGGGTGAAGCCGTCGCTCGAATGTTCGCGGCCTTCGATGCCGGCCCCATCTTCGGCATGGGAGGTTTCCAACTACTGCCGTTCTACGATGCGGCCCGTCGGCTCGGCCTCGCGCACCACTTGATCAACGACGAGCGCACCGGAATTTTCGCCGCCGATGCGTACGCCAAAGCGTCGGGTCGCGTCGGACTTGTCGACGCGACGCTCGGTCCCGGCGCCACCAATCTCGTGACGGGACTGGTCGAAGCTTTCAACGCGGGAACGCCAATCGTGGCTCTCGTCGGCGACTCGCATCGTCAGCACTCGTGGAAGAACATGACGCAGGAAACGCGCCAGCTCGACATCCTGCGGCCGGCAGTGAAAGACATCATCCGCATCGAGATGGGCTCGCGCATTCCGGAGTTGGTGCGCCGCGCCTTCGCCGTCGCGACATCTGGGCGGCCCGGACCCGTTGTGCTCGATCTTCCCGAAGACATCTCGCACGACATGTTCGAATACGAGCTGCAGGAGTTCTCCGCGCCCGTCGAGAACCAGCGGATCCCGGCATTCCGCTCGCACCCCGACGCCGCTCAGGTAACCATCGCCGCGGAGCTGATTGCGACCGCGCGCACCCCGATCGTATTGGCCGGCGGGGGAGTGCACCTCTCCGACGCGACCGCGGCGGTGACACAGTTCGCGCACGCGCTCAACATCCCCATCGCCCACACCCTCACGGGCAAGGGTGCACTCGCGTGCATCGATCCGCTCAGCGCGGGCCTGTTCGGGCGTTACGACCGAATTGCGAACACCCTCATCGCGGAATCCGACCTCGTGATCGTCGTCGGTTGCAAGCTCGGCGAGATCGCGACGAAGCGCTATTCGATCCTCGACGGCAAGAGATTGATCCACCTGGACTCCACTCCGGAGGAGTTCCGACGCACGACCGAGACTGAAGTCGTGCTGTGGGGCGATGCGCGCGCCGGGGTTCTCGACATCCTCGCGGCCATCGGCTCACGGGCGAAAGGGATATCGGACGCGAATGCCGCGTACGCGGCGGAAGTCGCCAAGCGAATGGCGCAGTGGCGCGTGGACGTATCTGGCCGCCTGGACACCAATGAGACACCCGTCGCAATGGGTCGCCTGCTCACGGAGATTAACGCGATCCTCCCTGAGGACGGCTATCTCATCGCTGACGGCGGTTTCGCCGCCCACTGGGGCGGACTGTTGTTCGACACCAAGCGCCCCGGCCGATCGTTTATCGCCGATCGCGGCTTTGCTTCCATCGGATATGGTCTGCCTGGCGCGATCGGGGTGTCGCTCGCCGCACCCGGCCAGGCTGTGGTCAGCATCACCGGCGACGGCGGGTTCAATATGGCACTCGGTGACCTCGAGACGGCGCTGCGCGTAAATGCGAACTTCACGGTCATCATCGTCAATAACGCCGCTTCCGGCTACATCAAGGCGCTGCAACATCTTGTCTATGGTGAAGGCTCGTATCACGCTTCTGACCTGGTCGAGATGGACTATGCCGCCATCGCCACCTCGATGGGCGCTCACGGTATCCGAGTCGACGACCCGGCCGATCTGGCGGAAGCTCTCGCCACCGCAATCGCCACTCCAGGGCCGAGCGTTTTGGACGTCGTGGTCACGCGTGATCCCGCGAAGATGCTGCCCGGTGTCGACAGTCGTGCAGTCACGATCAAGAAGGGGGACCGGATTGCATGAACGCGCAGGAGGTTCTGGGTTCCTACCTCCGCAACCTCCGCGCCGGCAACATCGACGCGGCGCTGTTGGAACTTCACGGAGGACACCTTGTAGTCGCACGGCGCCTACGATCCTGGCATCCGGGTCGGACCGGCTCCCGCGTCGAGGCACAGGCAACGCGGAGCTACGAGACACGTGGCTTCTGCGTAGTGAGCGTGACTGGCAGCGGGGCGTTCTGCGCCGGTGCCGACCTCAAGGAGCTCGTTGAGATCGTGACGCGGATGCCGTGCGCGCCGAGTTCGACGACCTTGAGCAGCGAGCACGGAACCTCGATCCCGATGGGTATGAGGGGGTCCTCCTTACGCGCGCTTGCTCTCGACACGTTCCCAGCGCAGGTGGCCGATGAGTGTCGACTCGCGTCGGTTACCCGGCGCCGTAGACATAGGCGAGGGAGGAGTCATGCCAAAGGTCAAGGTCGCGATCATCGGATCCGGGAGCATCGGCACGGATCTGATGTTCAACGTGTTGCTGCTCAGCGACATCCTCGAGATGGGTGTGATGGTCGGTAACGATCCGGCCTCCGACGGTCTAGATGTACTGACCCGGATCGTTGTTGACGTAGGAGAGGCCTCCGGGGTCGAGTTGAAAGCTCGGCCGCATCCCCGACGGCGGTGGCTGGCGGATGCACGGCCGCAGCGAGAAGGTCCGCGGCCGCGGAATCGGCTACGACTACGTCCACACCGCGATCGACGACCACTCCCGCGTCGCCTACGCGGAGACCCACGACGACGAGAAAGGCACCACCGCAGCCGGGTTCCTGGAACGCGCGATCGCGTTCTACGCCGACCTCGGCGTCACCGTCGAACGCGTCATCAGCGACAACGCGTTCGCCTACAGAAAGTCGGCCGCGTTCCATGCTGTCATCGACGCGCACGGCATCACCCAGAAGTTCATCCGTCCCCATTGCCCCTGGACCAACGGGAAGGTGGAGCGGCTGAACCGCACCCTCGCGAGCGAATGGGCATACGCCCGAGCCTGGACCTCGAACACCGCTCGCGCGGCGGCCTTGCCCGCCTGGTTGGACTACTACAACCTAGACAGGCGCCACCTCGGCATCGGAGGCAAGACCCCCATCGACCGAATCAACAACGGTCGAGGTCAGTACATCTAGAGCCCTCGCGCCGCCTCGGAATCGAGACGACAGCCGACGGCGTTGCGGCCGCACGGCAAGCTGCTGGTCGACCTCACCCTCGCGGCCATCGGCCCCACCTCATGCCGGCAGTGAACCTTGCCGAGCAGAAAAGCGCCGAGAACGTCAACATGGTCAGGTGCGGAGGTCAGGCGACCATCCCGGTCGTGGCGGCAGTCGGCTCGGTCGTCCCCGTCCTCCACGCCGAGGTCGTCGCATCCATCACTTCGAAGTCGGCTGGCCCCGGCACCCGCGCGAGTATCGATGAATTCACCGAGAGCACGTCCGCCGCCGTCACGAAGGTGGGCGGGGCCGCTCGTGGCACGGCCATCATCATCCTGAACCCGGCCGAGCCGCCCACGATCATGCGCGACACCGTGCTCGCCGTGACCGACCGCTTCGATGACGGAGCTCGCGCGGATGTGGAGTCCGCGGTCCTGCGGCAGATAGCCGCTGTGGCGGAGTGCGTCCCGGGATACCGTCTGAAGCAGGCTGTGCGATTCACCGACGAGGGCGACGAACTCGACCCGCCCGTGCCCTCCACTCGAAGAAGCGGCAGATATACGAGCATCACCGTCATCCTCGAGGTGACTGGTGTCGCGATGTACCTGCCCGCGTACGCCGGCAATCTCGACATCATGACGTCGGCGGCAGTACGTACGGCCGAGCATCTCGTCACCGTCCGCCGGGAGGGCGCGACGTGAGCCCATGCTCTACCTACAAGACGTGACGCTGCGCGACGGTCTGCACGCCGTGCGCGCCATCGCATCCCGCCCGAAATTGGCCGCCATCACCCGCGCTCTGGACCCTTCCGGGATCGACGCGGCCGCGCGCAGTTGCGGAGCGCAACTCAGCGAGAGCGATGGCCCGGCGGGTCGACTCGGACATCGCGGCGCGCGGGTCAGACCTGGCTGGAACGCTCGGTAGCGGTTGCAGGGGTGGTTCCCACGCCGACGATGTCTGGGCTTGCGTGCGCGTGTATGTAGTGACGCGGCGACCAGTTCGACCGACCGTGTAGAGGGTGATGCTACCGGGGCTTGGACGTTCCCGTCATGACTCGATACATCGTGCCGTAACTCCGCAAACCAGACCAACTCGCCGACCACATCGTTCCGGCAAAACGCGGTAGGCTGGTCGGAGTGTCTGACAATCAGGATGGGTGGGTGGTGTCGGTGGAAATGGCCTTGCTGAAGGTGGTGCCGGCGCCGACGCTGCGCGAGAAGATTGCCGACAGCATTCGCGAGGCGATTACCGAAGGCAATCTGCTGCCGGGTCAGCGACTGGTGGAGCGAGAGCTGTGCGAGATGACGGGCGCGTCGCGCTCGTCGATTCGTGAGGCGCTTACCCAACTGCTGAGCGAGGAACTTGTCGTCAGCGTACCGAACCGCGGCTTCGTCGTGGCCGTACTCAGCCTGCCCGAGGCGCAGAGCCTCTACGAAGTTCGTGCAGAGCTCGAAAGCCTTGCCGCCCGTCAGTTCGCTGAGAGGGCAAGCGACGAGGATGTGAGACGCCTGAGCGCCGTCGTCACAGACCTCACCGCCTTGTACGACGAAGCCGATGCCGATCCCTTCATCCGGGCGCGAGATCAGTTCATGGAGGTGCTGCTGGCAGGCACCCGTAACCGTGTTCTCGAGGCGATGATCGATCAGATCTACACCAGATTGCGTCGCCTACGCTGCGCGTCAGCATCCAGTATCGCGCGGCGCCGCGAACTGATTGCCGAATTCCAACAGCTTTATCGTGCGCTGGAAGGGCGAGACGGCGAGCAAGCAGCGCGGCTCTCCGCTGACCGCGTCCGCAGGTCGTTCGAGGTGGCCATCCCGCAGATCGAGATGCAGACAGTCAGCGATGAGCTCGAGGCCGCGAAAGCCGCTCACATGGTCGGTGTGCGCTAGAGAATCGCCAACGGGTTCACGGGTGAGCCCGTGCCTCCTTCCACGACCAGCGGGGCCGCGATGAAGGCGAACTCGTAAACGCCTCGGCGTGCGCACTCGTCAGCCAACGCTGAGAGCTCACAGTGGTCCACGAGTGCGACACCGAAAGCAAACGTTGCCCCGTGAACCGTCCACGGGATTCCCCACTCGTTGGGCATCTGGTCCTGCATGTCCCATCCCAGCACCGCGATGTCACGGTCGCGAACGAACTTCAGGCATGATCCGTGCAGCCCGGGACGGCGGGGCTGCCCATCGGCCGTTAACTCGGAACCCCACGGCGGGTGCTCGCGATCCCAGCGGTCTCTGCCCGAGTACACGAGTGCAGCGTCACCAGGCTGCACGTCGACGCGTTGGTGGGCGGCAACCGCGTCAAGTTCTTCTCCGGTCACCGGTCGTTGATGCGTCACGTAAGGCTCGCCTCGGAAGCGAGTGACATCGAGCAACACACCGCGGGTGATGATCCCGTCACGCCATTTGTCGATCGCGCCCCAGCTGCTTCCTGTATGGCCCAGGACCTCTGCGGGATTCTTCCCACCCCACATGCCCTCGTCGTCCCAGGTGTGACACAGTGCGTCGATGTGCGTGGACACCATGCCGTGATAGTCGATGCCGTAGAAGTCGCGGGCGGCACCGCCGCCGACACGACGTTCAGTGCGAAGATAGTGTTGCGCAGGGTAGGGGTTGGTTGGACCGGGCTCGGTCGGAAAGGGTCGGCTCAGGGAGAAGACGTCTCCGGTCTTCGCGAGGGACAGCGCTGCGATTCTCTTCTGCGGGGTGATGAGGTTCAGCGCCCCCTTTTCGTCGTCGGGTCCCCAACGATCCCAATTGCGCCGACCATGCAGTTCGCGAAGGATGTCTGCTCGAGACGAGCGTGGGCTCATGCGGTCCGGCATTTCACACGGCATGCATCTTGCTCAGGCCGGCGGTGATGTCGGCGATCGTCACGTTTGCGTCGATGCTTTCGCGCACCGCATTCTCTTTTGCGACGATGCTCTCGCAGATCTCCAGCACACGTAGCACGTGGTCTCTCGGCACGAAGCAAACTCCGGTGTCGTCGGCGACGACAACATCGCCTGCCTGAACGAGGACGTCATGGATGCGTACCGGGCCGTTCACTTCCGTCGTCGCGACGCGCCACTTTCCCGTGATGGGAGAGATCGACGTCGACCAGATCGGGAAGTCGATCGCACGCTGGGCAGAGACGTCACGGATGCCTCCATCGACCACCGCACCCAGTTCCCCCTGCCGCTTCCCCATCGCCGCCGAGAGACCGCCGATCGCCGAGACATCGGGCATGCCCTGGATCACCAGCACATCTCCTGGCTGCGCGACATGGTGTGCCTCCACCTCGGCCATGGCGTCGACACCCTGCGCGGCATTCAGAGCCGGTTGCGTCGAGACCGGATCGTGCCGGAGCGTGAGAGCAGGGCCAACGATCTGTCGCCCCGGCATCGTGGGCTTGAGAATCGAGGAGCCTACGGTCCCCGCAATTCCAAGCTGATCGAGGGCATCAGAGACGGTCCCTGTCACATCCTCGAGCTCCATGTAGCGGGCGAGAACGTCCGGCGCAATCGGCGCGGGGGAGGGGTGGATGTTCTCAGTGGGGACGAGCCCGAGAGTTGCACTCATAGCGTCTTTGCCTCAGTTCGTAGGAATCATTGTTCGCCGGCGCGAGCCCCGGCGATGGGAGTCTACCCTTTTCGCAGACTGTCTGACAACCTGACGGAGATGACGGGTACGAACTTCATGATTCGGTACTTATACTGAGCCATTCCCCGCTCCGAGTGGCCGAGGGCCCGGCGCGCATCGAGCCACTCCGAAGGGGACAACTGCCCCGGAGTTGGTCGCCTCGGTCGGCAACGCTGCTCTGGACTCGAGCCGGTCGCCGATGCTCGGTGGTACGGGTTCGTGGCAACGAACAGGGGTGCCGATCGTGTCCTCCTTTATTCATCCGCACCCAGCGACCTGGAACACATGGCGTCATCGTCGAGTCGGAGTGCCTGGTCTCAATTCCTGGGCCTCACGGACGATGGTCGCTTCGAACCTGTTGGCAATAAGGTCGCAACTCTCTATAGGTCTCCGCGCTGGGGTGACGCGCCATGAATGCAGTGGATGGCGGACATCAGCGCTCGGGCGGGTGATTGTCAGACAGTCTGTTGACCAGTCTGTCGGAGAATGCTACTTTGGCGGCGCGGTCGACGTCGATCGTTAGCGACATAGACAGGAAGAGGCAATGGAGCAGAACCTTACCGCTACGCCCGAACCGCGCGTGGGGGCTGTGAACCCACCGCATCACACCGACATCCGAACAGCGCGGAGGGTGATCGTCGCGGCTGCGCTCGGAAACTTCGTCGAGTGGTTCGACTACGGCGTCTACGGATTCCTCGCGGCGACGATCGCCAAAGTCTTCTTCCCGGGCACAGACCCGACGACACAGATCATCGCCGCGATCGGCGTGTTCGGCGTAGGTTTTCTCATTCGCCCGATCGGCGCCATCATCTTCGGATCACACGCGGACAAACACGGCCGCAAGCCGGTGATGCTGTTCACGGTTGTGCTGATGTCGGGAGCAACGTTCCTCATCGGCGTGCTGCCGACGTATCAGGCGATCGGGCTCTGGGCCCCAGCGTTGCTCATCGTGATCCGCCTCCTGCAGGGGATTGGGGCGGGTGGCGAAGTCGGGAGCGTCACTGTCGTCCTCTCCGAAGCTGCACCGCCCCGCCGTCGCGGATTCGCCGGGAGCATGTCCCCCGTTTCTTCGTTCATGGCGTTCCTGACCGCATCCACGCTCGTTCTGCTGCTCAATGTCTCGCTCACCCCCGATCAACTCGAAGCCTGGGGATGGCGCATCCCGTTCCTGTTGTCGCTGCCTCTCGGCTTCGTCGGGCTGTTGCTGCGCTGGCGGCTTGAAGAGACCGTCCCGTTCAAACAGCTCGTCGATGAAAACCGCGTGTCTCCTGCACCCGTCCGTGAAGTGTTCCGCAAGTCACCGGGAGCCATGCTGGTCATGGGAGGCATCACCGCGACCACCGCAGTCGGTCTCTGGATGCTCGTCACCTATATGACGTCGTTTCTGTCAAACACGGTAGGGCTCACGGGCACGCAGTCCATCTTGACGACCGTGCTCGGCGTCGCAGCCGCCTTGCTCTTCACCCTGCTCGGTGGCGTCCTGTCTGACCGGTTCGGGCGCAGGCGGATGCTGATCATCACGACTTCGTTGCTCGTCGTCTTCGTGTACCCCTGTTTCCTGTTGGCGACGACAGGGAACCTGCCCAGCGCCATCGCGGGACTGATTCTCTTTGGGGCACTCCTTGGGCTGTTCGACGGCGGGTTCACGGCAGCGGCCGCGGAGCTCTTCCCCACCCGCTATCGCACCGCCGGAGTGGCGCTGCCGTTCAACGTAGGCGCCGCAATCTTCGGCGGCGGGGTGCCCTACGCGTCCGCCTGGCTCGTGCAAGCAACGGGAAACCAGCAGGCGGGAGCCTGGCTGGTGATCCTTGCTGCGGCGATTTCCTTGCTTGCAGCCATCGCAATTCCCGCGGCCACGCACGGACGATTCCTTGCCGGCCGACCTCTGGACGCGAACGATTGAGGGCGGCCTAGCGAAATGCCCACCTGCCGTTGAGTAGGTGGGCATTTCGCTGAAGCGCAACGGGACCTGTCACGCGAGGCGTCTTTTCGTTCCCCCGACGCCTCGACCGACGAACGCACCAGGTGTGGCGGACTGTAGGCGCGCACCGAGTTGCGCCTCCCTCGCGCCCAAAGCCCGCCGTGAGGCGAGCCTCTCCCAGAAGCCTCGTTGGGAATGCAGTCGGTGCTCAGCGAGCGACGCGGTGATCCGCCCGGTCTGCAGGCCGTAGCTTCACCGACCGCCCACGTTCATGGTGCGCGCGCTGGTGGCGGCCTCGGTGTGGCGTCGTCCGTCTTGCTGGTCTGCCTCGACCCAGGTGGCGAGTGTGGTGACGGCCTTGCGGCCTTCGCTGGTGAGGGCGTGGCGGTGAGGGTCGAGGTTGTCGCGATCGCGTCGACGTTGGCAATCGCCGGCACCGCGGGATCAGGCCGCTCGGCCTCTTGACGAGCGATCCGTGCACCCGACAGTGACCGCCTCGGGGGGTGCTGCGCTGTCTGCTCGCAGCTGCTCCTGGGCGAGGGCACCTGCGCGCGCAAAGACATCGAGCTGTGCCGGGTTGTAGAGCGCCACGACGGCCTCTATCAGGGTCTGCGTCGCCCTTCGTCGGTTCCGCGTCAGGCGTTGGGCGGGATCATTCAGCCACGGGTAGTCGATCAAGTTCCTGACGAGTCCGGGAGCGAGCTGCTCCGCGAGACGCTGCCGTTGTTGATCGTCAGCGTCGGACAGCAGCGAATCGATCTCTCTGGTCAGTGCCTCGGACTGGGCGTCCACTTCGACCATCCGTTTCAGATCTGCCATCGCGCCGTCGTCGAACAAGCGCGTGTAGACGTGGAGGATGGACGTGTCCGCCTGCGACAGGTGTGATGCGGCGGATTCGAATCCCGCCGGCGCATCGGCCGGTGCTCGCTCGCGCAGGATGGTGGCGATGTCGGCTCGGGAACGCTGGAGTCGATGGACGCTAGCAGCGAGTTCCTCGTCCACTGCCCTGAGCGTTTCGCTCGAATTCTCATCTGCCTCGCTGACCTCGCAGATCTTGGCCAGGGGGACCCCGAGCGTCACGAGCCTGCGGATGCGGATCAGTCGGATCAGATCGTGGACGCCATAGTGTTTGTAGCCGTTGTATCCGCGCTCCGGAACTTCCATAAGGCCGAGAGCGTGGTAATGCCGAATGGTGTTGACGGTGGTGCCGGCGAGTTCGGCGAGCTCGCGAGTGCTCCAGGTCATGACATCGCCTTCCGATCAGGGGTGCGCCGCACGCCGTGCCGGCCGTCTAGGTGCGAACGCGTTCGATGCGTCGATCTTGAGTACCGCTGGGACAGCAGAGGAGTGAGGGGCGGATGTCGCGAGCTTGACCAGTACCCAACCCACGGTCGGAGCAATGAGATAGGACGTGGTTTCCGACGCGGGATCCGAGTTGCGGGGCGGGTCTTCCCCGGGGTGCGATCGGGACGAACTCATTGCCTTCCTCCTTCCGATGGAATTCGCGAAACGATACGTCACCTGTACCGCCATATCAATACGAACCGTCTCGGATTGCTTCGCGGTCGACTTTCACCTAGGGTGGCCAACGTGCCCGCGGTCCGAAATGAACGATCGAGACAGGCGATCCTCGATGCCTCGATCTCCCTTATCGATGAGTTCGGCTACGACAAGCTTTCGATCGAGGCCATCGCTCGGCGTGCGTGCGTTGGCAAGCAGACGATCTACCGATGGTGGCCCTCGGTCGGTGCCGTCGTGCTCGAAGCCGCGACGCAGAGCCTGGACCCGGTCGTCACGTTCCCGGACACCGGCGACTTTTTCGCCGACATGCGGTCCCAACTGGTCGGGATCGTGAAGCTGATCACGACCACCGGGTTCGGTGCGGCCTACCGCGGAGTCATGGCGGCTGGCCAATCCGACTCCGGGCTGCTCGAGGCTGTGTATAGGGAGGTCATCGAGCAGAACGTGACTGCCTTCCGGGCGCGCGCATCGGTCGCTCGAGAGCGAGGGGAGATCCGCGCGGACACGGATGTGGCGACCCTCCGCGACATCCTCTACGGAGTGATCGAGTACCGATTGCTCCACGGGATGTCACTGGAGGCGGCCTATATCGATGCGCTGCTCGCCGTCGCGTTCGACGGAGCGCGCTGAGGGCGTCAGTCGATCACGGCAGAGGCCTCGATCTCGACCAGCAGGTCGGGGCGCCAGGGTTCCTGCACGCCGATAAGCGTGAAGGAAGGGAGGGGCTTCCCAAGCCCTCTGGCTGCTCGACCAGGCCCTCGGCGGTGCGGCTGAAGCGCACGGACATGTCGTTCTCCTTCACTGAGTGTCTGCATTGAGCACGGACCATGTCGGCGGCACAGGGTCAAGGGTTCGACCCCGTTGCCATGGTCAACGTATTGAACTCACTCATCGGCGGGGCGAGGTCGCGACCGCGACGACGAGCGCGTTGGTGACGACCGCAGCGGCGGTGCGGGCGACGGCGGACGCCGCAGCAGTCGCTTCCCACTCACCGTGCTCGAACTGCTTGGCCCGCGTGAGGACGTCTCCGCTCCACGGGGTCTCGGGGTGAAACTGCGGGAGAGAGGCGTTCGAGCGCGGTTTCGCGCATCCGGGGCCGACGTTGGCGAGGACCGTCCCGCTCCGCGCGGCTTCTCCTCGAGGGCGTCCCATATCGGCGCCAGCAGGGAGTCGGTGGGGCGCTCGTCCCCGACCGCGTGCACGCGCTGGAGCAGCCGCCGCTCCTGTCGGCTCTCAATGGCCCCGGACAGTGCCAGATCGGTCACAGCCGCTCCGACCAGGACGTAGAACAGGGTCGCCTCTCCGGCGATCATCCCGGATGACGGTTGGAAAAGCAGCAGCACGTCCTCGACCAGCGAGGGATCAGCGGGGATCGATGGGGGTGCGAGCGCCTCCTCATCCGCGACGTTATCGGTCATTTCGGCACCTTCTCCATCGGACCCATCGCGCACCCTGTTCCCGCCACAGGGTCAAGTCGGGGGCCGTGCTTGTCCCTGTGGCGAGGACACGGTCTTCACTGGGAGAACGCGGCGCTCCTGCCACCCGACACAGAAAGAAGAATCGTCATGGCTTCCCACCCGTATGAGGGGCTCCAGGACTTCGTCTCAGGACTCCCGGAGTTCGTTCAGCCGCTCATCGTCGCCGGTCTGGGGATGATCCCCTACATCGAGGGCGAAGGATCCGCCGCCCTCGGCATCCTCGCGGGAATCGATCCCATCGTCGCCGCCATTGCGGGTGCTGCGGGCAACATCCTCAGCGTGGTGATCGTTGTGCTGCTCAGTTCCCGAGTGCGCGCCTCCGTCCGGGCACGGCGCACCGTCACGGCCGAGGGGGCCACCGCCGTCGATGTGCTCGAACCGCGGCAGCACGCACCATCGGACGATACCAAGCCCACTCGCCGGTCGAAAGGCCGCCAGCGTCTCGGCGCCTGGATGGTGCGGTTCGGCGTTCCGGGAGCGAGCATCCTCGCACCCCTTGCACTACCGACGCAGCTCACCGCCGCATTCTTCGTGGCATCGGGCGTCAATAAGGGCTGGGTGATCCTCTGGCAGGTCGTGGCGATCGTTCTGTGGACGGGGCTCGTGGCCGCCGCCGCGCTCGGCGTGGTGTCGCTGCTCGGATGGGGATGACGCGATGGTAACCGTCATCTAGCCCGTCGAGAACGCGTTGATCGCGGTCAGCCCTGGTGGGTGCTGTTCGCATTGTTCCTGGTGGTCGATCTGTTTGCGCTCGGTCGCGCCGCTCGCGGCACGAGCTCACCCGCCCGCGCCCGGATCCATGCTTGGGAAAGGCATCGAGACCGTGGCCGTTAATTGGGAAGCAGGCGGCGATCGGTGGAGAGTGGTCGACGTAGATTCGCCGCCAGACCGGGCATTGCTCGACCGTCCGACCTCATATTGCTTAACTCTGTGGGCGTTCCACACGAACAAAGTACGCTATGCATATGGGAAGCGTCGAGTCCCACGAGTCCAAGTCTGGTCGTCGGTACCGCGTGCGCTACCGGCGCCCCGACAAACGGACAAGCGGGGGTTTCGCACCAAGCGCGAGGCGGAGAACTTCCTTGCCTCCGTCGAGACGCCGAAGCTGCGAGGCGAGTGGGTAGACCCGAGTCGCTCACGCGTGCGCTTCTCGGAGATCGCGGAGGCGTGGTACGCCAGCAAGATTCGGGTCAAGCCGACTCGGTCGGGCTACCGAAACTCGCTGGACAAGCATGTGTTGCCCGAATGGGTCGATGTCAGGATCGTCGACATCGACCACGCGCAGGTGCAATCGGGGGTGGCCCGGCTATCGACGACGCATTCCGCGTCCTCGACGCGGAATGTCTTTCTCGTCGTGTCGGGTGCCCTCGCATCTCACAAGCGCGCCCCACTCCCCTGCGGCATCTGTTAACTCATGCACCTGAGCTCCCAAGGCTCTCGAAGGCGGAGCGTCACTGCCTGAGCCACGTGCAGGGCGGCAGACGTAGATGTGGCGAAGCGAGTTGTGCACGTCCGTCGCGCGGTTGCTGACGTGCGTGGCTCCCCTGTCTTCGGCACCCCGAACACCCACGAGCAGCGCATCGTTCCTTATCCGTCTCTGCTCGACGAAGGAATCGCCGTTCACCTCGCGACCGGACGGCGCAACGATCTCCTCTTCTCAACCCGGGAGGGCGCGGTGCTCCGGGGCGGAAACTTCCGTCGGCGCGGGTTCGCGCCGGCGGTCGCCAAGCTTCAGTTCTCGGCGCCTGATGGCTTCCCTCACATCACTCCTCACGACCTCCGCTACACGGCCGCGAGCCTCGCGATCTCTGCCGGCGCGAACGTGAAGATTCTGCAACGAATGCTCTGTCACGCGTCAGCCGCAATGACGCTCGATGTGTACGCAGACCTGTTTCCGGAGGATCTGACGTCCGTCTCGATCGCTCTCGACCGTGCGGCGCGTGATTCGTTCGTGGGCAAACCGTGGGCAAGAGCTTCCGACGACGGTCCGAACCCTTCGCTTTGACCACGAGAATTGGTCGAATCTGCGGCTCGATCACCAGCCGGAGATGCCGCGAGATCCGCCTAATTCCTCGGGAAGGACGAAACCCCCTCCATGTAGAAGCTAGGAGAGGGTTTCAGTGGCTCCGACCGGCATCGATCCGGTGACCTTTCGATTTTCAGTCGAACGCTCTACCAACTGAGCTACAGAGCCGCGCGGCATCTCATACAAGACCTGCCGCGTCCTAGACGAAGGGCCCTCTTCGAAAAAAGGGCCCGTCGCTCGGAGCGACCCTGACGGGACTTGAACCCGCGACCTCCGCCGTGACAGGGCGGCACGCTAACCAACTGCGCTACAGGGCCATGCTTTTGAATTTTGGGAGTGACCCCAACGGGATTCGAACCCGTGCTACCGCCGTGAAAGGGCGGCGTCCTAGGCCGCTAAACGATGGGGCCGGGTGAACCCTGGGGCTCACTGCCGAGGACCAAGCATACGTAATCACTGGGCAAAACGCGAATCGAGGGCGTGGCGCCCTTGTGGATCCCGTCGCCCGGGCGCAGACTGACCGGGTGACCGCTGCCCGAGGCGGCGGCCGACATGCGCCACTGGGGGTTGCGCATGTTACTGATGTTGCTAGTGTGAAACGAGTTGACGCCGCGAGGGGAGGACCCGGTGCAGCCCGAAAACGTCACCGTGAAGACCCTTGCCGACGACGGCGCGGAGTGCGGGTGCGCCCCTTCCGCGAGCGAGCAGCGGCGGCTATGGCCCGCGATGAACCGGCGCACGGCGCTGGGACTGGGCATTCTGGGCGTCGCCGCGCTGAGCGCGACCGCCGGCACGGTCGGCCCGCTCGTCAGCCCCGCGTACGCCGCGGACTACCCGTCGTGGGACGACGTCGTCGCCGCGAAGAACAACGAGGCGGCCAAGGCCGCCGAGGTCACCAAGATCCAGCAGCTGATCGCCGGGCTCGAGGCCGATGTCGCTGCCAAGCAGCAGATCGCGCAGCAGCTGGCCGACGAGTTCTACGTCGCGCAGCAGGCGTACTTCGACGCGGCGCTGCGTGCCGACCAGCTGCAGCAGCAGGCCGACACGCAGGGGGCGGCTGCGGTGGATGCCGCGAACAAGGCCGGCCGCGTCGCCGCCCAGCTGTATCGCAACGGTGGCGACGACACATCGCTTGAGCTCTTCTTCGCGGGCTCGGCCTCGTCGGCCGACGACCTGCTCGCTCGCCTGGGCACGATGGACAAGCTCGTGCAGCGCAACCAGGACGTCTACGCGCAGGCGGTGACCGCCCGCGACTCGGCACAGAGCCTGAGCGATCAGGCCGCGGTGCAGCGTGCCGAGCGCGACCGGCTCCAGAAGGTCGCCGAAGAGAAGATGGTCGCCGCGCAGAAGGCTGCCGAAGAGGCACAGGCCGCACTCGACGCGCAGAACGCCAAGCGCGGCGAGCTCGAGGCGCAACTCGCCGCCCTGCAGGACACGGTCGCCAAGACGGTCGCCGACTATCAAGAGGGCGAGCGCATCCGCAAAGAGGCCGAAGCCGCCGCCGCGGCCGCGGCCGCCGCAGCAGCCAAGGCCGAGGCCGATCGCCTCGCCCAGCAGAACGGCGGTGGCGGCGGAGGTGGCGGCGGCGCCGGAGCCGTCGTCGGATCCGGCTGGGCGCGTCCATCGTCGGGCTGGCGCAGCTCGGGCTACGGCCCCCGCACCGTGCAGTGCGGCAACAGCTATTGCTCCAGCGGGTTCCACTATGGCGTCGACCTCGCCGCCGGCTGCGGGGCGGGCATCTACGCCGCCTCGGCCGGACGCGTCGTGTACGCCGGCTGGAACGGCGGCTACGGCAACTACATCAAGATCGACCACGGCGGCGGCATCGGCAGCGGCTACGGCCACATCCGCAGCGGCGGAATCTTCGTGGGCGTGGGGCAGTGGGTCAATGCGGGCCAGCTCATCGCGAGCGAGGGCAACACCGGCAACTCGTTCGGCTGCCACGTCCACTTCGAGACGTACGTCAACAACTCCCCGGTGAACCCGATCTACTTCATGGCCGACCGCGGAGTCTCGGTCTGACCCACACACTCTGAAACGACGAAGAGCGGATGCCGACGGCATCCGCTCTTCGCTTGACAACAGTGGTCAGAGGGTGTTCGGTGCGACGCCCTCACCCTGGGTCGCGGTCTGGCCCTCGTGCTCCTTGAAGCGGTCGAAGGCCTCGCCGACGAGACGCTCGGCCTCGGCCGCGCTCGCCCACTCGTCGACCTTGACCCACTTGTTGGGCTCGAGGTCCTTGTAGTGCTCGAAGAAGTGCTCGATCTCCTTGCGGGTGAACTCCGGGATGTCGTTCACGTCCTGGATGTGCGCCCAGCGCGGGTCCTTGCCGAGCACTGCGACGACCTTGTCGTCGCCGCCGGCCTCGTCGCTCATCTTCAGCACGCCGACCGGGCGGACGCTCGCGAGCACGCCGGGGGCGAGGTCGAAGTCGAGCAGCACGAGCACGTCGAGCGGGTCGCCGTCCTCGCCCAGGGTGTTCTCGAAGAACCCGTAGTTGGTGGGGTACCCGAACGCGGTGTAGAGGATGCGGTCGAGGAAGACCCGGCCGGTGCCGTGGTCGACCTCGTACTTCACGCGGCTGCCGCGCGGGATCTCGATGACGGCGTCGTACGCGCCCATAGTGGTACTCCTTCGGAAAGACGTGGGATGCCGCGACAAGCCTAGTCCGGAGGTTCTGGGCGTTTCGTCTCGCAAGCTCGCTCAACGACCGGGGTACAGGTATCCCGGTCGTTGAGCGAGCGAGGAACGAGCGAGACGAAGCGGGGTCGGCGTTGTCCGGTCGTTGAGCGAGCCTTGGGTTCTTGCGGTGGTCGCAACACTTACTGAGTGGAGAGTGTTGTGGCGGAGTTGGCGTTGCGGTTTCGGCTGGATGCGGTTCAGCAGGCGTGGGCGGGCTTTCAGGCCGGCCTGTTCGCGAGCGAGGTGGGTGAGCAGATCGGCGTGAATCGCACGACCGCGAAACGGATGCTCGTTGCTGCCGGCGGGGTCAGGCCGCGTCGTGGCCGGAATCTGCAGGGGCGGTATCTGTCGTTCGTCGAGCGGGAAGAGATCGCGGTCGGCGTCGCCAGCGGCGAGTCGGTGCGGTCGATCGCAAGACGGATCGGACGCGCGCCGTCGACGGTGTCGCGGGAACTGACCCGCAACGCCGTGCGCGGACGGTATCGGGCGTCGACGGCGCAGATGACGGCGATCGGTCGCGCAGAGAGGCCGAAGCCCGCGAAGCTCGCGACCAACCTGCCGCTGCGTGCGAGAGTGGAGCAGGACCTGGCCAAGCGCCGATCGCCGGAGCAGATCGCCGGCCGGCTGCGGCGAGAGTTCCCCGATGAGCCGGAGATGCAGGTGAGCGCGGAGACGATCTACCAGTCGCTCTACGTGCAGTCCCGTGGGGCGCTGAAACAGGAGCTGACCCGGTATCTACGCACCGGGCGGGGGCTACGCCACCCGAGCCGAAAGGTGGGACAGAGGAAGAACCGGATCCCCAACATGGTCAACATCTCGAAGCGGCCGCCGGAGGCGAGCGACCGCGCCGTCCCAGGAAGTTGGGAAGGCGACCTGATCATCGGCGCGGGGAACTTGTCTGCGATCGGCACTCTCGTGGAACGGCACTCGAACTTCACGATGCTCGTTCACCTGCCCGACGGTTACAGACCCGACCAAGTCGCTCCCGCGCTGACGCGGAAGATTCAACAGCTCCCGGTGCAGCTGCGTGGCGCGCTGACGTGGGATCAGGGTCCGGAGATGCGCGACTGGGAACAGGTCCGCATCGATACCGGCATCGACGTGTTCTTCTGCGACCCGCACTCGCCCTGGCAGCGCGGCATCAACGAGAACACCAATGGGCTGCTTCGCCAGTACTTCCCGAAAGGCACCAGCCTCGATGGGTTCACCGAAGGACAGCTCGACGCCGTCGCCCACGAACTCAACGACCGACCCCGCAAGCGACTCGAGTTTCAGACCCCGAATGAGATCATCAAATCTGTCCTGTTGCGATGACCGCTTGAATCCGCCGAGCGAGGAACGAGCGAGACGAAGCGGGGTCGGCGTTGTCCGGTCGTTGAGCGAGCGAGGAACGAGCGAGACGAAACGCGCTGCACCGGGCGGAGTCGTGAGGCGCTAGGCGATTCGCCTCGGTCGCCGGGTACGGTGGGCGGGTGGAGGAGCGCAGACCCGGACTCGACCCCGCCGTCGCCGAGGTGCGCCTCGCTGTGCGGCGGGCACTCACCGGCCTCGAGCCGGGTGCCACGTTGGTCGTGGCGCTGTCTGGCGGCGCCGATTCGCTCGCCCTCGCCGCGGCGACCGCGTTCGAGGCGCCGAAGCTCGGTCTGCGTGCCGCAGCGGTCACGGTGGACCACGGACTGCAGGACGGGTCGACGGATGCCGCGGCCGCCGCCATGGCGAAAGCGCAGGCGCTCGGACTCGGCGCCCGCGTCGTCCGCGTCGAGGTCACCGGAGCCGGCGGGCCGGAGGCCGCCGCTCGTGAGGCGCGCTATGCCGCCCTGCTCGACGCGGCCCGCGCCGCCGGCGCGACGGCGATCCTGCTCGGCCACACGCTCGATGACCAGGCCGAGACGGTCCTGCTGGGACTCGCGCGCGGCGCCGGCGCCGCCAGCCTGCAGGGCATGGCCGCAGGCGCCGATCTCGACGGCGTTCTCGTGCTGCGCCCGCTGCTCGACGTGCGCCGGACGACGACGCGCGCGGCGTGCGCGGCCGAGGGGCTCGACCCCTGGGACGACCCGCAGAACGGCGATCCCCGCTTCGCGCGGGTGCGCGTGCGCGAGACTGTGCTGCCGGTGCTCGAGGCCGAGCTCGGGCCGGGCATCGCCGAGGCGCTCGCTCGCACGGCCGCGCAGCTGCGCGAAGACGCCGAGGCCTTCGACGAGATGATCGACGAGACGATCGAAGACATCGTCGAGCACGCCGAAGCCGGCATCTCGGTGTCGGTCGCGGCTCTCGCGGCCAACCCTGCCGCGCTGCGGAACCGCATCATCCGGCACGTGGTGGCCAGCGAGTTCCACCAGAGCCTGACGCGGTCGCAGACGATCGAGGTGGCGCGCCTCGCCACCGACTGGTCGGGCCAGGGGCCCATCGATCTGCCCGGATGCCGCGCTCGTCGCGTCGGCGGCCGCATCGAGTTCGCCGCGCGCTGACCTGCGGACAGCCGCAGGCTCAGACACGGCGACGCATGCGGGCCCCGGCTGAGCATGGGGAATTGTCCCCTCCGGGCGCCTGCCCGCGCCCGGATAGGGTGGCGATCATGGCAGACGTCGAGTTCGCAGACTCAGATTTCGCCGAGGCGGTGCGGAGCCTGCAGAAGGCGGGCGACGCCCCGGTCGACGGGTTCTGTCCCGCCTTCGGCGTCCTCGGGTCGCCGGTCGTCGAGTCGGCCCTCGGCGATATCGACGCCGTCATCCGTCATGCCATGAGCGCGCTCGCCGGTGTCGGCCACGACCTCTCCGTGGACGTCGACACGGTCCACACCGAGCTCCGCGCACTCGACGCCCAGCTGGCCGGGGCCTCCGGATGACGCTGCCGGGCCTGGCGGCCGACCCCGGCGAGGGCAGTGTCGACGGGATCCGCGACCTCGCCGCGTTCTTCCGCGCCCGGGCCGGTGCCGAGCGCGACCGCAGCACCCACGCGCACAGCGCGCTGCGCGCGCTCACCGCTGTCACGGCCGTGAGCGTGGACGCGCTGAGGCCGCCCATCAGCGTGGCCGCCGGCCGCTTCACCGACGTCGCGGACGCCGCCGACGAGGCGGCCGTGGTGCTCGACGAGCACGCCGACGCGCTGGCCGACCTGCAGCGCCGCGCCGCGTCGGCGCGGGACGAGGCCGAGTCCGATCACGCGGCGATCCAGACCCGGCGTTCCATCGCGCTGAACGCGGCGTCGGAGTTCGTCGTGGGCTGGACGTTGGAGTGGGACGACGTGCTCCCGTCGTGGCTCTATCTCGACGACCCTTCGCTCCTCGACCGCTGGCAGGGGGCGATCGACGACTACCGCGGCTCGCGCGACGCGTACAACGCGCTGCGCGACGAGCGCGACCAGCTCGACCACGACACGGCTGCTCGGCTGGCCGGCATCCCGCTCATCGCGGAGATCACCCACGATGGTGTCGTGGATGCCGGAGGCCTCGTCGCGGCTACGGCGCTGTGGGCCGGCGACACCGACGCCGTCACAGCCGAGCAGATCGCCGCGCTCGGGGACCCCGAGCTCATCAGGCAGGTCTGGGACAGCCTCGACCGGGCGGAGAAGGATGCGCTGATCGCGGCGTCCCCGCACGTCATCGGCAATCTCGACGGCATCCCCATCGGCGACCGCGTCGCCGCGAACCGCCTCAACATCGAGGACGAGATCGCTGCCCGCGAGGCGGAGATCGAGCGGCTGGAACGGCTGCGCGACGCCGCGGTGGACCGCTCCTACCAGGGCCAGGGCGCCGTCGAGCAGGTGTACGACGACCTCATCGCCGAGCAGCAGCGCCTGATCGACTACTACGAGGGTCTGCTGACGCAGGAGATCCAGGTCGTCGACGAGACCGGGGCGGTGCGCACCGAGACCGGCGCCCGGGTGGTGGTCTTCGACCCGGCGCACCAGGCCATCGCGACGTATCACGGGCCCCTCGACCCCGTGACCGGCGACATTCCGTCGTGGGTGCGCTCCGTGGCCATCTCGGTTCCCGGCACCGGATCCAACATGACCGACTTCGGCGACGACCGCGCCGCCGACCTGCAGGCGGCCGCCGGCCCCAGCACCGCGGTGTTCCAGTGGGCGGGCGGGGCGTTCCCGCAGTCCATCCCCGAGGCGATGAGCACGTCGTACTCGCACGACCTCGCGCCGCGGCTGCGCGACTTCGCCGCCGGCATCGCCGTCCCCGGCAGCGCGACGCTGACCGTGCTCGGCCACAGCTACGGCGGAGCGGCCGTCGGGCTCGCCGAAGCGGCGGGGCTGCGCGCCGACCGGGTGCTCTACGTCGCCGCAGCGGGCATGGGCGACGGTGTCTCGGGAGTGGACGACTTCCCGCATACTTCAGACGTGCCCCACTACGCGATGATGAGCCGCAACGACATGGTCGTCGGGCTCATCCAGGGCAGCGAGGGCGACCTGCACGCCCTCCACGGGCAGTCGACTCTCACCGCCGGCGGGGTCACGCGCCTCGAGACGGGCGTGATCGACGCCGCGCGCGCCGACAGCGACGACATCGAGGACTACAACGTCGCCGGCAACGGCATGCCGTCGGCGATCGACAGCCACAGCTCGCTGTACACACCCGGATCGACGGCGTTCGAGAACATGGTCGCGGTGATCACCGGCGGACAGGCCGAGGTGTACGCCGAGAACGAGATCATCGTCGCGGGCGGGCAGCCGATCGTGATCGACGGCATCGACCGCGACGACTACGAACCCGTCTACACGGAGGTCGACTGAGCCGTGCGCCGACTCCTCGCCGCCGTCGCCGTCGCCCTCTTCGCGCTCGCCCTGGGAGGATGCAGCATGACGCCCGAAAGCCGGCTCGACGAGTACCAGACCGAGGCGGACCGCCTCCTCAGCGAGACGGTGGCGCTGATTCCGGCGGACCTCGATCCCGAGTCCGGCTTCGCCGAGTCCGAACCGAGATACGCCCCGGCCGAGGGATCGGCGTCGGCATCCGACCCCGCCTGGTGGCAGGCCCGCGAGAGCCTCAACCTCGCGGCGGAGACGGATGCCTCGGCCGACGCGGCCGCGGCGATCGCCGCCGGGCTTACCGCCGACGGCTGGCGTGAGTCGAAGGTCCGCGAGACCGAGGGCGGCGCCCGCATCACCGACGGGTACCGCAAGGACCTCGACGGCGGCGAGTGGTACATCGAGGTGACGTGGGTGCAGACGCGGCCGGAGATGGCCGAAGTCGTCGAGGTGCTCGTGGTGAGCCCGCAGACCGTCCGCGGCGCCGACGCCTCCGGCACGTAGACTCGTCCCCATGCGCGCGGCCGACGTCTCCAGCGACCTCACGGAAGTCCTCGTCACAGAGGAGGAGATCCGAGCCAAGCTCGACGAGATCGCGGCGCAGGTCGACGCGGACTACGCGGACGAGGACCTGCTGCTGGTCGGCGTCCTCAAGGGCGCGGTCATGGTGATGGCGGACTTCTCCCGTGCGCTCACCACGCACATCACGATGGACTGGATGGCCGTCTCGTCGTACGGCGCGGGCACCAAGTCCAGCGGTGTCGTGCAGATCCGCAAGGACCTCGACACCGACATCCTCGGCAAGCACGTGCTGATCGTCGAGGACATCATCGACTCGGGCCTCACGCTCAGCTGGCTGCTGGAGAACTTCGCGGCCCGCGGCGCGGCATCCGTCGAGGTCTTCGCACTGCTGCGCAAGCCCGAGGCCGCCAAGGTCGAGGTGCGCTGCAAGTACGTCGGCTTCGACATCCCGACGGAGTTCGTCGTCGGGTACGGCCTCGACTACGCCGAGAAGTACCGCAACCTCCGCGACGTCGCGGTCCTCGCACCTCACGTCTACTCGTAGTCAGCGCCGTGGACGCGGGGATTACGCCCGGGGCGAATGCACAGTCGACGCCTAGGAAGCGCGCGATACCCTGATTCAACCGTCGACGGGCGCTCTCCTGTCCTCGATGGCACGTCGACGAAAGGGGTCGGGCTCTCGCCCGCGCCATGGACTTCAAGAAGATCACCCGCAACCCGCTCTTCTACGTCCTGCTGATCGGGGTCTTCCTCATCGTGGGGTTCTCGCTCATCTCGAGCCTGAACGGTGCGAAGCAGATCTCCACGCAGGAGGGCCTCGAGCTGCTCTCCGGTGACACCGTCACCGAGGTCGTCAACACCGACGGCGATCAGCGTGTCGACATGAAGCTCTCGAAGGAGTACGACGGCGCGACGGACGTGCAGTTCTACTACGTCACCGCCCGTGCCGCCGAGGTCGTCGACGCGGTCAACGCGGCCGACCCGGAGGACGGCTTCAACGACGCGGTGCCGCGCGCCACCTGGTTCGACGGATTCCTGTCGCTCCTGCTCCCGATCCTGCTGCTCGGCCTGCTGTTCTGGTTCCTGATGTCCAGCGCCCAGGGCGGCGGCAGCAAGGTCATGCAGTTCGGCAAGTCGCGCGCGAAGCTCGTGACGAAGGAGATGCCCCAGGTTACCTTCCAGGATGTCGCGGGCTCCGACGAGGCGATCGAAGAGCTCGAAGAGATCAAGGACTTCCTGAAGGACCCGTCGAAGTTCCAGGCTGTCGGCGCCCGGATCCCGAAGGGCGTGCTGCTGTACGGCCCTCCCGGAACCGGCAAGACGCTCCTGGCCCGCGCCGTCGCGGGCGAGGCGGGTGTGCCGTTCTACTCGATCTCGGGATCGGACTTCGTCGAGATGTTCGTCGGCGTCGGCGCCAGCCGCGTGCGCGACCTGTTCAACAACGCCAAGGACAACTCCCCGGCGATCATCTTCATCGACGAGATCGACGCCGTCGGCCGCCACCGCGGCGCCGGCATGGGCGGCGGTCACGACGAGCGCGAGCAGACGCTCAACCAGATGCTCGTCGAGATGGACGGCTTCGACCCCAAGGTCAACGTCATCGTGATCGCGGCGACCAACCGCCCCGACATCCTCGACCCCGCACTCCTGCGTCCGGGCCGCTTCGACCGCCAGATCGGCGTCGACGCGCCCGACTTCAAGGGCCGCACCAAGATCCTCGAGGTGCACGGCCGCGGCAAGCCGCTCGCCGACGGCGTCGACCTCGAGGTCGTCGCCCGCAAGACCCCCGGCTTCACCGGTGCCGACCTCGCCAACGTGCTGAACGAGGCCGCCCTGCTCACCGCGCGCTCGAACGCGCAGCTGATCGACAACCGCGCGCTCGATGAGGCCATCGACCGTGTGATCGCCGGCCCGCAGCGCCGCACCCGGGTGATGAAGGACAAGGAGAAGCTCATCACCGCGTACCACGAGGGCGGACACGCGCTCGCGGCGGCGGCGATGAACCACACCGACCCCGTCACGAAGGTCACGATCCTCCCGCGCGGCAAGGCCCTCGGCTACACGATGGTGCTGCCGCTCGACGACAAGTACTCCGTCACCCGCAACGAGCTGCAGGACCAGCTCACCTACGCGATGGGCGGTCGCGTCGCGGAAGAGATCGTGTTCCACGATCCGACCACGGGTGCGTCGAACGACATCGAGAAGGCGACCGGCATCGCCCGCAAGATGGTGACCGAGTACGGCATGACCGGCGACATCGGACCGGTCAAGCTCGGGCAGTCGTCGGGCGAGGTGTTCATGGGCCGCGACATGGGTCACGGCCGCGAGTTCTCGGAGCGGATCGCCGAGCGCGTCGACACGCAGGTGCGCGACCTCATCGAACAGGCCCACAACGAGGCCTACGAGGTGATCAACGCGAACCGCCACGTGCTCGACAAGCTCGCCCTGGAGCTCCTCGAGAAGGAGACGCTCGACCACCTGGAGCTCGCCGAGATCTTCAAGGACGTCAAGCGCCTCCCGCCGCGCCCGCAGTGGCTGTCGAGCGAGCAGCGCCCGCCGTCGACCCTGCCCCCGATCGACGTGCCGCAGCGCCGGGACGACGCGGGCCTCGCAGCCAGCGTCGAGGCCGAGCAGCCGGCCGCCGAGAAGGCGCCCAAGCGTCGTCCGTCCGGACAGGCGCGCCCCGCGACCGCGTAGGCTCGGCCTGTGGCCGTCGACCGTGAGCGCATCGCCGCGCTCGTGCGCGAGCTGCTGGAGGCGATCGGCGAAGACCCCGAGCGCCCCGGCCTGAGGCAGACGCCCGAGCGCGTGGCAGACGCGTACACCGAGTTCTTCGCGGGAGTCGGAGAGGATGCCGCAGCCCCGCTCGCGCGCACCATCTCGGTGTCGCGCGGGCCGGCACCCGACACGCTGCCGTCCGGTGCGGTCATGCTGCGCGACATCCTGTTCCGCTCGGTGTGCGAGCACCACCTGCTGCCGTTCCGCGGTCATGCGCACCTCGCGTATCTGCCCGGCGAGCAGGTCGTCGGGCTCGGGGCGCTGCCCAAGGTGGTCGAGATCCTGTCGTCGCGGCCGCAGGTGCAGGAGCGTCTCGGCGAGCAGATCGCCGATGTGATCGCGGCATCCCTGGACGCGCGCGGTGTGCTGGTCGTCCTCGAGGCGACGCACGAGTGCGTGACGATGCGCGGCGGGCGCCAGCCGGATGCCTCGACCGTGACGATCGCCGCACGCGGCGAGCTGGCCGAGCCCGCGGCGCGTGCCGAGCTGGTCGCGCTGATCGGGGCATCGCGGCCTTCGGGGATCCGCGGATGACGCTCATCATGGGCATCGTCAACGTGACGCCCGACTCGTTCAGCGACGGCGGACGCTACCTCGATGCCGCCGACGCGGTCGCCCACGGGCTGCGGCTGCGCGCCGACGGCGCCCACCTGCTCGATGTCGGCGGCGAATCGACCCGCCCCGGCGCGGAGCGCGTCGACCCGCGCGTCGAGCGGGAGCGCGTGCTCCCCGTCGTGCGGGCGCTGGCCGACGCGGGAGTCGTGGTCAGCATCGACACCATGAACGCCCCCACCGCCGTCGCCGCCGTCGAGGCAGGGGCGCGCATCGTCAACGACGTGTCGGGCGGCCTGGCCGACCCGGAGATGCTTGCGGCGGTCGCTGCCACGGACGCCGACATCGCGCTCAGTCACTGGCGCGGGCACTCGACCTACATGTACGCGCGGGCCCAGTACGGCGACGTCGTCGACGAGGTCGTCACCGAGCTCCGCGCGCGCATCGAGGCGGCGGCATCCGCCGGCATCGCCCCGTCGCGCGTGATCGTGGACCCCGGCATCGGCTTCGGCAAGAAGGGCGCCCAGAACTGGGCGATGCTGCGCGGGCTCGACCGGCTCGTCGGTGTCGGGCCGCGCGTGCTGCTCGGCACGAGCCGCAAGAAGTTCCTCGCGGAGGCACTCGCGGACGACCCCGCCGAAGCCGCCGAAGCCCGCCGGGATCTCGCGACGGCGGTGACGAGCGCGCTCGCCGCCCAGGCGGGAGCGTGGGCGGTGCGCGTGCACGATGTCGCCGGCACGCGCGATGCTCTCACCGTTGCGCGCGCCTGGCAGGAAGGAAGCCGATGGACTTCATCGACGAGATCACGCTGACCGGTGTCCGTGCATTCGGGTACCACGGCGTATTCGCCGAGGAGCGTCGTGAAGGCCAGGAGTTCGTGATCGACGCGACCCTCTACGTCAGCACGGCGCAGGCGGCGGAGTCCGACGACGTCGCCGACACGGTCCACTACGGCGAGGTCGCCGAACGCATCGTCGAGATGGTCGGCGGCGAGCCGCTGAACCTCATCGAGGGCGTCGCGGCCCGCATCGCAGACGACCTGCTCGCACGCGACGGCGTGAGGATGGTCGCGGTCACCGTCCACAAGCCCCAGGCGCCCATCACGGTGCCGTTCGCCGACGTGTCGGTCACGATCCGGCGGGCCCGGCGCGAAGAGCTCTTCGATGGGGAGGTTGCATGAACCGCCGCCTGGCTCAGGGCTTCGACGGCGACGTCGAGCGTCATCCGCGCGGACCCGTCGAGGCCGTCGTGGCCCTGGGGGCGAACCTGGGCGAGCGCGCCGAGACGATGACGGCCGCGATCAAGGACCTGGCCCGCGTGCCGCTCGTCGACGCCGTGCGGGTGTCGGAGCCGATCGAGTCGGTCGCGATGAAGCCGGACGGGCCGAATGCCGCCGCGCCGGCGTATCTGAACGCCGTGGCGATCCTCACCACGCGCCTGGCCCCGTCGGTGCTGCTGGGCTACCTCCACGCGATCGAGCAGCGGCACGGACGCGTGCGCTCTGCGACTCGCACGGCGAGCGAGCCCGGCTGGGAGGATCGCACGCTCGACCTCGACCTGATCGCCTACGGGGATGTCGTCAGCGACGACCCGCGACTGCTGCTGCCCCACCCGCGTGCCGCCGAGCGCGACTTCGTGCTCGGACCGTGGCTCGCCGTCGACCCCGATGCCGTGCTTCCCGGCACGGGGCGTGTCGACGACGCCCTCCGGCGGCTGCGTGAGGCGGGAGGACGATGAAGCGCACCGGTGCCGGCGTGCTGGCCATCTCCGCCATCCTCGGCGTCGCGGCCGGCTTCATCGTCGATCAGCTCCTGACGTCGGCGGGACGCCCCACCTTCACTCCGGCCGTCACCCTGCCGATCCTCCTCGTGCTGCTCGGAGCTCTCGTCATCGCGCTCGCGATCCCGATCCGCCGCGCCACGCGCGGCACCTCGACGTCGAAGGTGGACCCCTTCCGCGCCGTGCGCATCGCGATGCTGGCGAAGGCCTCCAGCATCGTGGGCGCCGCCGTCGGCGGGGTGGGAGCAGGGCTGTGGGTCTTCCTGGCGACCCGGCCCGTCGCGCCCTCGCTAGGCTCGTTGGGAGCGGTCATCGCGACGACCGTGAGCGGCGCCCTGCTGGTCGCCGCGGGTCTTGTCGCGGAGCACCTGTGCACCATCCGGAAGGACGACGATGACGAACAGCCCGGAGGCGACGACCCCGGACTCGAGCCCCGCCTCCACGACCACTGAGGCGGGGAGCACGTTCGGGCGGATCGCCGAGCCGCGCTCCGAGAACCGGCTCGTGCTCGAAAGCGGTGTCTGGCATCAGATCTCGCCGAAGTACGTGACGGTGCAGCTGATCTCCACCGGCTCGTTCCTGCTGCTCGTCATCGCGGCCACTCTGGTGCTCACGCTGCTCATGCACCAGCTGTGGGCGTGGATCCCCGGCGGCATCCTCACGGTGATCCTCGCGTGGACCCTCGTGATCCTGCCGCGCCAGGCCCGCTCGATCGGGTACCAGCTCCGCGACGACGACCTGGTGTTCCGCCGCGGCATCCTGTGGCAGCGCTTCGTGGCCGTCCCCTACGGCCGCATGCAGCTGATCGACATCACCCATGGCCCGCTGGACCGGGGCTTCGGCATCGCCCAGCTGAAGTTCGTCACCGCGGCCGCGGCGACCGGCGTGGTCATCCCCGGGCTCGAGCAGTCCACCGCCGAGACGCTCCGCGACCACCTCGTCGAGGTCGCCGAGAGTCGGCGCACGGGTCTATGACCTCGATCCCCGGCCCCGTCGAAGGCAGCGGTGCGTCGCCCGGCGTCCCTGGCGCGTCGCCCGGCGCCCCGGGCGCGTCGCCCGGCGCCCCTGGCGCTTCGCCCGGCGTCCCGGGCGCGCCCCCGTCGCAGCTTGTGCGCTCTCCGCTCAGCGACGGCGAGTGGCATCGCCTCCACCCGCTCACGCCGCTGCTGCGCGGCGGGCTGTTCCTGATCGTCGTCATCGGCATCGTGTTCGCGAACCTACGCGATCGCCTCGTGTTCATCTTCCTGCCGTGGCTCGCCCCCGACATCGAGGAAGAGGTCGGCGAGTGGGAAGGCGCAGGCGGCGACCCGATCGACTTCATCATCGCGAACAACCTCTATGTGCTGGCAGGACTCGCGGTGCTCGCGGCCCTCATCGTGCTCGTCGCGGTGTTCTACACCTCGTGGCGCTTCCACACGTTCCGGATCACCGACGACGACGTCGAGGTGCGCAGCGGCATCCTGTTCCGCACGCAGCGCCGCGCCCCGCTCGACCGCGTGCAGGGCGTCAACCTCACCCGTCCCATGATCGCGCGGCTGCTGGGCATGGCGAAGCTCGAGGTCGTCGGCGCAGGGGCCGACGCCAACGTCAAGCTCGAGTACCTGTCCACGGCCAACGCGGAAGCCGTCCGCGCCGACATCCTGCGCCTCGCTTCCGGGCGTCGCCTGTCGGCGGCCGCCGGTCCCGCGGGCGCCCCCGGCCCCCGGCGCGCGGGCAGGGTCGCGACGCTGAGCCAGACGGTAGGGCGTGAGATCACCGGCCTCATCGAGGGCCCCGAAGCGCCGGTGACCGAGCTCGAGTCGGTCGTCCACATCCCGGTGGGCCGGCTCGTGGCCTCCCACATCCTCAGCATGTCGACGCTCGGGCTCCTGTTCGCGATCATCGCGATCGTGATCGGGGTCGGCCAGGGCATCACGTGGCTGCTGTTCGGCTTCGTCCCCGCGATCATCGGTTTCGGTGCCTACTGGCTGCGCTCGATCGTCCGCTCGCTGCGGTACGCGATCGCCCCGACGCCCGACGGCGTCCGGATCACGTTCGGCCTCTTCACCACCATCACCGAGATCGTCCCCCCGGGCCGCGTGCATGCGGTCGAGGTGACGCAGCCGATCATGTGGCGCCCCGCCGGCTGGTGGACCGTCCGCATCAACAGGCTCACCGGCCGCAGCGCGGCCGACGGCAGCACGGACCAGTTCACCACGACGCTGCCGGTCGGCACGGCCGCCGACGTCGAGCGCGTGCTGCGGCTGCTGCAGCCGGGGCTGCCCGACGAGGAGCGGGCGCTCGTCGTGCAGGAGGGCATGTTCGGACCCGGCGAGACCGACACCTTCACGAACACGCCGAAGCGTGCGTGGTGGATCGTGCCGCTGTCCTACCGGCGCAACGGCTTCCGTCTCACGGACGACGTGCTCCTGATGCGTCGGGGCATCGTGTGGCGCAAACTCGTGATCCTGCCGCTCGCCCGCCTGCAGAGCATCGGTCTGTACCAGGGGCCCCTCGACCGTGCATCGGGCGTGACGAACGTGCGTGCGCACGTCGTCGCGGGGCCGGTGTCGCCGTTCCTGGCGGCGGTGGACCGCGACAGCGCGCTGGCGCTGTTCGACGGCGTTGCGTGTGGTTCGGTGCGCGCGGCGTTCACCGACCGCACCCACCGCTGGGCCCAGGACGACACGGGCGCACCGGAGCCGGCGGACCTCATGCCCGCGGACCCCGCGCCGGCGCCCGCGGGTGCCGGCGCGCCCCCGGCCGCGGATGCGGGGGAGGATCGCACATGACCCGTGACGGACGACTCGGAGTCGGCATCATCGGCGCCGGTCGCGTCGGACCGGTGCTCGGTGCCGCTCTCGGCGGCGCCGGACACGCGCTCGTGGGGATCACGCAGGGCTCCGACCAGGAGCGGGTCGAGGCGATCCTGCCGGGCGTCCCGGTACTCGACGCGACGGAGGTCGCCCGGCGCAGCGAGCTCGTGATCATCGCCGTGCCGCACGACCAGCTCGAAGGGCTCGTCACGGGTCTGGCCGAGGTCGGGGCGTGGCAGCCGGGACAGCTCGTGCTGCACACGGATCCGGCCTGGGGTGCCGGCATCCTGGCTCCTGCGGTGGCCAAGGGCGCGATCCCGCTCGCGGTCCATCCAGCGATCGAGTTCAGCGGCACGTCGATGGATCTGCGCGCCCTCGCCAGCGCCTACGCGGCCGTCACCGCACCCGGACCCGTTCTTCCGATCGCGCAGGCCCTCGCCGTGGAACTCGGCTGCGAGCCCGTCGTCGTGGACGAATCGGCACGGCCGGCGTACGGCGAGGCGATCGCGACGGCGCGGGTCTTCTCGCGGTCCATCGTGCACCAGGCTGCCGCTCTGCTGGCGGACGCGGGCATCCCGTATCCGGGCTCGTTCCTGTCGGCGCTCGCGCACACGACGCTCGACCACGCGCTCGCCGAGGCCGGCTCTGGTCCGGTGACCGGCGAACCCCCCGCTACGATCCAAGGATGATCAGCACCATCGACGAGTTGCGTGCTCGGCTCGCCGAGGTCCGCGCCGCCGCACCCGAGGCCCGCGTCGCACTCATCTCGACCATCGGGGCGCTCCACGACGGCCACATCGACCTCGTGCACCGAGCGCGTGAGGTCGCCGACATCGTCGTCGTGTCGGTGTTCGTCAATCCGCTGCGCTTCGCCTCGCAGGCGGAGTTCGCCGCGTATCTACGCACCCCCGACGACGACGCCCGACTGCTGGAGTCGCTCGGGGTCGACGTGGTCTTCGCGCCCGACGCCAAGGAGCTGCTCCCCGACGGCTCGGCGACGACGAAGGTCACCGCCGGCGATCTCGGCCTGCGGTACGAGGGGCGCTCGCGCCCGTTCTACTTCGACGGCCTGCTCACCGTCGAGGCGAAGCTGTTCCATCTCGTGCAGCCCGACGTCGCCGTGTACGGCGAGCGGGATCGGCAGCGCGTGTTCCTCGTGCGCCGCATGATCCGCGACCTGTTCTTCGAGGTCGAGGTGGCGACGGTCGAGACCGTGCGCGGTGACGACGGCCTTCCCGTGTCGACCCGGGTGGGGATGCTCGAGGACCGTGACCTCGCGGCCGCGGCACTCCTTCCGGCGGCGCTCGACGCCGCCGCCGCGAACGCCGACCGTGGCATCGACGCGTGCATAGCCGCGGCCCAGTCGGCGCTCATGGGTGAGCCGCGCATCCGCCTGGAGTACTTGAGTGTCGTCGATCCGGCGACGTTCCTTCCGGTCGACGAAGGCACCAGCGGACCCGCGCTCGCGCTCATCGCCGCGACGGTGGCGGGCCACCGGCTGATCGACAACGCCGAGATCTACCTGGGCTGAGCGCGGACACCGGACCGAGGAGACGACATGCGCATCACACGGATCGGCGGTCCGACGGCTCTCGTCGAATGGGAAGGGTGGCGGATCCTCACCGACCCCACCTTCGACCCGCCGGGGCGCACCTACTCCTTCGCGCTCGGGACGACCTCGCGCAAGACCACGGGCCCCGCGATCGCGCTCGCCGACATCGGCGACGTCGACCTCGTGCTGGTGAGTCACCATGATCACGCCGACAACCTCGACGACGCCGGCCGTGCGGGCCTGGGAGTCGGGCGCACGGTGCTCACGACGGTCGCCGGCGCCAAGCGGCTGTCGGCCACGGGTGCGCACCCCGACGCACGCGGCCTGCGCGCCGGTGACACGGTCACCCTCACCGCCGAGGGCAAGCCCGACCTCGTCGTCACGGCGACCCCGTGCCGGCACGGCGCCCCGTTCACGCGTCCGATCGTCGGTCCGGTCGTCGGCTTCGCGCTGGCGGGCGTGGGCGCCGCGCACCCGGCGCTGTGGATGACGGGCGACACCGTGATGTACCCCGCGCTGCGCCGCGTCGCAGCCGGAATGCACCCCGATGTCGCCCTGGTGCACATCGGTGCGGTGAGGTTCCCGCTCACCGGACCGCTCGCCTACACGATGGATGCCGACGACGCGATCGAGCTCATCGGACTCGCCGAACCGGGTGCGGCCGTGCCCGTGCACGTCGAGGGCTGGAGCCACTTCTCGCAGCAGGAGGACGAGGCGACCCGAGTGCTGGCGGCAGCGCCCGGAGCGGTGCGCGAGCGCGTCCGGTGGGCGCCGCTCGGCGAGCCGATCGACTTCCCCTGAGCGTCCGATCGGGCCCACCGGGCGTGCGGGAAGCCCGGAGGCGCTCTCTGGGCTGAGTTCTCATCGCGCGCTCTCCCCCGACTGCGCGCGCGCCTCGGGCAGCTGACGACGCATGGCGATGCCGGCGCCGAGCGTTGCGACGAGGACCACCGCGGCGAAGACGAGCAGCACGGTCGTCTCGTCCGCGAACGTCAGACTCCACCCGACGAGCAGTACGGGTACGACGAGTCCTCCGTAGGCGATGAGGAAGAGGAGTGCGAGCGTCTCACCGCGCCGGCCGGGCGCGGCCAGCGCTCCCGCGCCGGCGATGGCCGCGCGGAACATGATCCCGGCGCCGGCACCGGCGACGATGCCGCCGACGATGAAGAGGGCGAGCACAGGCGCGACCGCGCCTGCCGAGATCGAGACGAGCCCGACGATGAAGCACACGATCGCTATGACGAGTTGTGTCCGTTGTGCGACGCGCACGAGCACGAGCTGGGCGGTTGCCGCAGCGCCGAAGATCGCGAAGACCGTCGCGCCGTCGACGAGGTGGTCCGACACGTGGAAGGTCTCGTGCAGGAAGGTCGGCGTGAGCGAGGTGAACAGAGCGAAGAGAGCGAACGAGGCGGCCGCGCCGATGCCTGCCGCTGCGAATGTCGAGCGGGATCCGGACGGGAAGGCGAGCCGTTGCGGGCGGTACGCCGGACGAGCCGCGGAGGTGTCGATCGTCTCCGGCACGGCGCGGAGCACCGCCGCCGTGGCGAGGAAGAGCACGAGGAACACGATGTGCGGGAGCTCGAGAGGGTCGGGGAGGAACTCGGCGAAGAGCCCGCCGATGAGCGGGCCGAGGGCGAGTCCGCCGAGATTGGCCGCTCCTGCGACGGAGGCGGCGATGATCGCGGCTTCTGCGGGTCGTGCTCGCGCGCGCATTTCGGCGAGGTGGGCTGTCGCCGCGGCGGTGAGCGTTCCGACACTCACGCCGTCGATGAAGCGGGCGGTGATGAGACCGGGCACGGAGCTCCACAGGATGAACACGACGGATGCACCGGCCGAGATCAGAACTGCGACGATGGCCATTCGCCGCCTTCCCGCCCAGTCGCTGATGTGGCCGATTAAGAAGAGACTGAACACGACGCCGACGGCGAACGCCGAGAAGATGAGCGTCACCACCGGGACGGGGAAGTCGTCCGCCGCCTGGTAGAGCGGGTACAGCGGCGTCGGGACCGTCGCATACGCGGTCACGGTCGTGAAGGCGGCCGCCACGGCCCAGAACCCGCTGCGATCCGACATCGTGGAGTGAGCTCGCGACATGGTCTCGATCCGTTCGGCCGAGGGAGCGCCCTGAGAAGCGCCCCCGACCCTACTCGTCGGGAGCCACCCGGCCAAGAGTCGTGCCCAGTCCGGTCGGGGGAGCGTCCTGCGGTGCGGGATCGCCCGGCGACCGACGCTCAGAAAGGTGCGAAGCGCTCGCGGATAGACTTGGGGGTCCGCGTTCCGCGGCGAACACCCCATTGAGGAGCCCATCCCGTGACCGACACGACCTCGCCTGCCGAGACCGCCGAGCCGACCGAAGAAGAAGTCTTCGAGCAGAAGGCCGTGCGGCTGGCCAAGCGCGAGCGTCTGATCGCGGAGCGGACGGATGCCGCGGGCGGTGCGTACCCGGTCGGCGTGCCGATCACCGACACGATCCCGGCGCTGCGTGAGCGTTACGGCGACCTCGAGGCCGGTGCCGAGACCGGTGTGACCGCCTCGATCGCGGGTCGCGTCGTCTTCAGCCGCAACACCGGAAAGCTCTGCTTCGCGAGCCTGCAGGCCGGCGACGGCAGCCGCATCCAGGCGATGGTGTCGCTCGCGGCCGTCGGCGAGGAGTCGCTGCAGGCCTGGAAGGAGCTCGTCGACCTCGGCGACCACGTCTTCGTGTCGGGCGAGGTCATCTCGAGCCGTCGCGGCGAGCTGTCGATCATGGTGACGGACTGGCGCATCGCCTCGAAGGCCGTGCTGCCGCTCCCGAACGTGTACGGCGAGCTCAGCGAGGAGAGCCGCGTCCGCAGCCGCTTCCTCGACCTCATCGTGCGCGACCGCGCGCGCGAGACGGTCGTCGCCCGCGCGAAGGTGAACGCGAGCCTGCGGTCGACGTTCGCGTCGCGCGACTTCATCGAGGTCGAGACGCCGATGCTGCAGGTGCAGCACGGCGGCGCGTCCGCTCGTCCCTTCATCACGCACGCGAACGCCTTCGACGCCGACCTCTACCTGCGCATCGCGCCCGAGCTCTTCCTCAAGCGCGCGGTGGTCGGCGGCATCGACCGCGTGTTCGAGATCAACCGCAACTTCCGCAACGAGGGCGCCGACTCCACCCACAGCCCCGAGTTCGCCATGCTCGAGGCCTACCAGTCGTACAGCGACTACAACGGCATCGCCGACCTCACGCAGGAGCTCATCCAGAACGCCGCGATCGCGGTCGCCGGGTCGACCACCGTCACCTGGGCTGACGGCACGGAGTACGAGCTCGGCGGCCAGTGGGACCGCCTCTCGATGTACGGATCGCTGTCGGACGCGGCCGGTCGCACCATCACGCCCGAGACGCCGTTCGACGAGCTCGTGGCGCTCGCCGAGGCCGAGGGTGTCGACCTGCCGCCGCACGCGATCCACGGCAAGCTCGTCGAGGAGCTGTGGGAGCACTTCGTCAAGCCCGGCCTGACCCGCCCCACGTTCGTGATGGACTTCCCGCTCGACACCAGCCCGCTCGTGCGCGAGCACCGCTCGATCGCCGGCGTCGTGGAGAAGTGGGACCTCTACGTGCGCGGCTTCGAGCTCGCGACGGGATACTCCGAGCTCGTCGATCCGGTGATCCAGCGTGAGCGTTTCGTCGAGCAGGCCAAGCTCGCGGCGCGCGGCGACCTGGAGGCCATGCGCATCGACGAGGAGTTCCTGCGGGCGCTCGAGCACGGCATGCCGCCGACCGGGGGCATGGGGATGGGCATCGACCGTCTGCTCATGGCGGTCACCGGTCTCGGCATCCGCGAGACGATCCTCTTCCCGCTCGTCAAGTAGCGCGCCCGCGCGCACCTCCCGGGGCGTCACCGCGCGCCCGCGCGCCGGAACGCCCAGTCGGGCAGGTGGCCGGCGTGCACGAACGACAGCACGATCTGCGACAGTCCGTGCTCGGCCTCGATCTCGCACGCCCGCTCGGCGTACGCGGCGGCGTGCGTCGAGCGTCCGAGCGCCCAGGACAGCCACGCGCACATGGCGAGCGCGCCCGGCCGCGCCTCACGCGGCGCGACGGCAGCTGCCCTGCGCGACAGCGCGAGCGCCGTCTCGAGCCGGGACAGCTCCGGCGGATCGCCCTCGCCCCACATGCGCATCGCGAGATGCGCCGGGTACTCCTCGCCGGATTCCCAGCGCAGCTGTGCGTCGAACGCCTCATCGCCCTGCGCGAGGTTGCCGCTCCACTGCACCAGCGCGACATCCCGCAGCGACGGCCGGGCGAGGCACCACACGAGGGCGGCGGTGTCGTATACGGCCGCGCCGTCGAGCGGGCGTGAGAGGGCGTCCTCGAAGTACCCCGGGAGATCGTCGAGCCGGCAGACGGCCGCGAGCGCCTGCGGGTCGACCCGCGAGGGGGCACCGCCGACGGATGCCGATTCCTCGACGATGCCGGTCACCGGTGCGGGAACGGGCCCGAGGTCGCCGGTGCCGACCGCGGCTCGCGTCGGTGCGGGCCCGGAGCGCTCCGGGACGCCGGAGCGCTCCGGCATCCCGGAGCCCGGCGCCGTCCGCCGTGCGACCCGTTCGGGCGGCTCCCCGTCTGCGGCCAGGCCGCCGCCCGCATCCGGACCTCCGCCCCCATCCGGGCCGCCGCCCGCATCCGGACCGCACAGCACAGCCACCGCGTCGCCGAAAGCGACCATCGCCTTCGCCACGCTTGCGCGCTCCTCGGCCGAGCACTCGGGCAGTTCGGCCCCTGTCCCCTGGTCGCCGGCGGGTGCGGGCACGCCGCTCGGTCCGTTCCAGGCCAGGTCGCCGAGGGGCCTGCCCTCCGCCGGGCAGTCGTGGTCGAGATACGAGCCCCACGCGTCGACGGCGACGCACAGCAGGTCGGTGACCCGCAGACCGCAGGCGTCGGCTCTGCGCTCGAGCGCGGCGAAGAGTTCGCGGTGCGGCATCCGTCCGCTCTCGTGGAACCGCACGTCGGTGTACGCGATCGCGGCGACGGCATCTGCCTCTGGCAGTCGGCACGCCATGCCGGTCACCGTCGCGGCGACGCTGTCGACCGACTCGGCGTCGCCGTCGGGCAGGTCGAACCGCATGGCGCCGAGGCTCCGCGGACCGTGGAACGGGATGACCACGAGGCTCCGGGTCGGGTGGTAGCCCAGCATGCGCGGGACGAAGGATAGGAACTGCGCGGCATCCGCGGCTTTCACGACGGTGGGGGTCATGAGTGACGAGCCTGACGAATGAGGGTCGTGCGCGGGAGGCGGATGCGGCCGAGCTGTCGAAGCCCGCGAGTACGTCTCACTCGGGGCCTTCTGTGGAGGAAGGGAGCCGCCTGTGTGGAGAAAGTGCGGTCGTCCGCCTGCGTGCAACTCCCGGGGAGGAAGGGGATACCCGCACCGCGTATCCTGGAGGCATGGATTACTGGGTCGCGGCGCTCTGGACGCTCTTGCCGACCGTCCTCGTTTCGCTGATCTTCTTCTTCGTGCTCCGCAGCATCATCCGCGCCGACCGCACCGAACGGCGCGTGTACGCGAAGGTCGAGGCCGAGGAGCGCGCCAAGCGCGGACTCCCGCCGGTCGCCTCCGGCTCCACCTCCGCAGACGGCTGACGCGTACTCCGCCGCGCGCCGCACCGCGGCGCGCAACGACGCTGCATGCCGCCGCACCCGGGCGCCCGACAGTCCCGCGTGCGAGGCGGCGTCCGTCACCCCCGATAGTGTGAGCACACTGTCCGATCCGCCGGTCCGTTCGATCAATTCGGTCCGCCGACCCTCGCCGAGAGGCCCCGCTCGATGATCACCATCACGTTCGATGCGACGTGGTGGGTGGTGCTCGTCTTCATCGTCGACATCGTGATCCGTGTCACGGCGATCATCATCGTCCCGCGCAACCGGCGCCCGACGGCAGCGATGGCGTGGCTGCTCGCGATCTACTTCATCCCGATCGTGGGCGTGTTCCTCTTCCTGCTGATCGGCAACCCACGACTGCCGCGCAAGCGGCGGCGCAAGCAGGAGCGCATCAACGACTACATCCACGACACCAGCGCGTCGCTCGACTTCGGCACGCTGCGCCCGCACGCCCCGTCCTGGTTCACGTCGCTGGTCACGCTGAACCGCAACCTCGGCGCCATGCCCCTCGCCGGCGACAACGCGGCGCACCTGATCCCCGTCTACCAGGAGAGCCTGGATGCGATGGCTGACGCGATCCGTCAGGCGGAGCGCTTCGTCCACGTCGAGTTCTACATCCTCCAGGCGGATGCCGCGACCGACAACTTCTTCCGGGCCATGGAAGAGGTGGCCGAACGCGGTGTGACGGTGCGCGTGCTGCTCGACCACTGGGCGAACCGCGGCAAGCCGCACTACCGGCGGACGCTGAAGCGGCTCAGCGCGATGGGCGCACAGTGGCATCTGATGCTGCCCGTGCAGCCGCTGCGCGGCAAGTACCAGCGTCCTGATCTGCGCAACCACCGCAAGCTGCTCGTGGTCGACGGGCGCGTCGCCTTCACCGGATCGCAGAACGTGACCGACTCCACGTACAACCTGCGCAAGAACATCCGCCGCGGCCTGCACTGGGTCGACCTCATGGCGCGCATCGAGGGTCCGGTCGTGGCATCGGTCAACGCCGTCTTCCTCAGCGACTGGTACAGCGAGACCGACGAGGTCCTCACCGAGCAGATCGACCTCTTCGACGTGACGAGCGGGCCAGGAGACCTCGACTGCCAGATAGTGCCATCAGGTCCGGGCTTCGAATTCCAGAACAACCTCAAGCTCTTCGCCGGCCTGCTCTACGCCGCGCAGCGGAAGATCATCGTGGTCAGCCCGTACTTCGTGCCCGACGAGGCGTTGCTGCTCGCGATCACGACGGCGTGCCAGCGCGGCATCCATGTCGAGCTGTTCGTGTCGGAGGAGGGCGACCAGGCGATCGTCTACCACGCACAGCGCAGCTACTACGAGGCGCTGCTGCGGGCGGGCGTCAAGATCTGGATGTACGAGAAACCCTATATTCTGCACACGAAGAGCCTCACCATCGACGACGAGGTGGCGATCATCGGGTCGAGCAACATGGACATGCGCTCCTTCGGTCTCAACATGGAGATCTCGCTGTTCGTGCGCGGCGAGGAATTCGTGCGCGAGATGCGGACTGTGGAGGACATGTATCGCTCGCTCAGCCGCGAGCTGACTCTCGAGGAGTGGGAGAAGCAGCCGCTCCGATCGACCGTGCTCGACAATCTGGCGCGGCTCACCTCCGCGCTGCAGTGAGGCATTCTCCCGGCGGATCGTGATCGGCGCGTGACCACGGTTGCTGAGATTCCGGCGCCGCTTGCGACACCATAGGGGTGACGGATGCCGCGGGGATGAGCATCCGCGAACGTCAGGAGGCCTCGCATGCCCGTCCGCTCCCGTTCACTCATCGTCGCTGCCGGCATTGCGCTCCTCGCCGCCGGCCTGTTGACCGCGTGCGCCACGCCCGCCGGTTCCGGCGGAACTCCGGCGCCCTCCCGGCCGTCCGGCTCCTCGGGCCAGACCACCGAGATCGAGGTCGATGCCGCCTGGCTCGACGGCGGTCGCATGATCGGCCTGGTCACCGAGGGCTCGTCGACGTGCGTTCCGAACGCGGGTGAAACCACGTACGAGAACGGCGTGCTCACGGTCGAGCTGGTCGAGCCGTCGGGCGACACCGCCTGCACGAGGGACCTGGTCCCGCGCGTGACGGTCGTCGGCCTGCCGGAGGGCATCGACCCGACGCAGGAGCTCGAGATCCGCGTGACCGGCGAGAGCATCAACGGCGACACCGATCTCGACGGCGTCCCTGGACTCACCCCGGGTGCTGAGACGGACTACCTGCCGAGCGCCGGCTTCACGGGCGAGGACGGCGAGTTCGTCGTCCTGACCTGGGGCTCGTCGACGTGTGTTCCCACCGTCGAGAGCGCCACCGCCGCCGGCAACGAGGCGACGGTCACCTTCGCGACACCGCCCGCGAATCAGGTCTGCACCATGGACATGGCTCCACGCGGCGCCCTCGTCCAGGTCGACGGTCTCGACGACGACTCCGAAGCCTTCGCGATCCTGACCGGCGCCGAGTTCGACAACGTCCGCATCCCCATCATCGGCAGCGACTGACGTCCCGAGAGGTCAGTCGGCGCGGACGAGGAGGTCGCCGATCTCGCAGTCGAGGGCCCGGCAGATCGCCGACAGCGTCGAGTAGCGGATGGCGCGCGCGCGGTCGTTCTTCAGGATTGAGAGGTTCACGACCGAGACGCCGACGAGCTCCGACAGGCGCGTGAGCGTCATGCCGCGCTCGGCCAGGAGCTCGTCGAGCCGGCAGTGCACGCCCGACGGGCCCTCGTCCTCGGCGGGAGTCATACGAGCCCGTCCGTGTCGCGCTGCAGACGGATGCCGCGGCGGAACGCGAGCGAGATCAGACCCAGCACGGTCGCGGCGATCCAGATCGGGATGAACGACGCCGTGGTCGCCCAGGAATTCGGCTGGAAGTCGCCGAGCCCCGCGGCGGCGAGGACGCCGTTGCGCCCGAGCGTATCGAGGAGGGAGACCGCCAGCGCCCCGCCGAACATCGTCCAGCCGGCGGCGTCGAGCAGGCGCGGATTGGCCGGGTCGAAGAACCGTCCTCTGAGGAACCGCAGCGCCAGTGTTCCGAACAGCGCGATCACGACGAGCCACGCGATCGCGCCCACGATGATCGACGCACCGATCGAGACCGTGGAGAGGGCGTTCACACCCTCGGCGATCACGTCGCCTTCCGTCACGCGCACCGTCGTCTCGGGCACGCCGTCGGCGGGTGCGAAGTCCGCGGGCACGCCCGCGAACGGCACGGGGACCGACACCCCGTCAAGGGTGAACGTCTCGAACCACCGCAGAACCGATGTCAGCACCACGATCGCCGCGACCACGCCGGCGACCACGAGGGTCGAGAGGATGTCGTTGCGCTCCTTGGTCGTCGTCTCACGCATCACACCAGTCCTTCCGTCTCGCGCTGCAGGCGCGCGCCGATCTCGAACGACGCCGCGATGAGCGCGAGCGCCAGACCCCAGCCGAACGGGGCGAGATCCACCTGCAGGAGGAAGGTCCAGAATGTCTCGGAGACGGCGGCGTCCCCGGCCGCCTGCACCTCCACGAGCTGTTCGACGAGGATGGCCCGGCCGATCGCTCCGAACAGCTGGCCCAAGATGCCGCCCGCGATCACCAGGCACGCGGCGACGCCGATAGCCACGGACATCGCCCTGCGGAATGGGCGCGCGCGGAGCAGGGAGACGCCGAGCCACCATGTCACGCCGCAGACGCCGATGGTCGCGAGGGCAGGAAGTGCACCCTCGAGGAACAGCATCCAGCTGGTTCCGGCCGGCACGGTGGCGAAGGTCACGTCCGCGGACGTGTATTGCGCATCGTTGATGCCGGGAACGCCGTCGAGCACGGTCACATCGCCGCCGGTGACCGGCAGCGGCACCGTGACGTCGGCCCCGAAGACTGCGAAAGCGCGCTGCACGATCGCGACCACCGCCACGATGGCGACGCTGATCGCACCGGTGGCGATGACTCCGAGCGCGATCCCTTCCGCTCGGGTGGTCGAGTTCCGCTGTGTGGCGTACATCGTCGGCCTTTCATATCGATAAACGTTGTTATCGAAGAACGATATGCCCATTGGATGCCGCGGGTCAAGGCATCCGTCGATCCCGCGGTGTTCCTCCCCACGCATTCCGCGCCCGCTCACCGACGGAGAAACGGCGCGCTATGCCCACGGCGAACACGGGTATGCGGCATCCACCCGCTGGCTACCCTCGATGTATGGCGAAGTGGGCTCAGCAGACCCGCATCGCCCTGGAGGAGTGAATGATGTTCGAGAGATTCACGGACCGTGCCCGTCGTGTCGTCGTCCTCGCCCAAGAAGAGGCGAAGATGCTGAACCACAACTACATCGGCACCGAGCACATCCTGCTCGGTCTCATCCACGAGGGTGAGGGCGTCGCCGCCAAGGCCCTCGAGAGCCTCGGCATCTCGCTCGACGCCGTGCGCGAGCAGGTGCAGGACATCATCGGCCAGGGCCAGCAGCAGCCGACCGGCCACATCCCGTTCACGCCGCGCGCCAAGAAGGTGCTCGAGCTGTCTCTGCGCGAAGCGCTGCAGCTCGGCCACAACTACATCGGCACCGAGCACATCCTGCTCGGCCTCATCCGCGAGGGCGAGGGCGTCGCCGCACAGGTGCTCGTCAAGCTCGGCGCCGACCTCAACAAGGTGCGACAGCAGGTCATCCAGCTGCTCTCGGGCTACCAGGGCAAGGAGCCCGCCGGCGTCGCCAGCGGCGCGGGCGAGCAGACCCAGGGGACCACCCAGGGCGGCTCGCAGGTGCTCGACCAGTTCGGCCGCAACCTCACGCAGGCCGCGCGCGACAACAAGCTCGACCCGGTGATCGGGCGCGAGAAGGAGATCGAGCGCGTCATGCAGATCCTGTCACGCCGCTCCAAGAACAACCCCGTCCTCATCGGCGAGCCCGGTGTCGGAAAGACGGCGGTCGTCGAGGGCCTCGCGCAGGCGATCGTCAAGGGCGACGTGCCCGAGACGCTCAAGGACAAGCAGCTCTACTCGCTCGACCTCGGCTCGCTCATCGCCGGGTCCCGCTACCGCGGTGACTTCGAGGAGCGCCTGAAGAAGGTCACCAAGGAGATCCGCACGCGCGGCGACATCATCGTCTTCATCGACGAGATCCACACCCTGGTGGGTGCGGGCGCCGCCGAGGGCGCGATCGACGCCGCGTCGATCCTGAAGCCGCTCCTCGCCCGTGGCGAGCTCCAGACCATCGGTGCCACCACGCTCGACGAGTACCGCAAGCACTTCGAGAAGGATGCCGCGCTCGAGCGGCGCTTCCAGCCGATCCAGGTCGCCGAGCCGAGCCTGCCCCACGCGATCAACATCCTGAAGGGGCTGCGCGACCGCTACGAGGCGCACCACAAGGTGCAGATCACGGACGGCGCGATCGTCGCGGCGGCGAACCTCGCCGACCGCTACATCTCGGACCGCTTCCTTCCCGACAAGGCGATCGACCTGATCGACGAGGCCGGCGCCCGCCTGCGCCTGTCGATCCTGTCCAGCCCGCCCGAGCTGCGCGAGTTCGACGAGAAGATCGCCAAGGTGCGCGAAGACAAGGAGCTCGCCTCCGAGGAGCAGGACTTCGAGAAGGCCGCGTCACTGCGCGACGAGGAGAAGTCCCTCCTCGCCGAGCGCCTGCGCCTCGAGAAGCAGTGGCGTTCGGGCGACGTCGCGACCCACGCGGTCGTCGACGAGGGCCTGATCGCCGAGGTGCTCGCCCAGGCCACGGGCATCCCGGTCTTCAAGCTGACCGAGGAGGAGTCGAGCCGTCTCGTCTTCATGGAGAAGGCGCTGCACCAGCGCGTCATCGGCCAGGAGGAGGCGATCGCCGCTCTGTCGAAGACGATCCGCCGTCAGCGCGCGGGTCTCAAGGACCCGAAGCGTCCGTCGGGCTCGTTCATCTTCGCCGGCCCCACGGGCGTCGGAAAGACCGAGCTCGCCAAGGCGCTCGCCGAGTTCCTCTTCGACGACGAGCACGCGCTGATCGCCCTCGACATGTCGGAGTTCGGTGAGAAGCACACCGTGTCGCGCCTGTTCGGAGCCCCTCCCGGATTCGTCGGATTCGAAGAGGGCGGCCAGCTCACCGAGAAGGTGCGGCGCAAGCCGTTCTCGGTCGTGCTCTTCGACGAGATCGAGAAGGCCCACCCCGACATCTTCAACTCGCTCTTGCAGATCCTCGAAGAGGGTCGCCTGACCGACGGTCAGGGTCGCGTGATCGACTTCAAGAACACGGTGATCATCATGACGACGAACCTCGGTTCGTCGGCGATCGCCGGCGGGCCGGTCGGCTTCCAGGTCGAGGGCAACAGCGGCACCACCTACGAGCGGATGAAGGGCAAGGTCAACGAAGAGCTCAAGCGCAACTTCAAGCCCGAGTTCCTGAACCGCGTCGACGACATCATCGTCTTCCCGCAGCTCGACAAGGATGAGCTGCGCCAGATCGTGGGTCTGTTCACCAAGCGCCTCGGCGAGCGGCTGCTCGACCGCGACATGACGATCGAGCTATCGGATGCCGCCAAGGACAAGCTGATCGAGATCGGGTTCGACCCGGCGCTCGGCGCCCGTCCGCTTCGTCGCGCCATGCAGCGCGAGGTCGAAGACCGCCTGTCGGAGAAGATCCTGCACGGCGAGCTCGACGCGGGCGACCACGTGAAGGTCGACGTCGAGAACGGCGAGTTCGCTTTCGAGCACGGTCCCCGCGGCGACAAGGTCGCGGTGGGCGTCGTCCACAACGGCGAGATCACCGCCACGCCCGACCTCGCGGCGAACGCGTAACCCTTCGACAAGCTCAGGGACCGGTTGGTTCACGAAGAGCGGATGCCGCGGCCACAGGCCGCGGCATCCGCTCTTCGTCGTCCGGGGTGTGGGGCGTGCACCGCGATCCCGGTCGTTGAGCGAGCGAGGGACGAGCGAGACGAAACGCTCCGCACCCGACCAGCGACGTTTCGTCTCGGTCGCTGGCGCTCCCTCGCTCAACGACCGAGGGTGGGCATCTACGCTGGACGGGTGGCAGAGTTCACGGTCAGGCCCGCGCGCACGCGCGACGTCCGCCGCATCCAGGCGCTCCTCGAGCCGTTCGTGCAGCGGCGCATCCTGCTCGGCAAGGATCTGGTCGTCCTCTACGAGGCGACGCAGCAGTTCCTCGTCGCCGAGGATGCGGACGGCGAGCTCATCGGCTGCGGCGCGCTGCACGTCATGTGGGAGGACCTCGGCGAGGTCCGCACGCTGATCGTCGCGGACGGCTGGCTGCACCACGGCGTGGGCCGGGGGATCGTCGAGGCGCTCGAGGAGAACGCCCGAGCCCTCGGCCTGTCTCGGCTGTTCTGCCTGACATTCGAGGTGGACTTCTTCACGCGGCGCGGCTTCGAGCCGATCGGCGAGCAGGTCGTCGACCCGGACGTGTACTCCCAGCTCATCCGCTCGCCCGACGAGGGCATCGCCGAGTTCCTCGACCTGGCGCACGTGAAGCCGAACACCCTCGGCAACACCCGCATGATGAAGCGCCTCTGACCCTGTTCGCAACGCCGACAGGCACCGGCTCGCCGGATGCGGGGCGCGCCGACCGCAGAACATAGGCGCCGCGGTTAACCTGTCAGCATGACCGGCACCACTCCGCGACGTCGCCCCTCTCGGGCGGTGTACCGTCGACGGCGTCTTGTCGTGCTGCTGATCGCGCTGCTCGTGATCGCGGGCGTCGTCTGGCTCCTCATCGCCCAGCCGTGGGCGGTCGCCGCGACGGACTCGTCGGACAAGCCCGACCCCGGGCAGCAGCAGAGCACGGCCGAATCCCTTCCGGTGCCATCCGGGCAGGCGACCACCGGCGGCACCGAGACCGGCGCCGTCGAGGGCGCGGTGGTCGAAGGTGCGACGCCGACTCCCGGTGCGACCCCGGCAGCGCTGCCCTGCGTCGCGAGCGAGATCACGGTCGAGGCCGTCACGAGCGCCGACACCTACGCGGGTGACCAGAACCCGCAGTTCTCGATCAGCCTCACCAACAACGGCGCCGACTGCACCCTCAACGTGGGCACCACCGCGCAGTCGTTCACGGTCACCAGCGGCGACGACGTCTGGTGGCGCTCGACCGACTGCCAGAGCGAGCCGAGCGACATGGTGGTGCTGATCGCCGCCGGCCAGACGGTGTCGAGTGCCGCTCCTCTCACGTGGGACCGGACGCGCTCGGCCGTGGGCACCTGCGCCGACGGCAACCGCCCGCTGGCACCCGGCGGTGGCGCGTCGTACCACCTCTCGGTCGAGATCGGCGGCATCGCGTCGACCGAGCCGAAGCAGTTCCTCCTGTACTGAGGAGCGCGAACGACGAAGCGGGGCGGCCCCCAGACCGCCCCGCTCCTCTCCCCCACGTGAGGTTCTGGCCGAACTCCGCTAGGGCTTGTCGCCGAACACCTCGGTCTCCATCGCGTCGTACCCCTCCGCCTGCGGGTCGCCGTGCTTCCCGCCCGAGAGGGCGTACTCCTCTTCTGGAGAGAGCACGAGACGGTGGCGGAAGTAGACCGCGAATCCGACGAGGATCACGACGTAGACGATGGCGATCGCGACGATGGCGGGCCGCGCCGGCTCGTTGATGAAGAAGCCGAAGAAGATCAGCACCGAGACGGCGCCCGCGATGACGGCACCCGGGATGCCCCACGGGCTGCGGTACGGACGATTCGCGTTCGGGTACTTGCGGCGCAGGATCACGTACGACGTCATCTGCAGCGCGTAGGCGATGACCGCTCCCCAGATCGCGATGTTCAGCACGATCGCTCCCGCCACGCCGCCGGTGCCGCCGAGCGAGTCGACGAGCACGAGGGCGATGAAGCCGATCACCGCGCCCACCACGAGCGCGACCCACGGGGTCGCACGCTTGCCGGTGAGCGACAGGAACTTCGGGTAGTAGCCCGCCCGGGACAGCGAGTACATGTTGCGCCCGTAGGCGAACATGATGCCCTGCAGCGAGGCGAGCAGGCCGATGAGGGCGAACAGGGCGAGCACGGCCGCCAGCTCGTCGCCGACGATCGCCCGGAAGCCGTCGAGCAGCGGCTCGCCCGCGCTGCCGGTCGCCTCGGCGCCCACGACGCCGGTGTTCAGGAACAGCACGAGCAGGCCGGTGACGATGAGGGTCGTGCGGGCGATGAAGCCGGCACGCGGGATGTCCCGCTCGGGGTTGTGCGACTCCTCCGCCGCGAGCGGCAGCTCCTCGATGCCGAGGAAGAACCACATCGCGTACGGCAGGGCGAACAGGATCGGGATCACGCCGTGCGGCAGGAACGCGCTCTGGCCGGGATCCGGCGCGATGTCGAACAGCTTGTCCCAGCTGAACTGACCGGAGAAGAGCGCCATCACCGAGAACACCAGGATGATGGCGATCGAGATAATCGAGACGACGATCGCGAACTTGAACGAGATCGCGGCGCCGGCGGCGTTCAGCGCGATGAAGGCCGCGTAGAGGATGATCCACCACACCCACGTCGGCATCGAGAAGCTCAGCAGCTCGCTGGTGATGGCGTCCGCGTAGGACGCGGAGAAGTACACGATGACCGCGGTCGTCGCGACGTACTCGATCGTCTCGGCGGCGCCGGTGACCAGGCCGCCCCACGGCCCCATCGCGGATCGCGCGAACGAATACGCGCCGCCGGTGTGCGGCATCGCGGCCGCCATCTCGCCGATCGAGAAGATCATGCCGTAGTACATGACGACGAGGATGGCGAAGGCGATGAGCATGCCGCCGAAGCCGGCGTAGCCGATGCCGAAGTTCCATCCCGAGAAGTCGCCCGAGATGACGGCGGCGACGGCGAGGCCCCACAGGCCCCAGACGCCGGCCGAGCGCTTCAGGGTGCGCTTCTGGAAATAGTCCTGACCGGCTCGCCTATAGGTCGCCCCTGCGACCTTCGACGAACTGTCGGTGTGGGATGCCGGTGACTCCGGCTGTGGTGCACTGCTCGCTTGGGACATCGGTCCTCCAAGGATTAGCGAAGGGGGTGCGCTCGGGTGCGCTCACGCGCTTTCCGCCGATTGTGGCGCCTATTGGTGGGCTGTGTCTACCTTTGAAACGGATTTTGGCTAGAGTGTGCGGGTGAACGCGGTTCGGGGGACCGCGCTCACGAGTCTCGTCGCACGTCGACACAGGAGGAGGAACGGGTGCCGGGCAACCTCACGGTCGAGCAGCTGAACGCCGGGATCGCCGCGGGCGACATCGACACCGTCGTCGTCGCCTTCGCCGATGCGCAGGGGCGCCTTGTCGGCAAGCGCGTCTCGGCGCGCCTCTTCCAGGAGGAGGTGCTTCCGCACGGCGCGGAGGCGTGCAACTACCTCCTGTCGGTCGACGTCGACATGAACACCGTCAACGGCTACGCGATGTCGAGCTGGGAGACCGGGTACGGCGACATGATGCTGCGACCAGATGTCGCGACGCTCCGCCGCATCCCGTGGCTCCCGGGCTCGGCGCTGGTCATGGCGGACCTCACGTGGGACAACGGCGAGCCCGTCGTGCAGTCGCCTCGCGACATCCTGAACCGCCAGCGCACCCGGCTCGCCGACCGCGGTCTGGTGGCATTCTCGGGCACCGAGCTGGAGTTCATCGTCTTCGACGACACGTACCGGGATGCCTGGGCCAAGGGCTACCGCGGGCTCACCCCGTCGACCGACTACAACGTCGACTACGACCTGCTCGCCTCGGGCCGTCTCGAGCCGCTGCTGCGCGACATCCGTCTGTCGATGGATGGCGCCGGCCTGTACACCGAGGGCGTCAAGGGCGAGTGCAACCTCGGCCAGCAGGAGATCGCGTTCCGCTACGCCGAGGTGCAGGAGACCGCCGACCAGCACGCTATCTACAAGAACGGCGCGAAGGCCATCGCCGCGCATCACGGCAAGGCACTGACCTTCATGGCGAAGTTCAACGAGCGCGAGGGCAACAGCTGCCACATCCACCTCTCGGTGCGGTCGGTCGCCGGCGATCCCGTGATGGCGGGCGACGGCGAGCACGGCTTCAGTCCGCTCATGGAGCACTGGATCGCCGGCATCCTCGCCACCCTGCGCGAGTTCACGCTGCTGTTCGCCCCGAACATCAACTCGTACAAGCGGTTCGCGAAGGGCTCGTTCGCTCCCACCGGCATCGCGTGGGGGATCGACAACCGCACGTGCGCACTGCGGGTCATCGGCCGGGGTCAGTCGCTTCGCGTCGAGAACCGGGTGCCCGGCGGCGACGTCAACCCGTATCTCGGCATCGCGGCGATCATCGCCGGCGGCCTGCACGGCATCGAGCACGAGCTCCGGCTGCCCGACCGGCTCGAGGGCAACGCGTACACGTCCGGCGTCGACTACCTGCCGACGACGCTGCGCGAGGCCGCGCAGCTGTTCGACGAGTCGGCCATCGCCCGCGCCGCCTTCGGCGACGACATGGTCGACCACTACCTGAACCAGGCGCGCATCGAGGTCGAGGCCTACGACGCGGCCGTGACCGATTGGGAGAGAGTCCGTGGTTTCGAACGGCTCTGACGGGACAGGGCGCCGACCGGTCATCGGCCTGACGACCTACCTCGAGCAGGCGAAGCAGGGGGTCTGGGACGTCCGCGCCGCCTTCCTGCCGCAGCAGTACTTCGACTCGGTGACGGCGTCGGGCGGCATCGCGGTGCTGCTGCCGCCGCAGCCCGAGCCGGATGCCGCAGCCGGGGCGGTGCTCGAGGGCCTCGACGGTCTGATCCTCACCGGGGGGCTCGACGTCGACCCGTCGCTGTACGGCGCCCAGCGGCATCCGCTCACCGACCCGGCGCGTCCCGAGCGCGACGCGTGGGAGCTGGCCCTGTTCCGCGGGGCGGAACAGCGCCGCATGCCGGTGCTCGCGATCTGCCGCGGGCTCCAGCTCGTCAACGTCGCGCGCGGCGGCACGCTGCACCAGCACCTGCCCGAGGCGCTCGGAACCGAGCGGTTCCGCGTCGGCGGCGGTGTGTTCGCGACGAACGAGGTCGTCGTCGACGAGGGGTCGCGTCTCGCGGAGCTCGTCGGACCCGGGGGACTCGACGTGCACAGCTACCACCACCAGGGCATCGATCAGCTGGGCGCGCGGCTCATCGCCACCGCGCGCACCGACGACGGCCTCGTGCAGGCGTTCGAGTCGGACGGCGAGGGGTACGTCCTCGGCGTGCAGTGGCACCCCGAGGAGAACCGCGAGGACCGCCGCCTTTTCGCCGGTCTCGTCGCCCAGGCGTCGGTGTATGCCGTGACGGGTTCCCGGTCGTCGAGCGAGCGAGGAACGAGCGAGACGAAACGCGCCCAGCCGGGTTCCCGGTCGTTGAGCGAGCGCCCTTCGTCAAGCTCAGGAACCGCGAGCGAGACGAAACGCGCCCAGCGGGGTTCCCGGTCGTTGAGCGAGCGCCCTACGTCAAGCTCAGGAACCGCGAGCGAGACGAAACGCGCCCAGCCGTCGAACGGGGTCCTCGCATGACGTCGACGTTCACCGTGATCAACCCGGCGACCGCTCAGCCGATCCGCGAGATCGCGCGCGCCGATGTGGCGCAGACGGATGCAGCCATCGCGCGTGCCGTCACCGCCCAGCGTTCGTGGGCGTCACTGCCGCCGGTGGCCCGAGCCGACGCGCTTCGTGCCTTCGCCCGTGTCGTCGAGGCGCACGTCGAGGAGCTCGCCCAGCTCGAGGTGCTGAACTCGGGGCACCCGATCGGCTCCGCCCGGTGGGAGGCGTCGCACGTCGCCCAGGTGCTGAACTTCTACGCCGGCGCCCCGGAGCGCCTCAGCGGTCAGCAGATCCCGGTCGCTGGCGGGCTCGACGTGACGTTCCATGAGCCGTACGGCGTCGTGGGCATCATCGTGCCCTGGAACTTCCCGATGACGATCGCGTCGTGGGGCTTCGCGCCGGCGCTCGCCGCCGGCAACGCCGTCGTGCTCAAGCCCGCCGAGCTCACACCGCTCACCGCGATCAGCCTGGGTGAGCTCGCGCTCGAGGCGGGCCTCCCCGACGGGCTGTTCACGGTGATCACCGGCTCCGGCTCGGTCGTCGGGCAGCGGTTCGTGTCGCACCCGGACGTGCGCAAGGTCGTCTTCACCGGCTCCACGTCGGTGGGGACGGATGTCGCCGCCGGCTGCGCGCGCGAGCTCAAGCCGGTGACCCTCGAGCTCGGCGGCAAGAGCGCCAACATCGTGTTCGCCGACGCCGACCTCGAGAAGGCGGCGGCCGCCGCGCCGGCAGCGGTGTTCGACAACGCTGGGCAGGACTGCTGCGCGCGCAGCAGGATCCTGGTCGAGCGGAAGGTGTACGACCGGTTCCTCGAGCTGCTCGAGCCGGCGGTGCGGGCGTGGCGGGTCGGCGACCCCGCAGACGAGGGCACCGAGATGGGACCGCTGATCTCGGCATCCCATCGCTCCACTGTCGCGGGATTCCTCGACGGGGCGAACGTCGCCTTCCGCGGCTCCGCACCCGAGGGTGACGGCTTCTGGTTCGCGCCGACCGTCGTGCTCGCCGAGCCGGAAGACCGCATCGCGCGCGAAGAGGTGTTCGGCCCGGTCGTCGCGGTGCTCCCGTTCGACGACGAGGCCGACGCGATCCGGCTGGCGAACGACACGGCCTACGGTCTCGCCGGCTCCATCTGGACCGAGAACCTCGGCCGTGCCGTGCGGGTGTCGCGTGGCGTCAAGAGCGGCGTGCTGTCGGTGAACTCGCACTCGTCAGTGCGGTACTGGACGCCGTTCGGCGGCATGAAGGCGTCAGGGCTCGGCCGTGAGCTCGGCCCCGACGCCGCGGAGGAGTTCACCGAGACCAAGAACGTCTTCTTCGCGACGGACTGAGAGGGAAGAGCATGGACCTGACCCAGCGATTGAAGGACCGGGTCGCGATCATCACCGGAGGCGCCTCCGGGATCGGCCTCGCCACCGCGCGACGCTTCGCCGCGGAGGGTGCGCGCGTCGTGATCGCCGACCTCGATCCGGCGACCGGAGAGGTCGCGGCGGACGAGGTCGGCGGCGTGTTCCGGGCGGTGGATGTCGCGGACGAGACCCAGGTCAACGCGGTGTTCGACGGCGTCGCGGCCGAGTTCGGACGCATCGACATCGCGTTCAACAACGCGGGGATCTCGCCCGCCGACGACGACTCGATCGAGACCACCGAGCTGCCCGCGTGGGACCGTGTGCAGGACGTCAACCTCAAGAGCGTCTACCTGTGCTCGCGCGCGGCACTGCGCCACATGGTGCCGGCGGGCACGGGATCGATCATCAACACGGCGTCGTTCGTGGCGCTGCTCGGCTCCGCCACGTCGCAGATCTCGTACACGGCGTCGAAGGGCGGCGTGCTCGCCATGACCCGCGAGCTCGGGGTGCAGTTCGCGCGGCAGGGCATCCGCGTGAATGCGCTGTGCCCCGGCCCGGTGAACACGCCGCTGCTGCAGGAGCTGTTCGCGAAGGACCCCGAGCGCGCGCAGCGCCGGCTCGTGCACGTGCCGATGGGCCGCTTCGCTGAGCCCGAGGAGCTCGCCGCCGCCGTCGCGTTCCTCGCCTCGGACGACGCGTCGTTCATCACCGCCACCGCGTTCGTCGTCGACGGCGGAATCACCAACGCGTACGTCACGCCCCTGTGAGGTCTGGCGCGATGTACCGAACTCAGGATGTCTTCGCCCGACGGGCGCCCCGAACGGCGTGTCGCGGCGCTTCGCGCCTTCCGATCCTGAGTTCGGAACGGGGATGGGCGGTGACCGCGTGACCGACGCCCCGCTGCATGAGGTGCGCAGGGCCGTGTACCGGCCGGTGCGCGAGGGCAACGCACTCGAGGACACCGTCGCGCGCCTGGTGCAGACGATCCGGCTCGGCGTCGTCGCGCCGGGGGAGTCGCTGCCGTCGGAGCGGGAGCTCGCCGTGCTGTACGCGGTGAGTCGGGACACCGTGCGTGAGGCGATCCGCGAACTCGCCGACACCGGCTACCTCGTGCGCCGTCGCGGCCGGTACGGCGGCACGTTCGTCGCCGACCCGCTTCCGCAGCCCCCGCATCCTCGCGACGTGACGGCGGCCGAGCTCGAAGACGTCCTGGGCCTGCGTCGCGTACTCGAGGCGGGCGCCGCTCGCGCCGCCGCGGCCCGAAGCCTCGACGCCGCCGCGCGCGACGAGCTGTGGGCGCGGTACGAGGTCGTCGCCGAGGCATCGGCATCCGACTACCGCCGCCTCGACACGCTGCTGCACCTCTCGATCGCCGAGCTCGCCGGCATCCCGTCGCTCGTCGCACTCGCGGCGGAGAACCGAGCCCGCGTCAACGAGTGGCTCGACACGTTCCCGCTGCTGCCGCGCAACATCGAGCACTCCAACGCGCAGCACGAGCGCATCGTGACGGCGATCCTCGCAGGACGACCGGATGCCGCCGAAGCGGCGATCCTCGAGCATCTCGCCGGTTCGGAGGCGCTGCTGCGCGGCTTCCTCGCCTGATCGGCCGCCCCGCCACCTGTCCTCGGGGCGATTACGCTGGATAGGTGGCAGGCAAGAAGCGCGCGAACAAGCACAAGGAACCGCTCGAGTTCCGCAACACGCAACTCGCGGACGCGCTGCAGACCCAGGACATGGCCGCTGTCGCCTTCGCGTTGCGCCACGGCCCAACGGTGGCGCCGCTGATGCGCCCCGGCGATCGCGACAACCCGCTCGATGTCGGCGAGGTGTGGACGTACCGCGACCCGAAGACCGGAGACATCGCCCTGCTGCTGTTCAGCGACGCTGCGCACAAGCCCGCGTCGCTGCCGCCCGGGGTCGCGCTCCAGGCGCCGGCGTGGCTGCGGGCGTTCCTCGCCGCGCACGAGGACGAGATCACCACGGTCTTCTTCGACATCGCGGGCCCGCACCCGATGCAGGCCTCGCCCACCGACCTCATCGCCGCACTGGACGCCTGACGCGACCAGCGCCGAGCCTCACCGGGTTTGGGGCGCGTCGCGCCCGTTTGGGGCGCGTCCGGTGCGCCCCGAACGACAATTCGGCGCCCCAAACCCTGATGCGCCGGCAGGCACCCGCGCGACAGAAGTCGGACTCTCCGGGCGAAGGGTTTGCATCACCGGGGACGACGGGGCAGACTCGCCGGGTGGAATTCCTGCTCGTCGGAATCGTGTGCGCGGCCGGATTGGTGATCCCCATCGTGCTCGGGTACGCCGACCCTTCGCGTCGACGCCGGACTCGGGGTCGCTGAGCGGACCGGCCGAACCTCAGAACTCGGGGATGTCTTCCCCCGGCCGGCCCTTGGACCGAGCCCGCACGTCGCTGACGGCGCCGCCCAGCGACCCCGAGCGGTGGTCGATGACGTCCCGATACCCGAGACGCGCGCCTTCGCTGCGCCGCTGCGTCGCCTGGGTGACGGGCCGTACCTCGCCGGCCAGGCTCAGCTCGCCGACCGCGGCGATGTGACGGGGAATCGTCCATCCCTCGACCGCGCTGGCCACGGCGAGCGCGATGGCGAGGTCGGCCGCCGGTTCGACGAATCTCACCCCGCCGACCGTCGAGACGTACACGTCTTGATCCGAGGTCTTGATCTTCATCCGCTTCTCGAGCACCGCCAGCACGGTCGCCACGCGCGCGGCATCGACACCGTTCACGATGCGCCGCGGGTTGCCCGACTTGCTGTCGATCGTCAGCGCCTGCACCTCGACCGGGAGCGCGCGACGCCCCTCGAGGGCGATCGAGACACACGTGCCCGGCTCGGTGCTGCCATGGCCGAGGAACAGCGCGCTGGGATCGGGGACCTCGGTGATGCCTGCGCCGGTCATGTCGAAGCAGCCGACCTCGTCCGTCGGGCCGAAGCGGTTCTTGAGCGCGCGCACGAACCGCAGCGACGTCTGCCGGTCGCCCTCGAACTGGCACACCACATCGACCAGGTGCTCCAGGATGCGCGGTCCGGCGATCGAGCCGTCCTTGGTGACGTGGCCCACGATGATAGTCGGGAGCCCGCGCTCCTTCGCGACGCGGATCAGGGTCGCCGCAACCTCGCGAACCTGCGACGGATGCCCCGCCATGCCCTCGGACAGCGCCGACGACACGGTCTGCACGGAGTCGACGATCAGCAGGTCGGGCGCCACTTCGTCGACGTGCCCGAGGATGGTCGCGAGGTCCGTCTCGCTGGCGAGGTACAGCTCGTCGTGCAGCGCGCCGGTGCGCTCGGCCCGCAGGCGCACCTGCGCCGTGGACTCCTCAGCGCTCGCGTACAGCACACGGCGCCCGGCCTTCGCCGACCGCGCCGCGACCTCGAGCAGCAGCGTGGACTTGCCGACGCCCGGCTCGCCCGACAGCAGGATCGCGGCGCCCGGCACGAGCCCGCCGCCGAGGACGCGGTCGAACTCGCCGACGCCGCTCGTGCGCCGGGGTGCATCGGACGTGTCGATGCGGGTGATCGGCTGCGCCGCCCGCGCGGCACCCGGCGAGACCGGGGTGATCGAGCGCAGGATGCCGGTCTGCTCGGCGGCCTCGACCACTGTTCCCCACTGCTGGCACTCGCCGCAACGCCCGACCCACTTGATGGTGGTCCAGCCGCACTCGGTGCACCGGTAGGGCGCGGTCTGCGTCGGGCGTCTGGCGGCGGGCATGGGTTCAGCGTACGGCGAGGGCACGACATGCGTCGGCGGCGGGCCGGGCGTCGGCAGCGCCGATCGCGCCGGTCGCCCGCACGCGAATCCGTGCGGTCAGCGCAGCGAGTCGGCGACCTGCTTCAGCGCATCGGCGGAGGCGTGGAACAGCTCGAGCTCGTGGGCGTCGAACTGGGTCTCTCGGATCGGCACTGCACCGGCCGCGCTGACGATCGAGGGGACCGACAGCGCGACGCCGTCGACGCCGTGGAAGTCGCGCAGCACCGGCGAGACGGGCATGACCGCGCGCTCGTCGTTGAGGATCGCCTCGATGATGCGGGCGCTGGACAGGCCGATCGCGTAGTTCGTCGCACCCTTGCCCTGGATGACCTTGTAGGCCGCGTCGCGCACGTCGATCGCGATCTGGTCGAGCTCCTCGACGGTCAGCCGGTCGCCGCGGGGCGTCACCCATTCGAGGATCGGCACCGTGCCGATCGTCGCCTTCGACCACAGCGGGAACTCGGTGTCGCCGTGCTCGCCGACGATGTAGGCGTGCACGCTCGACGTCGAGACGCCTGCGCGCTGGGCGAGCTTCCACCTGAGACGCGAGGTGTCGAGCACCGTTCCCGACGCGAAGATGCGCTCGGACGGCAGCCCCGTGTCCTCCTGGGCGAGCACGGTGAGGACGTCGCACGGGTTGGTCACGATGACGTAGATGGCGTCGGGCGCGACGCTGAGCAGCTGCGGCATCATCGTCTTCATGATGCGGGCGTTCACTCCCGCGAGCTCGATGCGCGTCTGGCCGGGATCCTGCTTCGCGCCCGCCGTGATGACGACCACGTGCGATCCTTCGACGACCGAGAGGTCGCTGCCGCCGATGATGTCGCTCGATCCGGTGAACTGCGTGCCGTGCGCGAGGTCGAGGACCTCGGCCTCCACCTTCTGCGTAGCGATGTCGTAGAGCGCGACATGGCGCGCGGACCCGCGGATCAGCGCCGCGTACGCGGCGCTCGAGCCGACGCTGCCGGCTCCGACGATGGTGACTTTCGAGTTCTCGATGACGGCCATGGAGCCAGTCTTGCAGGGGGCGGTGCCCACGCCCACTCCCATCGCCGGGTGGCGGCATCCGTCGTCGTCAGAGTGCGGGCGGCGCGGTCGCCGCGCGTTGCGGATTGCGGATGCCGAGGAACGACGTGACGCCGCCGGCGATCATGAGCGCCGCGGTGACGATGGCCGCGCGATGGAAGCCGTCCAGGTCGAGGCTGCCGCCGACGATGGTGGCGAGCAGGGCGACGGCGATGAGCCCGGCGACGCGCGCGACGGCGTTGTTGACGGCCGACGCGATGCCCGATCGCTCGGGCTCGATCGCGCCGAGGATCGCCGAGGTCAGCGGCGCGACGGTGAGGGCGAGGCCGGCGCCCATCACGATCATGCTCGGCAGGATCTGCCACCAGTACGAGAACTCTGTGGTCGTCGTGAGGAGCAGCAGTGCGCCGATGCCCATCGTGATCGGGCCGACCGTCATGAAGAACCGCGGACCCCAGCGACCACTGAGGGCGCCGACGCGCGAGCTGAACAGGATCATGAGGATCGTCATGGGCAGGCTCGCCAGTCCCGCGAGAGTGGCCGGCAGGCCGGCGCCCTCCTGCAGATACACGACGACGACGAGGCCGTTGAGGGCTAGCGCCCCGTAGATGAAGGCGGTCGCCACATTGCCCGTCCAGAAGTTGCGCACCCGGAACAGGTCGAGCGGCAGGATCGGGTGTCGTGTGGTGCGCTGACGGAGGATGAACGCCGCGAACATCCCGGCGCCGAGCACCAGCGTCAGCCAGATGACGGGCGAGCCCCAGCCGAGGTTGGGCTGCTCGATGAGGGCGTAGACCATTCCGCCGAGGCCGAGGGTGCACAGTGCTGCGCCGATCCAGTCGATCGATGCTCCCGGATGCCGGGTGTCGCGGAACCCGCCGCGCGCCAGCAGCACGAGCGTCACGGCGATCGGCACCACGTTGATCAGGAACGCGAGCCGCCACGACGCCAGGTCGACCAGCACGCCGCCGATGAGCGGGCCGACGATCATGGCGGAGGTCGTCATCGCGGTCCAGATGCCGATGGCGCGGCTCTGCGCGGGGCCGGTGAAGTTCGACGTGATGAGCGCGAGCGAGCTCGGGACGAGGAACGCGCCCGCCGCACCCTGCACCGCACGGGCGACGATGAGGAACTCGGCCGTCGGCGCCGCCGCGATCGCGATCGAGGCGATGCCGAAACCGATGAGCCCGATGCGCAGGACGAGTACGCGCCCATACGCGTCGCTGACCGAGCCCGCGACGAGGATGAGCGCGCCCAGCGTGATGAGGTAGGCGTCGACGACCCACTGCTGCGTCGTGATCCCGCCACCCAGCTCTTCGCTGATCGAGGGGAGCGCGACGTTCACGATCGTGCCGTCGAGGAAGGCCACGAACGAGCCGAGCACGGCGATCCACAGCACCGACCGCTGGATGGCGGTCATCGGGCTCACCGGCGCCGACGTGCCGGGGGCAGGCTGATGATCGGTCACCAGCCCACGCTAGACCCGGCCGACGACACCGAGGGCCGCCTGGTCGCACGAGGCTATCGGGAGCGACCGCACCGCCCTACGATGGCGGCAGCGCCGCGCCGCGGTGTCGACGGACGACCCGGGAGGCTGCGATGTGCCGCTGGCTGGCCTACACGGGGGAGCCGCTGCAACCGGCCGCCCTCATCCTCGACGCCCAGCACTCGGTCGTCGCGATGGCGCAGAACTCGCCGCTGGGCGCCGAGACGGTGAACGGCGACGGCTTCGGCTTCGGCTTCGGCTGGTATCCCGTCGCGGATGGGGATGCCGCCGGGCTGCGGCATCCGTCCGTCTTCCGCAGTATCGAGCCGGCGTGGAACGACCAGAACCTGCGCGAGATCAGCCGGGCCGTCGTGAGCCCGCTGTTCTTCGCCCACGTGCGTGCAGCCGCCGGTCCGCCGATCCAGCAGACGAACTGCCACCCGTTCCGTCACGACAACTGGCTGTTCATGCACAACGGCGCGATCTCGCAGTTCGGCCTGATCAAGCGGGAGCTCGCGCTCGCCGTGGACCCGTCGCTGTACCCGCTGATGCAGGGCACGACCGACACCGAGGTGCTCTTCCATCTTGCGCTGACCTTCGGTCTCGCGGACGATCCGATCGGCGCCGTCGGGGCGGCGATCCGTCGCGTGGAGGAGGCCGGCCACGCTGCCGGCGTGCAGTTCCCGATGCAGGGCACGCTCGCCGTGTCGGACGGCGAGACGCTGTGGGCGTTCCGGTACTCGTCACAGGGGCGCTCGCGCTCGCTGTTCCACTCGGCCGACGTTCCCACCATCCGGGCCATGTACCCCGACGCGGACCGGCTCTCGCTCTTCGGCGACCGCGCGCAGGTCGTCGTGTCTGAGCCGCTCAACGACCTTCCCGGCGTCTTCCTCGAGGTCCCCGAGTCGACCGTCGCCGTGCTCGACCCCGAGGGGTACCACCACGAGGCGTTCCTCGACGCGTGAGCCTGTGCCGACGCCATCGTGCCGGGGCCCCGGCGCCGTCGTAGCCGAGGTTCGGCGCCGATTCGCGGCATCCGCCCGCGTGTCGTAAGCTTGTCGGCGGTGACGTGTCCGAGCGGCCGAAGGTGCAACTCTCGAAAAGTTGTGTAGGGTAACCCCCTACCGTGGGTTCAAATCCCACCGTCACCGCCAATTGTCCTGAGTCGCGACATCGTTTACGAACGAGTCGCGACTCAGGACTTTTTTGTGGGTTCGTGGGGTTGACGGTGACGCTTGCTCGGTGAGTCGGGTCATCGTTGACGGCGCGTCTCATGGCTTCCGGGGTTGGTAGTCCCGGGTCGGGTCGATGGTGTGCTCGGCGATGATTTCGCCGGTGTTCGCGTTGCTGGTGACGATGTCGCGGTCGTGGATCAGCATGAGCACGGGTGTGCCGGTGTGGGCTTTGCCGATGCCGAGGTGTCGGAGTTTGCCGGCGTAGCGGATGGTGACTTTGCCGTGCGTGTCGACCTTGTCGGTGCGGGAGCGCCATTCTGTGGTCCGCGGACCGGTGGGGGTGGCTTTCGGGAGTGCGGTGTAGGCCTCGAGGGGTGTTCGGCGGCCGACGGATCGGTGTGGGCGTTTCGTGTTGTACCAGTTCTGGAACTCGGTCAGCAGCTGCTGGAGGTCGTCGATCGTGGCGGGCAGTGGTCGGGCGGCGAGGAAGCGTTTCAGGGTCTGGTGGAATCTCTCGATCTTCCCTTGGGTTTGCGGGTGTCCGGGGCGGCCGTTCTTCTGGGTGATGCCGTGCGCGGCGATGAGTTTCTCGAACCCGCCGCGGGCGCCCTTGTGGCGTGCGAGGCGGGTGGTGAACACGAGCCCGTTGTCGGTGAGGGTGGACATCGGTGGTCCGTATCGGCTGATCAGCTCGGTCATCGCGTGACGACCATGGGCCCGGTGAACGCGGGCGCGGCGCGGATGTCGAGGAGGAGCCGGGAGTGGTCGTCGAGGAAGTCGAGGATCTCGACCCGGGTGCCGGAGGCGAGGAGCCAGTGGGTGATGTCGGCTTGCCAGCACTCGTTGGGCAGATCAGCTTGGAAGCGGATGTAGGAGCTGCGGGGGCGCTTCTCGGGTGCCGGGGTGATCAGGGCTTCGGCGTGCAGGATGCGGCGGATCGTGGCCGTCGAGGGCACCCGGAAGCCCGCCTGCTCAAGGTGCCAGGCGATGGTGGCAGGGCCGGCGTCCGCGCCTTGAGCGACCAGCTCCCGACGCAACTGGACGATCCGCTCGCGGATCACCGGCGGCGTGGCCCCGGGACGGGTCTGCGGAGCCCGCGAACGCGGTGCGACACCGTCGGGTCCTTCGGCGTCGTAACGGCGGACGAGTGTATGGACCCATTGTCGGGTCACGCCGAATCGGGCAGCGGCCTCGGCATGGGAGAGACCTTGTTCACGGACGGCACGGACGATGACGAGGTTCTTCGGTTTCACGCCCCATCGTGTCCGCGGTCCCCGTCAGCGATGTCGCGACTCACCGGTCAACGATCACGGGCCCCGCGGTGTCAACGATGTCGCGACTCAGCCGTCAACGATCACGAGCGGAATCCGCGCGATCAGCTGTCAACGATGTCCTGAAACCCGACACCACCGTCACCGCCAGAAAGCCCCCGTTTATCGGGGTTTTCTGCCGGGATGGCTTTCGGGGACACTGGCGCGGCGTATTCTTTCCCCTTCCCTCCCGACGACGTGCTTGAAGTGTTTGAATCCGCGTGATTCCGAGGCTTGCGGGCTCCCTACCGTGGGCATCTGTCCCATCGTCACCCGTCACGACCGACGAACTCATGGATGGTCACTACACCGCGTGGGCTGTGCGATGGACGAGATTCGCGCCCCATCGTTCGTTGGGAATCGTCCCTCAGTCGTTTCTTTACGGAGTGCGCAGGGTCGGACCCGATGTTCCTGGGTCAGGCAGCGGCGTCTGGGAGGTTTCGTTCTGCGATGAACAGCACGACGAGGAGGCCACCAACGATCGCCAGCGCGCACATCGGGGAGAGCATGCGCCGAACACCGACATCGCGGGCACCGCGCTCGCGGCGCGGCGCGGCGCTGCCGTGGATTCGTTAACAGTGGATCGCGAAGCCCTGGATGCGGTTTGGGTGGGGCTGGAGCATGGATCACGTCCACCTGGCTGAAAACCACTCCGAACGAAGGAGCCATTATGGCACCCACCCTCGACATCCCCGGCATGCGGGGCAGGCTCGCCGTCGTCACGGGCGCGAGCGACGGGATCGGTCTGAACATCGCGCTACGTCTCGCAGCGGCCGGTACCGACGTCATAACCCCCGTACGATCAGCGGCGAAGGGCGAGAAGGCGCTGTCGCGTATCCGTCAGGAAGTGTCCAGCGCGAAGGTGTCCGCCCGCTCGCTGGACCTCTCGTCACTCGATTCGGTAGCCGCGCTGGTGCAGGAGCTGACTAAGGAGGGGCGGCCGATCGACCTCCTCATCAACAACGCCGGCGTGATGACCCCGCCCAATCGGCAGGTCACTAAGGACGGATTCGAGCTGCAGTTCGGCACGAACCACCTCGGTCACTTTGCCCTAACCCTCGGATTGCTGCCGCTGCTGCGCGCGGGTCGCGCACGCGTCACGCACCAGACGAGCATCGCGGCTCGCAACGGCGAGGTGCTGTTCGACGACCTCAACTCCGAGCGCGACTACGACGCGATGAAGGCGTACAGGTCGTCCAAAATAGCCGTCGCTCTCTTCGCCCGCGAGCTCGACGCCCGCAGCCGCAGGGACGATTGGGGGATCTCCAGCAACCTGTCCCACCCGGGGGTATCGCCGACCAACCTGCTGAACGCGCAGCCCGGGCTCGGGCGCGACCGTGAGCTGGGGGGCCGTCGTGTCATCCGATTCCTCTCTCGAATCGGCATCACCGGTACCCCCGAGTCGGCGGCGCTGCCGGCCCTCATGGCCGCCACCGACCCGTCTGCCCGCGGTGATGAGTTCTACGGCCCGCGGCGCACCGTTGGCGGCCCCCCGGCCAGAGTGTCACTGTGGACTCCCTTCGCCAGCATGGAGAACGCCCCGCGGGTGTGGGATGCCTCCGAGGCCCTCGTCGGCGCGCGCTTCGCCGTCTGACCCTCGCCGATCTGGAGACAAACGATGGACTAAGGCCTGCACGTTCGCTGATCTCCCGTCTATGCTCCGCCGACGCGTTGGATGCTGACGCCCGCTGCGCTGGGGAGATGGACGATGGAGCCAGGCCGGACTTGAGGCACCATGCGTCAGGTCGCAGTCTCGGACGGCAAGGCGCTCACGGTGCAGATTCAATCCGGGGCCAGTCCCGGCCGGCCAGCGGCCCGGCGAGCTGGCGGACCGACGCCTCCGCGCGGATTCTCCCGCAGCATATCGACGCCCAGCTCGGGAACTACACAGCTGCCACAGTCCAGTCCGCCCACCGTTACAACGTCACCAACGTCCCTGCCCGCTGTATCTAGTCCAGCGCGGGACTACTCCTCTGCGTGGCCGCCAGCGCAGGCGCCAAAGCTCGAAGGGAGAGTTCGAAGGCCGCGTTCACGCGGTCGACGTCTTGCGTCGCGGCGAGATCGAGGTGTAGTCCGCGCACGATGCCCAAGACGAGGGTTGTCAGATTGCGGGCGCGGTCCAGATCGTGGCCCTGAGCGATGAGCGCATCCTCGAAGGGTGTCATCCACTCCTCGACGACGGAGTTAGCAAACCACTCGTACCGATCGGGGTGTCGAAGAGCCAGCCCGTATAGCTCGAAAAGGAAGGCGAACTGGCGCATGTACTCCGGCGTGAGCCACATCTGCCACAGTGCCCGCAAAACCTCTGCCGGGTCGCCCGCGGTGGCTCGCCAGAGCTCTTGCAGGGCCGTGACCATGCGGGCCTGCAGATCGCGGCAGATCTCGTGGATGAGCTCATCCTTACTACCGAACTGGCGCACGAGCGACGTGATCGATGTGCCGATCGCCTGCGCCAGCGGGCGCAGCGTGAGTTCGGCCACGCCGGTCTCCAGCGCGTACTCGGTGGCGGCGTGCAGGAGTGCGGGGCGGTGGTTCTCCCACCGTTTGGCGCGACCGTCAACGGCGAGAGCCGGTTCGCGCCCCGTTTCCGTCACCGTCTCAGTGTACGAGCGAGCAACCCGCTCTTTACCGAATCGATCGTTTCGGATACTGTCGGTTCAACAACGCGAAGGAGGTGTGGCATGAACACCCGAACACTTGCCATCACAAACGTCACTCTCATCGACGGTCTGGGCGGGCACCCGTTGACCCCATCGACGGTTCTCGTCACGGACGGTCGATTCACGACCGCCGGCCGTTCCGCCGATGTGCAGATCCCGGCCGGCGCCGAGATCATCGACGGCACGGGACGGTGGATGACCCCTGGCTTCGTGAACGGCAACGTGCACTTGCTCGATGCATGGATGTTCATGGTCGGTCCAGGCACGATCGAGTACCTCGCCCGGTGGGAGGGGCGCTACGTGGAGGTGATCGAGGAGGCTGCACAGCTGGTGCTTCGCAACGGCGTAACGACGGTCTTTGACACTTATAACGCCGTCGAGCACGTCCTTGCGGCGCGTGATCGCATCGACGCGGGTCGCTCGCAGGGCGCCCGCATCTACGCAGCCGGTGCCATCGTCGGAATGGGTGGCCCCTTCAGCGCCGACTTCCACTTCGCCGGCCGTCGCGCCGCCACGCAGACGTTCGTCAACCGAATCGATGCCCAGTTCGAGGCGGGCGTCGGTCATCAGCTGAGCCTCCTGCCACGCAATGAGGTGCGTGCGGCGGTGCGAGACTACCTGCAGCGCGGAGTTGATTTGCTGAAGATCGCCGTCAGCGATCACATCTTCATGACGGTGGGTCTAGACCGCAGCTACCAGACCTTCTCGCGTCCAGTCCTCGACGTCATCGTTGAGGAGGCCCGCGCGGCAGGCGTGCCGGTGCTCACCCACAGTCTGTCGGTCGAGGCGCTCGAGACATCGCTGGAGCTGGGAGCAGACGTGCTCATTCACGCCAATTACACAATGGGTCAGCCGTACCCTCATGAACTTGTCGACAAGATCGTCGCCAGCGACTCCTGGGCAGAGCTACAGACGGTGCACGACCAGCACCGTCACGTGCTCGAGGAGGCGGGTAGTTGGGCCGCGGTGCTCGGCGGCGGCGCGTTCTCCGAGAATGAACGGACCCTCGTGCGGGCAGGAGCCAAGATCATTATGGGGACCGACGCGGGATGCGCCAGCAACGATCATCTCGCGGATCTCACCGATGCCGAGCGTGACGACCGCCCCTGGACATTGGGGGGCGACCACTTCCACTGGACACGCAGCATGGTGGAAAAGGGCATGACGCCGCTCGGGGCGATCTCCGCGGCCACCATCAACGTGGCCCGCTCCTACGGCAAGGGTGACGCCCTCGGGTCTATCGAAGCCGGCAAGGTCGCCGACTTCGTGCTGCTGAACGCCGATCCGACCGACGACATCCGCAATCTCCGCGCGATCGATGCCGTATATAAGGACGGGACCCCGGTGGACCGAGACGCGCTGCCGACGCAGACGCTGGTCACGGGCCACCCGGCCTGACGTCGGCGAGGAAGCAACGGAGCTCCCCACATGTTCAGCAGCAACTTCCCCGATGTAGCGGTCTTCATCGACTGTCGGTCATCGGTGCGATCCCATCCACGGCCTGACGATCCGCGGTTGCCCGCTCCACCGAATCATGGACCGAGCGGTGGATCGGCAGGTCCTGGCTGACGTGCCCGCGAGGGTCGAAGATGGTTCAGAGGCGACGAGAGGGCGGGCATGGAGATCGACCGGGAGGGGCTGGCAGAGTTCCTGCGCCACAGACGACAGGCATTGCAACCGGAAGACGTCGGGCTGACCCGCGGACAGAGGCGCCGCACCGACGGGCTGCGTCGCGAAGAGGTTGCGGCGCTGTGCCACATGTCGACGGACTACTACGCTCGCCTCGAACGCGCCCGCGGTCCTCAGCCCTCCGAGCAGATGATCACGTCGATCGCGCAGGGCCTGCACCTGAACTATCAGGAACGCGACCACCTTTTCCGCCTTGCCGGGCACGCACCTCCCGTGCGCGGAACCGGGAGCGAGCAGCACATCGCCCCCGGGCTGCTGCGCATCCTGGAGCGACTTGACGACACCCCGGCCGAGGTCGTCACCGAGATCGGCGAAACTCTGCGGCAGACGCGGATGAGCGTGGCGCTTACCGGCGACCTGACAGGCTACTCCGGTCCGGCACGGAGCCTCGGCTACCGATGGTTCACCGATCCCGCCACGCGCGCCCGCTACGCAGCGCACGACCACGACCAGCTCTCCAGGATCTACGTATCCGGGTTACGCGAGGTCACCGCCAGACGCGGACCGCACTCACCCGCTGCTCACCTCGCCGAACTCCTTCTCGAGCAGAGCGAGGAGTTCCGAAAGCTGTGGGAACGCCACGAGGTCGGCCTGCGGCCCGCCTCGGGGAAGCGGTTCATGCATCCAGAGGTGGGGCTGTTGGACCTGCAATGCCAGACGCTGCTCGACCCGGACCACTCGCATCTGCTGCTGGTGTACACCGCGGTGCCTGGCAGCGACAGCTACGACAAGCTGCAGCTTCTCTCGGTCATCGGCAACGCCATCCGGTGAACCTCAGAACTTCTGGACCGATGCGCGCACGACCGCCCGCTACGGTCGGTGCGACTGAGAGCGGTTCCGCATCTACCGCGCCCCCACACCAAGCCGGTCAATGATCGCGCTGACTTTCGCCCACGGATCGCCGCCGACGCCCTCATACTCGAGTGTGAGGGGCCCGGAATACCCGTGGCTGGACAGGATTGCGACGACGAAGTCCATGTCGATAGGTCCGCTGGCGCCTGAGTCTGTCGCCCAGTGCGCCTTCATGTGGACCAACTCCGCATGTGGAGCGAGAGCAGCGATCCCGTCGTACACCGAGCTGAGATCCAGTGCATCGAGCGAGAGGCCGTGGTTCTCGTCTGGATGGAGGGAGGCGGCGAGCATCGGCGTCAGGATCGCGTCGAAGTTGCCGGTGTCCAGGAGCAGACCGAGGTTGTCCGCCCCGACGGTGCTCAGGAGTTCGGCGACCCAGGCCGGATCGCTCGATGAGCCTCCATGATTTTCGACGAGCAGCCGGACTCCGTGTGATGCGGCGTACGCGCCCAGATCGCCGAGAGCGTCGACGAGATAGCCCGGCGGACGAGCGGTTCTGCGCTCACTAAACGGCGACCCTGCATTGACGCGGACGTGGCGGAATCCGACGCCGGCGAATCGTCCGATCCACCGCTTCATCACATCGACGTCCGTCGCACGCCGGCCGGGGTCTGCATCGAGCAGGTCCCCGTCGTCGACGGCCGCGTTCACGAGGTCGAGTCCGACGCTGCGCGCGTGGACCGCGAACAGGTCAATGGCGGGGTCCGCGATTCCGTCGAACTGAAACGCGACGGCTTCGACCGCCGTCGCGCCGCAACGCTCCGCGACCTGCAGAGGGAACTCGCCCATGCTCATTGATCGCGGGAACTCCTGACGGAAGACACGCTCGGTCCCGTCGTCACCCCTGAACGTGGCGGCGATAGGTCCGAGTCGTTCACGGAGGCTGTACGAAGAAAGCGACGTGATCGTCATCGACGTGGCCGGGCGGTCACGCGTCTACGGGGATGCCGCGGGTGATCTGCGCGAATCGCAACTCGTTCTCACGCCCCACTTCTGGGATCCGCGCGACCGCGAGAGCGCCGAGGAGCGCTGTGATGCCTAGCGCGATATAGAGCGCCGAATACCCGCCCAGGGCGATGAACGCGGGTGCGACGAACGGCACGATCGACTGCGGAAGCAAGCCGGCCATGTTGATGACGCCGAGGTCCTTTCCGGCACTCTCACGGTTCGGCAAGACGCGCACGCAGAGAGCCAGATCGACGGAGCCCACCAGACCGATCGCCACGCCGAGCAACGCGGCCGCGGCGTACACCAACCACATCTCGCTCGCGATGGCCATGAGTGTCAGAGCGGCCGCGGCCGCGATCCCCGCGCCGGCGGCGAAGGGCTTCTGGCGCTGCAGGCGGTCGGACAGCGGGCCCGCGACGACGCTGGTCAGCGCGAGGGCTGCGACATTGATGAGCGTCACGACGAGCACCGTCGGCGGGACCGCTTCTGCGGTGATGCCGAACCGGTCCATTAGGAAGAACGCGTTGTAGGTCGAGCTCGCGACGGCGCAGAACACCAGGAACCTCACCAGCCAAGCCCACCCGAATGCGGGGTGTCGCCACGGGTTCACCCAGAATGATTTGGCGAGTTCGAGCAGGCTGAATCGGGAGCCGCCTGCGACCGGGGTGTGCTGCTTGTCCCGCAGCAGGAGAACTGCGACGACCGCGAGGAACGCCGCAGCCACGGCGGTGACGACCCACTGCAGGAAAGGATCACTGACCGCGCTCACCGCCGCCACTCCCACGAGAGGTCCCACCGCGGCGGATAGACCAAGAAGCCCAGATGCCGTACCTCGCCGTCGCTGGGGGACCTGGTCTGCCATGAGCGCACTGGTAGCCGCCAGCTGGAAGTTGAACAGCGCCTGAATCGCGCACCACAGCAGAGCCATTTGCCAAACCTCGGTGGCACCGGTCATCGCGAAGACGGCGATCGCTCCTCCGATCGCGCCGGTGAGGATCCACGTGCGGCGCCGCCCGAATCGGGCGGCTGTCCGGTCGCTGATCCGGCCGCCGAGAGGACTGGCGACGAGTGCAGCGAGCGCACCAAACCCCGTGATGATGCCGAACGCTGCGGCTGCGCTTGGGCCCGCGATCCGCGTCAACTGCAAGGTCATCAGCACCTGAAGAGGAGTCAGCAAGCCGATGAAGGCACTGACGTTGGAGATGAACATGGCCGGGAGAAGACGGCCGACGGGCGTGCTCGCCGCATCAATTGTGCCGGCCGCGACGGCGGAAGCTGGGACAGACATGACACTCCTATGTGCTCAAAAAAGAGGTATTGGCTACCACTTGGTAGTGACTACTAATACTTCCTATCCTCCTGGATGTCAACCTTTCGGTAGTTACTTCCTTTTGGGAGGAGCTAGTGTTCTTCGCATGAATCTCAGGCAGAGAAAGGCGGCGCAAACGCGTCGTCGGATGCTGGATGTCGCGATCGCGTTGTTCGAGCGGGATGGCTACGAGGCGACCAAGATGGAGAGCATCGCGGAGCAGGCCGAGGTCGGCACGACGACGTTGTACCGCTACTTCCCGAGCAAGGAACTGTTGCTCCTGGACCAATTCGCGGACGTTCTCGACTGCGCGAGCCGGCTTCGGGCGAGGCCTGACGCGGAGCCACTCGATGTTTCCCTCGGCGAAGTGCTGCTCGATATCGCTCAGGCGGTCGACGATCCCGGTCGCAACATCGCATCGCTGAGATCTCTGATTGACAGCTCTCCCGGGCCGCGTGCGAAGCTGTGGGACTACTTCCTGCAGGCCCGCGAGCAGCTCACGGTTGCGATCGCGGAGCGTGAAGGCTTGCCGGCTTCCGATCTCGGAGTTCGGGTGACGGCCGCCATGACGCTGGAGCTTCTCCAGATCATCGACGTGACGAGCGCGCAGACCAACCCGTCACCGCCGCACCTCCAAGTGACGACAGCCGTCCTCGGCCAGCTCCCTCATGCTGCGATCCGCTTCCCTGTCATCCACGCTGTCCCCTAGGAAAGAGGCTCCTACGCAAACTCCTATTTGGTAGTCACTACCAAAATGGTGTAACTTCCATACGGAAGACACAAGGGAGTGCCCCATGAGCGCGCAATCGACCACCTATCGAGTTCCGATCAGCGATTTCGAGCTGGCGGACAGCAATCGCGGCCTCGCGCCGGACGCTGTCGCCAATGGCGAGGTGAAGTGGACCCCCGCGATCGTTCCAGGCGGCGTGCACGAGTCGCTTCTGGCCGCAGGCCTGATCGAGCACCCCTACTTCGATCAGAACGAGGCATCCGTTCGGTGGATGGAGGACCGGGACTGGTGGTACCGGACCACGTTCGCCACCCCCGACGACCTCCGGCCGGGCGACGCCGTCAGCCTCCTGTTCCACGGGTTGGACACGGTCGTCGACATCTGGCTCAACGGCGCCCTGCTCGGCCATCACGAGAACATGTTCCGGGCCGCGGAGTATCGGATCGACGGGCAGCTCGAGGCATCCAACACCCTCGTGCTGCGATTCTCCCCGCCCCTCGCGGGTCTGACTACCTCGCAGCCCGCGGTCGCGCAGCTTCGCCGAGTCGCCGGCGCGCTGATGCCCGATCTTCCCGAGGACCTGGACGTCACCGCGCTGGGTCCGTCACGGGAATTGACCATCGCTTCGCAGCGACGGAAGGCCATGTTCTCGTGGGGCTGGGACTTCGGTCCTCGCGTGCCCTCGATCGGCATCTGGCGCGGAGTGGAGGTCGTCGTGACCCGCCGCGCACGCATCGTCGGCCATCACGTTCGAACGGATGCGATCGACCCGGCTGACGCAACCGCGGAGGTCACGGTCGCGGTGGAAGTGGACATCACACGCCCCGGCCACGCCCTGACCGCGCAGATAGAACTCACCTCCCCTACCGGCCAGAAGAACCGCCTGACCGTCCCGGTCAGCGGCGGGGAGGCCGTCGGGCGGCTCACGATCTCAGACGTCGATCTGTGGTGGACACACGACCTGGGTCAGCCATCGCTGTACGACGTTCGGATCCAAATCTTCGATGGCGACGAACTCTGCGATGCCCTCAGCGACCGGGTGGGCATCAGGACTATCGCGCTGAACCGTTCGGCGGGGCCGGACGGCCAACGCCTCTTCCAGTTCGTCCTCAACGAAGTGCCCGTGTTTGCGCGAGGGGCCAACTGGCTGCCGGCGAGCACGATGGTCGGTTCCATTCCCGCCGATCGTTACCGAGAGCTGGTGGGTCTCGCGCGGGCCGGCGGCATGAACATGCTGCGGGTTTGGGGCGGAGGCATCTACGAGTCCGACGCGTTCTACGCCGAGGCCGACGTTAACGGTGTGCTCATCTGGCAAGACTTCATGTTCGCGTGCGCGGACTATGAGAGCGAAAACCCCGAGCTGCAGCGTGAAGTGGAGTCGGAGGCTCACCATCAGGTACGCCGGCTGCGCAACCGCGCCTGCATCGCGCTGTGGTGCGGCAACAACGAGGTGCAACTGCTGCATGGCTTCGCGTATCAGCAGTACGAACCCGGAAACTGGGGCTGGCAGATCTTTCACCGCATCCTTCCCGACGCGGTCAGCCGCTGGGACCCCACCGCGACGTACTGGCCGGGGAGCCCCTGGGGCGAGGACACCCCGGAAGGGTTCATGGCGGTCAATGGTGTGCTCGATGGTGACCGGCACGCCTGGGAGGTGTGGCATGGTTTCGACGCCGGCGCCGGCGGGGGTGTTGACTACGCGAGCGTGGGCGAGGCTCGTCACTTCCGCCGATACGCCCGCGACCGCGGCCGGTTCATCAGCGAATTCGGCATTCACTCGTCGCCCGCTCTCTCCACGCTCGCGAGATGGATCCCGGCGTCGGAGTTGTCGGTTCACAGCTCCTCGTTCGATGCTCACAATAAAGACCACCCGAAGGACAAGGGCGACGCTCTGCTCGAGATCGTGACGGGGCTTCCGCAGACGATCGAGCAGTACGTGGACTTCACAATGGTCTCTCAAGCAGAGGGCATGAAGTTCGGCATCGAGCACTACCGGCGTCGGCAGCCGAACTGCAGCGGCACGCTGGTGTGGCAGTTCAACGACGTGTGGCCGGGGATCACCTGGTCGCTGATCGACTACGACACGGTGCCGAAGGCTGCCTACTACGCGAGTGCCCGAGCCTACGCACCCGTCATCGCGAGCTTCGTGCATCAGGACGGCGTGCTCAGCTTGTGGGTGTCCAACTCGGGGCTCAACGCCGTCGTCACCGTCGCAACCGTGTCCGTCGGTGGATTCGACGGGTCGGTGATGCTCGAGGAACAACTCCCGTTGACCATCGAGGCGGCCACTTCCCGCGCGGTGTGGTCCGTCCCGCTGCGCGCGAACCCGGAGCTGTACGCCTGGGTGAGCAGCGACAACGACGCATTCCCGGCCAATCGCCTGTTCTTCGGTGACGTCAAAGACCTCCCGCTTCCCGCGAGCGACCTGCGCTCGACGGTGACGATCACAGGCGACACGACCGCGGAGGTGGCTGTCGAGTCCAGCGCGTTCACCTACCTGACACGCGTCACCTCCCCACACCCAGGCGCGCGCTTCAGCGAGAACTACTTCGACCTCCCACCTCACACCGTTCGAACCATCCGGGTGTCCGGCCTTCCCCACGGGTTCGAACCACAAGATCTCGTGGTCGGCAGCTATGTGGGGAGCGTGCGCTGATGGTCACGATGGCGGGCTCCGCACACGGAGAAGTGTCCGAGGGCTACGAAGGCGTCGCGGAGGCGTTCTTCAGCGCGCTCGCATCGTCGCCGCGCGGTGGGGCAGCCCTGTGCATCATGGTCGACGGGGTCACGGTTGTCGACCTCTGGGGCGGTGACACGGGACGCGGGCCGTGGACCCGTGACACGCCGACCGTGTTGTTCTCGTGCAGTAAAGGATTGCTGGCGGTCCTCGTGGCCCGTCTGGTCGAGTCTGACCGCATCGACCTTGACGCTCCCGTCGTGGACTACTGGCCAGAGTTCGCGCAAGGGGGGAAACGCGAAGTCACAGTGCGAATGGTGATGTCCCATGCGGCGGGCCTCAGTCATCTGACGACGCCGGTCAGCAAGAGCGACATGGTGGAGTGGGACCCCGTCGTCGCCGCCCTCGCGGCGCAGGTGCCGTTGTGGCAACCGGGTGAGGGCTGGTCGTATCACGCCATCACCTTCGGATGGATCGTCGGTGAAGTCGTACGGCGCGTCACCGGCCTCACCGTGGGCCAGGCCTTCGCCGACATCGTCGCCACGCCCACGCACGCTGACGTGTGGTTCGGCGTACCCCGCACCATCCTGGGAAGCGTCGCACGCGTCGAACCCATGGATCGCTTCACCATCAACCTCATTAAGAGACTTCCCGGAGGCCGCAACGTGATGCGCGCGCTGACGCTCGACGGCGCGCTGCCGGACAGCCTCGTCGGAGACGGCACCGGCTTCAACGATCCCGACCTGCAGGTCGCCGAGATCCCCGGGGCCGGCGGGATCGGCAGCGCAGTCGGGGTCGCCGCTGTCTGGTCCTCGCTGGTGACAGGAACCGAAGACGTCCGCCCATTGAGTGCAGCGGTGCGGGCAGACATGACGCGGCCGCGCACCTCGGGAAAGCCGCGGTTGGGAAGTCCGGTCCTGCCAACTCCGCGCTGGGGAACGGGATTCCAGGTGGATGCTCCGGGCCGCCCGCTTCTGAGCCCCACGTCCTTCGGTCACGACGGCGCGGGTGGGCAGCTCGCGTTCGCCGACACCGAGCGCAGGATGGGATTCGCGTTCCTGACAAGCCAGATGGGTGGGGTAACCGACCGTCGCTCGCACCGCATCCTCAACGCCCTGCGCCAAGCGACCTCGAGGCGGCGAGGATGACGACGACCGACGACGGCGATTACGCGCTGGCGATCGATGCTGGCCAGACCGGCATAAGGGTGCGGGTGCGTCGAGCTGGCGCGCTGAGTGCGGAACACGTCATGCCCGGCGTGCGCACCCACGAACCGCTGCTGCCCCAACTGGCTGCGGTCGTGAAGGCATTGACAGACACCCCCGGCGCACGTGTCGAGGTCATCTCGGCGGGCGTCTCCGGACTGACTGCCGATGACTCGGACGCCGCAGCGCTGACGGCTCTGCTCGGAGATCTGCACGTGGATCGAGTGTTCCTGGCTCACGACTCCGTCACGTCGTATCTCGGTGCACTGGGCACCGACCGAGGAGCCGTCGTCGCGGCCGGCACAGGGGTGGTCACCCTTGCGGTCGGGGACAGGCATGTCGCGCGTGTGGACGGCTGGGGAAACATCATGGGAGACGCCGGCAGCGGCTACTGGATCGGACGCCAGGGGCTCGAGGCGGCGATGCGCGCCCACGACGGTCGCGGCGAACGGACCCAACTGCTGCACAGGCTACGTGACCGTTGGGCAGATCCGGAGACGGCGTACATTCGCTTGCAGTCCGATCCGCTCCGGGTCTCCGCAGTCGCATCGTTCGCGAAGGACGTGACGGAACTGGCATCCACTGACGCAGTGGCGGCTCGAATCTGTAAACGTGCGGCTCGGGAGCTCGCGGCGTCGGTCGTGGCCAGTCTCGCCCGCGTAGAGGGCGAGAGTGCGTCGTCGGTCAGCACGGTAGGCGGCATCTTCAGGTCGCAACTCATCCTCGGTCAGTTCGAACATCGCCTCACGAAGTCCCTGCCAACAGTTCGGTTCGTCTCGCCGCAGGGAGACGGGCTTGACGGTGCCGAAAGATTCCAGACTCTTCCACCGCTGCATCCGCTTTGGGCCTCTTCGTCGATCAGTCAGCACGGCGCACTGTGAGCGCTCAGATCTATCCCATGACGGGGTTTATCCGCGATTACGCGGGGGCACTCCGGGCGGGATCTATCTCGCGTTCGGCGGGGCTTAGTGGCGCGGCCTTGCTAGCCGCCGGGGCTCGCCTTCCTGCTCGATCCCGGCGGTGTCAGCGGGTGACGGGGTCGTCGTGGTCCAGCATCCGCAGTTCTTCGCGCGTTCCGTACCCCTCCCAGTCGCCATACGACATACAGGCGAATGCTCCGGCGGCGTTACCGAGGTCCAGGCATCCTGCGAGGTCTCTGCCTTCCACGTGTCCGGCCAGCCATCCGGCGACGAACGCGTCGCCCGCGCCCACAGTGTCCACCGCGACGATCGACTTTGCAGCGCGTTCGATAATGCCCTCGCCCGTGGAGGCTAGGGCGCCACGGGATCCAAGCTTGACGACCGCGATGCGCGGCCCTAGTTCCTGCAGTCCTCGCCCAGCGTCCTCGGCGGAGCAATCCTTGTCGAGGACGAGCCGCGCTTCGTCCAGCCCGGCGAATACTACGTCGACATCGGCGAGGATCTCCTGGTGAAACGCGCGCGCGGCCGTCGCCGACCACAGTGACGTCCGATGGTTCAGGTCGTAGGAGACGAACTGCGCGGGGCTTCGGACGGCCAGGCGCACGGCGTCCGCTCCAGACGCCGACAGAGCCGGGGTGATCCCCGTCATGTGGACGACGCTCGCGCCGGTCAGCCGCCCTTCCAAATCGGCAGGGCGAATATGCGACCCGGCCGAGTCGGTGCGGTGGTAGTCCACCTGCTGCGTGTGGGCCGTACGGCGATGCTTGAGCATGAGCCCGGTGGACGCATCGTCGATGGTCACGTGGGCGGTGACCTTCTCGGCGCGGAGCTCCCGCTCGATCAGGCGACCGAGCGCGTCGTCTCCGACCCTTCCGACCCAGGACGATCGAACCCCGAGCCGGGCGAGTCCGATCGCGACATTCGATTCGGCCCCGCCCATGCTGAGCTTGTATTCGTCGCCTCGGCTGGGCGGACCGTCATCGCGTGCGGCGAACATCGCCATTGTCTCTCCGAAGGTCACGACCGACGCGGGCTCGGTAGTCACGATGACCTCGCCGCCACGACCAGATCAAGCGCACGGCGGACTCTCGCCGAGAGGCCCGTCAGGTCACCCTCTGTAGCTCCACCGATCAAGGGGCCGCCGATGCTCACGGCGTCCGCCCCGGCGGTGATCCACGGAACGATGTCCTCGAGTCCGACCCCTCCAGATGGAACTAGCGGGATGTCGGGATACGGACCGTGGATGTGCCGGACGTAGTTCGGGCCGACCGTCTGGGCAGGGAACACCTTCACACAGCTGGCGCCGTCGTTCCACGCGCGGACTATCTCGGTCGGCGTGAGCGCTCCGGCAAGGAGCGCGCCGCCCCGCGGGCGAGCGATCTCTGCCACCGCGGGGGCGGCGGACGGCGTGACGAGGAATCGGGCTCCCGCGTCGAGCGCGCGCTCGGCATCGTCCGCGGCGTGGAGGGTGCCGACGCCGATGCAGGCTTCGTCGAACCGACGGATGAGCGCCGCTAGCTCATTGAGCACCCCGGGAGTCGTCATGGTTAACTCGATTGTCGCCAGACCGGCCTCGCATAGGGCCTCAAGGAGCGGCGAGAGTTGCGATACGTCGCGCGTCCGGACGACGGCGATGACGCCTTGGCGCCGGGTGGATTCGGGAAGGGGCACGCGCTGCGTGGCTCCTGCCACCCCGTTGGACCCCGGTTCCATCAGTCAGCCCGGAACGGCTCGACGGCTTCCGCGAGGAACGCGATCCCGTGCCCGGGTCGTTCCGAGGGGCGCACGAAGCCGTCGACGATCTCCTGAGGATCCTCCAGATAAGCGTCGAGCGCGAACGCGTGCTTCTCGAGGAAGACTGGGCGCTCCGCGAGGCACAGGATGTGTGCGTTCAATTCGTCCGCGTAGTGGCTGCTCGCATCGATACCGGCCGCATTCGCGGCTCGCAGCGCTTCGATTGCCACGGTCACACCGCCATTGGTGACCGGGTCCACCTGGAAGACGTCGCTGCCGCCGGCTCTCGCGTACGCGTGGAATTCCGCGGGCGAGTGGAAGCTCTCTCCTACCGACAGCGGGGTGCTCGTCTCGCGGCGCAGGTGGGCGTGGCCCTCGATGTCCTCCGGGGTGAGCGGCTCCTCGAGCCAGCGAAGCTCAAATGGCTCGAGCTGCCGTGCCGCTTCGAGAGCCTCGTCGCGGTCCCACGCCATGTTCGCGTCGACCATCAGATCGACCGCGGTCCCGAGGTGGTCGCGCACGGCCGCCACGCGCTCGATGTCCTCACTCAGAGTGGGGCGGCCGACCTTCATCTTCACGCCACGCAGGCCCCGTGCCTTGTAGCCGTCGATCTGCTCGAGCAGGTCCTCGGTCGACTTCTGCAGATCCACCCCCGAGCCGTAGGTCGGGAGCTCCTTCGACTGCGCCCCAATAGCGCGATACAGCGGAACACCGTCCGCCTTCGCGTATGCATCCCATAGCGCCATGTCCAGCGCCGCGATCGCGAACGACGTGAGTCCACCCCGGCCGATGTAGAGCATGCGGCGCCAGACGTGACGCCACGCGTCCTCCGGTGAAGCGAAATCGAGCCCGATCACCGCATCTGCGATCTCGTGATCGATGAGGGATCGGATCGCACGCCCGCCTTTGCCGATCGTGTACGCGTAGCCGAATCCGTCTGCCAGGTCCGTGTGCACGTTCACGAACACCAACTCCTCGGTGTCGATCGCGCCGTGCCCACCGTCCTCCGAGGGGGGAAGGGGGAGACGGAAGTAGTCGGTGGAGAGCGACATGATGCGCATGGAAAGCACGGTCCTTTTCTTCGAAAGCCTGTTCGGCACGGCTCGGGCCGCCTCGACGCGAGCCTGAGTCGTTGTCGAACATTCCTCAGCCGCAACTTGACATCGCGACAGAGGTCGGTATGTAATTCGTAGCATGCAGTGGGACAGTGTCGCAACCAGTGGGACAGCGCCAAAGGTGCTCCGGCGCGTGAGCCCGCTCGCCAATGGTGCGCCGGTGGGGAGTCTCGCCCGAGGAATCGCCGCGCTCGAGGTCCTCGCAGCGCGCGAGACCGCGAGCGTCGCCGAAATCGGAGATGCGCTGCAGTTGACCCGCAGCACGGCGTATCGCCTCATGCACACGCTTGAGGAGTGGGGCTGGGTCGAGGGCGCCGGCGTCCCGGGCCGCTTGCGGCTGGGCATCAAGGCTGCCGAGATCGGTGCCGCCGCCAATGCCACCGTCGATGTCACCCGTGTCGTGCGTGACCATCTGCGCGAACTCGTCGAAGCGACACAGGAGACGGCCTTCTTCGCTGTCTATGACGAGGACGCGATGGTGTACATGCATAGCGAGCAGGGAGTGCACACGATCCAGCTCAGCGCACGGATGGGCAGTCGCCGCCCCCTTCACGCGACTGGCCTGGGGAAGGCGTTTCTCTCCGCGCTGTCTCCTCAGGAGTACGAGCGGATCGCGTCGTCGCTCGAGATCACACGCCTCACTTCCAACACGATCGGCGATCGGGCGAGTCTCGACCTCGACGTGGAATCCGCCAGGAGTCGCGGATACTCGATCGACCGCGAGGAGGGTGAGATCGGCGTCTCGTGCGTCGCAGCGCCCATCATCGGGCGGACGGGCGCGCCTCTCGGTGCGCTGAGCGTCGCCGGTCCCACTGACCGCGTCGGTCCCCGAACAGACGAGTACGGCGCCGTCGTCTCGGCGCTGGCCGGCCAGATCTCGCGACGGCTGGGCGCCGCTGATCGCGCGTCCTCTCCTTCACGGATTGCGATCGGATCACCCGCACCCATACCTGACCCGGAGAACCACCCAGCGCGGCCGACTGGTCCGTCATAACCGCTCGGGCGCACCGAGCAGTCATACCAATGGAGGTATTCACATGCGCAACACACACACGAACAATCGCCGGTGGAGCGCTCTCGGCGCGTTCGCGCTCATCGGCGCTCTCGGCCTCGCCGGCTGCGCGGCCGGCGGCCAGGCGAATCCGGAGGACCAAGAGGAGTCTTGGGAGCCGACGCGGGATGTCACGATGTCGGTTCCCTTCGCAGCCGGTGGAGGCAACGACACGTTCGCGCGCACTATGGCCGACGCGTTCGAGGATCTCCGCCCAGGTCTCACCATCGTCGTGGAGAACCGTGAAGGCGCATCCGGGGCAATCGGCACTTCCGAGGTGTTCCAGCAGGCGGGCAACCCGCACCGCCTGCTCATCTCGGGCTCGAACATCGTGACTGTCCCGCTCGAGCGCGAAGTCCCCTACAACGTCTTCGACTTCACCCCGGTCGGCCAGCCTGCCGCGCAGGAGGCGATGGCCGTCACGCGGACGGGGAGCTTCGACAACCTGCAGGACGTGATCGATGAGGCCGAGGAGCGCACGCTGACCGTCGGCGTCGGGGGAACAGCCGACCTGGGCGCCATCGCCAGCAACCTGCTCGCGCAGAACAGCGACGCTCAGTTCGAGTTCGTCATCTTCACAAGCGGACCGGAGATGACCCGCGCCGCGCTCACCGGTGACGTTGACTTCGCGATCAGCGCGCCCGAGAACTCGATCGAGTTCGTCAAGGACGGATCGATCCATGCGCTCGCCATGTTCAGTCCGGAACGTTTGTCCGGGGAGCTGGCGGACGTCCCGACCGCGGTTGAACAAGGCTTCGATGTCGTCGTAGAGGGAGTGCGGGGTCTGTGGGCAGCACCCGATCTCAGTGACGCAGAAGCCGCCTACTGGACAGATCTTTTCCAGGAGTGGACCGAGACGCCCGAATTCGCCGAGTACATGGAGGCCACTAACGCGGTCGAGCAGATCCGGATCGGAGCCGACTTCACCGAGCTTCTCGAGACCTTCTCCGCGACGGCAGAGGAAGCGCTGTCGGGGACGGGATCATGACAGCGGAGCGGCGACACCAGCTCGTAGAAGGGGCCGTCGTCGGACTGATCGGGATCGCCATCATCGCAGGCTCACTCAGGTACATCTGGGTCGCGGACGGCAGGATCGGTCCGGGCTTCCTTCCCGGCCTGGCCGGGCTCGCCGTGCTCGCCAGCGCTGCCGCCATCGCCCTACACCGCACGGCGCCGGTGGCGGCGGTCCACGCGGAGGCGATCGCGGCCGTCGAGCGCGGCGAAGCCGAGGAGCGACGAGCGGCGACCGTCGACGTCGAAGCAGGACGCCTTCGGCCCGCGCACCGCATCCTCATCGTGCTTGCGATCATCATCGCCACCGTGCTTGTCATCCCGATCATCGGATTCGCGCTCGCCTGCACGCTCATGGTCTTCGTCGTCACGTTCTTCGTAGAGAAGCGCAGCATCCTCGCGTCATCTATGACCGCTGCGGTCACCGGCCTACTACTCTGGGGCGTCTTCACCCAGCTCCTCATGGTGCCGCTCCCCGCGGGCATCGTCTTCGGGGGTTGAGCCATGGATTCGTTCTCCTACCTTCTCGCAGGGTTCGCGGCGGCGTTCAGTCCTGAGAATCTGCTCTTTCTCGTGATCGGCGTCACGCTCGGCATGGTGGTGGGCGTGCTGCCCGGACTCGGGCCCGCGACGGGCATCGCCCTTCTCATCCCGCTCACGACCTCGCTCGACCCCCTGACGGCGCTCATCATGCTCGCCGGGATCTACTACGGATCTCAGTACGGGGGCAGCGTGACCTCCATCCTGCTGCGCACCCCGGGCGAGGCGTCGAGCGTGATGACCGCGATCGACGGATACGAGATGTCCCGAAAGGGGCAGGCTGGCCGCGCGCTCGCGATCAGCGCGGTGGCCTCGTTCGTTGCGGGCACCCTGACCATCCCCCTGCTCATGGTGCTCGCTCCCGCGCTCACCTCCCTTGCGCTCAGCTTCGGCCCGCCCGAGCTGTTCGCACTGATGCTCTTCGCCCTTATCAGCGTGGCGACGATGACCGCGCGGTCCCAACGGGCGAAGAGCATCGCTGCGTGCGCGATCGGCGTCTGGATCTCCACCATCGGCTTTGACCCGCAGACGGGGCAGGATCGCTTCACGTTCGGCGTCGATCAACTTCTCCTCGGCGTCGCCTTCATCCCCGTAGTCATCGGTGTCTTTGCCATCGCCGAAGTTCTCCGACAGGTCGGCACACCTTCCGAGAAGCCGATCCGCACGCGCTTCCGCGACATGCTGCTCACGCGCAAGGACGTGAAGGACACCGCCGCACCCATCGGGCGGTCGACCTTCCTCGGCTTCTTCCTCGGGGCGATCCCCGGCGCCGGTGCGACGATCGCCTCGTACTTCGCGTATGACGTCGAGAAGCGCATCGGAAGAAACCGGGCTCAGTTCGGGAAGGGCGCCATCGAGGGGGTCGCGGCCCCCGAGGCGGCCAACAACTCCGCCGTAAACGGCGCCTTCATCCCGGCGCTCACGCTCGGCATCCCGGGCTCCGCCACGACGGCGATCCTCCTGGGCGCGATGATCCTTTACGGCATCGCACCGGGGCCGAATCTTCTCAACGATGAGCCCGAGCTCGTCTGGGGTCTGATCTCGTCGTTCTATCTCGGCAATGTGCTGCTGCTGGTGATGGCGCTGTTGTTCGTCCCGGCATTCGCCAGCCTGCTGCGCATCCCGTATTCGCTGCTGTACCCGGTCATCATCGCGGTCAGCCTATTCGGCGGATTTTCCATCGCTAACTCGATGTTGGATGTCTGGATGGTCGTGCTCTTCGGAGCGGTCGGCCTGCTGATGGCTCGATTCGGCTATCCCGCGCCGCCGCTCGTCCTGGGTCTCATCCTCGGCGGGATGATGGAGACAGCGCTAATCCAGAGCTCGTCGATGGGGCGGGGAGACCTCTCCCTGTTCTTCACCCGTCCGCTCTCCCTCGCGCTCCTGATCGGTACGGCGCTCCTCCTGCTCGTGCCGCCGGTGGTCGTGAGCATCCGGCTGAACCGGATGAAGACCGCCGAACGCGCCGAACGCGTCCGCTGAACACAAACCATCGTCCGAGACCGAGGATCTCCATGCCTAGCCGCCCGAATCTGATTCTGATCACGACCGACCAGCAGCGATCCGACACGATCGGCGAGCGATCGCCGTCGTTCTTGCGAACCCCTCATCTCGATCATCTCGCTCGCGAGGGGATGCGCTTCACGCGGGCATACGCCGACAACCCGGTCTGCGTCCCCGCCCGAGTGTCGATCATGACGGGCAAGACCGTTCTACGGCACGGCATGGCGGGGAACGCGGGCACCTCCACCGTCATGGGCCGGCTCGGAACCCTGCCGGCGCTGCTGCGTGCGCAGGGGTATCAAACCGCCGCGATCGGGAAGATGCACTTCACGCCGGAGCGTGCCCGGCACGGGTTCGACGAAATGGTGCTGCCGGCCGACTACTACCGCGAGATGGCGGAGAGCGGGTCGCGCATTCAGCCCATGCGCCACGGTCTCGGTCAGAACGAGCTGTACCCCGGAATGGCCACCGTCCCGGAGTCCATGACCCTGACGTCGTGGATCGCCGAGCGCGCGGTCGACTACATCTGGCACCGCCGCGACCCTACGGTTCCGTTCTTCCTATGGGTGTCGTTCTCCAAGCCGCACCCGCCGCTCGACCCGCCCGAGCCGTACTACTCGATGTACCGCGACAGTCCGATCCCTGAGGCGATTCGCGGCGACTGGGCCGAGGAGGGCACGGCACCCGAGGCGTTTTCGAGGTTCCGGCAGCGCTGGTCGGCCGATCTAATCCCGCCCGAGACGATCCGCGCAGCGCGCGCCGCGTACTACGGGCTGGTCACACAGATCGACTACAATATCGGGCGCGTCCTCGCCGCTCTGCACGATCTCCCCGCGGGAGAGACGCGGGAGATGGAGAGTTCGCGCGTCGAAGGCTCGCTCCTCGACGAGTCGCTCCTGCTGTTCACCTCCGACCACGGCGAGTACCTGGGCGATCACGGCTCGGGCGGCAAGTTCATGTTCCACGAGCCCTCGAGTCACATTCCCTTCATCATCCGTCCGCCGAAGGGGCGCGGCTTCGACCCCGGTCAGATCCGCGACGACCTCGTCTGCCAGGCCGACATCCTACCGACGCTGCTGGGCGCTGCGGGTGCCGTGGCGCCCGACGACTGCGACGGTCGCGACCTCCTCGCAGACACCGAGCGCCTCGAACTCGTCGGTGCCAGCAGCGGCTTTGAGCCGAGCGCCTCCATCCAGTACCTCGCGCTGGTCACCGGCCAGTGGAAGTACATCTGGTATCCCGAAGGAGCTCAGCAGCAGCTGTTCGACCTCGCGGCGGATCCGGACGAGCTCATGGACCTGGCCCTCGGGGAGGAGCACGCCGACCGGATCTCCGATCTGCGCTCCAGGCTCCTGGCACGCGTCCGCAGCGAGGCCGCGCACCTCATCGAGGACGACGATCTCCCCGTCCGGCAGCTGCAGGGAGACACCACGAACGAGCGGAGAGCTCGCGGCTACCCAGCGTTCCACCACGAGCACTTCGATGTCGACGTGCGCCACTGACGACGACGACAGGAGACGACTATGAAGCCCGCCAACTTCGTCCTGCTGATGGCAGACGAGCACAGCCGCAAGTATCTCGGATGTTATGGGCACGACCAAGTCCGAACGCCGAATCTGGATCGTCTGGCGGAAGCCGGCACGCTCTTCGACGCGGCATACTGCCCCAGCCCTCTGTGTGTTCCCTCGCGTGCCAGCCTGGCGACGGGTCGACCTCCGCACGAGACGCGGACCTGGGACGACGCGTCGCCGTACCTCGGCCCCGAGGGGGACAGCTGGGGGCATCGGCTGACGGCGAACGGGAGCACCGTCGTCACCATTGGCAAGCTCCACTACCGTTCCGCCGACGACCCGACCGGCTTCCCCGATCAGCGGATCCCGCTCCACGTGAAGGAAGGCGTTGGCAATCTCAAGGGGCTGCTGCGCGGCCGAGGCCCCACCCACGAGGCCAGTCGTCGGCACGTGACCGACGCCGGGGAGGGCAGCACGGACTACCACGAGTACGACCGCGAGGTCGCGCGCCTCGCGTGTCAGTGGATCCGCGAGGAGGCATCGCGGCTCGACCGGCCGTGGGCCCTCGTCGTCTCCTTCGTCGCGCCGCACTTCCCGTACATCGCGCCGCCCGAGTATTGGGAGATGTATCGCGATGCGAATCTGACCCTTCCGGTCAGCGGTGACCCGACGGTCTGGTCGCGGCATCCCGCTCTGGAGTTCTTCCGTCGTCAGCACGCGCTCGATGTGCCGTTGACTCCCCCGCAGACCCTAGAGGCACTGCGCGCATACGCCGCCCTCGCCACGTTCGTAGACGATCTGATCGGCGAGGTGCTACGGACTCTCGAGGAGCAGGGTTTCCTCGCGAACACCCGCATCCTCTACACGTCGGACCACGGCGATCACCTGGGCGAGCACGGCGCGTGGAAGAAGGGGACGATGCTCGAGAGCAGCGCGGGCGTGCCGATGATCCTGGCGGGGCCGGATGTGCCGGCCGGGAAGGTGAGCGGTACGAACGTCTCACTCATCGACGTGTTCCCCACAATCGTCGAGAGCGCCGGCGCGAGCTACCTCCCCGAGGACGCCTCGCTGACGGGCACGTCGCTCGTGCGGCTGGCGAACGCGGATGACGCGGATCGCGAGATCTTCTGCGAGTACCACTCGAGCTGGTCGACCCGCGCGGTCTACATGATCCGTCGCGGCGCGTACAAGTACATCCATCACGTCGACGGTCCCGCGCAGCTGTTCGACGTTCGTCAGGACCCCGACGAGCTGAACGATCTCGCTAGCGACGAGGCGCAGGCCGAGCGGCTTGCCGACATGGAGACGAGCCTTCGCGCACGTCTCGACCCCGAGCGTACGGACGAGATCGTCCGCACGCAACAGTCGGCGCTCATCGACGCCGCGGGCGGGGTGGACGCGCTGCGCGGGGAGCGCACCCTGGACTTCAGTCCGCCACCGCCCGCGGCACACGCGTGACAGTCAACCAACGAGAGGAAACTCCCCATGGACCCGAACACCGGTCTCTCCGAACCGTTCGCCCCCGCCGGCCTCCCGCCTCGGGCGGGCAAGCCTCGCGAGAACGGCCTCACCATGTTCATGGACTCCGGCATCTCGCTCCCCGAGCAGCGCGGACTCCTCGACCTGTTCGGTCAGCACGTGGATGCGGCGAAGATCCTGACGACGACCGCAGGGCTCATCGACGGCGACCTGCTGCGCGCGAAGATCTCGGCCTATCGTGAGGCAGGTGTGAAGCCCTTCCCCGGCGGGATGTTCGCCGAGTACGCGTTCAGCGTCGGAACCGTCGAGGCCTACCTGGATGCCTGCGTCGAGGTGGGCTTCCCCCTCGTCGAGATCTCCCAGAACATCACCGACGCGGGGCCCGATGGTCGCCGTGCTCTGGTCGCCGCTGCACGCGCTCGCGGCCTAGAGGTCCTCGGCGAGGTCGGTGGCAAGACCGGCCATGTGGGGGCTGAGGCGATGGCCGCAGAGGCGAGGGACTTCCTCGACGCCGGGGCATGGAAGGTCCTCGTCGAGGCGCGGGAGTTCATCGCCGCTGACGGAGCATTCGACAGGGAGCTGTGGGACGGCCTGGCGCAGCGCGTCGATGCGAGCAGCCTGTGGGTCGAGCTGCCGGGGAGCTGGATTTCGAACGTGCACAACTACCAGGTCTACGAGACGATGGTCTGGCTAGTCACGCACGTGGGAACCGAGGCGAATATTGCGAACGTCGACTCGAGGGACGTGATGAAACTCGAGACGATCCGGCGCCGCATCGGGCCCAATATGCACGGCCTGCTGAGCGAGAGCCCCGCTGCGAGGGTGCGCCTGCGGCGCTGAAGCAACTGCAGCGCCGGTTGAGGGGGCGCGTGGCCGAAGATTCCAGGGACTTTCAACGGGGCCGGCTCAACACTTCACGGAACTCTGAGGATCGAGACTATCGCCCGACGGTTCGGAATCCGGCGTTGCCCATCGAGGTTCTCGGTGGCGAAGTGGCCCTGCTAGTTGTTCGCGCGCCAGGCGCCTCCGGCGTCCGGCTTCTCATCACCCCAGGATGCTTCCTCCCCTCGAGGCCGCCCCGGGACGCGTACTCCCACTCCGCCTCGGTCGGCAGGCGTCTTCCTGCCCACTCACAGTAGGCGAGCGCATCGTTGTGCGACACGTGGACGACCGGGTGGTCATCCCGTCCGTCGAGGCCGGAGTTCCTGCCGCCGCGCAATCGGACGTCACGCGCGGCCTCCTCCGGGAACGGTGAAGCATGCGTACACGCGTTCATCGGATGGCCGGAGCCCATTCGCAGCGACCTCACGGGCGGCACAGGCGAGTTCATCGCGAACGGTGCGGTACGCGGGATCGGGAGCAAAGTTCCGCCTCTCGGTCGGATCGGCCACGGGGTCCGCGAGGAAGAGGTCGGCGTCGTCGTCGGCCGTCCGCTGTCCTTGGAGGCGGGTGGTGAGATCAAGTCGATAGCGGTCGGTCCTCACGCAGATGCGCTGCGGCCACCCGAACCGTTTTCCAGCGTCCCCTTGCCGTGATTCGGAAAAGCTCGGCTCGCCGCCGCTCCGTACCCGATGCCGCTGATGTGGAGCGGGTATGGATCGTCAGTGCGCAGATCCCCGCCTCCGATGTCGGCCGGGGTATCCACATCCGCGGCGGCTAGCAGTGTGCGGTCCACGTCTGCGTTGGACGCGAGATCCATCCGCCGCGAGCCCGGCTGGGTCTCGTCGCTCGACCAGACGATCAGGGGCACGCGGGCGCTCGCCGGGGCGAACGTGTGCTTGCCGAAGGATCCGTCCTCGTCGAGATGCGCGCCGTGATCGGCAGTGAGGAGCATGGTCAACCGGCCGAGGCTCTCGGTGCCGGAGATGGCGGCCGTGATCCTCCCTGCCTCAGTATCCAACCACGCCACGGCGCCGTGATACAGCACCCCGCGCGCGGTGCACCTCCTCGGCGGGCATGTCCGGGCCGCGGGTGATCTCGGAGAACCGCCGCTCGAAGGAACTCTCCGCATGGGGCAGCGGTACGGCCTCACCGAAGTCGACGTCCTCGTATCTGCTCGCCGACGGCTCCGGAACGACCACGGGGGTGTGAGGCTGCAGGTACGACGCGCGGACGAAGCTCTCGACCCGGTCGCAGTCGTTACCATTCACCTGGTCAAAGCCCGGACGTGTGATCGCGGTAGCCTTCCAGGATGGTCGTTGGTGCGGGGATTGCGTCGTCTCGGCCCGGGGGTGCGTTGCCGGTCCTGTCCGATGTCGCCGCGCGCGCGGGAGTCAGCGTCTCGACGGTGTCCCGGGTGTTGACGGGCAGGACGCCGGTCAGCCCAGCCTTGCGGGCGCGCGTGATGGACGCGGTCGCGGAGCTCGGGTATCGGCCCAATGCGGCCGCGCAGGCGTTGGTGAGTGGCCGGCGTTCCACGGTCGCCGTCGTCGCGCGCAACACCTTCCGGTTCGGATATGCAGCCACCCTGCACGGGATCGAGGAGGCTGCCCGGGCGGCCGGCATGGTGGTGAACATCGCCGTCGTCGAGACGGGTGATGCGGCGGAGATTCACCGGACCGTCGACCTGGTGATGGGCCAACCTCTTGCGGGCGTGATCGTGATCGAGTTCGACGCCGTGGGCACCAGCACCCTCGAAGCGTTCCCGGAATCGATTCCGGTCGTCGCTGCCGCTGGTGCGCGCAGGCGGCGGGGTGCCCGTCCCCACGCGTTCCTCGACGATGCCGAAGGTGGCAGGGTGGCGACCGAGTACCTCCTCTCTCTGGGGCATCGCACTGTGCACCACCTGGCGATACCCAGGACGAGGGCGCGCAGCGGCCGCACCGAGGGGTGGCGCCAGGCGCTCCGTCAGGCCGGAGCGCCTGTCCCGGCGATCACGCAGGCCGATTACTCGCCCACATCCGGCTATTTCGCGGTTCAGTCGTTGATCGGGCGCTCCGATGTCACTGCGATCCTGTGTGGGAACGACGAGCTCGCGATCGGCGCCGCGCGCGCACTTCAGGAACGCGGGGTTCGCGTCCCGGCGGATGTCAGCCTGGTGGGGTTCGACGATCAGCCATTCGCGCAGATGTGGGTTCCCGCGCTCACCACGGTCGCGCAGGATTTCGCCGATCTCGGGCGCAGGACCTTTCGCCTGCTGGAGGAGTGGCTGAACACGGGGACTCCTCCCGCGGACTCATCTGTCGCCCCGACTCTCGTCGTGCGGGACAGCACTGCTCCGCCCTCACACTGACAGGTTGCGTGGCTCGTCGCCGCCGGGTTCGTCTGCAGTTTCTGACCAACGTTTGCAGATCCCCGTCATTCGCTGTAACTTTTTGACCAACGTTTGCAGAGCGCGCGTCGTGGCGAGCAGAGAGCATGGTCTTCGGTTGAGTACAGCACTGGTCAATGTCGACACTCCGGAAGGTGGCGCGGTCGAGACCCCGCCCCGCGTCCGTCTCGCGGCGGCGGGCGTCGCGATGATCGTCGACCTCCCCCCGGACTCGCTTCCGGTGATCGTCCACTGGGGCGCTGACCCTGGCACGCTCGACGGCGAGGAACTTACGACGATAGCCGCGGTCACCCGCCCGGCGCTGGCGACCAACGGCGTCGACGCACCACGCCCGGTTTCGCTGCTCCCCGAGGGATGGACCGGCTGGACCGGCACGCCCGGTCTCTCAGGGCACCGCCGAGGAGAGGACTGGTCGCCGCAATTCCACCCCACCTCGGTTGTCGTCGACATGAAAGAGAATGCCGGGGGCCGCATCGGCGTCCGCGCCACGGACGAGCACATCCAGGTCGGGATGTCGCTCGACATCGAAATGCTTGCCTCCGGGCTCGTCCGGCTGAGGGCCGAGGTGGAGAACCTCGGCTCCACCGGATACACCGTGGATGCCCTCCAGCTGGCGTTGCCGGTCCCCACGCGCGCGGACGAGATCCTCGACCTCGCCGGCCGCTGGGCGAAGGAGCGAGTGCCGCAGCGGCGTCCGTTCACCGTCGGGGCCCACCTGCGTGAGGGGCGTCACGGACGCACCGGGGCGGACGCGCCGACCGTTCTCGTCGCAGCCGAGGATGGCATCGACTTCGACCGCGGCGATGCGTGGGGTGTGCATGTCGGCTTCAGCGGCAATCACCGCAGCATCGCCGAGCGCGCCTTCACGGGTGAGCGACTGCTCTACGGCGGTGAGTTGCTGCTCCCGGGTGAGATCGAACTGGAACCTGGCCAGGTATACAGCACCCCGTGGGTTTACGGGGCTTTCGGTCGTGGCCTGGACGAATTGGCTGCCCGCTTCCACGACTACCTCCGGTCACGTCCGCACCACCCAAGGACCGCGCGCCCTGTGGTGATGAACGTATGGGAGGCGGTGTACTTCGAGCACGACCTCACTCGCATAATTCCCTTGGTGGACTTGGCCGGGCGGGTCGGGGTGGAGCGCTTCGTGCTTGACGACGGATGGTTCGGATCGCGACGCGACGACGGTAGCGGGCTCGGCGATTGGGTCGTCGCGTCCGATGTGTGGGGCGCGGGGCGCTTCGAACAACTGGTGCAGGCGGTGAAACAGCGCGGGATGGAGTTCGGGCTGTGGTTCGAGCCCGAGATGGCGAATCTCGACTCGGACTTGGCGCGTGCGCACCCGGAGTGGCTGCTTCAGGTTCCGGGGCGCCTGCCGGTGGAGGCACGGCATCAGCATGTGCTCGATCTCACCCATCCCGGAGCCTTCGACCACGTCCGGGACAGCATCGTCCGTCTTGTGCACCGGTATGGCATCGACTTCATCAAGTGGGATCACAACCGCGACCTCGTGGATGCCGGCTCCACTCGTACTGGGCGTGCGGGCGTGCACGCCCAGACTCTCGCGACCTACCAGCTTCTCGATGAAATCCGCGTTGCCTGTCCCGGCCTGGAGATCGAGTCGTGCTCGTCGGGCGGAGCACGCATCGACCTGGGCATTCTTGAACGAACCGACCGAGTGTGGGCATCCGACTGCATCGATCCGCACGAGCGTCAGCAGATCCAGCGGTGGACCGCTCAGCTGCTGCCGCCCGAACTGGTCGGCAGCCACATCGGATCCGAGCGGGCTCACACCACCGGTCGAAAGAACGACCTCGGGTTCCGCGCGGCGACATCCGTCTTCGGCAGCCTCGGTGTGGAATGGGACCTCTCCGTAGCGGGCGAGGACGAACTCGAGGAGCTCACCGCGTGGATCGCCTTCTACAAGGAGGTGCGGGACCTCGTGCACACCGGCAGGGTGCTGCGACGGTCGCTCGAGCGCGGGGACGTATGGCTGACAGCGGCTGTCGCCCAGGATCAGTCCCGCGCGCTGTATCAGGTCGTCTTGCGAGAGCGCCATATCAGCTGGCCGGTGGGCGCCGTCCGACTGGACGGGCTGGCTCCAGCGCGCCGGTATCACGTCCGGGCGGCGGGGCCGGAAGCGAGCGGCGCCCTGGATCCGCGCACCCATCCCCAGTGGTGGCGTGACGGGTTCTTCGCCACCGGTGCTGTGCTGGGAGAGGTCGGCATCCAGATTCCGGCTCTGAACCCAGACCAGGCGATCCACATTCTCGTGGAGCAGCACCCGTGAGCCTGCCACGCACTCCGACGACGACGCGTCGGCGGCCGCGCTCCGACCTTCGCGTGGCGTTGTGGTTCATCGCCCCGGCGTCCCTCGGCCTCGTGGCCTTCTACCTCGTGCCCGCACTGCGCGGGCTGTGGTTCAGCTTCACCGATCAGAATCTGATCGGAGCGGGAACGTTCACCGGGGTCGAAAACTACACCCGCATGATCTCCGACCCGCTGTTCTGGAACTCGCTGTGGGTCACCGTCGAGTACGTCGTGATCAACATCGGCGTCCAGACCGTCTTGGCCCTGCTGCTGGCCGTACTGCTGCACAGGCTCACGCGCTCCGTCACCATCCGCGGTCTGATACTGCTGCCCTACCTTGTCGCCAACGTGGTCGTGGCCATCGTCTGGTTCTGGATGGCGGACTATTCGACTGGCATCATCAACGTCGCGCTCGATGCGCTGGGATGGGATCGGATCGCATTCTTCGGAGACCCGGCGACGGCGATACCGACCATTGCCCTCATCAACGTGTGGCGGTTCGTGGGATACACGGCGCTGCTGCTGTTCGCAGGGCTGCAGATGATCCCGGGCCAGTACTACGAAGCCGCCTCACTGGACGGCGCGTCCGAGTGGCGGATGTTCTGGACGATCACACTTCCTCTGCTGCGCCCCGTCCTCGCACTGGTGATGGTCATCACGGTCGTCGGCAGCTTCCAGATCTTCGACACCGTAGCCGTCACAACAGAAGGCGGCCCCGTGAACGCGACACGGGTGATCTACTACTACATCTACCAGCAGGCGTTCGAGCGCTTCGACCTCGGCTACGCGAGCGCACTCTCGGTGTTCCTCGTGGTGATCCTGTCGGCGATCGCCTACTTCCAACTGAAGATCATGCGGTCCAACCGCTCGGATCTGGCTTGAGGAACCCTCGATGACTCTCACCACAGATCGTGTCGACATCGACCCCGAAACTGTCGTGGCGCCGGCCACCCCCCGCCGCCGGCCTCGCCGCAACAGATGGGGGCGCATCGCAGCCTGGGTCAGCCTGGCCGTGGTCATGCTGATCACGCTGTTTCCGTTCTACTGGATGCTGCGCACCGCGCTCTCCAACAACAACGCCCTCTATCTGGACCCGGGCAACCTCTTGCCGGCAGATCCCTCGCTAGGCGGGTTTCGGCGGGTTCTCGGACTTTCTACTCCCGAGGAGGCCGCCGCGGAGGGAGGCACGACCGGATCCATCAACTTCTGGTTGTACCTGCGCAACTCGGTCATCGTGGCCACTGTCATCACCGTCGGCCAAGTGCTGTTCTCATCGATGGCGGCGTACGCGTTCGCGCGACTGACGTGGAAGGGCCGCGACGCGGTCTTCTTCGCCTTCCTCACCGCGATGATGATCCCGCCGATCTTCGTGCAGTTGCCGAACTTCATCCTGATCCGCGACCTCGGCCTGCTGAACACCTTGGCCGGGATCATCCTCCCTTTCTTCTTCATGACCCCGTTCGCCATCTTCTTCATGCGTCAGTTCTTCCTCGGCATTCCGCGGGAGGTCGAGGAGGCCGCGATGATCGACGGCGCGGGGCACGCCCGCCTGTTCTTCCGCGTCCTGCTGCCGATGTCCGCGACGCCGCTGGTCACCTTGTCGTTGCTGACCTACATCACGGCGTGGGGCGAGTACTTCTGGCCCCTCCTGGTCGGAAGGGCCGAAGAGGCCCGCGTGCTGACCGTGGCGCTCGGGATCTTCCGCGCGCAGACGCCGCAGACGGGCCCCGATTGGGCGGGTCTCATGGCGGGGACGCTCATCGCCGCGTTGCCCGTGCTCGTCCTCTTCTTGATCTTCGGACGGAGGTTCGTCGACAACCTCGGTTATTCCGGCATCAAGTAGGCGCGCGCGAGGGGCGCGCGAAGCCATCAACCCGCACCAACTCATCTGAAGGAACGAACTGCAATGTCGCACTCCACCCCTGTCACCCGCCGACTCGCACTCGGCATAACAGTCGCGGCCGTGCCCGCGCTGTTGCTCGCATCCTGCTCCGGCTCGGGTCCAGACCCGGCCGCCGAGGACACGTCGATTACGTATTGGCTGTGGGACTCGAACCAGCAGCCCGCGTACCAGCAGTGCGCGGATGACTTCGAGGCCGAGTCGGGGATCTCGGTCAAGATCGAGCAATATGGTTGGGCGGACTACTGGCAGGGCCTGACCACCGGCTTCGCCTCCGGGACTGCTCCGGATGTCTTCGCCGACCACCTGTCGTACTATCCCGAGTTCGTCTCGCAAGGTCAGCTGTTGGATATCTCGGACCGCGTCGAGGAAGACGATGTCGACCTGTCGATCTACCAGGACGGCCTCGCCGAGCTCTGGGTCGACCAGGAAGGCGGCCGGTACGGTCTGCCGAAGGACTTCGACACCGTTGCGATGTTCTACAACGAGTCGATGGTCGCCGACGCGGGCTTCACTCCCGAGCAGCTCTCGGGACTGGCATGGAGCCCGGACGGCTCGGGTGCCTTCGAGGAGCTGATCGCTGCGCTCACGGTTGACGCCAACGGCGTGCACGGCAATGAGCCAGGCTTCGACCCGAGGAATGTCGATATCTACGGTCTCGCCCTGAGCGGGAACGGCCTGAACGCTTCGGGCCAGCAGACATGGGCGCCGTACGCGCTGGGCAACGACTGGTACTTCGGAGACACCACGCCATGGACCACGGAGTGGAACTTCGACGATCCTCGGTTCGTCGAGACGATCGAGTGGTACAAAACGCTGCAGGAACGTGGCTTCATGCCGTCTGTGGACATCGCGCTCTCAGAGGCGGATCCGCTGAACGGCTACCTCGCCGGACGCTACGCGCTGGTGACCGATGGCAGCTGGATGAACGGCTCCTACCTCGGCCAGTCGGACGTTCCCACGCAGGTTGCGCCCACGCCCGTCGGCCCGAGCGGACAGCGTGGCAGCGTCTTCAACGGTCTCTCCGACGCCATCTGGGCCGGAACCGATCAGCCCGATGAAGCCTGGGAGTGGGTCAAGTACCTCGGCTCCACGGCGTGTCAGGACGTGGTCGCGAAGGACGCGGTGGTGTTCCCGGCGATCAAGACCTCCACAGAGATCGCCACTGCGGCATTCGCTGAGAAGGGATGGGACATCTCCGGCTTCACCGTTCAGGTCGACGACGGAACCACGGCTCTCCTGCCGATCGCGGACCACTGGTCCGAGATCAACGACACCGTGACGGCCGCCGTCGAGTCGTTCCTGCAGGGCAGTGCCGACAGCACCGTCTTCACCACAGCCAACGACAGCGTCAACGCGCTGTTCCAGTAAGTCTGCGGGGCGGCCGGAACCTCCGGCTGCCCCCAGGGCGACTCCGCGCGGAGTCGTCGATTCGTGGTCCTCCCCGCAGACGCGCGGCCGACAGGACCGCGATCCGTAGCGCCGAGACTCCGACGTTACGGCCAGCCAGCACGAACCCCAAAGGAGTGGAACGAATGTCAACGCAATTGAAGAGACGCGCAGGAGGGCTGCTGCTGGTCACGGCCTTGGCCGCAACAGCGGCACTCGCAGCGACCTCTCCCGCCGCGGCGGCAGCCGACACGCTGTCCGTCGACTTCGGCGACTCGACGGGCAAGGTCCACGGTGGCGCAGCAGGCTACCTGTACGGGCTCGGCGATCCGGGCGTCCCCACGACCGCAGTGGTCGCCGGCGCCGGCGTCCGCCACGTCACTCAGATGCCGGAAGGCGGGCTACAGCATCCCAACGGGGGCGCGCTCACCAACTCGCCGGACTTCTTCTCGTCGGGTGGCGAGGAGATATACATCAACATCCAGGATGACTACGCGCAGTGGCCTTACGCCGGAAACACCTATCCCGGACAAGTGGAGTATCTGACGCACGTCCAGACCGTGGTCCAGAAGGTCGCCGACGTCACGGCCCCGGAAGACTACGACCGATACATCTTCACTCCATTCAACGAACCCGACTGGATCTGGTACGCGGACTGGTCGACCCGGAAGGACCAGTTCCTCTCCGACTGGTCCGCCGCCTACGATCTCATCCAGAGCATCATGCCGGGCGTGCGCGTAGCGGCGATGGGCGACTCGTACTGGCACGCCGACCGGACCCGCGACTTCCTCACGTACGCGAAGGCCAATGATCAGCTGCCGGATGTGTTCACTTGGCACGAGCTCTGCGATTGCTCGCTTCAGTATTTCCCCGGCAACCTGGCGACCTACCGCGCCATCGAAGATGAGCTCGGGATCGATGACATCCCGGTCAACATCACGGAGTACGCACTGCGACGCGACACCGGTGTGCCGGGACGCATGATCCAGTGGATCTCAATGTTCGAGCGCGAGAAGGTCGACGCGCAGGTGGCGTACTGGTCCCAGTCCGGCAACCTCGATGACCATGTGGCTCAGGTCAATGGCGGTAACGGCGCGTGGTGGCTTCTCAAGTGGTACGCCGACCTGACAGGAGACACCGTTCAGCTCACGCCGCCAGCGCCGAACCAACCCGGCACACTGCAAGGCACCGCTGCAGTCGACGAAGAGAACAAGACTGCGACCGTGCTGTTCGGTGGTGGCACGACAGACGCCGAGCTGGAGTTCAGCGGGCTCGACAGCGACGTCTTCGGCGCGCAGGTGGACATCCTGGTCCAGCGTACGCAGTTCAGCGGCCAGGAAGGGTTCGCTGAGCAGCCGCCGGTCATCAAGGCCGAACGGATCGCGCTCGACGGTGCGGGCGGAGGGGTCGTCACCGTTCCGAACGGGGACCCGATGGACGCGTACCGCGTGATCATCACGCCCGCCTCAGGGTCCGCACCCACTCCCGATGCCGCATGGCAGACGCGCATCGAGGCGGAAGCGACGGCGCTGGCGGGTGGCGCGACCATCACCACCCTGGCGGCCAACGCCCAGGCGACCTCTGGCCAGAAGGACGTGCGCGGGTTCACCAACGCTGCGGCCTCGGCGACTTGGTCGGTGGACGTTCCGCGCGACGGCGCCTACCTGCTCGGCATCCAGTACGGCACGAGCGATCGCCCGGACGGCACGAACATGAAATCCGGCCGCCATGCACTGTTCGTGGACGGCGGTCTCGGCGAACTCGTCCAGTACTCGTCCACGCTGAGCAACACCTATAAGGGTCGCGTCGAGGTGCCCGTTACTCTCACTGCGGGCATGCACTCGCTGTCGCTGCGCGCGAGCCAAGACGGCAGTGCGGCACTTCCGGGCAGCAATGTCGCGCTCGACCGGTTCGATCTCACGGAGGTGAACGCCGCTGAAACCTCGTCGTACCCGGCATCGCTTGCGCGCTTGTCCGGCGGAGCGGTACATAGCCGGGGCGAAGGCCACTTCGGCGGAGGAGTGAATCTCGGCGCCGACGGCAAGGCGGCGTTCTACCTGGGTGCGGCGAACGACGGATACTACGATCTGGTGATCGAGTACGACACCGGCGCTGCCGCTCAGCTCGACGTGCAACTCAACGATCGCGCGATCGGCTGGCTCGGCGCAGACGCAGCTGGAGGCTGGAGGACGCAGGCGACCGTTCACCTGGCCCAGGGGATCCAAGAGCTCACCATCGCCGGACCGGATGTCACGGTTCGCGGTGTCACGCTAGTGCGAAACTCGTCAGCGGACTCGCGCGTCACGACCATCCAGGCGGAGGACCCGTCAGTGGTCCGTTCCGCCGGGACCACGGTGGAGACGCCGGCGGCGACCTATGGGTCCAACGTGCAGGGCCAGTACGTCGGCTGGATCTCGGCGGGTCGTACGTTGACCCTCCCTCGCCCTGCTGCAGGAACCGAACCCGGCCAGTACAACTTGCTGGTTCGATTCGCCAACGCCACGCGCAACACCACCCACCCGTACAACACGGACGGCATCAGTCGAGTTGCCAACATCACGGAGGTCGGGGGTGAGAACACCGCGACGGGGTACTTCCGGTACAACTACAGCTATTTCAACTTCTGGTGGCAGAACGTACCGATCGATCTCACGACCGCGGAGGGCGCCATCGTCGTCGGCAACCCGAGCGGTGATGCGCCGAACATCGACGCCTTTCAGATCGCACCGTTGGTCGCCGCCGTCGTGAACGAGAGGACGGACGCCGACAAGGTCAAGCCGGTCGCCGCACTCGTGGCCCCGACAACGGCCGGCCCGTTCAGCCAGCTGAACGTCCAGGTCGACGCCACCGATGACCGCGGCCTCGATCGCGTGGTGGCAAACATCTACAGCAACGGCAAGCTGGTCAAGAGCACGCAGACGGCGGCCAACGGAGCCAAGGCGGCAACGCACACGGCGACGGTGACGCTGCCGGACGGCACCTACTCGGTCAAGTACAACGCCGCCGATCTGGCGGGCAACATCGCCAAGACCGGGACGTTCGATGTCACGATCGATGCGACGAAGCCGAAAGCGACGATCAAGGAAGGTACATCCTTTACGGTGAAGACCGGCGACACCTACGATCTGATCTCGTTCAAGCTCAGTGACGCCGGGAAGATCGACAAGGTCGAATTGAACGGCAAGGTGAAGGATCTGACCGACAACGCATGGTCGGACCTGAACTACATCGAGCCGCCCACATTCGGCGCTGCGCAGGGTGTGAACACGCTGATTGTGTTCGACGTCGCGGGCAACACCGAAACGTACACCTTCACGCTCAACTGACGCTCGCTGGCGAAGCGCCCGACCTGTTCGACAGGTCGGGCGCTTTTCTTGTGCGCGATAGCCACGCCGACGGACATCTCGCGGATCTCCAGTCGCTTGTCTGCGACTTACTCAGACCACGCATCTGAAGCCCGCCCACGACCCACTGGCCTAGAGTCTGCTCCAGACCGGGACGTTGAAATTGTCCCGAACGAGGTAGGACTCCAGCTCGCCGCGGTTCCACTCGGCGAACACGTCGGCGATCTCGGCCGGGGTCTTGCCGGTGCCGCGCCGGATGAGGTCGTAGGCCTCGGCGATGAGCTGCATGTCGGCGTACTCGATGCCGTTGTGCACCATCTTGACGAAGTGCCCGGCGCCGTCGTGGCCGATGTGCGTGACGCACGGCTCGCCCTCGGCGACCGCCGCGATCGACTTCAGGATCGGGCCGAGTGTGATCCACGACTCATCCGAGCCGCCGGGCATGATCGACGGGCCGAGGAGGGCGCCCTCCTCGCCGCCGGAGATGCCGGCGCCGACGAAGTTGATGCCGGTCTCGCGCACAGCCTTCTCACGGCGGATCGTGTCGGTGAACAGCGCGTTGCCGCCGTCGACGATGATGTCGCCGGGCTCGAACACGTCCACCAGCGCGTTGACCACGGCATCCGTGCCCGCGCCGGCTTTGACCATGATGATCGCCGTCCGCGGCTTCTGCAACGAGGCGGCGAACTCCTCGTACGTCGCGGCCGGGACGAACTCGGCTTCGGGGTGGGCGGCGACGAGGTGGGTGGTCTTGTCGTGACTGCGGTTGTAGATCGCGACGGTGTTCCCTCGCGGCTGGCGAGGGTGCGGGCCAGATTCGAGCCCATCACCGCCAACCCGACGACGCCGATGTTCGCGCTCGTCGGCTGCGACGTCGGGGCCGGTGGGCGTCGGTGCCGGGCGGGGGACGTCCTCGGGTGCCGGACCTTCCCTCGTGCTCCAGCGCAGAACCGGGAGTGTCGTCCCGATCGGTCGAGATGTTCAGGGGCGCGTGCGTCACGTGTGGTCCTGTCTCTCAATCTGCGGCGTCGCGCGGCGCGGATGCGGCGGACGAATGTGCAATCGGTTTCCTATCCAGGATTTCCGAATGAATAACCCCAGTATGCGAATGAGGCGATAATCTGGCAATCGGTTGCACAAACTCCTGCTGCTGGGTAGAGTCTCCACAAGTTCACTCGGCGATGGCTGCCGAGGCCCAGGAATCAGAGAGGATCACGACGAATGACCGATGCCCAACCGATCGCGTGGAATCTGTCCGGCTTCGGCGACGAGATCGATCCGAACCCCGAAGTGCAGGTGGCAGTGTTACAGGCGCTGGGCGCCCGCTTCATCGAAGTGCGCAGCGCCTGGGGAGTGAATGTCGTCGACCTCGACGACGCACAGCTTGCGGCGCTGAAGGCGATCCTCGGGAAATCCGGCATGGGGGTGTCGGCGATCGCATCGCCGATCGGCAAGGTCGGCCTCGACGGTGACCCTCAGGATGAGGTCGGTCGCCTGCTGCGCGTCATCCGCGTTGCGAAGGAGCTCGGCACGTCCAGCATCCGGGTGTTCTCACTCTTCCTCGAGGGCGCGGCTCACGACGATGCCCGGAGTGCGGTGCTGGAGCGGATGTCGCTGCTTGCTGCCGCAGCCGCCGATGCGGGCGTGACTCTGCTCCACGAGAACGAGAAGGGCATCTACGGCGACACACCCGACCGGGTGCTCGACATCGTCCAGTCCGTCGGGTCGCCGGCACTCCGTGTCGCGTGGGACAGCGCGAACTTCGTGCAGGTCGGCGTCACTCGTCCGCACGACGAGGGCTACGCGCAGCTGCGCCCCTACCTCGACTACCTGCAGGTGAAGGACGCGGTCTCCGCGACGGGCGAGGTCGTGCCCGCCGGCGAGGGCGACGGACAGGTGGCCGATACGATCCGGGCGCTGGCGGCGGACGGCTACACCGGCTTCGCATCGCTCGAACCCCACCTCGCCAGCTCCCATGACCTCGGCGGATTCTCGGGAGCCTTCGCGTTCGGCGAGGCCGCGCGAGCCTTCCGCCGAATGGCGGACGACGCCGGCATCGCCCTGCGCTAGCCAGCCAGTCCCACGCGACGCATCCACTCACTCACTCAGACGGATTCAAGGAGACACATCACATGAGCGACACGGTTCGCCTCGGCATCATCGGACTCGGCGCTCAAGGCTCGATGTATGCCGGCTTCATCGCTGAAGGCCGCGTGCCCGGCATGACGATCGGCGCGATCGCCGACACCGACCCCGCCGCACTGGAGGTCGCACGTACGCGCTACCCCGACGTGCCCACCTACACCGACCACCTCGCGCTGATGGACTCCGGCGACGCCGACGCCGTCATCACGTGCGTCCCGCACTTCCTGCACCCCGAGATGGCGGTCGACGCGCTGGAGCGTGACCTCCACGTCCTGGTGGAGAAGCCGGCCGGAGTCTACGCCGGCCAGGTCTCCCGAATGAACGAGGTCGCGGCCGGCAAGCCTCACCTTCGCTTCGCGGTGATGTTCAACCAACGCAACAACCCGCTCTACCAGCGCATCAAGCAGATCGTGGATGCCGGCGAGATCGGCCGCATCATCCGCTCCAACTGGATCATCACGACCTGGTGGCGGCCTCAGGGCTACTACGAGCAGAGCGCGTGGCGCGCGACGTGGGGTGGCGAGGGTGGGGGAGTGCTCGTGAATCAGGCACCGCACCAGCTCGACCTGTGGCAATGGATCTGCGGGGTGCCGGCATCCGTCTTCGCAAAGGTGTCGTACGGACTGCAGCGCGACATTGCCGTCGAGGATGAGGTCACGGTGCTCGCCGACTTCGGCCAGGGATCCACAGGCGTCTTCGTCACTGCCACGCACGACCTCGTCGGCACGGATCGATTCGAGATCCAGGGCGACGCCGGCAAGATCGTCGTCGAAGGCAGTCGCATCGCCGTCGTGACGCGCCTGAACAGTCCCGAGCGCGAACTCAGTGACGGGATGGGCATGGACGACGTGCGACGCCTGTTCATGGGCGAGCTCGATGCCTCGACCCTCTACACGCAGGAGACGATCGAGTTCCCGTCGGCGTGGGGTGAGCAGCACGTCGGCGTGCTCGCGAACTTCGCCGCGAGCATCCTCAACGGGACAGAGCTCATCGCGCCGGGCGCCGACGGCATGCTCGGAGTCCGCCTCGCCAACGCCATCCATCTGTCGAGCTGGACCGGACGGGAGGCTCCGATCGACTTCGACGACGGCGAGTTTCTGGAGCTGCTCAACGAGCGCATCGCAGACGAGGGCCTCTATCCCGTCCGTCAGGCGACGGCATGAACCCGTTGCGAATCGCCCTGGTCGGTGCCGGCGTGATCGCCCGCACGCATGCCCGCATCGGCGTCGCGCACGAAGATCTCGTGCTTGCGGCGGTCATCGACTCGACGCTGCCCGCCGCCGAGGCCCTCGCCGCCGAGACGTCCCCACCAGCCGGCACGCCGGCTGTTTTCGGGTCGCTCGCAGAGGCTCTGAGAGCGGCATCCTTCGATCTCGTCGTGATCACGACCCCAAGCGGGACCCACGCGCAACTCGCGGAAGAGGCGCTCGACGCAGGCTGTCACGTCATCATCGAGAAGCCTGTCGACATCGACCTCGACCGCGCGCGCAGGCTCGCCGCGCGCGCGGAGCGGTCCGACCGTGTCGTCAGCGTGATGACGCAGCGCCGGTTCGCCCCGGCGGTGCAAGCCGTCTCACGTGCGGTGCTCGACGGCCGCTTCGGCGCGGTCACCTCGGGCACGGCGACGCTCGCCTGGTGGCGCGACGACGCCTATTACGACTCGGCCGCCTGGCGCGGCACCTGGGCCAGCGACGGCGGCGGCGCGCTCATGAACCAGGGCATCCACACCGTCGATGTGCTGCTCTCGCTCATGGGGCGGCCGGTGACGGTCGTGGGGACCGCGGTGACCGTCGGTCACGACCGCCTCGAGGTCGAAGACGTCGCAGGCGCGGTGATCACGTTCGAGAACGGGGCCGTCGCGACCCTCCTGGCGAGCACCGCCGCGTTCCCCGAGAACTCCACGCGCATTCAGGTGCACGGCACCCGCGGCTCCGCGTACCTGCAGGACGGACTTCTCGAGTACTTCCACGCCGACGACGCCCACGACGGCTCGCCCCGCGGGTGGGGTCGAGTCGGCAATCAAGCCGGGCGCGAGGTCGGATCCGCAGACCTCCCCGGCGGCGGGAGCCTCGTGCCCGACCTCTTCGAGGACCACCTGCGGCAGTACGAGGACGTCATCGACGCGATCCGCGCCGGGCGCGAGCCCGCCGGATCGATCGGCGACGCCGTACAGGCGCTCGCGGTGATCATCGCCGTCTACGTCTCCAGCGCGCTCGGGCACCCGGTGCGGGTGGAGGACGTGCTGGACGGCAAATACGAACAGATCGACTACAAGAACACCAGGAGGATGACATGGCACGCATAGGCGTCCAGGCCATGATGCTCAAGGCGAGCGTCGCAGAAATCGGTGCGTTCGAGACGCTCCGCCGTGTGCGTGACATCGGATACCGCGCGATCGAGGTCTCGCAGATCCCGATGGTGGAGGAGAACATCGCCCAACTGGAACGCGCGAAGGATGAGCTCGGCATCGATATCGCCGCGCTCTCGGCAGGGCTCGCACCGCAACCAGGCGGAAACGACTCGCTCGAGGAGGACCTCGACAAGATCGTGGCGGACAGTCACCGCCTGGGCGCCGAAATGGTGCGGATCGGGATGCTGCCCTTCGAGGCGATGGGGTCGCTTGAGCTGCTGCTCGACTTCTGCGAGCGCACCGATGCCTACGCCCAGCGGCTGGCCGATTCCGGCATCCGCCTCTATTACCACAACCACCACGTCGAGTTCGCTAAGTTCGACGGTCGCCTCATGCTCGACATCATCGCCGACCGCGCCCCGCACGTCGGCCTCGAGCTCGACGTGCATTGGCTGCAGCGCGGCGGGGTGAACCCTGTATCGGTCATCGAGCAGTACGCGGGGCGCGTGCGGATGGTGCACCTGAAGGACTACCGCATCGGAAAGCTGCCCGACAGCGCCTTCGAGGCGCTCGCGAAGGGCGACATCGCGGGTTTCATGACGGCGTTCGCCGGCGTCGTGCAATTCGGTGAGGTGGGGGAGGGCAACCTCGACTTCGCCTCGATCATCCCCGCATCGATCGCCAGCGGGGCTGAGTACCTGCTGGTGGAGCAGGACGACCTCTACGGCCGCACCGTCTGGGAGGCGCTGCAGACATCGCACGACAACCTCGTCTCACTGGGGTTCTCCGACCTGTTCTAGAGCGTCGCTCGGGATGCGAGCAATCGCTTGCAGCAACCGCTTCCTCTGAATCTCAGAGGAGGCGGTTTCTTCCCATAACGGCGCGCAGAAATGGCGATGGCAATCGGTTGACAAGATGGCCGATCACCGACATGCTGAGGTCATGTCACGGACGACCCAGATCACGGCAGCCGCGCTCATGCCGGCTGACGAGCGCACACGCGAGATCGCTGAGGAGCTCTACCAGGAGGTCGTCGCGGCGCCGATCATCTCCCCCCACGGACACGTCGACCCGGCGCTTCTGCTGGACGACGAGGCCTTCTCCGATCCGACGAACCTCCTCGTCCGGCACGATCACTACGTCACGCGGCTGCTGTTCGCGTCGGGTGTGTCGTTCGCCGAACTGGGTCTCGATGACGCGCACCCGGCGGATCCGCGGGCGGTGTGGCGCCGACTGGCGGAGAACTGGCACCGGTTCATCGGTACGGCGAGCGGGTATTGGCTGCAGCGTGAGCTCGCAAGCCTGTTCGGCGTGGACGAGGAGCTGTCGGCAGACAACGCCGACGAGGTCTACATCCGCATCGCGGGGGTGCTGTGCGAGACCGACTTCCGTCCGCGGGCCCTCTTCGACCGCTTCGGCATCGAGGTGCTCGCGACGACCGACGACCCCCTCGACGATCTCGCGACGCACCGCGCGCTCGCAGCCTCGGACGCGGTCGCGGGGCGCGTTATCCCGACGTTCCGCCCCGACGCATATCTTGACCCCGCCGGAGCCGGCTTCGCCGACCGGGTGCAGAGACTGCTCGATGCAACAGGCCGACCCGGTTCGTTCGACGGCTACCTGCGCGCGCTGGAAGACCGTCGCGCGCACTTCATCGCCAACGGTGCGGTCTCGACCGACCACGGCGTGCTCGAGCCGTTCACCGCCGATCTCTCGAGCGACGACGCCGAGCGTCTGTTCCGCGGAGCCCGAGAGGGTCGCCTCGACGAGGGTCAGCAGCGGCTGTTCCGCGGCCACATGCTCTTCCAGATGGCCCGGATGAGCGTGAACGACGGCCTAGTCATGACGATCCACCCCGGCGTGAGCCGCAACCACCACGAGCCGACCTTCGCGGCATTCGGACCCGACACCGGACACGACATCCCAGTGCGCACCGAGTACACCCAGAATCTCCGGCCGCTGCTGAACGCGTTCGGCACGGCACCCGGCTTCCACGTCGTGCTGTTCGCCGTCGACGAGACGGTCTACTCGCGAGAGGTGGCGCCCCTCGCGGGCTTCTACCCGAGCGTCTTCATCGGAGCGCCGTGGTGGTTCCTCGATGCGCCCGACGCGATCCTCCGCTTCCGCAGCGCCGTTACCGAAACCGCGGGCCTCTATCGCGGCAGCGGCTTCATCGACGATACGCGCGCGTTCCTCTCGATCCCGGCTCGCCACGACATGGCCCGGCGCCTCGACTCCGCCTTCCTCGCGCGCCTCGTGCGAGAAGGCCGCGCAAGCCTGCCGACAGCTCGGCGCATCGCGCGCGACCTCGTCGACGCCATTCCGCGAAAGGCGTTCAAGCTGTGACCGCGCTGCCTCTCGACGACCGCTCCCTCGTGCAGCGCGGCGGGCCGGCACGCCCCGGCAGGGTGCGCATCGTGCACCTCGGACTCGGCAACTTCCATCGCGCACATCAGGCCTGGTACACGGCTCATTCGACGGATGCCGCGGACTGGGGCATCGCCGCCTTCACGGGGCGCTCGCCGCTCCAGGCCGAGCTGCTGCAGCGGCAGGACGGGCTTTACTGCCTCGTCGTGCGCGGCGATGACGGCGATCAAGTCGAAGTGGTGCCGAGCATCCTCGAGGCGCACGACGCGTCCCGTATTGACCGGCTCGTCGAATTTGTCGCCGATCCCGCGGTCTCGATCGTCACGCTGACGGTGACCGAGGCCGGCTATCGCCTCACGGGTGCGGGTGACCTCGACCGCTCCGACCCCGTCACGCGCGACGACATCGCCGAGCTCGCCCGCACCTTCGCGGCTGGACGACTGACGTCTGCGGCGCCCCAGGCGGCGCTCTCCCGCCTGCTGGTCGGGCTCGAGGCCCGCCGGCGCGCAGGTGGTGCCCCGATCGCGATCGTGCCGTGCGACAACATCCCGAACAACGGCGCCTACGTCGGGCGAGGGCTCCGCGCACTCGCCGCCGAGGTATCGGCGGAGCTGGCCGAATGGATCGCCACCCACGTGTCCTTCGTCGGCACGTCCGTGGACCGCATCACCCCCCGCATCGAAGGGGAGGTCGACGCCGTGCGAACCGCCGGCTGGATCGATCGGTCGCCCGTCGTGACCGAACCGTTCTCGGACTGGGTCCTCTCCGGCGACTTCCCCGCGGGGCGACCCGCGTGGGAGACGGCCGGCGCGCGCTTCGTCGAGGACCTCGAGCCCTGGGAGAACCGCAAACTGTGGCTCCTCAACGGCGCCCACAGCATCCTCGCCTTCTCCGGTCTCGTCCGCGGTCACGAGACCGTCTCGACCGCGATCGCCGACCCCGACTGCCGAGCACTCGTCGAAGAGTTCTGGGACGAGGCGGTGCAGCTGCTCTCCGAGGAGATCGAGACCGTCGACTACCGCCGTGATCTGCTCGACCGCTTCGCCAACCCTCGGATCGTGCACCGTCTCACGCAGATCGCGGGGGATGCCACGACCAAGGTCCGCTATCGTTTCGCGGCCGTGGCCGAGCGCACTCTCGCACGAGACGGTGCACCGACCGGGTCGGCGCGCGCGCTCGCGTCGTGGATCGGGGGCCTGCGCCGCGGCGTCGTCCCCGCTGACGCCTTCGACGGCGAGATCGCGCGCGCTCTCGACGGCTCCGCGCCCATTCCGGCTCTCACCGACCTCGCGTCACCCCGCCTCGCGAGCAACGACGTGTTCCTCGGACTCGTCGCCATGGCAGACCAACCCACCACCGCATTGAGCGGCGCCCCGGCGTCCTCATGACCACAGGAGATCACATGCGTGCAACACCCGACCGCCGGGCGGTCCGTAATGACTGAGACGAGCAAGCCGCTGGACGCCACGCAGGCGCAGCGCACCTACGGGACCGAAACCGGCACGACGCGCGTCGACAAGGTGAAGGGCCGTGGCGGCGGCCTTGTCGCCCTCGCGTTCGCGAGCATCGTCGACGGCTTCGAAGGCGGGCTCGTCAACACGCTGTTCCCGGTGATCCGCGACTCCCTCGGCCTGCAGACAAGTGCCCTCGGCATCCTGACGGCGATGAGCCGCTTCGCCCGCATGCTTTTTGGCCCGATCTGGGCGGCGCTCGCCGACAGGTACGGACGCAAGCGGGTCCTGTTCATCGCGACGGGTCTCTGGGGTCTGTGGACCATCGCCGCCGGGTTCGCGCAAGACTCGACGCAGCTGTTCATACTCTACGGGATCGGCGTGATCGGCACCGTCGCGAGCGAGCCGATCACCAACGGCCTGATCGTCGACATGTACCGCTCCAAAGAGCGCGGCCGGGCGTTCGGCACCGTTCGGACGATCGCCGTGTTCGCATCCGTCTTCGCGACGCCTCTGATCGGCCAGTTCGCGAACGTCGAAGACGGCTGGCGCTACGGGATGTTCGCGATGGGCGGCATCAGCGTCGTGTCCGGCATCCTGATCCTTCTGCTCGTGCACGAGCCGAAGAAGCACACGCCCGTCGGCGCGATCGACCCCGACGCCATGAAGTTCAACTGGCGCGACGCCGCAGGTCTGCTCAAGAACCGGACCATCCGGTTCATGGCGATCCAGGTGATGCTCACCACGAGTCTCGTGCTGTTCGCCTTCTTCATCGTCTACTGGGTCGATGAGCGCGGATGGGCCACTGCGGACGCAGCTCTGCTGATGTCGGCATACATGCTCGGCGCAGTCATCAGTAGCTTTGCCGGCGGCCTCCTCGGCGACTGGTTCGAGAAGAGGTTCGGCTACAAGGGCCGCGTCATGATGATGCAGGGCTATCTCGTGGCGTACGCGCTCTCGACCGCGCTGCTGTTCCAGATCGACTGGGGCACGGGAGTCGCCGTGTATGTCGCGGTGTTCGTGACAGGCCTACTCAGCTCGCTCGGCCACCCGGGAGCCGTGCTGCCGATCGTGGGGTCCGTCGTCCACAAGAGCGTGGTCGCCACCGCGTACGCACTGATCTTCTCGTTCGTGCAGGGTCTGTTCGCCGCTCTGTTCAGCCTTGTTTTCGGCTTCCTCGCCGACTCGCTCGGCCTGCAGGCGCTGATGTTCTGGCTGATCTCGGTTCCGTACGCCATCAACGCCGTGCTGTGGACGATCATGTACCGCATCTACCCGAAGGATGCCGCGGCGCAGCGTGCGCTCGACGAGCAAGAGGAAGCGGAACTCGCCGCGACTCCCGCGTCCGTCGGGTCAGGCGAACCCGACGTCTGCGCCTGAAGCGACTCCACTCACTCGACACATCAGTACACACGATCCAGGAGGACTCCGATGCTGAAGCCCCGTTCCGCTGCCACAGGCGAGGTCGTCCGTCTCGACGGACTGTGGCGCTTCGCGCTCGACACGACGGTGGGCGACACCCCGTGGACCACGACGCACGACACAAAGCGGAGGCGCCCGTGCCCTCCGGCTACAACGATCTGTTCGTCGATGCCGCCATCCGCGACCACGTCGGCTGGGTCTGGTACCAGCGCCAGGTGCGCGTGCCTCGAGGCTGGTCGGGGGAGCGCGTCTTCGTGCGAGTGGATGCCGCGACCCACGAGGGCCGGGTCTATGTGGGACGACCAGCTCCTCGCCGAGCACGTCGGCGGATACACGCCCTTCGAGGCCGACGTCACGGAGTTCGTGCGACCCGGTGAAGAGTTCCGGCTCACGGTCAGAGTCAACAACCAGCTGTCGAACGTGACGATCCCGCCGGGGTCCGTCACGATAGACGACCGAGGTCGCAAGAAGCAGACGTACCTGCACGACTTCTACACCTACGCCGGACTCGCACGCTCGGTGTGGCTGTACAGCGCCCCGGCAGTGCGGGTCGATGACATCACCGTCGTCACCGGTGTCGACGGAGTCGACGGCGTGGTGGCCTACGAAGTCGCCACGACCTCCGACACCGACGTGCGGGTGCAGATCCGGGATGCCGCCGGCAACGCGGTCGGCGCGGCCGAAGGTGCGCGAGGCGAGGTTCGCATCCCCGAGGTGAAGCTGTGGCAGCCGGGCGCGACGTATCTCTATGAGTTCACCGTCGAGATCGTCGAGGGCGGCGAGCTCGTCGACACGTACCCGCTCGCAATCGGTGTGCGCACCGTCGAGGTGAAGGGTAATCAGTTCCTCGTCAACGGCGAACCGTTCTACTTCACCGGCTTCGGTAAGCATGAAGACACCCCGGTGCGGCAAGGGGCACGACGATGCCTACCTCGTCCACGACTTCGAGCTGATGAAGTGGATCGGCGCCAACTCGTTCCGCACGTCTCACTATCCCTACGCGGAAGAGGTTCTGGAGTACGCCGACCGACATGGCATCGTCATCATCGACGAGACGGCGGCCGTCGGGCTGAACTATTCCGTCATCGGGGCTTCGGGGATCCGGTGGTTCCGACCTTCGGACCCGACACCGTCAACGATGAGACGAAACGGGCGCATGTGCAGGCGACTGGTATGTCGACACCGGCGACCTCGAGGCCGCCGAGAGTCACCTCGAGGCGGAGCTGCGCGGTTGGGAGGCCACGTACGGCAAGCCGATGATCATGACGGAGTACGGCGCCGATACGGTCGCCGGACAGCACTCGGTCTTCGGGCAGCCGTGGACCGAGGAATACCAGGTCGACTACCTCGACATGAATCACCGGGTGTTCGACCGCATCGACTCGTTCGTCGGTGAGCAGGTGTGGAACTTCGCCGACTTCCAGACCGCCGTGGGCATCATGCGCGTCGACGGGAACAAGAAGGGCGCCTTCACACGCGACCGCAAACCGAAGGCAGCGGCGCATGTGCGCCGCCGCCGCTGGACCCTACTCGGAATGTAAGGCACAGAAATGATCATCGAAAAGGCAGAAGTCATCGTGACCAGCCCCGACCGCAACTTCGTCACGCTCAAGCTCACGACCGACGATGGATTCACCGGGCTCGGCGACGCGACCCTGAATGGTCGTGAGCTGGCCGTGGTCACCTACCTGACCGAGCACGTGGTGCCGCTGCTGATCGGTGCCGATGCGTCGCGGATCGAGGACACTTGGCAGTTCCTGTACCGCTCGGCGTACTGGCGGCGGGGCCCGGTCACGATGGCGGCGATCGCCTCGGTCGACATGGCGCTCTGGGACATCAAGGGCAAGGCGGCCGGGATGCCGGTGTACCAGCTGCTCGGCGGCGCTTCGCGCAACGGCCTGATGGCGTACGGGCACGCGTCCGGCAAGGAGCTGCCCGAGCTGTTCGACTCGATCCGCTCCCACCAGGAGCAGGGCTACAAGGCCATCCGGGTGCAGACCGGTGTCCCGACGCTGAAGGCGATCTACGGCATCGCCGCGCAGGGCGCCGACGTCGGTGACGCGACGGTCCGCTACGACCACGAGCCGGCGCGCCGCGGCGCGAAGCCCGTCGAAGAGGACTGGGACACCCGCGCCTACCTCAACCACCTGCCGGGCGTGTTCGAGGCCGTCCGCAATGAGTTCGGCCCCGACATCCCGCTGCTGCACGACGGTCATCACCGGATGACGCCGATCCAGGCGGCGCGGCTCGGCAAGGACCTGGAGCCGTACGACCTGTTCTGGCTGGAGGATTGCACGCCGGCCGAGAACCAGGAGGCTCTTCGCCTGGTGCGCCAGCACACCACGACGCCGCTCGCGATCGGCGAGATCTTCAACACGATCTGGGACTTCAAAGACATCATCCGCGACCAGCTCATCGACTACGTCCGCGGGGCCGTCACCCACATGGGCGGCATCACGTCGCTGAAGAAGACGCTCGACTACGCCGCGATGTACCAGATCAAGTCGGGCATGCACGGGCCGACCGACATCTCGCCGGTGGGAATGGCCGCGGCGATGCACCTCGGGCTGTCGATCCACAACTTCGGCATCCAGGAGTACATGAGGCACGGTGCCAAGACCGACCAGGTGTTCCAGCAGTCGTTCACCTGGACCGACGGCTACCTGCACCCCGGCGACAACCCCGGTCTCGGTGTCGAGCTCAACGTCGATGAAGCCGGCAAGTACCCCTACGCGCAGGCCTACCTGCCGTACAACCGCCTGCTCGACGGCACCGTGCACGACTGGTGAGCGGAAAGACCCGGATGCTCGCACCAGATGGCGACGCGACGGCACCCGCCATCGTGGTGATGGGAGTGTCCGCGTCGGGCAAATCAAGCGTCGCTGCCGGTCTGTCAACCTCGCTCGGCATCGACTGGTTGGATGCGGACGATCTTCACCCGGCGGCGAACGTGGCGAAGATGGCATCGGGGCGCGCGCTCACCGACGACGATCGGTGGCCCTGGCTCGACCGCGTCGCAGAGGAACTCGCGCTCGGCGCGGCCGCTGGCGGAATTATCGTGGCGTGCTCGGGGCTACGCCGCGCGTATCGCGATCGCCTTCGCTCACAGGCGCCGCACGCAGTCTTCGTGCACCTCACCGGAACCCCCGAGTTGTTAGTGGACCGCGCCAAGGCCCGCACCGGTCACTTCATGCCGGCGACCCTGCTCGCGTCGCAGCTCGCATTGCTAGAGCCGCTCGCGGCGGATGAGGCCGGCGTCGAGATCGACATCGCTGCGCCGGTGCCCAGTATTGTCGAGAAGGCACGCAGGTGGATGGAGTTGCATGGCGAGTGACGTGGGGGCGGACCGTACGAGCCGGAAAGGCGGTGCGGCCACGATCTACGATGTCGCCGAGCTGGCAGGGGTGAGTCCGTCTACGGTGTCACGTGCGCTCGGCAAACCAGGGCGCATCAGTGCCGCCACCGAGACGCGCATTCGCGCGGCCGCCGAGCAGCTGAACTTCCGCATCAACCCGGTGGCCCGCGCGTTGCACACCGGAAGAACCCATACGCTCGCGCTTGTCGTGGCCGACATCACCAACCCCGTGATCTTCGATATCGTTCGCGGGGCCGAGCAGGCCGCCAGCGCGGGGGGATACACGCTTGTCATCGCCGAGTCGCAAGAGTCTGGGGAGGCAGAGACTGAAGCCGTTCGGCGCCTCCTGCCGAGCGTCGACGGCGTGATTCTCGCCACGACGCGCCTCGCGAACCCCGTCATCGCTGAGCTCGCGCGACAGAAGCCGCTCGTGCTCATCAACCGCGCCGTGGACGGTGTCGCGGCCATCCTCCCGGACGTGAAGGAGGGAGTCGCAGCTCTCTTGGATCACCTCTTCGACCTCGGCCACCAATCCATCGCGTATCTTTCAGGCCCCGCGACCTCGTGGGTGAGCGCACGGCGCTGGGAGCATCTGCTGGAGCAGTCCGAGCAGCGGGGGATTGCGGTTGTCGAGATCGGACCGAACGCGCCGACCATTGATGGCGGCCGCGCAGCGATCCGCCGGGTGCGCGCGGCGAACGCGACCGCTGTCGTTGCGTTCAACGACCTCATCGCGATCGGACTGATGCAAGGTCTTGCAGATGCCGGCATTCAGGTTCCCGATGAACTGAGCATCGCGGGATTCGACGATATCTTCGGCAGCGAGCTGATCGTCCCCGCCCTGACCACCGTTCGCAGCCAGCTCGAGCTCGCGGGAAAGCGTGCGACGTCGCACCTTCTTGCGCAGCTGCGTGGCGACGAGGCGAGCGTGGAGGAGGAGTTGTTGTCGACTCAACTCGTCGTTCGTGGTTCGACCGCGAGCAGCCCGGCGCTCAAGAGAGACGCAGGTCCGCGCGATCAGCTGTCAACGATGTCCTGAAACCCGACACCACCGTCACCGCCAGCTTAGAAGCCCCCGAACCGTTGGAAACACTGGGATCGCGGGGCTTTCGCTCTGCCCCGGAATGGGCGTGTCATGTCTCAGGACATCGGTAACGGTTGTGGGTCAACACATCGGTGACGCTTCGGCGGTCGTTGGTGGTGACAGTTCTCGGCTCTATCTGTGAGGGATGAGCCCGGTTGAGCCTGTTGATCCTCGTGTCCGTGTGGCGATCGCGCAGTGGCCGCCGGACGCGCCGCGCGGGTCGGTGGCGACGTTCTGCGTCGAGCACGGGATCTCGCGGAAGACGTTCTATGCGATCCGCAAACGGGCGGTTGAGGAGGGGCAGGCCGCGGCGCTCGAGCCCCGCTCGCGGTGCCCGAGGAACAGTCCGACGCAGATCACCGACGACGCAAAGACCCAGGCGCTCGCGGTGCGAGCTGCGTTGGAGTCGTCGGGTCTGGATCACGGACCGATCAGCGTGCACGACAAGATGCTCGCGCTCGGGATGGAGGCGCCCTCGATCGCGTCGCTGGCGCGGATCTTCCGCCAGACCGGGGTGGCGCGGGCAGAGGCCAAAGAAGAAGCCGCGGGCCGCGTTCCGCCGGTTCGTATATCCGGCGCCGAACGCGTGCTGGCAGCTCGACGCCGCAGAGTATGTCCTGGCCGGCGGTCGGCGGTGCGTGATCTTCCAGCTCTCGGACGACCATGCCCGCTATGCGGTCGCATCCCACGTCGCCTGGAGCGAGAACTCCGGCGACGCGATCGTGGTGTTCGACAAGGGCGTGGCCGCGCACGGGGTGCCGCAACGGCTGCTCACCGATAACGGCCTGGCGTTCAACCCGTCGCGTCGCGGCGTGGTCGGGCAGCTCGTCGCGCACGTCACCGCGCTCGGTGTCGAACCGATCACTGGCAAGCCCTACCGGCCGACCACGCAAGGCAAGAACGAGAGGTTCCACCAGACCTTGTTCCGCTACCTCGACAAGCAGTCCCTCGCCGGCACGCTCGCCCAACTGCAGGAGCAGATCGACCGGTTCGACGTGATCTACAACACCGAACGACCACACCAGGCACTTCCCGGCCGGATCACGCCGCAACAGGCGTGGAACGCAACGCCGAAGGCCACTCCGCCCAGGCCCAAGCCGGACGCCGAGCGTCATGCCCTGCAGCTGCTGGGGCAACCCGCACCAGCCCCGCACCATCGAGTCGATGACGAGATCCGCGTCACCCGCATCGGGGACAACGGCACGATCTACGCGCGCGGCACCAAGTTCCAGACCAGCCGCGCGCTGGCCGGCCAGCTCGCGCACGTGATCTACGACGACAACACGCTGACGATCTTCGACGCCCGCGGCACCTTCATCATCGAGCACGCATGGCCGACACCCGGGACCGAGTACGTCGGCAGCGGCAACCCGCGCGGACCACGCCCTCGAACCCTCCCACTGTCACCGATGTCCTGAGACATGAAGTGTCACCGATGTCCTGATGCAGAACTGTCACCGATGTCCTGAGACATCACACGAACCTGTACCAGGACATCGGTGACACTTCGGGGTTCGTTGGTGGCGTCACTTCTCCTCTATTTGTGAGGGATGAGCCGCGCTGAGCCTGTCGATCCCCGTGTCCGTCTCGCGATCGCACAGTGGCCGACCGACGCGCCGCGCGGGTCGGTGACGACGTTCTGCGCGGAGGGGACTGACGACACCGTGACGTGTCCGCACCTATGGACGATGACCCGGGGGCGCGGTCGATTGCCTGATGATCAGATCGGTGGCGACCTCGACACTTCTGGCGGGGCGGCCATCATTGCGTGTGGCAGAGAGCATTTGAACCGCGAGGCGAGACATCTCGGCGAGCGGCTGGCGAACAGTCGTGAGTGCTGGGTATGTCCACACTGACTCGGGGACGTCATCGAATCCGACGACGCTCAGGTCGTCTGGCACCTGGATTCCACGTTCCCGCGCTGCCTTCAACACCCCGAGCGCTTGTTCGTCGTTCCCGGCGAAGATGGCGGTGGGTGGCTTGGGTAGATCCAGCATGACTCGACCCAGCCGCTCACCAGATGTGACGGTGAAGTCCCCGTGCGCTTGTAGTGTCGCATTCGTCTCGATTCCCGCCGCGTTCAGTGCTGCCAGGTACGCACCGTGCCGCGCCTTGCTGAAGAGCGAATTGGCGCCACCCGCGATCATTCCGATCCGACGGTGACCGAGGTCAAGAAGATGCTCCATTGCTTTGAGTGCGCCGCTCCAGTTCGCCGTGCTGACCGTCGGGAAGCCGTCGAGCGACGGGAGACGTGGTTCGATGAGCACCACGGGTCGGCTCGAGCCGACATTCATGACTGCCTCATGCACGGCCTCGTCAGGGGACACAACGATAGAGCCGACAAGCGCCGCGGGGTAGTCGCGATGAATCCGTCGCCAAGCATTCGGGTCTCCAACGGATGAGTTGGTCACCAACAAGCTGGCGCCCGCTCGGCTTGCGCTCGCCTGAACCCCATCGAGGAGGCCGAGAAGGAACGGGCTTCGCAGCGACTTGACAACGAGCTGGATGAGTTCGTCGCGCGAACCCGCCATCTGCGTGGTGCGCCGCACGTAGCCGACCTGTTGCACCGCGTCCTCGACCCGACCGCGGATCTCATCTGAGACTCGGTGCCGCCCGGTGAGTACTTTCGAGACGGTCGCTACCGACACGCCGGCCGCATGTGCGACATCCAGGATCGTCTTTCGCGGAGATTCCATCGCCTGGGAGTTTCCTGTACTGGACACAGAGCGAGAGTAGCAGAAAATTTCGGGAAATAGTGATTGACAGCAACCGCAACTTCCAGCAAGCTTGTGGAAGCCAAGAAACGAAAATTTCCGGAAAGTCATAGAGGTGTGGACCTGCGGGTTCTGCTTCGTTGAGTCCGCTGCTGATCGGATCTTGAAAGGGTGGCCTACGCGCAGAGTCATCACCTGTCATCACGATCAAAGGAGAAGTGAATGAGACACACAGCAGTTGTCGCCGCGGCTGCCATCGTGGCCTGCACGCTTGCGATCTCGGGCTGCACCGCGAGCACCGAGGGAACGGACGAGGCGCAGACCACGATCAGTTACCTGTCATGGGAGAACCAAGAGGTCATGACGCCGATCATTGCCGCTTTTGAGGAGGCGCATCCGGAAATCACAGTCGAGGTCTCGTACGCGCCACCGGTGCAGGAGTACATCACCGCACTCCAGACCCGACTTCTTTCGGGAACCGCGCCGGACGTGTTCATGATGGCGGCAGAGAACAAGACCCAATTGATCGACGGTGGCTTCACTCTCGACCTGGCTGACGACGAGTTCACCGCAAAGGTCCCCGAGTTCAATCGGACAACCTACGGACGTGATGGGGCGGTGTACGGACTGTCGCTTGCCTCGTGGGGTGCAGGAGTGATGTACAACAAAGATCTACTCGCCGAGGTCGGGTATGACGGGCCGCCCGACACGTGGGACGAGTTCCTCGTTCTGTGTGAAGAGCTCCAGGCAGCGGGGATCACCCCGTTCTACGAGGCCATCGACGGACTTCCGATTGTTCTGGGTGCAATGCTCGGTGCACACAATGCGTCGATCGATGGAGCGATGGATGACGAGATCTTCGGTGGCGGTTCATCTTTTGAGGAGCAATGGACTCCGATAGTCGAAGAGTATGTGCGCTTGTACTCGGAAGGCGGGGTAACGCGCGACGTCGTCGGTCTGTCGCGTGACGAGGCCCAGAACGAGTTCTACGCTGGCCGTGTTGCGATGACCATCGGTCGTCCGTGGATCATGGCGGCGGCGCGAGAGGCCGGTGGACCTGAGCTGGACTTCGAGGTGGTGAAGGTTCCTGCGGTCACGGGACTTGAGCCCTATCTGGCCGGGGCCGCAAGCCCCGCTTTTGCGATCAACGCTGCATCGGAGCACGTTGATGCGGCGAAGGTCTTCCTCACTTGGTTGGCGTCGGCAGAGGGCGCTCAGGTGTTCTCGGAGGCCAGCGGCCAGATCACCGTGACCGCTGACTTCGAGCCAACGCTCGATGCGGCCTTGGACCCGGTCGTGCCTGACATCCGTGCCGGCAACCTCTACCTTCCGCAGATCGCGTGGCAACGCGACGAAGATGCCCTCAACCAAGAGGCCATCGCGCAGGTGCAGTTGCTGGTCGCCGGGACAATCACCCCACAGCAGTTCACCCAGGCACTCGATGCCAGGCTGGCAGCCGGCTCTTGATTTGTCGCCGAGGGGTGTGGATTGATTCGCACCCCTCGGTCATTCCGGGGAAAGGTTCGCAATGTCGCAGGTGCGTGCGCCGAGGCTCACCAGCACGGCTCCCAGAAGGCGTCGGTCGTTAGGCGGCGGTTGGCGTCAGGTCACGATCAGTCAGGCATTCCTTGTGCCGATGATCATCGCCTTCATGGTGCTGTTCGTTGTGCCGTTGGCTCAATCGGTCTATTGGAGCTTCACCGACTTCAATGGATACTCCACCGAGTCTGAGTTCATCGGCTGGGCGAACTACATGACTCTGTTCACCGACCAATCCCTACTGGCTGGATTGAGTTTCACGCTCCTCTTTGCGATCGGCACTACGCTCGGGGTGACTGTTATTGCCATTCCGCTCGCTGTTGCCCTCAATCGTCCGTTCTTCGGCCGCAATTTCGCGCGCTCTGTGTTCTTCTTCCCTGCAGTGCCCAGCATGCTCGTTTTGGGTCTGGTGTGGACGTACATCTTGTCTCCACTGGGCACGGGTGCCCTGAACAGCATCCTCAACACGGTCGCGGGTGTCGGGCCATTCCCTTGGCTCGCGGACCCGGCGCTGGCCCAGTTCTCGGTCATTATGGTCGGGATATGGGGGCTGGCTGGCTGGCATGCAGTTCTGTACCTTGCGTACCTGCAATCGATCCCCGCCGAGTACTACGAGGTCTCCATGATCGACGGGGCCACCAGCTGGCAACAGTTCTGGGGGATCACTCTTCCGCTGCTAACTCCGGCGGTCGTGATCAGCCAGTTCTTGCTTCTGACGCATGGACTCAAGATCTTTGACCTTCCATTTGCGCTCACTGGCGGGGGACCCGGATTCGCTACCCGCACGATCACCCAGTCCATCATCATCACCGGCGTTGGGCAGGGTCGCTATGGTCTCGCTTCAGCTCTCGCGGTTGTCTTCACCGTGATTGTCGCGATCCTCGCGATGTCGCAACTCGCCCTTATGCGCCACCTGGAGAGGAGGGCGTCGTGAGGATCAAGAAACAACGCCGCATCCTTCGTTCGGTGATCATGCTGTTGTTGGCATGCATCGTCGGGTTTCCGCTGTATTACGTCTTTGTCAACACCTTCAAGACGCAACGCGAGGTCGTTGAGAACCCACTCGCATTGCCGCAGTCCTTCTACCTCGGCAATTACATCGACGTTGTCCGCGAAGTTCCCCTTGCGCAGAGCTTCGGCAACACGCTTTATGTCACGGCAGTCGCTGTGACCGTGCAACTACTTATAGGGGCCATGGCCGCGTACGCCATGGTCATGCGGCGCTCCACGTTCAACCGAGTTCTGGAAGCAGCACTGCTCTTTGCGTTTGTCGTTCCCGCCCAATCGACGCTGATTCCGCTCTACCGGATCCTCGTCGGAGCTGGACTCGTCGATGACCTCAATGGACTCGTGGCGATGTACACCGCAGGTTCGGTCTTCTGTTACTTCCTCATTCAGGGTTATATGCGAACTCTTCCCTTTGAGGTGATCGAGGCCGCGCGGATCGATGGTGCGGGGCCTACTCGCATCTTTTGGTCGATCGTCTTGCCGCTGATTCGACCAATACTCGTGACGGTTGGCGTTTTTCAAACGATGTGGGTGTGGAACGACTTCGTCTTCCCGACGGTCTTCATCTCCTCCCCCAGCAAGCAGACCATCGTGCAGCAGATCTATTCGTCAGTGGGAGAGTTCGCGACGGATTGGCCGTCGTTCATGACCCTTACTGTCATCGCCCTCATCCCGATGGTGATCTTCTTCATCTTCGCTCAGCGCCACATTGTGAGCGGGCTACTCGCCGGCTCGACGAAGGGCTGATCGACGCCCACGACCGGAACCGCCTCACCGTAGCTCGCCGCACATCACGACCGCAAGGACACAAGATCATGACAACTACTCACACCCGCGCCGTCATCGACCTGGATGTGACCGGACCGACAATCAGTCGCCACCTCTACGGCCACTTCGCCGAGCACCTCGGACGCTGCATCTACGGGGGATTCTGGGTCGGCGAGGACTCTGAGGTCCCCAACGTTCGAGGCATCCGACTCGACATCGTGGAGGCGCTCAAGCAGATTCGCATTCCCAACCTGCGCTGGCCGGGAGGGTGTTTCGCGGACGAATATCACTGGAGGGACGGCATCGGGCCTCGCGGGGAGCGACCTCGAATGGTCAACTCCCACTGGGGTGACGTGGTCGAGGACAATTCGTTCGGTACACACGAATTCCTTGACCTCTGCGATCTGCTCGGCGCCGCGCCCTACGTCAACGGCAACGTCGGCTCGGGAACCGTTCGCGAGATGAGCGAATGGGTCGAGTATCTGACGCGCGATGACGACTCACCCATGGCAAGCCTGCGGCGCTCCCACGGGCGCGACGAGGCATGGAGGATCCCCTTCTGGGGCATCGGAAATGAAGCCTGGGGATGTGGCGGCCGCATGCGTGACGAACACTACGCAGACCTCGCACGCCAGTACGCGACGTACCTGCGAGACCACGGAGATAACAAGCTCTACAGGATTGCGGCCGGAGCACGTGACGACGACTACTCGTGGACGGAGACGCTGATGAAATCGATCAGCTGTAACGGCTGCGGGGATGGCCCGAACAGTCCCTACCAGGCGATCTCGTTCCACTTCTACACAATTCCCGTGCCCCGGGATTCCGTAGGAAGCGCCGTCGACTTCACTCTTGACGAGTACTACTCCACGATGGTTGAGGCGCAGCGCGCTGAGGAGATCATTCGCCGACACTCCGCCGTCATGGACGTCTACGACCCCGCCAAGACCATTGGGTTGGTGTTCGACGAGTGGGGAACATGGCACGGCACAGAAGAAGGCACGAACCCGGGCTTCCTGTACCAGCAGAACACGATGCGCGACGCTCTGGTCGCGAGTGTTCACTTCGATGGGTTTCACGCGAACGCTGAGCGATTGGTCATGGCGAACATCGCACAGACTGTGAACGTCTTGCAGGCGATGGTGCTCACTGACCCTGAGACGAACTCGATGATTCTTACCCCGACCTATCACGTGTTTGCTATGAACGTTGCCCACCACGACGCGGCATCGCTCCGCGTGCATTTGGAGTCGGACACAGCTCGTCGGATCGTCGGGGACAAAGAGTTGCGGACGATCTCGGCGTCGGCATCGACCAAGGACGGGAAGGCACTTGTTTCGCTTAGCAACCTTGACGCCGTAACCCCCGCAACCGTCGAGCTCGACCTGCGCGGACGTAAGGTGGCATCCGCTGAGGCATCCATCCTCACCGGGGACTCGCCCCACGCTCGCAACACTTTCGAGCAACCCGAAGCGGTGGCGGTGCGGAAGCACGTCCTTGAAGTTGGAACGTCGGACTTCGGTACTCGGGTTGTGGTCAAGGTTCCGCCGCACTCCTATGTCACGGTCAGCCTCACGCTAGGAGACCATTCCGGAAGTTGGTGACCACAGGCTCTGGCTCGACACCAGCTCCGGCTTCATGCAGTCTCCCGCTTCGTCCATCGCACCTCGCCCGGAGCCCAGGAGCCGGGACTTGGCAACGTTGTACAACGACGCTACTCTGAAATTCAGAATTGTTGTTATAGAGAACAAATGCGCGGAAGGTCGAGGATGACACAGCCGACGGACGTCGTGGCCGCACGCGTGTGGGCAGAACCCACCACCGACATCGACACTCGTGTCGAGGCACTGCTGGCGGAGATGACGGATGCCGAGAAGCTCGCGCAACTCGGAAGCTTCTGGGCCGACAAGCGGGAATCGACCCAGATCATCGCCCCCATGCAGGACGTGCTCTCGAAGGGCCGCCCGCCGTTCGACGAGGCGAGCGCCGAGGGCATCGGTCATCTGACGCGCGTGTTCGGCACGACGCCGGTGAGCGCCCGTGACGGTATGGCGAAGGTGCACGAGTCGCAGCAGCACCTCATCACGAGCACGCGTCTCGGCATCCCGGCGATCGTGCACGAGGAGTGCCTGACCGGCTTCACGACGCTCGGGGCGACGGTGTATCCGGCCTCGATGGCGTGGGCGGCGACGTTCGATGCCCCGCTCGTGCGCGAGATGGCCCACGCGATCGGCTCCGACATGGCCGCGGTCGGCGTGCACCACGGTCTCTCGCCGGTGCTCGACGTCGTCACGGACTACCGCTGGGGGCGCGTCGAAGAGACGCTTGGCGAAGACCCGTACGTCGTGGGCACGCTGGCGACCGCCTACGTCGAGGGACTCCAGGGCGCCGGCATCATCGCCACCCTCAAGCACTTCGCCGGCCACGCCACCTCGCGCGGCGGTCGCAACCATGCGCCGGTGTCGATGGGCGAGCGCGAGCTGCGCGACCTGGTGCTGCCGCCGTTCGAGATGGCGGTGCGCATGGGCGGCGCGAAGAGCGTGATGAATTCGTACACCGAGCTCGACCGGGTTCCCGCGGCGGCCGATCGGTGGCTCCTCACCGACCTGCTGCGCGGCGAGTGGGGCTTCGACGGCACTGTCGTGTCGGATTACTGGGCGGTCGCGTTCCTCAAGTCCAAGCACGGCGTGGCCGGGACGATGGCGGATGCCGGGCGCCTGGCGCTGCACGCAGGCATCGACGTCGAACTGCCCGACATCGCGGCCTACCGCCTCCTCGCCGAGGCCGACCCCGACCCGGCGCGCACGCGGGACGACATCGACACCGCGGTGCGGCGGGTGCTGCGGCAGAAGATCGAGGTCGGCCTGCTCGACGACGGCTGGACTCCGGCGGAGCCCGCCGACGTGGACCTCGACAGCGCACGCAACAGGGTGATCGCCCGCCGCCTCGCCGAGGAGTCGATCGTCCTCCTCGACAACCGCCGCGGCATCCTTCCCCTCGCCGAGGACACGCGGCGCATCGCCGTGATCGGGCCGTGCGCGGACGACCCTCGCGCGATGATGGGCGCGTACTCCTACCCGATCCACGTGATGCCGCGTCATCCCGAGCTGGGCCTCGGCATCGACGCGACGACCATCCCCGACGCACTGTGCGCGGCGCTTCCCGGTGCTGAGGTCGTCGTCGAGCAGGGGTGTCCGCTCATCGAGCCTGCGCATGAGCGGCAGATCGCGGTCGCGGTCGCGGCCGCAGCATCCAGCGACGTCGTCGTCGCTGTCGTGGGCGATCGCGCGGGGATGTTCGGCAAGGGCACGTCGGGGGAGGGATCCGACGCCCCGACCCTCGACCTGCCCGGCGACCAGCGCCGCCTCGTCGACGCGCTCCTCGCGACCGGGAAGCCCCTCGTGCTGCTCGTGCTGTCGGGTCGCCCGTACGCGCTCGGCGCGCACACCCAGCGGGCCGCGGCGATCGTGCAGTCGTTCATGCCGGGTGTCGAGGGTGCGGCGGCCATTGCGGGCGTCCTCACGGGTGCGGTCAACCCCAGCGGGCACCTGCCGGTGCAGATCCCGCGCACCAACGGGGCGCTGCCGCACACCTACCTCGCCCCGCCGCTCGGCCAGGACGGCGATCGCATCAGCAACCTGTCGATCGCGCCTGCCTTCCCGTTCGGGCACGGTCTGTCGTACACGACGTTCGAGCTCGGAGACGTCCGACTCGACCGGGATGAGATCCCGAACGACGGGACCGTCATGGCCTCGGTGACCGTCACCAACACGGGCGATCGCGCCGGCGCGACCGTCGTGCAGCTCTACAGCGCCGACCCCGTCGCGCAGGTCACGCGTCCGGTGCAGCAACTGGTGGGCTATGCCCGGGTGCCGCTCGAGCCGGGGGACTCGGCATCCGTCTCGTTCGAGCTGCACGCCGATCGCTTCTCGTTCACGGGAGTCGCGCGCCGCCGCATTGTCGAGCCCGGTGTCGTGCAACTGACGGCGGGACTGTCGCTCACCGACGTGACAGCGTCGGCCGACCTCATGATCCTGGGGCCGGAGCGCGCGGTCCAGAATCCCGCGCTGGCGACCGGGGTCCGCATCGAACGAGAGGATGCCGCGTGACCGGCCTCACCGCCGACGACTGGCCGATCGCGGCCGCCGCCCTGCCGTTCGCCGGCCGCACGCCCGACGGGCGCACGATCGCGGCCGCCGGACCCGAGGAATGGGAGCGCACCCTGACCGAGATCGTCGACGCGGGCTTCGACCGCGTCGACCTCACCGACTCATGGCTGCGCGTCGCCGACCTGGACGAACCGGGTCTGCGCGATCTCACCGCCGTCGCGTCCGATGCGGGAGTCGTGCCGACCTCGATCTCGGCGATCCGCTGCAGCGTCATCGACCACGCCCACGGCGCCGAGAACCTCGCGTACAGCCACAGGACGCTGGATGCCGCGGCCGCCCTCGGCATCGAGACCGTGTCGTTCGGCCTGCACCAGGCGCTGACGCCGCAGCAGCAGGAGCAGCTGTGGTTCTGGACGGTCAAGGGCCACCACGACGACCCCGCCGACTGGGACCTCGCGGTCAGCAGACTGCAGGAGCTGGGCCGCCACGCGGCCGAGCTCGGCATTCTGGTCTCGCTCGAGATGTACGAGGACACGTTCCTCGGCACCGCCGACTCGGCCGTGCGCCTCGTCGAAGGCATCGGCTTGGACAATGTCGGGCTGAACCCCGACATCGGCAATCTCGTGCGACTGCACCAGCCGATCGAGCCCTGGTGGCAGCTCGTCGAGAAGACGCTCCCCTACGCCAACTTCTGGCACGTGAAGAACTACGCGCGCGATGAAGACACCGCGCGCGGCGAGTACTTCGCGGTGCCGGCGCCCATGCAGTACGGGCTGATCGACTACCGCCGCGCATTCCGGTACGCGATCGAGCACGGGTTCCAGGGCGTCATCTGCGTCGAGAACTACGGCGGCGACGGGCTGAGCGTGTGCGCCGACAACCGCGATTACCTCCGCCGGCACGTGCTGCCCAAGCGCGAGGGCTACGCGCTCGGGACCAGCAGGGTGCGCCAGCCTCGCCACGCGCAGGGCGGTTCACGATGACCCGCATCGCGAACGACCCCGCCGATTTCGTGTCCCAGGCCCTCGCCGGATTCGTCGCCGCACACGGCGATGTCGTTCGCGCCGTGGATGGCGGCGTGGTGCGTGCCGTTCCCGCAGCCCGCGGGTCGGTCGCCCTCGTCGTTGGCGGCGGCTCGGGACACTACCCGGCGTTTGCCGGCGTGGTAGGTGCCGGCATGGCTGCCGGGGCGGTATGCGGCAACATCTTCACGTCGCCGTCGGCGGGGCAGGCGTATCGAGTCGCGAAGGCGGCGCATCGCGGCGGAGGAGTGCTGTTCAGCTTCGGCAACTACGCCGGTGACGTGCTGCACTTCGGCGAGGCCGAGGCGCGCCTGCGCGACGAGGGCATCGATGCCCGCACGGTGCTGTGCACCGACGACATCGCGAGCGCACCGCTCGACGAGATCGATCGGCGCCGCGGCATCGCCGGCGACTTCGTCGTCTTCAAGATCGCCGGTGCTGCGGCCGAGCGCGGCGACTCGATCGACGAGGTCGAACGCCTCGCGCGGCTCGCGAACCACCGCACGCGCACCCTCGGCGTCGCGTTCGGCGGCTGCACCTTCCCGGGAGCCGGCGAGCCGCTGTTCACCGTCCCCGACGGCATGATGTCGATCGGCCTCGGCATCCACGGCGAACCCGGCATTCGCGACGTGCCGCGCACCGACTCCGCCACGCTCGCCGCGACGCTCGTCGGCGCGCTCCTCGCCGACGTGCCCGAGCAGCGCGGCGCTCGCGTCGTTGTGATCGTCAACGGCCTGGGCACCGTGAAGTATGAGGAGCTCTTCGTGCTCTACGGCGATGTCGCCGCACTGCTCGAGGCCGCGGGTGTCACCGTCGTGCAGCCCGAGGTCGGCGAGCTCGTGACGAGTCTCGACATGGCCGGGGCATCCGTCACCCTCTTCTGGCTCGACGACGAGCTCGAGCCACTGTGGGCGGCGCCCGCGTATACGCCCGCCTACCGCAAGGGCTCGGTCGAGGTCGCGGCCGCAACGGACGCCGGCGACGAGGTGTTCGAGGCAGGCGAGGCCGAGCAGCTGCCCGAAGCGTCGGAGTGGTCGAAAACGGCGGCCACCCTGGCGCTCGGATACCTCGACGCGGCACGCGCGACCCTCCACGAGCACGAGGCGGAGCTCGGCCGCATCGACGCGATCGCGGGCGACGGCGACCACGGCGTCGGCATGCGCACCGGCATCGACGCGGCCGGCGAGGCGGCGGACCCCGACGCCGGGTTGCGCGCGATGCTCGCCGCCGCCGGCGATGCATGGAGCGAGCGCGCGGGCGGCACCTCCGGCGCGCTGTGGGGCTCGATTCTCGTCGCGGTCGGGAGGGCTCTCGACCGCGAGGGCGCCGACCCGTGTACCGCTGTGGCCGATGCCGCGCGGGCCGCGCTCGACGCGGTGACCTCGCGCGGCGGCGCGCGCGTGGGCGACAAGACAATGGTCGACGCGCTCGATCCCTTCGTCCGGACCCTCGACCAGCGCCTCGCCGCCGGCGATGCGCTCCCCGATGCGCTCGACGCGGCCGCCCGCGCCGCGACCGACGCGGCCGCTGCCACCTCTGCGTTGCGGCCGGCCCTCGGCCGCGCCCGTCCGCTGGCCGAGAAGAGCCTCGGACACCCCGACGCCGGCGCCACGTCGTTGGCGCTGATCGCCACGGCGATCTCCGAAACCACGCGAAAGGAAGCTCGATGACCGACCCCCTGCGCATCGTCGTCGGAAGCGACGATGCGGGCTACGAGTACAAGACGGCGCTGAAGGCCCTGCTGGAGGCCGACCCGCGGGTCGCTGCGGTCTCCGACGTCGGGGTCCGCGGCGACGAGCACACCGACTATCCGCACGTCGCCGTCGAAGCCGCGCGACGTGTGGCTGCGGGCGACGCTGACCGGGCGCTGCTCGTCTGCGGCACGGGGCTCGGGGTGGCGATCTCGGCCAACAAGGTCCCCGGCATCCGTGCCGTCACCGCGCACGACAGCTACTCCGTGGAGCGCTCGGTGCTGAGCAACAACGCCCAGGTGCTCACGATGGGGCAGCGCGTCATCGGCCTCGAGCTGGCCAAACGGCTCGTCTCGGAGTGGCTCGGCTACCGGTTCGACCCCGCGTCTTCATCGGCGTCGAAGGTCGCCGCCATCGAGTCGTACGACCGCGGCGCAGCCGACCAGAACGCCGCGGAACAGCAGACCGCTGACCAGAACACGGAGGCAAGCTCATGACCCGGATCGCCGTCGTCGGCAGTGGCTACATGGGTGGCGGCATGGCGCAGGTCTTCGCGCTGGCCGGCCACGATGTCGTGATCTCGGACGTCACCGCCGAGATCGCCGCCTCCAACCTGGAGCGCATCCGTATCGAGACCTCCGAGTTCGAAGAGCAGGCACTCTTTCCCGCGGGCGCGACCGAGCTGATCACTGCCAATATCTCGGCGGCGGAGAGCATCGAGGATGCGGTGGCGGATGCCGAGTTCATCGAAGAGGCGGTGCCCGAGCGGATCGAGATCAAGCACGCGACGCTGCGTCGCATCTCGCATGCGAATCCGACTGCGGTCATCGGCAGCAACACCTCGACCATCTCGATCACCAAGCTCGCCGAGGCCGTCGAGAATCCCGAGCGTTTCCTCGGCGTGCATTTCTCGAATCCGGCGCCGTTCGTGCCCGGCGTGGAGCTCATCCCGCACCTCACGACCGCCGAGAGCGCGATCGTCGCCACCGAAGAACTCGTCGCCGGCAGCGGCAAGATCGGCGCCCGCGTGAGGGACGCGACCGGATTCGTGCTGAACCGGCTGCAGTACGCGCTCTTCCACGAAGCCACGCAGCTCGTCGACGAAGGGGTCGCGACACCGGAAGACATCGACGCGATCGTGCGTTCGACCTTCGGCTTCCGCCTGCCGTTCTTTGGCCCGTTCGCGATCGCCGACATGGCCGGGCTCGACGTCTACGCCTTCTGCTACGCCTCGCTGCAGGGCGACTTCCCCGAGCGCTTCGCGACCCCGGCCATCCTCTCGGAGCGCATCGAGCGCGGCGAACTGGGCACGAAGACCGGCGGCGGCTTCCGCGCCATCGACCCGAAACGCGTCCCCGAGCTGGTCGCCTACCGCAACCGGGCCTACGCCAAGATGACGGAGCTCCTCGACGAGCTCGGTCCCTCGCCGTTCGACGCGCCGGCCGCGGCGTCCGGCCAGGAACCCGCCGCGGCGCCCGCTTCCGAGCCGGTCGCGGAGCCTTCGCGATGAGCATCGCCGGGCCGACGGCGGCCATGACGCGCAACTGGGCCTCCAACGTGGTCTACGGCGCGGCGAGCGTCGTCGCGCCCGGCTCTCTCGGTGAGCTCGCCGACGTGCTGGGCTCGGCCGGGCGCGTCAAGGCGCTCGGCAGCCGCCACTGCTTCAATACGATCGCCGACACCGACGGCGTGCACATCGTCTCGAGCGCCCTTCCCGCCGAGATGAGCATCGACAGCGGGCGCCGCGTCGTCCGGGCGTCGGCGGGGATGCGGTACGGCGATGTCGCCCCCGCGTTGCACCGTGAGGGGTGGGCGCTGGCGAACCTCGCATCGCTGCCGCACATCTCGCTCGCCGGCGCGGTCGCGACCGGAACCCACGGCTCGGGCGATGCGGTGGGCTCCCTCGCGTCCGCCGTCGCGGGCGTGGAGCTCATGACCGCGGATGGCGAGGTGCGCACGTACCGCCGCGGCGACGCCGACTTCGAGGGCGTCATCGTCTCGCTCGGGGCGCTCGGCATCGTCACCGCGCTCGAGCTCGATCTCGTCCCCGCCTTCGAGGTCACGCAGACGGTGTACGAGCGTCTGCCGCTGGATGCGGTGCTCGACGATCTCGACGCCGTCACCGGCCTCGGCTACAGCGTGTCGATGTTCCACACCTGGCGCGATCCCGAGGTCGTCGACCAGCTGTGGGTGAAGCGTCGCGCAGACGCGCCCGGCGGCCCGCCCGAGCGCGTGCTGGGTGCGGCGAAGGCCTCGGGCAAGAGGCATCCGCTCCCCGACGTCTCGGCCGAGAGCTGCACCGACCAGCTCGGCGAGCCGGGGGAGTGGTATGCCCGGCTGCCGCACTTCAAGCTCGAGTTCACGCCGTCCAACGGCGAGGAACTGCAGTCGGAGTTCCTCGTGCCTCGGCGCAACGCCGTCGCGGCGATCGCGACCATGCGCGACCTCGCCGGTCGCGTGGCGCCGCTGCTGCAGGTGTGTGAGCTGCGCACCGTCGCGCGCGACGACCTGTGGCTGTCGCCGGCGTACGGCACCGACGTGCTCGGCATCCACTTCACCTGGAAGCCCGATCAGCCGGGCGTCGAGCTACTGCTGCCGCTCATCGAACAGGCCCTCGAGCCGCTCGACGCGCGCCCGCACTGGGGCAAGCTGTTCACGCTCCATGGTGCAGAGGAGCGGATGCCGCGGCTCTATCCGCGCTGGAATGACTTCGTCGCGCTGCGCGAGCGCCTCGATCCGCGCGGGGTGTTCCGAAACGACTACCTGACGCAGCTCGGGCTCTGAGCCTCGCGCCCCCGTCGGCCCCCCGTGATGTGGGGCCGATGGGCGAGGCCGTCCGTGAACGTTCCCTAGGCGAAGTCACACACCTGTGCGTCTCGGAACCGCCGGCGAATAGGGCAGGTCGGTCTCGACGAAGGCCGTCGCCAGCTCAGCTGGCGCCAGGTCACCGCGGAGGGGGAGGATGCGATACAGATGGGTGAACGGTCCCTTGGCAGGGGTGTTGCTGTACTTGTCCGGTCGGGTGACCACATCCCAGTTGCCGCCGTGCATCCCCTCTTGAGCGGCGTCGACCCGGACGACCGTTCCCCGGGACTCGGGGACCTCGTGCCAGTGCCGTCGGTCGGCGAGCTCTGCCGGTGCGTGAGGCTGAGCGTTGAAGAACATGCTGCCGCCGGCGACGAACAGCACGCCGCTCCCGGTGTCGTCGACGAGGGCCGCCCACCGAGTGTCGGCCTTGTTCGCGGAGTCCTGCGGGCGGCTGTATCGCGTGACCTGATCGGCGACCGACCCGGCGTACCGGCCGAAGAAAGCAGAAGTGCGACGGTCGGCTGTCGATTCGTGCGGCCCACGCCCGTACCACTAAATGGCACTGAGCTCCGGGATGAGGGTCAAAGTCGTGCCGATGACCTGCGGGTTGGGCGCTCCGGTGTCGGGGGGCAAAGGTCGACGACAGCACATCGAGTTGGCCGTTGCCGTAGACGGTGTAGGTGATCGACTGTGATGAGGTCGTGATCTGAAAGCTCGGCCGGAAAGGCACCTTTGTGGTGACGGTGCCTCGGACGATGACGCGCACCCCACCGGGTATCGACTTCATCTCGACATCTTCAATGGCCCAGTCCTCACCGACGCCCCGCCATGGCTGCGACGGCTCGGGACGATTCACCCGGATGTCGGGGATGGCCAGTTCCGGATCGTTCGGGGTCCGCCAGTAATTCGGCGTCAACTCACTCACCAGCAGTTCCCGGTCGTCATACTGCAGCGACGTCAGACGGCCGGTGATCCGGGAGATCTCAACGGAGAATCGGTCTCCGGCCACGCGAACGGACGTCGCGCTGTCGGCAACGGTCAGATGTGACAGGCCCGCGGTCTCCAACGGCAGCCGGTCGAGAGGGTCCGCCACCGTCGACGTCTTCGCCGGCGAAATCGAGCAGACGCGACGCGGGATTCGAGGACCAGTGGAACTTCCATTCCCCATCGAGGCTGAGACGGTAGGGCGAATCGCGGCGATCCGCGCGCATCGCCTCGTCCAGCGTCTCGTAGGGCATGAGAGAGGCGTGCGTGGGCTCGGTGCCCCATTCGTAGGCTGCAGGGTCGTTCCACTCCGGCGTGGTCATCATCTATCCTCAACTATTTTGATAATCGCGTGCGAGCGGCTCGGGCCATCCTGCAGATCCTCCGAGGAGTCGTAAAGGTAAGATGAATACACCCTACCGCGAACGGGACCTGTGGACGAAGTATCCGCTCTGTTCAGGCTGTCACCGTCAGCAGGATCGGCATGGACGGGTCAAGTGGTCGGATCGTTCGTAAGAGTGCGACCATTCATTGGATGATTCGGCGCTACGATGGCGGATGCAAGACCAATGCCCCGACGGCGGGGACCAACGATCGAGAAGCGGAGTCAGCGTGACCATCCGAACCGGCTTCTGGAGTTCGTCCGCCGGCATCGACTGGGAGCACGGACTCATCGCGGGCACGGGTTCTCTCGGAGCGGTGCTGTCCGGCACACCGACGCGCCACTCGATCCACGTGTGCCACGAGGAGTTCTTCCTGCCGGTGAACTCCGCGAAAGCGGCACCGCGCATCGAACCGGCGATCGCCGAGGTGCGGGCGGCCGCCCTCGCCGGCGATGCCGAGACTGCGACCGCGATCACCCAGCGTCTCGCGCGCGACGACGGCTACGACGGCTCCATGATCTGGACGGATCCGTTCGTGCCGGTCGCCGAACTCACGTGGAGTCCCGACACTGCCGTCGAGGACGGGCAGTACCGGAGGATCGGGGACTTCACCACCGGCAGGGTTGAAGTCGAGTGGACCGATGGCGCAGGTGTCGGCAGCGGCATCGCACTGATCCCGGACCGGGCAACGGGCGGGATGTCGATCGAGCTCTGGTCCGATCACGACCACAGCGGCGTGCTGGCACTGGACTTCGGTGAGGCGCCTCGCGACCCCGGTGAATATCCGTCGACGGACTACGGCGTCTTCCTCGAACCGGCCGTCCCGACCATCGACGGCTCTCGCATGACCCTCGATGTCAAGGTCGCCGAAGGCAATCTGTCACCGTTCGTGCGCGAGAACCCGCCGAGCCCATGGCCGCCGAGGCACGCGAGGCTGATCGTCGACCTGCCCGCCGGCATCGACGCCGAGCCGGAATCGGGCGCCGTGCGTCTGCGTCTGACCGCCGGGCGGACCGTCCGACTCCCCATCCGAGTCGAATTGTTCGGCGGCATCGCCGAGGCCGAGGTCGCCGCGGCCGACACGCACGCGTCCCTGTTCGAGGCGTGCTCGCTCGACTTGAGCAGCGGCGTCGACGACGCCGTGCCCTACGACGACGTGCTGCAGCGGGCGAGGGCCGGTGACCCGCAGGGGTTGCTTGCAGCAGTCGAACTCGCGTTCGCATCCGGGCGCCACACGATCATCTCGTCGACCGGAGTCCTGCCTCCCACGCTCGTCGGCATCTGGCAGGGAACTCGCCGGCCGGCGTGGTCGGGCGACTGGACGCAGAACGGCAATGTGCAGCACGGCGGTGTTGCATCTCTCATCGCGTCGGGCACGCCTGAGCTGCTCACGTCGTACCTGCGGGCGATCTTCCGGCACGTGGACGACTACGCTGCGAACGCGCAGCGGATCTTCGGCGCTCCTGGCTGGCTGCTCCCTGCACGTTTCGACTCGCACGGCAACAGCAACCACTTCGCCCCCGCCTTTCCCCACCTGTACTGGATGGCAGGCGGTGCCTGGGTGCTGCGTTTGGCATGGGATCAGTTCACCGCGACCGGTGATGTGGACATTCTGCGCGAATACGCCTGGCCGCTCGCGAGCAACGTCATGGCCTTCACGCTCGCGGTCGCCCTGCCGGGCGATGACGGCCTCCTACATCTCGCTCCGTCGTATTCCCCCGAGAACACCCCTGGCAACCGCGCCAGTCCCATTGGAGTCGACGCCACGATGGACGTCGCGGCGTTCCGAGATGCCGCGCGTCTCGCCATCAGGATCGCCGACATCCTGGGCGAGGAAGCCGACCGCGACGCTTGGCGTTCGTTCGCCGATCGGCTGCCGCCGTACCGGGTGACCGACGAAGGAACCTTCGCTGAGTGGCTCGATCCCACGATCGCCGAGGAGATCGGGCACCGGCACGTCTCGCAGCTCTACCCGTTCTGGTACGAGGACGACGAGGCAGCCAGCGCACCCGAGCTCCGCGCGGCTGCGCTCGAGACGATCAGGCGCAAGCTCGCCTGGCGCAACGAGAAGCCGTGGGCAGCCGGCGACGGTCGCATGGAGATGGCATTCGGCCTCGTGGGCCTCGGCCTCGCGGCAGCTCGGCTCGGGGATGCCGAAGCCGCGCGACAGTGCGTCGAGTCGCTCGCGCACGATTTCTGGCGCTCGAACGCCGTGTCGACGCACGACGGCGACGCGATCTTCAACGTCGACGCGAGCGGTGGGCTGCCGGCCGTCGTCATCGAGATGCTCGTGCAGTCGCAGCCCAATCGGATCTCGTTGCTACCCGCACTGCCGAATTCGTGGAGCCGGGGATCGATCAGCGGCGTCCGCGCGAGAGGCGGCGTCGTCGTCGAGAACCTCCGCTGGGACGAGGACGTCCTGGTGTCCACGCTGCGTGCCGCCGGGGGCTCTGCGGCCGCCCGGGACGGGGACGTCGTCGACGTTCGCGGCCCGGATGGCGAACACGCATCGGTCGATCTCTCCACCGGGCCGGTCACCGTCCAGTTCCCCCGATCCATTGCGGCCCGACCGGATTCTGGAGTCCAGCACGATGAATGACGCCAAGCAAGCGTCCCTGCTCGCTCCGCCGGCACTGTTGCGGTCAGCGTGCCTCGAGGTCGACCGAGGCCGATACGTACCCGGAAGCCGACGCCGTCACGGTGATTCGTCCGGCTGAGGTCGGACGGATCACGGCCAGCGCGCGGCCGTCGTGGAGTCGATGCTGCGCATCGGCGAAGGATTCCTCGGTGACCATCGCCGCGCTCCCGAATCCCTGGAGTGATCCAGGACCGTCGATCCGAAGTTCGACTTCGACGTCTGCATCGGTGGCCCTGACACCGTCGGCATCCCCGATCTCGATCACGACGTAGCCCAGATCTCGACCATCGACGGCGAGCGCCGCGTGTTCGGCTGTCAGTCTCAGGCCGTACACGATCTCTCGGTAGTACGAGGCAGGGCGACGCTCGCCGGTGATGTCGATGTCGCCAGAACCCGCGAGCAAGAAGGGGTAGGGGCCGAGTGCGCCGTCGCCCGGTGGATCGTCCGCGTAGTGCATGCGCCCGAGGCCCGGCTCACCCAGATAGTCCCACCCCGTCCAGGTGAAGTCGCCGATCACCTGCGGGTTGGCGCGTACAAGTGCCCAGAGTCGGTCTATGTGCGTGGGGAAGGTCTCAGACCCGACGATCACGCGATTCGGAAGCAGCTCGCGGTCCAGTTCGTACCGGCAGTCAAGATAGTTCATTCCCGCGATATCGGGGGCACCGTGGGCCTCCTCAGTGAGCGCGGTCACCGCGCCGGTGACGCCGAGCGCACTCATCCGATCCTCGAGGCTCGACTCGCGGGCGTTGATCTCGTCGACCGGATGCAGCGGCGCCCCGCCCAGCAATTCCGGATCGACCTCCACGGCCGCATCCATCACGAACAGCGCGCCATTGACGGCGGCCGTGACATACCGGGTCGGATCCAAGCGGCGGACCTCGGCAGACATGCTCCTCGATAGGTCGGAGCCTGACCGGGTTGCCGCCTCCGGGATCTCGTTGCCGATTGAGTAGATGATGACACTCGGATGGTTGCGGTCCTTGGTCACCATCGCCTCGAGATCACGCTGCCACCAGTCCGTGAACTGATCCGCGCCGTCGTCGGGCGACTTCGATCTGGTCCAGACGTCGGTGAGCTCATCCATGACGAGCACTCCCAGACGATCACAGGCATCGAGCATCGCTCGACTCATCGGTTGATGAGCGCTGCGGATTGCATTGAAACCGGCGGACTTGAGCAGGGCGACCCGGCGCGCCTCCGCGCGATCGAAGGTCGCGGCGCCGATCACCCCGTTGTCGGCGTGCACGCAAGCGCCGCGCAACTCGACCGAGTCGCCGTTGATGCGCAGGCCGCGGGCCGCATCGAGGTGAAGTGTCCGGATCCCGAACTGCACCTCGCTCCGGTCGGGGTCGATGTCACCGGTACCCGAGCTGAGGCTCGAGTCGACGCGGTAGAGGTCGGGCGTTTCGACGGACCACCGCCGTGGGGCCATTACCAGGATGCGCTGGCTGACTTGGGCGCTGCCGCCGGGCGGGACGCTCACCCTCGTGCGATCGACGCCGACGACCTCGCCTGAGGGATCCACGATGCTCGTCTCGAGCCGCCGCACGGCCGGGATCGTCTCGAGGTTTCGCACCGTGGTCACGACCTGTACGACCGACGCCTCGGCGTCATGCTCGGGGGTCGTCACGACGATGCCATCGAGCGGGACATGGACGCGGGGCGCGATTGCCAGGTGGACCGGCCGGACGATGCCGCCCCCGGTGTACCACCTCGCATCCCGGTGGGCACGCGCCTCGACGATGATCTCGTTGTCGCCGCCGTAACGCAGGTACCGGTCGAGTTCAACGGTGATGGTGGAGGTTCCCGACGGTCGCCGAATCGCGAGGTCGCCGTTCACGAAGACGGCGGCCGACCGGTAGACGGATTCGAATTCGAGCATCACATGACGGTCCCGCCAGTGCGCTGGTGCCGGGAGCCTCGCGCGGTACACCCAGTCGCCGCCCGGGAAGTACCCGGTGGCCTGGAGGGCCGGGTCGTCGAGTCGGCTCGAACCCAGCACAGCATCATGCGGGAGCACGACCGACTCGAACTCGGTATGACCAGCGGAATACCGCTCTCGGAACTCCCACGAGTGGGGGAAGAGCACTCGCTGCATCTGGAACTGCTGCCTCTCGGTTCGCCGTCACGCTAGCATCGCGGCTAGCATGTGTAAAGATCAGATCTTTAGAACTGGCCGTTGAAGTCACATTCTTCGAGCGATGCGTCCGCGTCTTCACGAGGACTCGGCGCATCGTATGGCCTGTCGGGGCTTCCTCGGCGCGATGCGGTCCTACTGAGGTCGCCTCGCGGTGACCTCTGCGACCAACTCGGCTTCTCAATTCTGGCCGATAGATCAAATGACCTGGAGTTACTAACACCGCCACGAAGGGATGATTGATGCCGATCATCACCAATGTCCGCGTCCACGATGTGCGCTTTCCCACCTCGCTCGACGCTGACGGTTCCGACGCCATGAACAAGGACGGCGACTACTCGGCGGCCTATGTGGCGTTGGAGACCGACTCCGAGTTGTCCGGGTATGGGTTCACATTCACGATCGGTCGCGGCAACGATCTCTGTGCCGAGGCTGCACGGCAGCGAGCGCTGCCGCTGGTCGGGCGGGATGTCGACACATTGCTCGACGACCTGGGCGCAACCTACCGAGAGCTGGCTTCTGATACTCAGCTGCGGTGGCTCGGTCCGGAGAAGGGCGTGGTCCACCTCGCGATGGCGGCGGTGATGAACGCGCTCTGGGACATGGCAGCGCGACGAGCGGGCGTTCCGCTCTGGCGTCTCCTGGTGGAGATGAGTCCCGAGCAGTTGGTCGATGCCGCCGATCTGCGATACCTATCCGATGCGCTGACCCGCGACGAAGCCATCGCGATGCTGCGTTCGGCGGCCCCGGGCCGGCACCAGCGCCTGGAGGAGTTGAAGGCGCGCGGCGGATTTCCCTGTTACACAACCAGTGCGGGCTGGCTCGGCTACTCAGATGAAAAGCTTCGAACACTGCTTCGCGATGCGGTGACCGACGGGTACCGTCACTTCAAGCTCAAGGTCGGCGCAGACCTGGACGACGACCGCCGGCGGCTTCGTATTGCCCGCGAAGAGATCGGCTGGGATGCCGAGCTCATGATCGACGCCAACCAGGTGTGGGATGTGCCGCAGGCGATCGAATGGATCAACGCACTCGCCGAGTTCCGGCCGATGTGGATCGAGGAGCCCACGAGTCCCGACGACGTGTTGGGGCACGCGGCGATACGCAGGGCTGTCGCGCCCATCGGTGTCGCCACAGGCGAGCACGGCATGAACCGCGTGCTCTTCAAGCAGATGTTCCAGGCAGGGGCTCTCGACTTCTGCCAGCTCGACTCCGCCCGGCTTGCCAGTGTCAACGAGATCCTGTCGGTGTACCTCATGGCACACAAGTTCGGCGTGCCGGTCTGCCCGCACGCCGGCGGAGTCGGGCTGTGTGAGCTCGTCCAGCACCTTTCGATCTTCGACTACGTCGCCGTGTCGGGATCACTCGACAAGCGCCTCACCGAGTACGTCGATCACCTCCACGAACACTTCGTCGACCCGGTGATCGTCTCCAACGGCCACTACGCACTGCCCTCGCGACCGGGATACAGCGCCGAGCTCCGCGACGAGAGTGTGCAACGCTACCGATTCCCAGACGGCCAGTACTGGCTCGAGCGAAAGGCGCAGGACCTGCTGGTGACTACTCGCTGAGCGGCTCGACCCGCGAGTCACCAGCGACGGGATGCTCGGCCGCGAAGACCTCGACGCCGAGGAGATGCGCCGCCATCCGGATGCGAGCCCGCTCGGCGTCGCGCGTGCGAAGCGCCGCGAGGATCGCCCGGTGCTCCGCGTGTGCCGCACCGAGCGAGTCGCGTTCGGTGATCGCCCGCCATAAGCGGCCGCGGAGCGTCCGGGTCATGAGGCTATCGATCAGAGCGGCGAGGGCGGCGTTGCCGCTGGCGGCAGCGATCCGCTGATGGAATGCCGCATCCGCATCGATGAATGACTCGGGGCCGAGTTCGCCGGAGGCCAACCCGACGTCGATGTCCGTGAGGATCAGCTCGAGCTCGTCGAGATCGCGGTCGGTGAGCCGTACGGCGGCGAGTCCAGCGGACTCGGTCTCGAGCACCCTGCGCACGCCCAGCAGGTCGACAGACTGCGTCGCCTCCTGCAGTCCCGCCCAGAACTCCAGCGGGCGCAACAGCGAACCTGGGTCGAGCTGCGTGACGTAGGTGCCGTCACCCTGCTTCGTCTCGAGCACACCGAGCGCCGCGAGCGAACGGACGGCTTCCCGCAGAGATCCTCTCGAGACTCCCCACCGTGCGGCGAGCTCCTTCTCGATCGGGAGTCGGTCGCCGGCCTGCAGTTCACCCGACGCGATCATCTCCTTGACGATCGCGATCACGCGGTCGGAACGGGAGCCCGAGCCCGTTGCGGTGTCATCGGCGCCGGTTGCCACGCACGCAGTCTACCGATGCGAGGACCCGACCGACGCCTCGCACGACGCGAACGCGCCGAACGCCGACGGTAAAGGTTCAATCAATTACCCAGGACACTCACGTATTGCCCTATCCAGGGTGCTGATTGACACTCAATGATCAGACGTTTATCGTGAGAGTCCGGTGACTGCAACGTTGCAGAAAGGAACACCCTGATGATGTCCCCCAGACCACCGCGCTGCACGTTCCATCGTGAGGTGCCGCGTGACGCGGGCCCGGTGGAGCACGCATGGTGACCCCGGTCGGCGGCATCGGACTCGATGTCGGCGATGTGACCCGCGATCTCCGCGACCGAGAGAGCGGACGCGGCTTCCGCGGGCTGAGGCGCAGTTTCCGGCGTCACTGGCAGCTGTACCTGCTCATCCTGATCCCGATCGCGTACTTCGTCGTGTTCAAGTACATCCCGATGGCGAACACGATCATCGCGTTCAAGGATTACAACGTTGTGGACGGTGTTTGGGGCAGCGACTGGGCCGGGGTGAAGCACTTCGAGCGCTTCTTCTCGAACCCGATCTTCTGGCCTGTGCTGCGCAACACTTTCGTGCTCTCGGCGTACGTGGTGCTCGCAAGCTTCCCGATTCCGATCATCCTGGCCCTGGCGCTGAATGAAGTGCGTCTGAGGTTCTTCAAGAACACCGTGCAGATGGTGACCTACGCGCCGTACTTCATCTCGACGGTCGTGGTCGTATCGATGACGATCCTGTTCCTGTCGCCCCGCGTCGGCCTCGCGGCCCACGTCACGCAGTTCTTCGGCCTCGGCACCATCGACTTCCTGAGTGATCCCGACTACTTCCGTCACATTTACGTGCTCAGCGACATCTGGCAGACGATGGGCTATTCCGCCGTGATCTACCTCGCCGCGCTCGCCGGGATCGACCCGACCCTGTACGAGGCGGCAAGGGTGGACGGGGCCAGCCGCTGGCAGAAGATCCGCCACGTGGACATCCCGGGTCTCATGCCCACGGCGATGATCGTCCTCGTGCTCGGTGTCGGCAACGTCATGGCGATCGGATTCGAGAAGGCGTTCCTCTTCCAGAACAGCCTGAACATCTCTCAGTCCGAAATCATCCCGACTTACACCTACAAGGTCGGCTTGCTGAGCGCCGACTTCAGCCAGGCAGCAGCGATCGGCCTGTTCAACGGGGCCATCAACCTCGTGCTGCTCCTCGCCGTGAACGCTCTCGTCAAACGACTGACAGGAAACGGACTGTGGTGACCACGACTCTGGACGAACGCCGAAGCAGCGACGCCGAGCCGCCGGTGCGCAAGCCGAGACCGGTCAAGGCCCCGCGGCGCATCAAAGAGTCGCCGACCGACCGGATCTTCATGGTCGGGGTGTACATCCTGCTGACGACGTTCCTGCTGTGCGTCCTGCTGCCGCTGCTGTACATCGTCGCTAGCTCCTTCAGCGATCCCTTGGCGGTGTCATCGGGCCGTGTCACGTTCTGGCCCGTCGACTTCACACTCGAGGGCTACCAGCGGGCGCTGAGCGACAACTCGATCCTCACCGGCTTCACCAACTCGCTCATCTACACGCTGGCCGGCACGGCGATCAGCCTTGTCCTGACGGTCGCCATCGCGTATCCGCTCTCCCGCAGCGACCTGTGGGGTCGCCGCGGGATCACGCTCTTCGTGGTCTTCACGATGCTCTTCGCCGGCGGCATCATCCCGACCTACCTGGTCGTCCAGAACCTCGGGTTGCTCGACACGCGATGGGCGCTCATCCTCCCCCAGGCCATCGGCGTCTGGCAGGTCATCATCGCCGTCGCGTTCTTCCGCACATCGATCCCCGAGGAGCTCTACGAAGCGGCCCAGCTGGACGGCGCCAGCGATCTTCGATTCCTCCGGACAGTGGTCCTGCCGCTCTCCAAGCCGCTCCTCGCCGTGATCGCGCTCATGTACGCGATCTTCCAATGGAACTCGTACTTCGACGCGCTGCTCTATCTGCGGGACCCGAGTCTGTACCCCCTGCAGCTTGTGCTCCGCAACGTACTGATCCTCAACCAGGCCGCTCCCGGTCTCGACGCCGCCGCTGCGCTGGAACGCCAGCAGCTCGCCGACCTGCTCAAGTACTCGCTCATCGTCATCTCCACGGTGCCGGTGATGCTCGTGTACCCCTTCGTCGCCCGATTCTTCAACAAGGGGATCCTCGTAGGCGCCGTCAAGGGCTGACGCGCCGCACGTCGCACCGCGTCATGAATCCAGCACCACACCCGTCCCAATCACAGAGAGGCAGGACTTTGTTGAGACAACATATGTCGGACAAGATGCGACCCAGCCGTCGCTCACTCGCAGCCATCGCGGGAGTGGCGGCTTTGACCGCCGCAGTCGTCGGGTGCACCCCAAGCGCCGGAGACGATCAGAAGGTCATCACCATCTTCGGCGAACAGGGCGGCCAGATGGACCTCAACACCAACTCCTTCACGAGGCTGCTGGAGGACAAGTTCGACGTCGACATCGACTTCCAGACCACGGGATACGACTCGGGCGCAGCGACCGAGGCCCGGCAGATCTCCCTCGCCGGCGGCGAACTGCCCGAGGCGTACATGCTCGTTCCGTGGGCATCGCAGTTCACGCAGGCCGAGCTGCAGCGCTACGGAGACCAAGGCGTCGTCCTGCCCCTGAACGACCTCATCGAAGAGCACGCGCCCAACATCGCCGACGCCCTTGCCGCTGAAAAGGGCTTCGAGACCCTTGCGACCGCGCCCGACGGGACGATCTGGGGGCTCCCGCAGTGGAACGACTGCTACCACTGCTCCTACCCGTACAAGTTCTGGATCAACACCGTCTGGCTCGAGAACCTCGGACTCGCGATGCCGACGACACCCGACGAGTTCTTCGACGTCATGACAGCTTTCAAGACGCAGGACCCGAACGGGAACGGCGTCGCGGACGAGATCCCCATCACGGGAAGCGCGCAGTGGTCGATCGTGCCGTACATCATGAACGCGTTCATCGCGAACTCCTTCAACACCGGCGCCGGCGCGGCCAGTCAGCCCATCTCGCTGGGGCTCGAGGGTGACACCGTGCAGATGCAGACCATGCAGGACGGTTGGCGAGAAGGTCTGAAGTTCCTGAACAGGCTGTGGGCGGCAGGACTGATCGACCCCGCGGCGTTCTCGCAGGGCGGCGACACCATGCAGGCCACCGGCAACTCGGCCGAGGGCGTCCTCGTCGGCGGCTTCACCGCCATCCACCCCTGGATCGGCGTGAGCATCGGTCAGGAGGATGCGCGGGACACCCAATACGACCCGCTGCCGCCGCTCGAGGGTGTAGAGGGACCGATCACCACCTATCAGTTGCCGAGCGTGCCCGGTGCGACCTTCGCCATCACGAAGGCTGCCGACGAGGTGGAACAGCAGGTGATCATGGAGATGATGGACTACATCTTCACCCCCGAGGGTCACCTTCTCGGCGAGATGGGCGAAGAGAACATCGGCTGGCGGGCTCCTGAGGAAGGCGACATCGCCCTTGATCCCGAGCTCGAGCCTTGCTTCGTCGACCTGCCGCTGGATGAGGAGAACGAGGCGGACTACAACGGCAACTGGGGCCCGATGGCGCAGGTGTTCGACACCGTCGAGTGGCGCAATTGCCAGGTGCAGCCGCTGGACATCTACACGGAGGAAGGAGCCGAGCGCCGACTCTTCCAGGCGACCGAGCTCTATGAGGGCAAGGAGTCCGACGCCAATTTCCCGTACTGGAACCTTTGGGTGCCGGCGGAAGAGGCGAGCGAACTGGCCACGCTCACGACCAACATCGAGAGCAACGTGGCCACCGCGACTGCGGAGTTCGTCACCGGAGTGCGTGACCCGAACAACGACGGTGATTGGAACGGCTACCTGGACGGCCTCCAGGGCCTGGGCGTCGACCGCTACCTCGAAATATGGCAGGCGGCGAACGACGCCAGCTGACCGACGACATCGACCCGGGGCGGGGCGGATGCCTCGCCCTGGGCCTCGACGCCGCACAGGTCATCGGAGGAACACCGCCATGCATACGCAGACGATCAGATGGCGCCCGGGCGCGTTGGAGTTGGACCTCGACCTCGGCGTCGACGGCCCCCCGAAAGTGCGGCGGCTCGCCGCGGTCGGCGGCGGCCGCACCGCCGCGCCTTCGGCTGCGATTCCCATCGCGGAGGTTCACCTCGGCGGCGAGGGCTCGGGCACGTCGTCCTCCGAGCGGCTGATGGGGAGCGCAGTCGGGCTCCGTCTCCGCACGGTGGATCACCGCACCTGGACCGACGGTGACATGGCACACCTCGAGGTGACGGCGCGGGACGCGATGTCAGGCATCCTGGTGATCGCACGATGGTCGAGCTGGCGCGACCTTCGGGTCGTGCGCTGCGCGACCGAAGTCGTCGCGGGCGACGAGGCCGTCCACCTGCGCGCGGTCTCGTCCGTCGCCATCGGCGGCATCTCAGCGGATGGCTCGCACTGGTGGCACGATCACGAAGTCGGCTTCGCGCACAACACATGGTTCCGCGAGCTGATGTGGCAGCGGCGGACGCCCGCCGAACTGGGGCTCGACGACACCGGGCTGCGCACATGGGGCATCCCCAGCTCGCGGGCGTCGTTCGCCCTGGGGCAGCGGGGCAGCTGGTCGACCGGCGGACATCTGCCGATGGGCATCCTGAGATCCCGCGTGGAACGGCGGTCGCTGCTATGGCAGATCGAGCACAACGGTGCATGGCGGTGGGAGCTCGGCGATCAGGACGACGCGCTCTATATGGTGGCGAGCGGACCGACGGACCAGGGCGCGGCTTGGTCGCATCGGCTCGGTCCAGGCGAGCGGTTCAGCTCCGTGCCCGCGACGCTTGTACTGGGCGGTGACGACGACGAGATCTTCGGTGCCCTGACCGAGGCTCGGCGGCGGGTGCGGCGCCCGCATGTGGACCACGAGAACCTGCCGGTGATCGTCAACGACTTCATGAACGCGCTCATGGGCGACCCGAATGCCGAGAACCTGCCGCCCTACATCGACGCAGCGGCCCGCGCGGGAGCCGAGGTCTACTGCATCGACTCAGGCTGGTACACCGACGGCCCGGCGTGGTGGAACGACCTCGGCTCGTGGCAGCCATCCTCCCGACGATTCCCCCGCGGCCTCGATCAGATGACGCGCCGGATCCGCGACGCGGGCATGGTAGCCGGCCTCTGGCTCGAGCCGGAAGCCGTGTCGGTCGCGAGCCCGATCGCCGAGCAGCTGCCGGCCGAGGCGTTCTTCCAACGCGATGGGCAGCGCGTCGTGGAATCGGGGCGACTGCAGCTGGACTTCCGCCATCCGGCCGCACTCGCACACATCGACGCGGCGGTCGAGCGACTGATCGTCGAACTCGGACTGGGGTATCTGAAGTTCGACTACAACATGGACGTCACGCAGGGCACTGACCTCGACGCCGACAGTCCCGGTGACGGAGCATTCGGTCACCAGCGCGCGCTGCTCGAGTGGGTGAGCGAGCTCATGGACCGGCATCCCGGCCTGGTGATCGAAAGCTGCGCGAGCGGTGGACAGCGGATGGACGGCGCGACGCTGCGAGTGCATCCCGTGCAGTCCACGAGCGACAATCAGGACCCGCTGCTCACGGCCGCGATCGCCGCAGCCGCGCCGACCGCCGTCACACCTGAGCAGGGTGCGGTGTGGGCGTATCCCGATCCCTCCTGGTCCGACGAGCGGATCGTCTTCTCGCTCGCGAGCGCGCTGCTCGGCCGGGTGCATCTCGCAGGCCGGATAGACCTGCTGTCTGAGGCGCAGATGCGGCTCGTGCAGGAGGCGATCGACGCCTATCGCACCACGCGGACCCGTATTCGCACCGCGCTGCCCTTCTGGCCTCTCGGATTGCCCGGGTGGCATGACCCCGTCGTGGCGCTGGGCGTGCGCGACGACGACGGCGAACTGATCACGGTCTGGCGCCGGGCTGGCTCCACCACCGTGCGTGTGCCCCTCGCCCGGCACTCCGGGCGCCCGCTCGTTGTCGAAGCGGTCTTCCCGACCAGCCTCCCGACGAGAGTGCGATGGGATGCGGATGCCGGCGAGATCGTGCTCGAACTGCCCGACGAGCCAGCGGCGCACACGCTGCGGCTGCGAGGAGAAAGCTGATGTCAGTGATTCCGTGCCGGTCGTCCAATGCAGGTGGACCGCACGATCGATCTCGCGCTCACGATGGGCGGCTGGATCAGGACGCCTTGCTAGCGCGGCTCGAGGAGGCCGAGGAACTCGGTGGTGAGGTGAGACGTCCTCTCGGAGTGGGCGTAGGCGGCGCTCACCGTCCAGACGGGGTCACGCTGCTCAAGACTCAGCGTGTGGAGGTCCGCCGCGATCGTCTTCCGTGACACCGACTGCGGAACGACCGCCACACCGAGGCCTCGGTTGATCATGTCGACCAGAGCGTGGATGTCGCCGACCGTGAAGGCCACTCGCCTCGGGATTCTTCGTTTGGCGAAGATCTCGTCGGTGACGACCCTGATGGCCCAGGTGCTGTCGAGGTCGATGAAGGTGCGGTCCTGGAGGTCGTTCCACGCGACGGACTTCTGTGACGCGAGCGGATGCTCCGGTGGTGTGAGCAGTACGAGTGGCTCCGTTGCGAGCGTGACATGGTCCAGCCCCGTGAGCCGAAGTTGCGGGGCGGTCGTCTCGGAGGTGCCCGCCACGAAGGCGAGATCGATGTCGCCGCTTCGCATCCGCTTGAGAAGATCGCCGCTGCCCGCCTGCGTGAAGCTGATCTCCACCTCACGGTGCCTGCGGTGGAATCGCTCGACGATCTCAGGCACATTGACCGACCCGAGGCACTGCTCGGCGCCGACGCGCAACGCGCCGGCGAATTCCGCCGTCGTCGCGGCGACGGCGTCCCGGCCGGCGTTGGCCTCCGCGAGGAGATTGCGGGCATGAGGGAACAGCGCATGCCCCGCGGGTGTCAGTTCTACCCGCCGCGTCGTTCGGATGAACAGCTTCGCGTTGAGGTCGTCTTCCAGGCTCTTGATGGCTGCCGACAGCCCGGATTGCGACACCCGGGTGATCTCCGCTGCTCGCGTGAACTGATTCTCTTCGGCCAGCGCAACGAAGTACTCCATCTGCCTGAGATCCATATGTCGGCCATCCATTCATGATTGGCAGTTGTGAAATCGACAATATTCTTCTGTTGGACAGATGGCAAGGCTGCACCTAGCTTGAAAGCAGATCAACTGAATAGCTCATGATCAAGGAGATATGTAGATGAATCATCGCTTCATCGGAGACGTAGCGGTCGGCGCGATCGGTCTCGGCGGCATGCCGATGTCGATCGAGGGCCGGCCTGATGAAGCCCGCTCGATCGCGACGATCCACGCCGCGCTCGAGGTCGGCGTGACGCTCATCGACACCGCGGATGCGTACCACCGCGACGCCGACGAGGTCGGCCACAACGAGGTCCTCATCGCGAAGGCGCTTGGGACCTACGGGGGCGACACCAGCGATGTGCTGGTGGCGACGAAGGGCGGGCACCTGCGCCCCGGAGACGGCAGCTGGACGTTGGACGGTCGACCCGAATACATCAAGGGCGCGGCGAAAGCCTCCGCGACGCGGCTCGGCGTCGAAGCGATCGGCCTCTACCAGTTCCACCGACCCGACCCCCACGTCGACTACGCCGACTCGGTCGGTGCGCTGCGCGACCTGCTCGACGAAGGCGTCATCCGGATGGCCGGGATCTCCAACGCGAACGCCGACCAGATCCGGCTCGCGCAGGAGATCCTCGGCGGGCGCCTCGCCTCGGTTCAGAACCAGTTCTCACCGGCGTTCAGATCCAGCCAGGCAGAACTCGAGCTCTGCGCGGAACTGGGCATCGCGTTCCTGCCATGGAGTCCACTGGGAGGAATAGCCCGCGCCAGCACCCTGGGTGGGAAGGGCGCCGCGTTCGAACGGATCGGCGCGGAGCTCGGAGTCAGCGGGCAGCAGGTCTGCCTCGCCTGGGAGCTCGCGCTCGCGCCGGTCGTCATTCCGATCCCCGGCGCCTCGCGGCCCGCGAGCATCCAGGACTCCGCACGGGCCGTCGACATCACCCTCACCGACGATCAGATCAAGGAGCTCAACGCGTGAGCGCACCGCAGCAGTCAGCCGGCTATCGCACACTCGGCCGCAGCGGAGTCGCAGTCTTCGAGCAGGCCCTCGGGACGATGACCTTCGGTGCCGAGGCGGACGAGACGACGTCTCACGCCATCATCGACGCGTACGTGGACGGCGGCGGCAACTTCATCGACACCGCCGACGTCTACAGCGCCGGTCGCAGCGAGGAGATCATCGGCCGATGGCTCGCCGCGCACCCCGCCGAGGCAGCGCAGCTTGTCATCGCCACCAAGGGCCGGTTCCCGATGGGTGCCGGACCGAACGATCACGGGACCTCCCGACGGCACCTTCGGACTGCGCTCGAAGCTTCGCTGCGTCGCCTGGGGGTCGAGCACATCGACCTCTACCAGCTGCACGCCTGGGATGCGATCACCCCCCTCGACGAGACTCTGCGTTTCCTCGACGATGCGATCACGCAGGGGAAGATCGGGTACTACGGCTTCTCGAACTTCACGGGCTGGCAGCTCACCAAAGCGTCCCAGCTCGCGGAGCGGCACGGCTGGAACCTGCCGGTGACACTGCAGCCCCAGTACAGCCTTCTCGTGCGAGGCATCGAGCACGAGATCGTCCCCGCGGCTCTCGATGCCGGCATCGGCCTGCTGCCGTGGTCGCCGCTGGGCGGCGGCTGGCTCAGCGGCAAGTATCGACGTGACGTGTCCCCGACCGGCACGACGCGGCTCGGCGAGAACCCGGAGCGTGGCATGGAGGCGTGGCAGCAGCGCAACGCCGATCCCCGCACCTGGCAGATCATCGACACCCTCACCGGCATCGCGGAGGAGCGCGCCGCGTCGCCGTCGCAGGTCGCGCTGGCCTGGCTCGCCGCGCAGCCCGCGGTGACATCCGTGATCCTCGGCGCGCGGTCGGTCGAGCAGCTTCGCGACAACATGGGTGCGGTCACGCTCGAATTGGATGCCGCGGAGCTCGAGAGCCTGACCGCGGCCAGCGCGCCGCGTGCCGACGACTACCCGTACGGTGCGCCGGGCATCGCACAGCGTCACCGCAACATCGGGGGTGGCCGGTGAGCGGGATGACCATCGCCGTCACCGGCGGGTGAGCGTGCGGCCGGGTTCGTGCAGGTTGACCTGACGGACTACTGACGCTGGCCCCTGCGGAGGCGGAGCCCGGCGGGACCTTCGACCCTCACGCTGGAATCGCGGATGCGGTGGACTCGTCGAAGGAGGTGACAAGATGAACGACACTGCGACTTCGACCGGTTCATCCGGAACGCGGCGCCGGCACGACGTCTGGGATCGCCCGATGACCGCCGTCGCGGCGATCGTCATCGCCGCCGTGCTCGCGTCGCGGTTCGCCCCCGACTTGGTCACCGGCCGGGAGCACGAACACCTCCCGCTCGTGGCCCTCACCATCTGGCCCTGGGCCGCCGCTGCGATCGGGTACGTCCTGATGGCGGGTCGGCGAAGCCGGGCACGCGAGCTTGTCCTCGGGGTCATCTTCGTGTGGGCGGCAGCCGCGGTCCTGGCCATCGCTCTGCCCGCCATGGTGACGGGTACGGACCCCACCCGCATCCCGCTCGCCGCGCTCATCGTGCCGCCGTTCGCCGCCATTGCGACCGGGTTCTTGGCGATCGCGCACGTCCGCGCGGATGCAGCCCTCACCGATTGACGGTCGGGGAGAGGGGCCCGGGATGCGTCGCCGAGTGATGGTGGCCGCCACCGCGGTGCTGCTGCTGAGTGCTGCTGCGTACGGCCTCGTTTCTCGCGGCCCCTGGGTTTGCGCGGCGAGTACCCGGCGACGACTGTTCTTCATGGATGCGACCATGAGAGGACTGCCGGTCGACGTACTCCACGTCTACGACGGCGGCCACGCGACAATGCGGGCGAGAGTCTGTTCGCTCATCCCGGTGGTCGATGCCTCCGGCCCCGACATGAGCCGAGCTGAGCGTGTCACCGTGGTGAACGACATCTGCGTGCTGGCCCCGGGTGTGCTGCCGTTCGCGGACGCCGTCTGGGAGGAGGTGGATGCCCGCCGCGCCCGCGCCGTCTTCCGTATCGATGGGCAAGACGTACACGTCGAGCTGACGTTCGGCGAGGACGGCGCCCTGGTCGATTTCGTGTCCGACGATCGCCGTCGTGCAGATGACCGCGGCACGTCGTTCGCACGTCAACGCTGGTCGACCCCGATCTCGCGCACGGCTGAGCAGCACGGCTACATGCTCGCGAGCCATGGCGAAGCGCGTTGGCATGCCCCCGAGCCGGAGGGAGAATTCGCGTACCTCGAGTTCACGATCGACACCATCGACTACACCGCAGACCATCGCGCTGGTCAAAAGGTGACGACACGACCGGCCGGTCGTCGTGTGCCAACACCATGACGGCGTCGTCGGAGATCACGCCGCGACCTGTACTCGGCAGGCCGGGTCGACCGCCGACACGTTCGTTCGCCTCCTGCTCTCGACCTCGCCTGCTTTTCGCAATCGTCGCCACGCTGCTGGGTTGGATCGTGCTGTCGGTAGGACTCGGCATCGGTCTACCACGTGCGGGTAGCGGCGTGGCGGGCACGACGCTGGCGGTCGTCGCTCTGGTCGTCGGGGTGACCCTCGTCGCCATCGCCGGAACGCTGCTGTTCCACGCGGCTCGCGGCTGGGCGCGCCTGATCTTCGTTCCCTGGAGCCTGGCGATCCTCGCCGGGCTCTACAGTCTGTCGATTGCGCTGGCCGCGGTCTACCCGCCCCACGCATCGTCCGACGGCCCGCTGCCAGCCGATGCGACACGGGTCGAGATGACCTCCGCCGACGGCGAACGCTTGGCGGGCTGGTACCTCCCATCACGCAACGGCGCCGCCGTCGTGCTGCGCCACGGAGCCGGATCCACGACCGCAGATGTCAGGCAGCACGCGCGTCTGCTCAACGACGCCGGGTATGGCGTGCTGGCCACGGACGCCCGCGGTCATGGGAAGAGCGGCGGACTGGGCATGGATCTCGGCTGGTACGGCGAGCTCGACATCCAGGCGGCCGTCGATGTTCTGGCGGGTCGCACGGATGTCGACCCGGGGCGAATCGGGGTAGTCGGGCTCTCGATGGGCGGTGAGGAGGCCATCGGTGCCGCCGGAGTCGACCGACGGATCCGAGCGGTGGTGGCCGAGGGTGCGACGGGTCGCACGGCGGCGGACAAGGCATGGCTCGCCGACGAATACGGTGCGCTCGGGCTCGTGCAAGGCGTTCTCGACTCGGGGACGTACGGTTTCGTGGACCTGCTCACGCCTGCCGATCCGCCGGCGACGCTCGAGGAGTCGGTCCGCGATTCCGCGCCGACGGCGATGCTGCTTGTCGCGGCCGGAGACCGCCCCGACGAGGAGTCGGTCGCGGTGCGGCTCGCTTCACTCGCCCCCGCGCGTGTGAAGGTCTGGGTCGTTTCGGGCGCCGGCCACGTGGCAGGACTTCGCACGGATCCCGCCCGCTGGCGGGAGCACGTGATCATCGGCTTCCTGGATGTCGCCCTGGCAGTCGAATCGCAGCGGTGAAGTCCTCGTCCTGGTCCACGGCCGTGTCGGGGCAGCACCCGGGTGCCGCAGCGGAGTCATCGACTCCGAGGGGTTCTGCCGGCTCCTCGGGCGCGAGTCTCCGACGACACCCGCCATTCCGCCGAACGAATGAGTGGGACGGCGCAGCATGGCCGCCGGCGCCTGCTGCGCCACCTCGCAGACACTCACACGGCCGGCGGGGAAGAACTCCTCCCCGGCAATCGGCGGGGTCATCGCGCACCACTGTGCGTGGCGGGACGTTCGGCCTACGCGTCGCACAGTCTTGCGACGATCGTGTGCAGCATGATGAACATCAGGATCACTGAGCACCCCCAGCAAGCGACGGCAGCCGTGCGGGAGAAGGTGCCGATGGCTGAATTGACCGAGTTCTTCTCTCGGGCGTTCCAGGACACCATGACAGCGCTCGAAGATCAGGGCCTGCACCCGACGGGAGCGCCATTCGGCAAGTACTACGGTCGTCCGAATGCGATGGTGGACGTCGAAGCCGGCTTCCCCGTCGGGACGGCCATCACCCCCGCTGGCAGCGTGCTGCCAGGCAGTCTGCCAGGCGGAAGAGTCGTGGAAGCGATGCACATCGGACCGTACGACACGATGGAGAGCACGTACTCCGCGGTCGAGCGCTATTTCGCCGATGCGAAGCTCACCCCCGGCGCCGTGATGTGGGAAAGCTACCTCACTGATCCCGAGGCCGAACCGGACCCCGCGAAGTGGCACACACAGATCTGCTGGCCGATCGACTGATCAGCGACCGCCGGCTTGTCCACGGAGATGGCTATGGCGGAGACGCAGCGATACGGGTCTGACATCGACGTGATCCTGGCACGGCGCCACGACAACGGCGCGGACTATTGGGCCACTCCTGACGGCCGGATCAGCAAAGGAAGTCCCTTCACGACCCTCGATTGCGCGTTGATGCTCGCCGACCTGGGCATGGACCCGGCTGAACCGGTGCTGCAGGGAACCGCCGACCTCATCTTGAGCACGGTGCGGCCGGACGGGCGGATCCGAGTCTCGCCACAAGGCGCGATCTATCCCTGCCACACCATCAACGCCCTGCGGGCACTCTGCCATCTGGGGTTCGCCGCAGATACGAGGCTTGCAAAGACCCTCGACCAACTGATGCAGATAGAACACGGCGACGGCGGCTGGCGGTGCCAGAAGTTCAGCTACGGGAGAGGCCCGGAGACGCAGTTCTCCAATCCCGGCCCCACGCTGGCCGCTCTGGATGCCTTCCGGCTGACGGGCCTCCGTCGGGACTCCGAGCCCCTCGGCCATGCGGTCGAATTCCTCCTGGAGCACTGGGTCACGCGCGTACCGCTCGGCCCCTGCCACTTCGGCATCGGCACCCTCTTCATGCAGGTCACGTACCCCTTCGCCAGCTACAACCTCTTCTTTTACGTCTACGCCCTCTCGTTCTACGAGAGGGCCAGGGGAGACCCGAGATTTCTCGAAGCGCTGGAGGCACTTGAGTCCACCATGGCAGGCGGCGAAGTCGTCGTGCAGCGGCGTCATCCCAGGCTGGCAGCGCTTTCCTTCTGCAGGGTGGGGGAACCCAGCGCTTTGGCGACCGAACGATATCGCGAGATACGGCGGAACCTCGACGGGCCGTTAGCCCCGCGCCTGCCATCGTTGGGGGCTTGACCTGTGTACGCGGGTCGCGCCTGCGCAACCGATTCGGACATGGTGCGACGAGCTGCGTCGTCATCATCAGGCTGTAGCAGTCCTTCGCGCGCTCGCTGTGCATGAAGGTTCCCGCGCTCCGTCCGGGCTCCGCATGGCGAGCTCGTTGCGCTCCTCGGGAGGGACAGGGCCGCAGACTCGAATCAGGTGTCGCGGATGCTCGGTGCGTCGTCTTCTCGGTGATCGTCGTCTCCGCCGGCGGGGTAGGCGCCCAATTCCGGGCGCGATCGCAGGAACAGGATGCTGGCGATCAGCCCACCCCAGACCAGAACGAGGGCGAGCAGCAGGAAGGCGATCGCGATGCCGGTCATGAGCGCCCCTCCTTGGTGAGCACAGCGTACTCGGGCCATGCGGTGAAGTCGTCCGGGTCGCGTTTCCACCGCAGCATCGTGAAGGCGACCGCTGCGACGATGATGAAGGCGATCGTTCCCCAGCCCACGAGCCCGAGGTACCACGCTGGGAGGTCGGCATAGCCGTCGACGATCAGTGTGATGGTCCGGGAGATGAGCATGTAGCCGAGCACCACGGGTGCGAGGATGCCGACGAGGAAGATCCACACCTTGCCCACGCGGAAGGTCGAGACGGCATTGAGATGGAACCGCAGCTCGCCGCCCTTTCGCAACACCCAGACCACCAACACGGTCGACAGAACAGCTGAGGCGACGATGCCGATGTTGTTCGCCCACTGATCCGCGGTATCGAGGGCCAGCAGGCCGGTCGTCGTCGAGAAGATGAGGATCGACAGGATGGCGGACACTCCGCCGACGCGCACGGCCGCCTGGCGGGGTGACAGGCCGAACTTCTCCTGGAACGCCGCGGAGACGACCTGCAGCACCGACAGCAGAGACGTGAAGCCGGCCATCGTGAGGGAGCCGAAGAACAGCACCCCGAAGATCGGTCCGCCGGGCATCTGCGAGACGATCGCGGGGAAGGTGATGAACGACAGCCCGACGCCCGTGAGCCCATCCAGCTCGCTCACCGCCACGCCCTGCTGGAACGCGAAGAAGCCGAGGGTCGCGAAGACTCCGATTCCCGCGAGGATCTCGAACGATGAGTTCGCGAACGCCACCACGAGCCCCGGCGCCGTCAGATTGGCCTTGCGCTTACGGTACGACGCGTAGGTGATCATGATCCCGAAGGCGATCGACAGCGAGAAGAAGATCTGACTGTAGGCGGCGATCCAGACGTTCGGATCGCCCAGCGCTTCCCAGTTCGGCGTGAACAGTGCGTTGAGTCCCTCGGCTGCGCCGTCGAGGAAGAGCGCACGGACGACCAGCACCGCGAACGCAACCACCAGAAGCGGAAGGAAGATCACATTCGCCCGCTGAACTCCCTTGGCCACACCGGCGGCGAGGACTGCGATGATCACGATCCAGACGATCGCGAGCGGGATCAGCACGCCGGGCACGAATTCGAGGGAGAGCCCGGGATCGCCGACCTGCAGGTACTCGCCGGTGAGGAACGCGGCGGGGTCCTCGCCCCAGCGCAGGTCGAATGAGAAGACGAAGTAGCTCAGCGCCCAGGCGATGACGACCGTGTAGTACAGGCCGATCACGAACGCGATCGCCACCTGGAACCATCCGAGTCCCTCGAGCCATCGGCCTGACCTGGGCCCGCCCAGACGGCGGAACGCGGTGGGTGCGGATCCGCGGAAGCGATGGCCGATCGCATAGTCGAGGAACAGGATCGGGATGCCGGCTGTGATCAGGGCCACAAGGTAAGGGATGAGGAACGCGCCCCCGCCGTTCTCGTACGCGACACCCGGGAAGCGCCAGATATTGCCCAGACCGACCGCGGAGCCGATGGCGGCGAGAATGAACCCGACCTGCCCTGTCCACTGCTCCCGGGGCGGTGCTGCGGCCTGCGGTGCGGGTGCTGCGGACATGGGATCTCCTCGACATCCGGCCCGGTACGACGGTCGTCGCGCCGGTCGATACGCCTCAGGCTAGACAAGAAAGCACGCGTACCCAAGGGTCGACGCGCGTGCCCGTATCCAGCGGGTCCCGGGCAGTCCGGGTGCCCACCGGTGTGGTTCGGCGACGGGAAGACTGTGCCACGTCTGGAACGCGAGCTCGGCCGCGCCCTCGGCATCCGCGGCTTGGCCCATCGCGATCAATGCGGCGTGGCGTTCGCGCGAGGTGAATCGGTCGATCGACACGAAGCGCAGGAACTCGGCCCGCCGCACGACGGGCTCGAACTGTTCGAGCGCGCGTCGGCTGTGGTGTCCAGGGACGCAGACCTCACATGGGGTGCGCCGATTCTCTCCACTCCTCACGTGTGAGGAACGCGAGTCGCCCAGACTTCCCCGGCAGCTCGACGCGCGGTCCGAGGGTGAATCCGAAGAGGCCGGCGCGCGCGAGCGCGCGGTCGTTGTCGACGTCCGGCTCGATCACGATCCGCTCCGCACCCGGCTGCGAGAACAGGAAGCCTGCGATCGCGTGCGCGACGCGAGTGGTGAACCGAGTCGCGGGCGCGCCGCGGTCGCCGAGGAGGAAGTGGATGCCGACATCGCCGGGTTGCACCTCGTAGACCTCGCCGACCGGGTCGTTCTCAGGCTCGTAGGTCTGCAGAAGCACGATCGGGAGGCCGTCGCGTCGGATCAGGAACGCGTGGTGGGTCGTCAATCCGTCGACGTAGGCGTACAGGTCGCGGAGCTCTTCGGGAGTCAGGTCGCCGAGGCCCCAGAAGCGGGCGGAGGGAGCGGTCACCCAGCGGTGGATGACCTCGAGGTCGCCGACGGGGTCGAGCACTGACACCTCGAGTCGGCCGAGCCCGGGCACGTCGGCGGCGTGCACGAGGGCGCCGGGGACCCCGGTCGCGAGACGTGCGGTGGATGTCGTCGTCATGCTGCTCCGGTCGGGGTATCGGCGCGCAGGCGCGTCCAGTCGGTGAGGACGCGCACAGGACGGACGTCCGTCCAGGCCGCCAGTTGGTCGGCGAAGTGCGGGGAAGCGGGGTCGCCTGCCGCGCCGAACGGGACGGACCACCGGCTGTTCTCGCGGTCGGCGAGATCCCACGCCCACCGTGCGACCGATCCCCGCCAGGCCCGGTCGGTTACCCCTGGGGTCGAACCCGTGCAGCGCACCGTGTCGCCGTCTCCCGAGAGCGGAACGTCGAGGCCGGCGCCGGGATCCGCGGCGCCGGGCACCTCCGCGAGGACGTGCAGCGGGAGGAGGCGATGCGTCGTCCCCCAGCCCGCCGCGTCTGCGGCGTCGTCGAGCGCCGCGGCGACCAGGGCGGGGGCGTCGTCGCGCAGGGCAGGATGTTCCAGGAGCCGTGCGAGCGCGGCGGCGACCTGACCGGTGACGCCGAGCCACGGGTCGAACACCGCGCCGAATCCGTGGGGCCTGTGCAGCGCGCGCAGCGCGGGGTGCGCAGCCACTCGCCGCACGAGGGCGGCCCGCCAGGCGGCGAACGTGCCGGCGGCAGCGGATGCGGCATCCATCCGCCCGTCCCAGGCGGTGAGCCGATCGCGCGCCGCAGCCGCGCGCGACGGCAGCGCACCCGACGGCAGCATGGCGAGCAGCGCCGCCATGGATCCGCCGGCCGTGTCGCCCCAGATCGGCAGGAATCCGTCGACGGAGCTCGGCCGGAGATCGTCGAGCAGGAGGCGGATGCGGTCGGCTCTGTGAGACGACGGGTATGCCCAGCCGAGGTCGATCGCTGCGTCCGCGGGACGTTCGTTCGCGTCCACGGCGACGTCGGCTACGGCGCGGGGCGAGGCCCCGGCGTGGTCGTCGGTCGGGAGCGTCGTGCCGGCGTCGAGCGGAAGCCGGCGCTCATCGCGGGTGCGTTCGGGCGTCGTGCCGAGGGTGGCCGACAGCACGGTGCCGTGCCGGTCCGCGGCGAGCACCCGGTTGACCGGATCGACCCAGCCGGAGAACGCTGCCACCACGTCTTCGGCGGTTCGTGCGCGCAGCAGGCCGAGGAGCGCGCCGGCGCCGAGGTCGGCGTTCGCGCGTGCGGGCATGCGGACGCTCCACCCGACCAGTTCTTCGCCGTCGGGTCGCAGGTCGGTCACCACGGTGCCGCGTTCGGTCTCGAGCGCCTCGACCTCGACGGCGCGCCCGCCGCGCACGCGCACGACGGTGCGTTCGACGTCGACCGGGCGCCAGCCGTCGGGGCCGAGCGCCTCGTATCCGCCGGCCATGGGTCGCAGACGCTCGCGGAAGACGTCGACCGAGTGCGCGATGGCGTTGGTCACGCCCCACGCCGCGTCGCCGGTGTGGCCGAAGTGCGCGATGCCGGGCACCCCGGGGAACGCGAGCCCGACGACGTCGAACTCGTCGCACGCCAGCCGCACCTGCTGGTAGACGCCGGGGAGTTCAAGGATGCGGTGCGGGTCGCCGGCGAGCAGCGGCATCCCGCTGTCGGTGCGCGAGCCGTGCAGCGCCCACGCATTGCTGCCCGACGAGGGCAGGGTCTCGTCGCCGCCGTCGCCGTAGCCCGCGAACACGTCGACCCACGCGTCGCCCAGGGTGTCGGCGACGTGCTGCCGCCACAGCAGCAGCGGAAACGTGGAGAACAGGGCATGCGCGACGTGGAGCACGCCGAGCGGGTCATGGTCGGCCCACGGCTCGAGCGGTCGCGCGTCTCCGAAGATCCCGTCGAGCGTGCGGAACTCGGCTGCGTCCCGACCGGCCTCGGTCATCCCGCGCCGGACCCCTGCGGCGTAGCGGGTCACGAAGGCGCGGGTCTCGGCATCCGTCCCCGCCAGCGCTTTGCGCGCGGTGTCATCGAGCCGCGCGCGGCGTGCGAACACGTCCCACGCGAGTCCTGCCTCGCCGATCAGCTCCGACAGCCGGCCCGCTGCGCGCAGCCGGTCGACCTCGATCTGCCAGCCGCGGTCGCGGGCCGTGACCTCTCCCTGCGCTTCGGCGAGTGCCCCGGCATCCGTCGCGCGGATGTGGGGGATGCCGAGGTCGTCGCGATACACCTCCGCCATGCAGTCAGACTTCCAGAAGCTCACGCGCGGCCGCGGTCGGCGCACCCGATCGCGCGATCGGGTTCGTCAGGGTTCCGGCGTACATCAGCGAGGCCGACTGATCGGCGAGGTCCACCATCTGCAGCGTGTTGCGCAGCTGCAGGCGGTTCAGGCAGGAGTGCGCGAACACGTCGGCGCGCAGATCGACGCGGGACTCGAGATCGGGATGCTGCCCCGCGTGCTCGTCGATGATGTCGGCGGCGATCCGCCAGAACTCGGCCTCCGGCAGCGTGCCGTCGACGTGCAGGATACCGGCGAGGTGGCGCAGGACCCCGTCGAAGACGTCGGTGAAGATCGCGAGCGCCTTCTCGTCGTCGTCGACGGGTGCCACGATGCGGCGGACGTCGTCGGGTACGGCGCGATCGGCGAGCAGCGCGACCTCCTCGCCGATGTCCTTCATGAACACCCCGGTGGGCACGTGACCCTCGAGGATCAGGATGAGGTTCTCACCGTGCGGCATGAACGCGAGGTCGTGGGCGAGCAGGGAGTGCGCGAGCGGGCGCAGGTACACGCGCAGGTACGCCCGCACCCACTGCGCCGCCGGGATGCCCGACGCGCGCACGAGGGAAGTGGCGAAGGAGCGACCGGACGCGTCGCGGTGCAGCAGCGATGCCATGGTGGCGAGACGCTCGCCAGGAGTGATGAGGGGAATCGGGCTCTCGCGCCAGAGCGCCGCGAGCATCTTGCGGTGCGCTGACGGCGTCGGAGTGCGGTGGTACGCGTCGCCGGTGTAGCCGATCGACGCGCGCTCCCGCAGCACGCGGAAGCCGGACTCCCGGAGCGTGGCGTCGCCGGCGACGAGGTCGGCGACCCAGTCGTTGATGGCGGGTGTGACGCGCATGTACGCGGGAGACAGGCCGCGGAGGAAGCCCATGTTCTGCACCGCGAGGGCCGTCTTGACGTAGTGGCGGTCGGGGTGGGTGGTGTTGAACATGGTGCGCACCGACTGCTGGGCGCGGTACTCGTCGGCACTCTCGCCGATGAGGACGAGATCCCGGCGGGCGATGTCGGGAGCGAACGTGATCGAGATCCGGTTCTCCCACTGCCACGGGTGCACGGGGAGCAGGTGGTACCCGTCGGGATCTTCGCCGATCTCCGCGAGGCGTGCTGCGAACCGGGCGCGCTCTGCGGGCGAGAGCTCCTGGCAGAAGAGGGATGTCTCGTCGAGGCCGGCGCCGAGCGCGAGGTGCGAGAGCGACCGGCGGGCGGCGAGCCACACCAGCCGGAACGGGCGGCCGGACTCGGGGGCGTACGCGGCGTGGTCGGACACGCCGAACCCGATGCGCCCGTTGTTGGCGACGAAGCCGGGGTGGCCCTCCGTCATGGCGGTCTCGATGGTCTGGAAGTCCGCCGTGGTGAGCTCGTCGGCGGACGGCCCGCCCCGCGCGATCTTGAACGCGGCGCCGGCGAGCGTCGATGCGATCTCCTCGAGGTAGATCGGCAGCAGTTGGTCGGAGAGGCCGAGCAGCGGCTGCAGCTCGAGGATGAGCGCCTGGGCGTCGAGTTCGGCCGGTTCGCCGTCGACGAGACGGCGCAGGCTCGCCTCGTCGACGATCCAATGCTCGAGCTCGGTGCGGACGGCCTGGAACCGGTACTCGACGTCGGCGTGCGGCACGACGAGTCGCCAGCCCCCGACGATCGAGTCGGGGCTGAGCAGGCGTTCGTGGCTGAACTCGACGATCGCCTTCGCGACGAGGTGGCGCTGGGCCCGGGCGAGCGCCACGGGGGAGAGGTGCAGGGCGGGGGAGATCATGGGAGTGCCTTTCCGGTGGCGGCCAGTTCTGAACGGCGGTAGTCGTCGCGCGTGCACACCGACAGCACGGCCGCCTTGCGGTAGGCGCCGTCCTCGATCGTCACGTGGCGCAGTTCGGTGAATCCGGCACGCACGTTCTTGCGGCGGATCAGGTGGTTGCGGGAGTCCGGTTCGACGACGACGCGCTCTGCGCCGAGTTCGTCGAAGCACCATGCCATGACGGCGGCGAACACCGCGTCGGTCAAGCCGTGCCGGGGGTGGTCGCCGGGCGGCGCGATGAGCACATGCATCCCCAGATCGCCGGGGACCGTGTCATGGATGCCGCTCAGCAGCACGTGCGCCGGGTCGTACGTCTCGGCGAAGAACGTCGGCGCGCCGTCCACCAGCCCAAGCCAGGCATCCTGGTACGGGTCGGTCACCACGCTCGCGAGATAGTCGCAGACGGCGTCGACGTCGTGACCGCCCATCTCCCAGAACGCGGCGTGCGGGTCGGCGAGCCACCGATGCAGCACGGATGCGTCCCGGCGCGGGTCGGCGGCGACGAGCGACACGGACGCCATCATCGTGTCACCCCGGATCCCGCGCTCGCCGTCTCGAACGCGTCGGCGGGGACACCGAAGTCCTGGAAGGCGATGCGGCGTTCGATCGGATAGACCTCGCGGCCGATGATCGACGCGAGGATCGACGAATTGCGCCACGCCCCGAAACCGAGGTCGGGTGCCGTGAGGCCGTGGGTGTGCTCCTCGCCGTTCTGCACGAACACCCGGCCGCGGCCGCCGTCGACGCTGTAGTCGCGGGCGACCGCGAGACGCCCGAGAGCGTCGTGGTCGAGGCGCTCGGCCACGGGGGAGAGGAACGGCGGCGTCTCTGCGGCATAGCCGGTGGCGAGCACGAGGGAGGCCGTCTCGCGTTCGTGCTCGCGGTCGAGCTGTCCGTGGCGTAGGCGCAGACGGTAGCGATCGCCGTCCCACTCGGCCGACGTCACCTCCGTGTCGGTCAGGAGCGTGGTCGGCACTGGGCCGTCGGCGCTGAGGCGGTAGAGGGTGTCGTAGATGTCGTCGATGAGCTCGCCCGAGATGCCCTTGTAGAGGCTGCGCTGCTCACGGCCGAGGTGCTGACGGATGTCGAGCGGGAGGGCGTGGAAATGATCGGTGTACTCCGGCGAGGTCATCTCCAGCGTCAGCTTGGTGTACTCCATCGGGAAGAACCGCGGCGAACGGGTGATCCAGTCCAGCCGGTACCCGCCCTCGCGCACGCCGTCCAGCAGGTCGCGGTAGATCTCCGCGGCCGACTGCCCGCTGCCGACCACCGTGATCGAGTCCGACGCGCGCAGCTCGTCGCGGCGGTCGACGTACTCCGAACTGTGGATCGCGGGGCCGTCGATGCCGCGCAGCGGCGGCGGGATGGTCGGCCGGGTGCCGACACCGAGCACCACGTGGCGCGCCCGCAGCTCGCTCTGCTCGCCGGTGTCGGTGCGCATGGCGCGGACGACGTAGACGTCGTCGTCGTCGAGGTCATGCTCGATGGCGACGACCTCGTGATTCCAGCGCAGGTTCGGCAGCCGATCCGCGGCCCATCGGCAGTATGCGTCGTACTCGGCGCGCAGCGCATAGAAGCTCTCGCGGATGTAGAACGGGTACAGCCGGCCGGTGTGCTTGAGCCAGTTGACGAAGGAGAACTCCGACGTCGGGTCGGCCATCGTGACGAGGTCCGCGAGGAACGGCACCTGGATGGTCGCGCCTTCGATCATCATGCCGTGGTGCCACCGGAACCCATCGCTGCGGTCGAGGAACACCGCGTCGAGCTCCGTGGGCCGGGCGAGGCAGGCCAGCCCGAGGTTGAAGGGCCCGATCCCGACCCCGACGACGTCGTGCACGTGCCCGGTCATGCGTTCGCCTCCGCATCGGCGAGAAGCTCGTCGAACTCCGGGGCGATCCCCGCGAGCGTGGTCGCGGCATCCTTCACCATCTCGAGGACCCCGCGGATGTCGTCGACCGTGGTCTCGGGGTTCAGCAGGGTGAGCTTCAGGCAGGGGCGGCCGTCGATCACCGTCTTGGCGACGAGCGCGCGCCCCGACTCGAACAGGACCCGCCGGACACCCGCCACCAGGGCGTCCTGCCTCGCGGCATCCGCTCCGGCCGGCCGGACACGGAACAGCACCGTGCTCAGCTGCGTCCGGCCGACGAGTTCCAGCTCGGGATCGGCCGCGACCTCGTCGCTCACCTGCCGCGCGAGGTCGATGACGGTGTCGAACATCTCGCCCAGACGCTCCGCGCCGACGGCGCGCAGCGTCACCCACAGCTTCAGCGCGTCGAAGCGGCGCGTCGTCTGCAGTGACACATCGACCTGGTTCGGCTCCTCGTTCTCGAGCGGATTGAGATAGTCGGCATGCCACGCGCCCGCCGAGAGGTCTCGCGGTTCGCGCACCAGCAGCGCGCTCGACGACACCGGCTGGAAGAAGCTCTTGTGGAAGTCGACGGTGACCGATCGGGCCCGCTCGATCCCGGCGAGGAGGTGCCGGCGGCGCGGTGAGACGAGGAGCCCGCATCCGTACGCCGCATCGACGTGCAGCCATGTGCCGCCGGCGTCGCACACGTCCGCGATCGGTGCGAGCGGGTCGATGACACCGCGGTCGGTGGTACCGGCGGTCGCGACGACCGCCATCGGAAGGCGACCGGATGCCTCGGCCTCGCGCAGCGCGATAGCCAGGGCCGCGGCATCCATGCGTCCCTCGCCGTCGTCGGCCACGGCGATCACCGCGTCTTCGCTCAAGCCGAGAAGCAGGGCCGACTTGCCCACGCTGAAGTGGCTCGACGCCGTCGCGAAAACGACCAGACGCGCAAGCGCCCGCGGACGCGCGAGCTCCGTCCGCGCGAGCGCGGCTTCGCGAGCGAGGAGGAGGGCATGGAGGTTCGACTGCGTGCCACCCGAGGTGAACACCCCGCTGCCGTGCGGGAACCCGATGCGGTCTGAGGTCCATGTCAGCAGGCGGCGTTCCATGAGGGTGCCGACGGTGGACTGGTCGTAGGTGTCGACCGAGGTGTTCACAGCCGCGAGGACGGTCTCGGCGGCCACCGCAGGCAGCGCGACCGGGCAGTTGAGGTGCGCCGCATAGGACGGGTGATGGAACCAGACGGCGTGCTCGAGGAACAGCTGATCGATCTCGCGGATGGCGCCGGCCGTCCCGATGCCGTCGGCGTCGAGCGCGACGCCGTCGACGAGTTCCTGCAGATCCGAGCGCGCCGCGCCGGAGAACGGCTGGGTCACCGTCTCGAAGCGCGTCGCCACTCGGGACGAGGTCTGAGCGACGAGCGAACGATAGAGGTCGGCAGTGGGGCGTGTCAGCAACTCGTGCACCAGCACTCCTTCGGTTAGGTTTGGCTTACCTAACTTGTACGATCCTGGTGAGGGTGTCAACTCGGACGTCATCGTCCGGTTCGCTACCCCGCGGTCGTCAGCACGCGGACAGCCGTATTGGCGGCGGCGCCATCCCGCTCCTCGCCGAGGTCTACGACGATCGGGCGATGGCGCGTCAGCTCTTCACGCTCGTACTGGCCGTACGACATCACGATGACGATGTCCCCGGTGTGCACGAGGCGTGCCGCCGCGCCGTTGATCTGCACCACCCCCGAGCCTCGCTCGCCCGCGATCGTGTAGGTCTCGAAGCGGGCTCCGTTGTTCACGTCCACCACGTGGACCTGTTCGTTCTCGAGGATGTCGGCGAGTGCGAGGAGATCGGCGTCGATGGTGATGGAACCGACGTAGTTGAGGTCGCTGCCGGTCACGGTCGCCCGGTGCAGCTTGGATTTGAGCATCGTTCGAAGCACTGACGTCCGTCCCATTCGACGCGATTAATGGACTGCATCCAAGAATAAGGGACGCGGGAGTGGCCGCGGGACACAGCGAGCCGTCAGAGCGGGCTCGGTCGTCTGGAGGAGCCTCGTGACCGCATCGGACGAGCTCGGGGAGCGTCACATGTGCACTATCCCGAACACTCATGTTCGGTTTAGTATCGACGTGAGACGAGCGATGAATCGGTTCCGAAAGTGAGGGCAGTGCGATGTCAACGTTGATGGTGGACTACATCATTTCGCTCGACGGCTATGGTGCCGCCGAGGGCTGGCCCGGCTTCTGGGGTATGGAAGGACCCGAGTACCTTGACTGGCTGGGGGAGGACGGTCAGCAGGAGATCATTCACCTCATGGGCGCGACGACCTACCGGCTGATGGCGGAGTTCGCGGGTCAGAACGACGATCCCGGTTCCGTGGCGCTGAACAATGCGCGCAAGGTGGTGTTCTCCTCCACGCTCATCGAGCCACTGTCGTGGCCCAACTCCGAACTGGTCCGTGGCGACGCGATCGCCGCCGTCAGAGAGATGAAGGACGTCGAGTCCGCCGGGCTGCATACGCTCGGCAGTCTCAGCCTGAGCCGGTCGCTGATCGCTGCCGGGCTCGTAGACCGCTTCCGCGTCGTCGTGTTCCCCGTGATCACCGGGAAGACCGGGAAGGAGCGCATCTTCGACGGCTATCCGGACCTGTCCCTCGAACTCGTGCAGAGCCGTACCTTCGACGGCCAGATCCAACTGCTGGAGTACATTCCCACCGTCCTGGACGCACCTCCCGGGGCCGGTGCCTGATGGCATTTTTCTCGGTGACCTCGCTGTCTCGGTGGAGGGCTTCGCGACCGGACTGAACCAGCGCTGAAAGGCGCGCCTCGGCGACGTCGACGAGGAGCTGAGCCGGCATACAGCCCGCAGCGTTCCGGGGGGACGAACGCTCCTGCCTCCTGGAGGCGAGCACCGATCTTGCGGGAGCGGTCGACATCCTCCCTGAGGGGGATGTCGCGAAGCGGACCAGTGCGCGGACGCCTGCGGCAAGGGAGTCGATGTGGAGGCGGCGCGGTTCGACCGTGGTCCGAACGGCGACGGTGATCCTACTCTCTTCGACGCGGACGCCCTCGAGGTCGGCGAGACCCACGCTCCGCCATGCCGTGCGCCACTCGTGCCACACCGGGAATCCGACACGCTCGACGCTCGCCGAGCCCGAGACTCCGGGTCGCAACGACACCGCGAACGGCTGCTCGGCCTCGGCGACGAGCTCCGCGCAGATCCGCTCCGCCCACGACTGCTCGAGGTGGCGCGCGACCGCGTTCGCTGCGTCGGCAGGCTCGAGGAGCCGTCCGCTCACCCGCGAGCCCCCGACAGGGCGACTTTCGGCTTGGCCCACGAGCGGCCGTGGGTGTCTTTGAGGATGTCGTACTCGACATCCACGTGCGGCTCGATCGCGCTGTACTTGTCGTTCGGAGCGCCGATGATGAGCTGGAACCCGAGACCGCGCCATGCGCCGATCGCGCGCTTGGTGAAGTGCGCGTCGGCCTTGATGAGGGCCTCGTCGAGGAAGACCGGCGCATACCGTGGGCGCTCGGCGCCGGCGTCACCGAGCTGGTATCGCAGAGCCGCTCCGACGATGAACGCGATGAGTTCCTGGGACTCGCCGCCGGACTTCTCGCCGATGTGATCGTAGAGCGCGACATGCCGCCCTGTGGTCGCGTGGATGCGCTCCGCGCTCACTCGCACGTGGTTGCGCACGTCGACGAGTTCGGCGAAGTCCGGAGCATTGCGGCGCAGGCGGCCGATCAGCCGCGACATCCGGTGGTAGGCGCGTTCGCGTTCCTCGTCGGTGGCGACGGATTCGATCAGCGCGCGCACCTCGCGGAGCTCTTTGCGGAAGCGCCGGCGCACCTCGGACTGGTTCTCGCGCGGCGTGATCTGCAGCCGGTGGTCGTCGTCGTAGAAGGGGAGATCCTGCATGATCACGTTGATGGGCTCGATACGATCGCGGATCTCCCGCAGCGAACGGCCGAGCGTCGAATCGAGGTTGGTGAGGTCGTTCCCCGAGAGCTTGAGCAGGCTGTCGCGCCACTCCGTCTCCAGTTCGTGCAGGCCGCTGGTCTCGAGGTCGGCGAGGATGCGCTCGAAGTCGCCGAGCGAATGGTCCGGGTCGGCGAGAAGGTTCGGGTTGGGCCAGCGATCGAGGAATCCGCTCAGGGTCCGCCGCAGGCTCTCCCGCTGCTCCGTGACGGCGTCCTGCGCGGCGCGCTGATCGTCGCCGAACCGGCGCGCTGCGGAATCGAGCGCCGCATCGAACCGCGCGAGATCCTGCGTGCGTGTCGAGGATCCGGTCTGGTCGGGCGCAAGGAACTGCGTGTCGAGGTAGGACGCCTGGTCGTCGGTCAGCGCACGCCCTGCAGCCTCCGCCGCGTCGATCACGGACTGGGCGGCGTCGACCTCGTCGGTCGTCGCCGCCCACGCATCGGCGAGGCGCTTCCGCTCCGCCTTGGCGCCGCCGATGTCCTCGCGCAGTTCGGCGGCCTCCCTTCTCTTCTGCTCGATCTGGGACTGGATGCCGGCGATCGCGGGGTTCGTGGCGGTGACGTCTGCGACGATCGCCCGCCAGCGTTCGCGCTCCCGTTCGAGGGAGGCGATGTCGACCTCTTCCCACGTGAGGCCCTGGATCTTCGCGTAAGCGGCGAGCCGCGCGTCGAAGGCGTCGAGTTCGACGCCGGCCTCGGCGGCCGCCGTCCGGGCGGCTGCGAGCTCGGCGCGGACGGCCCCCAGCTGCGCATCGAGTTCGCCGAGGCGACGGTGGGTGGAGAATCCGAGGACGTTGCCGCGACCGTGCCCGCCGTGCGCCCCCCGCGATCCGTGCGAGGTCTGCCCGGTGATCGTCAGCGTCATCCGGTGGCCTGCCGGCTGAGTGGCCGCGTCGACGCACACGTAGCCGAACCGTCGGTCCAGCTCCTCCTGCAGCCAGCCCGTGAAGGGCGTGCTCTTGTAGTCGAGCCGGCCGGCAAGGGTGTGAGGGTCCCGTGCACCGGCCTCGGGGAGGCCGGTGTGCACGCCCTCGTAGCGAAGGCGATCGGCAGTGCGGACGGAATCGATGGCGGCTCGGAACGCCGGCAGCAGCGCGACGTCGATCAGCAGCGTCGTGGCGAAGCCGCCGAGTGCGAGGTTGAAGGCCTCCCGCCAGGGCTCGAACTCCGTGCGGACCTCGATGAGTTCGCCGACGAAGGGCAGGTCGCCGGTGGTCAGGCCGGCCGCGCGTGCCAGCAGTTCACGGGATCGGCGGAGCCGCTCGGGGATGTTGTCGTCGCGGCCTTCGGCTTCACGCCGCTCGGCGAGAACGCCCGCGTCTCGCAGCCGTGGAAGGTCGTCGCCGAGCGAGCCGACGGCGGAGGATTCCCGGCGAAGGGCGGTGATCCCGAGCTCGTCGCGGCCATCGAGGCCGTCGTCGCGGAGCGCGAGCCGCTGCGCCACCGCGGACACGAGGGCCAGATCGGCGACATGCTCGCCGCCATCCGCTACGGCCGTGCGCCGATCGCGGACGGCAGGGATGGCCGCAACGCGATCGAGGTCGTCACGGCGATCTACAAGGCGGGCATCGAGCGCACGTTCGTGTCGCTGCCTCTCAAGGCGGACGACCACTACTACCGAGCGGGTCAGCTCGTCGCGCATGCGCCGCACTTCTCCGAGAAGCAGACCTCCCTTGTCGAGGCGGGCGCGTCATGAGCGCCTCGTCGTTTCCGGGCGGCACATCGCTGTCACACCTCGACATCTACGCACATGCCGCCACCGACGGCGTGTGCGGTGGAAGTCCGCACATGCACCTCGTCTCGACCGAGGCCTACGTCGTCGTCGAGGGGCGCGGCGCACTGCAGACGATCGACGGCGAGGGCTTCCACGAGACCGAGCTCGAAGCGGGATCGGTCGTGTGGTTCACGCCCGGCACGATCCACCGAGCCGTGAACCGCGGAGGGCTCAAGGTCATCGTGCTGATGAGCAACGCGGGCCTGCCGGAGGCCGGCGACGCGGTGATGACCTTCCCCGCCGACGTCGTGGCCGATCCCGACGCGTACGCGGCGGCCGCGTCGCTCGGGGAGGCGGAGAGTCGCGCGGAGCGCGCACCACGACGTCGCGATCTCGCGGTGGCGGGGTTCGGGGCCCTGCGCGACGCTGTCACCGCCGGCGATCGCGGGCCACTCGAGGACTTCTACGCGGCGGCCGGCGCACTCGTCGCGCGCCGCGCCTCCGCGTGGGGGCGGCTCGTGCGTGAGCGCCCGCTCGCCCAGGCCGAGCGGTCGTTCGCGCTCACGGAGGCGATCGCGCGCGGCGATGTCGCACACCTGCGCGACGCGCGGGTTCACGAGGCGCCTGCCCCCGCCGCCGACCGCGGCTACGGCATGTGCGGCCGTATCCGCGCCTACGACGTCACCGATCTTCAGGAGATTCCCCGATGAACCACCCGTACACGTTCGATCCCCTCCCGCAGCCGGTCGTCGCGCCCAGTGAGTTCGTCTTCGCGGCCGTCGGCCTCGACCATGGGCATATCTTCGGCATGACCGACGGCCTTATCGCCGCCGGGGCGGTGGTGAAGTGGGTGTTCGATGAGGACGCAGACCGGGTCGCGAGGTTCACCGAGCGGTACCCGACTGCCCGCGTCGCATCGTCGGAGCAAGAGGTCCTCGATGATCCCGAGGTTCGCCTCATCGCGACAGCGGCCATCGCCTCGGAGCGTGCGCCGATCGGACTTCGCGCGATCGAGGCAGGCAAGGACGCCTTCGTCGACAAGGCGCCGCTGACCACGTTCGCTCAGCTCGAGGCCGTCCGTGAGGCCACGGCGCGCACCGGTCGCAAGTACGCGGTCTACTACGGCGAGCGCGTGCACTCCGAGGCTGCGATCCTCGCCGGCCAGCTCGTCGAGCGGGGCGCGATCGGCACGGTCCTGCAGGTCGTGTGCTTCGGCCCGCACCGCATCGGCGGTGGTCGGCCGGACTGGTTCTACGATCCCGAGCAGTACGGCGGCATCCTCTGCGACATCGGCAGCCACAATTTCGAGCAGATGCTCTTCTACACCGGCGCGACCGACGGACGCGTGTCGACCTCGACGGTCGCGAACTACGCCCATTCCGACACCCCGGGGCTGCAGGACTTCGGCGATGCGCACGTCGTGCTCGACAACGGCACGACCGGCTACGTCCGCGTCGACTGGTTCACCCCCGACGGTCTGGGCGTGTTCGGCGACGGGCGCACGCTGCTGCTGGGGACCGACGGCTACATCGAGCTGCGCAAGTACATCGACATCACGACCGACAACGGCGGCGGCCAGGTCATCCTCGTCAACCAGGAAGGCCAGTACCGCTTCAATGCGAACGGCATGACCGGATTCCCGTACTTCGGGCAGCTCATCCGCGACTGCATCGACCGGACCGAGACCGCCATGACCCAGGCCCACGCACTCAAGGCCGCAGAGCTCAGCCTCCAGGCGCAGGGCGAAGCGCTCGTGCTCGCCCCGTAACAGTCCATTTGAACCACGACGATGTGGAGTTCTCATGACACAGTCCCTTGACCGACCCCTGTCGCTGGTGGGCGATCCGCCGCCGGCCAACGAGACACGGGTGATCACGACCGCACCGGCGAAGCGACGGCGCTTCCGAGGGGACCCCACGCCTCGCGCGAAGCAGTCCTGGCGTCGTGCTCTCGCCCGCGACTGGCGGCTCTACACCTTCCTCATCGCACCGCTGATCTTCCTGCTGGTCTTCAAATACGTCCCGATGCTGGGCAACATCATCGCCTTCCGTCGATTCCGGCCCGGAGGGTCGATCTTCGGAGACGAATGGGTGGGGTTCTATTACTTCGAGACGTTCATCTCGAACCAGCAGTTCTGGACGGTGTTCTGGAACACCGTGATCCTCGGAGCGCTCACGCTGCTGATCACGTTCCCGCTGCCGATCATCCTGGCTCTCATGCTCAACGAGCTGCGGTCGCGGCGCTTCAAGCGCATCGCGCAGACGATCTCCTACCTGCCGCACTTCATGTCGGTCGTCATCGTCGCGGGGCTCGTGCTCCAGCTGACGGCACTCAACGGAACCGTGAACCAAGTGGTCGAGGCCCTCGGCGCCGACCCCGTGCCGTTCATGCAGAGGCCCGAGTGGTTCCGTGCGATCTACGTGTCCTCCGAGGTCTGGCAGACCGTCGGCTGGGGCACGATCCTCTACCTCGCGGCGCTCACGACGATCGACGACCAGCTCTACGAGGCGGCGCGGATCGACGGCGCCAACCGGTGGCAGCAGACCTGGCACATCACGCTGCCCGGCATCCAGCCGACGATGATGGTGCTCCTCATCCTGAACATCGGCACGTTCATGTCCGTCGGATTCGAGAAGGTGCTGTTGCTGCAGAACCCGCTCATCTACTCCACGGCAGACGTCATCGCCACCTACCTGTACCGCGTCGGCATCCAGTCGGCCCAGTTCTCCTACGGCACCGCCATCGGGCTCTTCGAGGCTCTCATCGGCCTGGTGCTCGTGCTCGGCGCGAACGCCCTCTCCCGTCGAATGGTTGGAACCTCGCTATGGTGACCGAATCCCTGCCCCAGAAGCCGGACATCGCCCATGTCCGAAAGGAGACCGGAGTCATCCGGGACTCGCGCGGGACCCAGGTGTTCCGTGCCGTCAACATGATCTGCCTGCTGCTGGTCTGCGCCGTCACGCTGTACCCGTTCGTCAACCTGATCGCGAAGGCGTTCTCTTCCGAGGGCTACATCGCCGCCGGTGAGGTCAACCTCATCCCGCGCGGGTTCAACCTCGACACCTTCCGCGTCGTGCTGAGCGATCAGCTGTTCTGGACGAACTACGCGAACACGTTCCTCTACACGATCGTCGGGACGATCATCGCCATGGCGATGACGACGACGTATGCGTACGCGCTCAGCAAGCCGTATCTCAAGGGGCGCGCATTCTTCATCGGCATCGCCGTCTTCACGATGTTCTTCGGCGGCGGGCTCATCCCGAATTACATCCTCATCGCCAACTACCTCGGCTGGCGCAACAGCATCTGGGCCATCGTCGTGCCGGGTGCCCTGAGCGTCTTCAACCTGCTCGTCATGAAGTCGTTCTTCGAGAACTTCCCGACGGATCTCGAAGAGGCGGCAGCGATCGACGGGCTGTCGACGTACGGCATCTTCTTCCGCATCGTGCTGCCGCTGTCCAAGGCGGTCATCGCGACGATGACCCTCTTCTATGCGGTGAGTCTCTGGAACTCGTGGTTCAGCGCGTTCCTCTTCATGGACGACAAGACGCAGTTCCCCGTGACGGTCTACCTGCGCAACCTCATCGCCGCGGCGACGGGAACGCAGGAGGCGACCGGCGGCGAAGCCGTCCAGATCGCGTCCAACATCCAGGCCGTGACGATGCTGCTCACGGTGCTCCCGATCATCTGCCTCTACCCCTTCATCCAGCGCTACTTCGTCTCGGGCGTGATGCTCGGGTCCGTCAAGGGCTGATGATGCGCCGCTCTCGTATCCCATCCCCGCCGAACGAAGACGTTCAAGAACAGGAGACAATCATGACCATCACCCGCAAGGCACTCGCGGCCTTCGCAGGCCTCGCCGTCTGCGCGATCGCGCTCGCCGCGTGCTCGAACAGCCCGACCGACGCGGCCGCCGAGAATGACGGCGGAGCAACCATCGACGAGGCCCACTCTGTCGGAGCCATGGAGGACTTCGGCGTCGACGTCACCTTCCAGGCGACCGAGCCGGTGGACTTCTCGCTCATGTACCGCGACCATCCGAACTATCCGGTCAAGGACGACTGGTCGGTCTTCCAGCACCTCGCGGAGGACCAGAACGTCACCTTCTCGCGCACCGACATCCCGATGGCCGACTACGACCAGAAGAAGGCCCTGCTCATCGGCAGCGGCGAGGCGACCGACATCATCTCGTCGAGCTATGCGGGCAGCGAGACCCAGTTCGTGTCGGGCGGCGCGCTTCTGCCCGTCTCGGACTACTTCGAATACCTCCCGAACTTCTCGCAGAAGATCGAGGACTGGGGGCTCGAGGAAGATCTCGACAACCGCCGACAGGCGGACGGGAAGATCTACCACCTCCCGGGCCTGCGCGAGGCGCCGGATGTGCAGTACTCCGTCGTGATCCGCGAGGACCTGTGGGAGAAGGCCGGGATCACCGAGGACCCGGCGACGTGGGACGAGTATCTCGAGCAGCTCGAGCAGGTCAAGGAGGCCAATCCCGAGATCGACTACGCGATGTCGGACCGCTGGACCGACTCGCAGCCCCTGGGCTCACTGCTCAACGTCATGGCCCCGAACTACGGCACCGCTGCCGGATGGGGGTATGCGAACACCTGGTACGACGAGGAGGCAGGGGAGTACCTCTTCACGGGGGCGACCGACGAGTACAAGGAGGTCGTCTCCTACGCCGCGGATCTGGTGGCGGCCGGGGTGCTCGACCCCGAGATCACGCAGAGCGACGACCAGGCGGTTCAGAAGTTCGTCTCCGGACGGTCGGCCGCCATCTCGGGGAACACGCAGGCCCTCGCCGAATACCGGACGAAGCTCGCGGACGCGGGCAATGGTGATGTGCCGATCCGCCTGATCTCGATTCCCGGGGGACCCGCTGGTTCCAACATGGCGAGCGGGCGCTTCACCTCGGGTCTCCTCATCGGCAGCGACGCGGCCGAGAAGCCGTACTTCAAGGCGCTGCTGCAGTTCATCGACTGGCTCTACTACTCCGACGAGGGCCTCGAGTTCGCCCAGTGGGGCGTCGAGGGCGAGACATTCGCCCGTGAGGCGGATGGCACACGCACGCTCAACGAGGACATCGCCTGGAGCTCGATCAACGCGGGCGCACCGAAGCTGCTCAATGCCGACTTCGGTTACAGCAACGGCGTCTTCCTGCTCGCCAACGGGTCTTCTCGCGACCTCGTGATCTCGATGATGACCGACGAGATCGCGGCCTGGACCGAGGATCAGCTCGACGCGAAGGAACAGCTGCCGACCGCACCCGCTCCGCTTCTGAACGAGATCGAACTCGAGCAGACCTCGCTCCTCCAGACGCAGCTGACTGACGCTGTGCAGTCGGCGACCGCGTCGTTCATCACGGGTCAGCGATCCATCGACGACTGGGACGCGTACGTCAGCGAGATGGAGAGCCTCGGCGCGAGCCAGCTCATCGACACGATCAACACCGCGCTCGAGCGCGGCCGGAGCGAATCCACCGAGTGAGGCCCGGCGGGCCGGCTGCCTCACGCCGCCGGTCCGCCGTCCCCGCCATTCCGTCGGCCCGCCGGCCCGAAGGAGAAGAGACATGAGCATCGACCACCGCCAGCGCCGGGCAGGCACGGCGGATGAGATCGGGCGCGGACCGCTCTCCCGCGCCGCCGCCGTGGTCTATCGGATGCTGGTCCTCGAGGCGCAGCTCGTGCTCGCGACGCTTCCTACGATCGGCACCGTGCTGCTGCTCGATCGCGACCCGTCCAACCTTCCCCTGTTCGTCCTCGCTCTGCTGCCGTTGGCGCCCGCACTCGTCGCCGGTGTCGCGGCTGTCCGCGCGGCGACCCGCTCCAACGACCTGGTGCCGGGGAGGTACTTCTTCCGCGCCTATCGTCGAGACATCGGTGCGACACTCGCCTGGGCGGCTCCCGTGAGCCTCGTCCTCGCGCTGCTGACCTTCAACCTCATCCACCTCGATGCGGTCGACAGCGGAGCGGCAGTGCGCCCGCTCCTCCTGTGTCTCGCCGCGCTCGTCATCGTGTGGAGCGGCCACATGCTCGTCCTCACGGCCGGCTTCCGCTTTCGCACCCGCGATGCCGCGCGCGTCGCGCTCACGCAGATCGTTCCGCGGTGGGGTTACTCGCTGGGCGTCCTTTCGCTCGTCCTCGTCGCCGCTTTCATCGTGCTCGTCGCATCCGAAGTGGTCCTGATGCTCTTCCTGTGGGCGTTCGTCGGTCTTCTCACGCTGATGGCGCGCCCTGTCTTCCACCACGTCACGAAGAGGTTCACCGACGATGCCTGACCAGCGACCGCGGCCGCTGACCGAAGTCACGATCCTGGGCCACCCGGCCTGCCGGCCGGTTGCCGCACGCCTGCCCGAGCTCGATCACCTCGCCTACGGCGGGGACTACTCACCCGAGCAGTGGCCGGATGAGATCTGGGACCGCGATTACGAGGCTTTCGACGCCGCGCGCATCACGACGGTGACCGTCGGGGTCTTCACCTGGGCGCTGACGCAGCCCGACGAGGATGTGCCCGACTTCCCTATGCTCGACAAGATCGTCCAACGGGCAGCGGACGAAGGACGGTCGATCTGCCTCGGCACGGGCACGGGCGCGCTTCCTCCTTGGGTGGCCCGGAATATCCCGACATCACACGAGTCGATTTCGAGGCGCAGGCGGTCGCCCACGGCGCGGACTCGGTTCTGTACTTCCAGATGCGGGCGTCGCGTGGCGCGTGCGAGATGACCCACGGAGCCGTTCTCGACCACTCGGGGCGACTCGACACCCGCACCTTCCGCGAGGTTGCCGGCCTCGGCAAGGAGGACGAGGCCGTCGGTCGCATCCTCCTCGGTGCCCGGACTCCCGCACGCTGCGCTTTGCTGGTCGACTGGGACTCGTGGTGGGCGGTGGAGATGGCCGGTGGCCCGAACCGCAACCTCCGATACCTTCCGAGGATGCGACGATCCGCCTCCATGCGAGTGGCACGGACCTGCTCACGGGTCGTGACCTGAGCGCCGGCGACGTCATCGTCCTGCATCCGGCCGACGTGATCGTGCTCCGCCGCACGCGTTCTGCACCGCGCTGAATTCCGACGCCCTGTCGAATCCCGTCGGTCCCATTCGTAGCGGTAGTGAGGCGAGGATCCGCGACCACAGACGAGCGCTTGACCGCTCGCGGTGACCGCGATCCCGCCCACCATCAGGCCAGCCCTGGTCTGATGCGTCACGCGAGGGAGAGGATATGAGCATGCAGTACCTGGTCAACGTCATCGACAGCCGCAGCAACTCGGGGACGGCCGAGGAGGGCGTCGCGATCGATGCGTTCAACGACAGGCTCCGCGCAGGCGGCCACTGGGTCTTCGCCGCCGGACTCGCCGATCCGACCGTCTCCACCGTCATCGACGGCCGTGGCGACGAGCCGGTATTCACCGACGGCCCGTTCGTCGAGGCGAAGGAATGGGCCGCCGGGTTCTGGATCATCGAAGCCGCCGACCTGGACGTCGCTCTGAAGCTGATGGTCGAGGGCTCCACAGCCTGCAATCGTCGGCTCGAGGTGCGGCCGCTGCTCGCCGGGTGATCGACGCGCATGATGCCCTGACCCGCGCTCACCGCGACGAGTGGGCGCGGGTGGTGGCGACCCTCGCCAAGCGGTTCGGCAACCTCGACATCGCCGAGGATGCCGCCGCGGACGCGTTCGCCTCCGCCGCTGAGCACTGGCCGGCGGAGGGCATCCCGCCGAGGCCCGGCGCGTGGCTCACAGCCACGGCCACCCGCAAGGCGATCGACCGCATCCGGCGCGAGAGCAGCCGTGACGCGAGACACAGGGAGGCGCAGCTCGTGTACGACGCAGATCCCGAGCCGCTCGGCGCGATCGACGACGACCGCATCACGCGGGCGAAGTCGAAGATCGCCGCCGCCGGCATTCCGTACCGAGTGCCGGGGGTCGAGGACCTGCCGGGCCGGCTGGCGGGTGTGCTGACCGTGCTGTTCCTGATCTTCAATGAGGGATATCTCGCCAGCGGCCCCGACAGCGCACCGGTGCGCGAGGACCTGACCGGCGAGGCGATCCGTCTCGCCCGGCTCCTGCACCAGCTGCTGCCCGACGACGGCGAGGCGACCGGGATGCTGGCGCTGATGCTGCTGACCGACGCGCGCCGCCCGGCGCGCGTGTCGTCGGCAGGCGAGCTCATGCCTCTCGGCGAGCAGGACCGCGGGCAGTGGGATGCCGAGTCGATTGCGGAGGGGCACGCGCTGGTCCGTGCGCGACTGGCATCCGGCATGCCGCCGGGCCGCTACCAGCTGCTCGCCGCGATCAACGCCGTCCACACCGACGGCGACGCGACCGATTGGACGCAGGTGGTCGCGCTCTACGATCACCTTCTGCGGCTCGACCGCTCGCCGATCGTGCGGTTGAACCGCGCGATCGCGGTGAGCGAGCGCGACGGGCGGGAGCCGGGGCTCGCCCTCGTCGACGCTCTCAGGCCGGAGCTGGAGTCCTACCACCCGTATCACGCTGCCCGTGCGGAGCTGCTGCGACGACTGGGGCGGCCCGCGGAAGCGGCCGCAGCCTACGACGCGGCCCTTGCCCTGGCGAGCAACACGGCGGAGGTCGCGTACCTCACGCGACAGCGGGACTCGACCCGACCGGGGTGAACAGCAACCGTCGCTCCTTCGGCAACGGCGCCGCCAATGCCCGCCCTCAGTTCTGATGGTGCAGGTGGTCGCGGTGCTTCTCGGCCTGGTGGCGCTTGGTCTGGACGTCGATCGGACCGGTGACGCTGAGCTCGTCCTCCCAGCACTCGATGCCGGTGATGTCGGGAAGGAGTGCACGGGTGAAGACCGGGTCCCGGCCGGCCCGGCGCTGCGCGGTGTAGTCCTTCAGCAATCGGAAGGAGATGCCCGACAACAGCCCGATGGCGATCAGGTTGGTGAGCGCCATGAGCCCCATCACGCCGTCGGCGAAGTTCCAGACGAGGTCCGCTCCCACGACCGATCCGGCGAGCACGGCGACGATGACGAGGATGCGGTAGCCGGTGAGCACCGAGCGACGGGTGGTGATGAACTCGATGTTCGACTCGCCGTAGTAGTAGTTGCCGAGAATGGATGAGAACGCGAGCAGGAAGATGATGACGCTCAACGCGATGTTGGACCACTCGCCGAGCGTGCCGACGAGGGCACCCTGCGTCAGTCCGATCCCTCGCTCCGCCCCGGCGAGATCGGGCACCGAGACGAGGATGATGAATGCGGTGATCGAGCACACCAGGAAGGTGTCGAAGTAGACCCCGAGAGTCTGGACGAGTCCCTGCTTGACCGGGTGCGTCACGGCGGCGCTCGCCCCCGCGTTGGGTGCCGAGCCGAGGCCGGCCTCGTTCGAGAACATGCCGCGCTTCACGCCGGTGAGGACGATGTAGCCGAACGTCGCGCCGACGACTTCGTTGAACCCCCACGCCTGGGTGAAGATCTCCGCGAAGACCGGGCCGATCCGGTCGACGTGAAGCCCGACCACGATGAGGCCCAGCAGGAGGTAGGCGAGCGCCATGATCGGCACCAGCAGTTGCGTGACCGACGCGATGCGACGCACGCCGCCGAAGACGACCAGGCCGGTCAGCGCCGCGATCCCGATCCCGATGCCCCACGGGAGCCATGCCGGGCCGCCGCCGATGCTGGAGGTCACGGTCGCCGAGATCGTGTTCGCCTGCAACGAGCTGAACGCGAAGGGGAAGCAGACGATGAGGATGATCGCGAACCACACGCCGAGCCAGCGCGCCTTGAGCCCGCGCTGCATGTAGTACGCCGGCCCGCCTCGGAAGCTGTCACTGTCGCGCACCTTGAACAGCTGCGCGAGGGAGGACTCGATGAAGCTGGAGGCGCCGCCGATGAACGCCATGACCCACATCCAGAACACGGCTCCGGGACCGCCCACCGCGATCGCTGTTCCCACGCCCGCGATGTTGCCGACACCGACGCGCGACGCCGCGGAGATCGTGAATGCCTGGAAGGCCGACACCGACTGAGGCTCCCCGGATGCCGTGCGCGGAGTCTTGTCGGTGAGCGTGCGGAACATCTCCGGGATGAGTCGGAACTGCACCACCCCCGAACGGATCGTGAAGTACAGCCCGAGGAAGACGACGACGGGAAGCACCACCCAGGTCCAGAGATGGTCGCCCCACGTCAACAGCCACTCGTTCACGTCATCCATGGACGTCAGTATGGCGAACGAGTACCGAACAGCAAAGGAACGGCGGCGGCCGGTTGGTTGACTGCGTCACATCGGGAGGGCACGCCCGCGGGGCTCGGTAAGCTGGCGGAGGCGCGTCGGGAAGTCTGGTCGACACTGTCTCTGTCGATCGATCAGCCGGATGGCATCCCCGTGACTCATCAGAACCCACGCCCCACTTCCTCCTCGTTCCCCCGCCGGGGAAGCTACGCCGAGGCGAGCCGGATCGGCGCGCTGCTGCGGAAGGAAGCCGTCGGCGGCGCGCTCCTCGTGGCCGCTGCGGTCGTCGCCCTCATCTGGGCCAACAGCCCCGCGGCGGATTCGTACTTCGCGCTGCGGGACTTCACCGTCGGCTACGCTCCGTGGCACCTTGACCTCTCGCTGGGCACCTGGGCGGCGGACGGACTCCTCGCGATCTTCTTCTTCCTCGTGGGACTCGAGCTCAAGCGCGAGGTCGTCGTCGGCGACCTTCGCGATTTCCGCACCGCGATCGTCCCCGTCGCCGCGGCGGTCGGCGGAGTGGTCGTCCCGGCCGTGATCTACACGGCCGTCGTGTGGAACCACCCCAGCCTGGCGGTCGGCTGGGCGATCCCGACGGCCACCGACATCGCGTTCGCGGTGGCGGTTCTGGCGCTGGTCGGCTCCCATCTGCCGAGCCCGCTCCGGATCTTCCTGCTCACGCTCGCGGTCGTCGACGACCTCATCGCGATCCTCATCATCGCCATCTTCTACACCAGCGAGATCGACGTGGTTGCGCTCGTCATCTCGCTGGCCGTGATCGCCGTCTACGGCTTCCTCGCCCTGCGGTACCAGGCGGTGTTCCACCTCAAGCCCGCCGCCGCATGGATGATCCTGCTCCCGATCGGCTTCGCCGCGTGGGCCTTCATGCACGCCTCGGGTGTTCACGCCACGATCGCGGGCGTCGCTCTCGCGTTCACGATCCCGGTCAGGCCGCCGAAGGGCGGTGCGGTGACGTCACGCGACGGCGGACTCGCCGAGGAGTTCGAGCATCGGTTCCGGCCGCTCTCGACGGGCTTCGCGGTGCCGGTCTTCGCCTTCTTCGCGGCGGGCGTCGCACTCGGCGGCGTCGAGGGCATCACGCGGGCGATCACGGACCCCGTCACGATCGGCGTCGTGGCGGGGCTGGTGCTGGGCAAGCCGATCGGGATCGTGCTCACGACCCGTGTGCTCACCGCTGCGACGCGGGCACGCCTCGACCCCGCGCTGCGCTGGATCGACCTCATCGGCGTGGGCATCCTTGCGGGGATCGGCTTCACGGTCTCATTGTTGGTCGCCGAGCTCAGTTTCGGCGCGGACAGTCCGCACAACGACGACGCCAAGATCGCCATCATGGTCGCGTCCGTGGTCGCTTCGCTCGCGGCATCCGTGATCCTCCTGGCGCGCAACCGTCGCTACAAGCGCATCGCCGCCGAGGACGCCGTCGACGCCGACGGGGACGGCATCCCGGATGTCTACGAACGGGACGCGACCGGCGACGACCCGCGCTGACGTGCGCACTCGCCGGCGACCCTTCTCTGGGGTGCCGTCAGGAGATCGGCGATATCAGCCGTGGTCGTGGTCGTGGTCGTTGTGTTCGTCCTCGAGGAGCATGCCGACGGAGGTGGCGCAGGCGTCGCCGCGCCAGGCTTCGACGCCTTCTCGGATGGCGAAGCCGGCAATGACGAGGCCGGCGATGGCGTCAGCCCACCACCAGCCGAGGAGGCTGTTGAGGAGGAGACCCGCGAGGACCGCGGCAGCCAGGTAGGTGCAGAACAGCGTCTGCTTGGAGTCGGCGACGGCGGTGGCGGAACCGAGTTCGCGGCCCGTGCGTCGTTCGGCCAGGGAGAGGAACGGCATGATGATCACGCTGAGCGCGGTGATGATGATGCCGAGCGCAGTGTGCTCCGCCTCGACTCGTCCCAGCAGCGTCAGCAGCGATGTGATGACGACGTAGATCGCGAGGGAGAAGAACGCGACGGCGATGACACGCAGAGTGGGCTTCTCCCAGCGTTCCGGGTCCCGGCGGGTGAATTGCCAGGCCACCGCGGCAGCGGAGAGGACCTCGATGGTGGAGTCCAGGCCGAAGGCGATCAGCGCGCCGGAGGAGGCGATGCTGCCGGCGGTGATCGCGACGATCGCTTCGATCAGGTTGTAGGCGATCGTGGCGGTGACGATCCAGCGGATCCGTCGCTGCAGGACGGCGCGGCGGGCGGCCGCGAGGGTGATGCTCATGCGCAGCTGCAGCCTTCCCCGTCACAGCATTCCGGTTCGACAACGAGAACGACCTGCAGCAGTTCATTGAGCGCCGGCGCGAGGTGAGAGTCACCGAGCCGATACTGACTGCGACGGCCGTCAGGGGTCGCCTTAACGAGACCACAGCCGCGGAGACACGCCAGTTGGTTGGACATCACCTGCCGGGAGACGCCCAACGTGTCCGCGAGGTCCGACGGATAGGCCGGCGCCTCCCGCAACGCCAGCAGGATGCCCACTCGTGTCGGATCCGACAAAGCGTGGCCGAACCGGGCGAGCGCTGCGGTATGCGTGACGGTAACCGTGGGAGCGAGCATGGCGCCCACAATACAGCGACTCGTGAATTAAGGTAACGATGTACCCAGTCCTCCTCTTCGAGCGCGAGAGTGCAGCGGTCGTCCGCAGCTGCGTCCCGGGCTTTCGCCGGCCAGTACCCAGGCCGGCCAGGCCCAGCGCCGTGCCCGTGCCGTCCTCGAGCTGCGGAGCCACGCCGGACGGAGGCTTCCTTCCGTCTCGACCCCTCTGCTAGCTAGCTTCCGAGAGGTACGCAGGGTCACCTGAGGAGACGCAGAGAATGGCTGATAAGCCGTACATCATCCTGTTCATGTCGGACGATGTGAGGTGGGGTGACCTCGGCTGCTACGGCGGCGGTGAGAACCGCGGTGCGCCGACGCCGAACCTCGATCGTCTCGCGGTCGAAGGTCTGCAGTTCATGTCGTTCTACGGCCAGCCGAGCTGCACGCCGGGACGCGCCGCCGCGCTGACCGGGCGCCTTCCGATCCGCAGCGGGATGACGACGGTGGCGTTCCCAGGCCAGGGCGGGGGTCTCCCGGCAGCCGAGTGGACGCTACCTGAACACCGCCAAGCTGCACCAGCCGAATCTGCCGCACCCGGACTTCGAGGGCGCCTCGCTGGCCAAGTCGAAGTACCTCGACTCCCTCGTCGAGCTCGACCACCGCGTCGGCCAGGTCGTCGACAAGGTGCGTGAGCTCGGCATCGCCGAGAACACACTGATCATCTGGACCACCGACAACGGCGCCTGGCAGGACGTCTACCCCGACTGCGGCTACACGCCATACCGCGGCACGAAGGGCACAGACTACGAAGGCGGCAGCCGGGTGCCGGCGATCGCCTGGTGGCCCGGGACGATCGAGGCCGGTCGCCGCAACTCCGAGATCGTCGGCGCGCTCGACCTCATGGCCACCTTCGCGAGCGTCGCCGGGGTCGAGCTTCCCACCGAGGATCGCGAGGGTCAGCCCACCATCTTCGACAGCTACGACCAGACCGCACTACTCAACGGCGAAGGACCCTCCACGCGTGACCACTGGCTCTACATGACCGAGACGGAGATGATCCCGGGCGCGATCCGGATCGGCAAATGGAAGGCCGTGTGGAACATCCGCGACGGCTGGCGCGGGCCCGCCTCGTACACCGCGATCGTGCCGGAATTGTTCGACCTCTGGCAGGACCCGCAGGAGCGCTACGACATCTTCATGACGAGCTATGCCGAGAAGACCTGGCAGGCCCCCCAGATGGCCGCACGACTGCTGAGCGTGATCCCCACCTACCAGAAGTACCCCAACCGGCTGATCCAAACCGCGGGGATCAGCTACGCAATGTTCGAGGTCGAGGACGCCCAGGTGCAGGAGCAGCTCGCCAAGATGCTGCACGGGCTCTCATCGGCCGGATGAGGTGGAGACCCTCCCCGCTGCAGGGCGATAGCGGAGGGTGACGATCTCGAAGGGCCGCAGCTCGAGCGTCGTGGAGGGCCCAACCCACGGAGCGCCGGTCGCGCGCTCGAGCAGGTCGGTGCGCCCGCACCTCGCGGCGTCGAAGAGCGCCGTCACCGAGACGGATCCCCGACCGCCGGCCGATTCGTACAGCCGGAGGATGACGTCGCCCGACGCGTCGTCGGCCAGCTTCACGGTCTCGGTGACGACGGTCTCGCTCCGCACGGCGAACAGGGCTGCCGCGGCGTGGTCTCCGACCACGGGCCGTGCGGGCCGGTTGAGCCGGTACCCCTCGGCGACGGCGTCCGCGTCGAGCGGCAGGTGGTGGCCGCGCGGTGAGACCGCCTTGAGGATGCTGCCGTCCGGGCGGTACGCCAGACCCTCGACCTGGAAGCCCGGGCGGTCGGCCGTGAAGCCGAGGTCGCACACGATCTCGGTGTGCTGCGGGCTCCACCCCTCGCGGAGCCGCCCTGAGAGCCGGAACCACGCGCCGGACGGTGAGATCATCGGAGAATGCTCCCAGACGAGGGGATGTCGCTGACCCGGCCCGCGGATCCGCAGTGGCGGGGGCCGGCTGGTGGGTTCCGCCGGTGGGAGAGGTCGGCCGAGCTGGGCCGCGGCGACGAGGTCTGGCGCTGGGCGAGCCGCGAGGTGCTGCGGTGGGGGATCAAGACCCGGAGCGGATTCACCGTGACGCCGGGCGACGCGGTGACCGCGGGGGACCGGCCGGTCATCACTGCGCATCCTTTCGGCTTCGCGGTGCGTGAACCCGTCGAGGTGGTCGAGGTGGTGCAGGAGAGCGATCGGGTCGGTTTCGCCTACCGCACACTGCCCGGGCATCCCGTGAGCGGCGAGGAGGCGTTCATCGTCCACCGCAACGGCGACGCGGTGATCCTGACGGTCCGCTCCCTCACCCGCGCCAGTCCGCGCGGGGGATGGCGGGCGGCCTACCCAGCGCTGCTGGTGGCGCAGCGCGTGGCGCGGCGGCGCTACTTCCGGGCGCTGCGCGTACGGGCTCCGCGATGATCGATCGGGACGGGCTCTGATGCCTGTGGGCCCGCTCAATCGCCCGCGGCCAGGACGTCTTTCATCGTCGGCGTGAGCTCCGCCGCGAGCTCCCGCGCGAGGAAGCCGAGGCCGATGCGCTCGGTGAGCCGCGTGCCCGCGCGGGCGTGGGACCACGCGCCCCAGACCGCGGCCCGTTCGGGCTCGACGCCGCGAGCGGCGAAGCCGGCGATCGCACCGGCGCGCACATCGCCGCTCCCGGAGGTTCCGAGCCCGGGACCACCCTCATCGATCCGCCAGGAACGGCCGTCGGGGTGGGCGGTGAGCCCGTAGCAGCTGACGACGGCGTCGAATCGCCGTGCGATCTCGAGGAGGTCTGCGGGGTCGTCGGCGTCGGCAAGGGGACGGCCGAGGAGGATCGCCGCCTCCTCCTTGTTCGCAGTGAGGATCAGCGTGTCGGGCAGTGCACTTCGGTCGATGTCGGGCAGCACTCCCACCGCGAACGCGTCCAGCACGAGGCAGGCGGGTGCCGTTTCGGCGACGGCAAGCACCGTCGCCCGCGTCTCCGCGGGATCGTCGAAGCCCGGACCGATGAGAACCGCGTCCGCCGAGCCGAGGTGCTCCCCCAGGCGTCCCTCCAGCGGTGCGTCGGCGTCGTCGGGGAGCGCGTAGATGCCTGCCTCGGGCAGCGCGATGCCCACGTGGGCGTCGATCGATCCCGGCACCGCGAGGGCGACACGGCCGGCGCCGACGCGGAGCGCGGCCTCGCCGGCCAGGATCACGGCACCGGGGGAACTGCGCGCGCCTCCGACGATCACGATCTCGCCGCGGCTCTTCTTCGAGTCGCCTGGCGCCGGGAGGCCCCACTCCCGCAGCACGGCCGCGGTGACGAGCTCACTCGGGTTCGACATCGGGGTTCCCGGGGTGGACGGTGACCTCGGCGCCCTCGCGCTGCAGGTGCGTCACATCGGCGAAGGTCTCCAGGCGCCATCCGTCCGAGGTTCGCACGAGGTGCGTGACCGACGCGTTGAGCACCGTGTGCCCGGCCGCGAAGTCGAGGAGCTCCTCCTCGCGCACCGGCAGCAGGATATAGAGCAGCAGCATCACGACCGCGTCGTGCGCGACGAGCAGCGCGCGCCGCCCCGGCTGCTCGAGGCCGTCGCGCAGGAACGACCGCAGGCGCAGTGCCACGTCCGCCCACGACTCGCCGCCGGGCGGGCGGTGGTAGAACTTGCCGAGGTGGAGCCTGCGCTCCGTCTCCTCGGGATGCATGCGCGCGACGCCGCTGCGCGTCAGCAGGTCGAGCACTCCGAGCTCGCGGTCGCGCAGCCGTTCGTCGGCCGTCACGGGAACGGCGGGCTCGGCATCGCCGAGCGCGATCGCGAGGGTCTGCCGTGCTCGCGCATACGGCGAGACCCAGAAGAGGTCGACGTCGTCGCGATGCCCGTCGAGCCATCGGCCGAGCGCCCGCGCCTGCTCTTCACCGGTAGGGGAGAGCGGCACGTCGGCGTCGCGGATGTCGAGCGGGATCCGGTCCACGCCGTCGATCTCGGCCTGCGTGGCGGCGACATTGCCGACGCTCTCGCCGTGCCGCACGAGCCATAGTTCGTCCACCGCCATGCCGGTCTACTCGCTCTCCGTCGCGGTGGCGTGGTGCGCAAGGCCGACCGGCTTGGACTCGCTCGAGCCGCGCTGGCGCAGGAAGATCGACAGCGCGATCATGGCGCCGACGGCCAGGAACTCGGACTGCCAGTTCTGCAGCGTCCGGTTCCAGAAATCGGGCGAGCCCAGGTACTCCACCCACGGTATGGGCGGCTGTCCGTGCTCGGCGTTCTCCGCGTTCAGCACGACGGTGCCTGCCAGGGACTGCGCCAGCCATGACAGCACGAAGACCGCACCCATCACGAGCAGCAGCGAGTTGGAGAAGATCGTCTGACGGATGCCGCGAGAGCGGGCCCACGAGGGGGAGTCGGGTTGCGCGTGCTCACCGACCATCTGCTCTTCGTCGGTGCCGGGGCCCTCATCACCGGGCTGCTTCGACTCGGGCGAACCGCGCTGCACGAACCAGATCGTCGCCGCGATGAAGAGGAAGAACTGCAGGAACTCGGACTGCCAGTTCTCGGCGACGTCGACGACGAACTCCGACGAGGTCACGAAGGCTCCGAACGCGTCGGGCGGCATCCCGTGCTGCGCCAGCCGCTCGTTGGTCTCGAACCAGCCGGTGATGGATTGCCCCGCGAGCGCGAGCACGAACAGGGCGCCGAACACGAGGCTGAGGGCGTTGTCGCGAAGCTGTCGCATGGCTCACCGTCCGACCAGGGGAATCGTGATCATGTAGGCGAGGCCGACGGCGAGGACCGTGATCCACGACCAGAACACCACGGCTTCGCCGCGGCGGGGGCCGGCCTCCTCCGGGATGAAGTCATCCATCGCGCACTCCTTCCTGATTCCCGATGCTCCGCTCGAGCCGGAGCTCGCTCTACGCGCGCTCCCTGATCGCGTCGAGGAGCCCCTCTCGCGCACGCTCCAAGAAGGAACTCTGGTCCTTGCCGACGGGGTGGAGGAAGAGCTCGTCGGCGCCGGCGTCGACCAGCGCGCCGAGGCGTTCGGCGACATCCCGCTCATCGGCGGAGATGAGGATGCCGCGCTCGAGCGCCGCGGTGTCGCCGGGGTCGGCGAGCCGGTCGAAGTCCTCCGGCTGCATGAGGTCCCACATCAGGGCGGGGTCGACGGTCGCCTGGCGCCACTGGTCGGCCGCCGTCCGCAGCGCTTCGGGGCGGGAGTCGGCGAGGCTCACATGCACCTGCACGGCGCAGGGACCTGTGCCCCCGGCATCCCGGTATGCCGACAGGATCTTCCCCACCGTCTCGACCTCGTGACCGACCGTCACGACGCCGTCGGCCCATGAGGCGGCCCATGCCGCCGTCTCCGCCGAGGCGGCGGCGGCGCGCAGCGGCGCCGGGTTCTGCGGCCGAGACCAGACGCGGGCGTCGTGCACCTGGAACGCCCCGTCGTGCGTCACCCGTTCACCGGCGATGAGCCGGCGCATGACGTCGGCGGCCTGCATCAGGCGGTCCTGTCGCTCGGGCTTGGCGGGCCAGGCGTCGCCGGTGACGTGCTCGTTGAGGGCCTCGCCCGAGCCGAGCGCGCACCAGAAGCGCCCCTCGAACATCTCCGCGAGCGTCGCCAGCGCCTGGGCGGCGATGACCGGGTGGTACCGCTGTCCGGGGGCGGACACCATGCCCATCGGGAACGACGTCGTGGCGAGAGCCGCGCCGAGCCAGCTCCAGGCGAAGCCGGACTCGCCCTGCGCGAGTCCCCACGGTGCGAGGTGGTCCGAGCACATCGCGCCGTCGAAGCCGGCCCGCTCCGCCTCCTGGACGGCGGCGAGCAGGGTCGACGGGGGCAGTTGCTCGTGGGAGGCGTGATATCCGAGGAACACCATGTTCTCCAGCGTGCCGGGGGAACGCGGTCCTGGCCACGCCGTTGCACCCCGTGGGGGCACGTGCTAACGACGGTTCCTGCTCAGTGCTCGTGGTGCCAGGCGGGCCCGTCCTCATGGTGGTCGGGCGGTTCGGGCACGATGTGCAGACCGGTCGTCGAGTTGGCGGTGTAGATGAGAGCCTCCACCCACGCCCGGTTGATCGGCGGCTGTCTGCTGCCGTAGAACTTGTAGACGAGCGCGGCGTGGGGGTGGATCCAGACGGTCATGCGACCGTTGCCGATGCTGGGATCGTCCTTCCAGCTGAACGAGAAGGACTCGCCGCGGCGCAGCTTCGCGCTGATGACCACCATCAGATGTGCCAGGACGCGGTCGTCGAAGTCGGCCTTGACCGTCCCCTCGTAGATGAACTTGCCCATGACGCCTCCGGGTGCTGGGGTCAGGGCGACGGGCCGGAAGCGAGTCCCCACCGGGCCCACGATGCGCCTGAAGCCAGGATGCACCCGATCAGTGCTTCTTCGCGCCCCCTCGACGCTGGGCGCTGGGCAGCCTCCCCTCGTGCGGGTAGCGTGAAGGAAGGACAGATGATGAACAGCAACTTCGCCGCAGCGCTGGCGCACCTCGAGCAGTCCGGCGGTCGGCCGGAGGAGTTCAGCGTCCCCTTCGTGGAGTTCCTCCCCATCACGGGCGCGGCCGTGTCGACGCTCGGGGACGTCTTCGGAAACGAGACCCTGTCGGCGACCGACGACCGTGCCGCCCGCCTCGATGAGCTGCAGTTCGATCTCGGCGAAGGCCCCTGCTGGGATGCCCTGCGCAGTGCGCGTCCTGTGGGCACGACATTCCTTCGTGTCGAGGGCCGCAAGCGGTGGCCGGCCTTCGTCGGCGCTCTCGAGGGGGAGGAGGTCAGCTCCCTGTTCGCGTTCCCGCTGCTCGTCGGCGCGCTGCGCATCGGTGCGATCGACTTGTACTCGCGGGAGCCGATGGCCCTCAATCCCGACCACGAGCATCGAGCCGCCGCGCTGGCGTACGTGATCAGCCGGCACGTGCTGCGGCTCGCGCTCGACGAGCAGGCCCGCGAGGAGAGCCTGCAGCAGCCGCTCTCGCGCCGCGTGGTGCACCAGGCGACCGGCGTCGTCCTGGCACAGCTCGACCTGTCGCCCGACGACGCGCGCCTCGTGATCCAAGGGCAGGCGTTCGCGACCGGCAGGTCGATGGCCGACGTCGCGGAAGACGTCGTCGCAGGACGCCTGCGGTTCACGCGGCGCGACGACAGGATCGAGGTCGAGTCATGACGAAGACATCGCGCGACAGCCGGATTCTCCAGACCTTCGCCATGCTGGCCGACACGATGGTCGACGACTACGACGTGGTCGATCTGCTTCAGCTTCTGGTCGATGCCTGCCATGACGTGCTCGGGATCTCGGCCGCCGGCATCCTGCTGGCCGACGATGAGGGCGACCTGCAGGTGGTCGCCTCGACGAGCGAGGCGAGCCGCCTGGTGGAGCTCATGCAGCTGGGCGCCCAGGCGGGCCCCTGCATCGAGTGCTATCGCACGGGGGCGGCCGTGTCGGTCGCCTCGATCTCGTCCGTCCCGGAGAAGTGGGGTGCGTTCCGCGACAGCGCGACCGCGCACGGCTTCGGCGCGACGGATGCCGTGCCGCTGCGCCTTCGAGACACCACCATCGGCGCGCTCAACCTGCTTCGTGAGGAGGAGGGGCCGCCCGACGACTTCGACGTGGTCGCGGCGCGCGCCTTCGCCGACGTCGCGACGATCGGGATCCTCCACGAGCGCTCGCTGCGGGAGTCGGAGCTGCTCGCACGGCAGCTGCAGCAGGCGCTGCAGTCGCGGATCGTCATCGAACAGGCCAAGGGCGTCGTGTCGTTCACGAACGGCGTGCCGATTGATGACGCCTTCCAGATCATCCGCTCCTACGCCCGCCGCAATCAGCTGCCGCTGAGCAGCGTCGCGGCCCGCCTGGTCAATCGCGAGCTCCACATCATCGACGCGACCGGCGACGGCACACCGCGCTGACACTCCGAAGCGCGAAGCGTATACTGACCGCGCGCCCCGGACCCCGGCGTTCTCACAGAAGGCCGGGTGTACTCATGAAGCTCTTGACGAACGGGACAGGAACCTACCTGACCGGCGACCGGATCGCCGACGCGGTGGTGCGGCTCGGGATCGCACTCTCGAACGAGCAGTGTGTCGACGTCGTCGAGATCCCCTATCGCGCGCCTCACGGAGGAGTCGAGCAGGCGATGCTCACGATCGGCTGGCAGACACGCGTGAACGCCGAGACGCAGTCGACCGCGGGCGATGAACTCGTCGATCACCGTGCCGTACAGGCCATCGTCGCTCAGGCGCATCGCCTCGTCCCTCACGGCGACACGCCCATGTCACGCGACGAGGTCGGTCACACGCAGGGGTACGACGACATGCTGTGACGCCGCCGGCGCGGGATCACAGCAGCATCACGACGTCGGTGATCACCCAGGTGCCGTCCACCAGCACGAGGGTGTAGACCCAGTACTCGTCGACCGGGATGGGTGCGTCCATCACCTGGCCGTCGGCATCCGTCAGCGAGTCGTATGTCTCGTGGGACTTGATCTCGAACGTCTTCGCGGACGGCCGCTCGATGTCGGTGGGGGTCAGGGCGAAGTTGGCGACGGACTCGCTGTACGAGCGCGACGCGGGGCCGAAGGCCGCACAGCCGCTGGTGTTCAGCGCCGTGCGGAACGAAGCGGTGGTCGCCGCCAGGTACGCGTCGCAGTCGACCCCGAGCCAGGCGTCGTTGTACGCGCGTATGGTCTCGATCGCCGCTCGTTCGTTCGCGTTCGACGGCTCGTCCTCTGCCGCCGCCCCGTTCTCGCCCTCGGCGATCCTCCACGTGCCGTCCTCGTCGACGAGGTGGTACCGGTAGGGCGCACCCGCCTCGTACGGCGGATCGAGCGGCGCGCCGAACTCGTCGACCTCGAGCGTGCACACCTCGACGACGTCGACGATGATCTCGCCCACGTGCGGATCGACGTTGGTGCGGAACCGGATGTCTTCGGGATGGACGTCCATCGGGCAGTAGGCGTTCTGGTCGCTGATGTACTGCTCGAACGCGGGGCAGTCCGTCCAGGCCATGAGCTCGCGATAGCCCGCTGTCGTCGACGCCTCGAGAGCAGCGCAGTCGCCGGACGAATACGCCGCCCTCCAGTCGGCCATCGTCCGGGCGACCGCCTGCTTCTCGTCGGCGGTCAGCTGGCCTTCGGTGCGGCCGCCCGTGACGTCGTGGACGGCATCGAGCTTCCACGCGCCGTCGGCGCGGACGAGGTGATACCGATAGTCGGCCTCCAGCGACACCGGGGTGGCGACCGGCTGACCGTTCTCGTCGATGTAGCTCCGAGCCTCGGTGTGCACCCGTGCGGCGATCGTTCCCCGGCCGGTGCCGCTGGCCGAGATCGGCGTCACCTCGAGCGAGTCCAGGACCTGGGCCCGGCCGGCGGCGGATTGGGCGAAGACCTCGCAGTCCGTCAGGCCGATGCGCTCGCGGTACGCGGTGGTCGTCGCCGTCACGAACAGGTCGCAGTCCGCTTCGGCGAAGGCCTCTTCGTACGCGGCGACGACGCTCATGGCGTCGGCCTCGTTCCCGCCGGCGTGCGACGGCGACGGAGACGGCGCGGCGGTCGCTGTGGAGGGGAACGAGGTGATGGCGGCTGCGCCGAAGATCACCGTCAGCACCGCCGCACCGACCGTTTCGGCTGGCCGTCGGGCGCGGCCACCGCCGCTGCCGGACGAGCCCCCAGAGCTCCCCATGGCCGGAGCCTAGCCCTTCACGGCGGCGAGGGCATCAACGGATAGGGAACCGATGCCTGCGGCTGGGTCGGGCCGCCCACCGTCGCCCGGGCGCCGGAGCTACTGCATGTCGTCGATGACCCAGTCGTCGCCGTCGGCGACGACGGTGTACACCCAGTCGATCGAGTCGTCGGCCGGCTCCTCGAGCGGCTCGCCGTTGTCGTCGACCAGGGCCGTATAGGTCTCGGTGGTGGTCACGACGATCGCGTCCTCCTCCTGCCGGACGTCGGTGACCTCGACCTCGTAGTCCTCGACCGCGGACCCGAACGCCTCGGCCTCGCTCTCGAAGGCCGAGCAGTCCGTGAGCCCCGACTCCGCGCGGAAGCCCTCCGTCGTCGACGCCACGTAGGCCTCGCAATCGGCGTCCTGCCACGCGTCGTCGTACAGTTCGACCGCCGCGACGGCGGCCTGCTGGTCGGCGTCGGCCGGCCAGCCGTCGCCGGACAGTCCGACCTGCCCGGCACCGGCGCTCAGGATCCGGGAGAGGAGAACGGCCCCGAGGATCAGGATGCCGAGCACGACGACGCCGAGGATCACCCACACGATCCACAGCTTCGACTTCGCCGGCGCCGGGTCAGCCGCAGGCGCCGGGTCAGCCGCAGGCGCCGGGGGAGCATCCTCCGCGGCGACGTGCTCCGTCCACCGGGTGCCGTCCCACCACCGCATCGCACCGTGGCCGTCGTCGTACCACCCGGGGGGAGTCGTCGTCATGCGAGAACGATAGACCCGCGGCATCCGTTCCCGTCAGACCGGCATTCGCGGGCACCGCCCGCACCTCAGACGTCACGCCGATCTGCGCGGCCGGTCGACGCCGACCGCTCCCGGCGGTAGGCCGTCGGGCTGAGGCCGTGCAGCCCCGAGAAGCGCCGCGAGAAGTACAGCGGATCGTCCCAGCCGACGTCCCGCGCGATCTCACCGACCGCTCGATCGGTCGATGCCCGTGTCGAGCCACAGCAGCGCCGTCTCGAGGGCGTTCATCGCGAACAGCTCCGACTCGGGGAGCGACCGCGCCGACGACCGCGCACACGCGCGAAGAGACGCCAGGATCCGTGGCCGCACCTCGCCCTGGGTGTGCACGAGGACGACGCCTCCCGCCTGCGCCGGCCATCCGTGTTCTACTTCTAGCCGCCGACCGCGCGCGGGCAGGCGCTGCACCAGGACAACATCTTCCTGCAGGCGCACCCCGAGACCTGCATCGCAGCCTGGGTCGCGATCGACGACTGCGACGGCGAGAACGGCGGGCTGAAGATGGTGTCCGGTTCGCACCGATATGAGATCGTCTGCCCCGACGAGGCCGACCCTGAGGAGTCGTTCACAAGCACCGAGATCACGCTGCCCGAGGGCTTCGAGGCGGTGCAGACGGAGCTCGCCGCCGGCGACGTGCTCTTCTTCGACGGCAGCATGCTCCATGGCTCAGGACCGAACCGGTCGGCCGACCGCTTCCGATGGTCGCTCATCTTCCACTACGTGCCGGTCGACAGCGTGGACACTACGTGCCGGTCGACAGCGTGGAGATCTCGCGGTTCTACAACCCCCTGCTCAGCCTTGACGGCAGCGAGGTCGTGATCGCAGAGGTGACCGACGGGGGTGCATGCGGCGAAGGCTGGGCGCCGATCGCACCGTACTGATCGCCGGGCCGGCCGCATGCGGCTAACGTGAGAGCGTGCGAGAACTGTCGGAGGCGGGCGAGGCGTTCGTCCGCGAGAGGCACATCGCCACGCTCTCCACGATGGCGCCGTGGGGCGGCATCCATGCGGTGCCCGTGGGCTTCACCCTGCACGAGGGCGTGCTGCGCATCATCACGTCGCGCGACTCCCAGAAGATGCGCAATGTCCTGCGCGACGCCACCGCCACTGTCAGCCAGGTCGACGGCGCTCGCTGGCTCGCGTTCCCCGCCACCGCGACCGTGCACGACGACCCGGACGAGGTCGCCCTCGCCGTCGAGCTCTATGCACAGCGCTACCGCCAACCGCGCGTCAATCCGTCCCGCGTCGCGATTCATCTCATGCCCGTGCGGCTGATGGGCAGCAGCGGGCTTCTCCGCACCGTCTGACGCCTCCGCGGGGTCCGCGAGAGGTTCTCCACAGCCCGCGAACTCGTGCTTGCGTCGGCCCGACGCGCGCTGTTCCGTGAGGCGCGCTGAGTTTTGTCGATGCTCAGGTTAACTGGCATGCGCGTCGCGACGAGGCGAGTACACGAACGCGAAGACGCGGACGGATGTCTCTGAAGTCGTGCCGCAGCGACCGCGTTCGCGGTGGCGGAAGCTCACCGGGAGCAGGATGCTCCTGCTGATGTGCGTTCCTGCGATCGCGTTCTTCCTGGTCTTCAAGCGCGCCGCTGTCCGGCATCTGGATCGCCTTCACGAACTTCAACTACCGCGACGGCATCGAGATGGTGCGCATGTCCTGGTTCTGCCGTGCCGCCACGTTGTTCTCGTAACTGGAGAGGATCGCATCCAGCCCTTGCTCTGGTTGTTGATCAGGGCGGCCGTGCCGGCCGTGTCGTCGAGGATGTCATGGAGGTAGGGCAGGATGCGCTCGCTGCCGACGGTGAGCGTCTCGAGATGCCGGGTGCTCTCGTGCAGCGCGCCGGCGATGCTCGACACCGCCCGGTCCAGCGGCCGATGTCCTTGCGGATCCGGTAGATGCGGTGGTGGTCCTCGCGCTCGCTCTCGCTGAAGACCTGCTCCTCGAGCTCTTCGAGGGCGGACTCGACGGCTGCCGCAGCGCTGGCATAACCGTCGACGATCTCAGCCATGATCGTGTACGCCGCCGGCATCGTGTCGGCCCGCGCATGCTCGGGCGCCTCTGCAAGCAGCTCCGGCAGATCGGGCGGCTCGCCGCCGTTGCCGCGCTGCACCGTGAGCAGCCAGCCTTCGCCGATGTAGCGGAACGTCTCACCCAGCACGAGCGCTTCGTCGGGCATGTGGAGCGCGTTCCAGAGCATGACGAAGAGGTGCTCGTCGAACTTCTGCACCTTCGGCTGCTGCCGGCGTGAGACGACGTCGGCGACGGCGGTGGGATGGATGCCGAGCACGTCACGCGCGCGTCGCACGATGTCTTCTTCGGGGTCGAGCAGACGCAGCCAGATGAACTCGTCCTTGCGCCGCACGCGGCGAACGATCGGGGGGGACGTCCTCGAGGGCGGCATCCGCGAGCCACGCCCGCGGCCTGGGGGCGCGGCGATCGACCGCCTGTTCAGTCGCCGCCCTGCGCAGCAGGTCATCGACGGCTGGCTTACTGGGTGGAACGCGCGTTGCCGACGCCGTGGCGCGCCGCCTACATTCGCAGCAACCCGAGGGTCGATCCGGGGGTTCCCCGCTCCCCAGGCGGGACCTGAAGGCCGTCATCGGCCGAGTGCGGCGATCGCGCTTCGACTCCCCGAGGACCACCTCGAATGATCGAAGGAGATCACATGAGATCGCTGCTACGCTCCGGCGTCGTGCTCGTCGCTGCGGCGGCGCTGGGCGCCGGCATCGTCCTCGCCGGGACGGCGGCCGGAGCCGACAAGGGCAACGGCAACGGCCTCGGCGGCCAGCCGGCCACCGCCAGTCAGATCTACCTCGACGAGATCAAGGACTACGGCGTGTGCCGCGGAACCGATCCGGAGTGCTACCACGAGTGGGGCAACGGCTGGACGGAGGGCGAGGAGAAGCGCATCTTCGTGTGGAGCCGCACCGCCGGTCCGCGTCACGCCCATCTCGGCACGGCGCTCGGTCCTGGGCTCAACCCACCGCTGAACGACAACAACGTCGCCCAGAAGGCGATGATCGCGTGGGCGGCCGAACGGGGGATCACGGTGGACTACACCGAGGGACCTGGCGAGCTTCAGCCGACTGGACAACTACCAGGCCGTCGTGTTCCTCGGCTCGAACCGCGACACCCTCGATGACACCGCGCAGACCACGCTGATGCAGTACACCCGCGGTGGGGGCCCATCTCACGGCGCTGAGTCTGTCGCCGCCGGAACTGGTGGATGCCGCGGCCGCCACCGGGTACCGCTACGTCGGCCTGCGCATGACCAAGGTCACCCCGCAGGAACCCCACTACCCGCTGGCGTACGACCCGGCGCTGATGCGCAGGACGAAGACGCATCTCGCGGCGACCGGGGTCGAGGTGCTCGACATCGAACTGGCGCGCCTCACCTCGGGCGACAGCCCCGGCGACAACCTGCGCTTCCTGGAGGCGGGTGTTGAACTCGGAGCGCTCCACGTCATCGCGCAGCTGCCCGACTCGGACTTCGCCCGCAAGACGGACCGCTTCTCGGAGTTCTGCGAGCTGGCGCTTCTCCTCGGCCTCACGATCGACCTCGAGTTCCCGTCATGGACGGAGACGCCCGACCTCCGGGAAGCGACGCGGGTCCTGCGAGCGGCGGATCAGCCGAATGCGGGTCTACTCATCGACCTGCTGCACTTCGCCCGCTCACGGTCGAGTGTGGGGGATCTGCGAGAGCTTCCGCCCGAGTGGTTCCACTTCGCGCACGTGTGCGACGCCCCCGCCGAGATCCCGGCGACCACCGCCGGCCTGATCCACACCGCACGCTTCGAGCGGCTCTTCCCGGGCGAAGGGGGCATCGACATGCTCGGCATCCTCGACGCCCTCCCTGCGGGTCTCCCGTTCGCGCTCGAGATTCCGCGAGCGACGCTCGTCGCGCAGGTCGGCGGGAAGGAGCACACCCGCCTCGCGATCGCCGCCGCGCGCCGCCACCTCGACGCGCACCGGCCCGCCGCCGCACCGGCCCGCTGATACGTTGCGTAGACACGGACGGGCCGCCGCCGGCTGAGGCGCAGACCCGAGGACAGGGGATGCCATGGCCGACGACCTCAGGTTCACGAGCCGGGCGAGGGCGCTGCTCGTGCTGCACGCCGGCCCCGGGTTCATCATCCCGAACGCGTGGGACGCCGGATCCGCCCGCATCCTCGAGCAGGTGGGGTTCCCCGCGGTCGCGACCACGAGCGCGGGGATCGCGTGGGCGTGCGGCGTGCCCGACGGGAACGCGCTGGATCCCGACACGATGTTCCAGCGCCTGGCCGAGATCGTGGCGGCGGTGGGTGTGCCGGTCAGCGCCGATCTCGAAGCGGGATACGGCGACTCGCCGGCCGAGGTCGGCCGCACCGTGGCGCGGGCCGTGGCGCTGGGCATCGCGGGGGCGAACATCGAGGATGCTCAGGAAGGCCGGCTCTTCGGCATCGAGGAGGCGGTGGAACGGCTGGTCGCGGCTCGGGCCGCGGCGCCGTCCGGCACCTTCGTGCTGAACGCCCGCACCGACACCTACCTCGGCGGTGTCGCCGGCGACCCGTTCGACGAGACCGTCGAGCGCGCCCGCCGCTACGTCAGTGCTGGTGCCGATTGCATCTTCGTGCCGGGAGTCAACGATGAGGAGACCATCCGGCGCCTCGCGGACGCCATCCCCGCACCCATCAACATCGTCGCCGGGCTCGCCGCGAACGTCATCCCGGCAGACACCCTGTTCGGGCTCGGCGTGTCACGGGTGAGCGTGGGCGGCAGCCTCGCCCGTGCCGCGCTCAGTCTCGTCGAGCGCGCCGGACGGGAGCTCAAGGAGTCCGGCACGCTGGGCTTCCTCGACGGCGCGCTCGGCTATGCCGAGATGCAGCGCCGCTTCGGGGCCTGAGCGCGCGACTACTAGTCGTTGAGCGAGCCAAGCGAGACGAAACGCGCGCGACGACCCGGGGACAGCGTCAGCCGGTGATGATGTCGAGCACCTCGCCGAGGATCTGCGCGGCCTCTCCGAAGCGGGCCGGGGCTTCGCTCGAGTAGTTCAGGCGCACGTAGGGTCCTGACGGCTCCGCGGGGAACCACTCGTCGCCCGCCGCGATGATGAGCCCCCGCGCCTCGGCCTCGCGCACGACGACTGCGGCATCCGTGCCGTCAGGCAGGCGCGCCCATAGGTTGAGGCCGCCGGCGGGGACGGTGTCGATGTGAGCCGTCGGCGCGTGCTCGCGAAGGCCGTCGAGCAGAAGGTCGCGGCGGCTGCGCAGCTGCGGGCGCAGGGTGCGCAGGTGACTGCGCCACGACGGCTGGGTCACTACGTCGAGCGCTGCCGCCTGCAGCAGCCCGCTGACGTACATGGACTCTGCGGCGCGGTCGGTGAGGACGCGCTCGCGTGCCGGTCCGCGGGCGATCACGGCTGCCACGCGCAGTGCGGGAGAGACGCTCTTGGTGAGGGAGCGCACGTAGATCACGTGCCCGTCGTCGTCGTGCGCCGCGATCGGACGCGGGTCTGCGTCGATCGCGAGATCGTGCGCCCAGTCGTCCTCGATGAGGAACGCGCCGCGCCGGCGGCAGATCTCGAGCACGGCGTCGGAGGTCGAGGCCGGCCACTGCCCGCCCGTCGGGTTGGCGAACGTGGGCTGGGCGTAGAACGCGCGCGCACCGCTGCGCTCCAGAGCGCGATCGACCTCGTCGGGGTCGGGGCCGAAGGCGCCGGATGGGACGGGCACCAGGGTGACGCCGGCCTGCTCGGCGGCGAGCATCGCGCCCCAGTACGTGGGCGACTCGATGACGAGCGGCTGCCCGGGACCCACCACGGCGCGGAAGATCGACGACAGTCCGCTCTGACTGCCCGAGATGATGAGCACGTCCCGGGCGGTGGGCGGCGTGACGCCCGCCGGGGCGGCCCCGGCGAGCTCGTGGGCGAACCACTCCTGAAGTTCCGGCATCCCGGCGACCGGCGAGCGGGCGATGGCGGCGTGGGTGCGTGCCGCGCGGGCGATCGCAGCCCGTACCGCGCGCTCCGGAAGCAGATCGGATGCCGGATACCCGGAGTGCAGCCCGATGGCGTCGGGTGCCACCGATCGCTGCGTCGACGACAGCATCGACACGCGCGCCGGGGGAGAGCCGAGGGCTGCGGTCTGCCACCCGTACTCCGCCGGACGTGCGGTCCGCGCCGCGCGCACGAACGTCCCGACCCCGGGGCGGCTCTCGACGAGACCGGCGCCGATGAGGTGCCGCATCGCCTTCTGCACGGTGACGGGGCTCGCGCCGTACCGGGCGACCAGCGCACGGTTCGAGGGCAGCTGGGCTCCCGCCGGCGCCGCTGCGATCCAGGCGCGCAGTTCCGCGATCATCCGTGCGGTGCTATCCTGACCCATGACAGAACAGAGTAGCGCTACTCTCCGCGAAGCGACAGTGCTACCCCGACTTGCTGGCCTGGGGTGGGGACTGCTCGGCATCGTCGCCTTCTCGTTCACACTTCCGTTCACGCGCGTCGCGGTGGGCGGGCTGTCACCGCTGTTCATCGGATCCGGTCGCGCCGTGGTCGCCGCGGCGCTCGCCGTGATCGCCCTCTCGATCGCCCGCCGACGGCGGCCGGGCTCCGTACCCGTGCCGTCCCCGAGGCAGTGGGCGCGTCTGGCGATCGGGCCTCGCCGTCCGCACCCGACTCACCCGAAAGGGCACCCCCTGATGCGTCACACGCCGCGCTACCTCATGACCGACCCCGAGCAGGTGAAGGAGCTTCGAGCAGGGGCATCCGCACGGTCGCAGCCTCGCCGAGGACGAGGCCGGCACCCGCCGCATCGCGAAGGGGACCGTCGGCCTGCGCCTGCGCGTCACGCGGTTCGATGCCCGGGCGAAGTTGAGCCAGAACAAGCCCGCCGAAGTGCGCGACGGCATCGCCGCCCACCTCGACGCGCATAACACCGCACTCGCGGAGGCGATGCGGGCCGTCGACCTCAGCGACCGGTGAGCTCAGCGACCGGTGACCTTCCGGGCGTGGGTCGCTCGCCCTCAGAAGGGCGCGTCCGCGCCACCGCTGGCGAGGCGGGAGGAGGCGGAGCCCGAAGCGGTGAACACGGGGACCTTGCGTTCCGGACGCACGACATACCGGCGTCCGGTGGGGGAGGTCCACGCCACAGCTCCCCCCGAGCCTTCGAGTTGGCGGACGCTCCAGTCGGTGTTGTCCTTCACGAGGTGATGGCCCTTGCAGAACGGCAGATTGTTGTCGAGGCCTGTCTCGCCGTCGTCGGCCCACCGGATCTGATGATCTATCTCGCAGCGAGATGCCGGCATCGCACAGCCGGGGCCCATGCACCGGTCGGCGCGCCATCTGACGAGCCGCTGCAGGGCGGCGGGAGGGCGATAGCTGTCGCGACCGACGGAGAGCACCATTCCGGTCTCGGGGTGAGTGAGCACCCGCATCCACCGAGCGTCGCCGCCGCACAGTTCGCGTGCCTTCGACAGCGGGATCGGGCCGATGCCCTCGACGACCGGCGATTCGCCGGCATCTGCGTACTCGTCGTCGAGAAGGGCGAGCACCGGCACGGTGACGACGACCTGTGCGCGAATGCCCGACGCCTCGGACGGGAGGTGGTCGGTGGTGCCGTCGATCAGAAGGTCGGCGGCGACGTCGGCGCGCAGCTGATCGAGAGTGCGGGTCTCGCCGTCGACTCGTCCGATCGCCTTCGCGATCTGGGTCATGCGGTTATGGATCGCATGGATCTCGACTTCGGGGCCGAAGATCCAGAGGCCCGCCATGGCGTCCGGCGCGCGCTCGACCATGATCCGGCGCTGCGCGACCGCTCGATGGTGTCGCTCTTCCAGGGTCGTCGCCTGTGCGGCCTCGATCAGGGTGCGCAGCGCTCGCCGGAATGTGCCCACCGGCTCGGACTCGGCCAGCGGCACCGCGCGCCGCAGGAGCTGTTCCCGCAGCTCGGCCGGCGCCTCGTCGAGCAGATCCGCGATGATCTCGGCGTGCGTCTCGGTGATGCGGGCCGCACTCAGGGCATCGAGAGCGGAAGGGTAGCGTCGCGCGAGCGCTTCGGCACGTGCGAGCAGGCGGCCGGCGGCATACTCGGTGACCCGCATCGCCGCCGCCAGCTCGAGCCGGATGGACCGTTCGACGATGTCGCGCACGCCCTCGCCGCGACCGATCGCCTCCTGCAGCAGCTCGCGACGCATGGAGTCGATACGAGTCAGCCGCTCTGCCGCGAACACCGACATCATCACCGCGGTCTCGACGACCAGGTCCACGGCATCCGGAACCGGCGGGATGAACTCATCGCCGCTCCCGATCGGCCACGCCCCACCCTCGATGTCGGGGGGAGGGGGCGGTTCAAGCATGAGTCGAGTTTAGAATATAGTTTCGAACAAAGCAAGCCTTGTTCGTGAGGAGAAGAACGGCCTGCGGCGGCGGGAAGGGGGTTCTGCCGGTACCGGTCAGAGCCGCACCTGGCTGAGGCGCTGCCGACGGGGTTCACTGGGTGCGACCCACACGAAGGAGAACCACATGCGCGCCGTCGTCATGTACGCACCCGGTGACATCCGCGTCGAGTAGCGGGAGGACCGGGCCATCGTCGAGCCCACCGACGCGATCATCCGCCTCGCGGCCAGCTGCATCTGCGGGTCGGACCTGTGGCCCTACCGGGGTGACGACGACGTCGATCACACCCCGATGGGGCACGAGTACGTCGGCGCGGTCACCGAGATCGGCGACGAGGTGAAGACGCTCCGGGTGGGCGACTTCGTCGTCGGACTGCTCGGCATCCTCGCCGCCCGGCAGCTCGGAGCCGAGCGGATCATCGCGATGAGCCGTCACGCCGACCGCCAGGCCATCGCCCGTGAGTTCGGCGCCACCGATATCGTCGAGGAGCGCGGCGACGCCGGCGTCGCGAGGATCAAGGAGCGCACCGGCGGCTACGGCGCGCACAGCGTGATCGAGGCCGTCGGCACGCAGGAGTCCATGATGCAGGCGATCCGCGCGACGCGGCCCGGCGGTCACATCGGCTACGTCGGGGTCTCGCACGACGTGTCGCTCGACGGACTCGAGCTGTTCTTCTCGGGCGTGCACCTGCACGGCGGGCCGGCGCCGGTGCGCCGCTTCCTTCCCGAGCTCATCCAGCTGATCTGGGACCGCCGGATCGACCCGGGCAAGGTCTTCGATCTCACCCTGCCCCTCGAGGACGCGGTCGAGGGCTATCGGGCGATGGACGAACGGCGCGCGACGAAGGTGCTCCTGACGGTGTGATCCCGCGCAGGCCGGCCGTCGCGCACGGCCGGCGGCGCCTCACGTCGCAGGCCGGCCGTCGCGCACGGCCGGCGGCGCCTCACGTCGCAGGCCGGCCGTCGCGCACGGCCGGCGGCGTCTCAGCCGCGGGCCGCCCGAGGCGGGTCGACTTCCCACCCGCTCTTCGGCGGTCAACGTCACACGAAGCGCACCCAGTTCGCACCGCGACCGGTCTCGGCTCGCCGGAGCAGCTCGAGGCGGCCACCGTCTACGGCGTAGAGGGAGATCGTCGTCGACCCCTCGCCCGCAGCGATCAGGTGTCCGCCGTCCGGACTGAGGGCGAAGCCGCGCGGCTGCGGCTCGGTCTCCACGAAGCGCTCGGGCGCCGACACCGAGCCATCGTCCGCGACCGACACCGCACCGAGCGTGCTCTCCGTCCGCTCCGAGCACCACAGCCGGCGCCCGCCGGCGCCGAAGTGCAGGTCGGCGCCCCAGATGAGGTGCTCTGCGCGCGGATCGGCCCCGAAGCGGCTGTGGTGAAGGCCCTTCGACGGGTCGAAGGCGTCTGCGGCGTCCCGCAGCTCGAGGGTCCCCGCCTCGGCGTCGCGTGTGAAGTGGAGCACTTGCCCAGAGAACTCGGTGAGCACGTACACAGCGTCCTGCGCGTCATTGATCACGAGATGCCGGGGACCGCTGCCTTCGGGCGCGGCTACCGTCGCCGGCTCCAGCGCCACGAGTCGCAGGTCGTCGGTCAGCGCGTACTGCGCGACCAGATCGGCACCGAGCGACACGAAGTATGCGAACCGGCCGTCCGCACTCGGCAGCACCGCGTGCAGGTTGGGGAACTCGATACGTGACACGGGGGCGCCGACGACACCATCGGCGACCGCGCAGCTGATCCCGTAGCCGCCGCCGTAGGAGGCGCCCAGGAGACCCGCGCCGTCCCTGCACAGCGCGAGATAGTTCATGCCGCCGTCCGGGAGATCGAGCCGCGACACGGGGTCGAGCCGCCCGGTCTCGCGGTCGAGGCGCAGCGTCACGATGCCCGCCGGCTCGGCATCCGCCCCGCCCTTCACCGCCGCGTAGACGAGGTCCCGGGCCGAGTCCACGACGAAGGACGAGCAGCCAGGAAGGCCCCCGCTCACAGCGAGCCGCTCGATCGAATCGCCCGAGAGCCGGAAGGTGCTGATGCTGCCGCCGCCCGCGTTGGCCGCGAGCACGAGTGAGGAGTCGGTCATGCACCGATCGTAGGGGGGGGCGACCCCGCCTCGTCCCACAGGTGCCGAGGGCTGCGAAGAGCCGGGGCGGAACTGCTAGTCGCCGAGCTCGGACGGGTGCGTCAGGCGCCACCACTCGGTCGGCGGGATGATGGTTCCGTCGACCTCGAGCGGGACCGTCGTCGTGTTCGGACCCGCCGTCCAAGTGATGCTGCCGACGATCTCGCCGTCCTCGTATGTCTTCGGCGTCGTGGTCGTCATCGTCGCCGTGATCGGGGTGTCGGACCAGGTGAAGATCGACGCGTCGTCGGCGACGACTATCCGGGCGGTCGACCCCCACGGCGTCGAGAAGGACCCGACTTCCCGGCCCTCCGACACCAGTGGCACGTGCTGGAAGCCCGCCCGGATGCTGTCGAGCGTGCGGATGACGTCGCGGTTGACCGAGTCGCGCGTCGCTCCGCCCAGGGCGACGCCGACGACGGTGAGCGGCTCGGTCGCGCCCACATCGAGGGTCGCTGAGTACAGCAGGTTGTAGCTGTCCTCGCCCAGGTTGCCGGTCTTCAGCCCCGTGATCCCATTCACCCCGAGAAGCGTGTTCGTGTTGGACATCCCGCCGGGACCGGGCAGAGACAGTGAAGGCGTCGCGGCGATGCTCGCGATCGCCGGATGGGCGATGGCGAGCTTGCCGATCGTGAGGAGGTCGGCGGGCGTGCTGGTGTTGCGGGAGCTGATGCCGGTCGGTTCGACGATGGTGGTACCGGTGAGTCCGTGGGCGGAGAGCCACCTCCGCGCCGCATCGAGGAAGGCGCCCTGGGAGCCGAACGCCCAGGTGGACACCGCCTCGGCGTAGTTGCTGGCCGACGGGATCAGCATGGTGGCCAGCGCGTCGCGCAACGACATCGTGCTGCCGGTCGGCATGCGGGCGATCGTCGCGCCCATCACGTAGTACTCGTCATAGAGGTCGTGATCGGCCTTGTCGAAGGTGATCGTCGGCCCGGGGTCGTTCGCGTCGGCGAGCGGCTTCGCATCCAGGATGACCATCGCGGTGATCAGTTTCGTGAGGCTGGCCATGGCGCGCGCCTCATCGGTACCGGACGTCGCCCAGATCCCGCTCGCGGTCGGACCGAGGTAGGCGTCGCCTCCCGAGACGCTGATGGCCGCCGCGCCCTGGGACGGAAAGGCGAGGGTGGCGGAAGCAGGCGCCGCCCCCACGGGCGTGCTCGACACCACGGCGTCGGGCGCGGCGAGGGGAGCGGTCAGCGCCCAGCCGATGTAGGTTCCCGACCCGCCGAGCAGGAGGGCGAACACGACGGCCGTGATGATCCAGCCACGGCGGCGTCGGGCCCGTCGCACCCTCGGGTCGACCCCGTAGCCGCGACCGGGGAACTCCTCCTCGCGCCGCATGAGGTCCGCGAACTCCGACAGCTCGTCGGGCGTCTGCTGGTCGGTCGTCATCGCAGGAACACCGGGACGTGACCGGTGCGGAGGAGGGCCGGCGAGATCATCGGATGCGAGTCGCCGAGACCATACATCAGGCCACACTCTCATGCGCGGCGCGAGGGCGCATCGCTCGATGCCGAGCTGTGGATAACGTCAGCCCCGGTGTCGCAGGTCCTCGATCAGAAGCACACGAGACGGCTCTCGCGCAAGCCCCGTGATCGGCGCGACACGGCGTGCCTAGCATCACCCGCATGACGGCCCCTGACACCGGGCGTCGGGCTCCTGGTGAGCCCGACGCGGAGGACCCGCGATGAGCATCACGACGCCGCAGAACGACGCCGTCGTCGAGGCGCTGCACGAGGCGTCCGACGAGAGGGACGGTCGCGGCCGCGCCGGCCGTTCCCGCCGCAGGGAGCGTGCCCGCAAGGTCAAGGTGCACTACAACAAGCGCGAGGCGCTGGCCGGCTACCTGTTCATCTCGCCCTGGATCATCGGCTTCCTCGTGTTCACGGCGGGTGCGATGGTCTACAGCCTGTACATCTCGTTCAGCAACTACAACCTCGCCTCCAACACGGCGAAGCCGGTGGGCTTCGAGAACTACGCCAACCTCTTCGAGGACCCCCGCGTCGGGGTGTCCCTCGCGAACACGCTCTTCTACGTCGTGATGGCGGTGCCGCTGGAGATCATCTTCGCCCTCACCCTCGCCATGCTCCTCAACCGCGCCGCACGCGCGGCCGGCTTCTGGCGCACGCTCTACTACCTGCCGAAGATGACGCCCGCCGTCGCCACGGCCGCCGTCTTCTTCCTGATGCTCAACGGCAACACCGGAGCGATCAACCAGTTCCTGCGAGTCTTCGGCATCGAGGGCCCGCAATGGCTGGTGGACCCCGCATGGGTGAAGCCGAGCATCGTGATCATGACGCTGTGGACGGTCGCCGGCACCATGGTGATCTTCCTCGCAGCCCTCAAGAACGTGCCCGTGGAACTCTACGAGGTGGCTTCTCTGGACGGCGCCGGCGCGGTCCGCAAGTTCTTCTCGATCACGCTGCCGATGATCTCCGGCGCGATGTTCTTCAACGTCATCGTGCTCTCGATCGCGGCGTTCCAGGTATTCGACCAGGCCTTCCTGCTGTTCTGGCGAGATCAGAGCAACGCCTCGCCCGAGGCATCCCTCTTCTATGCAATCTATCTGTTCCAGCAGGCGTTCCGGCAGTTCAACTTCGGCTTCGCCGCGGCGATGGCCTGGCTGCTGTTCGTGATCATCATGATCATCACCGTCATCCAGGTGAAGTTCGGGAACCGTTTCGTCTACTACGAAGGAGACCGCTGATGTCGGCGTCGCTGCAGACCCCGGGCGTCACCCGAGCCGCGCCCGAGGCGGCGGCCGTCGCGGTCACCGTCCCGAAGCGCTCGCGCTGGCGTCGGCACATCGCGCGGCCCAAGACCTTCGTCGGCCGCATCGCGCTGACCATCGTCCTCATCGGCTTCGGCCTGCTGTTCCTCTACCCGTTCGTGTGGCTGCTCTCGGCGAGCCTGAAGCCACGCGGCGAGGTGTTCGACAACGCGCTCATCCCCAAGACATGGATGCCCGAGAACTACGTCGAAGTGTGGAACCAGCTGCCCCTCCTGAGCTGGATGTGGAACAGCGTCGCCATCGCGGTGCTGGCGGCCGGGACCGTGGCGATCTCGAGCTCGATCGTCGCATTCGGGTTCGCGTACTTCACGTTCCCGGGTCGCGGCCTTCTGTTCGGCCTGGTCCTCGCCACGATGATGCTCCCCGGCGCCGTCACCATGATCCCGATCTACTTGATCTGGAAGGAGACCGGGTTCCTCGGGACGTGGGTGCCGCTGTGGGGCATGAACCTCTTCGGCTCGGCCTTCTACATCTTCCTCCAGCGCCAGTTCTACCTGGGGCTTCCCAAGGAGCTGTTCGAGGCGGCACGCCTGGACGGCGCCAGCTACTGGGGCCTGTTCTGGCGCATCGCGATGCCGCTGTCGATCCCGTCGTTCATCATCGTTTTCCTCTTCGAGTTCCAGGCCAGCTGGAACAACCTGCAGGCCGCCCTGATCTACCTCAACGCCGGCTCGGTCGACGAGTTCACCGCGCCGCTGGGGATCGCGTACGCCATGACCAAGTACAGCCCGACGGCCGGCGGCCAGGGCGACTACCAGTACGTCATGGTGGCGTCGTTCCTCGTCACCCTGCCGATGCTGATCATCTTCGCGTTCGGGCAGCGCTACTTCATCGAAGGCGTGGCGACTCAGGGCAGGAAGGGATGAGACGGATGCCGCGATGCGGCTGACATCGATTCCACGAGGTACACACAACACCGGATCGAAAGGGAAACAGATGCGCAAGCGCATGATCGGAGTCGCCGCACTCGCGGCATCCGCTGTCCTCCTCGCCGGCTGCGGAGGCGGTGGGAACGGCGGGGGCGGCACTGGCGGTGACGTGGACTTCGAGGCCGAACCGACCGGCGCTCTGTCGGCATGGGGCTTCGAGAACGCCGACGATGTCGGCCAGTCACGCCTCGACTACGCCGAGGATCAACTGAGCGACGTCGAGGTCGAACTCGACGCGACCGCCTTCGATGCGCAGAAGTTCACCACGCGCATCGCGAGCGGCGACGTGCCCGACGTCGTGCAGATGGATCGGCGCTACGTGACGCAGTACGCGGCACAGGACCTCATCATCCCGCTGGACGCGTGCTTCGAAGCGCACGACGTCACGCCCGACGACTACTGGTACCCGTTCGTCGTGGACGACGTGCGCTACGACGACGAGGTCTGGGCGGTGCCGCAGTTCTACCAGCCGCCGGCGATCATCCTGAACAAGAGGGTGATGGACGAGGCGGGCGTCACCACCGAGGAGATCGACACGTCCAACCCGGACGCCCTCCTCGGCGCGATCGGCAAGATGTACCAGGAGTCGGGCGGCGTTCCGACGCGCCTGGGCCTGGACCCGGTGTCCACCGGTCAGGCGCCCCTGTGGATCCTCGGCATGGGCGGCCAGCTCACCGACGAGGACGGCACCCCGACGCTCGATGACCCGAGCAACATCGCCGGCATCGACATGCTCACGCAGATCAACGACGCGCAGGGCGGCTACGCCTCCGTCAAGAGCTTCACCGACTCGTTCGACACCTTCGGAGAGAACAACCAGTTCGTCGCCGACCAGGTGGGTGCGCAGGTGAACGCGCAGTGGTACCCGAACGTGCTGTCGCCGTATGTCGACCAGATCCAGATCGAGGCGGTGCCGTTCAAAGACAGCGAGGGCAACCCGTTCTCGGTGGCGGGCGGACAGGCGTTCGTGATTCCCGCCGGCGCGGAGAATCCCACCGCGGCCTGCGCCTGGATGATCGCGCTGACGAACGAGGAGGCCTGGGCGGCGGCGGGCGCGGCCCGCGCCGCGACGCGCGAAGAGGACGGCGGCATCAACACCGGACTGTTCACCGGCGCACCCGGTCCTGACCAGTCGATCCGCGACGAATACGTCGTGGAGTCGGGCAATGCGGGCTTCGACCAGACCATCGCGACGTACTACGACGTGCTGGACTACGGCCGGTCGTTCGGCTCGTCGCCGGCCGGGCAGGACATCCAGAACGAACTGAACAACGCCGTCACGGCGGCTCTTCTCGGAGACAAGACGCCGGAAGAAGCGCTCGCCGACGCGCAGGCCGCGGCCATGCGGGCGTACGAGAACGCGACCGCCGGCTGAGGAGCTCGCCAAGAAGCTCGAGGAGTTCGTCAGAGCCAGTGCCGCTTGCGGAAGACCCAGTACAGCGTGAGACTCGTCGCCGCCATGAGGGCGAGCGCCATCGGATAGCCGAGCGGCCATTCCAGTTCGGGCATGTACACGAAGTTCATGCCGTAGATCGTGCCGACGAGCGTGGGACCGAACAGGATCGCGGCCCAGCCCGAGATCTTCTTCACCTGCTCGTTCTGCAGCAGCGCGGTGTCGGTCTGGCGCTGCGTCACGATCGTGGCGTTCACGGTGAGCGCGTTGTCGAGGATCGAGCGGAACGCGGCGGCCTTGTCGATGATCCGCAGCGCGTGGTCATGCACGTCGCGCAGCGACCGCTGCAGCTCGAGGTCGACCTCGTACTTGGGCGCCCCGCGCTGGAGGGCCTCGAGCATGTCGGCGAGGGGCGCGACCGCGCGCTGCAGGGTGATCACCTCGCGCGACAGGTCGTAGATGCGCTTGGAGAGGGTGACCCCGCCACTCTCAAACAGAGCGTCCTCGATCTCGTCGATGTCGTTCTCGACGCCCTCGATCACGGGCGTGTACTCGTCCACGACCTCGTCGAGGATCGCGTAGAGCACGGCCTCCGGACCGAGGGCGAGCAGCTGCGGGTCGCGCTCCATGCGGTGGCGCACGCGGCTCAGATCGGGAGACTCGGCGTGGCGGATCGTCACGATGAAGTCCGGGCCGACGAACACGTGAAGCTCGCCGAACTCGACCGTCTCGGTCTCGTCGACGTACCGCGCGGGCCTCAGCACGATGAAGAGGATGTCGCCGTACCGCTCGAGCTTCGACCGCTGGTGACCCGTCAGGGCGTCCTCGACGGCGAGGGAATGCAGTGAGAACTCGTCGGCGACCTGCGCGATCTCCTCGGCGGTGGGGCGGAACAGCCCGATCCAGGCCATTCCATGCTGCGCGCGCGTGTACTCGAACGTCTCGGCCAGGCTCGTAGGATTCTTGATCCGCTGTCCGGCGACGTACACGCCGTTGTCGACGATGGGCATCGGGCAATCCTCCCTCGCCGCCGGGCACCCGGCAACGATCCTCACAGTATCCAGACGAGCGGGTGCCGGACGCTGCGCCACGTCGGCGGCCCTGGGTACTCTGCCCTCATGTCCACGCCGCGACCCGTGCTCGACTGGCTGCTCGACTGCGACCCGTCGCTGCGCTGGCAGGTCGAGCGGGACCTCGTCGGCGCTCCGCCCGCCGTGTGGGAGGCGACACGAGCGCGCGTCGCGACCGAAGGTTTCGGCGCGCGGCTCCTCGCGGAGCAGGACGCCGACGGTCAGTGGGCCCGCGGCGCCTTCTTCCCGGCGGGCTTCTTCGGCAGCGCCGAGGCGGAGGCGCCGGGTCAGCCCTGGGTCGCGACGACTTGGGTGCTCAAAGACCTGGGGGAGTGGGGCGTGGATGCTGCCGTGCTCGAAGGCACCGCTGAGAAGCTCGCAGCGAACAGCCGGTGGGAGTATGAGGACCTGCCCTACTGGGGCGGCGAGGTCGACGTCTGCATCAACTCCTACACGCTCGCGAGCGGTGCCTGGCTCGGCGCTGACGTGTCGCAGCTCGTCGCGTGGTTCCCCGAGCATCGCCTCGCCGACGGTGGCTGGAACTGCGAGGCCGAGGAGGGCGACTCCGTCCGCTCGTCGTTCCACTCGACGTTGAATGCCGTGCGGGGCATGTTCGCGTACGAGCGGATCACCGGCGACACGAGCATGCGCGAAGCCCGTCACGGCGGCGAGGAGTACCTGCTCTCGCGGCGGCTCATGTTCCGCGCCAGCACGGGCGAGGTCGTCGGCGACTTCGTGACCCGCTTCGTCTACCCGAACCGGCACCGGTACAGCGCACTCGCCGCGGTCGACCACTTCCGCGACGTCGCGCTGTTCGAAGGCACGACGCCCGACCCGCGGCTCGCCGAGGCGATCGACGTCGTGAGGGCGGCCCGGCAGCCCGACGGCACGTGGCTGCAGACGACGCCGCTGCCGGGGCGGACCTGGTTCGACGTCGACGCGCGCGAGGGGGAGCCCTCGCGTTGGCTCACCCTGATGGGCACCCGCGTGCTCGACTGGTGGGACTCGTCGGCGGGCTCCTCGCCGGGGGCGGATTCCGAGGACTGACGTCGGCCCCAGGCTTCCGCCGTGCGCGAACTCGCGCCGTGTGAGCTGTGAGAGGTCGACACTGGTCGCATGGACGACAGGGAGGCGCTCGACGCGTACTCATCGACGGTGATGCGCGTCGCGCAGACGGTGATGCCGTCGGTCGCCGCGGTGAGCGTGCGCACCCGTCAGGGGATGGGCGCGGGCAGCGCCTCGGTCATCACTGATGGGGGACACCTCCTCACCAGCGCTCACGTCGTCGAAGGGGCGACCGGTGTCGAGCTGGCCTTCCCCGACGGCACGGTGGCAGCGGCATCCGTCATCGGCGCCGACCCGCTCTCAGACCTGGCAGTGCTGCACGCCGACGGACCGACGCCGCCGCCGGTGCGGATGGGGGATGCCGCCGCCTTGGGAGTCGGGCAGCTCGTGGTCGCGCTGGGCAACCCGCGCGGCTTTTCGGGAAGCGTGACGGCCGGCATCGTGTCGGCACTCGGACGATCGCTGCCGACCCGCTCAGGGCGGGTGATCGACGAGGTCATCCAGACCGACGCCGCACTCAACCCCGGCAACAGCGGCGGCGTGCTGGCCGACAGCGCCGGCCGGATGGTCGGCGTGAACACCGCCGTCGCCGGCATCGGACTGGGACTCGCCGTGCCCATCAACGCCACGACGCGCGAGATCATCGAGGCCTTGCGCACGACCGGCCGGGTGCGGCGCGCCTGGCTCGGGATCGCCGGTGCGACGGTGCCGCTCGGCCCCGACGTGGCACTCAAGGCCGGGGCGCGGGTCGGGATGCAGGTGGTCTCGGTCGTGGCGAACAGCCCGGCCGCCGCAGCCGGTGCCCGCACCGGCGACATCGTGCTGTCATTGGACGGCGTTGCGATCGCCGACCCCACCGCGCTGCAGCGCCGCATGGTCGCGGGCGCGATCGGGCGGCGGATGGAGATGACGGTCTGGCGCAACGGCGCCCTCGTCGATGTGGTGGTCGAGCCCGAGGAACTCCGCGTCGGCTGAGCCCGGTGGTTATGCGATCCTCGGTGCGGGGCCGAAAGCCGGGCACCGGAGATTGCGGATCCGCCACCCACCGAGAGCGCGGCGGCGTGCATCTGTTAGCGGGCCTGCGCGGGCAAAATCAGCGGGCCGGGTTAGCGGTCATGCAGGGGCGTTTGTCAGCCCGCCCGCTCCTACCGCACGTGGGAGCGCGGTGGGTGAACCCAGCGTGGCGGCGTCCCCGCCAGCCGCGCTGACGGGGTGAGCGCCCACGAGGCGGGACCTTCGACACTGCAGGGGGTCGCCGGCCCCGACCAGCACAGCCGCTCGATCAGGGACCGACCTCCGGTCGCATCGGTTCGTCAATTCGCTCTGGGCTAATTGCGGGCAATCATCGGTTGAGACGCCGTCAAGGGTGTGTGGCGTGTCAGATAGTGTGCGGGTGTGAGCGACCTCGCCGATCTGGAAGCCTTCCGCGGGGCATGGGTCACGCAGCGAGACATCCTGACAGGGCGCCGATACATCGACGCACTCGAGGCGAGTGGGGAGTACTCAAGAGCGCTCGAGGTCTGCGATGAAATGTGGGGACTCGGCTTCCCGTCAGGCCGTGTCGACGCTGCTTGGATTGTGAAGGACCGTGGCGACGTCGAACGGGCCATCACCCTCATGACTGAAGCACTCCCCTTGCAGGACGAGGATGATCTGCCGCTATTGCACGGGATCATCGGGCACTGGCGTTGGCACTACCTCAATGATCCGCGCGCCGAGACACAGCTGCTGGCCGGAATGCTCGCGTACGGAACGGCCAGAGCCGACCTCGGACATCTGATGATCGCAACCGGCCGGCCCGCCGAAGGACGCCGCGTATTGCAAGAGGGCGCCGACGACGACACCGTCGAGTGCATGCTTCCGCTTGCCAACCTCTTATCGCACGATGGCGACCGAGACGGGGCCGAGGCAATGTACCGGCGCGCTATCGCGCTGGGAGACGCGCACTCTGCGTGGAACCTTGCCTCAGATCTGCTCAAGGAAGGCCGCGATTCCGAAGCGGAAGAACTGCAATGGTTGGCCGCGTCGATGGGTGATGAAGTAGCCATCGCCTACCTTTCGTCCCAGCATCCCGACTTGTAGTCCTCCGCTGGCAGAAGGAAGTTCTCAGAGGGACCGGCTATCGGTCGTTGTCGGGTGGGAGGGCGTTCCACCAGTCATGGAGCGATCTCGCGAATTCCAGCTCTGCAAAGTCGTCGGCGTACGGAAGGCCGTAGTCGCGCCGGAGAATGCCGACTAGCCGGATGCTCAACTGACTCGGCGAGGCGCCCTCCTCAAGCCATCCACGGAGCGGTGCAACCAGGTCGTCATACTCGTCGTCATCGTCCGGCCCGTCGTCGATTGAGTAGACACCGAGCACGTCCCAGTCGTATAGCCGACGGGCGATTTCGAGTGACCGCTCGTCAAATTTTTCGCGTCGCCGCCCAGTCATGATCGGATCCTCTCAGAACCGCGGGCGGAAGCATCCCGATGGGGCGGATGGCGCGTGGGGATGCCGCTCAAGGGAGGGGCGTTCGTCGACCGCCCTCAGGGTTTGGAAGCCGCGACGTGGGCGAGGGAAGCTTGTTGCTGCCGGCGTAGGAAGCTGAGAGTCGCCTCGATCGCCCACCAGAGTGCCACTCCCCACAGGAGTAGGAGCAAAGTCACCGCACCCTGCTCCCATATGGCCGAGAAGCCGCCTGCAACGATTCCTGCCACAGGGATGCATCCGAGCGCGATGAATGCGCCGCTGAGGAACGCCTTCGCGCTCATGGTCACGGGGCCGAAGCGGCGCTCTGCGCGCACCTTGGCGCTCGCCTCAAGGACGCGGTCTTGGGAAGTACCCCTCAGCGAATTCGACCACAACAGATCGTGTTCGTCATTGCTCGCTCGCATGAGCGCTCTACCGAGGAGTTCGGGTTTGACCTGCGTCTCGAAGGCCAGCTCTATCGACCACCGATTGGCGACGATGCTGAGCACGAGCATGAGCACGACGGCGACGCCCAATACCCAGGTGGCGGGGCGCGCCAGCACGACCACACCTCCGAGCCAGTCGCCGAACCAATCCAGCCAGGTTGAAGTGGGCCATTCGATCCAGCTCAGCGCGGTCTCCATCAGCGTCCGACCTGCGAGCCAGCCCGGGGCAAGCAGACGAAAGGACAATTCCGTCGAAACTACAAGCAGCGAAGCAAGAAGCACCGGAGCGAGTAGCCAGCCCCAGGCTCGCCATGTGGGAGTTGACTCGTTCGCTCGCGTATGCGAGCCATACAGTTCGACCCAGGCTCGCTGCATGGCCGCCGACCCTGTTGGCGCCCAGCAAGTTCCGCCGCCAGCGACAGGAATCTCATCACCGCCTTGAGCGGTCCGACCAGCCCTCACCCGTGCAGTCCACCGGTCGAGTGTCGGCGGCGCTCGAAAACTGAACACTTGCGGCGGTGAAAAGTGAACACTCAACGATTGGAGAGTGATCACTTTGGAGGACTGGGCGCTGATCCGCAGGTTGGCTGCGGAGGGGGTTCCGAAAGCGCGGATTGCGGAGCGGTTGGGTATCTCGCGGACGACGGTGATCAAGGCGGTGAACTCCGACTCGCCGCCCAGATATGAGCGAACACCGGCGCCGACGTCGTTCACCGTGTTCGAGCCGCGGGTGCGGGAGTTGTTGGCCGAGACACCGGATATGCCGGCGACGGTGCTCGCGGAGCGGGTCGGATGGACCGGGTCGATCCGGTGGTTCCGGGACAACGTGAAGCGATTACGGCCGGAGCAGCGGCGGATCGATCCGGCGGACCGGCTGGTGTGGGAGCCGGGAGATGCGGCGCAGTGCGATCTGTGGTTCCCGCCGCGGAAGATCCCACTCGAGGACGGCACCTCGAAGCTGCTGCCGGTGCTGGTGATCACCCTGGCGCACTCCAGGTTCGTGACCGGTCGGATGATCCCGACCCGCAAGACCGAGGATCTGCTGCTCGGGTCGTGGGAACTGATCCAGCAGTTGGGGCGGGTGCCGCGGCGGCTGGTCTGGGACAACGAGCCCGGCATCGGCCGCGGGCAGCGCCATGCGGACGGGGTCGCGGCGTTCATGGGGACGCTGGCGACGAAGCTGATGCTGCTGCCGCCGAGGGATCCGGAATCGAAAGGCGTGGTGGAGCGCCGCAACGGCTGGTTCGAGACCTCGTTCATGCCGGGTCGGTCCTTCACGTCGTCGGAGGATTTCAACGCCCAGTTCACCGACTGGCTGGGCCGCGCGAACGCCCGGGTGGTGCGCACCACCGGCGCGGCCCCGGTCGACAGACTCGATGCGGATCGGGCAGCGATGCTGCCGCTGCCGCCGATCCCGTTGCATCTGGGTTGGCGCAACCGGCTCCGTCTCGGCCGGGACTACTACGTCCGTATCGACACCAACGACTACTCCGTCGACCCGCACGTGATCGGCCGGATCGTCGATGTCACCGCGGACCTGGAGCGGGTCCGGGTTCGCTGCGACGGGCGGATCGTTGCCGACCACCCTCGGCTCTGGGCGCGCGGCAGGGTGGTCACCGATCCCGCCCACGTGGAGATGGCGGCGGTGCTGCGCCGCGAGTTCCAGCAACCGCGAGCGGTCGCTGCCGGTGATGATCTCGCCAGGGATCTAGCCGACTACGACCGGGCGTTCGGGATCATTGACGGCGGGCTGAGCTGATGGCCGCAAAGAACACCACCGAGTCGGTGAAGCAGATCACGTATCTCGCCGGCGCACTGAAGGCACCCCGCATCACCGAAGCCGCGACCCGGATGGCCGACCAGGCACGGGATGCCGGCTGGTCGTTCGAGGACTACCTCGCCGCCGTGCTCGAACGCGAAGTGAGCGCACGGAACGCGTCGGGCGCGGAGCTGCGGATCAAGGCGGCCGGGTTCCCGGCTCGCAAGACGCTGGAGGACTTCGACTGGGACGCCCAACCCGCCGTCCGCCAGCAGGTCGCCGCTCTCGCCTCCGGCGGGTTCCTCCTCGAAGCCCAGAACGTGGTGCTGCTCGGCCCACCTGGAACCGGCAAGACCCACCTGGCGACGGCGCTCGGGATCGTCGCCGCCCGGCACGGGCACCGGGTATTGTTCGCGACCGCGACGGACTGGGTCACCCGTCTCACCGACGCCCACCGGCAGGGGCTGCTCCCGAAGGAGCTCGCCCGGCTGCGCCGTTACGGGCTGATCATCGTCGACGAGGTCGGCTACCTGCCCTTCGAGCAAGACGCCGCGAACCTGTTCTTCCAGCTCGTCTCGTCACGCTACGAACACGCGTCGCTGATCCTCACCAGCAACCTGCCGTTCAGCGGGTGGGGCGGCGTCTTCGGGGACCAGGCCGTCGCGGCTGCGATGATCGACCGGATCGTTCACCACGCCGACGTTCTCACCCTGAAAGGCGCCAGCTACCGGCTCCGCGGCCGCGGCATCGACAGCCTCCCCAGCATCCGCACCACCACCGCGGAAACGCCTGACTAGACTGCCCGCAACCGTTCACTTTTCAAGCGCCGGAATCGACCAGTTCTGCAGCGCCGCCGACAGTCGAGCGCTCTCCTTCGCGGATCTTCGCGGGCACGTCGAGTTTCTTCTCGCACATGCTGATCATGCCTGATACCTCGGCGCGCGACGGATCGCGACCGATTGGTCGCGACTTCGGATCCGTATGCGGGCGCTGGCCGCAAGCGGCCCCTGCTGCGCACGGGGCGTCGTGTGCATCACGACTGCGTGACGATCCTGCTCCCAGGGGTGTGCGATTGGGCCGAGCCCGGAAGTATGTGGCATCTCGCGTAGAGAGGGAGTCCGGGTGACTACTCCGCAACACGAAACGCAATGGGTGCACCAGGACCTTCACCGCCATAGCGTTGGCGTGCTGCGCGGCTGGGTCATCGCGCTTGCCGCCGTCGTGGTCGTCGGCGCCTTGATTCTTGGTGCTGTGCTCTTCCACTTGTTGTTCTTCACCAAGCCGGCTCCGGTCGTTGTGTCATCTCCACGCGACTGTCGTACAAGCACCGACCCGCAAACTCCGAAAGTCTATATCGCCGCCGAGGCGACCGCCCTGATGGACGGCGCACTGACGGGCGCGACCACACTCGTGCCATCCGGATGGACTGTGGAAGCAGTCGGCGTGGTCCCGTCCCTGCCGCGCCTTTCGACACTTGACGACAGCGAGTTCGAACGCATCGTTCACGACGCCGAAGAGAATCCGATGAAATTCGGCGAGACCGAGACGACCGGCGTCATTGTTGGCGTTGTGGACACCGGTGGCGAAACGAGCGGTCAGCTGTTCGGCCTCAGACTGACGTGGGTGTTTGGAGAACCAGCCGCCGTGCAGGACCTGCCACTTGGGATCGACTTCAATGCAAACAGTTGCACAGTGACCAGGGCGGGCTGATGCACACGAGGTGGGCGCGGTGAGGGACCGTCCGTCGCCCGTCGGACGCACGAGTCGATCACGACAAACGGGACTTCACGAATGCTCGCAATACGTCAGCCTTCGGAATGTCGACCCAAAGCTGAACGCTCTCGTCTGATGGCCCGGTCCCACCCACCAGATAGCCGTCGGACCCGAGGTTATCGAACAGCGGCGCGAGGATCTTCGCCCTTGCGGCAGAGACGTAGCCGACTTTTCGCGCGTTGCTCAGGACCAGCACAGCGCAAGAATCGTGAGGGTTGTCAGGCTCGCGTACGAGAACGTACGTGGTGCCACCGACTGCGCGCCTTTCGTTCCAGCCGACGTAGTTCCCGATGCCTTTGATCCGCATCCGCGTCGAGTCCAGTAACCGTAGATCCATGGGCTCTGAGACGGTGAGCGTCGTTGGGGGAATAATCTCGCGGTCATCCGGCACGTGCACCACCGCGCGCTGCTCCTGTGCAAAGTCGCGGTCAGGCTCCACCGCAGACGGGAAGAGTGTGGCTCGCGCCCGCCAAGTTCCGTCCTTGGGGTCGGCCCAGACCCGTACCGGCGCGACACCTTGGCCCCCGTCCAAGACGGCCGCCACTTCAGCGCTGATCTCGTTCGGCACGTAGCCGATGTGCCACCCGCCGATGACCACCTTGACGGCGTTTCGGTCATACTGATTTAAGGGCTCGGGCACGAGGTGTGCGGCCTGCTGGGTCACCCCACCCTCAGGCAGCCCGAGCTCATCGAACAGGCGACGCACTGCGTCGCGGCGGAAACTCTCTCCCTGCACCTCGATCTCACCCCACCGTGGAATGAGGTCGTGTACGGGTGTTGGCGAGGAAGCGGCGACTTCCTTGCTCTTGCCAAAAAGTGTCGACCAGAAGGCCATCGGTTCCCCCAAACGTCGGTGCTCGAAGCATAGGGGTGGCGCGCGTCAACACCTGGTCAGATGTCGCGCGCTTGTTGACGCGCTATTCGAGACCGCGACCGGTGACACGGCATCAACGAACGACGGCTGTCGGGCGACATACGCCCTTCATTGGTCTGCGCAGCGGAGTCTACAAATGGTGACTTGATTTGCTGGAGGTAGCACGGGCGGCGCTACGAGGCGTCAGCTGAGGGCGCGCCTGCGAGTTCATCGTCCTGGGATGAGAGCGCGGCGGAGGGAATGTCCTTCGACACGTGCTCGTCCACCACGACCTCTTCGGGCTTGCGTAGCCGAGGCGGGGCGGCTGACCAGTCCTTGAGTCGCTGTCCCACGACGTCGTAGGACATGAGGATGGCGTCCATTACGGAGTCGATGAAGCCGGACCTGCCGGCGAGTCGGGCACCACCCATCTTCCCCAGGTACGTAACCGTGAAGGACTTGATCTCCTTTGCGGGATCGACGATCAGCGCGCCTGGATTCTCGCGCGCTGTACCGAGCAGTTCCGCGGTCCCGCCCCGCTGACGTGCGGCGAACGCCTCGACTCGCAGTGCGTCGGGCGCATCCTTGAGCTGACGGAGCAACCAGTTCACCCGCGTTGTCGGCCTGCCCTCGGCAGGGGCGCCTGTTGAGAACGAGCATGTGATCTGGGCCGCGCGGATGTCGACGGTCACGGTCAATGGCGACACGGCGTTGGGGATCCGGATCGCTCCTGACATCTTGCCCTCGCTCACCAACATCTCCGTCACGGCTGCGACCCGCAGCGCTGGGTTCGCGATCTCCGCCTTCGACAACACCTGGGTAACGTCGGCGCCAAGTCGCTGCCCGAGCTTGAGCGCGCCGTAGCGGAGCAGTGCATCGAATCGGCCAGCGACTTGCGCGGCGTCTTTGTCGCTCTTGCGAAGAGTGCCGCTCGACACGGCATCTCGAACCGGTACCCAGCTCGGGCCCATGTCGGTGAACTCGACGGCGCCTGACTTCGGGTGCTCTAGGTAGCGGATCAGCTCACCCAGGATCCATGCCTGGTCAGGATCCGCGACGCCGCGAAACTCCTTCTGCATCACCGCGGCGGTCAGCACTTCCGTCCAAGAAAGATGGTGCATCGGCACGTACTTCGACTTGCGCTTATCGACGATCGTCGGATGGGCGCCCGCCGCCGGCGGAATCTCATTGGAAATCGTCAGCAGCGCGTCGAAGTGGTGTTCTCGTGCGACATCGAGATAGTTCTCCAGTTGTTCGCGCTGGAGCTCGTTGTTGCCCGTCTTGACCTCGACGAGCGCAGTCCAGACCTTGCTTCCCCGCTTTACCCGGATGAGGCCGTCTGGAAAGACCTTTCGATCGGCCAGGACAAACGGCACTTCGATGAACGTCTCGATCGCTCCCGCCGGCGCACCCATGCGGGCGGTAAGCACGCGACCGTATTCCTTCACCGAACTCATCACCGCGAGCAGCGCGGATGTTGCCCGCCGCTCCTGCTCGTCAGCACCATTGATCCCAGACGTCGGGATTAGACGAGCAGCGTTCCAAGGATTCTCTTCTGCCATTTCGACTCCGTCATCGACACGATCTACCCGAACGCTAGCGGCATCCGTCCGTGGTCTCCGACATTTCGCGCAGCAGCGCGTTGGAGGACCGGCTAGGGGCACAGGCCAATCGCGCAAGCTGGCTTATGCGAGCCGCGGCTGATCGGGAGCGAGATAGCGTCGGAGCTGTGGAGAACGAGTGGATGGCGAGGGCCGTCTTGTTCGTCGTGATGGTTGGCGCGGGCATCCTCCTTATCTGGATGGCGAATGCGGCAGCGTCTGGGCGGCTGAAGCGGAATCAGCTCGCGGGCATTCGGATTCCCAGCACGATGGCGAGTGAAGAAGCCTGGCTGGCCGCACATGTTCGAGCGCGGGGAGCGACGGTCTGCGCCGGAGTCATCAGCATCCTGGGCGGGGCGTTCGCTCTCGTTCCCGTTCCGATGCCCGTGGTGACTATCGGGGTGCTTCTTGCCGCGGTTGCCGCGCTCGGATTCGTCCTCTATGGGGCTCAAGTCGGGGGCACGGCCGCGAAGGCCATTTCCGAGTCCTGACCGCACGCATTCGACCCGTCCGATGAAGGACCGCTGTTCGCGCCGACGGTTTGCCTGAGCATCGCCACCGTCGGTGGATACCCACGACACGGCACTCTCAGCGGATCGCGGGTTTTACCAGGTGACTCGAATGACTTGCAGCACGTCGTCGAGGTCGAGGCCGTCGCGCTTTGCGACGTCGACGAGATGTCGGGTGGCGTGAGCGACGTTCGCGGAGATCGCTGATGCGTGACGGCTGACGCGTGTGCCCGAGCCGATCCGGGTATCGACTAGTTGTTCTTCTTCGAGTTGCTTGTAGACCTTGGCGATCGTGCCGGGTGCCACGCGGAGGTCGCCGGCCAGTTGACGCACGGACGGCAGGCGTTCGCCGGCAGCCAGAGCACCTGTGGTGATGAGACCCCGGATCTGGTCGTGGACTTGCTCCGCGGGCGTGCCGCCACTCGCGGTCAGAGTGAGGATCATGACGCCAATGCGGAGGTTGTTCGCCGCACTCGCCCGGGGACCGGCACGGCGGTGAGGGTCACGCTCAGCCACAGCGCTATCCCGACGGCGGCGAAAACGAAACTGCTGGCACTCAGGAGGGGTGTCAGTGCCGCGAACGGTGCCTGGACAGTGATGTCGCCCGCGGAGTCGGTGGGCATGCCGCCCTGAAGTGTCGACGTGCCCGCTAGTGATCCCAGGATCAGGCCGAGGTGGAGGGAGAGGGCGGCGGTGATCGCCACGGCAATGTTCCTGCTCCGCGTCCGACGGGTTGAGGCCTGGTGCTCCCACGGCTCGGACAGCGGGCTCCTCGCGACGAATGCTAGCGCGGCCCAGCCGCAGCCCGCGAGGGCCAGGACGAGGGCGAGCGCCGGCAGGGAGTAGTGCCAGCCGTAGATGGTGGTCGAGACGGTGAAGGTGCCGATGTTGAAGCTGAACATCGTGTACCGGCCTTCCTCGTCGACGGTCGATGCCATCCCTGCGGCGACCGACAGCGCGACCGTGACTGCGATCAACGCCACCGCTGTTACCAGCCACCCCTTCCCCACGTAGGTGAAAGCGGTGCGGCGTGCAACCGCCGCAAACGGGATCGGCGAGGAGGCGGGGCCCGGGACCGTGAGCAACGCGAGCGAAGCCAGCCCCGCAACCAGCGGCGCCACGAACCGCGTCTCCCACAACATGAAAAACACATCCGGCGTGAGGGCGGCGAGCAGAGCCGGGATGATGCCCGCCACGGCGTAGAACACGGTCACCAGGACGGGTAGCAGCCCCGCCGCCACCGCGAGCCAGCGCAAACGACCACGCAGAGGGTCACGCCCACGGCGCGTGGCGGCCCACACCACGAGGCCGAGCAGGGTGCCGACGATCACAGGGGCGAGGCTCAGAAGAAAGATCGAGAGCACCGAAACCTCCAGGTGTATCAACGAAGTGACACACAATGTATCAATCGAATAGAACGCTCACAAGTCTTTTCGCCCAAGGTCTCAACGCGCGCGAGCGGGGACTCCTCACCGATTGCGCAGGGAAGGCCACGCGACCGCTTGTGAGGACCCGCAAGCGGTCGCGCGGAGGTGAAGGCTCCACCCGATCTGGCCGGGTGTTGGGCTCCTCGGTCATGATGGCGTCATGCAGTTCGCCGGAGTTCTCCCTGAGGATGCGCCCGACCCGCGGCTTGAGCGTGAGCGGTTGGTGAAGTCGATGCCGATCCCGATAGTCGAGTTCGTTCCCCAAGCCGCTGTGGAGTTCGCCGACTTCAGCGTCTCGACGACGAGCGGCAACGGGAGTGGGGTGGATGAGATGTCGGTAAGCATCTCCGCGACGCTGTGGCGCAATCCGGTCGACAAGTCTGATCCGGCCAACCTCGCTGACCTTGATAAAGGGACTCGTCGATCGATTGACGAGGTTCCGCCGTGGCCGCGCCCGGCTTGGCTCCTCGAGCACATCGAGCGCATGCGATACCCGATGCTATGGGAGGCGGTTCAGACGACCTGGCAACGCGAGGATTCCGAATACAGCACCCTCGGTGCTCGGTTGGTGCATCACACCAACCACATCCTCATGAACCACTTCCGCGAAGAGCTCGGACTCGGCCTGCATGACTGGGACTCGCCAGCCCTCGCGTCCGAACGGGTGGTTCGTCGCGGCGTCGACGTCGCCATCGATGGGGTGGTCTTCTCAGGAGCGGAAATTGACACCGACCCGTTTGTCTACGCCGTCGGCGCGAAGCTACCCAGCGGTGGCACGCTGACCGCGGTCGTTCCCCGCGAGTATCTGCCGTACCTAACCCTTGAGTTTGTCCAGCGCCGGTCCGGCTGACGGCGATTCGAGCCGCCCGGTGGCGGACCGGCTTCCGGACGAACCGGTACCCCGACAGACGCTCGCAGGTCGTCTGACCCAATTGACGAGCCGCGTCGAATCTGACGAGCCCTCAGCGGGTTGCCGGCTGGGTGAGACTTGTGGTCGGCTGAGTCCGTGCCTCGCCCAAACAGAGAACTGCAACCTGCGCGTCCGTGGCGGGAACCTCCGCTCGATGAAGCTCCCGCAATCCTGCCGACCGTCGAGATCCTCGCATCCACTCCCAGCGTTGCGATCGCCTTTGTCGGCGCGCGGGCATACAGCAACGGTCTTGAACTGCAGCTCGAAATGCATGCCCGTCGTCGCGACGAAGACGACAAAGAGTGGGAGCGGATCCGGGAGGCCTTCTTCAGCAGACCCGGCTGGCTACTGAGCGATGCAGAACGTGTTCAAGCCCTAACCATTGCCGTATCTGTCGATGGCGGCGCCGACGTCATGGCCGACGCCCTCGCGCACGCGCGCGGACCTGTCGACGCGGAACCCAGTGGGTGGTCCCTCTCGCTGACTCGGCTCGGAGGCAGTGGTGGTCCGTCTAGCCTGCAGTCTGCGCCAGGCCTTTGGCTCTGGCGATTGCCGCCTTCCCAGTACTTGGACCTCATCATCCGGTGGCCAGCACTGGATATCACCGAAGGCCGAGCCCATGTCGACATCAGCGGCATCGCCGACCTATCTCGACAATCTCAGCAACTCTGGCCCTGACTCTGAACCGATCGCTCAGGGACCGGCCTGGGGGCACCGATGGCGGCATCCGAGGGCGGATGTGAGGCAGACCCGCCCTCGGGGCTGAGAGGCGCCCAGACCCGGCTCAGACGCCGGTCTCGGCCGGCAGGCGTCCGGATGCGACGGCTCGGCGCAGCAGCTCGAAGTCGGCTTCGGCGACATCGGCGTAGGCGGCCGACCATGCCGCCGTCGCCTCGGCGAATTGCTCGGACCGGCCGAGGTAGCCCACGATCGCGGCCGAGGCGGGGGACTGTCCGTGCGCCCGGGCCAGGAGCGCGGCGCACAGTGCCCCGTACGAGCGGAATTGGTCGGCGTCGAGCGTGGCCGGTTCGATCGAACCCTTCATGTCGCGGAACTGCCGCCAGTAGTAGTCCACCCGGTGACGTTCTGCGGAGTCACCGGCCCAGCCGCGGATCCATCCGACGAAGAGGTCGGAGTTCGCCTGCAGGATCCGCTGGGCGGCGACGACGCGGTGGCCTTCGATGAAGTCCGTCACGCCGGGGCGACCGGGGATGATCGAACGCCGGCCTCCGTACGTCGTCAAGACGGACGGCGGAGCCTCCTTCGCCTGGAGGAACAGCATGTCGCCGGTGGGCCCCTCGACGGCAAGCAGATAGCAGCGGGTACCGACGCTGCCGACACCGACCACCCGCAGGGCGAAGTCGACCACGCGGTACTGCTCCAGCAGGAACGCGATGTCCTCGCGCAGAGTCGCGCGGTACTGGGTGAAGAGGTCGGTGACCTCGCCCAAGGTCGCGTGGTCGATGTGGCGCAGGATGGGAGGTTGATCGACGATGCGGATGCCGCCGTCGACCGAGAACGTCGTCAGGCGCTGCAGGAGCCGCTCGGACGTGCGGGCGCGGGCCTTCTTCGCCGCCTTGCGAACCGTCCGCTCACCCTTCTCCCCGAGGTGACGTGCGACCGCGGACGTGTCGACGCGAGTGTAGTAGCGCTCTCGCGTGGAGAGGCGGCAGTAGCTCCGCAATGTTTCGCGGTATGCGTCGGCCGCGGCGAATGCCGCGTCGCGGCATGCGTCCTCGCTCAATCCGATGTCGCGTCCGCTGATGTGCACGCTCGCGGTGAGCCGGCGCACGTCCCACTCCCACGGCGCGACGCCGCCCTCGTCGAAGTCGTTGAGGTCGAAGACGAGCGCGCGTTCGGGCGAGGCGAAGAAACCGAAGTTCGAGATGTGGGCGTCGCCGCAGGAGACGACCTCGAGGTCGGTGGTGGGTGCATCGCGCAGGTCGGCCGCCATGACCGCCGCCGTGCCCCGATAGAACGAGAACGGCGATTGCAGCATCCGTCCCACCCGCACCGGGACGAGATCCTGCAGTCTCGACGCGTGCTGTTCCTCGAGGATGCCGATGGGATCCCGGTCGACGGGGAGGACCAGCTCGGCCAAGCCTCGTCGCGGCAGACGCTTGCGCACCTGGCGTCCGGCTTCGTTCGCGGATGACCGTCGCTCGCCGATGCCCATGCGGGCAGGCTACCGCGGGGCTCGCGCGCCGCGAAGTGCTACGCGCTGTCTTCAGAGTCGGCGAATCGGCGGGAAGGACGTCATCGGCGTGGGTACCAGCGCTCGGGCGTTGGCGTTGCGCACGAGCGAGGGCAAGAGGAACAGGTCTACGAACCACCAAATGCCAGCAGCGACCATCATGGGAATCCCGATCGCGAAACCGGCGAGAATCCAGCCGCCCCACCACAGCACGTTGAACACGATCGCGGATCCGACAAGCCCGAGGTAGAACCGCTGTGCCGAGAAACCGCCGAGAAGGAACAAGAACAAGTACGCGATCCCGACCTCTTTCGCCGGGCGCGAGATGGCGGCGGTCGGCGGCGCGAACGGCCCCCATTGCCGACCATCCCACCACTGAAGTGCCCCGGTCGGACCGGGGTACCAGCCGGCGGGCTGAAGCTGGGCTGCGGAGTGAGCGCGAGCCTGCGGCGCCGCCGGAAGGACTTCCGTGCGCGGCACTGGCAGGTAGGGGTCGAGCGCCGCGTAATCAGCCTGCGCGTTGGGGGCACCGATGACGTCTGTGGACCACTCGCGTCCGTTCCAGAACCGCTTGCCGCCTGCAGGCACGTCGTACCAGCCTGCTGGAGGCATGGGAGGAGTATCCGTCATTCTCGTCCTCGTCTCACGGAGCCACCCAGACATCCGTGCGCTCAACATAGCGTGTGCGCGCAGACGCTTCTGCTTGCTCGGTACATGTCATGGCGCCGTGGAACCTGCGCTGGGGAACGGTGAAACGACTGGGTCAGGGGCATGAACCTGATCCGCGTCCGTGACGGCCGCATCGTCGAGGCACGCGGTTACCTGAAGACGTAAGGAGCGGCGGGCGTGAAGCTTGACCGCACGATGCTCTGCCTGCGGAGAGGGGATAGCTCCGAGTCAGACACGCCTGAGAGGCTGTGGACATGGCGGTCATCGACGACGTTCGGGCGCTGGGCGCAGAGTTGGAGCGCTCCTACCATGCCTACGTGCGCGGGCGATTGAAGTTCCGCGTCGGTCAGATGGTCTATGTCGCATTCTCTCTCGACGAGAGCGTGATGGAGTTCGCCTTCCCGAGGGAGGAGCGGGCAGCGCTCGTCGGGAGGAATCCGCGCAAGTTCCAGATGCCCTCGGACTCAGACCTGCGCTTCACCTGGGTCCACGCCGAGCTTGCCGCGCTGGAGCCTGCCGAGGCCCGTGAGCTCGTCGTTGAGCCTGGCGCATGGTCGTCCCGGCGAAGGTCTCCCGCGCCTACGATCTCGCGCATCCTGCGGGCCCGCACCCAGTCGGTCTCGGCCGCCGTCGGCGCATCCGCGTGCAGCGCCGCGATCGCGGCTTGCGCCTGGTACTGTCCCAGCCGGTCCCGGGCGAGCGCCGACTGCAGGATCGCGACGCCCTCGGTGATCGCATCCACGTCCCACAGCGAGCGATCCTGCTGGGCGAGCGGCACGAGCCGCCCACCCACCACCCGCGCCGGCCGCCTCGCATGGTGCAGCAGCATGAGCGCGAGGAGCCCTGAGACCTCGGGCTCGTCGTTGAGCGCGGCGAGCTGCCGCGTCACGCGGATCGCCTCGGCCGCGATGTCGATCTCGCCCGAGTAACCCTCGTTGAACAGCAGATAGAGCACGCGCAGCACACGGGACAGATCACCCGGCTGATCGAGCGGGATGCCGGCGAGCCGCTGTTTCGCGCGACTGATGCGCTGCGCCATCGTCGCCTCCGGCACGAGGAAGGCGATCAAGATCGGCAGGACCGACGTGAATGTATGCGCCGCGAGGGTCATGCCGCGATCGATAAGGCCCAGGTCGACCAGATCGCGGGTGACTCGCAACGCGAATCGCCCAGCAGGTGACCGTGCACTGCTGCGGACGAGGCGACTCATGGTCCACCGCGCCATAGGCACCTCACGATCCGAGACGACGTCGCCCGATCCAGTCAGAGGCTAACACCGCGCACGAGGCCCGCACACGAACCGACCTTCACGGCTGAGGCTTCACGATCGGCGCGCTGAGGGACCGGCGATCGCGCACTCATTCATCTGCTCACGTTTGCCAATACTATCGACTGGCGTTAGCATGGCGGGGTGATCCAGTCTTTCGCGGACGAGCCGACGCGCAAGGTCTGGGCGCGCGAGCATGTCCGGCAATTCGGGCTGGAACTGCAACGCGCTGCACAGAAGAAGCTTCGCCTGCTCAATGCAGCCGAGACGATTAACGACCTGCGGATCCCGCCGGGCAACCGGCTCGAGAAGCTGGCCGGCGACCGCGACGGACAGCACTCGATTCGCATCAACGACCAGTACCGCATCTGCTTCGTCTGGACATCCGGCGGTCCAACCGACGTCCAGATCGTCGACTACCACTGAGGAGGGACCACCGATGACGAAGGCACACAACCCGATCACCCCGGGTGAGATTCTCCAGACTGAGTTCCTCGAGCCGCTGGGGATCACGGCCTACCGCCTTGCGCAGGCGACCGGCCTGCCGCAGACCAGGCTCAGCGAGATCATCCGCGGCAAGCGGCGGATCACCACCGACACCGCCCTACGGCTTTCTCGCGCGTTCGGCCTCTCGGAGCGCTTCTGGCTCAACATCCAGAACGACTACGACATCGAGCTCGAGCACGACGAGCATGACGCCGACCTCGCACGCGTCGAACGCCTGATCCCAGCCTGACTTCCGATTCACGCGGGCCGGCGCACGCATAAGGACCGGCGTCCGTGCGCTCCGTTCCGGCGAGCAGCGGTGGCGGCCGAGCTGGAGCGCTTTGCCGACAAGGAGACCGGAGAGCCGACTCGAAGGACGGAACGGCGCCACCGACACGCCTCACTAGCGCGGGCGTCTGGCTTCCCACGCAGTCGACACCAACAGCCAAATCAGGAAGATGGCAACGCCCACCGCGGCGAGCCCGACGAACGTGAAGAGCGCGAGAAGCACCATCATCGGCGCTCCCACCCACCGGCCGTCTTCGACCGGGGCGAATAGGTCATCACCCACGGGTGAGTACAGGAATGTAGCGATCCACCACAGGCCTAGTCCAAACGCGAGAATCGCGATAGCCGCTGCCCAGGCACCGAAGAACGACCCACCCGCCTCGTCGCGCCCGCGTGCCATGCGATCAAGATAATCGACGCCCGCCACTCGGCGCGGACACCGACCGGCAAGCGGACGAATCCGTGGGGCTGCTCTGGTCCTGGCATGCCGGGACGGCGAAGCTGCCGCGAGCTAGCAGTGCGGCCCCGCCCAGCAGGAAGAGCCAGACGGCAGCCAACGCCACCCACTGGATGGAGCCCTCAGTCCCCAAGAGACCGCCAAACGGCGATATGACGCGCGAGCAACCAGGCCGAGCCGATCGCGATGAGCCCTGCCCCACCAGCTGCGTGACGTTTTCGCTTCACGGGTCTCAACCTTCACTGGTCGCCGCGGTTCACCTAGGCCCGATCGTCCGTGAAGATGTCCTCGATCCGGAGGTCGAACAGCTTGGCGATGCGGAACGCGAGGGGAAGGCTCGGGTCGAACTTGCCCGTCTCGATCGCGTTGATGGTCTGTCGCGAGACGCTCGCCCGTGCGGCCAGGTCGGCCTGCGTCCAGGAGCGCTCGGCGCGAAGGTCCGAGATGCGATTCATCATCGATAGCGGATCCTTCCGACGAGGAAGGTAATCAGGAAGACGATGCCGAGGAACACGGAGAAGGCTGCGATGTCGACATCGAAGCTGAGGAGACCTGCGGCATCGGCAACCACGTAGCCGAGGCCGGCAACCCACCCAGCGCCGAGTGTGATCGCGAGGGCACCCAGGATGATCTGTCGCTGCAGTTCGTCGACAGCTCGGAGGAAGCGCGTGAAAGCGACGATCCATCCGATGCCGGCGGCGAGATTGAGGATGACGGCGGCCCAGCTCGCCACCTGCTGGGTGGGTCCCCACAGCAACTCGGGGCCGAATCTGGCCAGGGCCAGCGTCGCGATCCAGGCGAGTCCCCACCCGAAGAGGTTGGCGGTAGCCCTGATCTCTTGCCGGTATCCGCCGGTAGGAGTGTCTGCCTTCACGGTCGTCCCTTCTGTGGCGCGCCGCCGCGCGGCGTGTCAAGTTCGCTTGACAAAGTAGGTGATTGGAAGTCGGCGTGTCAAGTTCACTTGACATGCGATTCGGCATCAGCGATCGCGGGGGATGCGCCCTTCGGGGATTCGTCCGAGTCGATTCCAGCCGCGCCACCCGCGTTGCTCGAGGAGTGCCAGCAGCTGTCGAGCGACCGGTGCCGACTCGGTCATGGCCGCGTCCAGTAGGGCCAGAGGCAGTCATGGAGCCCATGCTCACGATCAGCCAACTGGCCTCCTACGCCGTCAACCGGCGACTCCGCGGACCGCCTCGGCGATCGCGCGGAAATCCTTGCGCAGGATCGCGGCGTGATTGCTCGCGACCTTGGCCTGAATCGTGATGTGCGGGTTGCGTTCGGCCACCGCGGGCACGCTGGCCCGGATCTTCTCCTGCCCATCCCCCTTACTGCCGAACGACGTTCCGGACGCGAGGACATACCGTGTCGGGACGGTGATCCCTCCTGCGCCCGGAGTGTCGAATTCGACCGGACTAGAGGCTTGGGTCGGCTGCGTCGCCTGAACGATCATGGGGACATGACGACGACTGTTGGGCTGAGCGATGCGGCTTTACTGGCTTACGACGCCGTCGGCGCCGGCATCCCGCTCCTCGCTCTGCACGGCGCGTACTCCGCAAGGGGGGAGGTGCGCGACTTCCTCGATCCGATGATCGATGCGCGGCCGGTGCGTCGGCTGTACATCGACCTGCCCGGGCACGGCGACTCCCGACCCTCATCGGGAGTCCGGCGACCCGATGACGTGCTGGACCTCGTCGACCTCCTCCTTGACAAGGAGGCACCGACCGGCAGATTCCTCGTACTCGGGCACTCGTTCGGCGGACACTTCGCGCGCGCGATCGCGGCTCGGCATCCCGACCGAGTCGCCGGGATCGCATTGATCTGCCCGGCTCTCCCCGGGGAACAGCGCACCCCCGCCCCGGCGGTGGTCCGAGACGATCACGTGTCCACCGCACTAGATCCCGATCAGCGCGCCGAGTACGAGGGTTACTTCGTCGTTCGAACGGTCGAGACCCTCGAGCGATTCCGTCGCGCGGTTGTCCCGGTCGTCGGGGACGTCGACGAGCAGACGCTGGAGAGCGCGATCACCGCGGGACCACACACCGCGGATCCCGACACGGTGGCTGTCGACGCTCCGGTGCTGGTGATCTCGGGCCGACACGATCACTGGGTCGGCTGGGAACGGCAACAGCGGCTGGGTGATCGGTACCCGCGTGCCACCGTTGTCACCGCGGGCGACGCCGGACATGCACTTCCTCACGAGCGCCCCGGTCTGGTGGCGGCACTCCTCTCCGACTGGCTCGATGAGATCGGGATCCCCACAGCACCGGCTCGCCGCCAGTAGCCAGTGCGCGCGATCAGATCCGGGCTGGTCGGGCGGTCACCCAGGGGTGCTACTGGAAGCGGGCGACAGCGGATACCGCCTGCCGCTGCAACGCTCTGAACGGGACCGGCGATCGTCGCTTGGCCGAGAAGTCGGTCATTCCGGGCGGGTGTGGTCTTCGACGTCAGGTTGCGCACGCATGAGGTCTGCGAGTTCCTCCTCTGGCCGCGGGGCGACGGTCTCGTCGACCTCGAGTTCCGGGATGCTCGACTCGCCAGGAGCAGGGACGTGATGCGGAGCGGCGTGCTCGTCGTAGGGGGACACGGGAAATCCTTCCGTCGGCCGCATTGGTAGCGTACGCCGGACGTCCGGAATGCCGGCGCCTGCGACCTCCACGCCGGCTATCCAATCGGTCGAGGTGATCCTGCCCGCGGGGCCTAGGCGAGTACGAGCAGTTCGTACTCACTACTGCCCTGATGGCACATGACAGCCAGATGAAAGGCCCCGTCCACCGCGGCGTCACCTGGCATAAAGTGTCACTCGCAGGATGATCGTCCAGACCGACGAGGACCCCATTCTCATCGTAAACAGCGAGGTCGAAGTCGGCCGATGAGTCGGCGGAATGCACGAAGATGCTATAAGTGACCGCTGCGACCAATGAGATCGAGTAGGCGTGGTGCGTTCCAGCCTCGAGGACGCCGGATTCAAAATCGATCGTCTCATGGCCGCCGCGGATGGGTGCGGACTCCGAGATCGCCCCGACGGGAACCTCGAGCGAAAGCGCCTTCTCCTGGCCGCTCACCGAGAATTCGAGGAAGCCACCGGCATCCACGTCGTCCCACGTTTCAGGATTCGCGCATCTGGGCGAATCCTGATACCGCCTACGCAGTCCGTCATCTCGCTTGGTTGACTGGGATGACCTGACTCCTAAGCCGAGGCGTCGTCCAGGAATCCGACGACCACGTCACGAACCAGGTCGGTTCGCGCCAGCCCGAAGAAATGGGTCGTGCCCGGAAAGACCGCGAGCTGGGATGCCGGGACACCGACGAAATCGCCATTCACGTCGCCGCCGCGGAGGCGCAGAAACTCAACCGCATGCTCGAGAGAGACCACGTCGCCCACAGTGATGAGCGTCGGCGCCGCGATCGCGCGGATCTCGGCATCCGTGCGATCGGGGAACCCGCCCTCGTACGTTGCACCGAGCTTGTCGAGAAGCACTTGGAGATGCTGCAGGTCGGGGTGCGGCGACTTCGCGAGATAGGCGGCTTCCATCGGCGTGCCGGCGATCATGTCGACCGTCATCGCGCCGACCGCCTCCGCGTTCTCGGCCCCGCGCATGCTCGATGCGGCGCCTAACTTCGCGGCGAACTCCTCGCCATCGGCGGCGAGCAGCTGAGCGATCTCGGCCAATGGCACGCCGGCTCCCGCCAGCGTGCGCACATGCACCAGGCGCAGCAGGTCGTCTGCGCTGTAGCGCCGGTACCCCGAGAGGTCGCGCTCAGGCTCGGCGATGAGGCCGAGCTTGTGGTAGTGCTGCACCGTTTTGACAGTGACGCCGACGAACGCGGCCGCCTGGCCGATCGTGACTCCGCTGCTCATCCGTCCAGCCTCCCGTGCACGACCATCCGGCGGCGTGATCCACGCCGCCGGAACAGTCGAACGCGTCATCTGTCTATGCGGCCGGCGTCGCGGCCCGGCCGGTGCGGAAGACCGCATCCACCAGGCGCTGGGAACCCTGCTGGAACGGGACAGCCAGCGACATCGCCGCGTCGTCGACGTAGTTCAGGGTCGCGGTCATCGTCCGGCGACCGTCGGGAGTCGCGTACATCAGCGCCGCAAACCCGGCCGCGCCGCCGTTGTGAGTGATCACCCTGCCGTGCGCGCCAAGGTCCTGGACGAAGACACCCGGGCCGTAGCCCATCCCAGGAATCGGCGTCTCGCGTGTCGCGCACATCTCGGCGTGGAGTTCAGCGGGAAGCAGCGTCCCGCTCGCGATCGATGAGATGAACCTCTGAAGGTCCTGCGACGTCGAGATCATGTCGCCGCCGCTGGAGATCCAGGACGGGTTGTGCTCGGTGACGTCGGTCGTGTGCGCCTCGCCGCTGGTGTGCTGCAGCAGCATTCGTACCGTGATGCGGGGGTCCAGGTCGAACTCGGGAAGGTACTCGGACGCCGGCGTGTTGAGTGCGATCCGGCCCTCGGCGACGAGCCGCAGCGTGAGGGCGGCGGTGAACGTCTTGGTGTTGCTGCCGATGCGGACATGCCCGTCGATCGGCGGCTTCGCGTCGCCGTCGATCTCGCTGCGGCCGGCCGCACCGGTCCACTCGCCGTGCTCGTCGCGGAGCCGCAGGGTGATGCCGGTGATACCCGAGTCGACGATGTCGTCGAGGATCGCTTGAAGCTCGGGGCGGTCCTGAGCCGCGACGGTGGCGTGCTGCTGGGTGGGGAGGGTCATGTCTGTGCTCCTTCGAATCCTTCGTTCCGCGAGCCCGTTCCGGCGTCGCAGTCGCGAGTGTGAACCCCGACCCAAGGTCAAGGTCAAGACGAAAGCTCGAAGAACCTCGCATCGGCGGCCGCTGTTCGGTGTCTCGGCAGCGACCATCTACCGTGAAGCGCACGACGTGCGCCGGTGGACGCCGTGACCGCGGACGGGACAACAGCGATGCGATCTACGGAGCCGTCAGTGAGAGGAGTACGAGGATGAGTACCGAGATCTCCCGTGTCGACGAGGGTCATCTGCAGCGATGCGTCGATCTCGCGAGGCGAGCGCTCGAGGCAGGCGACGATCCGTTCGGGTCCGTGCTCGTCGACGCGGACGGAGCGGTGCTGGCCGAGGCGGTGAACCGCGAGAAGTCCGATGGCGACCCGACCGCCCATCCCGAATTGGCGCTCGTGCGGTGGGCGATCGCACACCTCACTTCGAACCAGCGGGCAACATCGACCGTCTACACGTCAGGCGAGCACTGCCCGATGTGCGCAGCCGCGCATGGATGGGCGGGACTGGGACGCGTCGTCGCTGCCGCGTCGGCTGCGCAACTCGCCGGATGGCGGGCCTCGTGGGGATTGCCGGCCGGCCCGGTGTCGCCGATCCCACTCACGGATGTCGCGCCGGACGTCGTCCTGATCGCGCCGGTGGCGCCCTTCGACGCACACATGCACGAGATGCACCGGCAGGCGCTCGGACGAGCGGTCAGATAAGGCAGTCCGAGGGGCCAGCGCCCACGTCGCGGCCCAACTGGCCGGCGATCAGAGCGCGCGGCTGTCGAGAACGACGACACCGGCACGCGGCGGCAGGACTTTCGACCCTGTCCGGGCTTCGTCACTCGGTGCACGGTGGAGGGTGTTCCAGCATCTCGTCACCTTCGCCCAAGGATCATCATGAACGCTTCTGCTCCCACGATCCCCGTTCCGGCGGTCATCGGGCCCGCCGACCTCCAACTGCCTCCCACGGAGCCGATCGACATCACGGAACTCATCCGCACCCAGTCGGCCACTTGACGATCGGGTGCGTCGCGCTCGATCGCCGTACATGCTGAGCGTCCGCGATCATGTCGCCGACCGTCTTCGCGAAGCTCGACGGTCGATGGTCCACGACGCGTGAACCGCAGACGGCGGGACCATCGTCCCGTGTATCCGCCGCCTGTGCATCGATCATGTTGGTGCGCGCACTTGCGCGCACGTAGAAGGGAGTCAACCATGGCACGCAACTTGGTCCGCTTCGATCCGTTCGCTCAGCTGAGCGCACTAACGCGGGACCTTTTCGAGGCCGGTGGGATCAGATCCGTGCAGGGTCAGATGCCGACAACAGACGTCTACATGGAAGACGACACGGCCCTCATCGTAGAGGCGCACTTGCCGAACTTCGAGGAGAAGGACGTCAGCGTCGATGTCGATCGGGGCGCTCTCCTGATCCAGGCCGAGCGGCGTGACCGTGACGAGGACGCGAACAAGAAGTACGTGATGCGCGAATCCAGCACGAGCTTCTACCGCAGCATCCTCCTCCCCGAGCAGGCCGACGAAGATAAGATCACCGCGAGATTCGACAGCGGCGTCCTGAAAGTCACCATTCCGCTCGCCGAATCCGCCTCACCCCGCAAGATCGCCATCAGTGGCGGCGCGGCGTAGCCCCGTGAGGCCTGGATGCCACGCTTAAGCCAGCGCGGCATTCGGCTGACCCGGACGCCGATTGTTCGGCTGACCCGGACGCCGATTGGCGCCATGCTATCCGGCGGTCGGCCGACCTACCAGACGGTGCCGCCGCCGATCGAGATGCCGCCCCACGTGAGTGCGATGAAGATCGCGGCGAACACGACGGGTGCGATGCCCTTGCCGTTGCGCGCGAGTCCCTTGAGGAGTGCGATCACGGCGAGGACTGCGGCGACGATCGAAAGGCCACCGCCAAGTATCAGGCCGATGAACAGGGGGATGGGCATGAGCACGAGCCCGGCCAGCGCGAACCAGAAAGCGGCCCAGGCGGTCGGGTTGGAACGGCGTTCGACGGGGGAAGACATGCGTCCATTATCCGGGTTCGTGCGTGCCCGCAGCCCCGATACGGTGAGAGGCATGGTCGACCGGACGGCTCAGCTTGACGAATCGGGATGGCGCACTGTCGCTCGCGACTTCGTCCCTGCGTCCCACCGCGACCTGCCGATGCTGCGTGTCTATCTCCCGTTCATCGACAGAGACGGGACCGCAGTCCCCTGGTCTCGGTTCGTCGACGTCGAAGAGCACTCGGCATCCCTGAACTGGTTCGAAGCGACCCGTCGGATCGCGGAGGAACGTCCGGCTGTCCGCGACCTCGTCTCATGCATGGGCGAACTGGACGGATCGACCGCGGAAGCGCTGCGCGACGCCATCGGCGATCTGTCGCTTCGAAGTCTTCGCTGGGTCGGCTACGGCGAGGTGCCGGCGACCGATTCACCGATCCGCGTGTTCGGGGAGGAGTACTTCGAAGCCGATCTCGTTCCGGCTGACGTGGAATCGGGACGTCGCATTCCCGAGTTCGCGTGGGATGCGGACAAGCGGTTGGCGTGGGGCAGCCGGCTCTACCCGGATTCGCTCATCGTGGCGGCGGAACCGTCGATCTTTAGACGACTCCGCGACGACCCCCGCTTGGACTCCGTGTCGGTCAGGGTGGACCGAGACGTCCTCCCCGGCAGTTCCGGCGACTGACGCGTAGTACACAGCCCTCGCCCGGTCCCGAGCCGTGGCGACCGTCACGCCTGGCGAGGCGGTTCCGGTATCAGAGCTGTGGCGAAGGTCACGGTGCGGCGTTCGGGACCCGTGGCGGCCAGGTAGGGCGCGAGCAGCTCGCCGAGACGTGCCTGGATCTCGCTGAGGTCGGCGGTCGTGACGTGCAGCTGCACCTCTCCGAAGCCGAGGAAGTCGCGGAAGTCGCCATCGGCATCCGAAGCGCTCGCGCGATCGAACGTCTCGCCGAGGTGGGCGATGAACGTCAGGAAGGACTGGCGCAACTCCTGTTCGCCCATCTCCCTGAGCTCTGCATGGTCGACGTGCGCCATCCTTCCACCGAGGGTGAACGTCCGCTCGACCGCGCCACGCACCCGCCGCTCCTCCACGATCGAGAGGATGTCGGCCTCGACGAGTGCGGCGACGTGACGGTACAGCGTCGCCTGCGGGATATCCGGCATGGCGGCTCGAAGATCCGCGGTCGTGACCTGGCGGGTGCCGAGTTGCTGGATGATCCGGAGGCGCACGGGGTGCATGACGACATCGGCGATGGGCGAGCTCTTCGACACGGCACACCAACCATTCTCACGGTGATAACATTCTCAAGACCTGATCCAGCGTACGTCAGTGAGAGGAACACCCTGATGACCGCCATTCGACCGACACCTCGACTCTTCATGTCGACTTCCCGGGCCGGGAGCGCATCATGACCGGCCGCGGCACGGACGTCCAGGTCTCTGGACTGGCCAAGCGCTTCGCCGGCGTCGACGCGGTGAGGGACGTCACCTTCAGCGCGCGTCCCGGCCGGGTCACCGGATTCCTCGGTCCCAACGGAGCGGGCAAGTCCACAACGCTCCGGATGCTTCTGGGCCTCACGCGTCCCGATGCGGGAACGGCCCTCATCGGCGGTGCCTGGTACGGCGAACTCGACGAGCCGTCCGGCACGGTGGGGGCCGTGCTCGACATCGCCGCCGCCCACCCCGCGATGACGGCGCGCGGACACCTCCGCACGTATTGCGCGCTGGGCGGACATGGGCCGGCGAATGCAGAGCGGGTGGCCGAGCTCACCGGCGTCTCTGCATATCTCGACCGCCGTGTGGGCACTTTCTCGACCGGCATGCGACAGCGGCTGTCCCTCGCCACGGCACTCCTCGGAGATCCGGACGTACTCGTGCTCGACGAGCCGTCGAACGGGCTGGACCCGGCGGGGATCGTCTGGCTGCGCACCTTCCTGCGCGAATTCGCCGCTAGCCGTCGTACGGTCCTGCTCTCGAGCCACGTCCTCACGGAACTCCAGCACGGCGTCGACGACCTCGTGCTGATCGATCGCGGACACGTGGCGTGGGAGGGTTCGCTCGACGAGTTCACCGCGCACGGCACGAGCCTCGAAGAGGCATTTCTGCGGCTCACATCCGAGACCGCATCCCACGCCGCACCCGGAGCATCCAGAGCAACACTCACCGAAGGAGTCTCCGCATGAATCGACTGATCCGGGGCGAGTTCACGAAACTCTTCGCTACCCGGCTCCCGATGTGGTCGCTCATCATCGCCGCCGGCAGCGGTGGCGCTCTGACCGGCTTGCTGGCTCTCGTCGGCCCCGAGAATGCCACCCCGCCGCTGCCCGGCCTCGACACCGGCGAAGGCGTCGGCATCGTCGTAGGCATGAGCGGCCTGTTGCTCTTCGTGCCCGCGCTCATCGGCACGATCGCCGTCACGAGCGAGTACCGGCATCACACCATCGGAACCACCTTCCTCGCCGCCCCTCGCCGCGGGCGACTGCTCGCCGCGAAGCTCGTCGTATTCGCCGCGCTCGGCATCGCCTACGGGGTCGTCGCCTCGCTGTTCGCCGGGGCAGCTGTGTTGGGCGGGGCGGCACTGCAGGGCATCGAGCTCGGGGTCCCGATGGTCGGACTCGTCACGCTGCTCGCACGTCTCTCGCTGGCGGCCGCCGTCTACATGATCCTCGGCGTCGCCATCGGCGCGCTCGCACGCCATCAGCTGCTCGCCGTCGGCATCGTGCTCGGGTACTTCTACTTCCTCGAGCACGTGCTCATGATCATCCCCGGCGTGAACGCGATCCACTCCTATCTCCCAGGAGGCGCGACGGCGGCTCTCACCGACTTCACCTTCCTCAGCGATGCCATCGCCGAGCAGCTCCCGACGACGCCGACCGTGCCGACGTCGCCGACGATCGGTGCGCTCGTCCTGCTCGCCTATGCGGCGGCGGCGGCATGCGTCGCGGTGGCCGTTCCGCTGCGCCGCGACCTGCGCTGAAGAGGCCCACCGGCCGTCGCATCTCCGCGATGGCCCGGCCACGGCGGACGCGCTACTTTTTGGGGCAGCCAAGCAGAGGAGCGGGTCGTGGGCAAAGTCGTCCTGTACAGCTCGGTGTCGGTGGCCGGATTCATCGCAGACGAGAATGATCAGCCTGGACCACTGTTCGACTGGTTGCTCAGCGGGGACGTGCCGTTGGACGAGGGCGGCGTGTTGAAGGTGTCGCAGGCGTCCTACGACTACGTCCGGCCGTATTGGGACCAGATCGGGGTGACGATCGTCGGCCGCCACGTGTTCGACGTGACGGATGGCTGGGACGGGACGCCTCCCAGCGGCGTCGACCACGTGGTCGTCGTGACGCACCGGCCGCCGCCCGAGGGCTGGGATCCCGAGGCGCCGTTTCACTTCGTCGACGGGGTCGAGGCAGCCATGGCCAAGGCGCAGGAGCTCGCGGGTGAGCGCATCATCGAGGTCGCCGCAGGCGACGTCGGTGGGCAGGTGCTCGCTGCGGGTCTGATCGACGAGGTGCGCATGGACGTCGCACCCGTCGTGGTCGGGTCTGGCAAGCGCTACTTCGGGCCGGTTCACGCGGAGCACCTGCTGGAGGATCCCGAGGTGGTGATTCAGGGCAACCGGGTGCTTCGCCTGCAATACCGGGTGCGCCGTTCGCCGATCTGAGCGGGGCTCGAAAGAGTCCGGTGCCGACGTCGCGCTAGCCTTGCAACCCCCTCGGATCCGCGGTCCTCTCGTAGACGTACACGCTGACGTGGTCTTTGCCCAGGACGAATCGCATGACGCTGTCGGTCCCCTGCTGCGGCAGTTCCGCAATGGTGTCGAAGCCTTCGGGGGAACACCCTTCGGCGCTGTATCCCTCGCGGATTCCCTGAACGGGGACGGCCACGAACAGGCATGCCATGCCGTAACGAGACTCACCGCCCCAGATGTTGAGACCGTCGAAGTTCTGGTAGCGCCGCAGCTCATCGGGGCTGATACCCAGCGACTCGAGAACGCCGTGCCGATCGTTCGGCCGATCGGCGTCTTCGCCGACCGACTTCAGTGCGAGGATCTCGTGCGGTGAGGGCAGGTAGAGGCCCTGAGGAAAGCTGTCCGGTACGGGCGGCATCTGCACCGTGGACGACTCGGGCGGTAGGGGAGTGAACACCGAAGCAAGGAGCCGCGACGTCCCTGCGACGTAACCTGCGATCAGGGCGAGGGCAGCGATCGCGGCGCCGAGAATCACCGACCAGCGGGGGCGACGCCACCACGGTGCCGCCGGGGTTCCGTTGCTGACCGGCCTCCTCCTGGGGTTCTGCTCAGTGAACGACCCTCGGCCTGGCAGACTCTCGGCGAACGCCCCGTCCAAAGGCTGCAGGATCGATGTCGAATCCGCGCCTGGCCCATCGGCAGGTGCAGCGACGGCCACCGGTTTCCCGACCTGAGCAGGAACCTCTGCGGCGGCATCCACGTTTTTCAGCTGGCGGCGTCGGGCGGCCTCCAACTCCGCGAGGCGCCCCTCGGCCCCCGCGTCCCCGGCGATGTCGGCGTCCGGTCCGTAGGCGCGTCCTCGCAGACGCTCCAACTCATCCATCTCCACGAACTCGCCCGACCCCAGCGGGGCATCCATACGCTCATTGTCCGCCCGGTGCCCCACACGGGATAGGGGCGTCGCGAACGAGCCTGACATCCCCGGTGCCGACGTTCAGCTGTCGATCGACCTCGGACCGATCCATCTGTCGGCGAGTTTTCGAGCCCGGAGTCTTCGGGTCGAAGAGGTCCGTTCGCTGCACACGCGAGTCGGGGGCCGCTTCCGGGTCGAGCCACTTTCCGTCACGATGGTTGAGTCTTCGAGCGGAGGAACATGCGATCCACCAACCCGATCCCCGGAAACACGTGGCCGCACGACATGGTGATCGCGGTCGAAGACAGGGCGGCACCGTTGCTCGAGTCCGACCCCGAGATCGACGTCGTGTTCGAGGCCGCGAACGGCCGCGAGGCGATCGACGGCAGCCAGCGTCACCGTCCCGATGTGGCCGTGCTCGACATCCGGATGTCGGTCCTCGACGGCCTGAGCGCGGCCACCGAGATCGCGACGACCGTGCCGGGCACCCGCATCGTGATGCTGACGACCTTCGGCGAGGACGACTACATCGAGCGCGCGCTCGGCGGTGGTGCACTGGGGTTCCTGCTGAAGGCAGCGGATCCGCGCGAGCTGATCGCGGGGGTCCGCGCGGTCTCGGAGGGCGGCGCGTACCTCTCTCCCGACATCGCGCGTCGCGTGATCGCGCCGTACCGCGAGGGCGACCGTGTGCGCAGCGCCGAGGCTCGCGAGTCGGCCGCGGCCCTGACCGATCGTGAGCGGGAGGTGCTGGCGTTGCTCGGCGCCGGCGCCTCGAACGCCGAGATCGGGACGCAGCTGCACCTCGTGGAGGGCACGGTGAAGGGCTACGTCAGCTCCATCCTCGTGAAGCTCGGCCTGCGCAATCGAGTCGAGGCCGCGGTCCTGGCATTTCGGGCCGGGATCGTCGAGGCGGACTGATGGCGGTCGCTATTGGCGGGCCATTGCGATCCGCACCCGCTCGTCCGGGTCGATCAGGTGATCGTGGTCGTCGGTGCCGAGGTCGATCTGCACCCAGTTGATGCGGCCCCTGAACCGACTGGTCTGTGGCGTGTAGTCGTCGCTCACGGGCGTGCCCGACTCGTAGCCGATGTCGGTCGTCTCGTCGGCCGAGAAGACCATGGGCTGGGTCAGCCCGACTCGGCCGGTGCCGACCGGGGCGCCGTCGTAGTAGATGGTGACGTCACCGCCTTTCGCGAGGCCGCCGCCGTCGTAGGCGAACTCCGCCCGCACCTGGTGGATGCCGGGGGCGACGGCGCTTCCGGCCGAGATGGTGAAGCGGTGGATGCCGAGCGCGTTGTACACGAAGCGGGCGGCACCGTCGAGAAGGTAGAGGCTCCATCCTCCGAACCGGCCGCCCTGCGCGATGATGACACCCTGTCCGCCGTCTTCGGGGACGTCGACCTCGGCGGTGACCGAGAAGGAGCGGTTCTTGATGCTCACGACGCTGTTCTCCGAGAGCCGGCCCATCCCGGGGAAGAAGAGCTGCGAGTCGCCGCGTATGAGTGTCGGTCGTCCGGCCATCCCGGGGTCGAGGCGCTCGGCGGTGCGGTCGTCGAGCGGCAGCACGTTGTACTTGACCGCCTCGATCAGCCAGAGTCTCTGCAGTTCGTGCAGTTTCTCGGGGTGCTCCCTCGCCAGATCGCGCGCTTGGCTGTAGTCCGTCGCTCCGTCGTAGAGCTCCCACACGTCGTCGTCGAAGGCCGGCAGTGCGCCGCCCACCATGACCCAGGGCGTCCGGTGCTTGGTGACGGCGCTCCAGCCCTGGTGGTAGATGCCGCGGTTGCCGAACATCTCGAAGTACTGCAGGTCGTGCGACTCGGGGGCGTCGGCGTCCTCGAACGCGTACAGCATGCTGCGGCCCTCCATGGGCGACTGCTGCACGCCGTTGACCTGTGTCGGCTCGGGAAGCCCGGCCGCCTCGAGGATCGTCGGTGCGATGTCGATGACATGGGTGAACTGGGACCGCAGGCCACCCTTGTCGTGGATCGCCCGCGGCCAGTGCACGATCGTGCCGTTGCGGGTGCCTCCCCAATGCGAGGCGACCTGCTTGGTCCACTGGAACGGGGTGTCCATCGCCCACGCCCAGCCGACGGCGTAGTGGTTGTACGAGGTCGGCGAGCCGAACTCCGCCATCTTGGACCGCATGAACTCGGGCGTTTCGAGCGCAGCCATGCCGTTGAAGTTCGCCATCTCGTTGAAGGCGCCGTTGACCGTGCCCTCTGCCGAGGCGCCGTTGTCGCCGATGATGTAGTAGACGAGCGTGTCGTCGAGGATCCCGAGATCCTCGACCGCGTCGAGGACTCTTCCGACGTGATGGTCGGTGTGCTCGAGGAACCCCGCGTACACCTCCATCTCGCGCTCGAGCACGGCCTTCAGGTCCTCGGGCATGTCGTCCCACGCGGGGATCTCGTCGTGCCGCGCGGTCAGTTCGGCGTCGGCCGGGATGACGCCGAGCTCCTTCTGGCGTGCGAACGTCTTGTCGCGCTGCGCGTCCCACCCGTCCGCGAACTCACCCTTGTACCGGTCCGCCCATTCGGCCGGCACATGATGTGGTGCGTGGGTGGCTCCCGGCGCGAAGTAGACGAAGAACGGCTTGTCGGGAGCGAGCGCCTTCTGTGTGCGGATCCAGCCGATCGCCCGATCGGCGAGATCCTCGGTGAGGTGGTAGCCCTCCTCCGGCGTCGCGGGCGGTTCGACGGGCGTCGTCCCCTCGTAGAGCGCGGGCTCCCACTGGTTGTTCTCGCCGCCGATGAAGCCGTAGAAGGTCTCGAACCCGCCACCTCCGGACGGCCACGCGTCGAACGGGCCTATCGGCGAGGACTGCCATACGGGCACCTCGTGGCACTTCCCGAATTGGGCGGTCGAGTAGCCGTTGAGCTTCAGCGTCATCGCCAGCGGCGCCTTCGTATTGGGGCGCAGCGAACTGTTCCCCGGGGCCGAGGTCGCGGTCTCGGTGATGCTTCCCATACCCACGGAGTGATGGTTGCGGCCGGTCAGGAGCGCCTGCCGCGTCGGCGCGCACAGGGCCGTGGTGTGAAAGCGGTTGAACGTGAGGCCCCCGGCCGCGAGTCGCTCGGCGACTGGTGTGCGGCACGGGCCGCCGAACACGCTCGAGGCGCCGAAACCCACATCGTCCAGAAGAATGACCAGCACGTTCGGCGCGCCCGCGGGTGGCAGGAGCGGCTCGATGGGCGGATACGCGGTTGCGGGGTCCTTCGCGTCGTAGGTGGTCAACCCCGGGCGCGGCCGGTCGGGAATCGGGAGCATCGTGCGGGCATGGCGATCGACAGTCATTGTCTTCCTCCTCGGTTCCCCAAGCGCACGTTACCGCACACCGCCGCGCGCACATCACCTCATCTGAGTGAACGGATCCCGGCGCGAGCGTTGCACAGAGCGACGGTCGACTTCCCGCCGGTCTCCCTCGCACCGAACGGCAGCGCCCGCCTGCATGCAGACGGGCGCTGACGACGGACGAGATCAGGAGGTGACGGGCTCCGGGTCGACAGGCGTGGTGGTCACCTGGTTTCCCTCCGCGACGCCGCGCCCGAAGGACCGGCCCTGCACGACCGCGCCGAGGTCCAGTCCGGTGGCCGCCTTGACGCTCTCGAAGGTCGCCGTGAGGCTCGCCGACTGCTCGCGGGCCAGGTGCGTCGCCGCGCTGTCGCCGCCGATCATCGTGATGGTGCCGACCTTCTCGTAGCCCTTCGCGAACTCCGCCATGAGCTGCGGCAGCTGTCCGATGATCTCCTTCGCGAGGATCGCGTCCTGATTCTCGCGCAGTGCAGCCGCCTCGGCGGCGACGGCCTCGGCGACCGCATTGCCGCGAAGACGGATCGCCTCCGCTTCGGCCTCCGCCTGCACGCGAACCGCGGCGGCCTCGGCTTCGGCCTTCATCCGGACGGCTGCAGCCTCGGCGGAGGCGGACGCCTCACGCGCCTCGGCCTGCGCCTTCACCGCGTACGCCTCGGCATCTGAGCGCTCCTGGGCGACCTTGCGGTCCGCTTCGGCGTTCTTCTCGCGCTTGTAGGCTTCCGCGTCGGCGGCGATCTGCTGCTGGTAGGCCTCGGCGTCCGCCAGCGTCTGCTGCTTGTACTTGTCGGCGTCGGCGACCTTCTTGACCTCGGCATCCAGTCTTGCCTGGGTGTTGTTGGCCTCCTGCAGGAGCACGCCCTGCTCGGCCTCGGCGCGGGCGAGGTTCTCGGACTGCTCGGCCTGCGCGTTCGCCCGGCCGACCTCCGACTTCGCGGCGGCGGTGTTCTTGTCGAGCGCGGTCTGCTCGATCAGGTTGGCCTCGTCGGCGGCGAGCTGGCGCTTCTTCACCTCGCGCGTGGCGTCGATCTCTGCGACATCCGCTTCGCGCTTGACGCGCTGCACCTCCTTGGCGCCGAGCGCGGAGATGTAGTTGTTCTTGTCGGTGATGCCCTGGATCGCGAACGAGTCGAGCACCAGCCCCTGCGCGAGCAGATCGCCGGAGATCCCCTGCGCGATCTCGTCGCTGAGCTTCTGCCGGTCCTGCATGACCTGCTCGACGGTCAGCTTCGCCACGACGCCGCGCAGCGCGCCTTCGAGCTGCTCGGTCGTGAAGACGACGATCGCATCGTCCTGCGACGCGAATCGCTCCGCAGCGCGGCGGACCTGGTCGGGTGTCGAGCCGATCTTCACGAGGGCGACCCCGGTCAGGTCGATGGTGACGCCGTTGATGGTCTGAGCGGTCGGCTCGAACTTGATCTGCCGCGACCGCAGCGAGACCTTGTCGGAGCGCTGCGTCAGCTTGTTGACGAACGCACCCCGACCGCTGATGACGGTCATCTTGTTCGCTTCGCCCTCGGTGCTGTCGCGGGCCTTCTTGCCGACGATGACGATGGCCTCGTCGGCCTTGGGCACCTGGTACCAGGCGCGGAACAGGATGAAGCCGATGAGGACGACGACGAGGATGACTCCGGCAGCCACTGCGATGCCGATGAGGCCGAACAGATCCATGTGGGGGTTCTCCAGGTTGAGCCCGCCGATTGCGGGCCATGCACCGAATCTATGCGCAACCAGGCATGTCCTTCGACCGCAGGAACCGCCCGCACGATGGTGGGGCGCGTCATCTCAGTGCCGGGCGCCGCCTCGAACCGCTACGCATCCGCCGGCGCGGTGACTTCGCGAGCTGTGTCGGCCGGCGGGCGCTGCGCCCTGCTCAGTAGCACGAACGGCACGGCGACCGCCGAGATCACACCGCTCCAGAGCAGCGACGCGCCGTATCCTCCGACATCCGCCGCTCGTCCCAGCACCGGCTGGAACACGACCCCGCCCGCAGAACCCATCAGCGAGTCGAAGGAGAGCACGGTGGCGCGCTGCTTCGAGGGGATCATGTCGTTGAGGTACGCGCGGTGCACGGGGTCGTCGATCGCCGACGCGATGCCCCAGAGCGCCACCAGCACGAGAGCGACCCAGAAGTTGCGGATCAGCCCGAGCCCGATCAGCACCACGGCGCTCGAGATCGTGGCGAGAAGGATCGCCGAGGTGCGGCGGCGGAAGAGCCGGCGCGCCCAGGGCGCCAGCGCACCGCCGACGATGGAGGCCCCTGACAGCAGAGCCGCCGCGAGCCCGGCGATCGAGTAGGCCTCCTCGTCACCCCACAGCTCCAGCAGATACGGCTGCAGTGCATAGAACACGTAGATGCCCACACCCGCGGTGAAGGGGCTCGCGAGCATGAGCCAGCGCACCGGCGGATCGCCGAGGCCGTAGCGGAAGGATGCCCGCAACACCGTGCGCGTCGCCCGCAGCGGGCTCTCGCTGCGGTCAGGTGTGAAGCCCAGATCCCGCATCAGGAGGGCGGCGACGACGAACATCACCAGCAGGATCGCTCCTCTGACGAGGAAGGGCACGCCGAGGTTCGTGACTTGTGCGAGGACACCCCCCAGCACCGAGCCCGACAGCATCGCGATGCCGCCGACGATCTGCGCCCGGCCGAACACCGTCTCGAGGCTGCCCGGATAGCCGGTGGCCTTCAACGCGTCGACGAGCCAGGCATCCACAGCGCCGGAGAAGAACGTGAAGCCGAGTCCGAGCAGCACGGACACGATCGCCCAGGCCCAGAACGGCGAATGCCAGACCCACAGCAGCCAGTACATGACGGTCGTCACCGCCAGCGTGATGGTGCCGAGCAGATACGAAGCCCGGCGCCCGACGGTGTCGGCCACGACGCCCGTCGGGATCTCGAAGATCAGCATCCCGGCGGTGAAGAACGCATTCGCCGAGAAGGCCTCGAGATTCGTGAGCCCGGCGTCGAGGAGGAAGAGGGTGTTGATGCCCCAGATGAAGGACGCTGCGAGCGTGTTGCCGAGCATCAGCGTGTAGTACGTGCCCTGCACCCGGCGGGGAGTGGGCAGCGATGGCGCGGAACTGATCCTGGAGATGGCGGCGCCCCCTCGGTTCATGGGATCTTCGGCCGACACCGCGACGATATCCGGCCCCACCGACGCCGTCCATGGGTGAGGTTGCGCCGTCGCGGCGTCAGCCGTACCACATGCCGGAGTCCACGCCCTTGCCGTGGTGCGTGCGTCCGCCGTCGATCGGTGCGGTCTCGTGGCCGGCCAGTGCATGCAGCCAGGGCGGCTGCTGATCGAGCGTCACCGAACCCGCGCCGACCGAGAAGTACGCGGCGATGGGAGGACTCGCGACGAATGCGGCTGCGAGAGCACCGGCTCCCTTGAGGCGCACGACGGCGTCGCGCGACCGCAGGTCGCGCATGAGCACGGCGAATGCCTCGGGATCGACGGATGCCGCTTCCTGCGGTGCGAACGGAAGCTGCGAGCCCAGCCGGCCGACGATCTCTTGACGCTGCGACGTCGAGAGCCGGGAGAAAGCGGCTGCGTAGGCCTTGTCGGCGACGCTCGCCGGCACGTTCCCCAGAACGTAGGCGTAGCGGGGGATCTGCTCGTCGTCACTGATCGCGTGCTGTGCGTGCCGCTTCTTCACGACCCCTCCCGCCCGATACGCGTCAGACTACGCCCGCCCCTGCGCTCCGTCGATGGGTGCGCTGATCGAGGCGGCGTCGCTGAGCGGGCGCGGCGCGAGCGGCCAGTCAGGCGTCGTGCAGTCGGGCGAAGAACGAGAGGCCGACCAGCATCCCTTCGGGGCTGAGAAGCCGGGCGGTGGTCTGACCCCAGGGCTCCACGTGGGTAGGGGTGAGGATCGCGTGACCTGCCTCGCGCAATTCCTGCTCCCCGGCGGCGACGGCTTCAGGCGATGCGAGTTCAAACTCGAGCCAGGCCTGCGGAACCGGCAGATGTGACGGCCATTTCCACTGCCGAAGATGGATTCCGCGGCATCCGTCAATCGCCACAGGGGGAAGACCTTCACGCCGCCCAGCGCATGCGTGTCGAGATAGCCGGGCGCCGCCTCGCCGAGCGCGATGCCCAGATCATCGCGATAGAACGACTGTGAGGCGCGGTCGTCCCGGACGATCGGACCGAAACCCGCCACGAGCTGCACATCCATGCACGGACCATATGCGCGAGCCGCGCCCAGGGCTAACCCTCCAGCACCGCGAGCTGCTGCGTCGCGCGCGTCATCGCGACGTAGCGGTCCACCGCGCCCTCGATCCCCTCGCCGAACCTCGACGGCTCGACGAGCACGACGAAGTCGAACTCCAGGCCCTTCGTGAGCTCCGGCGTCAGCGAGCGCACGCGGTCCTGGGCGACGAACGACGGGTCTCCGATGACACAGGCGGTGCCCTCGGGATGCGCCGTGAGCCAGGCGCTGAGGATGCCGTCGCGCTCCGCCGCATCGGCGCGGAGCACGGGGACTCCGCTGGATCGGATCGACGTGGGCACGTTCGCGCCGGGGATCGCGACGCGGATCACCGGCTCGGCCTCCGCCATGACCTCGCTCGGCGTGCGGTAGTTGATGGTGAGCGAGGCGATGCTCACGTCGGTGAGCCCCGCGTGCTCGAGTCGCTCGTGCCATGACTCGCGGAACCCGTGCCGCGCCTGGGCCCGATCGCCGACCACAGTGAAGCTGCGCGACGGGCAGCGCGCCAGCAGCATCCGCCACTGCGCATCGGTGAGCTCCTGCGCCTCGTCGACGATGATGTGCGCGAACGGCCCCGCCAGCAGGTCGGGGTCGTGCGCGTCGACCACCGAGTCGTCGACGAGGCTGTTGCGCAGGTCGTCGCCGTCGAGCCACTGCATGATCTCGTCGCCGGCCTCCTTGAGGCGGTCGACCACCTGCGCCATGTACTCGCGCTCCTGCGCGAGCTTCGCCTCGCGCTCCCGCCGCCGACGCGAGGCGCCGGGGTCGCCGAGCCGGCGCCGCGCCGCGTCGAGCAGCGGCAGATCAGACGTTGTCCACGCGGTGGCGTCGCCTCGCTGCAGCACAGCCACTTCTTCGGGCGTGAGCCACGGTGCGCAGCGGCGCAGGTAGGCGGGCACCGACCAGAGGTCCGACACGAGGACGGATGCCTCCACCAGCGGCCACGCACGCCCGAACGCTCGGGTCAACTCCTCGTGACGCGCGAGCGCTCGCCGCAGCTGATGCGGCGGCACCTCCTCGCCGTCCGCCTGGTCGGCGAGGATGTCGAGAACCGTCTCCCAGACCTGGTCCCGAGCCTCGTTGTGCGGCGTACCGGGCTCGGCCGACGCGAACGCCTCCGCCCAGTCCTCGGGACTGAGCCACAGCTCCGCCCACGGCGTCTCGACGACGAGGCCATCGGCGGGCGGCTCTTCGTACAGGCGCACCGCCGGCTCGATCGCGTCCACCATGCGCGCATCGGCCTTGAGCCGCTCGACGACCGGGTCGCGCTCGGGCTCGGCGGTCGTGCCCTCGGCGACGAGGTCGCGCAGCGTGCACGTCTGCACGCTCTCCTCACCGAGGCTCGGCAGCACGTCCTCGACGTACGACAGGTAGGCGGGGCTCGGGCCGACGAACAGCACGCCGCCGCGGCCCTCGCCCAGATGCGGGTCGGAATACACGAGATACGCGGCGCGGTGAAGCGCCACCACCGTCTTGCCGGTGCCCGGACCGCCGTCGACGACCAGCGAGCCACGCGAGCCGGCGCGGATGATCGCATCCTGATCCGCCTGGATCGTCCCCAGCACGTCGCGCATGCGCGGCGAGCGGCTCGCACCCAGACTTGCGATGAACGCGGACTGGTCGTCGAGCGCGGCGCTCTGCTCCAACCCGTCGGCCGTGAACACCTCGTCCCAGTAGTCGGTCACGCGGCCGCCCGTCCACCGGTAGCGGCGACGACTCACCAGGCCCGAGGGGTGCGCATGGGTCGCGGCGAAGAACGGCTCGGCAGCCGGCGTGCGCCAGTCGACGAGGAGGCGCCGGCCCCCGGCATCCGTGAGTCCGAAGCGGCCGATGTAGACGGTCTCGGAGCCGTCCGCGGGCACCATGCGGCCGAGGCACGCGTTCATCGTGAAGCGGCGCAGCACGCGCAAGCGTGCGGAGAGGCGATGGATCTCGAGGTCGCGCTCGAGACCGGCCTGCCCGTGCCCGCCGGGGCGTCGACGGAGCTCCGCAAGGCGCTCCTCGAGGCCGTCGATGGAGCGGGCGAGGCTCTCGGCGATGGCGGCGAACTGCCGTTCGTCAGCGCTGATCAGCGCGGGATCGGACTTGGCGGAGAGGCGTTCGGGCAGCTGGAAAGGGCCGGTCTGGATGGGATTCACGGCATCTGCTCCTGGCGGACATCGCGACGCGGCGTTCGGTGAAGGAAGGGGCGGGGTGGCGTCGCGATCGACCAGTATGCGCCCCCAGGGGGCCCTTGCCGCAAGGCGCCCTCCGCCCGGTATCCTGGAAGTGCGGGCGGGGGAGGAACTCAGTTCGAACGGGCGGTCGCCCGCAGGGTTCCCGGCTCCAGACCCAGCGTCCACTCGGCGACGTCCGACACGAACTGCTCGTGCGCGCCGTCACCGGCATCGTGGCTGTTGTTCACCGAGGCGCTCTGCCCGTCCACGGCCATCAGGATGCGGATGCCCGCCGCGTGCGCATCGACGGTGGCGAACTCGCCGGCGCTGATGCCGTGCGCGATGATGTCGACGATGCCGGCCCGGTTGAGCGTCTCCCGTTCGACCAGCGCCTCGTTCAGCGTCCGGCTGAAACGCGAGAGGTGGCGGGCATTCAGCCACAGCCGCGCGAGATCCCACGAGTCTCGGCTCTCGAACCCGGTGACCAGGCGTGCCAGCCGCTGCGTCGCGGTGCCCTCCCTCGGGAAGAGGTCGGCGCGCTCGGCGGCAGCCGCGCGCGCGAACGCGGCGACGACGAGACCCTCGGCGGCGGGGAAGTAGTGCGTGATCAGCCCCGGACGCACGCCGAGCCGGTCAGCGACCGCGCGCAGGGTGATGCGCTCGAGGCCCTCGGTGAGCGCGATGTCGGCCGCGGTCGCCAGGATCTCTTCGCGCCGCTCTTCCGGCCGTTTGCGAACGCGTCGCGCATCGCCGCTTGACACCATGCCGCCCATGCTATTGGATGTGTGACCAATAGCCTATTGTCCGCACGGCCAATAGTCACCGTGTCCCGAGAGCAACGAAGCCGCGGTCCGAGGACGTCGTCCGGTCCGCCCGAGAGGATCACCGTGTCGCAGCACCCGCAGACCGCGCAGGCGCCGGCGCCGGCGCCGCCGGCCAGTTCGTGGACGCCCCGAACCAGCCCGAGACGCGCGGCATCGAGCTGATCGGAGCCGGCGAGCGTCATGGCCGGGCTCGCGACCTCTTCTTCGTCTGGGCGGCGCCGAGCGTCAGCATCCTGAACTTCACCGTCGGGGCCACGCTCGTGCTGCTCGGGCTGGAACTGTGGCAGGCGGTGCTCGTCGTGATCGCCGGATCGGTGCTGTGGGTCTTCCCCGGCCTCATCGCGATCAGCGGGCCTGCGGCAGGCACCTCGGGTTCGGTCATCACGCGGGCCATCTACGGCATCATCGGCAACAAGCCCGTCGTGGCGTTCACCGGGTGGCTGATCGGAGCAGTGTTCCTGGCGCTCAACTGGCTCGCGTCGTCGTTCCTGGGCGCGGGCCTGCTCGCGGGACTGGGGCTGAGCGACCCCGTCGTCGTGCCGATCGCCGTGACGCTCGTGATCTCTGCACTCACCGTGCTCGTGGCGGTCTACGGCCACGCGCTGATCCTGCGTGTCCACTCATGGCTGGCGATCGTGCTGGCCGTCATCTTCGTGACCGTCGCGGCGTTCATCCTGGCCCCAGGTCGAATGGAGCTTCCAGCAGCCTGAGCCGCTGTCGGGCGTGCCACTGTGGTCGGCGATCACGATCGGCTTCACGATCATCGCCTCGTCGCCGATCTCGTTCATCAACAGCCCCGAGATCGCGCGATACCTGCCGCGGTCGACGAAGCCCTCGCACATCATCGCCGCGACCGCCCTCGGCGGCGCGCTGCCCGGCATGGTGTTCACGATCGTCGGAGCGCTGCTGGCGACCGTCGCCGCCGGCGCGGTGATGGAGGCCGGCATCGAATCCGCGCTCCTCGGGATGCTGCCCGCGTGGCTCGGGCCGGCGGATGGAGCATCCCAGGCATGACCGCTGTCGTGATCGGCGGCATCGCGACCGCGTTTTGCCTGTCGACCGAGGTCTGGACCGGGCCCGTCGCCGAGAGTCTCGGCTACGTCGATCTCTCGGTGCCGGTCGGGATGCTGGTGTCGGTCGGCGTCTACATCGTGCTGCTGCGCACGCCGCTCGGAAAGGCGGGGAGGCCCGCCCGCGCCTGACGTCCGCCGCGCAACGGGGTATTTTGAACGAGGTTCACTTACACCGCGCGCGACGGGAGACGACGACGATGCCGGACCTCGACCCCGAGCGCGCGCGCCCCCGCGGTGCCCTCGGCGTGATCGCGATCGTCGGCGACGGGCGTGTCGGCCGGTCGATGGCTGCCGCACTGCGGGCCGCGGGCGCTGAGGTGCGCGGACCGCTCGGCCGCGGTGACACCGCAGACGGTGCCGATCTCGTGCTGCTGGCCGTTCCGGATGCCGAGATCGCGGCAGCCGCGGCTGTGATCGTGCCGGGACCCCTCATGGGGCACTTCTCGGGTGCGTCGACGCTCGAGCCGCTCGCACCGCACGAGGCGTTCAGCATCCATCCCCTCACGACGGTGGCGGGTGCGGCCGCGTCGTTCGACGGGGTTCCGGCCGCCGTCGCCGGCTCGACCCCTCGCGCCGACGCTGCCGCACGTGCCCTCGCGGACGCCCTGGGGATGGCGCCGTTCGAGGTCGCCGACGCCGATCGCGCCGCGTACCACGCGGCGGCATCGATCGCCTCGAACTTCCTCGTGACACTCGAGTGGTTCGCCGAGGACCTCGCCGCGACGGCCGGGGTCCCCCGCCACGCGTTCGCACCGCTCGTGCGCGCGACGGTCGAGAACTGGCATGCCGGCGGTGCCTCGGCCCTCACCGGCCCCATCGCGCGCGGCGACGACGAGACAGTGGCACGCCAGCGCGAGGCGGTGCGGGAGCGCATGCCCGAGCAGGCCGAGCTCTTCGATGCCCTCGTCACGGCGACGCGGCAGCTGGCCGCCGCGCACGCCACGACGGTCGTCCGTGGTTCGGGACCCGTAGCGGGGGAGACCACGTGGTGATCGTCGTCCGCACCGTCGCCGACCTGCGCGCCGCCCTGCGCGATCGCCGCGGCGGATCCATCGGCCTGGTGCCGACGATGGGCGCCTTGCACGAGGGACACCTCACGCTCGTGCGGGCGGCTCGCGCCGACAACGACACCGTCGTGATGTCGATCTTCGTGAACCCCGCGCAGTTCACCGAGCAGGCCGACCTCGCCGCCTACCCGCGCACCGAGGAGCGCGACGTCGCGCTCGCCGAGGAAGCCGGTGTCGACGTGGTGTTCGCCCCGGACGCCGGCGAGATGTATCCCGACGGCTTCTCCACGACGGTGAGCGTGACCGGATCCGTCGCCGAGACCCTCGAGGGCGCCCAGCGCGGGCGCGCGCACTTCGACGGCGTCGCGACCGTCGTGACAAAGCTGCTGCTCGCAGCGCTCCCCGATGCCGCCTACTTCGGCGCGAAGGACGCGCAGCAGGTCGCGGTGCTGCGCCGGCTGACCGCCGACCTCAACGTGCCGGTCGAGCTCGTCGTGTGCCCGACGTCCCGCGATGACGACGGCCTCGCCCGCTCGAGCCGCAACGCGCGGCTGTCGCCCGATGAGCGCGCACGCGCGCTGGCCATTCCGCGCGCACTTCAGGCGGTGACGGATGCCGCGGCCTCCGGCATCCGTGACTCCCGCGCGCTGCGCGACCGGGCGCTGGACGTGCTGGCCGAGGGGATGATCGCGCTCGAATACGTCGCGTTCGTCGACCCGGAGACGTTCGAGCCGGTTCCCCAGGTCGACCGACCGACACTGGTCGCCATCGCCGCGCGCGTCGGCGCGACGCGGCTCATCGACAACACCGTGATCGACGCAGGAGGTTCGTGATGCGCCCGCAGGTGACGCTTCGGCGGCTGGAAGACATGAAGGCCGGCCACGAGCCCATCGTCATGGTGACGGCCTACGACTATCCGACGGCGCGGGTCGCCGAGCGGGCGGAGGTCGACATGGTGCTGGTCGGCGATTCGGGCGCGCAGGTGGTGCTCGGCTACGACTCGACCGTGGCGGTCTCGATCGACGAGATGCTCGTGCTCGCCCGCGCCGTCCGTCGCGGCGTGCGGTCGGCGTTCGTCGTGTGCGATCTGCCGTTCGGCTCGACCGAGGTGTCGGACGAGCAGGCGGTCGCGACAGCGGTGCGGTTCGTCCGGGAGGCGGGGGCCGACGCCGTGAAGCTCGAGGGCGGCGGCGAGGCGCGGCTGAGCCGCATCCGCGCGATCGCTGCGGCCGGCATCGCGGTCGTCGCGCACGTCGGGCTGACGCCGCAGACCGCGGTGGCGCTCGGCGGAATGCGCGCGCAGGGCCGCACCGCCGAGTCCGCGGCGCGGTTCGCCCGTGAAGCGGTCGCGGTGCAGGAGGCCGGCGCCAGCGTGCTCGTGGTCGAGGCGGTGCCGGCCGAGGTCGTCGACGTGGTGCTTCCTGCCCTCGACATCCCCGTGATCGGGATCGGCGCGGGTCGCGCCGACGGCCAGGTGCTGGTGATGCACGACCTCCTCGGCATCACCGAGGGCAAGACGGCGGCCTTCGTCAAGCGCTTCGCGGCCGTCGGCGACGAGATGGTCGGCGGCGTCGCGGCGTACGCGGCGGAGGTGCGCGGCGGCGTGTTCCCCGGCGCTGAGCACGGGTACAACGCGAACGAGGCTGCGGTTTCCGCTGCCCGCGACGCGCTCGCCACGCCCGCCACGGACTGAGCGGATCCCGCGGCCCGTGGTGTCCGATTCCGTCAGCGCGGTGCGGCGCCGCTCGACTCGCGCCAGATGACGCGGTGGATCGGTCGGACCTCGGTCGGGAGGGGCTCGTCACGCAGCGCCCTGATGAGCCGTGCCATCGCGCGTGAGCCCAGGCCCTCGAGGTCGACCTCCACGGTCGTCAGCGCCGGCAGGCGAGCGCGGCTTCGGCATGTGCGGGCGACTGCGGGCGTACGACGTGAGCGAGGCGCTCGTCCCGCGTTGAAACGGTGGGGAGCGGATGCCGCGGCCGGCGCAGCCGGATCCGATCAATTCGCTGAGAGAGCCCGATGAGCTCGCCGAAGCGGCGGGTGCGATGCGTCGCCGACCGTAGGGTGGAGAGCACAAGGGGAGTACTCCCGCCTGCGGCACACTCGTCACTACGGATCTAGCGCCGGATCCCGGGTTGCCGGCCCTTCGGGGCGGAGGAGACCTTGGCGGTCTTTTGACACGCCACGTCTCCGATAGGGAAGGAACCCCCATGGGCTCTCTCAACCGCCTCTTCGACTTCGCCGCCAAGGCGCTGGACTCCTCGGGCTCGCAGGCCTCCTCCGGCCCGCAGACATCCGGCAACGGACGCGACTCGCGCGCGATGGTGCGCGACGTCGGCGGCGCCGTCACCGGCGAGCCTCGGTCGGCGGCACCGCCCGCGGCGCCGGGCAGCTGGACCCCGCCGGCCACGGACCGCGCCGCGATCGCACGCTACGAGTACCTTCTGCAGACGTCGGACCCGCACCAGGTCGAGGCAATCCACCGCAGGGCGGTGGGATGGCGAAGAGCGCCGCGCTCGTCGGTGCCGGCGGACTGCTGGGTGCGATCGCGGGTGCCGCCGTGGTGAGCGCCGTCGCGGCCCCGCTGCTGGCGCAGGCAGTGGCGACGGGGATCGACTTCGATGCTGTCGCGAGTGCGGTGGACCTCGACGCGATCGCAGGTGGCGTCGACCTGGGCGGCGCGGGTGACCTCGTCTCGGGTGCGGGGGAGGCCGTCTCGGGCATCGGCGAGCAGGGCGCTCCGGCGCTCGCCGCGCCACCTGCCGACACGTCCGACCTGACGGAAGCGGTCACCGCGGCAGGGCTCCAGACCCATCTCGATGCGCTCCAGGCGATCGCGACTGCCAACGGCGGCAACCGCGCAGCAGGGACTCCCGGCTATCTGGCGTCACTCGAGTACGTCGAGGAGGCGCTGGGGGAAGCCGGCTACCTCACGCAGCGCCAGCCGTTCTCGTACGAGCTCATCGACTACGAGGGCTCCACGCTCGACCAGACCGCGCCCGGCGACGAGTCGTATGCCTTCGAAGACGACTTCTACCCGATGGAGTACACGGGCAGCGGCACCGTCGAGGCGGCCGTGCAGGCAGTCGACGTGAATCTCTCCGGTGACCGTGCGTCCACGAGCGGCTGCGAATCCGCGGACTTCGCCGGGTTCCTGGCCGGATCCATCGCCCTCATCCAGCGCGGATCGTGCGACTTCAGCGTCAAGGCGACGAACGCCGTGGCGGCCGGCGCGGTCGGCGTCGTGATCTTCAACCAGGGCAATGACGTCGAAGGAGACGACCGGTTCGGTGTCTTCGGCGGCACGCTCGGCACCTCGACCTGGACGGCAACGCCCGTCCCGGTCATCAGCACCTCCTTCGAGGTCGGCGAGGAGTTCGTCGGCACGGCAGGGCTCGTGCTGCGGATCGACGTGGTCACCAACTCGACCACCATCGACACGTGGAACCTGCTCGCCGACACCCCGACGGGCCGCACCGACCGCACGGTCGTCGTCGGCGCCCACCTCGATTCGGTTCCCGCGGGGCCGGGCATCAACGACAACGGCTCGGGCACGGCGTCGCTCATGGAGACGGCGCTGCAGCTGGCCGATCTCGGAATCGAGACCGAGAACCGCATCCGCTTCGCGTTCTGGGGCGGTGAGGAGGACGGCCTCCAGGGGTCGAACCACTATGTGGCGCAGCTCAGCAAGGCGGAGGTCAAGGAGCATCTCGTCAACCTGAACTTCGACATGCTCGGCTCCCCCAACGGCGGCCGCTTCGTGTACGACGGTGACGGCGACGCGTTCGGCACCACCGGTCCGAACGGCTCCGACGTGGTGGAGGGCGTCTTCGACGGTTGGTTCGCCTCGCAGAACCTGGTCACCGAGCCGACCGCGTTCGACGGCCGCAGCGACTACTTCGCCTTCATCGGCGCGGGCATCCCTGCCGGCGGTCTGTTCTCGGGTGCCGAAGACATCAAGACCGCGGAGCAGGTGACGAAGTTCGGCGGCACAGCGGGTGTGGCGCTCGACCCTTGCTACCACCAGGCGTGCGACACGTCGACCAACATCAACCCGGTGCTGTTCGAACAGCTGGCCGACGCCGCGGCGCACGCGACGCTGGTCTTCGCCGACACGCAGTCGTCGGTGAACGGCACGGCCAAGGGCAAGGCCCTCGGCCAGTGGTCGCCCGCGTTCAAGGGAGACCGCGCGCTGCGCTGACGATGTGGGGACGGATGCCGCGACCGGCGGCATCCGTCCCTCTCGTCACTTCGCGACGAGCGTCGTCTGGAAGCTGTACATGTCGGGGCGGTAGCAGTGGTGGCCGAACTCGACGGCACGACCGGAGGCGTCGAAGGCCACCCGCTCCATGGTGAGCACGGGACCGCCCTTGTCGATGTCGAGGAGCCCCGACTCGTCGCCGTGCGCGCGGCGTGCGCCGATCTTCTGGTTCGCCACGCGGATCGTCACGCCCCGTGCGCGCATGATCTCGTAGAGGCCCTTCTGCTGCAGCTGCTCCGTCGTGATGTCGGCGAAGTCGAGCGGCAGGTAGTTCGTGAGCACCGCGACCGGCACGCCGTCGGTCGAGCGCTGGCGCCGGAGGTAGACGATGTCCGAGCCGACGGGAACGCGCAGCGCCTCGGCCGTCACCGGATCGGCCGGGCGGGTGTCGTGCTCGAGGACGAGTGTTCCCGGTTCGTGCTGCGAGTTCTTGAGGTCCTCGTAGAGACTGGTCAGCTCGACCTGACGGGTGACCTGGCCTTGGACGACCTGCGTGCCGATGCCTCGCCGCCGTACGAGCAGGCCCTTGTCGACGAGCTCCTCCATCGCGCGCCGGATCGTCGGCCGCGACAGTCCCGCACGCTGGCCGATCGCGATCTCGTTCTCGAGGCGCGCGCCCGGTGGGATCTCACCGGAGCGGATCGCTCGTTCCATCGCGCTCGACACCTGGAAGTACAGCGGCACCGGACCGGTGCGATCCAGGTCGGCGAGCAAGTCGTCCAGCTTGACCACGTCGTCTGCCATCACACACTCCAAGTCCCGACAGCATAATGTCCCGACAATGCTACATCGTCGCCACTTTGTCAGTCGACCACGGCGCGGAGTGTCGCAGGCTCGATCGTTGTGTTATTGTCAGGACAAATTGTCCACCGATGCGGGCGTCGATCGGCGCACGCGGAGAGTTGTACAGCGGAGTATGACCGAGAGCAACCCTGCGTTCGACGTCCTCGCCTTCGGGCGGCTGGGTGTCGACATCTACCCACTCCAGTCCGGCGTGGGGCTCGAGGAGGTGCAGACCTTCGGCAAGTTCCTCGGCGGCAGTGCCGCGAACGTCAGCGTCGCCGCCGCGCGACACGGTCGGCGCGTCGCGCTGATCTCGGGCGTCGGCGACGACCCCTTCGGCCGCTATCTTCTGGCGGAGCTCGCTCGCCTCGGCGTGGACAACCGCTACGTGCGGGTGAACCAGACGCTGAAGACGCCCATCACCTTCTGCGAGATCTTCCCGCCCGACGACTTCCCGCTGTACTTCTACCGCGAGCCGAAGGCGCCCGACCTGGACGTCGCACCGGCAGAGCTCGACCTCGACGCCGTGCGCTCGGCCGGCATCCTGTGGTTCACCGCGACGGGGCTCAGCCAGGAGCCCAGCCGCGCCGCCCACCACGCGGCTCTTCAGGCGCGAACCAGCGGACACACCGTCTTCGATCTCGATTACCGCCCCATGTTCTGGGCCGAGCCGGCGGAGGCGAGCGTCCAGATGGCGCGGGCCCTCGAGCATGCGACCGTCGCCGTGGGCAACCGCGAGGAGTGCGAGGTCGCGGTCGGTGAGACCGAGCCCGAGCACGCGGCGGACGCGCTGCTGGAGCGCGGGGTCGAGCTCGCGATCGTGAAGCAGGGGCCGAAGGGCGTGCTGGCGAAGACGCGCGACGAGTCCGTCGTCGTGCCGCCGTATCCCGTGGAGGTCGTGAACGGCCTGGGCGCCGGAGACGCGTTCGGCGGCGCCCTCTGCCACGGCCTGCTCGCGGGGTGGGACCTCGAACGCATCCTCCGCTTCGCGAACGTCGCCGGCGCGATCGTCGCGTCCCGCCTGGAGTGCTCCACGGCCATGCCCATCGAGGCGGAGGTCACGGCGATCCTCGACGCGGGGGCGCTGCGATGACCCAGTTCCTCACCGAGGACGACTTCACCCGCCTCCGGGACATCCGGGCGACCCGGCCGGAGGCGATCCGCGACGCCCTCACCGTCCGCCGACGTCGCGACGTGCTGCGCGGCGACGGACGCCTCTTCATCGTCGCCGCCGATCATCCCGCCCGCGGCGCCCTCGCGGTGGGCGGCAATCCGACCGCGATGGCCGACCGCTACGACCTGCTCGACCGGCTGGCCACGGCGCTGAGCCGACCGGGCGTCGACGGCGTGCTGGGCACGCCCGACATCGTCGACGACCTCGCCGCACTCGGCCTCCTCGACGACAAGATCGTCGTCGGCTCGATGAACCGCGGCGGCCTGCGTGGCGCATCGTTCGAGCTGGACGACCGCATGACGGCTTACGACGTGCGCACGATGGTGGCTTCGGGCATCGACTTCGCCAAGACGCTCGTGCGCATCGATCTCGCCGACCCCGGCACCGTCTCGACGCTCACGGCGATGGCCGGTGCCGTCACCGAGGCGTCGACCGCGGGCCTGCCGATCATGCTCGAGCCCTTCCTCAGCACCCGCAGCGCCGGTCGGGTCGTCAACGACCTGTCGACGGATGCCGTCATCCTGTCGATCGCGATCGCCTCCGGCCTGGGCGCGTCCAGCGCGAATACGTGGATGAAGCTGCCCGTCGTCGACGACATGGAGCGCGTCATGGCGGCCACCACCATGCCGACGCTGCTGCTCGGCGGCGACTCGGGCGTGGATCCCGACGAGACGTTCGCGTCGTGGGAGGACGCGCTGTCGCTTCCCGGCGTCCGCGGGCTGACCGTCGGCCGCACACTCCTCTACCCGCCCGATGACGACGTCGCCGCCGCCGTGGACATCGCGGCTGGCCTCGTCCACACCGACCTCTGAACCCCTCCCCTCACGAAGGACCACACCTATGAGCATCACCGAGACCACCCCCACGCAGACCGACGTCGACGCCGATGTGCGGGTGATCTCGCATTGGATCGATGGTGTGGAGGTGCCGTCGTCGTCGGGGCGGACGGCGCCGGTGTTCAATCCGGCGACGGGTGTGGTGTCGGCGCGGGTGGCGTTGGCGGATGAGGCGGAGATCGACGCGGCGATCGCGTCGGCCCTGCGCGGATACGAGGTTTGGTCGCAGTTCTCCATCGCCCGACGGCAGTCGGTGCTGTTCAGCTTCCGCGAGCTGCTGAACGCCCGCAAGCGGGAGCTGGCCGAGATCATCACGGCCGAGCACGGCAAGGTCGTCTCCGACGCCATGGGCGAGATCCTGCGTGGCCAGGAGGTCGTGGAGCTGGCGACCGGTTTCCCGCACTTCCTCAAGGGCGCGTTCAGCGAGAACGCCTCGACCGGGATCGATGTGTACTCGCTGAAGCAGCCGCTCGGGGTGGTGGGGGTGATCAGCCCGTTCAATTTCCCGGCGATGGTGCCGATGTGGTTCTTCCCGATCGCGATCGCCGCGGGCAACGCGGTGGTGCTGAAGCCGTCGGAGAAGGACCCGTCCGCGGCGCTGTGGCTGGCGGCGCTGTGGCAGGAGGCGGGACTGCCGGACGGGGTGTTCACGGTGCTGCAGGGCGACAAGCTCGCGGTCGACGGGCTGCTGGAAAGCCCCGACGTGCAGTCCATCAGTTTCGTCGGGTCCACGCCGATCGCGCAGTACATCTACGAGACCGCCTCGAGGCATGGCAAGCGAGTGCAGGCGCTGGGTGGTGCGAAGAACCACATGCTGGTGCTGCCCGACGCGGACCTGGACCTGGTCGCCGACCAGGCCGTCAACGCCGGCTACGGTGCCGCCGGGGAACGCTGCATGGCCATCAGCGTCGTGCTCGCCGTGGAACCGGTCGCCGATGACCTCATCAGCAAGATCACCGAACGCATCGCGAAGCTGAAGATCGGCAACGGTGCCGGGGTGGACGGCGTGGAGCCCGACATGGGGCCGCTGATCACCGACATCCACCGCGACAAGGTCTCGAGCTACGTCGACATCGCCGAGCAGGACGGCGCAACCATCGTCGTCGACGGCCGCGGCTTCCAGGTAGAGGGGCATGAGGATGGGTTCTTCTTCGGCCCCACCCTGATCGACGACATCCCCACCACCAGCCGCGCGTACCAGGAGGAGATCTTCGGACCCGTCCTCTCCATCGTCCGCGTCAACTCGTACGACGAGGGTCTCGAGCTGATCAACTCGGGCCGGTTCGGCAACGGCACCGCCATCTTCACCAACGACGGCGGCGCCGCCCGCCGCTTCCAGAACGAGGTGCAGGTCGGCATGATCGGCATCAACGTGCCCATCCCGGTTCCGGTCGCGTACCACTCCTTCGGCGGCTGGAAGCAGTCGCTGTTCGGCGACGCCAAGGCCTACGGCGTCCACGGCTTCGACTTCTACACCCGCGAGAAAGCCATCACCAGCCGCTGGCTCGACCCCGCCCACCACGGCGGCATCAACCTCGGCTTCCCCCAGAACAACTGACCTCGGCATCCGTCCATACGATCGATTCACGAGAGCACGAGATGAGCACTACGGACCAGCGCTGGTTCCACCGCCGCGGCGACCTCGCCCGTGAGGGGTGGGAGAGCGTCGTGGACGCATCGATTGCCGGATGGCAGCACACCGGCATCCGTGTCGCCGAGATTGCAGAGGGACAGTCGCTGACGCTCGACGACCGGAGTGTGGAGCGGATCGTCGTCCCGCTCGCCGGATCGTTCAATGTGCTGCACCGCCACGACCCGGGGGAGTGGGAGACCCGACTGCGCGGCCGGCGCTCCGTGTTCGACGGCCCGACGGACGTGCTGTACCTCCCGACGGGAACGACGGCGGAGATCCGCGGCCGCGGGCGCGTGGCGATCGCCGAGGCGCCGACGACCGAGGTGCGGCACTGGCAGTACGTCCCGCCATCCGACACCTTCGTCGAACTGCGGGGGGCGGGGCGCTCGAGCCGCCAGGTGCACAACTTCGGCACCCCGCGCGCGATCGACGCGGCCCGTCTCATCGTGTGCGAGGTGATCACGCCGGCTGAGAACTGGTCGTCGTACCCGCCGCACAAGCACGACGAGCACGTGCCCGGTCACGAGTCGCGCCTCGAGGAGATCTACTACTTCGAGACGGCGCCGGTGGCGGGGGCGCCGTCGGCGGCGGATGCCGCTTTCGGCATGTTCAGCACCTACTCCTCGCCCGCGGGTGAGATCGACATCAACGCGATGGTGCGCACGGGCGACATCGCGCTCGTGCCCTTCGGGTATCACGGACCGGCCGTCGCGGCTCCGGGCTACGACCTGTACTACCTCAACGTCATGGCCGGCCCCGATCCTGAGCGCGAGTGGCTGATCAGCGACGACCCCGCGCACGCCTGGGTGCGCGACACCTGGACCGGGCAGAGCATCGACGAGCGGCTGCCGTTCACCGAGCACAAGGAGGGTCGCAACTGATGGGCGCGACGAAACGGATGACGGTCAGCCAGGCGCTCGTGGAGTTCCTGGCCCACCAGTGGACCGTCGACGGCGAGATCCGCGAGCGCACGATCCCCGGCATGTTCGGCATCTTCGGCCACGGCAATGTCGCGGGCATCGGCCAGGCGCTCAAGCAGCTGAACGTCGAGGACCCCTCCCTGATGCCGTACCACCAGGCCCGCAACGAGCAGGCGATGGTGCATCAGGCCGTCGGCTACGCGCGCATGCACCGGCGACGCGGAACGTACGCGTCGGCCGCCTCGGTGGGTCCGGGCGCGGCGAACATGCTGACCGCCGCCGCCCTCGCGACAGCCAATCGCCTCCCGGCGCTGCTGCTTCCCAGCGACACCTTCGCGACCCGGGTCGCCGACCCCGTGCTGCAGCAGCTCGAGCAGCCGTGGGACATCGGCCTGACCGTGAACGACGCGTTCCGCCCGCTGTCTCGGTTCTTCGACCGCGTGCAGCGGCCCGAGCAGCTGTACTCGATCGCCCTCGCGGCGATGCGGGTGCTCACCGACCCCGTCGAGACGGGCGCCGTGACGATCGCCCTCCCCGAGGACGTGCAGGCCGAGGCGCTCGACGTGCCCGCCGAGTTCCTGCAGGACCGCGAGTGGCACCTCCGTCGTCCGCTGCCCGAGCGCGGTGCACTGGCTCGTGCCGTCGCGGCGATCCGCGGCGCGAAGAACCCCTTCATCGTCGCGGGCGGCGGCGTGATCTACTCCGGCGCCGAAGACCAGCTCCGCGCGCTCGTCGAGGCCACCGGCATCCCGGTCGGCACCACGCAGGCCGGCGGCGGAGCCCTGAACTGGGACCACCCGCAGAACCTCGGAGGGGTCGGAGCGACCGGCACGCTCGCGGCCAATCGCCTCGCCGCCGAGGCCGACGTCATCATCGGCATCGGCACGCGCTACAGCGACTTCACCACCGCGTCGCGCACCGCGTTCCAGAACCCCGATGTCGTGTTCGTCAACATCAACGTCGCCTCGTTCGACGCGTACAAGCACGGCTCGCAGCTGCCCGTGATCGCCGACGCCCGCGAGGCGCTGGCGGCGCTCGCCCTCGAGCTCGAGGGCTTCGCGGTCGCGGGCGGGTACGCCGAGCGCATCGCGCGCCAGAAGGCGGAGTGGGATGCCGCGGTCGACGCGGCGTTCGCGCCCTCGGGGCGCGCGCTGCCCGGCCAGCCCGAGATCCTCGGCGCGGTGCAGTCCGCCAGCGCCCCCGAGGATGTCGTCGTGCAGGCCGCGGGTTCGCTGCCGGGCGACCTCCATAAGCTGTGGCGCGTCCGCGACCCGCTGGGCTACCACGTCGAGTACGCGTTCTCGTGCATGGGCTACGAGATCGCGGGCGGGCTCGGGGCCAAGCGCGGGCTCCTCGCCGACGGCGACGACCGCGACGTCATCGTGATGGTCGGCGACGGGTCGTACCTCATGCTCAACACCGAGCTCGTGACCGCGGTCGCCGAGGGCATCAAGATCATCGTGGTGCTGATCCAGAACCACGGCTTCGCGTCGATCGGGCACCTCTCCGAGACGGTCGGCTCCGAGCGCTTCGGCACCTGGTACCGCGAGTACGACGGCGAGGCCCGCAACTTCCAGGGCGGGAAGGTCCTACCCGTCGATCTCGCGATGAACGCGCGCAGCTACGGCCTCGACGTCATCGAGGTCGAGCCCGGCACCTCCGCCATCGACGACCTGAAGGCGGCCGTCGCGCAGGCGAAGGCATCCGACCGGTCCACGTTCATCCACATCAACAGCGACCCGCTGATCTACGCCCCCGACGGTGCCGGCTGGTGGGATGTGCCTGTCGCCGAGGTCTCGACGCTCGACAGCACGCAGGAGGCCCGCGACGCATACCTGACGCAGCAGAAGGCTCAGCGCCCGCTGCTCGGCTGAGGCCGGGCCCACGCGGTGCGGCGTGGCGTCCACAGCACACGATGTCGTCGACATCACACGTTCCGACCGCGCGCGGCGTGTGATCTCGGCGAGAGGACGTGATCTCGGCGCGGGCGCGGGCGCGGGCGCGGGCGTAGGCCGCGGCATCCGTCCCGTCATGACGAAGGCCCCCTGCCGCGTGGCAGGGGGTCCTCGAGTGAACCGGTGTGGGTCAGAGCGTGGAGGCGAGCGGGTCGAAGTCCGCGGCCAGCGAGCCGACCTCGCCGAGGGTGCTCTGCACCTCGACGTAGGTGCGCGATTCTGCGGCCTCTTCGATCGACAGCAGCGTGTCGAGCACGTGGTAGCCGAACTCGCCGGTGGCGATGTGCGGGCGGCCGTCGCGGATCGAGCGGGCCATGTCGAGCAGACCGAGGCCGCGACCGGCGAGGACGCCCTCCTGCGGCACCTGGAGGATCTCCTGCTCCCGCAGGGAGACGTCGGTGAGCGGGCGGGTGATCGTGATGTCGCCGCCGAAGGTGTTCGGGTCGGGGATCACGATCGTGCCCTCGGTGCCGTTGATCTCGACGATGCCGTGGCGCAGCAGCGGGGAGTCGGTGCTGTACAGGCTCTGCGCCTGACCGCCCTGCTCGAACTCCATCAGCACCGACAGCGTCGACGGGATCTCGACGGGGAACTCCTGGCCTGCGAGCTCTCCAGACTTCACGGTGCGGGTCTCGACGCCGCGGAGGCCGAGCGCGGCGACCGAGGCGACCGGGCCGAACACGTGCACGAGGGTGGACACGTAGTACGGGCCCATGTCGAGCAGCGGACCGGCGCCCTTGGCGTACAGGAACGCCGGGTTCGGGTGCCAGAGCTCCGGACCCTGCCACTGGAAGGTCGTCGTCGCGAACAGCGGGCGGCCGATGTCGCCGCGGGCGATTGCACGCTTCGCGGTCTGCACGCCCGGTCCGAGCACGGTGTCGGGTGCAACGCCGACGCGCAGGCCGGCGGCATCCGCCTTCTGCAGCAGTCGCTGGGATTCCTCGCGGTCGACGCCGATCGGCTTCTCGGTCCACACGTTCTTGCCGGCGGCGATGATCGCCTCCGACACCTCGACGTGCACGGCCGGGATCGTGAGGTTGACGACGATCTCGATGTCGGGGTCGTTCAGCACGACGTCGACGCCGCCGGCACGCGGCACGCCGTACTTCTCGGCCTGCGCCTTGGCGCGGTCCTCGATCACGTCGCCGATGGCGATCACGCGCACGTCGGGGAAGCTGGTGAGGTGCGTCAGGTACTGGTCGCTGATGTTGCCTGCGCCGATGATGCCGACGCCGACGGCTCCGGAAGAGGCGGCCATCAGACGGCGACCTTCTCGTCGAGGAAGACGCGGCTCTGCTCGACGGCGTCGAACAGGTCGCCGTGGAAGTGGTCGAACTCGACGATCGCGACCTCGAGAGCGGATGCCGCGGCCAGCGCCTCCTCGAGGGGCACGACGCCCTGGCCCGCGGGGACCTGGTCGGCTGGCGGGTAGGCCGCGACGGCCTCGGGGTCGAGCGTGCCGTCCTTGACGTGCACGGCGATCACGCGGTCGCCGAGCGTCTGCAGCAGCGTCGGCGAGGCGACGCCGGCGCGGGCGACCCAGTACAGGTCGACCTCGAGCACGACGCGCTCATCGAGCAGGTCGGCGAGGACCTCGAGGCCGGTCTTGCCGTCGAAGGTCGTCTCGAGCTCGTGGGCGTGGTTGTGGTAGCCGACGCGGATGCCGCGCGCGGCGCCGATCTCGGCGGCGGCGTTGAGCTGCCGGGCGATCTCGGCGATGTGCTCCCGGCTCTGCCAGAGGGCGGGGTCGGTGTAGGGCTCGATGACCGTCGTCATGCCGAGGATGTCCGCGGCGTCGAAGACGGCCTCGGGAGTGGGAACGGGACGAGTCGTCGTCGTGCCGTCGGGGTTGACGAACGAGGACGACGCGAGGAACGCGTGACCGGTGGGCGCGGCGATGCCGTTGGCCTTGAGGGCGGCGGCGAGGGGCTCGGCCCGCCGCACGAAGTCGTAGGGCTCGGCGGCGGTGAAGCCGCGGGAGGCGAGCTCGGCGAGGGTGCCGTCGAGGTCGGCCTCGAGTGCGTCCTTGACGGTGAACAGCTGGATGGATGTCTGGACCGGCATCGGTCGCGCTCCTTCGTTGTCTGCTTTGACGGGTGTCTGAGTGGCGTCGACGGGCGGGGATCGCCCGGACCGCATCACGCTACCACGAAAACCTCCAGGTGGAGGTTTTTATTCGGTAGCATGGGTCGCATGGCGGATGAGGAGCACCAGCCGGCCCTGCGTGGGTCGTACGCGAAGGGCGTGGCCCGCCGCCAGGAGATCCTCGACCGGGCCATCGAGGTGTTCGCGCGGCGCGGTTCCGACCGCACGAGCCTGCGCGCCATCGCCGAGGAGGTCGGCGTCACCCACGCCGCACTGAAGCACTACTTCGGCTCGCTCGAAGAGCTGCTCGTCGAGGTGTACCGCGAGTCCGAGCGTCGCGGCGACGACGAGCACCCGGCCGACGCTGACATGACGCCGGTGGAGATGCTGCGCGGCTGGACCGAGTCGAACCGCGAGGTGCAGGGACTCGTGCAGCTCTACTCGACGCTCGTGGCGTCGGCCCTCGAGGAGGGGCATCCGGCCGCACGGGAGTTCGCCACCACCCGCTTCGCCCGCGTCCGCGCCGATCTCGCCGCGCGCGTGCGCCGCAACCAGGCGACCGGACGCATCCGGTCCGACGTCGACCCGATGGCCGTCGCCGCACTCGTGATCGCGGCATCCGACGGCCTGCAGACCCAGTGGCTGCTCGACGTGGACGCGCCGCAGGACGCCGCACTCACCCTGCTCGATCAGTTGCTCAGCGGGAGCACCGCGACCGAGCCGTCGGCTTGAGCAGGACGAACGCATGCCCCGCAAGAGCAGCGGTCGCCGGTTCGCCGCCGACCTGACCCACGCGGTGTCGAGCCTCTTCCGCCTCGCACCGGCACCCGCGCCGCGGTGGGCGATCGGACTGCGCGCCGCCGTGGCGATGACGGTCCCGATCGCCGTGATGACGCTGCTGGACCGCCCCGACCTCGGATTCCAGGCGGCCACCGGGGCCTTCGTCGCCCTGTACGCCACCCATCTGCCGGTCCTCGAGCGGCCGTTGTCATCCTCACCTCCGCGACGCTGATCTGGCACGGTTCGCTCACCGTCCTCGGGCTCGAGTCGTCGAACGCGATTTCGGGCATCGCCGGCACCGGGCACATCCTGCTCACGGCGGGCATGGTGCTGCTTTGCCCGGCTCTCGGTCGCGCTCTGCGCCGCACGTCGGCGCCGGAGGAGCGGATGCCGCAGGCTCAGGTCGCCGCCAGGGGGTAGAGGCGCCGGAGCACCAGCCGCTGCGCCAGCGTCCACGAGACGGTGACGGCGAGGTACAGGGCGGCCGCCAAGGGGACGAACAGCGCGAAGACCGCGGTCGTGAATTGCAGCAGCCCCGCCACTCGTGCCATCCCCGCACCCGCCCAGGGCTCGGCATCCGGTGATCCGTCGACCGGCGGCTGGAATGCGCGGCGCGTGAGCTCAGCGACGACGACGATCACCGCGAGCACTCCTGCGAAGACGCCCCAGGTCGAACCTGTCGCTGCGCCGGTCGCGACCGCTCCGACCAGGCTGGCCCCCAGCGGCACACCGAACAGCTGCTCGACCAGCAGGGCGTTGGCGTGCCCCGCGATCGCGGTGTGAAGGAACAGCGCGTACACGATGGCCACGACGGGCGCTTGCGCGAGCATCGGCAGGCACCCGGCGAAGGGCGAGGCCTTCTCGTCGGCGTACAGCTTCATCGTCTCGCGCTGCAGACGTTCGGGGTCGCGCTTGTGGCGCCGCTGCAGCTCTCTGAGCCTCGGGGCCAGGCGGCTGCGCATCTGCTCCGCCTTCGCCTGTGCGATGCCGGCAGGCACCAGCGCGGTACGGACGAACAGGGTGAGAAGGACGACGGATGCCGCGGCCGCGGCGGATCCGGCGAGGGGCTCGAGCAGGGCCGAGAGGCCCATGAGGAGGGAGTAGGCCGCGTCGAGGATCGCGGCGATGGGCGGAAAGGCGTAGAGGTCCAAGGTGTGTCCGTTCGTCTGGTGTCGGTTCGTGGCATGTGGCCACGACGGCGCCGGCGGACGTGGAAGCGCCCCGCGGGTACGGGGTCGGACGTGCGTCGGGCTACGCGGCCAGTGCCGCGAACCCGGGTGCGCGCGGACGGGAGTGCCCCGGAGCGTCGGGATGGCTCTGGGTGAGTCGCGTGAAGTCGCCGATCGCGCGGCGCGGGTGGGCTGTCGCGACGACGGCGCGGACAGGCTCGGCGCGGAGCGCGACGGCGACAGCAAGCCGAGCGAGCGCGGCGAGGGAGACTGCGGCAGCGGTGGCCGCCGCGACCGTGAGCCCGCCGGCGCCGGGCGTCGCGACGGTGGCGAGGAGCTCTGCCAGCGGGCGCAGCGCGACGGCGAAGACCTCGAGAATCAGGCGAAGCGCGACGCCGATCGATTCGAGCACTGCCGCCTCCTCCCGCCGGCTTCACGGTAACACCCGACGTCGAGCGGGATCGAGCCGCGCGGCGCCGGATCGTGCGCGTCGCGGGGCGGGACCCTCTCGTAGACGCCGATGAACTTCCGGTTCACACTGGGTCGCTGAACTTCCGGTTCACGCTGGGTCGTTGAACTTCCGGTTCACGCTGGGTCGTTGAACTTCCGGTTCACGCTGGGTCGTTGAACTTCCGGTTCACGCTGGGTCGTTGAACTTCCGGTTCGCACAGATGGTCGAGTCCTGCACGTCATCGTGTGTGAACCGGAGGTTCAGTGATGGTCTGTGAACCGGAAGTTCAGTGATGGTCTGTGAACCGGAAGTTCAGTGCCAAAACGAACACGACCCGCCGCCACGGCAGCGACTCCGCCGACGCCCGCGACGCGGCTGGACCCGCGACGCCACGCCGACGGCGACGCCGACAAGCCCAGCCTCGCGGGGAGGAGACGGCGGGTGGAGCGACGCGCACGGCGGGCGGAGCGACGCGGACGGGCGGGCGGAGCGAAGCGGCAGCGCACCAATGCAGGGGCGTCGAGCAAGCGATGGTGCCTTTCCTCCACAGACGGACTGGAGATCGCGCCATCCCCACCGCGGCTCATGTGACGCCCCTGGCGTCGGCGGCATGAGGCAGGGTGGAGGGCGTGACCGCGACGACCGATACCCGCACCGGAGCCCTCGAGGTGCTGCGCGCGCTCGTCGGGCGCGACGACGCCGATTTCCACGACGGGCAGTACGAGGCGATCGAGGCGCTCGTCGACGACCGCCGGCGTGCGCTCGTGGTGCAGCGCACCGGGTGGGGCAAGTCGGCCGTCTACTTCGTCTCGACGCTTCTCCTGCGCCGTCGAGGTACCGGACCCACGGTGCTCGTCTCCCCGCTTCTCGCGCTGATGCGCGACCAGATCGCGGCCGCCGCACGAGCCGGGGTGCGCGCGGTCAAGATCGACTCCACGAACGCGCACGAATGGGGCGACGTGCTCGGCCGGCTCGAGCGCGACGAGGTCGACGTGCTCCTCGTTTCGCCGGAGCGCCTCAACAACCCGTCCTTCCGAGATGAGCAGCTGCCGCAGCTTGTCGCCCGCATCGGACTGCTCGTCGTCGACGAGGCGCACTGCATCAGCGACTGGGGGCACGACTTCCGGCCCGACTACCGGCGCCTGCGCGATCTGATCGCCCGGATGCCCGCCGGTGTCCCCGTGCTCGCGACCACCGCGACGGCCAACAGCCGCGTGGTGTCCGACGTCGCCGAGCAGTTGGATGCCGGCAGCGCCTCGGGCGGGGGAGCGGATGCCGCATCCGCAGGCGTGGTCACCATCCGAGGTCCGCTGGCACGGGCCTCGCTCCGGTTGGGGGTGCTGCGTCTGCCCAACTCGCCGAGCCGGCTGGCCTGGCTGATCAGCCACCTGGGCGATCTCCCCGGCTCGGGGATCATCTACACGCTGACGGTCGCGGCGGCGAACGACACCGCCCGCCTCCTCCGTGAACGCGGCTACGACGTCCGGGCCTATACCGGGCAGACGGACACCGACGAGCGTGAGGAGTCCGAGGCGCTCCTCAAAGACAATCGCGTCAAGGCTCTCGTGGCGACCAGCGCACTCGGCATGGGCTTCGACAAGCCCGACCTCGGCTTCGTGGTGCACCTCGGTGCTCCGTCGTCGCCGGTGTCCTACTACCAGCAGGTCGGCCGCGCCGGGCGTGCCACCGAGTCCGCCGATGTGCTGCTCCTCCCCGGCACCGAGGACCGCGAGATCTGGCAGTACTTCGCAACGGCGTCGATGCCCGACCGTGAGCGCGCCGAGCGCGTGCTGTCGGCGCTTTCAGCCGCGACCGCGCCGATGTCGACGCCCGCGCTGGAGGCGGTGGTCGACATCCGCCGCACGCCCCTCGAGCTGCTGCTGAAGGTGCTGGATGTCGACGGTGCGGTGGCGCGCGTGCGCGGCGGATGGACGGCGACCGGCGAGGCGTGGACCTACGACGAGGAGCGCTATCGCCGCATCGCTGCCGAGCGCGTCGCCGAGCAGGAGCACATGGTCGAGTACGAAGAGACCTCGGGCTGCCGCATGGAGTTCCTGCAGCGGTCCCTCGACGACGACACCGCCGTGCCCTGCGGCCGGTGCGACAACTGTGCGGGCACCTGGTTCCCGACCGCGATCGCCGAGGGAGCGACGGATGCCGCGGCCGCGGCTCTCGACCGCGTCGGCGTGCCGATCGAGACGCGACGGCAGTGGCCCACCGGCGCCGATCGGCTGGGCGTGCCCGTCAAGGGCCGCATCGCCGTGGACGAGCAGGCCGGCGAGGGTCGCGCGCTCGCACGTCTCACCGACCTCGGCTGGGGCGGCGTCCTGCGCGATCTCTTCGCCGCCGCCGCCGCGGATGCGCCCGTTCCGCCCAACGTGCTCGGCGCGTGCGTGCGCGTCCTCGCCGAATGGGGCTGGGAGACGCGCCCGGTAGCGGTGGTGGCGATGCCGTCGCGCGCCAAGCCGCAGCTGGTGGACTCGCTCGCCCGCGGCATCGCCGAGGTCGGGCGCCTGCCCTTCCTCGGGTCGCTCGACCTCGTCGACGGCGGACCCACGGGTCAGCCGGGTGGGAACAGCGCGTTCCGGCTGGCGGGGGTGTGGGACCGGTTCTCGGCCGCGGGCCTCGACATCCCTGCGGGTCCCGTTCTGCTGGTCGACGACCGGGTGGACAGCGGCTGGACTCTCACCGTCGCCGCGCGCGAGCTGCGCCGCGCCGGTGCCGCTGCCGTGCTTCCGTTCGCCCTGGCACTCCGCGGCTGACACCGGGCCCACTGTTCGCGCGCTTCGTCTCGCTGGCGTTCGCTCAGCGACCGGGGCGACGCCGCGGCCGCGCGCCGGTCGCGGTCGTTGAGGAGGCGCCGCAGATCGAGGAGAAACGTGGCGCCGCTGCTCAGCCGCTGGTCGGCGGTGTCGGTCGTGGCCGGCGCACGATGAGGTAGATCACAGCGCCGGCTACCAGCAGGATGAGCACAACGACCCATGGAACCCAGTTCATCGGTGACGCGGTGGTATCGCCCGCCTCCGCGGTAGGCGACGGAGACGACGTCTGCGAGGGCGACGGTGACGCGCTGGGCGTCGGCGTGCGTGTCGCCGTCTGCTCCGGCTCGGGCGTTGCCGTGAGCTCGGGAACCACCGTGGGCGCCGGCTCGGGCACCACCGTCGGTTCGGGTTCGGGTTCGGGTTCGGGTTCGGGCTCGGGTGTGGGTTCAGGCGTGGGTTCCGGTGCCACGGTCGGCTCAGGCGTCGGCTCGACGGTCGGCTCGAGAGTCGGCTCCGCCGTGGGCACAGGCGTCCGCGTCGGCAGGATCGGCGTCCGCGTGGGGAGGTCCGTGGGCAGGGTCGTGGGCACGCCCGTCGGAAGCGTCGTCGGCAGAGCGGTCGGGATCGGGATCCCGCCGTTGCCGCAGCCGGCCAGGAGCGTGAGCGCGGCGGCGACGGCGAGCCCCGCCAGCACTCGGGCGGCGCGGGCGCCCCGCGGCGGCGATTCGCGTGTCACACGGGGATGCGGCATCCGATTCCTCCACAGGGGTCTTGGCCGCATGCTAGGCCCGCGCGCCGGTGGCGGCCCGGATTCGGGTCGAGACACACCGGCCCCGCGCGAGAGGCCGCATCCACGCCGGCCCGGCATGACCCCGTGTGACGCCGCGTGTCGCCGTGTCGCGGCATCCGTTATCGGCGTCTCTGCGCCGTGGCCGCCAACGGCGTCCTCGACGCCGCCCCCGGTGAGCGCCTAGACTGGCGCCCGTGTTGACCTGTCGGTGTTGTCGCCCCTGCTGCTGAAGCGTTCGCTTCGCACAGACCTCCGCGACCCCGCCAACCTTCCGCGCTCCCGCGCGGGCAACACTCCAGGACTCATCGTGCGTTACGCCCAGAGCGTGGCCGACCTCGTCGGCAACACCCCCCTCGTCCGCCTGACCCGTGTCACCGACGGCATCGCCGCCACCGTGCTGGCCAAGGTCGAGTACTTCAGTCCCGGCGGCTCCGCCAAGGATCGCATCGCCCGCCGAATCATCGACGCCGCCGAACGCGACGGTCTGCTCGAACCCGGCGGCACGATCATCGAACCCACGAGCGGCAACACCGGCGTGGGCCTCGCGCTCGTGGCGGTGCAGCGCGGCTATCGCATGATCTTCGTGGTGCCTGACAAGTTCGCGGGTCCGAAGGTCGACGTGCTGCGGGCCTACGGCGCCGAGGTCGTGGTGACCGACACGAGCGTGCCGCCCGAAGACCCGCGCTCGTACTACAGCGTGTCGGATCGGCTCGTCCGCGAGATCCCCGGCGCGTTCAAGCCGAACCAGTTCGCGAATCCGAACGGGCCGCTGAGCCACTACGAGACGACGGGGCCGGAGATCTGGCGCGACACCGACGGTCGCGTGACGCATTTCGTCGCCGGCATCGGCACCGGCGGCACCATCACCGGCACGGGCCGGTACCTGCACGAGGTGTCGGGCGGCACGGTGCGGGTGATCGGCGCCGACCCCGAGGGCTCGATCTACTCGGGCGGCCCGCTCCACGGCTACCTCGTCGAGGGCGTCGGCGAGGACTTCTGGCCCGACAGCTACGACCCCGCGGTGCCCGACGAGATCCATCGCGTCTCCGATGCCGAGACGTTCGAGATGACCCGCCGTCTCGCCCGCGAGGAGGGTCTCCTGGTCGGGGGATCGAGCGGGATGGCGGTCGTCGCCGCGCTGCGCACCGCCCGCGAGCTGCCTGCCGACGACGTGGTCGTCGTGCTGCTGCCCGACCACGGCCGCGGCTACCTCAACCGCTTCTACGACGACGACTGGATGCGGGACCACGGGTTCGAGGTGAGCCGCGCCGAACCCACGCTCGTTGAGCGAGCGAGGAACGAGCGAGACGAAGCGCCTGCACGCGGCGCACACCTTGGCCCCGAGGCATCCGCGCAGGTCCCGGTCGTTGAGCGAGCGAGGAACGAGCGAGACGAAACGCCTGCACGCGGCGCACACCTTGGCCCCGAGGCATCCGGATCCACCCACGAAGGAGCACCCGCATGACCGAGCCCACGAACGACTCCGGTTTCGAGACCCGCGCGGTGCACGCCGGTCAGGCCTTCGACCCCACCACCGGGGCCGTGATCCCGCCGGTGCACTTCTCCACGACGTACGCGCAGGACGGCATCGGCGGGCTCCGCGAGGGCTACGAGTACGGTCGCAGCGGCAACCCGACCCGCACCGCTCTCGAGACGCAGCTCGCCGCGCTCGAAGGCGGCGCGCATGCCCTGTCGTTCGCGTCGGGACTCGCCGCCGAGGATGCGCTGCTGCGCGCCGCCCTCAAGCCCGGCGACGAGGTGCTGCTCGGCAACGACGTCTACGGCGGCACCTATCGGCTCATCGCGCGCGTGCTCGGCGCGTGGGGCATCGGCGTGCGCGTGGTCGACATGAGCGACCTCGGCGCGGTGCGCGCGGCCCTCGAGGAGCGCCCGGCGCGCATCGTGTGGGTCGAGACCCCCAGCAACCCCCTGCTGCGCATCACCGACATCGCCGGGCTCGTGAGGCTCGGCCATGACGCTGGCGCCCTCGTCGTGGTCGACAACACCTTCGCGTCGCCCGCGCTGCAGCAGCCGCTGGCCTTCGGCGCCGACGTGGTGGTGCACTCGACCACGAAGTATCTCGGCGGCCACTCGGACGTCGTCGGCGGCGCGCTCGTGCTCAACGACGAGGCCCTGTACGGCGAGGCGAAGTTCCTGCAGTTCGCCGTGGGCGCCGTCTCCGGCCCCCTCGACGCGTGGCTCACCACCCGCGGCGTCAAGACGCTGGCCCTGCGCATGCGACGGCACAGCGAGAACGCGCACGCGATCGCCGAGTTCCTGTCGGGCCACGAGGCGGTCGAGCGCGTGTACTACCCCGGCCTGCCGTCGCACCCCGGGCACGAGGTCGCCGCGCGGCAGATGAGCGGGTTCGGCGGCATCGTCTCGGTCGCGCTGGCGGATGCCGCATCCGCCCGCCGCTTCGCCGAGTCGACGCGCCTGTTCCAGCTGGCCGAATCGCTCGGGGGCGTCGAGTCGCTCATGAACTACCCCGACGAGATGACGCACGCCTCGGTGCGCGGCACCGAGCTCGCCGTCCCGCCCGAGGTGGTGCGCCTGTCAGTCGGCATCGAGTCGGTCGCCGACCTCCTCGCCGACCTCGACCAGGCCCTCGCCGGCCTCTGACCCGGGCCCGCGCCCCGCGCCCCGCGCCCCGCGCCGCGGCCACCCGGTGTCCCCGCGTCCCTTTGTTGACATGCGCTGAACGTACGCGACACGCCTCACACGCCGTACGTATAGCGCAAGTCAACGGGGACGGTGAGGCGCGGGGACGCGAGCACGCGAGCGCGGCGAGCGGTGAGGCGCGGGGCGGGAAGGTGAGAGGGGCGGTCCTAGGCTCGGAGGCATGACCGCGCGCCCCGGCATCCGCTCCTCCGTCCTCGCGCAGCCGCTGCGGATCGGCGCCGTCGAGGTGCCGAACCGCATCATGCAGACCGCGCACTCGAAGCAGTACTCCGACCGGGTCGAGTCCGACCGCGAGACCGCGTACTACGTGCGCCGTGCGCAGGGCAGCTGCGGGCTGTTCGTGGCCGGCAACCACTTCGTGCACCCGACCGGTTCGATCCGCGGCTTCGAGGACGCGTACCGCCCCGAGGGCGTCGCCGCATCGAAGCGGATGACGGATGCCGTCCACGAGGCGGGCGCGAAGATCTTCGTGCAGCTCAACCACCACGGCGCGCAGGCGCAGCCCGACGGTCCAGAAGGTCCGCGGGCGGTATACGCGCCGTCGCGCGTCCTGTCGCCGTCGACCGCGCACGCGACCCGCGAGATGGATCGCGCCGACATCGCGGCGTTCATCGACGGCTGGGCGCTGTCGGCGGTGCACGCGCGCGACGGCGGATTCGACGGCGTCGAGATCCACATGGCACACGGCTACCTGCTGCATCAGTTCCTCTCGCCGCTCTACAACGCCCGTGGAGACGAGTACGGCGGCGACCTCGAAGGACGCACGCGATTTCCGCGCGAGGTGCTGCGCGCCGTGCGGGAGTGGGTGGGCGACGACTTCACCGTCGGCATCCGCATCGTCGCGAACGAGTTCCACCCCGACGGGATCGACGGCGCCGGCATGCGCGAGGTCGTCGCACGCCTGCGTGCAGAGGCCCGCATCGACTTCCTCGACCTCGCGGCCGGCGGCTACCACAACGTGCACTACGTGTTCCCGTCCTCGCCTATGCCGTACGCCTGGCTGCGCGACGACGTCGCCGCGGTGAAGGCCGCGAACCCCGACGTCCCCGTGTTCGGCGTCGGCGCCGCCCGCTCGGTCGAGGACGCGGAGGAGGTCGTCGCCTCCGGCATCGCCGACATGGTCGCGCTCACCCGCGCCCAGATCGCCGACCCCGACCTCGGCCGCAAGCTGATCGGAGTCGAGCCCGTCGACAGGGGCGAGTCCGGCATCCGTCACTGCATCCGCCTGAATCAGGGATGCCTCGGCCGCGGCAGCCGCGGACTCGCGATGTCGTGCACGGTCAACCCGCTCGCCGGGCGCGAGCTCGAGCGGGGCGAGCGGCCGGGCGCGTCGTCGCCGCAGCGGTGGATCGTCGTGGGCGGCGGCCCGGCCGGGATGCGCGCCGCCGTCGAGCTCGCCACCGACGGGCATGCGGTCACCCTCGTCGAGCGCGCGGACGGACTCGGCGGCCAGCTGCGCCTCGCCCGCCGGGTGCCGGGGCGCGAGAGCGTCGGGCTGCTCGTCGACGACCTCGAGCGCGACCTCGCGGCCCTCGGCGTGACGGTGCGGCTCGGGGTCGACGCGGACGCCGGCCTGCTGCGGGCCGAAGGTGCGGACGGCATCGTTGTCGCGACCGGCGCCATCGCCCCGGTGACCACCTCGCTCGCCCTTGGCGGCGCGTACGCCGGAGGTTTCCCCGCCGAGGGCACCACCGACGCCTTCACTGCGGTCGCACCCGCGGCCGAAGTGCCGCTCGGCCGGCGGATCGCGGTGGTGGATGCCGACGGCACGGCGTACGCCGCCGGGATCGTGCTCACTCTGCTCGAGCGCGTCGACGAGCTCGAGCTCGTGACGCCGTTCGAGACCGTTTTCCCGCACATCGGGGCCGGATACGACCGGCCGCTGCTGCTCGAGCGCCTCGGTGCGCACGGCGGGTTCCAGCGCCGCCCGGCACACCTCGTGGAGCGGATCGAGCCGGGCGCCGTGACGGTGCGCGACACGCTGACCGGCGCCGTGGAGATGATCCCGGGCGTCGACGCGGTGGTGGCCGTCGAGCCGCGTGCGTCGGTCGGCATCCCTGGCCTGGTCACGGACACGCCGGCCGCGCCGCGGGTCGTGACAATCGGCGATGCATTCGCACCTCGCACGATCGATGCGGCGCTCTTCGAGGCCGTCGAGCTCGCGTACGACGTCGCGGGGCTGGCGACGCTGCGCGGCTGACGCGGCGGTCCGACCGGGCCCAGCGAGCAGGCAGCCGACCGACCTGGTGCGGGGCCGGTGGCTACGCTGGGCGCGTGGACCCCGTCACCGCAACCCTCGTCATCCTGGTGCTCGCGGTGATCGCGTTCGTGAGCAACCGCGTGCCGATCGGGATCGTCGCGATCGCCGTCGCGCTCGCCCTGTTCTTCACCGGCGTCCTCACCCTGCCGCAGGCCCTGGCGGGCTTCGGCGATCCGACCGTGCTGTTCATCGCGGCACTGTTCGTCGTGAGCGAGTCGCTCGACGCGACTGGCGTCACCGCCTGGGCGGGCCAGAAGGTGATCGGCCGCGCCGGCACCAAGCGCGCCACGCTCGTCACCGTGATCTCGCTGCTGGTGGCGGTCCTGACCGCCCTCATCAGCATCAACGGCGCCGTCGCCGCGCTGCTCCCGCTGGTCGTCGTGGTCGCATCGCGTGCCGGCATCGCGTCGTCGAAGCTGCTCATGCCGCTCGCCTTCGCGGCGTCCGCCGGCTCGCTGCTCCTGCTGACCGGCACGCCGGTCAACATCATCGTCTCGGAGTTCGCCGCCGGCGCGGGAGGGAGGGAGTTCGGGTTCTTCGAGTTCGCGCTCGTCGGCATCCCGGTGCTGCTCGGCACCGTCGTGATCCTGCTGCTCGGCGGTCGGCTGGTGCCGGAGCGGAAGGGTGCGATCATGCCCGTCGACCTGGTGCGGCACGCGCGCATGCTGCGCCAGCAGTATTCGCTGACGCTCGACACCGGCGTGCTCCTCGGCCCGGACTCCGGGGTGACAGAGGTCGTCGTCGCGCCGCGGTCGCCGCTGATCGGCGAGCGGGTGTGCGCCGGGATGACGACGCCCGACGGTGACCTCGTCGTGCTGGCGGCGCGACGAGGCGACGAGCACCTGAAAGGCACCGAGTTCATCGTGCAGTCCGGCGACGCGCTCCTGCTCCAGGGGGCGTGGGACGACCTGACGCGGCGGACGCAGGAGCCCGGTGTGCTGGTGGTCGACGATCCGGCGCAGCTGCGCCGGTCGGTGCCGCTCGGGCGCGGCGCCAAGCGCGCGATCGGCATCCTCCTGGCGATGATCGTGCTCCTCGCGACCGGCCTCGTACCGCCGGCGGTGGCCGCGCTGCTGGCGGCGTGCGCACTCGTGCTCACGCGCACCGTCACGGTGACGGCGGCGTACCACGCGATCTCGTGGACGACCGTCGTGCTCATCGCGGGCATGATCCCACTGTCGACGGCATTCATCAGCACCGGCACGGCCGACCTGGTCGCAGAGGGCATGCTGTCGCTGCTGGGCGAGGCGGGCCCCCACGTGGCGCTGCTCGCGCTGTGCGGGATCACGCTGGTGCTCGGTCAGCTGATCAGCAACACCGCCACGGTGCTCATCGTGGCGCCGATCGCCATCTCGGTCGCGCACGCGCTGGACCTGTCGGTGCAGCCCTTCATGATGGCGCTCGCGGTCGCGGGTGCGGCGGCGTTCCTCACGCCCATCGCGACGCCCGCGAACCTCATGGTGATGGAGCCGGCGGGCTACCGGTTCGGCGACTACTGGAAGCTGGGGCTGCCGCTCGCGCTGTTCTTCTTGGCGGTCGCGGTCCTCTACGTGCCGCTCATCTGGCCGTTCTAGCCGTCCAGTTGTGCGCTCGCCTGTCGCGATCCGCGGATCGGCGTCGCAGATCGCGACAGGGGAGCACGTGGTGCGCGACGCCTCGGCGGCTCGGGTCAGCCGGGACGTCGCGGATTCTTACGCGGCCGACCAGCCGCCGTCGCTGGCGAGGTTCTGGCCGTTGACGTTGATGCCGTCGTCGCTCAGCAGGAAGGTGATCGACGCGGCGAGGCGGTCGGGCGTCACCGGCGGCGCCATGACAGCCATGCCCGTGCGCACGCGGTCGGCGCCCAGCGCCGAGTTGAACTTCGCCTCGATGTTGGTGATCACGGCGCCCGGCGCGACGGCGTTGACGCGGATGCCGCTGGGGCCGTACATGAACGCGCTCGACTTCGTGAGGCCGACGACGGCGTGCTTCGACGCGGTGTAGGCGGCGCCCGCGGACGAGCCGCGCAGGGATGCCTCGGACGAGGTGTTCACGATCGACCCGCTGCCCTGCGCGAGCATGGCGGGGATGACGGCGCGCATCAGCTTCATGGTGCCGGTGACGTTCACGCGGAACACGCGATCCCAGACGGCGTCGGTGACCTCGCCGACGGGGGTCATGTCATCCATGATCCCGGCGATGTTGGCGAGAGCGTCGATCCGGTCGCCGGCCGCCTCGATGATCTGGACAACGCCCTCTTACCGGACAACTTTGTCCGGTACTAGGCTACACCCGTGCCCAGCACCGCATCCCCCCGTGCGCGGCCCCGCCAGAATCGCGGCCCCGCCGCCGCCGCCGACAACCGTCGCGCCCTCATCGCCGCCGCGCGCGAGGTGTACGCCGAAGGCGGCCTGGGCGCGCCGTTCAGCGCCGTCGCCAAGCGCGCGGGCGTGGGGCAGGGCAGCCTCTACCGCCACTTCCCCGACCGCACCGCCCTCGCCGTCGCAGTCTTCGAAGACAACGTGCGCGAGCTCGAGGAGTACACGTCGGCCTCCGAGCGGACGGTCGACGACCTGCTGGACCGGGTCGTCGACCAGGTGGTCGTCTCGACAGCCTTCATCGAGCTGATCACCGCCGATCTCACCGATACGCGGGTGGCTGTGCTCGGAGCCCGGTTCCGGGCCCTGGTGGAGCGTCTCGTCGCCCGCGACCGTGCCGCCGGCCGCATCGGGAGCCACATCGAGACGGACGACGTGACGCTGGCGACCGGCATGCTGGCGACCGAGCTCGCCCGCTCCGACACCGCGCAGCGACCGGACGTCGCGCGCCGTGCCCGCGCCCTCTTCGCCGCTGCATTCGCACCGCGGTGATGCAGCGCTAGGCTCCTGCCATGGGACGGTTCATCTACGACACGAACGCCAATTCGGTGGACATCGACGACCGCACGCTGGCCCATCTCCGCATCGTTGTGATGAACAAGCTGCGCCGTTCCGAGCCCTTCATGTTCGACGTCGAGATCGGCGACGGCAGCGGTCGCCGCAGCTTCTGGATCCACCCGTCGGTGCCGATCCAGTTCCACTTCTTCGGAAGCCGTCAGCCGCGCATCAACCGCCGCTGGGTCGAGGAGCTGATGCTCGCCGCGAGCGGGCCGAACGGGCTCACGATCCTTCCCGAGCCTGCCGAAGGAGACGAGTCGTCGCAGCCCGAGCCCTCTTGAGGGTGCGCCGCGACCTTCGGGATGCCGATCCCCGCCGAGATCGGTGACCGGCGCGGGCGACGGAGTGGTCGCCTAGGACGGGACGTCCTCGCCTGTCACCTCGGTGCCGCCGACGGTGAGGCGGTCGACGTCGATGTGCTCCACGTCGACTTTGCCGAGTGACACGTCGGCTCCCGCTTCGAGCGCCGCCGCTCCTGCGCCGTCGGCGACCGGCGCCGGACCGGTGTCGAAGTGCTCTGCGACCAGCAGGATGCCGCCGGTCGAGCTGGCGGAGTTCGCAAGCTCCTCGATCCACTGGCGGCTGAGCTCGGAGGGCTCGGGGTCGTCGAAGACGAACCGGAGCGGGATCGACGGGTGCAGCCAGATCGTGCTGCGCCCCCGCGGCTGATCCTCGGGGTGGGCCCACGAGACGGTGAAGCTCTCATCGCGTCGGAGCTTGGTCGCAATCACGACCTTGAGGTGCGCCAATGCGCGGTCCTCGATATGGATCGGCATCGCGCCGCCGCCGTAGTAGATCGTGCCCACGCGCCAACACTAACCCTCGCGACCGCCTGCCGATGCCTCAGAGCCGCGTCCACGCCTCCGTGAGCACGCTGCGGAGGATCTGCTCGATCTCGTCGAACTCCTTCGGGCCGACCGTCAGGGGCGGCGCGAGCTGGATGACGGGGTCGCCGCGGTCGTCGGCGCGGCAGTAGAGACCGGCATCGAACAGCGCCTTGGAGAGGAACCCGCGCAGCAGCCGCTCGGACTCGTCGTCGTCGAAGGTCTCCTTCGTTGCCTTGTCCTTGACGAGCTCGATCCCGAAGAAGTAGCCGTCGCCGCGCACGTCGCCGACGATGGGCAGATCGTTGAGCTTCTCGAGCGTCGACCGGAACACCGGCGAGTACTCGCGCACCCGCTCGTTGAGCCCCTCCTCCTCGAAGATGTCGAGGTTCTCGAGCGCGACCGCGGCCGACACCGGGTGACCGCCGAAGGTGTAGCCGTGGTAGAACGCGCGGTCACCGTGAGCGAAGGGCTCGTATATGCGGTCGCTCACGATGGTCGCGCCGATCGGCGAGTAGCCGCTGGTCATGGCCTTGGCGCACGTGATCATGTCGGGCACGTAGCCGTAGGCGTCGCATGCGAACATGTGGCCGATGCGGCCGAAGGCGCAGATGACCTCGTCCGAGACGAGCAGCACGTCGTACTTGTCGCAGATCTGACGCACCCGCTGGAAGTATCCGGGGGGCGGCGGGAAGCAGCCGCCGGAGTTCTGCACCGGCTCGAGGAAGACCGCCGCCACGGTGTCGGGGCCTTCGAAGAGGATCATCTCCTCGATGCGGTCCGCGGCCCACACGCCGAAGGTCTCGAGGTCGTCGGCGGGCGCGCCCATGTCGGCGGCGCGATAGAAGTTGGTGTTCGGCACCCGGAAGCCGCCGGGCGTCACCGGTTCGAACATCGACTTCATGGCCGGGATGCCGGTGATCGCGAGGGCGCCCTGCGGGGTGCCGTGGTACGCGACCGAGCGCGAGATGACCTTGTGCTTGGTGGGCTGGCCCTGGATCTTCCAGTAGTACTTGGCGAGCTTGAACGCGGTCTCGACGGCTTCGCCGCCGCCGGTGGAGAAGAACACCTTGTTGAGGTCGCCGGGCGCGTAGTCGGCCAGGCGGTCGGCGAGCTCGATGGCGGCCGGGTGCGCGTATGACCAGATGGGGAAGAAGGCGAGCTGCTCGGCCTGCTTCGCGGCGACCTCCGCAAGGCGCCGGCGACCGTGACCGGCGGCCACGACGAACAGGCCGGCGAGACCGTCGATGTACTGCCTGCCCTGGGAGTCCCAGATGTGGTGGCCCTCACCCTTGACGATGATCGGAACGCCGGGGCCGTCCGTCATCACCGACTGGCGGGCGAAGTGCATCCACAGGTGGTCTTTCGCCATCTGCTGCAGCTCGGACTCGCTCCTCGCGGCGCGGTCGGTGCGGGCGTGGCGTTCGGTCGAGATCGACATGTGGAGCCTTCCGTCGGACGTGCTTCCCACGCTACTCGCGTGCCCCGCGGGCGCGGATGGGACGTTTCGTCCGGTTCGGATGCCGCAGTCGCCGGACCGTCCGGACCTCCGGGTCTCCGGCATCCATCGTCCTTCGGGCGGTTTTTGGGGCGCGGGAGTGACGTTCGGGGCGCACGCCGTACGCCCCGGACGACACTCGTGCGCCCCGAACGCGCGAGGAGGGTCGCGGGGCAGGGTCAGCGACTCAGGTCGAGCCGCGCTCGATGAGCTGCGTCGCGAGCACGAGGGGCGACGGGGGCAGAGGAGCGCCGGAGGCGGCCTCGGTGAGCGCCGTGACGGCGGCCGCCGCCATCTCGCGGATCGGCTGGCGCACGGTGGTGAGCGGCGGGGTGAGCCAGCGGGCGCCGCGCAGGTCGTCGAAGCCGACGACGAGCACGTCGTCGGGGATGCGCCGCCCCGTCGCCGCGGCTGCGGAGTACACGCCCGCCGCCATCTCGTCGGAGCACGCGAAGACGCCGAGCCGATCGCCCGGCCGGAGCCCGCGCAGGACGGGCAGCGCGGCCTCGCGCGCCGCCGCTCCGCCCCAGTCGGCCTGCACCGCGACCAGGTCGGCGTCCGGGCGGACGAGTCGCAGCGCCTCGCGGAAGCCGGTGTTGCGTGCGCGGCCGTAACGGTACGGCGGCGACCCCAGCACCACCGCGAAGCGGGTGGCGCCGCGCTCTGCCAGGTGCATCGCCGCTGCTGCGCCGCCCTCGCGGTCGGTCGTGCGAACGCTCGTGAGCCCGCGCGACGTCTCGGCCTGCGGATCCATCAGCACGACCGGGATCTCGGCATCGTTCAGCGCCGCGAGCTGCGACGCCGTCGGCGAGATGAGTCCCAGCACCACGCCCGCCGAGCCGCGCCTGCGGATGCGCATCGGCCAGTCGTCGTCGGGGGTGTCGCGTTCCTCGGTCAGCACGAGGTCGTAGCCGGCGGCGGCCGCGGCGCTGCGGGCGCCGGCGGTCACCTCGTCGGAGTAGGCGTTGTGGAACCAGCCGAGCACCAGGTCGACCAGGCGCGCGGATCCCGGCGGCCGCCCGCCGACGGCCGGGTCACGCGTATAGCCGAGAGTGCGGGCGGTCGTCAGCACGCGACGCCGGGTTGCGGCGGCGAGATCACCGCGGCCGGACAGCGCGCGGGATGCCGTCGCTACGCTGACCCCCGCTGCCGCCGCCACGGCTGCGAGGCTCACGCGCGCAGACACCGGCCGCCTGCGCTTGACGCTTCCCCGTGAGACGTCATCCGACCGCCGAGACCGCGGGTGATCCCCACGGTCTCGGCGATCGGATGACGTCTCACGGGCACTGCATCACTTTCGCGCACACCGGAGGTTTTGCGCAACATTGTCGCGACGCCGAGCGGGCGATGGCATCGTCTGTGGCTGGAAAGGGCACACCCGATGACGACGACGACATCGCCGCTGCGGATCGCACTGATCGGCACCGGCTTCATGGGCCGCATGCACACCCATGCCTGGCGCACCGCGCCGCGCTTCTTCGACCTGCCGCTGACTCCACAGCCGGCGCTGCTCGTCGGGCATCGCGCCGACGCGACCGCCGAGGCCGCAGCGCGCTGGGAGTGGCCGGAGCACTCGGTCGACTGGCGCGAGGCCGTCGAACGCGACGACATCGACGTGATCGACATCTGCACCCCCGGCCAGACCCACGCCGAGATCGCGCTCGCCGCGCTCGCCGCCGGAAAGCACGTGCTGTGCGAGAAGCCGCTGGCGAACTCGGTCGCCGAGGCGGAGGAGATGACGGATGCCGCATCCCGCGCCGGCGTCGTCGCCATGTGCGGCTTCAGCTACCGCCGCACCCCCGCACTCACCCTCGCGCGGGAGCTCATCGCGGCGGGTCGCGTCGGCGAGATCCGGCACGTGCGGGCGCAGTACCTGCAGGACTGGCTGAGCGACCCCGACGCGCCCCACACCTGGCGGCTGGACCGTGATCGGGCGGGTTCGGGCGCGCTGGGCGACATCGGCGCACACAGCATCGACACCGCGCAGTGGCTCACCGGCCAGGACATCACGGCGGTCTCGGCGACCCTGCGCACCTTCGTCACGTCGCGACCGCGTCGCGGGGCGGTGGAGGGCCTGGGCGGCGTCGCCGCCGACACCTCCGACCGGCTCCCGGTCACCGTCGACGACGCGGCGGCGTTCACCGCCCGGTTCGACGGCGGCGCCCTCGGCGTCTTCGAGGCGACGCGCCTGGCGACCGGACGCCGCAACGCCAACCGCATCGAGATCAACGGCGACCGCGGCGCGATCGCGTTCGACTTCGAGCGGATGAACGAGCTCGAGGTGTACGACGCCGCCGACGATGTCGCGCAGGGCTTCCGGCGCGTGCAGGTCACCGAGGCGCAGCATCCGTATGCCGGCGCGTGGTGGCCCGTCGGCCACGGACTCGGGTACGAGCACCTGTTCACGCACCAGGCCGTCGACTTCGTGCGCGCCGTCGCCGGCGAGATCCCCGTGTCGCCCACCTTCGCCGACGCGACCCAGGTGCAGCGCGTGCTCGCCGCGGTCGAGCAGAGCGCCGCGCACGACAGCATCCTGACGACGGTCGCCGCCGGCGCCGTCGACGCCCCCGAACGCCCCGTGGAAGGGAACCTCTCATGACCCGCACCGCTCTCGTCGTCCGTGGCGGATGGGACGGCCATCACCCGGTCGAGGCGACCGAGCTGTTCCTGCCGTTCCTCCGTGACAGCGGCTTCGACGTCACCGTCGAAGAGGACCCTGAGGTGTATGCCGACGCCGACCGCATGGCCGGGACCGACCTCGTGCTGCAGTCCGTCACGATGTCGCAGGCGTCGAACGAGGCGGTGCGCGGGCTCCGCGAGGCCGTCGCCGCCGGCACCGGGCTCGCCGGATGGCACGGCGGCATCGCCGACTCTTTCCGCGCGAGCTCTGACTACCTGCAGCTCGTGGGCGGCCAGTTCGCCACCCACCCCTCGAAGCACCCCGACGAGGTGCACGGCGACCAGACCGACAACTACCTGGACTACACCGTCGAGATCACCGACCTCGGCCGCCGGCACGAGATCACCGCCGGCATCGACGACTTCCCGCTCACCACCGAGCAGTACTGGGTGCTCTACGACGACCTCATCGACGTGCTCGCCACGACCACTCACCCGGTGCAGCCGTATCACCCGTGGCACCGGCCCATCACGTCGCCGGCCGTGTGGACGCGGGACTGGGGCCAGGGGCGCGTCTTCGTGTCGACGCCCGGTCACAGCCTCGACGTGCTGCAGGACGCCAACGTCCGCACCATCATCGAGCGCGGCATCCTGTGGGCGGCGCGATGACCCCGGGCAGCGTCGGCCCCGGCACCGCGACCGACATCGGCATCGTCGGGCTCGGCGTCATCTCGCGCCAGTACCTCGACACGCTCCTGGGCGCGGAGGGCGTGCGGATCGCCGCGGTCGCCGACCTCGACGCCTCCCGAGCGCAGGCAGCGGCCGAGAGCATCCCGGGCTGCCGCGCGCTCGGCACCGACGAGATGCTCGCCGATCCCGGCGTCGGCACGGTCCTCAACCTCACGATCCCCGCCGCACACGCCGAGGTGGCTCTGGCCGCTATCGCGCACGGCAAGGACGTCTTCGGCGAGAAGCCGCTGGCGGCGACGCTCGCGGATGCGACGCGGGTGATGGATGCCGCAGCCGCCGCGGGCGTCCGCGTCGGGGGTGCGCCCGACACCGTGCTCGGCACCGGCGTGCAGACCGCGCGCGCGGCGATCGACGAGGGGCGGATCGGGCGGCCGGTGTCGGCATCCGCCATGTGGATCTCGGCGGGCCACGAGTCGTGGCATCCGCATCCCGACTTCTACTACCGCGAGGGCGGCGGGCCGCTGCTCGACATGGGTCCCTACTACGTCACATCGCTCGTGCAGCTGCTCGGACCCGTCGAGGCCGTCTCGGGCGCCGCGTCGCGCTCGCGCGACGTCCGTGTGATCGGCGCCGGGCCCCGGGCGGGGGAGAGCATCGGCGTCGACGTCGACACCCACCTGACCGGCATCCTGCATCACGCATCCGGAGCGATCTCGACCGTGACCATGAGCTTCGACGGCGTCCGCTCGACCGCGGCGCCGATCGAGGTGCACGGCGTCGACGGGTCGCTGATCGTGCCCGACCCCAACATGTTCGCCGGCGACGTGCAGTTCCACCCCCGTGGCGGCTCGTGGCAGACCCTGGAGCCGTCGGCCGGGTACGCGGATGCCGGCCGGGGCATCGGCCTGCTCGACTTCGTCGCCGGGCCGGGCAGAGCGAGTGGCGCGATCGCGCTGCACGTCCTCGAGATCATGACGGCCCTGTCGGACTCGGCCGCGTCCGGCGTGCGCGTCCCGCTGCGCACCACGGCGGAGCGCCCGTCCCTCGTCCCCCTGACCCCCGCATCCGAATGGAGAAGCCTGTGACCACGGCCCGCGCCGTCATCGACCTCGACGTCCCCGGCGACGTCATCAGCCGCCACCTCTACGGCCACTTCGCAGAGCACCTCGGCCGTTGCATCTACGGCGGGTTCTGGGTCGGCGAGGACTCCGCGATCCCGAACGTGCGCGGCATCCGCTCCGACGTGGTCGAGGCGCTGCGGGCGCTCGGCATCCCGAATCTGCGCTGGCCCGGCGGCTGCTTCGCCGACGAGTATCACTGGCGCGACGGGATCGGACCCCGCGAGAACCGGCCGCAGATGATCAACACGCACTGGGGCGATGTCGTCGAGAACAACCACTTCGGCACGCACGAGTTCATGGACCTGTGCGAGATGCTCGGCGCCGACGCGTACGTCAACGGCAACGTCGGCAGCGGCACGGTGCGCGAGATGAGCGAGTGGGTCGAATACCTCACGCGCGACGGCGACAGCCCGATGGCGCGGCTGCGGCGCGAGAACGGGCGCGACGAACCCTGGAAGGTGCCGTTCTGGGGCATCGGCAACGAGGCGTGGGGCTGCGGCGGCAACATGACCGCCGAGCAGTACGCGCTCGAGGCTCGCCGCTACGGCACCTTCTGCCGCAACCACGGCGGCAACGACCTGTACCGCATCGCGGCCGGCGCATCCGACGACGACATCACCTGGACCCGCGCGCTCATGGAGTCGCTCGGATGCCTCACCTGCGGGTCGAACCCGTCGCCGGTGTTCCAGGGCGTCTCGTTCCACTACTACTCGCACGCCGGCGCGGGCATCAACACCGAGCCGGCGACGGAGTTCGACGCCGAGCAGTACTACGGCACGATGCGCAAGGCGATCGACATCGAGCGGGTCATCCGCCGGCACGAGGCCGTCATGGACTCGTACGACCCCGACCGCAAGGTGGGCCTCATCCTCGACGAGTGGGGCACCTGGTGGAACGTCGAGCCCGGCACCAACCCCGGCTTCCTGTTCCAGCAGAACACCGTGCGCGACGCCCTGGTCGCCGCCGTCCACTTCGACGCCTTCCACCGCCACGCCGGGCGCCTCAAGATGGCGAACATCGCGCAGACCCTGAACGTGCTGCAGGCGATGATCCTCACCGACGACGACGGCGCGATGGTGCTCACCCCGACCTACCACGTGTTCGAGATGAACCGCGGGCACCACGACGCGACCGCGCTGGCGGCGCACGTGCTGTCGTCGCCGACGGCGGCGGACGATGTGCCCGGCCTGTCGGTGTCGGCGTCGACCACCGACGGCTCAGCGCTCGTGTCGCTCTCGAACCTGTCGCTCGACGCGCCGCTCGACGTGCGCGTCGACCTGCGCGGGCGCACGGCCACCGTGCGGCGTGCCCGGGTGCTGACGGGGACGGATGCCGCCTCCCACAACACGCCCGAGACCCCCGACGCCGTGGCGCCGGCGCCGCTCGACACGTCGCTCGACGCGGGTGTGCTGACCGTCTCGCTGCCGCCGCACTCCTTCGCCACCGTCGAGCTCGACCTGGCGTAGCGGGCGTACGCGCCACGAACAGGGCCCCGCGGCGCATCGCCGCGGGGCCCTGTTCTGTTGGTCGAGCGCGGGCTCGCGGCATCCCACGGTCCCTTCGCCGACAGGTCAACCGGCCTTGTGCAGGAGATCCCCGCGCGGTATCTCCTGTGGAAGCGCGGTTGACCTGTTGAAGGCGCGTGAACGAGGGCCTCACGGCGCATCGCATCGCGGCCGGCCGGGATGCCGGAGCCGGGCTCACGGCATCCCACGGTCCCTTCGCCGACAGGTCAACCGGCCTTGTGCAGGAGGACCGCGTGCTGGATCTCCTGTAGAAGCGCGGTTGACCTGTTGAAGAGGCGAGGAGGGCCCCGCGGCGCATCGCCGCGGGGCCCTCCTCGCAATCCGGGTCAGCGCACGGGCAGGGCGTCCGCGTCGGCCAGGACCGTGGCCGTCGCGGCCCGGGGATCTGCTGCCGTGACGACGTGGACGTCGCCGGTCAGCTCGACCCGGACCTCTGCGTCGCGCTGCGCGCACGAGGGGCCGACCCAGAGGTCGATCTCGCCCGGCTCGACGATGCGGCGACCTTCGCGCCCGGTGAACGCCAGGCGCGTGGCCGGCACGGCGAAGCTCACCGACACCGACTCGCCCGGCTCCAGCGACACCCGCTGATACGCGAGCAGCTGCGCGACCGGACGCGTGACCGACGCCACCCGGTCCCGCGCGTACAGCTGGACGACATCCGTTCCCGGCCGGTCTCCGGTGTTGGTGACGACGACCGACACGTCCAGGATGCCGTCGGTCGCGGCATCCGTCGCGATCAGCGATCCGCGCTCGAACGTCGTGTACGTCAGACCGTGGCCGAAGGGCACGGCCGGGGTGTTGTCGGCGCTCGTGATCTCGGTCGGGCCGCCCAGCACCGGGTGCAGGTAGGTGTAGGGCTGGGCGCCCGCCGACCGGGGGAGCGATACGGGGAGGCGCCCCGACGGCTCCGTGCGGCCGGACAGGATCCCCGCGATGGCGGGACCGCCCTCCTCGCCCGGGAAGAAGGCCTGCAGCACCGCGTTCGCGGCGTCCGGCCCCTCGAGCATCCAGCCGATCGCGTACGGGCGCCCGGAGACCACCACGACGGTCGTCGGCGTGCCGGTCGCGATGACCGCCTCGACGAGACGGCGCTGTGCGCCGGGCAGCTCGAGGTCGTCGACGTCGTTGCCCTCGCCTACGGTGCCGCGGCCGAACAGGCCGGCCCGATCGCCGACGACGACGATCGCGACGTCAGCGGCTGCCGCCGCCTCCGCCGCTGCGGCGATCCCGCTGGTGTCGGGATCCTCGACCTCGCAGCCGCGCTCCAGCACCACGTGCGCACTGGCGAACTCGCCGCGCAGCGCCTCGGCGATGGTCGGCATCTCGAAGCCGAGCGGCGTGCCCGGGTGATGCGCGAGCACGTGGTTCGCGAAGGAGTAGCACCCCATGAGCGATTCGGCCGAGTCGGCGTTGGGGCCGATCAGCGCGATCCGTCCGGGAGCCGAGAGCGGCAGCAGTCCGTCGTTGGTCAGCAGCACGACCGATTCCTCGGCGGCCCGCCGGGCTAGGGCACGCAGCGCGGGATCGTCCAGGTCGATCTCGGTCGGCGGTGACTCGAAGTCGGCATCGAGCAGACCGAGACGCTCCTTCTGTGCGAGGACGCGCAGCACGGCACGGTCGACGAGCTCGACCTCCTCGGGATGCGCGGCGAGCCGGGCCCGCAGCGGCGCCGCGAACGCGTCCGCGGTGGGCAGCTCGATGTCGATGCCGGCGCGGAGGGCGAGCACCGCGGCCTCGCCGAGATCGGCGGCGACACCGTGGAGCGAGTGCAGGAACGCGACCGAGAAGTAGTCGGCGACGACCGTGCCCTCGAACCCCCACTCGTCCCGCAGCAGTCCGGTGAGCAGGGTGGGGTCGGAGGCCACGGGGACCCCGTCGATCTCGGCGTACGAGTTCATGACCGACTGCACGCCGCCGTCGCGGATCGCCATCTCGAACGGAGGCAGCACGACGTCCTGCAGCCGCCGTCGCCCCATCTGCACGGGGGCGTGGTTGCGGCCTGCCTGCGACGCGGAGTATCCGGCGAAGTGCTTGAGGGTCGCATCGACCCCGGCCGACTGCAGCCCGCGCACGTAGGCGGTGCCGATCGTGCCGACGACGTAGGGATCCTCGGCGATGCACTCGTCGACGCGGCCCCAGCGGGGGTCGGTGACGACGTCGAGCACGGGGGCGAGGCCCTGGTGGATCCCGAGTGCGGCCATGGATCGCCCGATCGCCGCACCGACCTCCTCGGTCAGCTCCGGGTCGAACGCGGCGCCCCACGCCAGCGGCGTCGGGAACGTCGCGGCCTTCCACGCCGCGAGCCCGGTCAGGCACTCCTCGTGCACGATCGCCGGAATGCCCAGGCGGGTCTCGGCGCGCAGGCGCCGCTGCTCCGCCCAGAGCCACTCGGCCCGCGCGATCGGATCCACCGGTCGCGTGCCGTACACGCGGGTGAGGTGACCGAGGCCATGGGCCGTCGCCTCCTCGTACGGGCCGGTGTTGCCCCGCTCGCCGGCCATCGGCGCGACGACCTCGCCGCCCTTGTCGACCCAGTAGCCGACGAGCTGCGCGAGCTTCTCGTCCAGCGTCATCTGCGCGTGGAGGGACTGCACCCGCGGCGAGACCGCGGACATCACGACGTCGCTCATCCCTTGACCGCCCCCGTCAGGCCGCCGACGATCCGCCGCTCGAACAGGCTGAAGAACACCAGCGCGGGCAGCATCGACAGCGACGTGAAGGCGAGCACCTTCGCCGTATCGACGGAGTACTGCGACGAGAACGCCTGGACACCCAGCGGGAGGGTGAACTGCGCCTCGTCGTTCAGGATGAACAGCGGCAGCAGGTAGCCGTTCCAGCTTCCGATGAAGGCGAGGATGCCGACGGTGATGACACCGGGCACCGCGAGCGGGAGCACCATGCGCCAGAAGAACGACAGGCGTCCGCATCCGTCGATGTAGGCGGCCTCCTGGATCTCGTCGGGGATCGCCCTCAGGAACGGGACGAGGATGATGATCGTCGTCGGCAGTGCGAACGCGATCTGCGGCAGGATGACGCCCGGGAGCGTGTTCATGAGCCCGAGGTTGCGCACCACGATGTACAGCGGCGTGATCGCCACCGTGATCGGGAACATCAGGCCGGCGGCGAACAGCGCGTACAGCGCCCCGCGACCGGCGAAGCTGTACCGGGCGATGACGTAGCTCGCCATCAACCCCAGCGCGACCGCGCCGACGGTCGTCGCGAGGGCGACCATCGTCGAGTTCAGCACCTCGGTCCAGAACAGTCCGCTGGTGAGGACGTCGATGTAGTTCTGCGGGTTCCAGCTCACCGGCAGGCCGGACGGGTCGACGGTGATCTCGGAGTTCGTGCGGAAGCCGCCGATGATGATGTACAGCACGGGGCCGAGCATCAGCGCGATGATGACCAGGGCGATGAAGTACACCGCTGGGCTGCCCCACGGGAGCTTGTTGACGTCGCGGCGGCGTCCGGGCACCGTGTCGCGAAGGGTGATGGTCCGGGTGCTCATCGAGTCCGTGGAGCTCACTTGACGCCCCTCTCTGTGATGGCCCCCGCGGTGTCACGGCGCAGGATCGTGCGCTGGTAGATCAGGGCGACCACCAGGGAGATGACGAAGATGACGACGGCGACGGCGCTGCCGTACCCGAAGTTCCCGGAGTTGCGTCCGGTCGCGACCATGTAGATCGCCATCGTGTTGGTGCCCGCGACGGACGACACGTACTGACCCCAGATGATGTAGACGAGGTCGAAGAGCTGCAGCGCGCCGATGATGGAGAGGAACGCCCAGATGCGAAGCGTCGGCCCCAGCAGCGGGAGGGTGATCGTCCGCTGGATCTGCCAGTAGGACGCGCCGTCGATCGCGGCGGCCTCGTACAGCTCCTGCGGAATCCCCTGGAGCCCGGCGAGGAAGAGGATCACGGCGAACCCGATGTACTTCCAAGTGAGGATCGCCATGAGCGTCCAGATCGCGATGCTGGGGTCGGCGAGCCAGTCCTGCGCGAGCCAGCTGAGTCCGACCTTCTCGAGGAAGCCGTTCACCGCTCCGTTCGTGGCCAGCATGAGGCTGAACCCGGTGCCGACGATGACCTCGGCGATCACGTAGGGGACGAAGATGAGCACACGGATCACGGACTGACCGCGCATCCTGCGGTTGAGCAGCAGCGCCAGCAGGATCGCGACCGGGCCCTGGAGCACGAGCGATGCGACGACGATGAAGGCGTTGTGCCCCAGCGCCTGCTGGAAGATCGGATCGGTGAAGATCGTGACGTAGTTCTGCAGGCCGATGAACTCGGTCGCCGGGCCGAAGCCGGACCAGCGGAAGAACCCGTAGTACGCGGCCATGATGACCGGGAAGATCACGAAGCCGACGAAGAAGATCAGGGCCGGCCCCACCAGGATCATGACCTCGAGGCGGCCGGCCCAGCCTAGGCCTCGGGGGCGCCGGCGGCCCTGCGGCACCGACGGGGGCGGCGTGGTGCCGCCCCCGTCGTGCTCTGCAAGGCCGCGAGCGTCAGAAGACATCTCGCGGGTAGACACGATCAGCCCTGCTTGCCTGCCGCGTTGACCGCGTCGACGAGCTTCTGCGGGTCGCTGTTGCCGGCGAGCATGTCGACGACCGCGACGTTGAGGGCGTTGCCGACGTTCTGGCCGAGCACCGTGTCGAGCCACTGCGAGACGAACGGAGCGTTGTTGTAGGCCTCGAGGATCTGCTGGAGGTACGGCTCGGTGACCGCTTCCTGCGCCACCGTGTTGACCGGAGGCGAGTTGAACGCCTTGTAGTACGCCGTCTGCTGCTCGGCGCTGGCGACGAAGTTCAGGAAGTCCGCGCACTCCTCCGGGGCATCGACCGAGCACGAGTATCCGTCGACGCCGCCCATCATCGAGCCCGGCTCACCGTCGCCGCCCGAGATCTCGGGGAACGGGAACCACGCGAGGTCGGGGAGCGGCTTCTCGTCGGGCGTCAGCGATGCGATCACACCCGGGTCCCATGCGCCCATGAGCTCCATCGCGGCCTGGCGGTTGGCGATGAGGCCGGCCGAGCTGCCTGCACCCTGCTGCGGCTCCGTGGTGAGGAACCCGTCGTTGAAGGGGTTGATCGCCGCGAAGTCCTCCAGGTCCTCACCGGCGCGCAGCCAGCACTCGTCGCTGAAGTCCTTCGTGTCGCCCGTCTCCTCGATGACCTCGGGGCTGCACTCGCGGATCGCGAAGAAGTAGTACCAGTGGGCGGCAGGCCACGCGGCCTTCGCGCCGAGGGCGATCGGCTCGATGCCCGTCTCCTCGAGGCTCGTCACCGCGGTCTTAAGGTCGTCGATGGTCTCGGGGGTCTCGGTGATCCCGGCGTTGTCGAAGGCGTCCTGGCTGTAGAAGAACCCACCGGGCAGCACCGAGAGTGGCATCGCCCACACCTTGTCCTGATACGTCTCTGCGGCGAACGAGCCCTCGGGGATCTCGCTCTTGACGTCGTCCGCGATCAGGTCGGTCAGATCCATCAGCTGGCCGGCGTTGACCATCGCGGTCATCTTGCCGCCGCCGCGCTGCAGGAAGATGTCGGGCGCGTCGCCCGCGTTCAGAGCCGTCTGCAGCTTTCCGTCCATGTCCTCGTTCTGGACCGACTGCATCTTGATCGTGACGCCGGGGTTCTCCTCCTCGAACGCGGCGATCGCGTCCTTCCAGAACTGCTGGCCAGGACCGGTCGTCGAGTTCTGCCAGAGCGTCATCTCGACGTTGCCGTCGCTGTTCTCGTCGGAGCCGCCGGCACTGCAGCCGGCGAGCGCGAGCGCGCCGACGACGAGTGCTGCGGAACCCGCGAGGATTCTCTTGCCCATCATGTGATTCCCGTTTCTCTTCATCGAGGAGCACCTCTGCTCCGGGGTGCGGTGGTCGGCGCGATCGGGTCGCGCACTGCTCGGCGCTGCGACCGAGCAAGCAAAAGTGTGCGTGCGCAACAAATAGTTTGTCAAACGTTTTCGAAAACGGTTTCAATGCCGTTACGCTATCGAGATCATGAAGCGTCGTCCCACCATCACGGATGTCGCCGCTGCGGCCGGCGTCTCCGTCGCCACCGTGTCGAAGGCGGTCAACGGCCGCTACGGCGTGGCCAGTGAGACGGCCGACCGCGTCCTCGCCGTCGTCGCGGAACTCGGCTACGAGTCGAGCCTCATCGCCAGCAGCATGCGCTCGCGCACGACGGGTGTGATCGGGGTGCTGGTCGCCGACTTCGAGCCGTTCAGCGCCGAGATCCTGAAGGGCGTCGGGCAGGCGCTGCGCGACTCGCGCTACGACCTCCTCGCGTACTCGGGCTCGCACGGCTCGGCGGAGGGGTGGGAGCGGCGCTCGCTCTCGCGCCTGAGCGGCACGCTCATCGACGGCGCCATCATGGTCACGCCCACGGTGGTCAACGTCGGCGCCGAGGTCCCCGTGGTCGCCATCGATCCGCATACCGGGCCGGCCGACCTGCCCACCGTCGAATCCGACAGCTACGGCGGCGCCCTGCAGGCGACGCGACACCTTCTGGAGCTCGGCCATACGCGGATCGGCTTCATCGCCGGCCGCCCGGACCTGCGTTCGTCGATCGCGCGCGACGCAGGGTACCGGCGGGCGCTGACGGATGCCGGCATCACGGTCGACCCGGCTCTGGTCGGCTCGGGGAGCTACCGCCAGGACGCCGTGCGCGTCGCCGCACTCGAGATGCTCCGACGCGGCGATCGCCCCACCGCCGTCTTCGCCGCCAACGACATCTCGGCGATGGAGATCGTGAAGGTCGCCGCGGAGCTGGGGCTCGGTGTGCCGCGTGACCTCTCCATCATCGGATTCGACGACATCCCGGAGGCCTCCAAGTCGACGCCGGCCCTGTCGACGGTCCGCCAGCCCATGCAGACCCTGGGCGCCGAAGCGGCGCGGCTGCTGGTCACCCTCATGGACGGCGAGACGCCGGCGGCGACGCACGTGACGCTGCCGACGCGGCTCATCCCGCGGGGCACCACCGCTCCGCCGCTCTGACGACGACCGAGCCCGCTCAGTTCAGCGCGACACCCGCCGGATCGCGCAGCAGCTCCGCGAACGCGGCCTCGGCGGCGCCGATGAGCAGGCGATCCTCGGCGAGTGCCGCCGGCCGGATCTCGAGGTCCTCGCCGTTCGCCGGCATGGTCTGGGCGACGACCGCCTCGGTGAACCCGTCCAGGTCATCGGTGGCGAGCATCGCCAGGAACCCGCCGAGCACCACGACGGCCGGATTGAGCACGTTGACGGCATTGGCCAAGGCTGTGGACAGGATGCGGCGCTGCCGTGCGATCTCGTCGCGGACCTCGGGCGAGCGCGCCGCGCGCAGCATCTCGGCGAGGGCAGGCTCGTCGGCGTTGTCGCGACCGAGGACGGCGAGCAGGCGTGCGCGGCTCACCTCGTCCTCGAGCACGCCGCCACTCGCGCGGCGATCGGCGCTCGACGCGATGCCGGGGCGGTTCTGCCCGAATTCGCCGGAGTAGCCCGAGGCGCCGGCCACCGGCATCCCGTGCACGATCAAGCCGCCGCCGATGCCGCTCGCGCCGCCGTTGAGGTAGACCACGTCGTCGATGCCGCGCGCGGCGCCGAACAGGTGCTCCGCGAGCACGCCCAGCGCCGCGTCGTTGCCGACCACGGTGGGAAGGCCCGTCGCGGTCTCGATGAGCTCGCGCAGGGCGGTGTCGCTCCACTTCAGGTGCGGCGCGTCTCGCACCAGGCCGTCGGAAGCCCGGACGAGTCCCGGCACCGCGACGCCGATCCCCGCGATCGCCGCCTCGGCGAGGTCGTCCTCGCGCCACGCGTCGATGCGCTCGCCGATCAGCTGCGCCGTCCGCTCGGGGCCCAGCAGGCCGGACATCTCGAGGCGCTCGCGCCGACGCACTGTGCGATCCAGCCCGACGGCCGCCATCGAGAGCGCGTCGACCTCTGGGTTCACCGCTATCGTCACGACGCGCGGGTGCGGCGCCACCAGCGGAGACGGCCGACCGACGCGGCGGCTCGGGTCGGGCGCGCGCTCCTCCACGACTCCCAGGGCGACGAGGTCTCCGACGAGGTCGGCGATCGTCGAGCGGTTGAGGCCGGTCGCTCCGGTCAGTGTCGCGCGCGAGACGGGACCGTCCAGGTGCGCCAGGCGCAGCAGCCGCGACAGGTTCGCTTGGCGACTGCCCACCGGCTCGTTCATACCCTCACTGTAGAGGCGACCCGGGACGCGATCGCACAGTGGACGCGGCATCGGTTCTGGTATAGGTTGTCGTCAGCAACATTTCTCGCAAAGGAGCGTCATGCCCACCCCTACCCGCGCCGACAAGTTCTCGTTCGGTCTCTGGACCATCGGCTACAACGGCACCGACCCCTTCGGCGGACCGACCCGCCCCGCGCTCGACGTCGTCCACGCCGTCGAGAAGCTCGCCGAGCTCGGTGCCTACGGCCTCACCTTCCATGACGACGACCTGTTCGCCTTCGGCTCGACGGATGCCGAGCGCCAGACCCAGATCGACCGCCTCAAGGGCGCACTCGCCGACACCGGCCTCATCGTGCCGATGGTGACGACCAACCTCTTCTCAGCCCCCGTCTTCAAGGACGGCGGGTTCACGTCGAACGACCGCCAGGTGCGCCGGTTCGCGCTGCGCAAGGTGTTCCGCCAGCTCGACCTCGGTGCCGAGCTGGGCGCCAAGACCTTCGTCATGTGGGGCGGCCGCGAGGGCGCCGAGTACGACTCGGCGAAGGACATCCGCGCGGCGCTCGAGCGCTACCGCGAGGCCGTGAACCTGCTCGGCGACTACGTCACCGACAAGGGCTACGACATCCGCTTCGCGATCGAGCCGAAGCCCAACGAGCCCCGCGGCGACATCCTGCTGCCGACGCTCGGGCACGCCATCGCGTTCATCGACTCGCTCGAGCGCCCCGAGCTCGTGGGCCTCAACCCCGAGGTCGGCCACGAGCAGATGGCGGGCCTGAACTTCGCCGCCGGCATCGCTCAGGCGCTGTACCACGGCAAACTCTTCCACATCGACCTCAACGGCCAGCGCGGCATCAAGTACGACCAGGACCTCGTGTTCGGCCACGGCGACCTGCACAACGCGTTCGCGCTCGTCGACCTGCTCGAGAACGGCGGCCCCGGCGGAGTCCCCGCCTACGACGGCCCGCGCCACTTCGACTACAAGCCGTCGCGCACCGAGGACGAGACGGGCGTCTGGGACTCGGCCGCCGCGAACATGCGCACCTACCTGCTGCTCAAGGAGCGCGCTGCGGCCTTCCGCGCCGACCCCGAGGTGCAGGAGGCGCTCGAGGCCGCCCGCGTCGCCGAGCTGTCGATTCCGACGCTCAACGAGGGCGAGTCGTACGACGACTTCCTCGCCGACCGCTCCGCGTACGAGGACTTCGACACCGACGTGTACCTCGGCGGCAAGGGCTTCGGCTTCGTCCGGCTGCAGCAGCTCGCGACCGAGCACCTGCTCGGCGCCCGCTGACGCACCCGGTTCCCTCTCCCTCCCTGTTCACTTGCGCTGAACGTACGCGAATCACGCGTCGCGACGTACATTCAGCGCAAGTGAACGGGGGAGAAGACGCGTGAAGGAGCGCAGATGACCCTCGTGATGGGCGTCGACTCGTCGACGCAGTCGTGCAAGATCGTGATCACGGATGCCGCGTCGGGCGCCGTCGTGCGGCAGGGGCGTGCGTCGCACCCCGACGGCACCTCGGTCGATCCCGAGGCGTGGTGGACGGCGCTGCAGGCGGCGATCGCGGATGCCGGAGGCGTGGACGACGTCGAGGCCTGGGCGGTCGGCGGCCAGCAGCACGGCATGGTCGCGGTCGATGCCGACGGGCGCGTGGTCCGCGACGCCCTGCTGTGGAACGACACCCGCTCGGCGCAGGCGGCGGCCGACCTCACGGCGGAGTTCGGCGCGGATGAGCTCGCGCGGCGGACCGGGCTCGTGCCGGTGGCATCCTTCACGATCACGAAGCTGCGGTGGCTGCGCGACCATGAGCCCGAGAACGCGGCTCGTGTCGCCGCCGTCGCCCTCCCGCACGACTGGCTCACCTGGCGCATGCGCGGCTTCGGCCCCGCGGGCGCGTCGCCACGGGGCCCGATCCTCGACGAGCTCGTCACCGACCGGTCGGACGCCTCGGGCACCGGCTACTGGGACCCTGCGACCGGCGGCTACGATCGCGAACTCCTGGTCGCGGCGCTCGGTCACGATGCGGTGCTACCGCGGGTGCTCGGTCCCGACGAATGGGTGACGGATGCCGACGGCCGCCGTGTCGGCGGCGGTGCCGGCGACAACGCGGGCGCGGCGCTCGGCCTCGCGGCGGGTCCCGGCGATGTGGTCGTCTCGATCGGCACGAGCGGAACGGTCTTCGCGGTGAGCGAGGAGCGCACGACCGACCCGACCGGCACGGTCGCCGGGTTCGCGGACTGCACCGGACGATTCCTGCCCCTGGTCGCGACGCTCAACGCCGCACGCGTGCTCGACGCGATCGCGCGCGTGCTCGGCGTCGACCACGCGGAGCTCTCGCGCCTGGCCCTCGCCGCCCAGCCGGGCGCCGCGGGCCTGCAGCTGGTGCCGTACTTCGAGGGCGAGCGCACGCCGAACCTGCCCGACGCGACGGCATCGCTCACCGGCATGACTCTCGCCTCGACGACCCGCGAGAACCTCGCCCGTGCCGCGGTCGAGGGCATGCTGTCGGGGCTCGCCGCCGGACTCGCGGCGCTGCGCGGCCTGGGCGTTCCGCTGGAGCGCGCTCTGCTCGTCGGCGGGGGCGCCCAGTCGGCGGCCGTGCGTGAGATCGCGCCGCTGGTGCTGGGGCTTCCCGTCGAGGTGCCCGAGCCGGGGGAGTACGTCGCCCTCGGCGCCGCGCGGCAGGCGGCATCCGTCCTCTCCGCCTGATCGCCGGGGACCTCCGGTCGTACGGCGCGAGCGCCCTCATCCTCTGCAATGGGTCGAGGGTCGCGCGCCCGGGCCTGCGTCCGCACCGGGCGGTGGCGGCGGTGCGGCGGTACCATTCCCGCATGGCGGACACGATCGCCGAGCTCGAACGGGCTCGGGCGGCATATCGGTCCGGTGACTGGGAGACGGCACGGGACGGCTTCGCGGCGGCCCGGGATGGGGAGGCGGCCACCGGCGACGACGTCCGCGCGCTCGCGTCGTGCGAGTGGTGGCTCGGTCGCCAGGAGGCGGGCCTGGAGCACCTCGAGTCCGCCTTCCGGATGCTCACGCGCGACGGCGCCGAGATGGCCGCGGCCGAAACGGCTCTCGTCATCGCCTTGGCGCGACTCACGCGCGCCGAGCTGACCGTCGGCACCGCGTGGGCTCGGCGGGCCCATCGGATTCTCGCCGACCTCCCCGACGGGCGGGGCCACGCGTACGACGTCTACCTGGCCGCGAGCATGGATCTCGACGGCACCGGAGCCCTCTGGCCCGCGGAGAGCGTCTCGCGCATGCAGCAGCTGGCCGCCGAGCTGCAGCTTCCGGCGGTGTCGGCACTGAGCGCCGTCGTATCGGGGATGCACGCGATCCGCGCCGGACGCACCGCGGACGGCTTCGCCCAGCTCGACGAGGCGATGCTGTGCGTCGTGTCGGACGAGCTCGAGCCGGAGTGGGCGGGCGACGTGCTCTGCACGACGATCCACGTCTGCCATGAGCTCGCCGACTTCCGCCGCATGGCCGACTGGACGCGCGCCGCCGAGGCATGGTGCGCGGCGCGCGGCGCGCATGTCGTGTACGCGGGCGTCTGCCGCGTCCACCGGCTCGAACTGCAGTCGGCGAGCGGGGAGTGGGATGCCGCCGAGGCGGCGCTGGAGCGGGCATGCGACGATCTCGGATCCGACCATCCGTGGGTCGCGGGCGAGGGCTGGCACCAGCTGGGCGAGATCCGCCGGCTGCGCGGTGACGCGGCGGGGGCGCGCGCCGCGTACGGCCAGGCGCGATCGGCGGGCGTCGATCCCGTCCCCGGTGAGGCCCTGCTGGTGCTCGCAGAAGGCGAGCCGGCGCGCGCCGCGGCGATGATCACGACGTCGCTCGAGCAGCGCGACCGCATGGGGCGTGCGCGGTTGCTGCGTCCGGGTGTCGAGATCGCGCTCGCCACCGGGCGGCCGGAATGGGCGCGGCAGCTGCTCGACGAGCTCGAGGCCGACGCCAGCGTCTTCGGCAGCGACGGATTCCGGGCCTGGGCCGCGCATGCCGGCGGTATGGCGATGCTCCACGCCGGGGATGCCGACGGCGCGATCAGCCGGCTGCACGCCGCCCTCGAGCTCTTCCGGCGGCTGCGGCAGCCGTGGGAGCAGGCGAACGTGCTGTACTGGCTCGCCTCCGCGCAGGAGCAGCGCGGTGATGCGGCGCTCGCCGGGCAGCTGCGCGACCAGGCGGGCGTTATCTTCGAGCGTCTCGGCGCGCCGCCGGTGGTCGTCCGCTCCGGCTCGGTTCCGGTCGACGGCGGTCCTCTGACGGCGCGGGAGCGCGAGATCGTCGAGCTCGTCGCGCAGGGCAAGGCGAATCGGCAGATCGCGGACGAACTCTACATCAGCGAGAAGACCGTGAGCCGGCACCTCGCCAACATCTACATCAAGCTCGAGGTGGGCTCGCGCACGGCGGCGGCGGCGTGGTGGCACGAGCAGACCAGCCGCCGCGGGCGCTGATCCGTCGTCGGTCCCGCTGATCGCCGCCGCGGCACCGCGTCGGAGCGCAGCAACGTGCACCGAATGGTGCAGAGCGCGCGGGCGAGGTTGCGTGGTTCGCCCGACGCGCCGACGACCGTGCGCTCCGTAGCGTCGTGTCCAGACATCCGAAGGACATTCACGAAGGAGACGACGATGTCCACCACGACGATCACCGAAACAGCTCCGGACGCGACGGCCGAGTTCGCCGACCGGCTCATGGGCGCGACGCTCGGCTGGTTCGACATCATGGCCATCCACCTGGGCTCCCAGCTCGGGTGGTACGCCGAGCTGTCGCGCAGCGGCGGACTCACCGCGAGTGAGCTCGCCGCGCGGACGGGCTGCGACGCGCGCTACGCCCGGGAGTGGCTCGAGCAGCAGGCCGCGAGCGGCGTTCTGCTGTCCGAAGAAGCGCCGTCGCGGGAAGGCTCTGGCGGGAGCCTCGCCGACTCCCGGCGCTTCCTCCTCGCGCCCGGCGTGGGCGAGGTCCTGCTGGACCGCGACAGCCTGTCGTACCTCGAACCCCTCGCACGCATGGCGGCGGCCGTCTCCGGACAGCTGGACGCTCTGCTGGAGGCGTACCGGACGGGCGGCGGGGTGAGCTGGGAGCAGCTCGGCGCGCACGCCCGTGAGGCCCAGGCGGACATGAACCGCCCGTGGTTCGACCGGTTGCCGTCCGTCTTCGCGGGGATCGATCGGCTCGACGACGTGCTGCGGCGTCCGCGGGCTCGCATCGCCGATCTCGGCGCCGGCGGAGGCTGGTCGTCGATCGCGCTCGCGAAGGTCTATCCGCAGCTGCGCGTGGTCGGGTTCGACATCGACGATGCGTCGGTCGAGATGGCGCGGCGGAACGCCGTCGAGGCCGGGGTCGCCGACCGCGTCGAGTTCCTGCTCTCCGACGCCGCACTCGTCGCCGCGCAGGGCCGCTTCGACGCCGTGTTCGCGTTCGAGTGCCTGCATGACATGCCCCACCCCGTGGCGGTCCTCGCCGCCGCGCGGGAGGCTGTGCGAGACGACGGCGTCGTGGTGATCATGGACGAGGCGACCGAGGAGCGCTTCACCCCCGACGCGAGCGAGCTCGAGCGGCTGCTGTACGGCTTCAGTCTCTTCGTTTGCCTGCCCGATGGCAGGTCGCATCGCCCGAGCGCCGCCACGGGCACCGTGATGCGTCCCGCCACGCTGCGCGGGTATGCGCACGCGGCGGGCTGGAGCGACATCCGCGTGCTCGTCCCCGAGTTCGGGCTCTGGCGCTTCTACGAGATCGTCTGACGCGGGAGAGCAGGCCTCCGCGCGTCGAGTACGTGCGGAGGTCTGGTCTTCGGCGGTTTCCGAACGCAAGAATGGGCGGATGCCGGAGGCCGACGCAGACGCAGAGCTGGACGCCGTAGCAGCTGAGCTCTACGCCCTGCCGCCGTCGGAGTTCACGGCCAGCCGCAATGCGCGCGCCGGCATGGCTGCCGGAGCCGTCGCCAAGCGGATCAAGGCGCTGCGCAAGCCGACCGTCGCGGCGTGGGCCGTCAACCTGCTCGCCCGCGAGGGGCAGCTGGCCGACGCGATCGACCTGTCGGCGGCGCTTCGCGAGGCGCAGGACGACCTCGACGGCGCCGAGCTGGCGCGCCTGGGCAAGCAGCGGCGCCAGCTCGTCGCCGCGCTCGCGAAGCAGGCGGTGGGCCTCGCCGAGAACGCCGGTGGCACGCTGAGCGCCGCCGCGCGTGAGGACGTCGAGAAGACCATCAATGCGGCGGTGATGGATGCCGCAGCCGCCGCTGCCGTCCTGACGGGCCGTCTCATCACACCGCTGGAGGCCGGTGACATCGAGCCCGACACGATCGCCGACGCGGTGGGCGGGTCGGTGCCCGGCGTCGTCACGCCGCCGCCGCGCGACGACCTCGCGGAGCGCCGCGCCCGCAAGGCCGCGGAGAAGGCCGCGCGAGAGGCGGAACGCCTGGCGAACGAGGCGGAGCGCGAACTCGCCCGGGTCGATGCCCGCCGCGCGAAGGCGCAGGAGCGCGTCGACCACGTGCGCGAGCGCATCGACGACCTGCGCCGCGACCTCGCCGCGCTCGAGAAGGACGAGCAGAGCGCCGCCGAGAAGCTCGACGCCGTCGAGCGCGAGCACGCCGACGCGGCGGCGAAGGCGCGCGATGCGGCGAAGGAGTCCGAGCGCGCGCAGCGCGCCCTCGACGACGAGTGAGGTCCTGCGGCGCCGAGGCGCGGCATCCGTCTTTCACAGGACTCTCGTAGGACCGCCGCCTAGCGTGAATCGCATGGCGACTCCCGCACCTCTGGTGCCCGCGACGGCGTCCGACGACGGTGAGATCACGGTCTCCCCGAGCGAGCTCAGGGAGCTGCGCGACGAACTGCAGCGTTTCATGATGGAGTACCGCTTCGGGCTGCAGGAGGTCGAGACGAAGATCGGGATCCTGCGCGACGAGTTCCTGCTGACGCACGACTACAACCCGATCGAGCACGTCTCGAGTCGCGTGAAGTCGCCCGACAGCCTCGTCGAGAAGGTGCAGCGCAAGGGCATCGACGGCGACTTCGCGTCGATCCGGCGGCGCATCACCGACATCGCGGGCATCCGCATCACGTGCAGCTTCACCGCCGACGTGTATCGTCTCTTCGACCTGCTGACCGCTCAGGACGACGTGCGGGTGCTGCAGGTCAAGGACTACATCGCCTCGCCCAAGTCCAACGGCTACAAGAGCCTGCACGCGATCCTCGAGGTGCCGGTCTTCCTCTCGACCGGGCGCATCGAGGTGCCGGTCGAGGTGCAGTTCCGCACCATCGCGATGGACTTCTGGGCGAGCCTCGAGCACAAGATCTACTACAAGTACGCCACGCGCGTGCCCGATGAGCTGCTGGCGAGCCTCAAGGACGCCGCCGACACTGCCGCCGAGCTCGACGCTCGCATGGAGCGCCTGCACCGGCAGATCCGCGGCGGCAGCGCCGGGCAGACGGCACCGCTGGCCGTCCGCGAGATCACCGAGCGCATCGCTCCCGCGCCGGCGCCCGCGGCCCCGCACGGCGACGACGAGGTCCGCCCGGTCTGACACCGGTCGACGGACCGGCGGGCGAGGTCAGCTCGCGAGGACGGCGCCGGCGCTGGTGAGGTAGTCGTCGACGGCGCGCGCGCCGAACACCGCGGTGTTCGCGATGTATCCCTGCGCCAGGGCCGCGATCGACCGCGCGGTGTCGGCGGCCAGGGTCTCGGCATCCGCCTCGTCCGTCGTCTGCGTACGCGCCCATGGCCCGATGGCGAGTGAGAGCGACGCACGGAGGCGCCCGGCGGTGCGGAGCATCTCTTCGTGCAGTCCGGGCTCCACCATCGCCTCGCCCCAGAACTGGAGCACGAGCGGGGTTGACAGCCCGGCCTCGCTGAAGGTCGACAGCATGCCGCGCAGCGCCTGGCGCGGCGTGACCATCTCGCCGCGAGCGCCGGCCGCCTCCAGGGCGTCTATGCGAGGCAGCAGGAAGCGCCCCACGACGTAGCGGGCGAGTTCGGCTTTGTTGGAGAAGTGCGAGTAGATCGCCCCGGTCGACAGACCCGACTCTTCGACGATGTCGGCGATGGAGGTGTCGCGCACGCCGTTGCGCTCGAGGACCCGCAGGGCGGCACGTGCGATCTCGTCACGGCGGGCTTCGCGGTACGCGTCCGAGACTCTGGGCATGGAAACAGAATAGCGATTCTGTTATGGTTGCAAACAGAACAGCTATTCTCTTTAAGGAGGTCGCGATGTCCCTTCACCGCGAGAGCCGGGACACCCCGGCGCGCCCCACCCGCTGGCCCGTCGCTGCGGCGTTCGGGCTCCTCGGATCCGTCATCGTCGCCGTCATCGTGATGGCCTTCGTCTGGCCGGCCGCCACATCGCAGCCGCAGAACCTGCCCGTCGGCATCTCCGGACCGACCGAGGCCGTGAGTGCCGTCGAAGACAAGCTCGCCGAGCAGGACCCTGCGCCCTTCGACCTCAGCGAGGTCGACTCCCGCGACGACGCCGTGGCTCAGATCGAATCCCGCGAGCTCTACGGCGCCATCCTGCTCGGCGACGGGCCCGAGGTGCTGATCGCGACCGCTGCGAGCCCCGTCGCCGCACAAGCGCTGCGCGGTGTGGCGACGCAGCTGCAGTCGCAGATCGACACCGCGGCCAAGACGGCGCTCACCGATCAACTGCAGGCGATCGTCGGCGCACTGCAATCCGGCCAGCGGCCGCAGCTGCCCGAGGGCGCTGCGGGCGCACCGCCCGAGATCCCGACCGTGACCGTCACCGACGTCGTCCCTCTCGCCGAGGGCGACAGCACGGGCGCGGGTCTCGCGGCCTCCGTCTTCCCGCTCGTGCTGGGCGGCATGCTGGGCGGCATCCTGCTGACGCTGCTTGTGCAGGGCGTCGTGCGGCGCCTCATCGGGCTCGTCGTCTTCGGTGTTGCCGCGGGGGCGCTGATCACGCTCGTGATGCAGACCTGGTTCGGGATGCTGACCGGCGACTGGCTGCTGAACGCCACCGTCATCGGGCTCGGCGTGAGCGCCACGTCGGCGCTCATCATCGGCCTCGCGGCGCTGATGGGTCCTCCCGGCATCGCTGTCGGCGCAATCATCACGATGTTCATCGCCAACCCGATCGCCGGCGCCGCGATGCCACCGCAGTTCCTGCCCGAGCCGTGGGGTGCGGTCGGCCAGTTCTTCGTGCCGGGCGCGTCGGCGACGCTGCTGCGGTCGGTGATGTACTTCCCGGATGCCGCCACCGCGGCGCAGTGGATCATCCTGGGCGCCTGGCTCGTGGGCGGTGTCGTGCTCGCGCTCATCGGACACCAGCGCACGCGCGCCGAGCTCACGCCGCCCGAGCGTCAGCTCGAGCCCGCGGAGCCGGCGACCTCGGCGGCGCCGCTCGAACCCGCCGAGCCGCTCGTGCGCTGACCCGTCGCTCGTATCCGAGCGCCTCGCGCTGGCTAGTCTGTTCGCGTGGACGACCTCGAACCGACACTGCTGGTGATCCCGATCCTGGCGGTCCTCGCGCCGCTGCTGGCGCGGGGGATCGGTCGGTGGATGCGCGTCCCCGTGGTGGTGTTCGAGCTCCTGCTCGGCATCCTGGTCGGCCCTGCCGTTCTCGGGTGGGCGGTGCCGAGCGAGTTCGTCGACGCGCTGTCGGAGTTCGGGCTCGCGATGCTCTTCTTCGTCGCGGGCACCGAGATCGAATTCGGCTCCTTCCGCGGCCGCCTGGGCCGCCGCGCCTCCCTCGGGTGGCTCATCAGCCTCGCCGCCGGCATCGCCGCGGGCTTCCTGCTCGCGTCCGGGGAGGCGGCGATCGTGATCGGCGTCGCGCTGTGCTCGACGGCGCTCGGAACCCTCCTGCCCATCCTCCGCGACGCCGGCGAGCTGCCCACGCCGTTCGGCAAGGCCGTAGCCGCCATCGGCGCGGTCGGCGAGTTCGGCCCGCTCATCGCGATCTCGATCTTCCTCGGCGGCCGCGAGCCCGGCCTGTCCACCGTCGTGCTCGCCGTCTTCGCCGGGTTCGCGGCACTCGCCATCTGGCTCGCTTTCAGAGTGCCGCGGGGCGCGATGCACGCGTTCGTGAGCTCCACCCTGCACACGTCCGGGCAGTTCGCGATCCGAGTGGTCTTCGTCATCCTCGCGGCGCTCGTCGCGCTCAGCATCGTCCTCGACCTCGACATGCTGCTCGGCGCCTTCACCGCCGGCATCATCTGGCGCCTCCTCATGCGCGATGCGTCCGAACCCGACCGCGAGGCGGTCGAGAGCAAGATCGAGGGCGTCGCGTTCGGCTTCCTCGTGCCGATCTTCTTCATCTACACGGGTGTCACCTTCGACCTCGAGGCGCTCCTCGAGGAGCCGGCCACGTTCCTGCTGGTCCCGGTCGTACTCGTGGCGCTGCTGCTGGTGCGTGGGCTGCCGTCGACCCTCGCCGCACCCGAAGGATCGTCACGGCGCGATCGGCTGTCCATCGCGCTGCTCGGCGCCACCGGGCTGCCCATCATCGTCGCGGTCACGCAGATCGGCGTCGACGAGGACATCCTGACGACCTCGCACCAGACCGTGCTCGTCGCCGGCGGCATGCTGTCGGTTCTCCTGTTCCCCCTCATCGGCATGGCGCTGCGCGGCGAGCGGCTGAAGGCCACGCCGGCTCTCGAGGACGACATGGCGTGAGCGCCCTCGAGCTCTTCAACGCCGCCCGCGCGCGGCTCGCCGAGGCGCCGCGCGAAGCGCTCGGCGAGCTCGTCGTGCCGCGGCGCATCCTCGGGGTCGCGCGCGCCCCCCGCGTCGAGCGCTGGGGTGCCGCGTGGCATTTGGGCGTGCTGCTGCTGACCGACGACGGCGTGCTCGCGACGGGAGACATCGTCCGCGCCCGGCAGGAGGCCCGGCGCGGCTATACCGCCGAGTCCCAGCGGCAGCGCGCCGAGCTCGCCGCCGCCGCTCGCCGCGGCGGGTTCGCGGAGGGCGAGACCGTGCACATCGGATGGCGGATGCTGCAGCCCGACCTCGTCGATGCCGGCGGAGAGTCAGGCCCGCTCGTCGCGGCCGCCGGCGTCGCGCGCGTGCGGTGGAGTGCGGCAGGAGGACTCATGTCCTTGGAGGCGTATCTCGCCGAGCGGGTGGCCCTGCTGCTCGAACCTCCGGCCGGCGCGTGACGCCGGTCCGATATCGGCCGGACGACAGCCTGTCAATGCGCTCGCCCGAGGCGGGGGTTCGCCCTAGCGTGTGAGCATGGCCGCACGAGATCTCACACGACAGATCGTCGTCATCAGCGCGTTCTGCTTCATGATCGTCGCCGCGATGGTCGGCACCGGTCTGTTCGGCGGCACGCCGGTCCAGGACCTGCAGGACGGCGCACTCGATGAGGACGGCTCGTATCTCGCCCCCGCGAGCCCGGCGTTCTCGATCTGGTCGGTGATCTACATCGGCCTCTTCGCCTACACGATCTGGCAGGCGCTGCCGCGGCAGCGTGGCAGTGACCGACAGCGCGCGCTCGGCTGGCTCATCGCCGGAACCATGGCTCTCAACGGTCTGTGGCTGGTCACCGCCCAGTTCGGTTCGCTGGCACTCACCGTGCTGGCGATCATCGTGCTGCTGGCCCTCCTCGGCGTCACCTTCCACCGCACCGTCATCGAGCCGGCCGACGGCTGGGCGGACCGGCTGCTGGTCGACGGCGTCACCGGCCTGCACCTCGGGTGGGTGACGCTGGCGACCGTCGCGAACATCGCCGCGTGGCTGACGTCCATCGCGCCGCCGGAGTGGGAGGATGCCGCCGCGCTGTGGGGCGTCATCGTGCTCATCGTCGTGGGTGTGGTGGGGCTCGGCATCGAGGCGGCGAGCCGCTGGCGACTGGCGCCCGCGCTTGCCCTGGCGTGGGGGCTCAGCTGGCTCGCGGTGGGCCGCCTCACGGGCGAGCCCTCCAGCGTCGCGATCGGCTGGACGGCTGTGGTCGTCGCCGTCCTGATCCTCGCCGCCGGCGTCATCGGAACCATATTGCGCGAGGCGACGGCCATGCGAAACGCCGAGACCTGAGTCAGACCGACGAGAACCGGTCGGCGAAGGCGCGCAGCAGACGGGCAGGCTCCGTGACGGATGCCGCGAGCACACGTCCGGCGATGACTTCGTAGTCCGCGGAGTCGAAGTAGCCGTCGTCGCGGTACACGGCCATGCGCTCGGTGAACGCCTTGGTGGTCGGCTCGGGGTGGAACTGGGTCGCGTAGAGTCTGTCGCCCACGCGATACGCCTGGATGGGGCACCCGTCGTTCCGCGCCAGCAGGACCGCACCGGGCGGGAGCGACTCGGTGCCCTCCTTGTGCGCGGTGAGCGCGGTGAAGCGGTGTGCCAGGGCGCCGAACAGCGGGTCGGTCGCGGCACCCGCGGTGAGTTGCACGGCCACCGGCCCGGTGTCTTCGGGGAACGCGCGGCTGACGGTGCCGCCGAGTGTGCGCGTCGCGATGCCGATGCCGTAGCAGGTGAACAGCGACGCGGGCCCTGCGCCGTCGGCCGTGGCTTCGGCGATGCGCGCGAGGTCGGCCTCGAGGCGGCGCTGCGCGTCGGTCTTCGTCGACTCCGGGTCGGTGACGTTGAACGGGCTGCCGCCGATGAGAAAGCCCGCGTACCGCTCGAAGACGTCGTCGGGCAGCGGTTCGCGCACGAGGTCGTGACGTCCGAGTAGGCTCTCGTCGAGGCGCATCGCGGCCCGGAACGACTCGTACTCGGCGGCTGCCGCGCCCAGCTGCGGGCGCACGCAGACATAGAGCAGCGGCGCGGTCGTCATGCAGGAATTCTAGGTCTCCGGTCCGAGCACGCGCGAAAGCGGCGACATCCGCCGTCTTCGCCCGGTATTCGTGTATCAAACCCGCACTATCGCGCTCGGGCATGGTGTGGACAGAATGGGCGCTATGACGCAGGCCGGCGCCGAGCCATCCGTCGACTCCGCGGAGCCGGCGCGATGGGAGCGCGCCGCCGCACTCTTCGTGCGGTGGCGTGAAGGTGACAGCCGTGCGATGGACGAGCTCGTCCGCCTGATGACGCCGCCGCTGTGGCACGTCGTGCGGGCGTACGGAGTCGACCCTGCGCTGGCCCAGGACGTCGTGCAGACGACCTGGCTGACGCTCGTACGCCGTCACGAGACCATCAACGACCCGCTCGCGGTGTCGGGTTGGCTCACGATGTGCGCGCGCCGCGAGGCGTGGCGGGTCGGCAAGCAGCATCGGCGCGCCGATGCCACCGAGGCCGAGTCGCTCGAACCGCACCTTCCTGTCCACGAATCCGCCGAGCAGACCGCGGCGCAGGGCGACGAGAACCGTCGCCTCTGGACGGCGGTCGCCACGCTCAACGATCGATGCCAGCGCCTGCTGCGGATCGTCGCGTTCGAGGACCGCCCCGACTATGCCCGCATCGCAGAGGACCTCGCGATGCCCATCGGATCGATCGGACCGACCCGCCAGCGCTGCCTCGCAAAGCTTCGCGCCGTCCTCGAGGACGACGGATGGAGAGGTGACGACGATGGAAACTGAGGACTTCGCGGCCGACGCCGCGCTCTTCGCACGTATGCGCCGGATGTGGGAGGACGTGGATCCGGTGCCGGCCGAGCTGGTCGACCGGATGGTCGCCGCCGTCGCCGTCGAGGACCTGTCGCGCGAGTACGCGCTGCTGACGCTCGTCGAGGGGACCCTCGCCGCCGTCCGCGGCGAGACCGACACCGCGACGCTGCAGTTCAGCGACGGCACGACCAGCGTGCTGCTGCACGTGACCGCCACCGAGAGCGGCGATCGGCGTGTGGACGGATGGGTGGATGCCGCCGCACTCGCCATCCGGCTGGTGCAGGGCGACCGCGAATGGTCTGCGGAACCGGGCGAGCACGGACGGTTCGCCTTCGACGAGGTCACGCCAGGGGTGGCGCGACTCCGTCTCGTCGTGCGCGACGCCGACGGCGCGCTGCACGACTTCCAGACGCCTCAGTTCGAGGTCTGACAAGCAGTTCGAAGTACGAGAAACGGATGCCGCGGCCTGGGGGCCGCGGATCCGCTGTGTGAGGAGAAGACATGGTTGACGATGACCGCGAACGACCGTTGCGCCCGTGGCGTGAGCGTGAGGCAGCGGATGAGCCCAGGGGCGTGCCGCTTGAGCCCACCCGCGATCCGGTGCCCGGCATCCAGGCGTTCAGCACCGTCTACGCGCCCGGACACCTCATCATCACGGGTCGCACGGATGCCGCGATCGAGACTCTCACGGCAGCCGGAGCGGAACTCGGCTGGGAAGTGGCCGAGGAGGCCGTGAGCACACGCAGCGGAGCCGAGCTGACGCGCGCGCGCATCTTCCCAGCGCCGAAGGAAGGACGCGACGACGAGCCCGTCCCTCCGGTGGACGCGTGGCGCCTGCTGCAGCACGCGCGCGCGCTCGCGGTGCGGGGCGGCGAGCGGAGAGAGCAGTCGCTGGACGCGGCGAAGGCCTCCGCGCGCGGGATCTCGCGCGTTGCGGATCGGCGGCGCTTCGAACTGCCGACCGACCACCCGCTGCGGCAGGTCGGGCTCGACCATGTGCTGTCGATCGACCCCATCGGCATCAACCCGCACTCCAAGACGAACCCCCACTCCAAGACCAATCCGCATTCCAAGACGAATCCGCACTCCAAGACCAACCCGAGTGGAACGGGCGGATACTCCGACCCCGGCACCGGCGGCCTCGAGATGGTCTCGTACATCGGTCCCGAGCCCCGCCGGTCCGACGACCCTCCGAAGGACGCTCGTCGGCCGGTGGTCGCGATCGTCGACACCGGCTGCGGAAGCCACAAGTGGCTGCCGGGGGAGCCTGGCGAAGGCGTCGCAGCGTCCAGCAGGCCGATCGTGCGAAGGCGTGTGCCGACCGTCATCGGCACGACCATCCTGGGCGTCGAGAACCCGGCGACGGATCCTGAGGTCGACGGAGATCAGGCAGGTGCGTTGGACGGATACCTGGATGGCGGGGCAGGACACGGGACGTTCGTATCGGGCATCATCCGCCAGATCGCACCCGACGCCGATCTCATTTCGATACGGGTCGCCGACAGCAACGGAACCGTCCTCGAGAGCGAGTTGATCGAAGCGATCGAGGAACTGGCCGACTGGGTCGAGCATGACGGTGAAGGCGGGGACCGCCACATCGATGTGCTCAATCTGTCGCTGGGCTACTACCACGAGACCCCGGAGGACGGTCTGTACAGCACGCGCCTCTACAGCGCACTTCGGCGCTTGCGCGATCAGGGCTGCGCGGTGGTGTGCTCTGCCGGCAATGACGCGACCGATCGCCCCACCTTCCCCGCAGCGCTGTGGCCGTGGACCGGCGACACCGACCTGCGGATCGATGAGACGGAGGGCGAGCGAGCACGACATCTCGCGATCGGTGCGCTCAACCCCAACCTCCGATCCGTCGCGCTCTACAGCAATATCGGCCCATGGGTCACGGCCTACGCGCCCGGCACATCCGTGGTCAGTACCGTCCCGCCTTTGAACGGCGGCGTGCAAGCGGGCTCACGCGATGATCTCTACGGCCGCGTCCGGGAGACCATCGACCCCGACGACATGCGTGGCGGGTACGCAGTGTGGAGCGGCACGTCGTTCGCGGCCCCCTATGTCGCGGGGTTGATCGCCGCGCACCTCACTCCCGTGCTGATGGCCGGCGGTGCGGGTGGTGTCGCCGCCGTGGAGGCCGCGACGGGCAAGGCGATCCACGACCTCGAGGAATTGGACGGCTCGATCAAGGGTGGCAGCACAGCGTGAAGCGCGGCATCCTCACGCAGTTCGCGCGTGGGGATGCCGCAGCCGCGCCGAGTTCGCCATCATGAGGGAGTGAGCTCCGACCCCCGCGACCTGTATCAGCGCGGTGTGCACCTTGCGAACCGAGGGCGTTTCGCAGACGCCCGTCGTGTGCTGGCGCGCGCCGCCCGTGCCGCCTCGGCCGCGGGCGATGTGGATCTCGAGGCGCGCGTCACCGGAACGACCGCCTACCTGCTCGCACAGCAGTCCGATGCGGTCGAAGGGGAGCGACTGTGCCGTGAAGCGCTCGCACGGCCCGGACTGGCCCCGGAGACGCTGGCGATCCTCCACGGGCAGCTCGGCTCGATCCAGATGGAGCGGGGCCACCTGGATCCGGCCGCCGACTCGCTCACCCGCAGCATCGACGGATTGAGCGGTGATCCGGTGCGGGCGGCTAACATGCGCATGAACCGCAGCATGGTGAACATGCGGCGAGGACGACTCGACGACGCCTCAGCGGATCTGCTCGACGCCGAGGCGGCCTACCGGGGCGCCGCGCTCGACCTCGAGGCCGACCAGGCGGTGCATAACCGTGCCTACGTTCGCATGCTTGGCGGAGATCTCGTCGGCGCGCTGCGGCTGATGCAGGGAGTCCGCGCGCCTCTGGATGAGGAGTCGGATGTGTGGGCCGCGATCAATGAGCTCGACCGCGCCGAGGTGCTCCGAGACGCCGGGCTGGTCGGTGAGGCGGAGCGATCGCTCGAGTCGGTCGCGCGGACGTTCGCCCGGCACGGCGCGCGGCAGGACCGCGCCGAGGCGGAGTTCCATCTCGCGCGCTCACTGCTCAACCACTCGCCCGAACGTGCGGCACGGGTCGCGTCGATGGCGGCGAGGCGATTCCGATCGATCGGCAGCGACGGGTGGGGGATGCGAGCGGAGGCGATCAAGCTGCGCGCGCAGCTGGCCATCGGCCGTGTCGACCGGTCCGGTGCACCGGTGGCGACGCCCCGTGCCCTGCCCCGCACGACGACGGTGGCAGATGTCGCGGATGCACTCGACGCACACGGGCACCACAGCGATGCGGCACTGCTTCGGATGAGCGAGCTGCTCGCCCGCGTGCGACGGGGCGCCGACCCGCAGACCATCAGGGTGCCCCGGACGCCACGCTGGGCGCCGCTGGAGCTCGGACTGCTCGTGCATGAAGTCCGTGCGGAGCGCGCACGGGCTCGGGGCGACGAACGCGGAGTCCGACGTCACGCGGCGGGGGGCCTGGACCTACTGGTGACGACTCGGCGCGCCGTGGGCAGCCTCGACCTCTCCGGGTCGACGACGATGCAGGGGCTGGGGGTCATCACGGTGGGTCTCTCGTCCGCGATGCGGTCCGGCCGACCGAGCGTCGTCTTCGAGTGGTCGGAGCGCGCCCGTCACCTGAACCAGCAGATCGTGCCACTGCGACCACCGCCCGACCCCGAGCTTGCCGCCGATCTCGCCGAGCTGCGGGTCCTCCGCGTGGACGACGGAGGGACGGACTGGCTCTCAGGGCCCCGCGCCTCTCTCCTCCGTGACCGGGCGCGGGAACGTCAATGGTCCGCAACCGCCGGACGGACGCTGAACGACCGGATAGAACTCGAAGACCTGCGCGGAGAGCTCGACGCCGGTGAGATCTCGCTTTCGTACGTGTTCGACGGTGTGGGACTCGGACTCGTGGTCGCGTCGGCGGCGGGAGCGCGGTTCCTGTCGCTGGATTGGCACGGCGTCCGAGCTGCGCTCCGGGGCCTGCGTGCGGACCTCGACATGGCGGCATCCGTCCGAACGGGGCCGGTGGCGGCAGTGGTGCGGAGCTCGCTCGACGATCGGCTCCGGGTGCTCTCGCGGCTGCTCGTGGACGCGGCGATCGGTGACGGGGACGGACGGCGCATCCTGATCACCGCTCCCGGCGTGCTCGCGGGCATCCCGTGGTCGATGCTTCCCGGGCTGAACGCTCGCGCGGTGACCCTCGCCTCGTCAGCATCCAGTTGGGTGCGGGCACGCAGATCGGCGCCGGAAGGACTCGCGACTGCCGGGTTCGCCGCCGGCCCGCGAGTCGCACGCGGCGATGAGGAGATCACGATGGCAGCCGATGCCTGGGCGCACGCACAGCAGCTGCACGCTGATGCCGCGACCGCCGACGCCGTGACCGCGCTCGCGTCGACGGTCGACGTGCTGCACATCGCTGCCCACGGACGTCATGCGGCCGACAACCCTCTGTTCTCGGGGCTCGAACTCGCAGATGGCGCGCTGTTCGGCTACGACATCGACCTCATGACGCGTCCGCCCCAGGTCGTGGTGCTGTCCGCCTGCGAAGTGGGACGTTCGGCCGTGCGCTGGGGCGACGAATCGATCGGCATGACGCGGGTGTGGTTGCACGCCGGCACTCGATGCGTCGTCGCCGCCCCGGTCATCGTCGCCGACGACGTCGCGTGCGAACTCCTCGCGGCGATGCATCACGGGCTCGCCGCCGGGGTCGCGCCCTCCGAGGCGCTGGCTGCGGCATCCGAGCGAACCGGCATCGTCGCACCGTTCCAGGTGCACGGCGCCGGGTTCTGACTTTTCTCGCGCCGCGTGTATCAGGGCGGATGCCGGCGGCTCCTCGTCACTGGATGGGCTCCCGCTGCCTGACCTGGGGGCCGGGAAGCGGGACAGAAGGCCTCCTGGGGAAACGCTGCTCGGGAGCGGGTCTTCGGTGCCGATCTTCGAGGGGTGCCGCACCGGGGACTGGGGGCGGCGCCCCTCATCCGTGCACCGTGGCGGAATCAGCCGCGGGAGGAGTTCGCGGTGCGGCCGCGTACGATGCCGACGAACGCGTCGACGGCGGGCGTGGTGCGGTCCGTGGCCCACGCCAGCGCGACCGTGGATGCCGGTCCGTCCAGGAGAGGCCGGTACTCGACGTCCTTGCGCTGGTGAAGCCGCGCGAGCGACATCGGCACCACCACGATCCCGACCCCTGCGGCGACGGTCGCGATCGCCTCGGCCGTGTCGGCCGGGGGAGCGAAGCGCGGTGCCACGGTGCCGGGCGGACGGATGCCGAGCACGTCGTCCTCGGGAACGATCAGCACTTCGCCCACGAGGTCGGCGGCATCGAGCTCGTCGGCGGTCGTCAGGTGCGACTCCTTCGCACAGACGACGACCGGCACCTCGTCGTAGAGCGGGATGACGTGGAGCCCGTCCTTGTCGATCGGCAGTCGGACGAGGGCCGCGTCGACCTCGCCGGCGCGGAGGGCATCACGCTGGTCGGCGACCGCCAGCGGGACGAGTTCCAGGCTCGTGCGCGGCATCCGCTCCTTCCAGGTGTCGATCCACTTGCCCGGTGTGGCACCGGGGATCGCGCCGAGGAGGAACGTCGTCGGCATGGGCGGCTCGGCGGGAGGCGTCGGCGACGGGCCCGGCGACGGCTGCGGCCGGCGTGCCTTCGTCGGCTTGCCCTTGGCTGCGGATCCGGATGCGGCGCCCGGACGCCTGCCCGAGACGCCTCGTCCTCGCCCGCCTGCGCGCGGCCCGCCCTTCGCCATACCGTTCAGCGTAGCCGGGGCGCTATCGTTCGCTCATGGTGACGATCCTCGCGACGGTCTTCGCAGCGCTGGCGGCGCTGCTGCATGTGTACATCTTCGTGATGGAGAGCGTGCAGTGGACGCAGCCGAAGGTCTGGAAGCGCTTCGGCGTCGCCGACCAGGCCGCGGCCGACACGACCAAGCCGATGGCGTACAACCAGGGGTTCTACAACCTGTTCCTCGCCATCGGCGTCGTGATCGGTCTGGTGCTGATCTTCGCGGGATCGGATGCCGCCCCCGTGCGCGCGGCCGGGCTCGCGCTCGTGCTGTTCAGCCTCGGGTCGATGGTGGCTGCCGCTCTCGTGCTGCTGACCACAGGAATGAAGTATCTGCGGCCGGCGCTCATCCAGGGGACGCTGCCGCTCATCGGCTTCGTGCTGTTCCTCTTCGCCTGACGAGCCTGCTGAGCTCGGGCGAAGGCATCCCCGAAACATCGATGAACTTCCGGTTCACACAGCCTCGTGGTGTGTGAACCGGAAGTTCATCGACGAAACGGGGATGTGCCACGTCGCCGATTCGCCGCGGCCGATGCGCGGAGGCGGGGTTCAATCGCACGCGCCCCACTGACCGGACCCCGACGCGACAGCCGTCTTCTCGAGCGATCGCAGCAGCGCCTCCTGGCTGCGGTTGGGCGAGTAGACCTCGACGCGCGCGTCGCCCTGAGCCACGAGTTCGCCGTTGACGAAGCGGCCGTCGGGCGTCCAGATGTACAGCAGAGTCCTGCCGTACTGGTCGTGCACCTCCGCGTCGGGCGCCACCCAGATCGTCGACCCCGCCGGTACGAGTGCCGAGAGGTTCGCGGTCGCCTCCGCGCCCCAGCAGTCGAGGACAGGAGAGGTCTCGGGGGTGTCGATGCCGAGCAGGCGGACGCGCGTCGACTCGAGATCGCCGACGACGGCGTTGGACACCGCGACATGGGCGCGCAGGGTGTCGCCGTCGTGCACGCTCTCGACGGTCATCTCGAACGCGTCAGCGGGAATCGCGGGCATCGTCGCAGCACCGCCGGGGGGTGCGACGGCGACTGGGGCTGCATCATGGTCGCGCCCCGCGAACCACCACACGGCCGCGCCCGCGAGGACGAGCACGAGGATGCCGATGAGGACGCGTCTGAACACGTCGCGAGCCTATGCCGTGCTCGCGACGCTCCGCGGTCGGAGGTCAGGCGGCCAGTCGGAGTCCCCGCTTGTCGGTGGCGACGCGCTCGCCGTCGGCGATCGTCTGGTCGTCGCCGATGAGCGAGCCCCCGGCGACACGAGCGTCGTGGCCGACCTGCGTGCGCACGCCGATCTTCGCGCGCGGGCCGATGGCGGCCCGCGGACCGATGTGGGCGTGAGGGGCGATCTCGACGTCAGGGCCGATCACGGCATCCGTCTCGACCCACACGCCACGGCCGACGTGCGCGCCCGCGGCGATCTGAACCCCCGGTTCGACATACGCCCCCGCTTCGACGACGGCGCTCGGGTGCACCTTCGCTCCATGCGCGATGAGGCCACGACCGTTGACGTGCTTGCGGTAGCGCAGCGTCTCGCCCCGGTCGTTCTCGATGTCGATGTAGTTCTTGCCCACAATCCCCTCCTGAGCAGCACATAGTGCTGAGTACAGAAATAACCGAGGAGAGCGGTGATTCATTCCCGCGCATCGGAACGATCCGGTCACGGCGGAAAGAGGCCCCGCATCCCGAGGAATGCGGGGCCGGAAGCCGGTTCGGATCAGCGTTCCACGAACTCGTCAGCGGCCGATAGAGCGCGGTCGATCACGTCCAGACCGCGCACCAGTTCGTCCTCGCTGATCACGAGCGGCGGCGCGATGTGCACGCGGTTGAAGTGCGTGAAGGGCCACACGCCCTCGCGCTTGCACGCGGCGGCGACGGCGACGACGGGCGCGGCATCCGCTCCGCTCGCGTTGAACGGCACGAGCTGCTCGCGCGTGTCGCGGTCCTTGACCAGCTCGATCGCCCAGAAGAGGCCCATCCCCCGCACATCGCCGACGGACGGATGCTGCGACGCGATGTCGCGCAGTCGCGGCTCGACGACGCGCGAACCGAGATCGCGGACGCGCTCGAGGATGCCGTCGCGCTCGAAGACCTCGAACGTCGCCACGCCCGCTGCGCACGCGAGCGGATGCCCGGAGTACGTGAGGCCGCCCGGGAACGACACGGTGTCGAAGTGCGCCGCGATGCGGTCCGAGATCACGACCCCGCCCAGCGGCACATAGCCCGAGTTCACGCCCTTTGCGAAGGTGATGAGGTCGGGCTGCACGTCGAACGCCTGGAACGCGAACCACTCGCCCACGCGGCCGAAGCCCACCATCACCTCGTCGGCGATGTAGACGATGCCGAAGCGGTCGCACAGCTCGCGGACGCCCGCGAGGTACCCGGGCGGCGGAACGAGCACTCCGTTGGTGCCGACGATGGTCTCGATGAGGATGGCGGCGATCGTCGACGCACCCTCGAGCACGATGGTCTGCTCGAGGTGCTCGAGCGCGCGCTGCGTCTCTTCCTCGGCGCTCGACGAGTGGAACGCCGAGCGATAGGGGTAGGGCCCGAAGAACTTCGCCGTCGAGCCGTCGCCGGGTTCGTTCGGCCAGCGGCGCGGGTCGCCGGTCAGTGAGATGGCGGTCGTGGTGTTGCCGTGATAGCTGCGGTACATCGACAGCACCTTGCGGCGACCGGTGACGAGACGAGCCATGCGCACGGCGTTCTCGTTCGCGTCGGCGCCGCCGTTGGTGAAGAACACCTTGTCGAAGCCGTCGCCGGCCACCTCCGCGATGCGGCGGGCGAGCTCGCCGCGGACGTCGTTGGCCATCGACGGCTGGATCGTCGCGAGGCGGCCCGCCTGCCGCTGGATGGCCGCGACCAGATCGGGATGCTGGTGGCCCAGGTTGAGGTTGACCAGCTGCGAGTTGAAGTCCAGATAGGCGTTGCCGCTGTAGTCCCAGAACGTCGAGCCCTCGCCCGCTGCGATCGGCAGCGGGTCGATGAGCGCCTGCGCGCTCCAGGAGTGGAACACGTGTCCGCGGTCGTCGGCGCGCACGCGTGCGTCGGCCTGGCGGTCGGGCAGCGTGCGGCGGACACCCGCCGGATCGGTGTAGACGGCGGCGTCGGCGAGCGTGTCGGTCATGAGGAGTCCTCTCCTGTTGCGGTCGTTGAGCGAGCGAGGAACGAGCGAGACGAAACGCGTGCTGATCGCGAGCAATGTCAGGCGCGTTTCGTCTCGCTTCGCTCGCTCAACGACCGAATGCGCGTCAGTTGCTCTGGGGGAAGCCGAGGTTGATGCCGCCGTGGTGGGCGGGGTCGAGCCAGCGGCTGGTGATGGCTTTCTCGCGGGTGTAGAAGTCGAAGCCGTGGACGCCGTAGGCTTTGGCGTCGCCGAACAGCGACTGCTTCCAGCCGCCGAAGGAGTGGTACGCGACGGGGACGGGGATGGGCACGTTGATGCCGATCATGCCGACCTGCACCTCGTTCTGGAAGCGGCGGGCGGCGCCGCCGTCGTTGGTGAAGATGGCGGTGCCGTTGCCGAACTGGCCGGAGTTGATCAGCTCGAGACCCTCGTCGTACGACTGCACGCGCACGACGGAGAGGACCGGTCCGAAGATCTCCTCCTGGTACGCGCGGCTGGTGGTGGGGATGTCGTCGATCAGGGTGGGGCCGAAGAAGAACCCATCCTCATGCCCCTCGACAGTGAAGCCCCGGCCATCGACGACGATCTTCGCGCCGTCCGCCTCGGCGATGTCGACGTAGCTCGAGACCTTGTCGCGGTGCACGTCGGTGATCAGCGGCCCCATGTCGGGCTCCACGCCGTCCACCCCGGCACCGTTGCCGATCTTCAGCTTCGCGATGCGTTCGGTGATCTTGCTGATGAGGTCATCGGCGACCGGTTCCACGGCGAGCACGACGCTGATGGCCATGCAGCGTTCCCCGGCGGCACCGTAGCCGGCGTTGACGGCCTGGTCGGCGACCAGGTCCAGGTCCGCGTCGGGCAGCACCAGCATGTGGTTCTTCGCACCACCCAGCGCCTGCACTCGCTTGCCATGCCTCGAGGCGGTCTCGTAGATGTACTGCGCGATCGGCGTGGACCCGACGAAACTGATGGACTGCACGTCGGGGCTTTCCAGCAGCCCGTCGACCGCGGCCTTGTCGCCCTGCAGCACCGTGAACACCCCGTCCGGCAGTCCCGCCTCCTGCCACAGCGCCGCCAGCCACAGCGCCGCGGACGGGTCCTTCTCCGACGGCTTCAGCACCACCGCGTTGCCCGCGGCGATCGCGATCGGGAAGAACCACATCGGCACCATCGCCGGGAAATTGAACGGGCTGATCACCCCCACCACCCCGAGCGGCTGCTTCAGCGAGTACACATCGATCCCGGTCGACGCGTTCTCACTGAACGCGCCCTTGAGGAAGTGCGGGAAACCGCACGCCAACTCCACGACCTCCTGACCGCGCAGGATCTCCCCCATCGCATCCGAGACCACCTTGCCGTGCTCCGCGGTGATGATCTCCGCCAACTCTCGCTTCCGCACATTCAACAACTCCCGGAAGCTGAACAACACGCCCTGCCGCCGCGCGATCGACCACCCCGACCACACCTCGAACCCACGCACCGCCGACGCGATCGCCGCGTCGATCTCCGCCTCATCCGCCAACGCCACCCGCGCCGACACCACACCCGTCGCCGGATTGAACACCGGCGCCGTCCGCCCCGACGACGACGGCACCTCCACACCATCGATCCAATGCGAGATCACCCGCACATCGGCGTCGGTGGTCGCAGGTGCGACAGCGCTCTCGGCAATGCTCATGGGTGATCCCTTTCGGCGTCGGACAGATCGTGTGGCGATCCCTTAGGCTTGACGCGTCCCAGCCTGTCAGAGAAGAAGAGGCGTTCACGGTGCCCGACCGTCGCGAAGATCGGACGATCCACACGGATCGTCCGGCAAATCGATCCGCAGATGAGACCCTCCCGACCGTGCGCGAGGTGATCGCGCTGGACGCGGTCGCCCACGGTGTTCCCGAGGTGCTCGTCGCAGGCGACGCCCTCGACGCGCGGGTGCGCTGGCTGCATGTCTCGGACAGTGCGGGTGTCGCCCGCCTGCTCGATGGCGGCGAGCTGCTGCTGTCGACCGGCTCCTCGTGGCCCGCAGAGCCCGCGGACCTGCGGAGGTTCATCGACGAGCTCGCCGACGCCGGGCTCTCGGGCCTCGCGCTCGAGCTCGGCACCCACTACCGCTACGTGCCCGCCGTGGTCGTCGAGGCGGCGGCGGCGCGCGACCTCGCGCTGATCGTGCTGCACCGCGAGGTGAAGTTCGTCACGGTCACCGAAGCCGTGCACAGCCGCATCATCACGGGGCAGACCGACGCGCTGCGCGCCCGCGACGAGGTGCGCGAGCGCTTCACGGCGCTCGTGCTGCGCGGCTCGCCCGCAGACTTCATCGTTCATCAGCTGGCGCAGACGCTGGGTGCGCCCATCGTGCTCGAGAACCTCGGCTACGAGGTCGTGGCGGCCGAGGTGCCCCTGGCGATGGAGGAGGAGCTCTTCGCCGAGTGGGAGCTGCGCTCCCGTTCCGCCCACCGGCGCTCCGAGCAGCGTCGTCAGCGCGGCGCTGCCGCGGGCGCGGACGACTGGCTCATCATTCCCGTCGAGGCGCGCGGCATCCGCTGGGGCAACCTCATCGCCCTTCCGGGTCCGGAGCATGCGGCTGGGCGGATGGCGGTGCTCGAGCAGGGAGCCATCGCCCTCGCGGTCGGCCGTCTCGCCGACGGCGACGCCGACGAATGGGTCCGCATCGGGCGCCGGCGCCTGGTCGACGGACTGCTCGCCGGCCGCTTCGCGGGCGTCGGCGGCGCGGCCGCGCGCCTCGAAGCGGCCGGGCTGCCCTTGCGCGGCGCGAAGCTGTACGGCCTGGTCGTGTCGGGCGCACCCGTCGCGGTGGAGCGAGCGGATGCCGCGGCCCGCGCGCTGCGGGGCCGCGCACTCGCAGGGTCGGCGCCGGCCGGAGTCGCGGCGCCCGCGGCGACGATGCTGGTATCGCTGCCGCGGGACGCCGTGTTCGACGACGCCGCCGTGGTGGCGTTCGTGCGGGCCCTCGTCGACGCCGCCGATGTCGAACGGGTCACCGTCTCGGTCGGTCGCGGCGCCGAGGGCATCGACGCTGCCCTCGCCTCGGTGCACGAAGCCGTGGATCTGGCCGGCGGCCGGCGTCGCCGGGCCGGACGCGGCCCACATCTGCGGCGCGGCGAGAACCGCCCGCTGGTCCAGCTCGTCGCGGCCCTGCGCGATGACCACAGGGTGCTCGATCACGGCGAGCGCATGCTCGCGCCGCTCATCGCGCACGACCTGTCGCGTTCGGGTGACCTGCTCGACGTCCTCGAGGCGATGCTCGCGCACCCGGGCAACCGCACCGCGGCGGCGGGGGCATCCCATCTCTCGCGGTCGGTGTTCTATCAGCGCATCGCGCTCATCGAGGAGCTGCTGGGCGCCGACCTCGACGACGGCGAGACCCAGACCGCGCTTCACCTCGCACTCCTGGTGCGGCGCTCCGCCGGCCGCTGACGCGGGCCCGGATCAGCCCGCGATGTAGACCTTGCGGAGCGTCTCGCGGACGGTCCAGACCGTGCGCATGCCGGCGGTGAGGCGCACCACCGCACCCGCGCGCAGCTCGATCGGCTCGAGTGCCGGGTCGTCGAACGACACCGTCGCCGAGCCGGACAGCACGACGAACACCTCGTCGGTCTCGACGTCGGTCGAGACCCCCGGCGTGTGCTCCCACACGCCGATCGCGTCCGTCAGCTCGATGTAGCCGGTGCGCGGGGAGCCCTCGACGACCTGCTCGGCCGGCAGGGAGTCGAGCGCGAGCGCGAGGGCCGCGGCATCCGTCACGATCCCCGGGTTCATGAGTCGAAGCCCAGTCCGAGCGCGTCGAGCGTCTTCAGCAGCAGGTTGCGCTTGCCCTTGTTGTGGTCGGCGCGATCCAGCGACCACCTCGTCGCGTTGATGCCGATCGAGGCCGCGGGCTCGGGCGGGAACGGCAGGGGGCGCTTGCGCACCATCTCGAGCTCGGTGCGTTCGTTCGAGACGCCGTCGAGCAGATCGAGCATGACGTCGCCGGCGAAGCGGGTCGAGCCGACGCCGAGCCCGGTGAAGCCGGCGGCGTAGGCGATGCGACGTTCGCGCGCCGTGCCGAAGAAGGCCGTGAACTGCGTCGATGTGTCGATCGCGCCCGCCCACTGGTGCGTGAAGCGCAGGCCCTCGAGCTGTGGGAAGGTCGTGAAGAAGTGACTCGCCAGCTTCTCCCACGTCTCGGGCCGGTGCTCGTAGGCGGGATCGACGCGGCGCCCGTAGCGGTAGACGGCGTCGTAGCCGCCGAACAGGATGCGGCTGTCCTTGCTGATCCGGTAGTAGTGGAACTGGTTCGCCATGTCGCCGATGCCCTGGCGGTCCTGCCAGCCGACCGACGCGAGCTGCGCGTCGGTGAGCGGCTCGGTCATGAGCACGTAGTCGTACACCGGCACCGTCATGAGCCGGTTGCGCTTGATGAGCGACGGGAACACGTTGGTGCCGAGCACGGCACGCGCTGCCTCCACGCGCCCGTCGTTGGTGATCACGACCACCCCCGGGCCGGTCGTGTCGAGCCCGGTCACGTGGGACCGCTCGAAGATCTCGACGCCGCGCTCCTCGCACACGCGGGCGAGTTCGGCGGCCATGCGCGCCGGGTGCACCATGCCGCACGCGTGCTTCTCCCAGACGGCGGCGAGATACGTGGGGGAGTGGACGGATGCCTGCACCTCGGCACGGTCGAGATAGACGACGCCCTCCTCGCCCTCGGCGGCCCACTCCTTCAGCCACTCCACCTGATGGGGTTCGACCGCGGGCGCCAGCTGACCGGTGCGCTCGAACTGGAAGTCCAGGCCGTAGCGCGCCTCGGACGCCTCGATCGCATCGAGGTTCTCGCGACCGAGCCGCTCGAGCACCGGCATCTCGTCGGGCCAGCGCGCCATGCCGTTCTCGTGGCCGTGCGTGAGGCTCGCTTCGCAGAAGCCGCCGTTGCGCCCCGACGCCGCCCAGCCCACGCGCTGCGCTTCGACGACGACGACCTTGGCGCCCGGGTCGCGCTCGGTGGCGAGCAGGGCGGTCCACAGGCCGGTGTAGCCGCCGCCGACGACGACCAGGTCGGCGCGATGCGTGCCGACGAGAGAGGACCGGTCGGGCCTCAGATTCTCGGGGAGGTCGTCGCGCCAGAAGACGGAGTGTCTGGTGCCGGCAAGGGAATGCTGGACGACGGATGCTGGCGGCCGCTGTCGTTCGAAGACGGTCGTGCCCACGGTTATCAACTCCGATGCGGGTGTCTGGTGCTCCCATCCTCGCCCGTCGACGGCGACGGTGCGGGCATCGCGTGTCGGAAGTTGTCCGTCGGCCGGACAGGTTGTCGCGCCGGCATCAGCGCGCGGCGAGCTCCCCGGTGAGCGCATCCACGTCGGCGACGCGGGCGTAGGTGCCGTCGAGCGCCGCCATGAACGCCAGGTGCACCTGGGCGCCCGGCACGGTCCGGCCGTCGTAGGCGAGGTCGGGTGCCGCGCACGCGTCCTGTGCGACGGCGAGGCGGAAGCCGAGATCGGATGCCGCGCGCACGGTCGCGTCGACGCACATGCTCGACATCATCCCGGCGACGACGATCTCGTCGGGTGCCGCGGCGCGCAGCAGAGCCTCGAGCCCCGTGCCGAGGAACGCGTTCGGCTCGTGCTTGACGACGACGTGCTCCGAACCGTCGGGCGCGACGCGCGGGTCGAACTCGACGCCCGGCGTCCCGGCGCCGAAGAACGCGGCATCCGGACCGTCCCACACGTGCTGGACGTGGACGACCCGCTCACCCGTCGCGCGGAACGCGGCGAGGAGTCGCGCGGCGGCATCGGCGGCGGCATCCGGGTCGACGAGCGGATGCCGCCCTCCCGGGAAGTAGTCGCGCTGGATGTCGATGAGGAGCAGGAGTCGGGTCACCGCAACAGCATAGAGGCGGCCGTGTCAGGCATCCGGCGCGGCGTAGACACCGGTCGTTGAGCGAGCGAGGAACGAGCGAGACGAAACGCGGGCACCCAGCGCAATCGAGAGGCTCGGGGCGTTTCGTCTCGGTCGCTGGCGCTCCCTCGCTCAACGACCGAAGCTTGGTCCCGGTCGCTGGCGCTCCCTCGCTCAACGACCGAAGCTAGGTCCCGGTCGTTGAGCGAGCGAGGAACGAGCGAGACGAAACGCCTGAGCGTGGTGCAGAACGTGTCAGGCATCCGGCGCGGCGTAGACCCGCGTGCCTTCGACGAACGTCTGGAGCGTGCGGGTGGCGCCGATCCGCTCCGCGGGGCCGGCGAACGGGTCGCGGTCGAGCACGGCCAGGTCGGCGAGCTTGCCCACCTCGATCGTGCCGGTGACCTCGTCGAGGTGGTTCACCCACGCCGATCCGGCCGTGTACGCGGTGAGCGATGTCGCGAGGTCGATCGCCTGCTCCGGCAGGAAGGCGTCGTAATCGCCCTCCTCGTGGCCGGGGGCTGCGGTGCGGTTCACGGCGGTGTGGATGGCTGCCATCGGATCGGGTGTCGACACCGACCAGTCGCTGCCTGCGGCGAGCACCGCGCCGGCTCGCAGCAGGTCGCCGAACGGGTACTGCCAGGCGCTGCGCGGCTCACCGAGGAACGGCAGCGTCAGCTCGACCATCTGCGGTTCGTACGTCGCCCACAGCGACTGCATGTTGGCGGCGACGCCGAGCTGGCGGAAGCGCGACACGTCTTCGGGGTGCACGACCTGGATGTGGGCGATATGGTGCCGGTTGTCGCTGGGGCCGTTGCGGGCGATGGCATGCTCGACCGCGTCGAGGCACTCGCGCACCGCGCGGTCGCCGATCGCGTGGAAGTGCACTTGGATGCCCTCGGCGTCCAGGAGCGGCACAGCCTCGTTGAGAACCTCCGGCGCGACGAACGAGATGCCGGCGTTGTCGGTGAAGTGACCGTGGCCGTCGCAGTACGGCTCGAGCATCGACGCGGTGAAGTTCTCGGCGACGCCGTCCTGCATCACCTTGACCGAGGTCGCGGCGAAGCGTCCGCCGCGGTACCGCTCGCGGCGCTCGAGGATCGAGGGGATCTGCTCGAGGCCCTTCGTGCGGTCCCACCAGATCGCCCCGACCACCCGCGCCGTGAGGGTGCCTGCGGCCGCGGCCGCGAGGTATGCGGGACCGGGATCGCCGGCATCCCCGTACGAGCCGACGATCGCGTCCTGCCAGCCGGTGATGCCGAACGAGTGCAGGTAGTCCTGGCCCAGCAGGAGTGCCTCGGTGAGGCGCTCGAGCGGCTCCTCGGGCAGCAGGCGGTTGACCAGCGCCATCGCGCCCTCGTGCAGCGTTCCCGAGGGGGCGCCGTCGGCGTCGCGCTCGATACGTCCATCAGCAGGATCGGACGCATCGCGGTCGATGCCGGCGAGTCGGAGGGCCGCCGAGTTCACCCACGCGCCGTGGCCGTCGCGGTTCGGGAAGAACGCCGGGCGGTCGCCCGTGACGGCATCCAAGGCGGATGCCGTCGGCGTGCCGCCCGGGAACGCCGACATCTGCCACCCGCCGCCGAGGATCCACTCGTCGTCAGGATGCGCGCGGACATGGCGGCCGATCGCCTCGAGGTACTCCGACGCCGTGCCGAGCTCCGACAGGTCGCAGCGGAGCATGTCGAGCCCGCCCCAGACCGGATGCACGTGGGCGTCCTGGAAGCCGGGGATCAGCATCCGCCCACTGAGGTCCACGACCTCCGTGGACGGGCCGACGAGGTCACTGACATCATCGCCGCCGACGGCCACGATGCGCCCGCCGGTGACCGCGACGGACGTCGCACGCGACCGCACGGTGTTCGCCGTGAACACGGGGCCGCCGGTGAAGACGAGGTCGGCGTAGGGCATGGGTCTCCGATCGCTGAGAGGTCCGGTCAGCCGCCGGTCATCGTGCGGGCGATCTGCGTCGCGGAGTCGCCGGCGCGCTTGAGCACGAGCGCGACGAGCGCGAGCGCGATGAGCGTCAGCACCAGCATGATGGTGGACACGGCCGCGATCTCCGGTCGCAGGCCCGAACGCAGCGCGCTCAGCACGTACACCGGCCACGGGGTCGTGCCCGAGACCTGCACGAAGGCCGCGACGATCGTGTTGTCGAGGCTGAGCGTGAACGCCAGCAGGAAGCCGGCGAGCACCGCCGGCATGGCCAGCGCGAGGGTGATGCGACGGAACGTCGTCAACGGCTTCGCGTACAGGTCGGCCGAGGCCTCTTCGAGGTTCATGTCCTGACCCACGAGCCGGGCGCGCACGATGTACGACACGACGGCGGTCGCGAACAGCGAAGAGCCGACCGAGAGGCGCACGATGCCGTCGTTGAACATCGAGATGCCCAGATCCTGGCCGAGGAAGACCATCCAGGGCAGCAGCGCCACCGCGTCGACGATCTCGGGCGTGACCGACACCAGGAGCAGCAGCCCGAGGAACCACCACACCCACTTGCCGGGATGCCGCGCCATCGCGATGCCGGCGAGCGTGCCGAGCGCGGTCGCGATGATCGCTGCGATGAGCGCCGTGATCAGCGACACGCGGACGGCGTTCTGGATGGCCGGCTTCACCAGGATCGTGCTGAAGGCGTCGAACCCGAAGCCGTCCCACGACACCAGGAGGCGGCCGCTGTTGAACGAGTAGATGACGATCACGATGATCGGCAGGAACAGGAAGAGCATCACCAGCACGCCCCAGACGCCGAAGGCGACGTCCGACCACGATTTGCGCGCGCGCCGGCGGGGAGCTGCGGTCGGCCGCGCTTCGCGGGTCTGGGCCTGCAGGATCGTCTCGGTCTCGGTCTGCGTGGTCACGTCGTCGCCTCCAGCGCGCCTGCGGGCGCGGCATCCGTCTTCACCGTGTCGGCCACCGGTCCCAGCACCAGCCGGCTGCGCGAGCGGAACGGCAGCGCGATCAGCCAGATGATCACCGCGGCCACGCCGATCGTCAGCATGATCACGAGCATGAGCAGCACCGCCATCGCCGAGCCGAGCGCCCAGTTCTGGGCGGTCTGGAACTGGCTCGCGACGAGCTGGCCGACCATGTTGCCCTTGGCGCCGCCGAGCACGGTCGCGGTGATGTAATCGCCCATCAGGGGGATGAAGACCAGCAGCACGCCGGCGATGATGCCCGGCTGCGACAGCGGAAGGGTCACGCGCAGGAAGGTGGTGAGCTTGCCCGCGCCGAGGTCCTTCGACGCCTCTCGCAGCGCCGGGCCGACGCGGTCGAACGCGACGAACAGGGGCAGGATCATCAGCGGAAGGTAGTTGTACACGACGCCGATGATCACCGCGGTTCGGGTGTACATCAGATCGAGCGGACCGTCGAGCACGCCGATGCCCTGCAGCAGCGACGACAGCCAGCCCTCGGGCGCGAGGATCACCTGCCAGCCGATCGTGCGCACCAGGAAGTTGGTCCAGAACGGCACCAGCACCAGGGCGATGAGGATGCCGCGGCGTTCGGGCTTGACCTTGAACGCCATCCAGTAGGCGACCGGCGCCCCGATCAGGAAGCAGAGCACGGTGCCGATCACGCCGACCCAGAGGGTGTTCTGGAACGTAGCGAAGAACGTCGGCGAGAAGGCCTCGACGTAGCGGTCGAACGACAGGATGTCGTTCGCGTGGCTGCCGAAGACGCCGGGCTTGTAGCCGAAGCTGAACCACACGACCATCGCGACGGGCGCGACGAAGAACAGGAGGAGCCACGCCCACGCCGGAACGGCGAGCGCGGCTCCTGCCGAACGACTACGCACCGGCGGCAGCCTTCACCTCGTTGTAGATCTCGACGCGGGTCGTCTGCGAGTCGTTGAGCTCCTGCTCGTGCATGGTCTCGAGCTGCTCGGGGTTGAAGAAGATCATGTCGGTGTATGCGAGGCCGCTCTCCTCGGCCGCGGCCTGCATGTCCTTGCCACCGACGTTGTAGCCGATGTAGTCGAGGTTCAGGGCGAGGTTCTCGGGCGTCATCGAGTAGTTGATGAACGCGTGAGCCGCCTCGGGGTGCGGCGCGCCGTGGGCGATCGCCCAGTTGTCCATCCACAGCTCGGTCACGGGGCCTGGGAGCACCCACTGCCAGCGCTCCGGCTCGCTCGATTCCATCAGGCCGAGGCGTGCGTCGCCGTTCCACGCCTGCATCAGCACCTGCGTGCCCTGCGGGATCGCGTTCGTGCCCGGGTAGGAGTCGAACGCCGAGATGTGCGGCGCGATCTGCTCCACGAGGAAGGCGCGGCACGCTTCGAGCTCGTCGGGGTCCTCGGTGTTCCAGTCCAGGTCGTTGGCCCAGAAGTACGAGCCGATGATGCCCGCGGGGTCGTCCGACATCGCCGTCTTGCCGCTCGCCTCGTTCTGCGCGGCGTCGAAGAAGTCGCTCCACGTCGTGAGCTCGCGGGTGATGACCGTCTTGTCGTAGACGTACCCGGTCGTTCCCCACGCCTTGCAGACCGAGTAGTCGTTGCCCGGGTCCCACGCGCGGCCGAGGAAGGCCGGGTCCATGTTCGACATGTTCGGCAGAAGCTCCTTGTTGAACTTCGTCAGCAGGCCGTTCTCGATCATCTGCGGGATGAAGACGCCGGTCGGCACGACGATGTCGTAGCCCGAGGTGCCTTTCGCCGCGACCAGCTTCGCGATGAGCTCCTCGTTCGAGGAGTACGAGTCGAGAGTGACCTTGGGCCCGAGCTCGTCGGTGAATCCCTCAACGACATCCGGCGAGTCGTACTCGCCCCACGTGTACACCGAGAGGCTCCCCTCCAGGTCTCCGCCGGTGGCCTGCGGCGCGGGTGACCCGCTGCCGCCAGGCGTGCAGGCGGCGAGCACGGCGGTGCCTCCGGCCAGTGCCGCGAAGCTCAGGAAGCGGCGCCGCGAGAGCTCGCGCACGATCGCGGGCGCGGCGGCCTCGGGGGCGAGGATGCGGAGCGGGATACGAGACTGGGTCAACGGGTACTCCTGGTCGGGTCGGGAGCCGGAGAGGCGGATGCCGCGGCTGAGGGCGTGCGTCGGGTCGGGCGTGCTGTTCGGGTCAGGCGGTCGGTCTGGTCAGGCGGTCGGGGGCGCGATGTAGCCGCCCTGCTCCGCGGCCGCGTCGTCGGCGGCGGGGAAGAGCAGGACGTGGTGCGCTCCCCACGTGCACACCACGTGGTCGCCGACGGCGAGCGCCGGGGCGTCCGGCGTGGGCCGCCGCACGATCAGGCTCTGGTCGGGACCGAGCCGCACCAGGTACTGCATCGTGTCGCCGAGATGAGCGACGCCGATCAGCTCGCCGCGGGTCGTGTTCGCCTCGGAACGGCTCGCGCCGGTCGCGGTTCCCGAGCCCGCCGAGGGGTCTATCTCGATCCGGATGAACTCGGGCCGCACCGCCGCCTCGCCGAGGTTCGTGCTGGTGAGCACGGGCGATGCGGCGCGCACCAGCGCGTGCGGCGAGGTGATCGCCGCACCCGCCTCGGCCGCCGGGCCGCGGAAGAAGTTCTGCTGGCCGACGAACGCCGCCACGTACGCCGATGCGGGACGCGCGTACACGGTGTCGGCGTCGGCGAGCTGCTCGATGCGGCCGGCGCGCATGATCGCGATCCGGTCGCTCATCGAGAGGGCCTCGCCCTGGTCGTGGGTGACGAAGACGAACGTGATGCCCAGTCGCGACTGCAGGAGCTTCAGCTCGAGCTGCATCTCCTCGCGCAGCTGCCGGTCGAGCGCGCCGAGCGGCTCGTCGAGGAGCAGCACGGCGGGGCGGTTGACCAGCGCCCGTGCCAGCGCGATGCGCTGCTGCTGGCCGCCCGACAGCTGCGTGGGCTTGCGGTCGCCGAAACGCCGCATCTGCACCATGTCGAGCGCCTGGGTGACTCGCTCACGCACCTCGGACTTCGGAGTCCGGCGTTGCTGAAGGCCGTACGCGACGTTCTCCGCGACCGACAGGTGCGGGAACAGGGCGTACGCCTGGAAGACCGTGTTGACGTCGCGCTTGTACGGCGGCGCCGCGAGCACCGAGCGCCCCGAGATGCGGATGTCGCCGGCATCCGGCCGCTCGAACCCCGCGATCATCCGCAGCGTCGTCGTCTTGCCGCAGCCGGAGGGGCCCAGGAGCGAGATGAACTCACCCGGCTGGATCGTCAGGGACAGGTCGTCGACGGCGAGCTGCTCGCCGTAGTACTTCGTGATCCCGGAAAGGACGACTGCCCCGCGCGCGGCCTCGCTCTCGCTGGGAACCTGCTCTGCGGGGTCTGCCGCTGCGGTCGCCGTGCCTGTGGACATCGTCACCTCGTGAGGGTCCTTCTGGTCGCGGGCCGCGCAACGCTGCACGGCCGATCGGGTGTGTCGAGTATTCAATAGGGGGACGTGGTCACCCGCAATGCGGCCGCCGCCTAACCAGACGATCCGGGGTGCCTGCGGCCTCCGGCACGACACTTCGTCCGGACTTGTGTAACGGCCAGGAATCCGCGGTGTTTCAACGGCGCACGCGCGGCGACGAACGGATGCCCGGCTCCCGGGCGACAGTTCGTCCGCCCGGCATCGTGATGAAAGCGTGCTGGAAGAGGATCAGCGCTGGCAGGACGGACACCAGAAGACGATGCGCTCGCGGGTGGGATCCGCACCGAGGCTTCCGCCGCGGATGAGGGTCCCGCACCGCCGGCACGGCCGGCCCTCACGGCGATAGACCCAGGTCGATCGTCCGGAGCGCTCGTCACCGGTGAACGTGCGGCCCGACCGGTTGCGGTTGGCGCGGATCATGCGCGCGCCGAGGTCCACGATCGCGGCGGCATCCGTCTCGTCCGCCGGGGTCGTCGGAAGGATGCCGCGCACGAACAGGATCTCGTTGACGTACTCGTTGCCGAATCCGGCGATGTTGCGCTGGTCCTGGAGAGCGACATGCACGGCGCGGGTGTCGGCCCCGAGGCGCTGAGCCGCCTCCACCGGGTCCCACGATTCGGACAGCGGGTCGGGGCCGAGGTAGCCGACGAGCTCGTCCTCGTCGGCGGTGGGCACCACCTTGATGTCGGCGAGGTCGAAGCCGACCGTCTCCCACTCGGTGCCTTCCGGCGCGGTCGCGCCGATCACCGCTCGGGCACGGAACGCCGGCGCGCGCCACCGCTCGCCGTGCCGGTACACGTGCCACTCGCCCTCCATCTTGAGGTGGGTGTGCAGCGTCCACGACCCGATGCGATGAAGCAGGTGCTTGCCGCGCGAGACCACGCCGTGCACGACCTCGCCCCGCAGGTCGATCGTGGCCGCCTGCGGGACGCGCAGTTCGAACCGCGTCACCGTCGCCCCCGCCAGCGCGGCATCGAGGCGGCGGGCCGTGCGGAAGACGGTGTCGCCTTCAGGCACGCGCGCCCGCCCGGTCTTCCGGTCCCGGAGCCTGTCGCGCAGCACCAGCCGTGGGTCGCCGCAGGGTGAGCCCGCGTGGCGACTCCACGAAGCCGGCATCCCGCAGCGCCCGGCCGACCGCGGTGCCGTACACGAAGGCGCCGTTGACCTGCTCGATGGTCAGGGTGTCGAGCCGTCGCGCCCGAGAGGTCGCGGCGAGGTCCCGCGTGGCGGCGGCGAGCACCGGTTCGTCGCCCGTGAACGCGAGTGCCGACTTGCCGCCACGCTCCAGGTACAGGGCGAGCGCGCCGTCGACGAGCACGACCAGCGCACCCGCCTTGCGTCCGGGGCGATGCCCGACGCCCTCGAGCGCCGGCCACGCCAGCGCCGCACCGTACGGATTCGCGGGATCGGTCGCGGCGAGCGTCACGCCCCGCAGCGGCGGCGGGTCGGAGAGACCGGCGAACTCGCGCAGCCGGTCGACGGTGGCGGAGGCGGCGAACTGTGCCGCCCCGAGCTTCTCGATGACGTAGCCGCGCCGGCAGTGACCCGCCTCTTCGAAGCCCGCGAGCACGCGATAGGTCTGCGCGAATCCGCCCGGCACGCCCTCGGACTGCACCGCGCCGCGGGTGACGACGCCGTAGCGGTCGAGCAGCAGGCTCGCGGTCGCCGTCGCACGCAGGGCGGCATCCGGCTCGGCCGCCGGCAGCAGCGACCATCGTCCGCCGATCGCAGGCGGACGGGCGGGGACGGATGCCGCGACCGACCGCACCGCGGCGCCCCGGTAGAGGCGGGCCCGCGGGGCGCGCCGGCTGACCCGGTGCGCCTGCGAGCCGCCCGACACGAGCGCGCGGACGGGGGCGAAGGTGTCGTTCGTGATCCGTCCTGCCCAGGTGAGCCGCCACAGCGCTTCGACGACCGACTGCTCGTTCTCGGCGCCGGTCGTCTGCCGCAGCTGTGCGGCGAAGTAGGCCCCCCCGCCGCCGAGCGCGGCCAGCAGCTGGGCATCGAGCGACCCCGGCGCAATCTCCTCGGCGTCGTCGGGCACGGAGAGCGTCAGCGGCACGGCGTCAGCCGGATGCAGCGCGATCCAGCCGTCCCGCCCCGGCAGCGTGCCGTGGCCGGACCAGATGACCTCGCCGGTGGCGGTCAGCTCGTCGAGCATCCCCGGCGTGTAGTCGCCGACACGTGCCGGCAGCACGAGGGACTCCCAGGCGCTCGCGGGTATCGGCACGCCGGCCAGCTGCTCCACGACCGCCGCGACGCCGTCGATGCCCTCCAACGGCCGGGTGACGTGCTGCCACACCGGAAGGAAGCGCGCATAGGCCTGCTGGGGCACCGGCTCAACGCTGCCGCGGATCGCCGCGAGCGAGCGCATCCGCAGCCGGCGCAGCACCTCGGTGTCGCACCACTCCGCATCGTCGCCGCGCGTTGCGGAGCCGTCCTCCGAGCCGGGCGGCGGGTCGGGCAGGAAGAAGCCGCTCGTGACCCGGCCCTGCGACTCGAGCCGCTGCAGGGTATGGCGCGCGACGGCGACGCCGATGCCGAGGCGGTCGGCCGCGGCATCCGCCGTGAAAGGCCCGTGGGTGCGCGCGTACCGGGCGAGCAGGTCGCCGAGCGGGTCGGCGACGAGCTCGAGGAACGCAGTGGGGATGCCGACCGGCAGAGCCACCCCGAGTGCATCGCGCAGCCGCCCGGCGTCTTCGATCGCGGCGATGCGGGTCGCCCCGGCGATCGTCACCGGGATCGCGCGCCGCGACGCGACCAGCGCGTCGAGGAGAGCGGATGCCTCGCCTGGGCTCGCGTGCGCGTCGGCCACGCCGTCGCCCTCCTCCTCGAGCCGCAGGGCCGCCTCGGTCGCGTCGAGCGGACCCAGAAGGCGCAGGAGGTCTGCGACGCCCTCGAGACCGCGTGCGCGGCGCTCGGGATCGAGGCGCTGCGCCTCGCGCTCGAACTGCGCGATGACGTCCGGGTCGAGGAGCTCGCGCATCTCGACCTTGCCGAGCAGCTCCGACAGCAGTGCCGGGTCGACCGAGAGCGCGGCCGCCCGACGTTCTGCCAGCGGCGAATCGCCCTCGTACATGAAGGCGCCGACGTAGCCGAATAGCAGGTCGCGCGCGAACGGCGAGGGCTGCGCGGGCTCGGTCTCGATGAGGCGGATGCGGCGCTCGCCGATGCCGCGCATGAGCTGCAGGAGCGCGGGCACGTCGTAGACGTCCTGCAGCACCTCGCGGAGCGTCTCGAGGATGATGGGGAACGTCGGGTACCGACGGGCCACCTCGAGCAGCTGCGCCGACCGCTGGCGCTGTTGCCACAGCGGTGTGCGCTTGCCGGGGTTGCGCCGCGGCATGAGCAGCGCCCGCGCCGCGCACTCGCGGAACCGCGAAGCGAACAGCGCGGAGCCGCCCACCTCTTCGGTCACGATCTGGTCGAGCTCATCGGGATCGAAGACGAAGAGGTCGGCACCCGGCGGCTCGGCGGTGGCATCGGGGATCCTCGCGATGATGCCGTCGTCGCTGGCGACAGCGGATCCGTCGACGCCCAGCCGCTCGCGGATGCGCGCGTTGACCGCGAGCGCCCACGGCGCGTGGACCTGCATGCCGTACGGGGAATGCAGGATGACGCGCCAGTCGCCGACCTCGTCGCGCCCGCGCTCGACGGTCAGCTGACGATCTGTCGGCAGCGTGCCGGTGGCCTCGCGCTGCTCGGCGAGGTACGCCAGCAGGTTGTCCTGCGCGTACTCGTCCAGGCCCGCGTCGTGCAGGCGCGACTCGGCCTTCTCGGGCTTCGCCGTCGACACCTCGCGGGAGAACTTGCCGAGGGCCTCGCCGAGCTCGGCCGGGCGACCGATGCCGTCGCCGTGCCAGAACGGCACCTTGCCGGGCTGTCCGAACGCGGGGACCACGTTGACGCGATCGTGCGTGATCTCGACGATGCGCCAGCTGGTCGTGCCGAGGGTGAACACGTCGTTCACGCGCGATTCGTAGACCATCTCCTCGTCGAGCTCGCCGACGCGCGCGTTCTGGGACTCACCGGCGATGAAGACGCCGAACAGGCCGCGGTCGGGGATCGTGCCGCCGCTGGTCACGGCGATGTGCTGGGCGCCCGGGCGGCCGGTGAGCACGCCCAGATCGCGGTCCCAGATGACGCGGGGACGGAGCTCGGCGAACTCGTCGGACGGGAACCGCCCGGCGATGAGGTCGAGCGTGGCCTCGTACGCCGACCGGGGGAGCGAGCGGAAGGGGGCGCTGCGCTTGAGCGTCTCGTACCAGCCCTCGACGTCGACGGGCGCGACCGCCGCTGCGGCCACCGTCTGCTGCGCCAGGATGTCGAGCGGGTTCTGCGGGATGGCGATCGCCTCGATCTGCCCGGCCAGCATCCGCTCGGTCACGATCGCGGTGTGCAGCACGTCGCCGCGGTGCTTCGGGAACAGCGCGGCACGGCTGACCTCGCCCACCTGGTGCCCGGCACGGCCGATCCGCTGCAGTCCGGATGCCGCACTCGGCGGCGCCTCGACCTGGATGACGAGGTCGACGGCGCCCATGTCGATGCCGAGCTCGAGGCTCGAGGTGGCGACGACGCACCGAAGGACGCCCGACTTGAGCTCCTCTTCGACCTGCGCCCGCTGCTCCTTCGACACCGACCCGTGGTGCGCCTTCGCGAGCACGGGGTCGGCTCCTGCCGTCGCGCCCGCCTGCGCCATCATGGCCGCGGGAACCGCCTGTTCGGGCAGGTCGAGCCCGAGACGCTCGGAGTAGATCTCGTTGAGCCGGCCCGTGAGCCGTTCGGCGAGCCGTCGGGAGTTGCAGAACACGATCGTGGAGCGGTGCAGCAGGATGCGATCGACGATGGCCTCTTCGACGTGCGGCCAGACCGACCCGGTCATCTCGGTCTCGCCGGCACCCGACGCCCGGCGCGGATCGCTCCCCGAACCCGCCCCAGACCCGGAGCCGTCGGCGAACCAGTCCTCGTCGATCGCCTCCGCCGGCCCGTCGGGCGAGGACGCGGCGGCCGGGTCCGCCCAGGCGTCGTCGTCGGATCGGTACGGGCTCGGCGGCGGCGGAGGATTCAGCATGTCGCCGATCGGCACGACGACCTTCATGTCGAACGCCTTCGTCGCCCGGGGTGCGACGATCTCGACCGGCTCGGCGCCCCCGAGGAACCGGGCGACCTCGTCGATCGGCCGCACGGTGGCCGACAGGCCGATGCGCTGGGCAGGTGGGGCGTCGGGTGCGAACGAGCGACGCAGCGCGTCGAGCCGCTCCAGGCTCACCGCCAGATGCGCGCCGCGCTTGGTGGCGGCGACGGCATGCACCTCGTCGACGATGACCGTGTGCACGTCGCGCAGCGTCTCGCCCGCACGGCTCGTGAGCATGAGGTAGAGCGACTCGGGCGTCGTGATCAGGATGTCGGGCGGGCGCTGCACGAGCTTGCGCCGGTCGCCCGCCGGGGTGTCGCCGGAGCGCACGCCCACGGTGACGTCGGGCACCGTGAGACCGAGCCGGCGCGCGGACTGGCCGATGCCGACGAGCGGGGAGCGGAGATTGCGCTCGACGTCGACGCCCAGCGCCTTGAGTGGCGAGATGTAGAGGATCCGGGTCGCGGGCGCCGCGGCATCCGTCATCTTCTTCCGACCGGAGGCGGGCGCGCCCACCGGGGCCGCCGCCTTGTCGTGGAAGACGCGGTCGATCGCCCACAGGAACGCCGACAGCGTCTTGCCGGAGCCGGTCGGTGCGACCACCAGCGCGTGCTTGCCTGCCGAGATCGCCTGCCAGGCCCCCTTCTGGGCATCGGTCGGGGCGTGGAAGGCGCCACGGAACCAGTCCTGCGTGGCAGGACCGAACCGCTCTAGGACGTCTCCCATCACTCCATCTTCGTCGCGATCGCCGACATCCGGCCAGGGCGGGTCGCAACCGGGTCGCGTAGGATCGGTGCTCGCGTGTCCCCCCGCACGCGCTCACCGCCGAGGACCTTGATGGAGTCGACGCCCTCGAGCGGGTCGGACACTCCGGCGCCGCTCACCCCCACGGCCACGCCCATGGCCACCGATGCCTCCTGGGTGCGCTCGCGCCGGGTGCAGACCTTCGCACTCGGAGCGCTGGTCGGCGCCCTCGCACTGTCGCTCGTGGTCGTCGTCACCGCGGTGTTCGCGGCGGTGCAGGGCGACCGCTCGCCGCTGCCCGCCGATCCCGCGCCGGCGTCGGAGGTGCGCGTGACTCCCCGCCCCACACCGCCGGCGCCGACCCCTCTGCTCACTCCCAGTCCGACGGTCCCGCCAGCAGAGCCGGAGCCGGATGCCGGCGAAGACGAGCAGACGGACGCGGCCGTCGAGCCCGCTCCGGCTCCGGCGCCGACGGTGCCGCCGCCGACGGAGGAGGAAGAGGACTCCTCCAGCGGTCCCGGCAACAGCGACAGCGCCCCCGGACGCACCAAGGAGCCGAGGAGGCCGTGAGCTGCGATCCGCGCCTCCCGCCGCGTGAGAGGTCGATGAGGATACCCGCTCGCGCCCGGCTTCCACGCAGATCATTCGCATAAACTCCCCGGCGGGCGTGCGCCTCCCGAGCACGCCTCACCGCCCGAGGAGCGTGATGGATCCGAAGCCCTCGCGCGGGTCGGAGGCCCCCGCTCCGCTCACCCGCCGTGCCAGCCCCGTGTTCGTCGACCGCACCGGCCGCCGTGTGCGCCGCGTCCGCACCGCCGCGATCGCCGGTGTCGCCGTCGTGGGACTCTCGCTAGGCCTCGCGGTCGTGTCCATGCTGGGCGTGCCCACGGTCGTCTCGCCGCTGCTGCCTTCCCTCCCTGCGCCGGCCGCCGACGCGGGGACGTCCTCGGAGGCGGGTGGCCCCGCGCCGGTCGCCGTGCCCGAGCCGACACCGAGTCCCACCGTCGACACGGCGGAGGGATCGACGGATGCCGCCACCGGCGCCCCGACGGCGCCCGGCGACCCGGTCACGCCTGCGCCCGCTCCCGCTCCCGCGCCGTCCGAGACGGCGACGACGCCCGGCAACACGCCGCCAGCGGACGACCGCGGCAGCAGCGCGACCGCCCCCGGACGCGCCAATGCGCCCACCGAGCCGACGGAGCCGGCGAAGCCGTGACGGCGGACACCCTCACGCGGCGCGAGCACCGCAGTGCCGCGCGCGCCGCGAAGACCCGCGTCCACTGGGTCGTCCTCGTGGCCGTGCTGGTCGTGCTGGCCGCCGCACTCGTGGTGCACGGATACGTCACCGCCGCGGATCCGCGCTCGGGGACTGCCGCCGAGGACACGGCCACCGACCAGGTGCCCGCCGAGGTCACCGACGGCGGTCCCGTCATCGATCCCCGTGACGGTGGAGTGCGCACCGCGGCGCCCGCTCAGCGCACGGTCGCGTTGACCTTCGACGACGGACCCGATCCGCGGTGGACGCCCGAGATCCTCCGCGTCCTCCGCGAGCACGACGCGACTGCGACGTTCTTCGCCGTCGGCTCCGCGGTCGCCGACAACCCCGGGCTGGCGCGCGAGGTCGTGGCCGGCGGCAACGAGATCGGCGTGCACACGTTCACGCACCTCGACCTCGGCGCCGTGCCGGCGTGGCAGCAGAATCTGGAGCTCGTGGCGACGCAGCGCGCGATCGCGGCGGCGACCGGTGTGAGCGCGACACTGTTCCGCCCGCCGTACAGCTCGACGAACACCGCGGTCACGAACGACACCTGGGCGGCGATCGACGCAGCGGGTGCCGATGGCTACCTCTCGGTGCTCTCCACGCTCGACAGCAAGGACTGGACCGCGCCCGGTGCGGACGCCATCGTCGATGCGTCCACCCCGACCGGCGCCGCCGGATCGGTCATCCTGATGCACGACGGCGGCGGAGATCGCAGCCAGAGCGTGGCCGCCCTCGACCAGCTGCTCACGCAGCTCGACGACCGGGGATATCGGGTGACGTCGGTCGGCGAGGCGATCGGCGTCGAGGCGACGAACCCTTCGGCGTCCTGGTGGGACCGCGTCGCAGGCTGGGCGACCATCGCCGTCGTCCGCACGAGCGACCTGGTCGTGACCGCGCTCACCTGGGCGCTCCTGTTCAGCGGCATCGTCGTGCTGCTGCGCGCCGTCCTCGTGATGGGCGCCGCGATCCGCCATGTCCGTCGCGTCCGCACGCCCGGGCCGATGCTCATACCGATCACGGAGCCGGTATCGGTCATCGTTCCCGCCTACAACGAGTCCGCGGGCATCGCGGCTGCGGTGCGGTCGATCGCGGCATCCGATCATCCCGTCGAGATCATCGTCGTGGACGACGGGTCCACCGACGGCACCGCCGATATCGTCGAGCGCCTCGGCCTGCCGCGCGTGCGGGTGATCAGGCAGCAGAACCAGGGCAAGCCGGCGGCGCTGAACACCGGCATCCGAGCCGCGCAGCACGAGCTCATCGTGATGGTCGACGGCGACACCGTCTTCGAACCCGACACCGTGCGGCTGCTGGTGCAGCCGTTCGCCGACCCGAAGGTCGGTGCGGTGTCCGGCAACACGAAGGTCGCGAACCGCGGGGGACTCCTCGGGCGCTGGCAGCACATCGAGTACGTCGTGGGGTTCAACCTGGACCGCCGCCTGTTCGACGTCGCCGAGTGCATGCCCACGGTGCCCGGCGCCATCGGCGGGTTCCGGCGCGCGGCGCTGGAGGGCGTGGGCGGCGTGAGCTCCGACACCCTCGCCGAAGACACCGACCTCACGATGGCGCTGTGCCGCGACGGCTGGCGGGTCGTCTACGAAGAGACGGCGCGCGCCTGGACCGAGGCGCCCCAGTCGCTCGACGCGCTGTGGAAGCAGCGCTACCGCTGGTGCTACGGCACGCTCCAGGCGATGTACAAGCACCGCCACGCAGTCCGCCAGCGAGGCGCCGCCGGCAAGCTCGGCCGCCGCGGGCTCGGCTACCTGCTCGTGCTGCAGGTGCTGATGCCCCTGCTGGCGCCGGTCGTCGACGTGTTCGCGCTGTACGGGCTCATCTTCCTCGACCCCGCCCGCATCATCGCCCTGTGGGCGGCGTTCCTGCTGGTGCAGCTGCTGATGGCGTGGTTCGCCTTCGCCCTGGATCGCGAGTCGCCACGGCCACTGTGGTCGCTGCCGCTGCAGCAGTTCGTCTACCGGCAGCTGATGTACCTCGTCGTGATCCAGTCCGTCTTCACCGCACTGGCCGGCACGCGCCTGCGCTGGCACCGGATGGAGCGCTACGGCTCCCTGCAGCAGGTCGGCTGACCGCGCGAACAAGACCACGACGGTCGTGTGTCCGAATCGTTGTGGAATCTGTCCCTGTCGTCAAGCTCGCCACGGATAGAGTCGCGGGACCCCCCTCGATGGAGACGCCGTGCGACGATCCCTTCCCCTCGCCCTCGCCGCCCTTGCCGTTCTCGGCACGCTCACCGCGTGCGCGCCGGCGGAGCAGGATGCTGCGGGCCGGACGCCCGCTGCGACCCCTGCCGCGACATCTTCTCCGACGCCGACGCCCGCCCCGACTCTGGTGAACGCGGGGACGTCTCCGCCAGGCGTTTTCGGCGGGGACTGTGAGGTTGCAGTGCCTGCCGCTGTGCTCGCGGCCGCGACAGGCATAGAGGGAATCGAGGTGACGCGTCGGGACGTGAACTGGACCCGCGCGATCAACAACATCGGCGGGCTCGTCTGCGAATGGCGCGGCGGAAACGTCTCGGGAGAGGTCACGATCCTCCCGAAGGTGGGACTCGATGGCGCGGCCCTGCCTGCTGCCGAGGCCGACTACTACTTCGGGGCTTGCGACTGGGGCTGCTCGTGGGAGGCGGAATCCGCCGACCTCTGGATCAGCGGATACGCATCCGACCTGCCTGATCGCGGCCGCGCCGAAACCGATCGGATCGGTGCCGAGATCGCTGCGGGCATCGCCGCCAACGCGGCCGGCGCAGGCATCGACTGGCAGCTCGACCGGACGCAGTGGTGGCCGGCTCAGGAGTGTGAGACTCTCGCCGCTGAGCTGACGACTCACCTCGGTCAACCGGTGGCCGCGCAGGCCGCGGGTTACCACGACCCGCCGAGCGCGGCGACCGCGGTCGCCGATATCGCCTCGCGGCGTACGTGGTGCGCATTCGAGACCGACGGTCGGCAGATCGCGCTCGCAGTCTTCGAGTCGGGCGCGGCCTGGGACGTCCCCTGGGCCGATCTTGGTGAGGCGGTCGATCTCGGCGTTCCCGGAATCGGGGCGTACTTCTCTACTCAAGGCGGGTACCTGGGAGGGCAGGTCTACGAGGCCACCGACGGAATCAACGCCATGACCGTCGAGATCGCGCCCGACAGCGGTTGGCACGCGGAGGACCTGGCTGCGGTCTTCGCGGAGGCTTTCGTCACTCCCTGACCGACGTCAGCTCTCGTCCGGCATGAGGATCCACAGCAACAGGTACATCAGGATCGATACGCCGAAGAAGACGGTCGAGGCGACGGTGAGCACGCGCACCGGCACCACGCTGCAGCCGAAGCGGTCCGCGATGCCCTGGCAGACCCCGGCGAGAATGCGTCCCCGTCTGGGACGAACCAGGCGATGCATGCGTTCATCATGGCGCGGCGAACCCCTGCGCGCCAGGGGCGGGCGAGCGGAACCCCGGCGTCAGCGCTCGGAGGGGACCAGGATCCAGAGCAGGATGTAGATCCACAGCGACAGGCCGAAGAAGACGACGGCGAGGACGGTGAGGATCCGGATCAGGGTCACGTTCCACCCGAAGCGGTTGGCGACGGCGGCGCAGACGCCGGCGATCCATCGGCCCTGCTGAGGTCTCACGAGTGCGTTCATGAGTTCATCATCCGCGAGTCGGGGCGCCGGCGCACGGGTGCTGGCCCCCGGACAGTCGGGGGAGCAGCCCGCGGCCGGGCACGAAGCCCGGCCGCGGTGCGTCCTCAGCGCTCCGTCAACGTGCCGTCGCGGTCGAGCTCGAGCACGAGGCTGACGCCGATGCGCTCGAGGAACGCGTCGTCGTGGCTCACCACGAGCACCGCGCCGCGGTAGGCGGCGATCGCGTCGACGAGTTGGTCGACCGTGTCGAGGTCGAGGTTGTTCGTCGGCTCGTCGAAGACGAGCAGCTGCGGCGGCGGATCGGCGAGCATGAGCCGGGCGAGAGCCACGCGGAAGCGCTCGCCACCCGACAGCGTGCCCACCGGGCGTTCGACGGCCGCTCCTCGGATGAGGAACCGCGCCAGCCGGTTGCGCAGCTCGACGATCGTGACGCCGGGCGCAGACGGAACGACGTTGTCGAGCACGGATGCCGTGTCGTCGAGCCCGTCGACGCGCTGCGGGAGGTACCCGACGCGGTCGGTGTGCAGCTCGGCGCGTACCGAACTCAGGAACGGTGAGGCGGTTGCCGCGTCGAGCCCCGGAAACCCGGGGTCGTGGCCGCCGGCATCCGCACCTCTTCCTGAGTTCGGAACGCTTTCGGCGACCAGCCGCTCCAGCAGCGTCGTCTTGCCCGCTCCGTTCGGGCCGATCAGCGCGACCCGTTCGGGCCCCTGGATCACCCACGACCGCTCGCCGTCGCCGAGCGTCGCGATGCGACGGCCCGCTGGCACTCCGGGGTCGGGCAGGTCGATCTTCACGATGTCGTCGTCGCGCACGCGGCGCTCCGCGACATCGAGGGCCTCGCGCGCCGACGCCTCGCGCTCGGCCTTCTCGCCGCGCAGCTTGCCCGCCGAGACCTGGGCCGCCATCCGGCGTCCGTTCGCGACGATCTTCGGCACGCGCTTCTCCTCGTACGCCTTCTGCCCCATCGCGGCGCGGCGCGAGAGGGTGGTCTCGGCCTCGATGCGCTGGCGCTTCTCGCGTTTGACGGCCTGGCGGGCCGCTCGCTCGGCGTCACGGGCGGCGCCCTGCTCGGCATCCAACCATGCCCGCCACTGCGAGTACGGACCGCCGAACACCGACAGCTCGTTCGCATACAGCTCGGCGGTGTCGTCCATCAGCTCGAGCAGCGCCGTGTCGTGGCTGACCACCACAAGGGCGCCCCGCCACGAGCGCACCATGTCGTACAGCCGCGTGCGGGCGTCGCGGTCGAGGTTGTTGGTCGGCTCGTCGAGCAGCGCGATCTCGGGGCTGCGCAGACGGATGCCGGCGATCGCGGTGAGCACCGCCTCGCCGCCGGACAGCTGCCCGACGCTGCGGTCGAGCATGTCTGGTGCGAGTCCTGCCTCGGCGAGCGCGGCGTGCGCGCGCGCCTCGATGTCCCAGTCGGAGCCCACCGCGTCGAAGTGACGCGGATCGGGATCGCCGGACTCGATGGCGCGCAGCGCGCGGAGGGTGTCGCCGACGCCGAGCAGGTCGGCGACGGGGCGGTCGACGTCGAGCGTCAGCCGCTGCGGCAGGTATGCGGCATCCGCTGTCCGGGCGATGTGCCCGGCGGAGGGCGTGAGGTCCCCGGCGATCAGGCGCAGCAGCGTGGACTTTCCGGAGCCGTTGCGGCCGACGAGGCCGGTGCGGCCGGTGCCGAACGATCCGGAGACGTCGGCGAGGGCGACGGTGCCGTCGGCCCAGGCGAATGAGACCCGGTCGAGGACGATGACGGGTGTGAGAGTGTGTGCGGGCATGAGGCCTCCTATGTCAGTCGAGCGCTGACACCGAGGGACCGCGGGATCCGTCCGGAACGTGCCGGCCTGGGAAGGCTGAGGCATCGCGGGAGGAGAAGCGATGGATCGACGAGCAGCGCGGAATCGTCAGGCGCTGCGAGACGTCGAGGGTCGACGGAGCAGCGCGATTACAGCGCGGACGCGTCGATCAGCTTCAAGGGAGTTCCTCACCGAGGGGACAAAGGCCGTGAGACACCATAGCGGACGATGCTGACCATGGCCAGGAAACGCGATCAGCCGACCGCATCGAGAGCCGTCAGCCGCTTGTCCAGGAATGCCGCCACATCGGCGAGCTCCTGCTCCGAGACGCTGTGCGTGAGGCCCGGGTACACGCGGCCGCTGAGTTCGGCGTGCTCGGGCAGCCACTGCGTGGTGTGCGCGACGACGAACTCCGGGATGACGTCGTCGTTCGTCCCCCGGCCCCAGAACACCGGCAGCCGCAGCTCGGCGAGCGCGGCGTCCCCCGCCAGCTCGCCGGGTGTGACGTAGCCGGACAGGTTGACGGCGTACGCGAAGCGCTGCGGCTCGAGGCGCATCGCCTGCAGTGACACCGCGCCGCCCTGCGAGAAGCCGAGGAGGCCGATGGATGCCGCACCCGCGGCATGCGCGTCGATCCACGTGATGACCGCCTCGGCGGCGCGGGTCACGTGCGAGGCGTCGCGCCCCTCCAGCCCTTCGATCGGATACCAGGAGCGTCCCGGGGCCGGCCACGGGGGTGCGAGGGGCGCGGCGAGGCTGGCGACCGCGAATGCCTCGGGCAAGTACTGACGCAGCGGATAGAGGTCGTGCTCGTCGGCGCCGTAGCCGTGGAGGAGCAGCAGCAGGTGCCGGCCGGCGACGGCCGACCGGTCGGTCGACCACAGCACGGCGTCGGCGTCGAGGACGAGCGCTTCCGGCATGCCCTCATCCTCCCATCCGCGGCCGACACGGCGAAGGGCGGATCCGAGCGCCGCAACCGGCAGCCTCCGGTCGGGCCGGTCAGATCTTGATCGGGAAGGTGAGCAGGATGCCGATCCCTACGGTCATCACGACCAATGCGAGCCCGAGGAGCACCCGACCGATCCAGGTCCGCACATCGCGTTGCGACATCGCGGTCAGGAACAGCACGAGGGCGAACAGCACCGTCAGCAGTGAGTAGTTGTCGCCGCGCTGGTTGCTCTCGAGAGCTTCGGCGAACTTGGCGTCCGCCCGCTCGTTGAGCTCCACCGCCTCCACCTCGCCCGGCGGCACGTATTCGTCGCGGGCGAAGGGAGCGTTCTCGACCATCCCGTCGGCCTGCCACGCGTCGAAGGCGACCGTGAACCACGGCTGGAAGCGTTCCTGGATGTACTGCGCCAGCTCGGTGTCGCCCTCGCCCTCCGCCAGCACCCACTGCGCGTAGACCGACAGGTCGAACTGCTGAGCCGCCCGCGCCTCGTTCTCGGCACTCGCGGCCTGGATGCGGGCGCCCGACGCCTCGCTGAACGCGATCGACATCTCGCCGCCCCACTTCGACGACTCGAAGCCGCACCACGCCGTGAGCACCGCGGTGATCGACAGCACGAAGACGCCCACGATGTCCTGGATGCGGCTGATACGCGTCTGCGGCGGGTCCTCGGCCATGGCGTCCTCCCGAAACGATGCCCTCAGAATAATGACGCATCCGCATCGGCGCGGTGGACGCGCGGCAGGATCGGGACGGAGCGGGTATACAGGAGGCATGTCCGTGCGCACCCCTGACCCCGAACCTGCGGGCGACGAGCCGTTCGGCCCGCCGGCGGGAAACATCTCGAATCCGGCCTGGCTGAGCGACATCGAGCTGGAGGAGGCGCGCCGCCGGCTGCCGATGCTCTACGTCGAGGGGGTGCCCGTGCGCACCGACGGGATGGGGCAGGTCACCCAGGTCGGCATCCTGCTGCGGGCGACACCGGTGGGTGAGATCTCGCGCACCATCGTCTCGGGCCGCGTCCGCTACGGCGAGACGGTCCGCGACGCCCTCTTCCGCCACCTCGAGAACGACCTCGGCCCGATGGCGTTCCCGATGCTCCCGCCGCAGCCGACGCCGTTCACCGTGGCCGAGTACTTCCCCCTCCCCGGCATGACCGCCTACCACGACGACCGCCAGCATGCGGTGTCGCTCGCGTTCGTCGTGCCGGTGACCGGCACGTGCGAGCCCCGCCAGGACGCCCTCGAGGTCACCTGGCTGACTCCGGAGGAAGCGGCATCCGACGCCCTCTCGGCCGAGATGGAAGGCGGCCGGGGGACTCTGGTGCGCATGGCTCTCGCGAGCGTGGGCGCGCTGCGCTGACCGATCGGCGCCCGCCGCCGGATCTCTTCGCGAACCGACGGCGTCGCCCTTAGGCTCGCAGGGTGACCCTCGAGCCCCTGCCGTTTCCATCCGCCGCCGCCGGGTGGGCGGCCTTCGCCGATGAGCGCCCCGGCGCCCGGATCGCCCGGGTCCGCGAGATCGATGGGCGGCTGAAGTCCGAGTCGTCGCTCACGACCGTCGAGCGTCTGGAGCTGTGGAACGACGCAGACATCGCCCTCAGCGAGGCCCTCAGCGAGGCCTACGTCCTGAGCGAGGCGCACCCCGATCAGGCCGTGCGCGAGCGCGCCGAGGCTCAGGTGCAGACGGTGGAGTCGCTCTCGGCGGCGCGGCTTCTCGACCGTGATCTCTGGAACGCCTTCGCGGATGCGTCGGCGACCGCGCTCGACGACGATCAGGCGCGGCTGCTCGCCCACCTGCTGCGCGACTTCCGGCGCGGCGGCGTCGAGCTCGACGATGCCGACCGCGAGCGCGCCCGGCAGCTGGCGGACCGCGACACCGAGCTGTCGCTGGCGTTCTCGCGGAACATCCGCGACGGGCGTCGCGAGATCACCGTTCCCGCGGACGGACTGGCGGGCATGCCGCAGGACTTCCTCGACTCCCACCCCGCCGACGAGCACGGGCGGGTGACGCTGTCGACCGACTACCCCGACCTCATGCCGGTCCGCGACTACGCGCGCGAGCGCGCGACGCGGATCGCCCTGGTGAGCGCCTACAACGACCTCGCGTGGCCCGAGAACGACGCGATCCTGGCCGAACTGCTCGACGTCCGCGCCGAGCGTGCCCGGCTGCTCGGGTATCCCGACTGGGCGGACTACGAGACCGAGACCCGCATGATCGGGTCGGGCGCGGCGATCCCCGCGTTCCTCTCCCGGCTCGACGATGCGTCGCGCTCGGCGGCGCAGGCGGAGTACCCGCAGCTGCTCGAGCGACTGCGGCGCGACGTCCCCGATGCGGAGGTCGTGACCATCGCCGACTTCTGGTACCTGCTGGGCGCGATCAAGCGCGAGCAGTACGACGTCGACGCCCAGCTGGTCCGCTCGTACTTCCCGTTCGAGCGGGTCGTGGCGGGCGTGCTCGATGTCACCGGCCGCCTGCTCGACGTCCAGTACGTGCCGGTCGACGCTGATGCCTGGCACGAGGACGTGCAGTCGTTCGACGTGATGCGCGGCGACGAGCGGCTCGGACGCATCCACCTCGACCTGCACCCGCGGGAGGGCAAGTTCAGCCACGCAGCCTGCTTCCCGCTGGCACCCGGCGTGGCGGGCCGGGTGCTCCCCGAGGCCGCGCTGCTGTGCAACTTCTCGCGCGGCCTTCTCGAGCACGACGAGGTGGTGACCTTCTTCCACGAGTTCGGTCACCTGGTGCACGACATCCTCGGCGGCCGCCAGCGATTCGCACGGTTCAGCGGAGTGGCGACCGAATGGGACTTCGTCGAGGCGCCGAGCCAGCTGCTCGAGGAGTGGGCATGGGATGCCGGAGTGCTCGCCTCGTTCAGCGGCGACGCGCAGGGCGAGCCCATTCCCGCCGACCTCGTGGCTCGGATGCGCACCGCCGACGCGTTCGGACGCGCGCTCGAGGTGCGCCGGCAGCTCGGGCACGCGAACGTGTCGTACCACCTGCACGTGGATCGGCCGGCCGATCTGCAGGCCGAGACCGAGCGGCTCTACGCGGCCGCCAGCCCGGTCCAGCCGCTGCCGGGGCTCCACTCCTACGCGGGGTTCGGCCACCTCACCGGCTACGGCGCGTGCTACTACACGTACCAGTGGAGCCTCGTGATCGCGCGCGACCTGCTGAGCGGCTTCACCGGCGGACTCATGGATGCCGAGGCCGCGCGTCGCTACCGCTCCGAGGTGCTCGAACGGGGCGGATCGCGCGACGCGAACGACCTCGTCGAGGCGTTCCTCGGCCGCCCGTCGTCCTTCGAGGCGTACCGGGAGTGGCTCGCCGGCATCTGACGTTTCGCCGACACAGCCGGGGGATGTAGGGTTCACCTACCCTGATACGCAGTCACCTGCGACACAACCCCCCGGTGTCGTCGAGGACGATGCGGCCACCGCTGCTCGCGGGCGAGGCGATACGTTCGCCGGCGCCGTGGGCCAGGACGCACGCCTCCGCCGAGCGCACTCGCCGACACAGCAAGCCAGAAGCGGAGACACACCGATGTCCGACCACGCCGTGAGCGCCGGTAATCCGGGCCAGGACGACCCGACCCCCTTCGACAACCTCATCGGCGGCGACCCGGCGACGACCTCGTTCGGGTCGGGCTTCACGACGACGTTCCGCGGGTACGACAAGGAAGAGGTCGACGCCGCGATCGCCGGGCTCGACGCGCGCGTGCGCGCGGCCCACGACGAGGTCGCGCAGCTGAAGCAGCACCAGCGTCGTGCCGGTGCTGCGGTCGCGCAGAGCCGCGCCAAGGCGGAGCGCCTCGAGGCGGAGCTCCAGGCGGCCGCCGAGAAGCGCCAGGCCGAGATCGACGCCGCCATCGCCGGCCGCCGTGCGGAGCTGGATGCCGCGCTCGAGGCCAAGCAGGACGAGATCGAGCGGCTCGAGGCGGCGCTCACCGAGGCCGAGGAGGGCCGTCGGGCCGAGCTCGAGCGCGTCGCGGCCGAGGCTTCCGCCGCCCGCGACGAGGAAGGCGACATCGTCCAGCGGCTGCGAGGCGAGATCGAACTCGCGAACGCGAAGCTCGCCGACGCCGAGCAGCGGGTGCAGACCCTGAGCGACGAGCTGGTCGGCGCCACGACGGAGTCACCGAACCGCCAGCAGTTCGAAGAGGTGCTGCGCGTCGCCGAGGACCAGGCCAGCCTCCTCATCCGCAACGCGAGCGTCCAGGGCGATCGTCTGCTCGAGGCGGCCCGCGAAGAGATCGCGAACCGCCGTTCGTCGGCGCTGGCCGAGGCGGAGGCCATCCTCTCGCAGGCCCAGCACGAGGCCCAGCAGGTGCGGCTCAAGATCGACACCGAACTGACCGCCCATGAAGCGCGCATCGAGCGCGAGGCGGCGCACGCCGCCGAGAAGGTGTCGCAGGCCGAGCGCGAGGCTGCGGCCATCCGCTCCGAGGCGGAGAAGGGGGCGGCCGTGCTGCGCTCCGCCGTCGCGCGCGAGACGGCACGCGATCGGTCCGACGCCGAGGAGGCGGTGCGCGAGCTGCGCCTGCGGGCACTCGAGTTCGAGGCATCCCTCACCCGCCGGCAGGATGACGCGCACCAGGAGTTCCTCGTGCTGCACAACCAGGCGGTCGCCCACGCCGAGCGCATCACGCAGGACGCCAACGACCAGGTCACCGCGTCGCTCGATCACGCGCAGCGCGTGTCGGTGAAGGCCGAGGACTTCGAGCGGCTGATGCGCGCGCAGTCGCAGCAGATCGAGGCCGACGCACAGGTGCGGGCGCGAGAGCACCTGGAGCGGGCGCACGTGAAGGCCGAGCGCATCATCGACCTGGTGACGACGCACTCGCAGGCCGTGCTGCGCGACGCCGAGGACCGCACGCGTCAGCTGCGCTGGCAGCAGCACCAGTTGATGAGCTTCATGGCCGAGGTGAAGGAGCTCATCCGCCCGGAGACGTCGGTCACGGCGGCCGTCGCGGGCGAGGGTGCCGCCGCGATCGCGGACGTCGACCTGGAGCCGGCGGATGCCGAGCCGGTCGAGTTCGAGCCCGCCGAGGCCGAGCGCGACGACGCTGAGCCCGCCGGGGCCGATCCGTCCGCGGCCGAGCCGAGCCACGTCGAGGGTGCGGAGGCGGAGGCCGACCTGGAAGTCGCGACAGAGGAGGCCGACGGCGAGGTGAGCGAGAACGCCCCCGACGAGCAGAGCGACCACGACGAGCGGAGCGCCCACTGACCCCCGGGCGTTTCGTCTCGCTCGTTCCTCGCTCGCTCAACGACCGATAGCGGAGGTCTCGCGGGCGATCGCGGCGAGGAAGGCGTCGATGTCGTTCTCGGAGGTGTCGAAGCTGCACATCCAGCGCACCTCGTTCTTCGCGGCATCCCAGTCGTAGAACTTGAAGGACGTGCGGAGGCGGTCCGCGACGCCGTCGGGGAGGGTGGCGAAGACGCCGTTCGCCTGCGTCGGCTGCGTGAACGCGATGCCGCGGATCGAGCCGTCGGCGACACCGGCCTCGATGCCCGCGCGCAGGCGCTGCGCCATCGCGTTGGAGTGCGATGCATTGCGCAGCCACAGGTCGCCCTCGAGCAGGGCGAGCAGCTGCGCCGACACGAAGCGCATCTTCGACGCGAGCTGCATGTCGAGCTTGCGCAGGAACTTCAGCCCCTCGGATGCCTCCGGGTTCAGCACCACGATCGCCTCTCCGAGCATGGCGCCGTTCTTGGTGCCTCCGAAGCTCAGCACGTCGACGCCCGCGTCACGGGTGAACGCCCGGAACGGGACGCCCAGCGACGCGGCGGCGTTGGAGATGCGCGAGCCGTCCATGTGCACGCGCATGCCCAGGCTGTGCGCGTGGTCGGCAATGGCGGTGATCTCGTCGATGGTGTACAGCGTGCCGAGCTCGGTGGACTGCGTGATCGACACGGTGAGCGGCTGCGCGCGGTGCTCGTCGCCCCAGCCCCAGGCTTCGCGGTCGATGAGCTCGGGCGTGAGCTTGCCGTCGTCGGTGGGCACGGTCAGCAGCTTGATGCCGGCCACGCGTTCGGGGGCGCCGCCCTCGTCGACGTTGATGTGCGCGGTGCCCGCCGTGACGACGGCTCCCCAGCGGGGGAGCATCGACTGCAGCCCGACGACGTTCGCACCGGTGCCGTTGAACACCGGGTACGCCTCGACGCCCTCGCCGAAGTGGCGGGCCATGACCTCCTGCAGACGCGCGGTGTAGACGTCGTCGCCGTACGAGACCTGGTGGCCGTCGTTGGCGGCGGCGATCGCGGCCAGCACCTCGGGGTGGATGCCGGAGTAGTTGTCCGAGGCGAAGCCCCGCAGGTTCGGGTCGTGGATCGTGGTCACGGGTGTCCAATCTAGTTCGCGCGGCGACCCGGCTCCGCCGGGGATCGTCAGAGCGAAGGGTCGGTGAGTTCGACGATCGTGTCGTTCGTCTCGGCGGCGGGTGTCGCCCAGAGGTCGGCGAATCGCTGCGCGAGCGCTTCTTCGAGGCCGTCGAGGCTCTTGGTGCGGAAGATGACGGATGCCGCGGCCAGCGGCTGCCCGGAGTCCTTCGCGGCCCTCGCGAACCCCTGCCCTACGGCTCGCGCCCACGCCTCGCTCGCGGCCTTGACGGCGGCGTAACTGGCGCCGCCGGCGAGCGGGCGCTCGACCGCCGTCGAGGACACGATGGCGGTGCGCGCGGACGACGACGATCGCAGATCGGCGTCGAACGCCCGGCTGACGTGGCGGAGTGCGGTGAGCGAGCGCTCGAGGAAGCGGTAGTCCTCCTCGGTCTGCCCCGCGAGGCCGCCGCCGCCCCGCCATCCGCCGACGAGGTGGAGCACTCCGTCGACGCGGCCGTCGGTGGCGTGCACGCGCTCGGCGAGGGCGGCGACGTCCGCTTCGTCCGTCAGGTCGCAGATCTCGGTGCGGAGGCTTCCCGCCTGGCCGGCACCGGCGGCGCCGGCGCCCGTGTCGAGCGAGTCCGTGAGCTCCCGCAGCTTCTGCGCGTCATGGCCGACCGCGACGACGCGGGCGCCTGCGGCGACGAGCTCGCGGGTCGCCGCGAGACCGGAGGCGCTCGTCGCGCCCGAGATGACCACAAGCCTGCCTGTGACGCTCATGCTCCTACCCTTCCACGCCTCGGGCGCACGGTCTCGCCGGCCGTCGACGGCCGCGGGTCCTCGGCGAGACCCTGCGCTCCCGCCGAGGACGTCGGTGATGTCAGCAGACGCGGCCGGTGATGCCGGCGGTCGACTCGATGACCGGCCTCATCTTCTTGTCGAGCGCCTCGAAGAACATCGACAGCGGGAACTCGTCGTCCATGACCGCGTCGGTGTAGCCCTTTGGCGCTCCGGCGAGGATCTCATCGGGAAGTCCGCGCGCCCAATGCGATGCCGGGTTGGGTGTCAGCGTCGTCCGCACCAGGTCGTACGCGGCGAGCCAGTGCGCGGTCTTGGGTCGGTCGATCGAGCGCCAGTAGAGGTCGTCGATCGCCTCGCCGAGCGCGACGACGGCGGCGGGCACGTTCTCCCAGTCGAATGCCAGCGCCGTGTCGGTCCAGTGCAGCACGTCGCGCTGGTGCAGCCACGCGAACAGCAGCTGGCCGCCGAGCCCGTCATAGTTGCGCACGCGCGAGCCGGTGATCGCGAAGCGGAAGATCCGGTCGAAGATCACGGCGTACTGCACGAGCTTCGCGTGCTCGAGCATTTCCGCCTCTGCGGCGTCCAGGCTCTCGCCGGCATCCGCGCGCGCCGACAGCCGACGCTGGATCGCCACGCACTCGCGGAACGCCGTGAGGTCGCACCGCAGCTCCTCCAGCGAGTACAGGAAGTACGGCATCCGCTGCTTGATCATGAACGGATCGAACGGCAGGTCGCCGCGCATATGCGTGCGGTCGTGGATGATGTCCCACATCACGAACGTCTTCTCGGTGAGCGCCTGGTCGTCGAGCATGCGCGCGGCATCCGCAGGCAGGTCGAGCTTCGTGATCTCGGCGGCGGCCCGCACGACGCGGCGGTAGCGCGCCGCCTCGCGGTCCTGGAAGATCGCGCCCCACGTGAAGCGGGGGATCTCGCGCATCGCGACGGTCTCAGGAAAGAGCACAGCGCTGTTGGTGTCGTAGCCGGGCGTGAAGTCGAGGAACCGCAGCGACACGAACAGCTTGTTGCCGTAGTCGCCGGCCTCGAGCCGCGCGATGAACTCGGGCCAGATCACCTCGACGAGCACCGCCTCGACGCGACGGTCGCTCGAGCCGTTCTGCGTGTACATCGGGAAGACGACGAGATGACGGATGCCGTCGGCCCGGTCCTGCTGCGGCTGGAACGCCTGCAGCGAATCGAGGAAGTCCGGGATGCCGAAGCCCTCGTCCGCCCAGCGCTCGAAGTCGCGCACCGACGCGGCCAGGTACTCGGCGTCGTGCGGGAACGCGGGCGCGAGAGCGCGGATGCCTGCGACGATCCCGGCGACGTGGGTTAGAGCGTCGACGCGTGCGGCGGCATCCGGAACCGAGCCGTCCTGCGCCTGCAGGGCCTGGATCGAGGTCGCCGCCTCTTTGAGCTGCCGCCAGGCGTCGCTGGTCTCGGCGAGCCGGGGGTCCTCGACGACCTCGGGTTCGCCGACGATGACCTGCGTGGTGCGGGCGTGGATGGACATGTGAACCTCCGATCTTCGAGTCGAGGATGATCTCGGGTCGATTCTACGGGATATCTTCCGGCGATACATATGCGTAGCAGGAAGACTTCCTGTCGTTGCAGGCGGCCGCTGGTAGCCTGGGGGCATGAGCGAAGACGGCCCCGGACGCCTCGACGACGACATCGATGCGGGGATCGTGCGCGAGGTGTCGCGCAATGCGCGCGCGACGCTGGCCGAGCTGTCCGCGGCCGTCGGGCTCTCGATCTCGGCCGTGCAGACCCGGCTGCGCCGGCTGGAGGCTCGTGGTGTCATCACGGGATATCGCGCGCTCGTCGACGCCGAATCCGTCGGCAAGCCGCTCGCCGCATTCGTCGAGATCACGCCGCTCGATCCCGGCCAGCCCGACAACGCGCCCGAGCTTCTCGAGCACCTGTCCGAGATCGAGGCGTGCCACTCGATCGCCGGCGACGCGAGCTACATGCTGCTGGTGCGGGTCGCTTCCCCCCGGCACCTGGAGACGCTCATCCGCGACATCCGCTCGTCGGCTTCGGTCAACACGCGCACCACGGTCGTGCTCCAGACCTTCTACGAGAACAGGCCGGTCTTCCCTGCCTGAGTCCGCGGGTAGCCTCAGGAGCATGCCGTCCTCATCCGAGCCGCCCGCGTTCGCCGACGGCCGGGGAGTCTTCATCGTGCGCAACGCCGCCTCCGGCACCGCCGTGGTGCGGGCGGACCCCGCGGGGACTCTCGCTGCGCGACTGCCCGAGGCCACGATCCACGAGCTCGGCGACGGGGAGGACCTCGCCGAGGTGGTCGCCGGTGCGATGCGGTCGGAGGAACCCCCCGCCATCCTGGGCGTCTACGGCGGGGACGGTTCGGTGTCGCGGATGGCGGCGCTCGCCCGGGAGCACGGGCGTCCGCTCCTGGTGATGCCGGGTGGCACCTTCAACCACTTCGCCCGCTCGGCGGGCCTCGACGACGTGGACACGGCCATCGACGCGCTCCAGAGCGGCACCACCATCGAGGTGAGCGCGATCGAGGCCCAGGCGGACGACGGCGAGCCGATCCTCGCGCTCAATGCGGTGTCGGTGGGCACCTACCCCGAGCTGATCGACGAGCGCGATCGCCGGCGGCAGTCGCTCGGCAAGTGGCTGGGCGGGATGGTCGCCGCCTGGCGGACGCTCAGGACGGCGGAGTCGCTGACGATCGTGCGCGACGGCCGGCGGGCGCGCGTGTGGTCCGTGTTCGTCGGCATCGGGCGCAATGATCCCCAGCGCGTCGCGACGATGCAGCGAGAGACGCTCGTTGAACCGACACTCGACGTCCGCATCCACCACGCGCGCGGCTCACGGCTGCGCGCGATGGCGTCCCTCGCGTTCGGGCGGCGCACCGCCGCCGTGCTGCGGGCGGTGCGGCTCATGCCGCCTCGCTCCGACGTCGAGCGTCTGCTCGTCGCGGAGTTCGCGATGACGGTGCGCCTCGAAGAGGGGCATCCGTCGGTCTTCGTCCACGACGGCGAGCTCGAAGAGCAGGCGCCTACCGGCTTCACGCTGCGCTGCGTCGCCGTCCCCCGCGCGGTGACGGTCTTCGTGCCGCCGCTGCCCGGTCGTTGAGCGAGCGAAGCGAGACGAAACGCGCTGGACCGACGACGCACCTCAGCCCAGGGCGTTTCGTCTCGCTCGTTCCTCGCTCGCTCAACGACCGGATATCGTTCACTGAGCGAAGGAAGAGCGACGAAACGCGTCAGTCGTGCTGCGGGAAGCCCAGGTTGATCCCGCCGTGCGACGGGTCGAGCCAGCGTGAGGTGACGGCCTTCTCGGCGGTGAAGAACTCGAACGCGTGAGGGCCGTACGCCTTCGTGTCTCCGAAGTGCGACGCCTTCCAGCCTCCGAAGGAGTGGTACGCGACGGGCACCGGGATCGGCACGTTGATGCCGATCATGCCCACGGTCGCCTCATGCTGGAAGCGCCGCGCCGCGCCGCCGTCGTTGGTGAAGATGGCGGTGCCGTTGCCGTACGGGCTGGCGTTGATGATGTCGAGGCCGTCTTCGTAGCCCTCGACCCGCACGACCGAGAGCACCGGGCCGAACACCTCGTCGGCGTACACCGACGAGGTCGTCGGCACGTTGTCGATGAGCGTCGGGCCGAGCCAGAAGCCGTTCGGGTCGCCGTCGATGTCGACGTCGCGACCGTCGACGACCACCGACGCGCCGTCGGAGGACGCCACGTCGATGTACGAGGCGACCTTGTCACGGTGCTGCCCGGTGATGAGAGGGCCCATGTCGCACCCGCGCATGCCATCGCCGGTGCGGAGCGTCTTCATCCGCTGCGACACCTTGGCCACGAACTCATCGGCCACCGTGTCGACGGCCAGCACCACCGAGATCGCCATGCAGCGCTCGCCCGCCGAGCCGAAGCCCGCGTTCACAGCGGCGTCCGCGGCGAGGTCGAGGTCGGCATCCGGAAGCACCAGCATGTGGTTCTTGGCGCCGCCGAACGCCTGCACGCGCTTGCCGTGCGCGGTCGCCGTCTCATAGACGTACTTGGCGATCGGCGTCGAGCCGACGAACGAGATCCCGCGCACGTCGGGGTGCTCGAGGAGCGCGTCGACGGCCTCCTTGTCGCCGTGCACGACGTTGAAGACGCCCTCCGGCAGGCCCGCCTCGGTCAGGAGCGCCGCCATCCAGTTGGCGGCGGTCGGGTCCTTCTCGCTGGGCTTGAGCACCACCGCGTTGCCGGCGGCGAGCGCGACGGAGAAGAACCACAGCGGCACCATCGCCGGGAAGTTGAAGGGGCTGATGATGCCGACGACGCCCAGCGGCTGGCGGAGCGTGTACACGTCGATGCCGGTCGAGACGTTCTCGGAGTAGGCGCCCTTGGTGAGGTGCCCCACGCCGCACGCGAACTCGACGACCTCCATGCCGCGGGCGATCTCGCCCAGAGCGTCCGAGAGCACCTTGCCGTGCTCGGCGGTCAGGATCTCGGCGAGCTCCTGCTTGCGCTGGTTCAGCAGCTCGCGGAAGTTGAACAGCACCGCCTGGCGCTTCGCGATCGATGCGTCGCGCCAGAGCGCCCACGCCGCCGAGGCGGCGTCGACCGCTTCGCCCACATCGGCGCGGGATGCGAACCGCACCTGCTTCTGCACGATGCCGAGTGCCGGGTTGAACACCTGTCCGGTGCGATCGGATGCCCCCGCCCAGGGGGCGCCGTTCACCCAGTGATCCAGGACAGTCGTGTCGGCACCCACCGTCTCGGTGTGCTCCATCGTGTCCGTCATTGTCGTGTTCCTCCTTTGGAATCCGCCTGAGCGACTCGTGATCGCCCAGCAGTGCGGGATGCACGCGTCAGCCCTTCGACAGGCTCAGGGACCGTCTTCCTCGACGCTCGTCAGGGCTTCATCGTAGATCGCGATCGCCTCCTGCACCTCCCCGTCGGTGACGACGCAGGGCGGCACGACATGGATCCGGTTGTCAGCGGCGAACGGCAGCAGGCCGCGCGAGGTGAGCTCCTTCTTGAGCCGGCCGATCACGTCTGCGCCCACCGGCTCGCGCGACTCGCGGTCCGAGACGAGCTCGAGTGCCCAGAAGACGCCTTCGCCCCGCACCTCGCCGATGAGCGGATGCCGCGCCGCGAGGTCGCGCAGCCCCGGGCCGATCGCGTCCTCGCCCACGCGGCGGGCGTTGTCGACGATGCCCTCCGCCTCCATCGCGTCGATGGAGGCGATGATGGATGCCGCCGCCAGCGGGTGCCCGGAGTACGTGAGCCCGCCGGGGAAGACGCGGTCGTCGAAGGTCGCCGAGATCTCGTCCGAGATGATCACGCCGCCCACCGGGACGTAGCCGGAGTTCACGCCCTTCGCGAAGGTGATGAGGTCGGGCACGACGTCGTACCCCTGGAACGCGAACCAGCGCCCGGTCCGGCCGAACCCGGCCATGACCTCGTCGAGGATCAGCACGATGCCGTATCGGTCGGCCAGCGCCCGCACACCGGCGAGGTAGCCGGGCGGCGGCAGCAGGATCCCCGCGGTGCCCGGAATCGACTCGAGCAGCAGCGCCGCGATCGTCGAGGGGCCCTCCGACTGGATGACGCGCTCGAGGTGGTGCAGCGCCCGCTCCGACTCCTCCTCGGGCGTGGTCGCCCAGAACTCCGAGCGGTACAGATACGGACCGAAGAAGTGCACGTGGCCGCGGGCGAACTGATTCGGCATCCGTCGCCAGTCGCCGGTCGCGACGATCGCCGCCCCGGTGTTGCCGTGGTACGACCGGTAGGTCGAGAGGACCGTGTCGCGGCCGGTGTGAAGGCGGGCCATGCGGATCGCGTTCTCGATCGCGTCGGCGCCGCCGTTGGTGAAGAAGACCTTGGCGAAGCCGTCCGGCGCCTTGCCGAGGATGCGCTGCGCCGCCCGGCCGCGGGCGAGGTTGGCCGTGGCGGGGCCGATCGTCGCGAGCTCCTCGGCCTGCGCCCGGATGGCCGCGACGACGGCAGGATGCTGGTGCCCGATGTTGACGTTCACCAGCTGGCTCGAGAAGTCGAGCATGCGACGGCCGGCGTGATCCCACACCACTGTTCCGGCGCCGCCCGCGATGACGGGGAGGTCGAGCCCGGCCTGCGCGGACCAGGAGTGGAACACGTGCTCGCGGTCGAGCTGCTTCGCGAGCGCGTCGAGATCTTCGGTCATGCGGCCACGCTTCCCGTTCTCTGTCGCCGGGTCAAGGGCGTTCCGTCTCGCTCAGGGCGTTTCGTCTCTGCGTTTCGACTCGCAAGCTCGCTCAACGACCGCGTTCCTCGCTCGCTCAACGACCGACCGCAAGCCGGCCGTTGAGCGAGCGGAGCGAGACGAAACGCATCCCGACCTACTGACCGCCCTCGGTGAGGGTGACGTCGATCGGCGTGTACTCGCCGGCGACCTCGACGCCCTCGTCCTTCAGCTCGGCGAGCGCCTTCTCGATGTACTCGTTCGAATAGGCCGAGTCGGCGGGCTCCGTGGTGATGAGCTCGAGGTCGTCCTGGTTCTTGGCCGACAGCGCTCCGGCCACGGTCTTGTCCCACGCGGCCTCATCGACGAGCCCGAAGTCGACACCCGTCCAGATGAGCTTGTTGACCTCGTTCATCTGCCACAGCTGGTGCACCGGGCCCACGGGGAACGCGGCCTCGGCGTTGGAGGCGATGTCGTAGACGATCGTCGCAGCCTCCTCGGGGTTGTCGCGCGCGTAGATCCAGCCCTTGGTCACGGCTTTCAGGAACCGGACGGCCGCGTCGGCGTACGCCGGGTCTTCCTCGAGGCGCTGGGTGTCCGCCCAGATCGCGTCCTGCAGCATGGCACCCTCGGTGTCTTCGTACGAGATGACGTCGAAGTCCTCGGGCTGGTAGAGCTCGCCCGTCTCCGGGTTCACGACCTCGAGGATCTGCGCCCACTCGTTGTACGTCATCGCCTGGGCGGCGTCGACGTCACGGTCGAGCAGGGCGTTCATCGAGAAGTCCTGGGTCGTGATCGACACGGAGGTGGAGTCGAGGTCCTCGGCGGCCATCGCGGCGAAGATCTCCCACTCGTTGCCGAAGCCCCACGAGCCGATGCGCTTGCCTTCGAAGTCCGAGACGGACGTGATGCCATCGCCCTTCCACGCGACCTGCAGGGTGCCCGACTTCTGGAACACCTGCGCGATGTCGGTGAGCTCGACGCCCGTCGCCTCGAGCGTGCCGAGCACCTTCGGCACCCAGGCGATCGCGAAGTCGACATCGCCCGCGACGAGGGCGTCCTGCGGCACGATGTCACCGCCCGACGGCACGATCTCGACGTCGTCGAAGCCCTCCTCCTCGAAGTAGCCCTGCTCCTGGGCGACGTAGTAGCCGGCGAACTGCGCCTGCGGCAGCCACTGCAGCTGCAGCTTGATCGAGCTGAGCGGTTCGAAGTCCGCGTCGTCGCCGCCGTCATCGGTGTCGCCCGAGCCGGAGCAGGCGGCGAGGGCGAGTGCCGCGATGGTCGCGACGGATGCCGCGGCCAGCCCACGTCGGATGCCGGACCTGCGTGAGTTGCTGTGTCTCATTGCGTTCCTTTCGTGTGGTGCGTCTTTTCTTGGTGGTAGAGCCTGTCGATACCCGCCGGTTAGCCCGGCGACCGCCTCGTCGCCAGCCGCTCCAGCAGCGAGGTCACGAGGAAGAACACGAGGCCGATGATGATGCCGCCGAGGACATAGGCCCATGCGAGGGCGGCGCGCCCCGATTTCGCGTAGGTCGCGATGGCGGTGCCGATGCCGTCGGCCGGGCCGCCGAAATACTCGGCGACCAGCGCGGCGATCACGGCGAGCGAGCTGGCGATGCGCAGGCCCGTCATCAGATAGGGGAGCGCGGTCGGCAGGGTGAGCACGCGGAACGTCTGGAAGCCGGATGCCGCCGACGAGCGCAGCAGATCGCGATGCACGGGCCGGGTCTGGCGGAGGCCGCGCAGGACGTTGACGAACACGGGGATGAAGGCCGCGATCGTCGCCACCGCCTGGCGCCCGAACTGGCTCGACGCGCCGAACATCGTGTTGAGGATCGGCGTGACCGCGACGATCGGGATGACCGCCAGGGCCGACACCAGCGGGGCGAGCATGCCGTCGATGGGCCGGGCCGCGGCGGCGAGTCCCGCGAACAGGAGCGCGAGGAGGGATCCGACCACGAGCCCGATCAGCGCGTTCGTGGCCGTGATCCTCATGTCGTCGAGGATGATCGGGAACCGGCGGACGAACTCCTCCGCGATCGCGATCGGGCTCGGCAGCATCCGGGGCGCGGTGCCGAGCACGTCGACCCAGAAGATCCAGATCGCGAGGATCAGGATGCCGACCACGACGGGCGCCACCCACCGCAGCCACCCCGGAAGCTCGCGCTCGCCGGGCTCGGGGCGCTGCGCCTTGCCCGCCGGCGTCGGCGGGGCGGGCAGCATCGTGGTCGCCGTATCCGTCATGATTCACTCGCCCTCGCGACGGGCGAGCCGTGCAAGGCCTCGCGGACGGCGGTGACGCGATCGAAGAACGCCGGCGACTCGCGCAGCGCCTCGTCGCGCTGTTCGCCGAGACCCGTCGCGATGACGTCGGTGATGCGGCCGGGACGCGGGCTCATCACGACGACGCGGTCGGACAGGAAGACGGCTTCGGGGATCGAGTGCGTCACGAACACCACGGCGGCCGATGTCTCGGCCGCGATGCGTGTGAGCTCGGATTGGAGCCGCTCGCGCGTCATCTCGTCCAGCGCGCCGAACGGCTCGTCCATGAGCAGGAGCCTCGGCCGCGCGGCGAGTGCGCGCGCGATGGCGACGCGCTGCTGCATGCCGCCCGACAGCTGGTCGGGGTACCGGTCGACGAAGTCCGAGAGACCGACCAGCTCGGCGAGCTCGGCGACGCGGGTCGCCCGCGCGGCCTTGCCGGTGCCGTGCAGCTCGAGCGGCAGTCCGATGTTGGCGGCCACCGTGCGCCACGGCAGGAGTCCTGCCTGCTGGAAGGCGATGCCGTAGTCCTGGTCGATGCGGGCGCGCTTGGCCGGCTTGCCGAAGATCTCGAGGGCGCCGGTGGTGGCCTGGTCGAGGTCGGCGATCAGGCGCAGCAGCGTCGACTTGCCGCAGCCCGAGGGGCCTATGAGCGACACGAACTCGCCGGCGGCGACCTCCAGTTCGACCTCGGTGAGCGCGACGACCTCCTCGGTCGCAGTCGGGAAGACCTTCCCGACTGCGGCTGCGTGCACGGCAAGGTCCGTCATGCGGTGGCCTCTCCTCTGCGGTAGTTGGCGAGTCCGAGGCCGATGAGGGCCACCGAGCCGGCGGCGATCAGGCCGAGGGCGATCGAGCCGAACGTCGGTCCCCACGGCGCGGCGGGGTCGCTCGAGGCCTGGCCGGCGAGCTGGATCAGCATGCGGCCGATTCCGCCTCGCATGCCGATCGACACCTCGGCGACGACGGCGCCGAGCACGGCGTTCGCGGCGGCGAGCCGGAGCGCGGGCAGCAGGTGCGGCACCGCGGCGGGCAGCCGCAGGCGCAGGAGCGTCGGCCAGTAGCCGGCGGCGTAGCTGTTCATCAGATCGAGGTGGATGCGGTCGGGTGAGCCGAGGCCGCGGAGCACGCCGACGGCGACCGGGAAGAACGCGAGGTACGACGCGATGACGGCGACCGACAGCCACTGCGGCCAGGAGCCGCCGCCGCGGTCGATCTGATTGCCGATGGCGTTGACGACCGGGGCGAACGCGATGAGCGGCACGATCTGGCTGACAACGATCCAGGGGAGCAGGCCCCACTCCAGCAGGCGCCAGCGCTGCATGACGAGTCCGAGCACGGCGCCGACGGCGACGCCGATCAGCCAGCCGACTGCCGCGATGCCGAGCGTCACGAGCGCGGCGCCGGCGACAGAGACCCACAGCGGCGGGGTATCGCCGCCGCTGGTCGGGGCGAACAGCCGGGCGACCATGTCCCAGACGTGCGGCATGGCGCGGTCGTGGGTGCGCGGCAGGATCATGACACCCGAGCCCGACTCGCCTGCCACCGCCCCGATCACGAACCCGTCGCTGGGGCCGAGGAACTTGTACAGCTCCCACAGCACGAGCACGGCGAGCACGCCGAGGGCTCCCCAGCCCGCGGCGATCCAGCCGCGCAGCTCGCCCTGCCTCCGGGCCGACCAGCCGATCGGTCTCATGCCGCAGCCCTCACTTCTTCGCGGCGACGTGGGTCTGAAGCGCAGGGATCACGGTCTCGCCGTAGACGCGGAGGGTCTCCTCCTTGTTGTCGTGCTGCAGGTAGCCGGCGAACTGCGTGACGCCGAGCTCGCGCAGCTGCTCGAGCTTGGCGATGTGCTCGTCGGCGGTGCCCAGGATGCAGAAGCGCTCGACGATCTCGTCGGGCACGAAGTCGACATGGTCGTTGTCGGCCTTGCCGTGGGTGTTGTAGTCGTATCCCTGGCGACCTGCGATGTAGTCCGTCAGCGCGTCGGGAACGGCCCCGTGCTCGCCGTACTTGGCCACGATGTCGGCGACGTGGTTGCCCACCATCCCGCCGAACCACCGGCACTGGTCGCGCATGTGCGCCCGGTCCTCGCCGATGTACATGGGCGCCGCCACGCAGAACGACAGCGACTCCGGGTCGCGGCCGGCGGCGGCCGCGGCATCCTTCACCGTCTTGATCATCCAGGCGGCGATGTCGACGTCCGAGAGCTGCAGGATGAAGCCGTCGCCGACCTCGCCGGTGAGCTTCAGCGCCAGCGGGCCGTACGCGGCCACCCAGACGTCGAGCTGCGATCCGCGGCTCCACGGGAACTGCAGGGTCGCACCCTTGTACTCGACCGGGCGGGAGTTGGCGAGCTCCCGGATCACGTGGATCGACTCGCGCAGCTCGGCCATCGTCACCGGCTTGCCGTTGGTGACGCGCACCGCCGAGTCACCGCGGCCGATGCCGCAGATCGTGCGGTTGCCGTACATCTCGTTGAGCGTGGCGAAGACGGATGCCGTGACCGTCCAGTCGCGCGTCGCGGGGTTCGTGACGAACGGCCCGACGGTGACCCGCTTGGTCTCGGCGAGGATCGCGGAGTGGACGACGTAGGGCTCCTGCCACAGCAGGTGCGAGTCGAACGTCCACACGTGGCTGAACCCGTGCGCCTCGGCGAGCCGGGCGAGCTGCACGGTGCGCGCGGCGGGCGGATTGGTCTGCAGGACGACTCCGAAGTCCATGTGTGCTCCTACGTTCGTGACGTTTCGTCTCGCTCGTCCCTCGCTCGCTCGACGACCGGGTGACGTACCGGTCCTTGAGCGAGCGAAGCGAGACGAAACGCAGAGACGAAACGTGCCATGGTCAGATGAGGTACTGCGAGAGGCCGCGCTTGAGGAAGCGGCCGTCGCCCTTGGCGCCGTGGTACTGGCCGCCGTCGATCAGGACCTTGCCGCGTGAGATCACGGTGTCGACGTGCCCGTCGATCTCGATTCCCTCCCACGCCGAGTGGTCCATGTTCATGTGGTGGGATGCCGCAGAGATGCTGGTGTGGCCGTTCGGGTCGTAGACCACGACGTCGCCGTCGGCGCCCGGCTGGATCACGCCCTTGCGACCGTAGAGGCCGAACATGCGCGCGGGCGTGGTCGAGGTGAGCTCCACCCACCGTTCGAGCGTGATCTTGCCGGTGACGACGCCCTGGTACATGAGGTCCATGCGGTGCTCGACCGACCCGATGCCGTTGGGGATCGCGCGGAAGTCGTCGAGGCCGAGGTCCTTCTGCCCCTTCATGCAGAACGGGCAGTGGTCGGTCGAGACCATCTGGATGTCGTTGGTGCGCAGCGCCTGCCACATGTGGTGCTGGTGGCCGTCCTTGGCGCTCCGCAGCGGCGTCGAGCACACCCACTTCGCCCCCTCGAACTGCCCCCACTCCTCGCTGAACGCGCCGAGCTGCTCCTCGAGCGAAAGGTAGAGGTACTGCGGGCAGGTCTCGCCGAACACGTTCCAGCCCTGGTCGCGCGCCCAGGCGATCTGATCAACCGCCTGCTTGGCGCTCACGTGCACCGTGTAGAGGGGCGCACCGGTGAGATTCGCGAGCATGATCGCGCGGTGGGTGGCCTCCTCCTCCATCTGCCAGGCGCGGGCGATGCCGTGATAGTACGGCGCCTTCTTGCCGGCATCCGCCAGCTGCGCCGCCAGCACGTCGATCGCCGGACCGTTCTCGGCGTGCATCATCGTGAGCAGGCCGGTCTCTGCCGACACCTGCATCGCCTTCAGCACCTGCGCGTCGTCGGAGTAGAAGACGCCGGGGTAGGCCATGAACAGTTTGAAGCTGGAGATGCCCTCGTCGAGGAGGCCCCGCATCGCGGCGAGCGAGTCCTCGTCGACGCCGCCGACGATCTGGTGGAAGCCGTAGTCGATCGCGCAGTTGCCGGCGGCCTTCTCGTGCCAGGCGGCCAGGCCGTCCTGCACGCGCTCGCCGTAGCGCTGCACCGCGAAGTCGATGATCGACGTGGTGCCGCCCCAGGCCGCCGCCCGCGTGCCGGTCTCGAATGTGTCGGAGGCGTTCGTGCCGCCGAAGGGCAGCTCCATGTGGGTGTGCGCGTCGATGCCGCCGGGGATCACGTACTTGCCGGTGGCGTCGATGACGGTGTCGACGGATGCCGCGACATCCGTCCCGAGAAGCTGCGATCCCGGCGCCAGGACGGCGGCGATGGTCTCGCCGTCGATGAGCACGTCCGCTTCGCCGCGACCGGTCGCCGAGACGACGGTCCCGCCCTTGATCAATGTGGTGGTCATTGCATCTCCCTTGATCCCGGTCGTTGAGCGAGCTTGCGAGTCGAAGCGCCGCGAGCCACTCTCCCACCGGTCGTTGAGCGTGCGAGGAACGCGGTCGTTGAGCGAGCTTGCGAGTCGAAACGCAGAGCCGAAACGCCTCGGGCCGCTGCGTGACGTCGGTTCGGCGCGTTTCGTCTCGGTCGCTGCGCTCCCTCGCTCAACGACCGGGAGGGGAACGACCGCATATCGGTCACGGCTTCGCGATCCGGGTGTACGAGTCGGGCCGGCGATCGCGGTAGAACTGCCAGTCGTCGCGCATCTCGCGCACCATGTCGAGGTCGAGGTCGCGAACGAGCAGCTCCTCGTGCTCGCCCGACCCGCGCTCGCCGACGAAGTTGCCCCGCGGATCGATCACCTGGCTCGTGCCGTAGAAGTCCACCGCGAGGTCGCCGTATTCGTTGTCCTCGCGGCCGACCCGGTTGGGCTGCAGCACGAAGTACCCGTTGGCGACGGCCGCGGCGGGTCCTTCGACCTCCCACAGCCGGTTCGACAGCCCGGGCTTGGTGGCGTTCGGGTTGAAGACCATGTGCGCGTCGGCGAGGCCGAGCTCGCGCCATCCCTCGGGGAAGTGGCGGTCGTAGCAGATGTACATGCCGACGCGTCCCACCGCGGTCTCGAAGACGGGGTACCCGAGGTTGCCGGGGCGGAAGTAGAACTTCTCCCAGAACCGGTCGAGGTGCGGCAGGTGGTGCTTGCGGTAGATGCCGAGGGTGGTGCCGTCTGCATCGACCAGCACCGTGGTGTTGTAGTAGACCCCGGTCTCGGCCTCCTCGTAGATGGGGAGCACCATCACGAGCCCGAGCTCCTTGGCGACCGCGGCGAAGCGCTGCACGATGGGGCCGTCGACCGGCTCGGCGAAGCGGTAGTACTTCTTGTCCTGCGTGATCCCGAAGTAGGGGCCGTAGAACAGCTCCTGGAAGCACACGACCTGCGCGCCCTGGCTCGCGGCATCCCGCGCGAAACCTTCGTGCTTGTCGAGCATCGACTCCTTGTCGCCCGTCCAGGTGGTCTGCGAAATCGCCGCGCGTACCGTCGTCATCGTCTCTCCGTTCGTGAACCGGCGGATGCCGTGTTCCTCGTCCCTCGGGTGGGACCGGCGGGGTCCGCTCCCGCGGCGGCCCTGCACCCCGATCCTGTCGACCCGACGTTTCCCGTCGGTTTCGGCCTGTGACGCGACAGTAAAGCCTGACCCGGTGCGGCGCAATGGTTGGCTCGGCAGACCTTTCGATGGATCGCAGGACGGATGCCGCGGCATCCGAGGTACATCTCCGGACGGATGCCGCCGCACAGCGCGTCCCGTAACGTGAAACGGTGTTCCGCCGCCTGAAGACGTACCAGCTCGTCACCGACGTCTCGGTCGCGCTGGTCTTCCTGCTGGTCGCCTGGCCGGTCGAGGCAGTCACAGCGACGGGTGCGTTCGGCGTGGAGTACCTGATCGGATCGGACGGGCACACCGTGTTCGGCCTGCTCATCGCCGGCATCTTCAGCGCCGCTCTGGCGGTGCGCCGGCTGTCGCCCGCCCTCGCGCTCGGGCTCGCGTGGCTGGGCGCCGTGGCGCAGATCGGCCTGGGGCGCCCGCCCAGCTTCTCGGACGTCGCGATCTTCGCGGTGCTGTACGCCACGGCGGCGTACGGGGTGCGGCCGGTGTACTGGGCAGGGTTCGTCTCGGCGATCGTCGGCGCTCTCGTGATCACCGTCTACCTGTTCGCCGGACCGGTGTTCGCCGGGGGCGGGCTGTCGTGGCAGACGCTGCCCATCGCCCTCGTCACGCTCGTCGCCGCCGCCTTCGCCCTGGGGCTCTCGTGGACGATCGGCGCGCTCGTGCGCACGGCGGTGCGGGCACGGGAGAATCGCGAGGCGCAGCAGCGCGCCGAGGCGGAGACCGTCGCCGAGCAGGAGCGGGTGCGCATCGCCCGCGACATGCACGACGTCGTCGCGCACTCGCTCGCGGTCGTGATCGCCCAGGCCGACGGAGCGCGCTACGCCGTCGCGGCCGATCCCGCGGTCGCGACCGATGCGCTGGCGACGATCTCGAGCACCGCGCGTTCGGCGCTGGCCGACGTGCGGCTGCTCCTCGGCCAGCTGCGCCATCGCCAGGGGGACGGACCGCAGCCGACGATCGCCGACCTCGAAGAGCTCTACGCGCAGGTGCGCGCCGCCGGCGTGGAGCTGCGCGTCGACGTCGACCCCGCACCGCAGCGCAGCTCGGCCGAGGGCGAACCGGCGGCGGCCGTGCAGCTCGCGGTCTACCGCATCCTGCAGGAGGCGCTGACGAATGCGCTCCGCCACGGTGCCCCTGGCGGCCCTGTCGACGTGCGGCTCGCCTGGCTACCCGATCGCGTCGAACTCGATGTGCGCAACCCGATCGTGCCCGGCACCCAGCCGGCCAGGTTCGGACACGGACTCATCGGCATGCGCGAGCGCGCCCAGCTCGCGGGCGGCCGCCTCGACGCGGCCGACGAGTTCGGCGCCTTCACCGTGCGCGCGCACATCCCGATCGGAGATCTCGCATGATCCGCGTCGTGCTCGTCGACGACCAGGCGCTGTTCCGCGCCGGCATCCGCATGCTCATCGACTCGCAGCCCGATCTCGAGGTCGTCGCCGAGGCGGCCGACGGCCGTGAGGGGATCGACGCGGTGCGCCGGTCGCGGCCGGACGTGGTGCTCATGGACATCCGCATGCCCGTCATGGACGGCCTCGCGGCCACCGCCGAGCTGCTCACCGACGCCGAACCCCCGCGCATCGTGATGCTCACGACCTTCGATCTCGACGAGGCGGCGGCCCGGGCCATCCGGCAGGGCGCGAGCGGGTTCCTCCTCAAGGACGCCGACCCCGAGTTCCTCCTCGCCGCGATCCGCACCGTGCATGCCGGTTCGGCCGTGATCGCGGCATCCGCCACTCGCGAGCTCTTCGAGCGCTTCACGGATGCCGCGCCCCGGCCCATGCCGCCCGCCTACGGCGACCTCACCGACCGTGAGCGCGAGATCTTCGCCCTCGCCGCGCGCGGCCTCTCGAACGCCGAGATCGCCGCGCGGGAGTTCCTCTCGGAGGCCACCGTGAAGACGCACATCAGCCGCATCCTCACGAAGCTCGCGCTGCGCGACCGCGTGCAGCTCGTCGTGTTCGCGTTCGAGCACGGCCTCGCGTAGTCCGAGCCGGGCGGCGTCACTCCGTGAACGGATGCCGCCGCCAGCGCGGGCGGGTCCGCGCGGCGGCGAACCACGGTGCGTCAGCGGCCCTCGAGCGCGACGCGGTGGGCGGCGTACTTGCGTCGGCCGATCCAGCGCCAGGCGAGACGGCCGGGCGCGGGCATGTGCTTGTGCAGCCACTCGTCGCCGCCGTCGGGCTGCGCGGCGAGGATCTCGCCCAGCTGCTGCCACGTCTGGCCCTTGGGGATCGAGGCGCGGCCGTGCTCCGAGAACCACTCCACCTCGGCCTCGGTGATGGTGTGTTCCATGACGGGCACGATATTGGTCTCCTCGTCGGGGAGATGCACCGCGATCGCCGCGTTGACGCCGTCGAAGGCAGCCAGCACGGGCGCGGCATCCGCTGCGGTCGCCGAAGCGCGCCACGCCGGCAGTGCCCGATCCATCGCGCTCAGGTGCACGAGCAGCTCGGCGTTCTGAGCCTTCATGCGCTCGACGTGCGCGGCGCATGATGGCGCCCGTTCATCGAGTGCCGGCCACAGCCGTTCGTCCTCACCCTCGTGGTGTGCGTGCAGCCCGAGAGACAGCGTCTCCAGCTGCGTCGCGACGACCGCTGCGTGCGCGGTGTCGCCCGCGCGCACCCGTCCGATGAGGTCGGGTGCCTCGCCGAACCCGCGGCGGAAGAGGCGATGGATCTCCACCATCCCACTCGCGTCGCACGTCTTCGGGTCTTCGGGCAGCGCGCCGCTGGGCGGCAGGGGCGTAGCGGGCATGGCGGCTCCTCGAGACGCGGCGGTCGGGCTGGACGCGACGATAGTCCTGCGAGGCGGCGCGGGGAAGATCATCCCGGAGATGTACGCGGGATGCCTCGCCGGGCCGACGCGCGCGACGGGTGCCCGTTCCTACTGTCGGAGTCATGGAACTCTCATCGACCGACCTGGGCCTCGCCGCCCGGGTGCAGCAGCTCAGCAAGACCTACGGCACAGGCGAGAGCACGGTGCACGCGCTCGACGGGGTGAGCGTCGGCATCCGCCGCGGCGAGTTCACCGCGATCATGGGGCCGTCGGGGTCGGGCAAGTCGACGCTGATGCACATCATGGCGGGTCTCGACGCGCCGAGCTCCGGCCGGGCCTGGATCGGCGACACCGACATCACCGGTCTTTCCGACCTCGAGCTGACGGTCCTGCGCCGCCGCCGGGTGGGATTCGTCTTCCAGGCGTTCAACCTCGTGCCCACCCTCGATGCCCTCGGCAACATCCTGCTGCCGTTCGACCTCGACGGGCGCCGTCCGACGACGCTCGAGCGGGCGCGCATCGACGGTCTCGTCGAGCGCCTCGGCCTCACCAGCCGCCTCGGCCACCGGCCGCACCAGCTGTCGGGGGGCCAGCAGCAGCGCGTCGCGATCGCCCGCGCGCTCGCGACGGCTCCCGATCTCGTGTTCGCCGACGAGCCGACCGGCAACCTCGACTCGCGCTCGGGGCGCGAGGTGCTCGCCCTCCTCGCCGCCGCCACGCGCGAGCACGGCCAGTCGATCGCAATGGTCACCCACGACCCGGTCGCCGCCTCGCACGCCGACCGGGTGCTGTTCCTCGGCGACGGCCGCATCGTCGCCGACAAACCGCGTCAGAGCGCCGAGGAGATCTCGGCGTACATGCTCGCGTCCGAGCTGAGCGCCGGGGCGCCGGTCGCCGCCGCGTCGGCCGTCGGCCACGCGGTCGCGCAGGTGACGTCGTGACCGCGCTCGCCCAGACGGGACGGATGCCGCAGCCCGCGGCATCCGTCACCGCCGCGTCGTCGGGCGCGGCCTCCCCACTCGCCTGGCTGCGCGAGCGCGGCATGGGCGCGAGCATCCTCGTCGCCGCCATCTCGAGCGCGTTCGGCGCGATCCTGCTGAGCGCGACCGGATTCATCGCGGCCGTGCTGCGCGCCGACCCCTTCATCGGGGACAGCGGCACGCTCGCCGTCGTGCTCGCGATGATGAGCGTCCTCCTCATCGGTGTCGCGGTGTACGTGGCGGCCATCGTGACCGCGAACACGTTCGCCACGGTCATCGCCGGACGCACGCGGCGCATCGCACTGCTGCGCCTCATCGGCGCCTCGGCGCGCTCGCAGCGCTCCGAGGTCGCACGGCAGGGTCTTGTCGTCGGCGTCATCGGCGCCGCGCTCGGACTCGTCGGCGGCACGCTCGCCTCGTGGGCCGGCGTCGCGCTGGCCACCTGGGCGCTGGGGATCGAGGACGTCGGCTACGCCGTCGTGCAGGCGGTGCTCGTGATCCCGGCGGCGGTCGTCGCACTGACCACGTGGGTCGCGGCCTGGGCCGGCTCGCGCCGCGTTCTGACGGTCACGCCGCTGCAGGCGCTCGGCGGGTCGGTCGAGGCCTCCCACGACGCATTCGCCCGGCGGGGCGCGCGCAACGGCGCCGCGATCACGCTGTTCGCGATCGGCGGCGCCCTGCTGGCGTCCGGCATCCTGCTCGGACTGGTGACCCCGCTCGGAGTGATCGTCGCCTTCTTCGGCGGCATCTTCTCCTTCACCGGCCTCACGCTCGGCGCGACGCTCGTGATGCCGCCGGTGCTGCGGCTCGTCGGCAGGCTCTTCGGCGGATCGGCCACGGCGCGCCTGGCCGCCGAGAACGCCCTCCGCTATCCGGAGCGTTCGAGCCGGATGGCCATCGGCGTCGTGATGGGCGTGACGCTGGTGACGATGTTCGCGGTCGCGCTCGAGACGGTCAAGGCGGTGTTCGCGGCATCCGCCGACGGCCCGCTGCCCACCGACATGACGACGCTCATGGACACCTTCGCGGGCATCATGATGGGCCTCGTCGCCGTCTCGGCCGTCATCGCGGCGGTCGGGCTCGTCAACCTCCTCACGATCGGCGTCGTGCAGCGCCGGCGCGAACTCGGACTGCTGCGTGCGCTGGGCGTGTCGACGGGCCAGGTGCGTCGGATGGTGCTGCTCGAGGCCGCCCACATCACGATCACCGCGACCGTCACGGGACTCGTGCTGGGCACCGCGTACGGATGGGCCGGGGCGCAGTCGCTCCTCGGGGCGGTGCCGATGCCGCCGTCGTTCGCCGCGCCGACGCTGGTCGCGCCGGCCGTGCCGTGGCTCCCGGTCGCGATCATCGTCGTGGCGACGGCGATCCTCACGCTGGTGGCCGCGGTCGTGCCGACACGACTGGCGACGCGAGTCGCCCCGGTCGAGGCGCTCGCCGACTGAGGCGGGCCGGGTGCCGCGGCGCAGGCTTCGCGCCGCGGCATCCGTCATGCCGGTGGAGGGACGATGCGGAACGGGCCGCGAGCGGCGTCCGCCACGAGTTCGAGATACTCCTCGCCGCCGTCGAGGTCGTCGGTCGAGTAGAGATCGGCGACCTCGCGCAGTGCCGCGACGAGGTGCTGCTGCGGAACCGCGTTGTCGTTCCTGCCGTGGACGCCCTGCCGCGTCGACATCACCGCCGCAAGCCGGGGGAGGTCCGCCGCACGCGCCTTCCACAGTGCGTGCAGCGATCGCGGCGTCGCATTGCGGCTGCCGTGGTGGCCCACCTTGTAGAGGTCGATCTTCGCCAGCCGGTCGCGGAGGTCCGCATCGTCGCCCAGCTGATCGAGGGTGTGCCGCCAGTTCTCGATCTGGGCGTCCCCCGAGAACAGCAGGGACACGCCGCCCACCTTCAGCAGCAGGATGACGCTGGTGTTGTTCAGCGCGTCGTCGAGGTCGCGGACGAGCCGTGCGGCGGAGCGGGACCGCTGATTCGCCAGCCGGTCGATCAGCCAGCGCACCGGTCCCGGCCCATGGGTGATCGGCGAGCGTGCGTCGGCCTGGGCAGCGGAACCCACCACACGCAGCGACGCCCCCAGTGCGGTGAGCCAGTACTCCGGGTCCTCTTCGCGCTGCCGGGCGACCCGTGGGTCCTGGTCGACGGTGGGAGGGCCGAGCACCGTCGCTTCGAGCCCCGGGACGACGTCGGCGAGGCCCGAGTCCATGCCGGCGTGGAGGTAGCGGCCGCGGCCGTCGCGCGACAGCTCGTTCAGGAGTGCGACCGCTTCGGCGTTCTTGAGCTGGTCCTCGGCGGCTGCCCTGACCTCGTCGTCGAGACCCACCAGGGTGGCGAGCCCCGCGACCTGCTCCTGCGCCTCCGCGAGCAGAGCGGCGTACCTCGCCGACGCGCGGCTCACCCCTGCGGTTTCGTCCGGTGCGGCGGCAGGGCCGTTCGCGGTCTCCGAGAGTTCGGGATCCTCGGTCCATGACCGCACCACGAGCTTGGGGGCGAGTCGCTTCATGATCGCCGCGCCGGCGTCGACCTCGAATCCGCGCAGATGGTCGCGGTGCCGGTGGGTCACCACGAGAACGTCGAGCTCGCCACCGGTGTGCTCCTCGATGAGCGCCGCGACATCGCCCATGCGGCCGCGCGCCATGCCCTCCCTCGGCGAATGACTCGTGCCGAAGTCGATCAGGATGTGCCGCGTGTCGCGCCCGTCCGGCAGTGGCGCGTCGTATTCGACGGACACCAGGAAGCAGTCGCCGAAGCCGACCTGGTACATGCGCACGCGGACGCGGATCGGAGTGCTCACCATGTCTCCCCGGAGTCCTGCTGCGTGCGGTGCAGCTCTGCGAACGTCTGCCCGCGGGCGAAGCCGTCCGAGAATCCGAGGCGCGCCGACGAGTCGCGACGCCCGGTCCGCTCGAGGTGGTCGAGCCGCTTCTGCTGCCGGCGCCAGTCGTCGAGGCGCTTGTGGATGTGCAGCTTGAGCCTGCCGAACTGGTCGAAGATCAGGGTGCCGCCGCCGAACAGCTGGATGGGGGTGCGCGGGTCGATCGCCGGAGACAATTGGAGCCCCGACTCGTCGGTGAACTCGCGTGCGGTCATATCGGCCATCTGCACGTACGTGGCGACCGACTCCGGCACGATCAGGCCGTCGGGGCCGATCCGCTGCGTCGGCAGGACGGACTCGATCACCGTGTAGTAGTCGGTCGACACGTCGAGCCGACGCGCGTTCTGCCACAGGAATCGGAACACCTCGTCGCGGTCGCTGCGCAGTCCGGCGAAGTTGATCCCGAGATAGTGCGGGGCGAGCTCGGCCTCGAGCACGTCGGTGACCCGGTCGGACGACCGCTGGATGCCGGCCTTGGCGAACCCGGCCATCAGCAGCTGGCGGTAGCCGAGGTCGTCGTCCGGCACGAGCTCGTTGTCGGCCAGCAGCACGGCGTTGAGCAGATCGCCGAAGTCGAATTCGACGGGCGGCAGGTAGTCCAGACCGCGGATGAGCATATGGAGCAGCTGGGATGCCGCCTTGGCGCCCTCCTCGGCGGCACGTGCGCGGTCGACCGTGATACCGCGGCCGCCGGCGGTCTCGCCGTTCGGGCGGGAGAAGAGCGCCTGGAGCCGCCGGTACCAGATCTCGATCAGCAGATCGAAGGCGATCGCGACCAGGACCTCGCCCCGCCGGTGCGGCTCGACGAACTCGGGCCGCTTCGCCCAGTCCGCCGGGGGCGGGTTCAACGCCGATTCGCGCAGCGCCCCACGGCCCTGGGTCAGCACGCTGCCGATCTGCTCTGCGACGCGGGCGAGCATGCTCTTGCGGAGCGCGTCGGGCTGGATGCGGCCGCGCGGGATGCGGCCGCTCCTGTCGGGCTTGCCGAGAGCCTGCTCGATGACGGGACGCATCGAGAACACTGAGAGGAGCGCGACGATGTCGGCGAACCCTTCGTGGAAGGCCGCCTGATCGGGCAGGCTCGGCTCGAGGAACCGGCGGCGGAGCCCGTCCAGCACGGCGTGCGTGGTCTCATGCACCACCACGTCGTGACTCAGGCACGTGAAGACCGCCTCGCCACGGGGGTCGGCGGGCGGTACATAGCCGAACAGCAGCGCCCGGTCCTCGAACGAGTAGTACGCGTTCGCCTCGGCGAACGCGTGCGGCACGAGGTAGAGCTGGTGGCTGCCGAAGCCCCACGGCAGTCGCCGGCCGAGCGCCGTCTCGAACGTGGAGAGCGTCCGAGCCGCGGTGGCGTAGACGTGCTGGGCGTGGAAGGCCAGATCTGTGCGCAGGACCTCGTCGTCGGCATCCGCGAACAGGTCGTCTTTGCCCAGCGGCGCGTGCTTGACGTAGCGGCCGGTCGCCGTGTCGTAGTCCACGACGTGCAGGCGGGCTCCCCGCGGGCCGTCCTCCATGCGCGACCACGGCACCTTCACCCGTGCCGTCAGGATCCTGCCGTCGTCGCCGCTGACCGCAGGGTCCTGTGCGATGAGCCGCAGCGTCACGTGCGTGCGCGGCTCGTCGGCATGCTCGGCGTACTCGACACCATCGGTCATGTCGCACCCCCAGGTCCTCGGCTCCACCTTGCAGCGGTTTCCTCCGCTGGGGAAGAGCGTGAGCCGCACGCGGGTGATACCGGGGCGCCTGACGTCCCTGCGGCTCAGGCGTCGGCGGGCTCGGGGTCGTGCGTCCAGCCGGGGGCGAGGGCCTTCACGCGCGCCGCGCGCCACTGCCAGATGCCCCACAGCACCGGCCACAGCAGCGGCGCGGTCGGACCGCCGATGACGAGGCGGTCCCGCCACAGCGTCTTGCCGGGCTGCCCCGGCGCCGGCGAGACGGCCATCTGGTGATCCCACACGTCGAGGCTCGCCAGCGGACCGGTCAGCGGGATGCCGCTGTCGCGGAAGACGCGCACACGCCCGCCGGGCTCGTCGACCGACCGCTCGCTGACGTGGATCAGCTGCCGCCCCATCGGCACCGAGCCGAACGCCGACAGCTGCACGGGGACGTCGTCGCCGGGAGTCCACGACGTCGGCAGGCCGCGCGGCACCAGCGGCGCGAGATCCATCACCGGGCCGTAGAGCTCGGCCACCGCACGCGGCGAGTGCACTGCCCGCCACGCGGCGTCGGGGTCGCAGTCGATCACGAACTTCAGCAGGATCCGCATGCTCCAGTTTCGCACCCGCCTCGGCGGCGGACGCGGGTCACGGATGCCGCGGCCTACGCTGGACGGATGCCCGAGAGTCCCTTCGACCAGCGCCGGTACCAGGTCCGCCACGACTGGGGGGTCGCAGGTCTCCGGCGCCTCGTGCCCGCCGACGTCGTCGTGATCGTCGACGTGCTGCGGTTCTCCACGACGGTGACGGATGCCGTCGCGCGCGGCGAGAGCGTGCCGCTCGACGCGTCCGCCCACGCGGTGTCGCTCAACGGCGCTGCCGTCGCCGAGGCCGCCACGGGGTCGGACGCCACGGTGCTGCTGGGGTGTCTCCGCAATGCGGCCGCCGTGGCGGGCGCCGTGCTCGACATCCAGCGCCGGCGCGCCGAGCGCACGAGCATCGCGGTGATCGCGGCCGGTGAGCTCGGCGGCCGCGAGCCGGACGCCCCGCTGCGCTTCGCCGTCGAGGACCAGCTCGGCGCCGGCGCGGTCGTCGACGCCCTCGGCGCCCTCGGCATCGACCACACGTCGCCGGAGTCCGCCGCCGCGTGCGAGGCGTTCCGCGGCCTGCGTGGTGCGGTGCGCCACCTGCTCACCGCGAGCGGCTCGGGTCAGGAGCTCCTCGATCGCGACGCGCGTGACGAGGTGCTCGACGCCGCGGCGGTGGATGCGGCATCCGTCGTCCCGGTGCTGCGTGCCGGTTCGTTCGTCGCGTACTGACGCCGACGCTGCGGCGCTGCGGCGCTGCGCGGGGTGCAGCGCGTTTCGTCTCTGCGTTTCGACTCGCAAGCTCGCTCAACGACCGGGGCCGTGGGCGCAGGGCGCGGTTTCAGTCCCGCGGGGTCAGCGCGGCCAGGCGCGTCGCGCGGGTGATCTCGCGCCGGGTCCAGGTGAAGGCGTGGCGCTCGTCGAAGTGCGGAGCGCACTTCGCGCACGATGTGGGCCTGGTCGCCTTGCGGTGCCGGTAGGCGACATGGCCGGCGGGGCACACGCCCACCCACGGAGCGAGCTCCGTCGCGGTCTCGCCCTGGTGGGTCGCGCCGCCGACGTAGCCGAGCTCGCGCGCGACCGCCTTCCATCGGGGCCCGTGTCCGGCACGGGGGCCCGCGAGCGCATGCGCCACCTCGTGCAGCAGCGTCTGGTGGTTGGTGTCGTCGTCGTAGCGCGCCGCGAGGTAGCGCGACACGCTGATGCGCTTGTGCGTGTAGTCGCAGAGACCGGCGCGCCGCTTGGCGTTGTCGAACGCGAAGCTCCACGAGGGGTCGAGGTGGGCGGCGATGAGGGCTTCGGCCCAGTGCCGCACGCGATGCAGTTCCGACATGGAGGCGAGACTAGAACATATCTCCGACACTCAGAGCGAGGGCATCCACCTCAGCTGGCGACGGATGCCGCGGCCCGGCGCCGGTCGGCGGCGTCGATCGCGAGGAGGGTGGACTCGAGCTGGTCCTCGGTGGCACCGGACTCCTGGCGGAGGAAAAGCGCGCGCTTGAAGTCCTTGCGGGCGGACTCGTAGTCCCCGGTGTCGAAGTGGACCTTGCCCCGATGCTGGTAGGCGAAGGCGCCGATGCTCGCCCAGCCCTGTCCCTCGGCCTCTCCCGCGCAGGTGGTGAGCTCCTGCTCGGCGGCGGCGTAGGCGCCCCGCGCCTGCAGCACGGTCGCGTGGAGGATGCGGGCCCGCAGGAGGTCCTTCCGGGTGCCCGCCATGCGCGCCACCCGCACGGACTGCTCCGAGATCACCAGGGCGTCCTCGGCGCGGTCGAGCACCTTGAGGAGCCACACGCGCTCGAGGAGTGCCGGGAGGCTGCGCTGTTCGCCGATCTCTTCGAGCCGCTCCTTGCACTGGCTCGGATTCACCTGTTCGCGGAGAGTGTCGGGATCGTACCCGCTGATGTAGCTCACGTCTGCTCCCTTCGCCGCGCCGGTGGCACAACCCAGTGTGCCTGCCGCTCCGATGCTCGCGGGCGTGCCACGCCGAGTCGTGGCGGTCAGCGGGTGAAGACGGATGCCGAGGGCTTCGGCGACGGCGTCGCGTCGGCGTCGGTGGCGACACGGGCACCGCGCGCGAACTCCTGGAGCTCGCGGCCCTCCGCCACCTTGGCGGGATGCGGACCGGCCGCCATGAGCCGGGGCAGCCACTCGGTGGGCAGCGGGGCCCGGGAGGCGGCGATCACGAGGTTGCCGAAGCGGCGGCCCTTGAGCGTCTGCACCTCCGCGAGCACGATGACGTGCTCGAGCACCGCCTGCACCGTGGCGACCTCCCGGCGCGCGAACGCGAGGCCGGCGCCGTCGGCGACGTTCACCAGCAGCACGCCGTCGGGGGCGAGGAAGCGAGATGCCTCCGTGAAGAACTCCACGGTGGTGAGGTGGGCCGGGGTCTGCGCCCCGGAGTACACGTCCGACACGACGAGGTCGGCGGCGCCGACGAGGCCCGCGGGCAGCCGTCCGAGCGCTTCGCGGGCGTCGCCGATCCGCACCCGGATCGAGGCGCCCCGGGGCAGCGGCAGGTTCTCGCGCACCAGGTCCCAGAGGGCGGGCTCCAGCTCGACGACCTGCTGCCGCGAGCCGGGCCGTGTCACCTCGACATAACGGGGGATCGTGAGGGCCCCGGCGCCCAGGTGGATCGCGGTCAGCGGCTGCCCCGGCATCCGGAGCCGGTCGATCACGGCTCCCATGCGGGCGACGTACTCGAAGTGCAGGTGGGTCGGGTCGTCGAGGTCGACGTGCGACTGCGGCGTGCCGTCGACATCGAGCTCCCAGCCGCCGCCGAAGGGCGACCGCACCACGCGGGCGAGTGTGCCGTCGGAGAGGCGGACGGCCGGGACGGCGGCCTCTTCCCGTGCGCGTGCCATGCCTCCACGTTAGCCGCAGCGCGGCACCGCACCGGGCGCCGTTGACACTTCTGCCCGCCATCCGTGCGGAGTCCTGCGCACAACGCTGAGATCACGGCATCCGTCGCCGCCGAAACCGAATCGAGACACAGGTGTAACCGACGAGGGTGCTGCGCCCGGGTAGCGTCGGAGCATCACACCCCGCTGAGGGCTTGCGCGCACCTCTGCTCCACGATGACGTGCAGCGGAGCCCACACGATATGGAAGGTGCACAGCACATGCTCCACACTGCGAGAAGGCGCTGGCTCGCCGGCGCTGCCGCGGTCGCCGTCGGCGCGATCGTCCTCACCGCCTGCGCGAGTCAGCGCGACGACGGAGGCGGAGACGACGAGGCGAGCGGCGACGTCGACACGACCTTCGTGTTCGGCGCGTCAGGAGACCCCGCCAGCCTCGACCCCGCGTTCGCGAGCGACGGCGAGACGTTCCGCGTCGCGCGCCAGATGTTCGAGGGGCTCGTCGGCACGGTGCCCGGCACCGCCGACCCCGCCCCGCTGCTCGCCAAGAGCTGGGAGCAGCCGGACGACACGACCTACGTCTTCACCCTCGAGGAGGGCGTGACGTTCCACGACGGCACGGACTTCAACGCCGAGGCCGTCTGCTTCAACTTCGACCGCCAGAACGCCTTCACCGGTGTCGCGGCGTCGCAGAGCATGGCGTACTACTGGGGCGTCATCATGCGCGGCTTCGGTGCTGATTCCATCTACGACAGCTGCACGGCCGACAGCGAGACGCAGGCGACGATCACCTTGAAGCAGCCGTTCGCCGGGTTCATCCCCGCGCTGTCGCTGCCGTCGTTCTCGATCCAGAGCCCGACCGCTCTCGAGGAGTACGGCGCCGACGACGTGGGCGGCACCGAGGAGGCGCCGGTCCAGAGCGAGTACGGCCAGGAGCACCCGACCGGCACCGGTCCGTTCATGTTCGACTCGATCTCGCTCGGCGAGCAGACCGTCCTCACGGCCAACCCCGACTACTGGGGCGAGCAGGGCGTGGTCGAAGAGGTCATCTTCCGGGTCATCGGCGACACGACGGCTCGCCGTCAGGCGCTCGAGTCGGGCAGCATCGACGGCTACGACCTGGTCGCGCCCGCCGATCTCCAGTCGCTGGAGGATGCCGGGTTCTCGCTCGTGAACCGCGACCCGTTCAACGTGCTGTACCTCGGCATGAACCAGGCCGCTCCGGGCCTCTCCGACCCGAAGGTGCGCCAGGCGATCGCTCACGCGATCGACAAGGACGCGCTCATCACGCAGGTGCTCCCCGAGGGCACCGTCGCGGCGAGCCAGTTCATGCCGGACGCCGTGATCGGCTGGAACGAGGACGTCACGCAGTACGACTACGACCCGGAGGCCGCGCAGGCGCTCCTGGCGGAGGCCGGCTACACGGAGGCGAACCCGCTGACGATCACGTTCAACTACCCCGTGAACATCTCCCGGCCGTACATGCCCAACCCCGAGCAGATCTTCACCAACCTGCAGAGCCAGCTCGAGGCCGTGGGCATCGTGCTCAACCCCGTCACGAACGAGTGGGTCGAGTACCTCGACCTGATCCAGGGCGGTACGGACCACGGCATCCACCTGCTGGGCTGGACCGGCGACTACAACGACCCCGACAACTTCGTGGGAACGTTCTTCGGTCTGCCGACCAACGAGTGGGGCTTCGACAACGCGGAGCTGTTCCAGGCGCTCACCGATGCCCGCGGTCTCGCGACCGAGGAGGAGCAGGAGGCCGCCTACGCCGCGATCAACGAGCAGATCATGGAGTTCCTGCCCGGCGTGCCGCTCGCGCACCCGGTGCCGACCCTCGCGTTCGACGCGCGTGTCACGTCCTACCCGGCCAGCCCGGTGCAGGACGAGGTGTACAACATGGTCGAGCTCAGCGAGTGACGCCGTGACCGGATGCCCCGTCCCGGCCGACGCCGGGACGGGGCATCCCGGTTCCCCTCGTCCGCTCGCCCGCGACCGCCGGTCGCCGTCCCCGGAGATTCCCACGTGCTACGCACCATCGGCAGGCGCCTCCTCCTGCTCGTCCCGACCCTGTTCGGGTTGACCCTTCTGCTGTTCTTCTGGGTGCGCGCCCTGCCCGGCGGGCCTGCCGTCGCCCTCCTCGGCGAACGGGCCACGCCCGAACGCGTCGCCGAGATCAACGAGCTGTACGGCTTCAACGAGCCGCTGATCGCCCAGTACTTCACATGGCTCGGCCAGCTGCTGCAGGGCAACTTCGGCGTCTCGATCCAAACCCAGCGACCGGTGACGGAGGAGTTCCTCCGCCGGTTCCCCGCGACGCTCGAACTCACCATGTTCGCGATCATCCTCGCGGTGGGCGTCGGCATCACGATCGGCTACTGGGCCGCGCGGAGGCAGGGGAAGCCGGCCGATCACTTCGCCGTCTTCGCCAGCCTCATCGGCATCACGATCCCGGTGTTCTTCCTCGGTGTGATCCTCAAGTGGATCTTCGCGGTGCAGTTGGGCTGGCTGCCGTCCGACGGCCGTCAGGATCCGCGACTGGATGCGACCCACTACACGAACTTCTACGTCCTCGACGGCATCATCACCGGGGAGTGGGATGCCGCGTGGGACGCGTTCCTGCACCTGATCCTGCCGGGCATCGCCCTGGCGACCATCCCGCTCGCGATCATCACCCGCATCACCCGCGCCTCGGTGCTCGAGGTGCAGAACTCGGACTACGTCCGCACCGGCATGGCGAAGGGCATCTCCCGCGGGACGATCCGCGGCCGGTTCATCCTGCGCAACTCGCTGCTGCCGGTCGTGACCACGATCGGCCTCCAGTTCGGCCTGCTGCTGTCGGGCGCGATCCTCACCGAGTCGGTGTTCGCGTACCCGGGCATCGGGTCGTTCCTGTACCGCGCGATCTTCAACCGCGACTACCCCGTGCTGCAGGGGTTCATCCTCTTCATCGCCGTCATCTACGCGCTCATCAACCTCGCGGTCGACGTGTCGTACAGCTTCATCGATCCGAGGGTGCGGGTGCAGTGATGACGCGCGCGCAGCTGATCAGAGACCACATCGGAGGTGCGGCATGACGTCCGCGATGCTTCCCCCCGCCCCGAGCGGCGGACCCGTCGACGACACCGCCGTCGACGACAAGGAGCTGCTCGCCGCGAAGACCCGCGGCGGCGGTTTCTGGCGCGACGTCTTCCGGCGCCTGCGCCGCAACCCGAGCGCCTGGGTCGGCGCCGTCATCACCGCGATCTTCGTCCTCGTCGCGATCTTCGCGCCCTGGCTGGCTCCCTACGGCCCCGAGGAGCTGCCGGGTCAGCAGTACATCACCCCCGGTCACATCCCCGGTCCTGGCGAGATCGAGGGCTTCCCGCTCGGCCTCGACCGCTTCGGCGGCGACATGCTCTCCAAGCTCATCTGGGGTGCGCGGGCCTCGCTCGTCATCGGCATCGTGTCGACGCTGCTCGGCCTCGCCGGCGGCATGATCCTCGGACTCATCGCCGCCACCTTCGGCGGCTGGGTCGACACGCTCATCATGCGCTTCGTCGACATCCTGCTGTCGGTGCCGTCGCTGCTGCTCGCGGTCTCGATCGCCGCGCTGATGGGGCAGACGCCGCTCGCGATCATGATCGCGATCGGGGCGGCCCAGGTGCCCATCTTCGCGCGCCTGCTGCGGGCGTCGATGCTGCAGCAGAGATCGAGCGACTACGTGCTCTCGGCGGCGACCCTCGGTCTGGGTCGCGGCCGCATCACGATGAGCCACGTCCTGCCGAACGCTGTCGGACCCGTCATCGTGCAGGCGACGCTCACGCTCGCCACCGCGGTCATCGAAGCCGCCGGCCTGTCGTACCTCGGCCTCGGCGGCGGCGTGCCGCAGACCGCCGAGTGGGGCCGCATGCTCACCTACGCGCAGCTCGAGCTGGCAGTGAACCCCTGGATCGCGATCCTGCCCGGCATCTGCATCACGATCACCGCGCTCGGCTTCACGCTGCTCGGCGAGGCGCTGCGCGAGGCCATGGACCCGCGCACCCGCGCCCGCTGAGTTCGCGTCGCCGCCGCGGCTCCACACCGCGAGACCCCAGTGGGTGGACGAGACCCTGGGGTTTCCCCACGGTCTCGTCCACCCACTGGGGTCTCGCCGAGGGAGGGCGGGGCGCGGGGGACGCCGGGCACCCGGGACGCGCCGGGCACGCGGCGCGCGGGGCCGGCGGGCGGTCAGACGGCGATGTCGAGCTCGTTGCCGGGGATCGAGGCGAGCAGGCGCCGCGTGTAGGGGTCGCGGGGGTTGGTGAAGATCTCCTCGGAGGATGCCGCCTCGACGAGACGTCCCTCCTTCATGACGCACACGTAGTCGCTGATGAGCCGCACGACGGCCAGGTCGTGCGAGATGAAGAGGTAGCTCAGCCCGTACTCGCGCTGCAGGTCGCGCAGGAGCGTCAGCACCTGATCCTGCACCAGCACGTCGAGCGCCGACACCGGCTCGTCGCACACGATGAGGTCGGGCGCGAGCGCGAGCGCCCGCGCGATCGCCACACGCTGGCGCTGACCGCCCGACAGCTCGGACGGGTAGCGGCGCAGCATCGTCTGCGGAAGCGCGACGTCGTCGAGCAGCTGCCGCACGCGCGCGGCGCGTTCCTTGGAGGATCCGCGCTTGTAGAAGTCGAGCGGCTCGGAGATGATCCGCTCGATCGAGAACATCGGGTTCAGCGACGAGTACGGGTCCTGGAAGATCGGCTGCACGCGCTGGCGGAACTGCTTGAGGTCGCCGCCCTTGAGCTTCGCGACGTCCTGGCCGTCGAAGCGGATGGATCCGCTCGTCGGCTCGAACACGCGCAGCACCATGCGCGCCGTGGTCGTCTTGCCCGACCCCGACTCGCCGACGATCGCCACGGTCTCTCCCCGCGGGATGGCGAACGACACGTCCTGCACTGCGGCGAACGGCTCCTTGGAGCCCCGGACGCTGTAGATCTTGGTGAGTCCCTCGACCTCGATGATGTAGTCCGGGGCGGGAGACGCTGCGGCGTCGGCCGGGCCGGCTTCGACAGCGCGATCCGCTGCGGTCGCCGCATCCGTCGCCTCCTCGACGGGGGCGATGTCGGGCTCGGGGCTCGCGGGCACGCTCGCGCGGAACACGTCGGGCCGCAGCCGCACCGCGGCGACCGAGGGGGCGGCCTTCACGAGCGCCTGCGTGTACGGGTGCTGCGGGTCCTCGAGGATCTGCCGCGCCGGGCCCTGCTCGACGATGCGTCCGCGGTTCATCACGACCACGCGTGCGGCGCGCTCGGCGGCGAGGCCCAGGTCGTGCGTGATGAGCATGACCGACGTGCCGCGTTCGCTCGTCATGCGGTCGAGCTGATCGAGGATCGTCTTCTGCACGGTGACGTCGAGGGCGCTCGTGGGCTCGTCGGCGATGAGCAGCTTCGGGTCGCACGCGAGGCCGATCGCGATGAGCGCGCGCTGGCGCATGCCGCCCGAGAACTCGTGCGGGTACTGCTTGGCGCGCTCAGCGGCGTCGGGCAGGCCCGCCGCGGCCAGCGTCTCGACCACCTTGCGGTCGACATCCCGGCGGGTGGCGAGGCCGTGCGCGAGGAGCGTCTCGGCGATCTGGCTGCCGATCTTCGCCACCGGGTTGAGGTTCGACATCGGGTCCTGCGGCACGAGCCCGATCGAGCCGCCGCGGATCGTGCGCATGACGCCCTCGGAGGCGCCGACGAGGTCTTCGCCCTCGAACATGATGCTGCCCCGGGTGACCTTGCCGTTGCCGGGCAGCAGCCCGATGACCGCCATCGCGGTGGTCGACTTGCCCGAGCCCGACTCGCCGACGATCGCGAGCGTCTCACCGGCCGCGAGGTCGAGATCGATGCCTTCGACGGCGTGCACCGGGCCGTCGATGGTCTGGAACTCGACGGCGACGTCGCGGACCTGGAGCAGCGGCGCCCCGGCCGCGACACGTTCAGTGGATCGGGCCATGCGCTCCATCCTGCCTGGCGGAGTCGTCTCGCGCATCGATGCGCGGTCAGCCTTTACGGATCCGTAACGCGGGGGCCCGCCGGGCCGGCGGCAGTCTTGCCGCAGTACCGTGGTGCCATGGCGGCGATCGACCTCAACGCGGACCTCGGCGAAACGGTCGGCGGCATGCCGACGGCCGACGACGAGGCGATGTTCGCGGTGATCTCGAGCGCGAGCGTCGCGTGCGGCGGACACGCCGGCGACGTCCCCTCCATGCGCGAGGCCGTTGCCAGGGCCGAGCGGTTCAGTGTGGCGGTCGGCGCCCACCCCTCGTACCCCGACCGTGCGAACTTCGGCCGCATCGCCGCGGCGATGGACCCGGCCGATCTCTGCGCCGCCGTCGCCGAGCAGCTCGCGGCCCTGGTCGCCGCCGGCGCCGACCTGCGCTACGTCAAGCCGCACGGCGCCCTCTACCACGCCGTCATCGGCGACCGACGGCAGGCGGATGCCGTCGCCCGCGCGATCGCCGACTGCTCGGCGCTGCTCGGCCGGCCCCTGCCGGTGCTCGGTCTTCCCGGCGAGATCGCCGAGGCTGCGGCATCCGTCGGTCTTCCGTTCGTACGCGAGGCCTTCCTCGACCGCGGCTACCTGCCCGACGGATCGCTCGTCCCGCGCACGCAGTCGGGCGCCCTTCTCGACGACCCCGATCTCGTCGTCGTGCGAGCGGTGCTCCTCGCGCGCGAGGGCGTGGTGGAGGCGATCGACGGGTCGCTCGTGGTGGCCGACGCGGTCTCCCTGTGCGTGCACGGCGATTCACCCGGCGCGGTCCATATGGCGCGCGCCGTGCGCGCGGCCCTCGACGCCGCGGGCGTGGAGGTGCGGGCGCCGTGGTGAGCACGCCGGCGCCGCGCGTCCGGCCGATGGGGGAGCGCGCGTTCCTCCTCGAGGTCGGCGCGCTCGACGACGTGCTGCCCCTGCACGCCGCGCTCGCCGCCGCGCGGCCGGAGGGCGTCGTCGACCTGGTGCCGGCGGCTCGGACCGTGCTGGTGCGGGTCGACCCGCGGCTCCTTCCGCTCGCGTCCGCTCGGGCGTGGGCGCTCGCCGCGGCGGCCGACACCGAGCCCGGTGGCGGCTCCGCCGGGCCGCTCGTCGAGCTCGACATCGCCTACGACGGGGCCGATCTCGACAGCACCGCGCTCCTGCTCGGCATCGGTGCCGATGACCTCGTGCGCCGTCATTCCGCGGCGGAGTGGCGCGTGGCCTTCACCGGCTTCGCGCCGGGCTTCGGCTACCTCGTCAGCGACGACTGGCCGTTCGATGTGCCGCGCCTCGACTCGCCCCGCACCCGGGTGCCCGCGGGGGCGGTGGGACTCGCCGGTGGATTCGCAGGCGCCTACCCGCGCGACACTCCCGGCGGCTGGCGGCTCATCGGCACCACCACCGCGCCGCTGTTCGATCCGGATGCCGCATCCCCCGCGCTTCTGGCGCCGGGGACCCGCGTTCGGTTCCGGCCGGCGGCGCGCGCCGGTGGCGGCGGCGCGTCGCCCGGAGTCTCCGGGCGCGTGAGCCCGGCCGCGGCGGAGGCGCCTGGCCCCGGCATCCGGATCCTCGAACCCGGCCTGCTGGCGACCCTGCAGGATCTCGGACGGGAGGGCGCGGCATCCGTCGGCGTGGCCGTGTCGGGAGCCCTCGACCGGGCCGCCCTGCGCACCGCCAACCGACTGCTCGGCAACCCCGAGGACGCCGCGGCCATCGAGGTCACGATGGGCGGGCTGCGCGCCGTCGCGGAGACTGACCTGTGGGTCGCGGTGACCGGTGCGTGGGGTGCTGTGCGCATCGCGGGGCTGGCGGCCGACCCCTATGCGGCGCATCCGTGGCCGGCGGGCGCCGAGCTGCACCTGGACTGGTTCTCACACGGGGCGCGCGCCTACGTCGCGGTACGGGGCGGCCTCGACGGTCGCACCGCCCTCGGCTCGCGTGCGACCGATCTGCTCGCCGGGCTCGGACCTGCAGCGCTCCGCGCCGGTGCCGTCGTGGGCGTCCGCGACGACGCCCGCACGCCGATCCCGGTCGCGCCGCCCGCGGCGTGGGGCGCACCGCACGATGACGAGCTCGAGCTCGAACTGGCACCGGGACCGCGCGCCGAGTGGTTCGCTCCGGAGGCGCTGACGACGCTCTACGACGCCGTGTGGACCGTCTCGAACCACGCCGATCGCGTCGGCGCACGCCTCGATGGGCCCGAGCTCGCCCGCGTGCGCACGGGGGAGCTGCCGAGCGAGGGCATGGTCCCGGGCGCGCTGCAGGTGCCGCCCAGCGGCCGGCCCACCATCCTCCTCGCCGACGGGCCCGTGACCGGCGGCTACCCGGTGATCGCCGTGGTGACGGCCGCCGGCCTCGACCTCGTCGCGCAGGCGCGGCCGGGCACCCGCATCCGGTTCCGGCACGCGCGCCCGCCCGTGTGAGGGGACCACCGAAGCCGGCTCACCTGCCTCCGGCCTCGAGCAGGTCGGCGGTTGCGCGGAGGATGGCCACGATCGCGGCGGTGCGCATCTCGGCGGGCGCGCGGTGGCCGTCCGTCTCGATCGCGACGGATGCCGCAGCAGGAGGCGCGTCGTGTACCGAGGACAGCAGCCCCCGCGCGTTCAGGGCTCCTGCCGCCGAGAGCATCGGTCGCTGCTCGTAGGTGTCATCGAGGATGTCGAACACCGCCGCGACGAACTCGCTGTTGGTCAGCGCCGGCGTCTTGGCGAACACGCTCAGCGCGGCCGACGAGAACACGCCGCGCCCGTTCGTCTCGAGCGCGACCTGGTCGGGCTGGCAGGCGCTGATCAGCACCTCCCGGCCGTCGGCCCGCTGCGCGCGGGGCACCGCGGCACGGTCGGTCTCGACCTCGACGACCCGCTTCCACGCGGCCATGCGGAACGCATCGGCAGGCGACGCCGCCCGCTCCTCGCGGAACGCCGCCTCCTCATCGGCGTCGAGCACCGTCATCCGCGGAGTCGCACCTGCGGGGATCTTCCGCGACGTGAACTCGCTCGGCGTGATCTCGCGGTTCACCGAGCCGGAGTGGCACGAGTCGAAGAAGAGCGTCACCGAGACGCCTTCGGGGATGGCATCCCAGATGGCGCCGAGGTCGTCGTCGACGATGAGCTCGCCGTCGCGGAAGTCGATCGGGCAGAGAGCCTCGTCCTTCGGCCCGAACGCGTCGGTCTCGTCGCCGTCGAGGTCGGGGACGAATGTTCCGTGCCCGGCGAACTGGATCGCGACGATGTCGCCGTCGCGCGCCGACGAGACCTTGTCGAGCATCGCCCGCAGGATCGTGTCGCGGGTGGCGTCCTTGTTGTGGATCGACTCCACCTTGAAGCCGGCGCCGGTGAGCGCAGCGGCCCATGCCTCGGCGTCCGCCACGCAGCCGCTCAGCGGGTCCCTCGGGTACGCGTCGATGCCGATGCACAGCGCCAGCTTGCGCGGCGCGGCACCGCGGGCGCCGGTCGGCTCCGGGCGCGGCGCAGGCGTGAACTCGCTGACCTCGCGCGTCCGGCGCGGGAAGACGGCAACGTGGTCGGTCTCGTCGCTGTCCGGCACGCCGACGACGCGCCGCGCGAGACTCATCATCGTCTCCTCGTCGTTGTCGAAGTCGCCGTGCGAGGTCGCCTGCGTGCTGCTGCGCCGGCCGCGGGCGACCGGACCGAGGACGAGGCGCTCGGAGGTGTCGCCGAGGTAGGCCATCGTCCGCCCGGAGCGACGCAGGTGCTCCTCGAGACCGAGGATCTCGGCATCCTTCTCCGCCTCGAATGCCCGCGAGACGAGATACAGGAGCGATTTGCGGTAGACCCCGGCCGTGTTGTCGCGCTTCTCCTGGTTCTCGTTCATCGTGAAGATCGACAGGTTCTCGATCTTGCCGGTCTCGGCGAGGGGCAGCAGCGTCGCCTCGAAGGTGTCGACGCGCACGGCGGGCGCGAGGAAGGTCACGCTCTTCACGCTCTCGACCTTGTCGTCGCCCTCGAACAGCCGCGGCACGAAGTGCGAGTGGTAGATCGACCCGGCGCTGTGCCCGGCGATGTGCAGCTCGATGGCGCCCGCGTTCGCAGCCATGTACTCCCGGAGCGCCGCCGCGAGCACGTACGCACCGCCTGCCGCACCGCCGTCGATGGCCGGAAGACATGCGCCGGCGGAGTCGAGCTTCATGTCGTCCCAGAACTTCCGGCCGCCGAGCACTCGTGCCGCGGCTTCCACGGCGAGATCCGTGAGGTCGGTGAAACCGCGCTTGCCGGCCTTGCCCCGGACCACGTCTTCGAGAGTGGTCTTGAACCCGCTCTCCCAGACGAGGTGGATGGGGTACACGCCGTTCTTCTTCCACCACGCGACCTGGCGCTGTGCGGTCTGCAGCCCCGCGGCCTTGTCGGTGAGCCCCCCGTGCGCCCAGATGAGCACCGGAACGGGCGCGGGCGCCTCGCCGGCCGGCGTCTTCTTCGCCTGCTGGTCGACGAACGCGCCGAGGTCGACGTCGATCATGCGCTTGACGTCCTCGGCCGTGGTCTCGAAGTCCTCGACGGTGCGCGGCTTGGCGCTCGCCGCCGTGGCGAGCCTGCCGTCCTCCGTGTGGACGACGTGCTTGCGCAGTGCCGTGAGCTCCGCGGCGCTGAGCGTCGCGCCACGGGCGGTCGCGGTGGTGTCGGGCATGGTGTCACGTCCTGTCTGCTGAGGGTGGATGGGTGAAGTCAGTGGTGGTCGTCACCGGCGTGGCCGCTGCGCACGAGCTTCGCGCGAGGGTCGGCGTAGACCGTGAAGGCGAGGGAGGTGAGATCGCCGGCCTCGCGCGCGGCGTGTCGTGCGGCGAGCACCGCCTCGCCGACGGTCGCGCCCTCGCCGAGCGTCTGCGCGTAGAAGGTGCGGACGAACAGCGCGGTCACGTCATCGCGCACCGCCCACGAGCACCCGATGAACACGCCTGCTCCGCCGCGGAGGAACGCCTCCGCGAACCCGCCGAGCCCGGTCGCGCCGGAGCGGAGCCGGCCCACGTCGCACGCGCTCAGGAACACGAACGGGGCGGATGCCGCGGCCTGCGGCTCGTCCAGTTCGGGCAGATCGCGTCGTGCGTCGGAGTCCGTGTACGAGGCCGATCCGTCGTCGTGATCCTCCGAGAACGCGGCGAAGGCGATCTCCTGCCCGCGTGGAGCGGCGTCGCGCCACCGGCCGTGCCCGGCGAAGTGGAGGAGGTCGAAGCCGTCCGCGATCGCCTGGCGGAAAGCGGCCGGGTCGTCGGCGGAGCGCGGACGGAGCGCCAGTAGGTCGCCGAGGGTCTCGATCTCCTCGCGGGCGCGCGGGAGGGTCAGGTTGTGATCGACGTAGTCCGGCGCGACCGCGACGACACGGCTGGTGTCGACGGGCAGGACCGTGGGTCGCGTCGTCCCGTACATCCACCGCGTCAGCCCGAGGTCGCCGAGGAAGTAGCGCTCCGGGTCGGGTCGCTGCGTGCCGACAGGCACGAGGTGCAGGATCTCCCAGGGGATGTCGAGTTCGCCTGACGTCTGCAGCACGAGTTGCGAGATCCGCCGCCGCCGGCTCCACAGCAGGGCGTTGACCTCATCGCCGAGGAGATCCTCCGCGATCCGGGCGCCGAGTGTGCGCACCTCGCGGCGGACGGTGTCGGCGGCCTCCTCGGCCTCGTCGGGGTCGTCCTCCACCGTCTGCCGATACGCCGATCTGATTTCGGCGAGGTCGGCGTAGATGCCCTCGACGTACGCGCTCTTGTCGGCGAGGCGCACCGAGTTCTTCACGACCGTCCGGCCGATCTTCGCCGTGATGAGCAGCTCGGAGCGGCCGCGCGAGATCGACTCGTCGATCACGAGGGTGGGGAGGTCCGCGATGCTGCGCGGCGGCGCGGCGACGGATGCCGCCACCACCCGCACGTCGCCGTCGGGGCCGTCGGCGTCGTCGGGGAGGATGGGGGTGCTCAGCGCCAGGACGGCGAGCGGAGCCACCACGGGCGCCTGGGTGAACGTGACGGTGATGTGGCCGCGCCCGGGTGCGTCGGGCACCAGCCGGAAGACGAGTCGCCGGGGGTCGTCCCCCTCCGCGGGCAGCGAGGTCGTGATGACCGACGGGGTGCCGTCGGCGAAGGCGAGGCCGCGCAGCTGCATGCCCACTTCGATGTCACGCGACGGGTCGAACCGTGCCCGGGTCTTCTTGTGCGCCGTGCCTGCCGTCGGGACGAGGTCCTCCAGCGACAGTCTGACGACGGCATCGAACGCGACGCCGGCGATGACGCGCGAGGGAACCTCCGCGTCGACGACGGTCGGGACCGGCGTCGCACCGTCCAGGCCGGCGGCCGGCGCCCCCGGCGCCGGCACCGGTGAAGCCGCTGCGGGCGGCGGCGCGGACGGGGCGGGAGCGGGCGGTGTCGGTGCGGCGGGTGCGAGCCCGGGGGATCGGCCGCCGATCCCACCGCCGATCCCGCCTCCACCCAGTGGCCCCATCTCGAATGCACCACCGGTCTCGAACTCCGGCACCGCGGGCGGAGGCACAGCCTCCGCGGCCGACTCGGGCCCGCCGCCCATGCCCATGCCGCCGACGGCGACCTGCTCCTCGAGCCAGGCGATGCCCGTCTCGAAGTCGCTCGCGACCACGGTCAGATGCAGCGTCTCACCGATGATCAGGTGGATCCGCGCCCCGTAGAGGTGGTCGCCCCGCCGCTCGAGGTGGATGAGCTCCGCGATCCCGTCGCGCACGGTGAGCGCGGCGTAGTGGACGTCGTCGCCGCCTCGGACGAGCACGGTCGCGACGGTGTCCGCGCGCGCGTGGAGCATGACATCGGCGAGCAGCGTGATGCCGTGCTCATCGGGCACGACGTCCGGCGGCGCCGCGTCGATGCGCACGTCGAGGGAGTCTCCGTCGCCGTCGACGTCGACTGTGCCGCGCGGCACGTCTGGAACCAGAGCCATCTCGACCCCCTCGCAGCGGTGCCCAGTCACCTTTGGATCCGAGGAGCGCAGTTCGGTGGACAGCATACGAGCACGCTTCTCACCGCACCAGAGCACCGCGTGCGCAGTGCTGATACGTCCTTCCCCTACCAGGTGCGCAGGGTGTCGGCGACGGTCTCCCACTCGTGTTCGGGAAGAGCGAGCTGCACGGCCTCGGCGACCGTGAGCTCGGCACCGGCGGCCTGCCCGGCTTCCACGCTCTGGGGGTCGTGACCGCGCAGGATCTCGAGATACGGCGTGTGCACCGTGAACGCCTCGACGTCGAAGATGCCGATCCGCTGCCGGATCTCGCCGGCCGCGACCGCCAGAGCCGCCGCCCGCCACGCCTCGCTGTGCGCGGCGGCGACGGCGCAGACGCCCTCGAGCCCGTAAGCGACGCCCTCCTCGTAGTGCAGCCGGATCGACAGCAGCAGGGTGTGCACGAACTCCCGCTCGGCATACTCGGTGCGTCCCAGCTGGAAGTTCAGACGAGCTCGCAGATTGCCGGCGACCGACGTCGTGAACAGGTCGCCGCGTGCCTCGGCGAGCGACGTGGCGCGATCGAAGTGCGCGAGGGCGTCGTCGGTGGCGCCCCTGACCCACGCGAGCCTGCCGAGCGACACCTCCGTGATGGCCTCCGCCCAGGTGTTCCCGCGCTCGCTCAGCGTCACGACCGCCTCGCGCAGTTCGGCATCGGCCTTGTCGGTGTCGAGGTGGGAGAACTGCACGCGCGCGGTCGCGCGCGCGGCGAGGGCCATGGCCGCGGCATCCTCGTCGCCGCTCTCCGTGAACAGCCGTACGCACTCGCCGAGCCCGGCGATCACCTGCTCGCTGGGCCGCTGCCACATCTCGCCCCAGAGGGCGAAGAACCACGCGATCGCGCGCGTGTGCTGGGTGATGGGCTGGTCGTGCTGCTTCTCGAGCAGTTCGAGCATCCACACCCGCACCTCGGCGAAGAAGCCCGAGATCCACCAGTAGATGAGCAGGCTCCACGCGAAGTCGCCGGCGTCGTCCAGCCGGTTCGTGTAGATGAGGTGGCGCACCGCGGCGCGCAGGTTCGGAAGCTCGAGCCCCAGACGCACGACCGCGTCGGCCTGCCCGCTGCCGCCGAGACCGGGCGCGATCCGCTGCACCAGGCCCCGGTAGTAGTCGGCGTGCGCGCGGCGCACCCGCACCGCGTCGCCGCGCTCCTTCAGGCGCCCCAGCGCGTATTCGCGCACGAGAGACAGCAGCGAGAACACGCGCCGTCCGCCGACCTCGCTCTGCTTCACGAGCGAGCCGTCGATGAGTGCGGTGAGCGCGTCGATCGCCTCGTCGCCCCACGAGCGTCCCTCGCCCAGCGCCTCGACAGCGTCGAGTGTGAACCGGGTCGCGAAGACGCCGAGATCTTCGAGCAGCTCGCGCTGCGTGTCGGGGAGCAGGCTCACGCTCCAGTCGATCGTCGCCCGCATGGTCTTGTGCCGGTCGGGCATATCCCGCACCGCCGCCGTCAGCAGCGGCAGGCTGCTCTCGAGACGCTCCGCGATGCCGGAAGGGCTCAGGATGCGCACCTTGGCGGCGGCGAGCTCGATCGCCAGCGGCAGCCCTTCCAGCCGGCGGCAGATGTCGGCGAGGTCGCCCGCGTTGTCTGCGGTGACGTCGAAGTCGGCGTCGATCGCCCGCGCCCGGTCCACGAACAGCGTCACGGCGGCGGACCGCGTGGCGCGATCCAGGCTCGCCGGACCTTCGCCGGCCGGGGTCGTCAACGGAGCGACCTCGAAGACGCGCTCGCCGCGGATGCGCAGCACGATGCGGCTCGTCACCAGGAACGTCGCCGTCGGAGCGACCGTGTACAGCCGCACCAGGACGGGGGCGGCATCCACGATCTGCTCGAAGTTGTCGAGCACGATGAGCACGCGGCGATCGGCGAGCGCGTGGGCGATGCGCTCCTCGAGCGCCGCTTCGCCGTTGTCGCGGATGCCGAGATAGTAGGCGATCGTCGGCAGCAGCAGTCCCGGCTCGAGCACGCCCTCGAGGAGCACGAAGTACACGCCGTCGGGGAACATGTCGCCGCACGCCAGCGCGGTCTCGATCGCCAGCCGGCTCTTGCCGATGCCACCGGGGCCGATCAGGCTCACCACGCGGTCGGTGCCGCGGGCGAGGAGTGTGCGCACGGCGTCGATGTCGGCCTCGCGGCCGATCGTCGGGGTGTAGGGGACGGGGACGCGTCCGATGAGGGTGGGAGCCTCGGGCTCCGGCTCGGCTGTAGCGGCGACTCGCGATTCGTCGAAGCGTTCGGCGAGGAGCATGGCGAGGTCGCCGGCGACGTGGTCTTCGAGGTCGGCGGCGGTGTGGAAGTGGAGGTAGGCGGCGGTGTCGTCGGCTTGGATGCGGGCGATGAGCTGGGTGAGGCGTTCGTCGCGGGTGTCGGTGTCTTTGACGTAGATGAGTTTGGGCATCTCGGGGGAGGCCAGGTTGTATTCGTCTTCGAGTCCGGAGACCGCTTCTTCGGGGGCGACCCAGCCGTAGCTGGCGCCGTAGATGCCGATGAACACGTCGCTCTGAGCGAGGTAGGAGCGGTAGAGGTCGCGGGGAGGGTGGGGGCGGGCGCCCAGCTCGAACATCACTGGCGCGAGCCGCAGACGCTCGATGGCCGACCTCACTGCTTCACGTTCGTCGGCGAGCTCGCGCAGGGTCGAGCTCACGAACACCCGGATCCGCTGGTCGGGCGTGCGGATCACGGGGGATCGTCCCCCAGTCATGACCACATCATGGACCTGTCCGGCCGATTCCGCCACGGTTTCAGTGCATCGGTGTATCGGAAGCGGTCGATCCTCCCCGTCGAGTCCTTCCGCTCGGCTTCCGTCAGGAGTATGGTGCGGCGGTGACGGCGCCGAAGGGGTCGCCGTTCGTCCGATCCGGGGCTTCGGACGTCACCATGGGGAGGGGAATGCGATGAAGAAGGTTTTGGCGTGCGCGGCGGTGGCGATCGGACTGGTGCTCGGCAGCGGCGGAGCCGCGATGGCAGGAGAGGCGACCGGCAACGGCGGTGAGGCGCAAGGCGCCAACAACTCCGCGTCGGAGTGCGCGTTCTCGGGGCAGGACACCATCGACAGTGTCGAGGGCAACCCCGAAGGCTTCGACGACGACATGCTCGCGATGCGGGGCAACCAGAAGAACGGCTACAAGGGCATCCAGAGCTACGGCATGTTCGTGAGCGCCGGCATCGACGTCGGCGTGAACCCGGGCATGGCCTGCCGAGGAAACCTCGGCAAGAAGTAGGCAGCAGCAGGTCGCGCCCGCGTGCTCCGGCCCTTGGGCCGGGTGCGCGGGTGCGTGCTGCGTGGGGTTATACCGCAGCATCCAAAAGTCGTCAAGGATCCGACTGGACACGGCGCGTCGTTCGACGTATAGTGGGTCTTTGCGCTCTTGGATTCCCCCTGCCCTCATATGGTGGTCGGCTGTGCCTGCGCCCCCCCGCGTTCACGCGAGGAGTGCCGCGCGGGTTTCGGGGAAGAGAGCACTCCACCTGACGACAAGGAAACGAGCCCTACGGGCCCACGGAGGTAATCCCCTTGGCTGCTGCGCGCAACGCATCCAACCCCACCACCACCCCTAAGAACGGACGCGGAGCATCCCGCCTCTCGTTCGCCAAGATCTCCGACACGCTGACGGTCCCCGACCTTCTCGCGCTGCAGACCGAGTCGTTCGACTGGCTCGTGGGCAACGAGGCCTGGAAGGCCCGCGTCGCCCAGGCGAAGGCCGACGGTCGCACCGACGTGCCCGAGATCAGCGGTCTCGAGGAGATCTTCGAGGAGATCTCGCCGATCGAAGACCTGAGCGAGACCATGCAGCTCTCGTTCACCAACCCGTACCTCGAGCCCGAGAAGTACTCCATCGAGGAGTGCAAGGAGCGCGGCAAGACGTACGCGGCCCCGCTCTACGTCGAGGCCGAGTTCATGAACCACCAGACCGGTGAGATCAAGACCCAGACGGTCTTCATGGGCGACTTCCCGCTCCAGACCGGCAAGGGCACGTTCATCATCAACGGCACCGAGCGCGTCGTCGTGTCGCAGCTCGTCCGTTCGCCCGGCGTCTACTTCGACAAGACCCCCGACAAGACGAGCGACAAGGACATCGTGTCGGCGCGCGTCATCCCGTCGCGGGGTGCCTGGCTCGAGTTCGAGATCGACAAGCGCGACCAGGTCGGCGTCCGCATCGACCGCAAGCGCAAGCAGTCGGTCACCGTCTTCCTGAAGGCGCTCGGCCTGACCAGCGAGGACATCCTCGCCGAGTTCGCCGGCTTCGACTCGATCGAGGAGACGCTGTCGAAGGACACGATCCTCTCCAAGGAGGACGCCCTCCGCGACATCTACCGCAAGCTCCGTCCGGGCGAGCAGGTCGCCGCCGAGGCCGCCCGCGCGCTCCTGGACAACTTCTACTTCAACCCGAAGCGCTACGACCTCGCCAAGGTCGGCCGGTACAAGATCAACCACAAGCTCGGTGTCGACAAGCCGCTCAGCGACTCGGTGCTGACGGTCGACGACATCGTCGCCACGATCAAGTACCTGGTCCGCCTGCACCGGGGCGACGTCACGTTCGACGGCGTGCGCGGCGGCAAGCCGGCCGAGATCCGCCTGGACGTCGACGACATCGACAACTTCGGCAACCGTCGCATCCGCGCGGTCGGCGAGCTCATCCAGAACCAGGTCCGCACCGGTCTGTCGCGCATGGAGCGCGTCGTCCGCGAGCGCATGACCACGCAGGACATCGAGGCGATCACGCCGCAGACCCTGATCAACGTCCGCCCCGTCGTGGCCGCGATCAAGGAGTTCTTCGGAACGTCGCAGCTGTCGCAGTTCATGGACCAGAACAACCCGCTCGCGGGTCTGACGCACAAGCGCCGCCTCTCGGCCCTCGGCCCCGGCGGTCTGTCGCGTGAGCGCGCAGGCGTGGAGGTTCGCGACGTCCACCCGTCGCACTACGGCCGCATGTGCCCCATCGAGACGCCGGAAGGCCCGAACATCGGCCTGATCGGCTCGCTCGCCTCGTTCGCGCGCATCAACGCGTTCGGCTTCATCGAGACGCCGTACCGCCGCGTGGTCGAGGGCAAGGTCACCGACCAGATCGACTATCTGACCGCCTCCGAGGAGAGCGACTACATCGTCGCGCAGGCCGGTGTCGAGCTGAAGGCCGACGGCCGCTTCGCGCAGGACCGCGTCCTCGCCCGTCGCGGCAACGGCGGCGAGGTCGACCTCTTCCACTCGGAGGAGATCGGCTACATGGACGTCTCGCCGCGCCAGATGGTGTCGGTCGCGACCTCGCTCATCCCGTTCCTCGAGCACGACGACGCGAACCGCGCCCTCATGGGTGCGAACATGCAGCGTCAGGCCGTGCCGCTGCTGCGCTCCGAGTCGCCGGTGGTCGGCACGGGCATGGAGGGCTTCGCCGCGATCGACGCCGGTGACGTCGTCACCGCCGACAAGGCCGGTGTCGTCGTCGAGGTCTCGGCGGACGTCGTGACGGTGCAGCTCGACGAGGGCGGCACCCAGGACTACTTCCTGCGCAAGTTCGACCGCTCCAACCAGGGCACGAGCTACAACCAGCGCGTCGTGGTCTCGGCCGGCGAGCGCGTCGAGGCCGGCGAGGTCATCGCCGACGGTCCCGCGACCGAGAACGGCGAGCTCGCCCTCGGCAAGAACCTCCTCGTGGCGTTCATGACGTGGGAGGGTCACAACTTCGAGGACGCGATCATCCTCAGCCAGGACCTGGTGAAGGACGACACCCTCTCCTCGATCCACATCGAGGAGTACGAGGTCGACGCCCGCGACACGAAGCTCGGCAAGGAGGAGATCACCCGTGATCTCCCCAACGTCAGCCCCGACCTGCTGAAGGACCTCGACGAGCGCGGCATCATCCGCATCGGCGCCGAGGTTCGCCCCGGCGACATCCTCGTCGGCAAGGTCACGCCGAAGGGCGAGACCGAGCTGTCGGCCGAGGAGCGCCTGCTTCGCGCGATCTTCAACGAGAAGAGCCGCGAGGTCCGCGACACGTCGCTGAAGGTGCCCCACGGTGAGCAGGGCACGATCATCGCGGTCAAGGAGTTCAACGCCGAGGACGGCGACGACGAGCTCGGCTCGGGCGTCAACCGCCGCGTCGTGGTCTACATCGCCCAGAAGCGCAAGATCACCGAGGGCGACAAGCTCGCCGGTCGTCACGGCAACAAGGGCGTCATCGCGAAGATCCTGCCCGTCGAGGACATGCCGTTCCTCGCGGACGGCACGCCGGTCCAGGTCATCCTGAACCCGCTCGGCATCCCCGGTCGAATGAACTTCGGCCAGGTCCTCGAGCTGCACCTCGGCTGGATCGCCAAGCAGGGCTGGAAGGTCGAGGGCATCCCGGAGTGGGCCGCCCAGCTGCCGGAGCAGGCCTTCGAGGCGCCGGCCGGCACGAAGGTCGCCACGCCGGTGTTCGACGGTGCGTTCGAGGCCGAGATCGCGGGTCTGCTCGACTCGACGACCCCGAACCGCGACGGCGAGCGCCTGATCGACTCCTCGGGCAAGACGCAGCTGTTCGACGGCCGCTCCGGCGAGCCGTTCCCGGCTCCGATCTCGGTCGGCTACATGTACATCCTGAAGCTGCACCACCTCGTGGACGACAAGATCCACGCGCGCTCGACGGGCCCGTACTCGATGATCACCCAGCAGCCGCTCGGTGGTAAGGCGCAGTTCGGCGGTCAGCGCTTCGGTGAGATGGAGGTGTGGGCCCTCGAGGCCTACGGCGCGGCGTACGCGCTCCAGGAGCTCCTCACGATCAAGTCCGACGACATCCTCGGCCGCGTCAAGGTGTACGAGGCGATCGTCAAGGGCGAGAACATCCAGGAGCCCGGCATCCCCGAGTCGTTCAAGGTGCTCATGAAGGAGATGCAGTCGCTCTGCCTGAACGTCGAGGTCCTCTCGGCCGACGGCACGGCGGTCAACCTCCGCGACACCGACGACGACGCCTTCCGTGCCGCGGAGGAGCTCGGCATCAACATCTCCAGCCGCTTCGAGTCGTCGTCGATCGACGAGATCTAAGCGCGCCAGGTAACGAACGAATTTCCGACACAGGAGAACCAGTGCTCGAATCAACCACTTTCGATCAGCTTCGCATCGGCCTGGCCACCGCTGACGACATCCGTCGTTGGTCCTACGGCGAGGTCAAGAAGCCCGAGACCATCAACTACCGCACCCTCAAGCCCGAGAAGGACGGTCTGTTCGGCGAGCAGATCTTCGGACCCTCGCGCGACTGGGAGTGCGCGTGCGGCAAGTACAAGCGCGTCCGCTTCAAGGGCATCGTCTGCGAGCGCTGCGGCGTCGAGGTCACCAAGTCCTCGGTGCGCCGTGAGCGCATGGGCCACATCGAGCTCGCCGCGCCCGTCACGCACATCTGGTACTTCAAGGGCGTCCCGTCGCGCCTCGGGTACCTGCTGGACATGGCGCCGAAGGACCTCGAGAAGGTCATCTACTTCGCCGCGTACATGGTGATCTCGGTCGACGAGGAGGCGCGCCATCGCGACCTCTCGACGCAGGAGAACAACATCCGCCTCGAGCTGAAGACGCTCGCGGACCGCCGCGACGCGCGTGTCGCCGCTCGCCTCCAGAAGCTGGAGGAGGAGCTCGCCGCGCTCGAGGAGGAGGGGGCCAAGGCCGACCAGAAGAAGAAGGTCAAGGACGCCGCCGAGAAGGAGATGGCCGGCATCCGCAAGGGTACCGACGACCAGATCACGCGCCTCGAGAAGGTGTGGGAGGACTTCCGCACGCTCGAGGTCGGCCAGCTCAAGGGCGAAGACGAGATCTTCCACGAGCTGCAGGACCGCTTCGGTCAGTACTTCGAGGCCCACATGGGCGCCGAGTCGATCAAGCGCCGCCTGGAGGCGTTCGACCTGAAGGCCGAGTCCGAGAACCTGCACCTGCAGATCTCGGAGGGCAAGGGCCAGCGCAAGATCCGTGCGATCAAGCGCCTCAAGGTCGTCAACTCGTTCCTGCAGACCGGCATGAGCCCGGCCTCGATGGTGCTCGACGTCGTCCCGGTGATCCCGCCGGAGCTGCGCCCGATGGTGCAGCTGGACGGTGGCCGCTTCGCGACCTCCGACCTGAACGACCTCTACCGTCGCGTGATCAACCGCAACAACCGCCTCCGTCGCCTGATCGACCTCGGAGCCCCCGAGATCATCGTCAACAACGAGAAGCGGATGCTGCAGGAGGCCGTCGACGCGCTGTTCGACAACGGTCGCCGTGGTCGCCCCGTCACGGGCACGGGCAACCGTGCGCTCAAGTCGCTGTCCGACATGCTCAAGGGCAAGCAGGGCCGGTTCCGTCAGAACCTGCTCGGCAAGCGCGTGGACTACTCGGGCCGTTCGGTCATCATCGTCGGCCCGCAGCTCAAGCTCCACCAGTGCGGTCTGCCCAAGCAGATGGCCCTCGAGCTGTTCAAGCCGTTCGTGATCAAGCGCCTGATCGACCTCGGTCACTCGCAGAACATCAAGGCGGCCAAGCGCGCCGTCGAGCGCACGCGCCCCGAGGTCTGGGACGTGCTCGAGGAGATCATCCGCGAGCGCCCCGTGCTCCTCAACCGTGCGCCGACGCTGCACCGTCTCGGCATCCAGGCCTTCGAGCCTCAGCTCGTCGAGGGCAAGGCCATCCAGCTGCACCCGCTCGTCTGCGCCGCGTTCAACGCGGACTTCGACGGCGACCAGATGGCCGTGCACCTGCCGCTGTCGGTCGAGGCCCAGGCCGAGGCCCGCATCCTGATGCTGGCGTCGAACAACATCCTGAAGCCGTCGGACGGCCGCCCGGTCACCCTGCCCTCGCAGGACATGATCATCGGCCTGCACCACCTGACCACGGTCAAGGAGGGCGCGAGCGGCGAGGGTCGCGTGTTCGGCTCGGTCGGCGAGGCGATCCTGGCGAAGGACGAGGGCACCCTCGACCTGCAGGCCAAGGTGCGCATCCGCGTTCCCGGGCTGACGTTCCTCGAGGGCGAAGCCCCCGAGGGCTACGAGCGCCACGGTCTCGTGGACGCGTCGCTCGGTCAGGCGATCTTCAACGACACGCTCCCCAAGGGCTACCCGTTCGTTCGCGAGCAGGCCGACAAGGGCAAGCTGTCGCAGATCGTCAACAAGCTCGCCGAGGAGTACCCGAAGGTGGAGGTCGCGGCTTCGCTCGACCGCATCAAGGACGCCGGCTTCTACTGGGCCACCCGTTCGGGTGTCACGGTGGCGCTGAGCGACATCCTCACGCCCCCGAACAAGGGCGAGATCGTCGCGGGCTACGAGAAGCAGGCCGCGAAGGTCCAGGCGCAGTTCGAGAAGGGTCTCACCACCGACGCCGAGCGTCGTCAGGAGCTCATCAAGATCTGGACCGAGGCGACCGACGAGGTCCAGAAGGCGATGCGGGACAACTTCCCGGCCGACAACACCATCAACCGGATGGTCTCGTCGGGTGCTCGCGGTAACTGGCTGCAGATCCGCAACATCGCGGGTATGCGAGGCCTGGTGAACAACCCCAAGGGTGAGATCATCCCGCGTCCGATCATCTCCTCGTACCGCGAGGGTCTGTCGGTGGCGGAGTACTTCATCGCGACGCACGGTGCCCGTAAGGGTCTGGCCGACACGGCCCTCCGTACGGCCGACTCGGGCTACCTGACCCGTCGTCTGGTGGACGTCTCGCAGGATGTCATCATCCGCGAGGAGGACTGCGGCACGACCAAGGGCCTCGAGTTCACCATCGCCGCCCCCGGCGCCGACGGTGCGCTGGTGCGCGACGCGAACGTCGAGAACTCGGTGTTCGCCCGCACGCTCGCGGCCGACGCCGTCGACCCGAAGGGCGAGGTCGTCGCCTCCGCCGGTGAGGACGTCGGCGACGTGCTCATCGACAAGCTCGTCGGTGCGGGTGTCGAGTCGATCAAGGTCCGCTCGGTCCTCACCTGCGACTCGGCGGTCGGCGTCTGCGCGAAGTGCTACGGCCGTTCGCTCGCGACCGGCAAGATCGTCGACATCGGCGAAGCCGTCGGCATCATCGCGGCCCAGTCGATCGGTGAGCCCGGCACGCAGCTGACGATGCGTACCTTCCACACCGGTGGTTCCGCGTCGGCCGACGACATCACGCAGGGTCTGCCCCGCGTGCAGGAGCTGTTCGAGGCCCGCACCCCGAAGGGCGCGTCGCCGATCGCCGAGGCCGATGGCCGCATCACGATCGACGAGACCGAGAAGTCGAAGAAGGTCATCCTCACGCCCGACAACGGCGACGAGCCGCACGTCTACCCGGTCCTGAAGCGCGCGACGCTCCTGGTCGAGGACGGGCAGCGCGTCACGGTCGGTCAGCCTCTCCAGGTCGGCACGCTCGACCCCAAGGAGGTCATGCGCGTGCAGGGTGCCCGCGAGGTGCAGAAGTACCTCGTCAACGGCGTCCAGGGCGTGTACCGCTCGCAGGGTGTGCCGATCCACGACAAGCACATCGAGGTCATCGTCCGTCAGATGCTGCGGAAGGTCACCGTGGTCGACCACGGCGACACGACGCTGCTGCCGGGTGAGCTGGTCGACTTCAAGAAGTACCAGAACATCAACCGCGAGACCGTGGCCGAGGGCAAGCGCCCCGCGTCGGGTCGTCCCGAGCTGATGGGTATCACGAAGGCGTCGCTCGCGACCGAGTCGTGGCTGTCGGCCGCGTCGTTCCAGGAGACCACCCGCGTCCTGACGCAGGCGGCCATGGAGGGCAAGAGCGACCCGCTCGTCGGCCTCAAGGAGAACGTCATCATCGGAAAGCTCATCCCCGCCGGAACCGGCCTCGCGAAGTACCGCGATGTCACGGTCGAGGCGACGGAGGAGGCCAAGAGCGAGCGGTACCCCAACCGCATCTTCGCCTCGGACGGCGCGTACACCGACGCCGACCTGAGCTACGTCGACTTCGACAGCTTCTCCACGGACGGTTTCACCACCGACTACAACTGAGTCCCCTTCCGGTCGCCGAGCGACCGGGCTGAGACGAAGCAGCACGAAGGGCCCCGGCATCAGCCGGGGCCCTTCGTCGTTCACTGCGGACGGATGCCTCAGCCGAGGCGGTGCCAGCCGGGGGAGTCGTCGCTCTCGGCCGAGCCGAGGGGGTCGGACGACGTCGACGTGCCGGTCTGGCCCATGCTCTCGGAGCCGGTCGTTGCCGCGGCCCCGTCGCCGCTGGAGGGCGACACGTTCTCGGTGACGTTCTCCTTCACGCGTTCAGCGGTGCTCTGCGCCTCCTCCTTCACGGTCTCGGCAGACGCGACGGCGGAGTCCTTGACCTGCTGAGCGGCATCCTGCGCCGGGCCCTTCAGTCCCTCGGCCACCTCGTGCGCGGCATCCTTCGCCGTATTCACCGCCTTGTCGACGAGCGGCTGGGCCTTGTCGCGCAGCGCTGTGCTCCACCGCGTCTCCGCGTCGGTCGTGGGGATCAGGCTCGCGACGAGGAATCCGACTCCCGCCGCCAGGAGGCCGACCACGAGCGGTGCGCCCTGGGTCGTCTGCCTGGCCTTGTTCGGGAGGTCGCGCACAGCGTCGCCGGCGGTGCCGACGGCCTGCCCGGCGGTGTGGCCGGTGGAGGATGCCGAGTCGCCGAGGTCGTCGGCGACGCCCATGACACGTCCCTTCACGTCGGTCATGACCTGCCGCGCCCTCGTCTTCTGACGCTCCATGATCTTCGGCGGCGACACCTTGTCGGCGAGCGCGTCCACGTCGCGTCCGAGCTCGTCGCGCGTCACCTCGATGTCGGCGCGGATCTGGTCTGGGTTGCTCATGATCTGTTCTCCTCGTTCCTCTTGAGCGCCTCGGGGATCTCTCGAACGGTCTCCACCGTCTGCGGCGCGCCTTGCACGGTCTTCAGCCGGCTCCGCCCGACGGCGTACATGATTCCGGCCACGATGGCCCAGATGACGGCGACGACGACGCCCGACCAGCCGAGGCCGATCAGGGTGCCGAGCGCCCACCACAGGGCGAGGCTCAGGAAGAGCACGGCCATCATGGCCGCGTATCCCGCGCCTCCGAGGAGTCCCGCGCCCTTGCCGGCGCGCTTGGCGGACTCCGAGAGCTCGGCCTTCGCCAGCTCGAGCTCCTTGCGCATCAGGATCGACAGGTCGCGCGAGACCTCGCCCACGAGGTCGCCCAGCGACGTCTCGGCCGCCTTCTGCTGCGACGGCGTGGGCATGTCGGTCATCGTCGTGCCTCACCGCTGGGCGACCACTCGTTCTGCGCGGTGTCGCCCGCAGTCGACAGCCCCTGCGATCCTGGAGTGGTCGGCATGCTCTCCTGGTCGCCCGCCAGGGCGTCGCCGATCGGGGTGTCGCCGTCTGCGGCGACACCGGTGTCGTTCCAGCCCGTCGTGCCGGCCGTTCCCGCGGGTGCGCCGACGGTGCCGTTTCCTGCGACCATCGGGCGGGCGCCCACCCGGCCCGCGCTGCCGTTCGGCATCCCGCTGTCGCTGCGGGCGTCCGACACGAGCGCCCGGGTGAGGCGACCGGCGACGATGCCCACGCCGAGTGCGATCACCAGGAAGGCCCCGGTGTGGCGGCGGGCGAACCCGCGCACCTCCCGGACCACGTCGGCGGGCTCGCGCTGCTCGAGCCAGTCGGCGGCCCGGCGCGTCTGCTGCCCGATCGTGCGCACCGCGCTGGTCGCGGCGCCTCCGGCTCCTGAGGCCGTGCCGGATGCCAGGCCCTCCAGCTCGTCACCGGTGCTGCGCAGCGCTCCGGCAGCGCGGCGCTGCTGCGTCGAGGCCTGCTCCGACAACTGCGTCCGGGTCTCGTCGAAGAACCCTCGGGCGGCGCGCTTGACGTCGTGGGCGACGCTGCCGGCCTCCTCGCCGGCGACGCCCGCGACGTACTTCGCGCCCGCGTCCACCTCGGCGACCGTGTCGACGGCACGCTCCTTCACGTCTCCCGTCGCCGCGCTCCGACCTGCGGACTGTTCGGTGTCGTATGTCGACATGCTCCTCCTCCTCCACTTTCACGTGCGGTGTCGGTCCGGCGCTGTGCCGGGCCTGGGGATCCGCCGTGGGAGAAAACCGTCCGTCATCCGGGGTGGTTGTAGAGAGGGGGTCGAACTCGGCGCGGCGGGAGTGTATTCTTCACCGCTCGCCGGATCGCGCCGCCGCCGGTTCCGCGGCGTGGGTCGAGGCCATCCGGCCGTTCCGGCTTACCGTGGGAAGCGGAGGTGGGGGCCCCATGGCACGGATCGGTGGTCGCAACGCGTGGATCGCCGTGCCCGCGGGGATCCTGTGCGGGGCGGTCGTCGGGGCACTCGTGTGGCTGTCTCTGCCGATGCTGCCGGTCACGGTCGCGTGGGTCGGCGACACGCTGCGCAACGCCACGGCGCCGCAGCCGAGCGCGACGCCCGAGCAGATCCCCGCTCAGACGGCGGCGGACGGCGGGGCCGTCGACTGCCGGACGCTGTACGCCGACGATCTCTGGAACGAGCTGACCTGGCGACCCGGCTCGCTCCTCGGCCAGTCACTCGGCCCGCCCCCCACCACGGCGACCTCGTTCGCCGACGCGGCGGCCCCCGACGTGCTGGTGACCTGCACCTGGCGGTTCGACGCGGGCGGCATCGTCACGACGCTGTCGAAGGTCGACCCGGATGCCGTCTCCATCGCCGAGGCCGCGCTCTCGGGCGACGGGTTCTCGTGCGGTACCGCCGGCGGCGCCACGGTGTGCGCGCGGACGCAGGGCTCGGTGCGCGAGGAGCACACGCTGCGCGACGGGCTCTGGCTCGTGAGCGTCGAGACGCAGTGGCACCCCGATGACTACGGCGCGCGGCTCGACCGCATCGTGTGGGGCTGATCCGGCCGCCTCAGCCGAAGATGCTCGCGACGACAGCGGCCGTGTAGCCGCTGGGTGCGAGGTTCGAGTAGGTGGTGTCGATGAGGATGTCGTCGCGCCAGAACAGCGTGCGCCCGTCGGTCACCGGGTACGTCTCGTTCTGCCAGGTCTTCTCGCAGCGCGTGCCGCCGTCGGGGGTGTAGCAGGTGTAGCCCTCGTCGGTCACGAGCTTGTTGAGCATGTCGAGGGCGGGGCCGCGCGACATGTAGGTGATGGTCGTGATCAGCCCCGTGGTGTCCGTGGCCGGGTCGCGCCATACGCACACGAGGCCGCCGTCGGGCTGTACGCCCGACGACCCGAAGGCCGGGTCGTTGAGCGGGATGCCTTCGAGCTGCGCGAGCACGTCGGCGGTGAGGATCGCGCGGCAGTCGTCGGGGATGTCGGCGAGCGGCGTCGCCGACGGCGTCGGGGTCGGCGTCACGGACGCGTCCCTCGTGGGGGTGGGCGAGTAGGTGAAGCCGTCGCCGGAGGGTGCGTCGTCGGGTGCGCACGCCGTCAGCACGGCGAGCGCGAGGAGGACGGATGCCGCGACCGCCGCGCGCCGGCCGTGGCGAGGGGTTCGCGCAGGTGTTGCCATTGGCCCAGGGTAGTGGCGCCGCGCGGCGGCGGTCGCCGCGACGCGGGAGCGCATTCCTCCGGCACGCCTCCGCGGCATGCGCGGGCCCGCGGGCTACTCTGCCACTGCGGGGATTGGCCCTGCGTGAGGAGTGCCTGCGATGAGTGACCCCAAGTCGTCTTACGGCGAGCCCGTCGAAGAGCCCAACGGCGTCGACGACGTCGTCGGTCGCGCGAACGAAGGCCTCGCCGACGCAGAGGCCGCCCGCCGCGATGCGGTCGACGCCGACAGCTCCACCGCAGCCGCATCCACGCCCGCGGATGCGTCCGACGCGAGTGCTCCGGCCGTCGCCGACGAGCCCGCCGTCGCCCCGGCCGACGAGGCCGTGGCCCCCGCCACCGCGACCCCGGCGGACGCGGAGCCCGACCCGTGGGCATCGCCGGAGGCGGCATCCCTCGACTACTCCTCCACGGCGGCACCCGTTGCCGACGACGCGCCGACCGTTGTCGCCGCGCCCGTCGTCACTCCGAGCGAGCCCGTCGTCGCCGAGCCGACGGTCGTCGCCGCCGCGGCTCCGCAGCCCATCTTCGTCCAGGCGCCGGAAGCGCCGCGACCGCGCGGCAACCGCGCGGCGGCCGGTGCCATCGGCCTCCTCGCCGCCATCGCGTTCGCCGTGCTGTACCTCGCCGTCTGGCTCGGCGTCGACGCGATCGAGGGCGACCTGACCGGCGAGAACGTCGGCACGACGGTCGTCGGTGCCCTGGGCACCTGGTCGCTGTGGGTGCCGGTCGTGGTCTTCTTCTTCGCCTTCTGGGTGCTGGGCGCGATCATCAACCGCGGTCGGTGGGGCGCCTGGGTGGTCTTCGGCATCCTGGTCGGCATCGCCGCGTACGGCGGCCACATCCTCGGCGCGCTCTTCCAGGCGCCGTTCTGGGAGCTCACGGCGACCGAGGGCGGCGACCTCGCCGAGGCCGAGCTGCTCACGCCGCTGGCGATCGCCGCGTTCGTCATCGGGCGCGAGCTGACCATCTGGTTCGGCGCCTGGGCGGCTTCGCGCGCGAAGCGCGTGACCGAGCTCAACATCGAGGCGCAGCGGGAGTACGAGCGCACGCTCGAGGCCGGGCCGCAGCTCGTCCGCGCGTAGCCGCACCCCCTCCGCCGCGGGAGCCGCCGACGTAGGCTGGCGGCATGGCCGGTGACGGGGAAGGCGCGGCGTCGGCGGGTCCGGTGCGGCCGCCGATCGCCCTGGCCTTCGCCACGGTCGGCTTCATCGCGCTCACCATCTTCGGGCTCGGCATCACGAGCCTCGTCCTCGCCGAGGACGTCATCGCGACGCCCGGCCTCGGGCAGATCCCGGGGGCCGCGGGCGTCGTGTGCGCGACGCTCGCGTTCGCGGGCGGGCTGTGGGCGGCGATCGCTCGCGCGGACAGCCCGTCGTCGCGCACGAGCGCCGGGTCGCCGCATCCGTCCTACTGGGGTGCCGCGTGGACCACCGCGGCGGCGTTCCTCGCGTACATCGGGGGCGTGTGGTTCGCGGCCCTGTTCACCGGGGCGGACCTGGGGGTCGCGACGGCGGTCGCGGGGCGCCTGGCGACGTCGTGGTTCGGGGTGTCGGTGGCGGCTGCCGCATTCGTGTCGGCGTGGGCGGGCATCGCGCTCGTTCGCACACGCGCGCACCGTCCGCGGTGGCCCTGGGAGGACGAGTTCGACGAGTGATCCGGATGTCCGCGCGGCCGGGAACCGCGGGAATCCGGGCGAAAACACATGCCGGGTACTAGCGTTGACCGGGTGGAGCGGTCGCTCGAGACCCAGGTCAGCCAGGCGGTGGACGCCTGGCTCGCCTGGCTGCCGCGGTGGGAGCCTGCGACGCACCGCGGCCGGACCGCTCCGTGCCGGCGCTGCTTCGGGTCGCCGGTGCTGTCCGCGGCGGGGCTCGGAGCCGACGTCCCGCACGGCGTGCAGCACGGGCTCTCCACGCGGATCAAGACCATCGTCGACCGCTCGGTGGCCGAGTACACGGCACTGAACCTCCCGATGCTGCAGACGGAGCTCGACCAGCAGGCGGCCCGCAACCGTGCGCGCAGCTATCGGCCGGGCGAGGGGCTGGACCCCGAATTCGAAGGGCTGCCGCTGGATCCTGAGCCGGTGCCCGGTGCGCCGTTCCTCTTCACGATCGCAGGTCTCGCCGAAGAGGCCGACGCGCACGTTCCGGACCTGCCGCCGCTGACCGAGGAGGCCAAGGCCGCGCTCCGCCAGGAGGTCGGCCTCGCGGACGACTACGCCAACATGGTCGGCCGCGAGGTGTGCACCATCCTGCTGCACCATCGCCTGCGCATCCAGGCCGCGGTCGGCGAGTTCGTCGAGCCCCAGATCGAGGCGATGCTCGCGGATCTCACGAAGTCGCTCGACGCGCCGTTCGACCCGCACGACCCCGGCGAAGCCCCGCGCCTGGAGTGACTCGCGCCGGCCGGGCACAGCAGGTCGGAGACGGGCCTCGAGAATTGCACAGCCGGCGCGGGCCGGCGCGGGTTCTCAGAAGTGATTTTGTTAGCATGGCCAGGTTTGTTGCCGTCACGACGGCACGGGTCGTGTCAAGGTAGCGGACTGCGGGGGAGGTGTGGTGGCCACACGGCTTCCCTCGGCGCCCCCGATACTTCCCGGGCTGGCCTACATCCGCCCTCTCGGCTCCGGCGGATTCGCCGACGTCTTCCTGTACGAGCAGGACATGCCCCGCCGCAACGTCGCGGTCAAGGTCATGCCCAGCGACGTGCGCGACCCCGAGCTGCGGCGCATGTTCAACGCCGAAGCCGATGTCCTGGCACACCTGTCCGCCCATCCCTCGATCGTGACCGTCTACCAGGCCAGCATCTCGGCCGACGGGCGGCCGTACATCGTGATGGAGTACTGCCCCGGCTCGCTCGCGCAGCGCTACCGGGTGGAGCGCATCCCCGTCGAGGAGGTGCTCGCGATCGGCGTGCGCATGGCGAGCGCGCTGGAGTCGGCGCATCGCGCCGGCCTCATCCACCGCGACGTCAAGCCCAGCAACATCCTCATCACGACCTTCGGTACTCCGGTGCTCGCCGACTTCGGCATCTCAGCGTCGCTCCAGCGCAAGAGCGGCGGCGAGGTGCTGGCGATGTCGATCCCGTGGAGCTCGCCCGAGGTCGTGGCCGAGCAGACCAGCGGCACCGTCACGAGCGAGGTGTGGAGCATCGGCGCGACGGTGTACTCGCTGCTCGCGGGTCACAGCCCCTTCGAGCGGCGTGAGCGCGGCCAGAACACCAAGGATCTGCTGCGGCGTCGCATCGCGCGCGCCACTTACGTCGAGATCCCCCGCGCCGACGTCCCGGCGTCGCTGCAGAGCGTGCTCGCCACGGCGATGAGCCGCGACCCCGGTCGCCGCTACGACTCGGCGCGTGCGTTCGGCGAGGCGCTGCGCGAGGTGCAGGCGGGGCTGGGCCTCTCGCCGACGCCGCTCGAGATCCCCGACGCGGAGTGGTCACCGGCATCCGGTCCGGTCGACTTCGGCGACTCGGCGCTGCGCGGACCGGCCCGCTCCCATGTCGAGCGCGACCTCACCCGCAAGTCCCGGGCAGGCACCGGGGTGGCAGCCCTCGCCCGTGACGAAGACACGGAGATCTCGGCGCCCGCGCGCCTCAGACGCGGCGGCGGCGCGCTGCCGTGGGTCGTCGGCATCGGCGCGGGAGTGGTCGCCGGCGCCGGCGCCGTCGTCGCGGTGCTGCTGGCCGTGGGGGTGCTGTGATGCGCCGCGGCACGGTCACCGGCCTCGTCGCCGCCGGCGCGGTGGCGGCCGCGGTGATCGGGGTCAGCATCGTGTGGCCGGGCCTGGACGCCCAGGAGACACCCGACGTGGACACGGCGGTGTGGGCGCTGCAGACCGGCGACGGCAGGCGCTATGCACGGGTGAACACCTCGGTCGGCGAGCTCGACACCGTCCGCAGCATCAGCAATCCCGATCAGGTGGTGCAGACGGGGGATGCCGCGTACCTGTTCAGCGACAGCTACAGCACGCTCACCCGCATCGACGCGGCGATGCCGGAGGACCTCGACGAGGAGGCGCTGCAGACGTCGCAGAAGACGCCGCCCGGCACCACCGAGGTCGTCACCGCGGGTGACTACGTGGCGTATCTCACTGACTCGGGCGCCGTGTTCGCCGGGCGGCTCTCCAGCGGCTCGGCATCCCAGCTCGACCCGTTCCGCACCGACGACGAGGACACGCCGCAGTACACCGCCGAGGCGATCGCGGTCGACGCCCGGGGCGTGTTGTTCGCGTACTCGCGCGCCGACGGCTCGGTGCTGCGCTACGACGTCCGCGACGGCCAGGTGCGCGACCGCGACACCCTCGACGCCGATGGGCTCGCCGCGCCGGCGATCACCGCCGCGCGAGACACGTGGGCCGTCGTCGACACCGAGGACGGCGATGTCTGGCTGCGGGGCCAGGACGGCCCGGTCCGGACGCCGACGACCGGCACCGTGGTCGTCGGCGCGCCCGATGCGGGCGGCACCGACGTCTACCTCGCCGACGACACCGCGCTCGTGCGCGTGCCGGCCGACGGCTCCAGCATGGCGACCGAGGTCGGCGGCGGCACCGGCACGGTGCTCGGAACCCCGGCGCAGCCGGTCACGCACGACGGCGAGACCTACGCCGCCTGGCTGGGCACGGGCGACGCGGGCGGGCTGCTGTGGCGCTCGAACGGCGCGACGGTCGTCCTCGACTACGGCGCCGAGGCGATGGGCGACCAGGTCCGCCCGGTCTTCGTCGCGAGCGACTCCGCCGTGATCCTCAACGACACGCGGTCGGGATGGGCGTGGTCGGTGCCCGACGGCGCCCTCATCGCCTCGAGTCAGGACTGGAGCCTCGACGACCGCACCGACCCCGACGCGGTGCCGAGCGGCGAGCAGCTGCAGGTCGTGCTCGACCCGAAGCCCCCGATCGCCGAGCCGGACGCCTTCGGCGTGCGCTCCGGGGCGCTCGCCTCGCTGCCGGTGCTGATGAACGACCACGACCCGAACGAGGACGTGCTCACGATCGACCCCGCGTCGGTCACGGGCCTCGATCCCGCCTTCGGCGCCGTGACGGTGACCGACGACGACCAGCGCCTCGCGGTGCGCGTGCAGCCCGGCGCGACGGGCTCGGCCACCTTCTCGTACGCCGTCACCGACGGCACGACCGAGAACGGCCTGATGTCGGAGTCGACGACCGTCACCGTCACCGTGGCGGATGCCGCAGCCGAGTCGGCGCCGGAGTGGTGCGGCGTCGAGCGCTGCCTCGTCGAGTGGCCGCAGCCGGAGGTCGCGCGCGGTGGCACGGTGACCGTGCCGGTGCTCCCCGGCTGGGTGGACCCGGAGGGCGACCCGCTGCTGCTGCTGTCGGTCGAGAACGTGACGGGGACCGGAAGCGTCGCCTCGACACCGGGCGGCGACGTCGTCTACCAGCACAGCGACACCGGTGACGGGGGCGAGCAGCTCATCGAGCTCGCGGTCACCGTCGCCGACACCCAGGGGCAGACGGCGGTGAAGTCGCTCACCGTGAAGGTGTCGCCGCAGCCGCAGCTGGCCGCCCAGTCGTTCGCCGTCACCGACACGGTGGCATCGGGCATGACCATCGACGTCGCAGACCACGTCACCGGCACGGCGGGAACGCTCTCGCTCGAGTCGGTGCGCGTACTCGACGACGCCGCAGCGACGGCGACCGTGGTCGGCGGCTCGACGTCGTTCGACTTCACGGCGCAGAACCCCGGCACGTTCCGCGTCGACTTCACGGTGACGGACGGCGTCAGCGAGGCGGCCGGCACGGCCCGGATCACCCTGCTGCCCGCCGATGCGCCCGCCCAACTCTCGACCTCGCCGGTGGTGGCGTTCGTGCACCCCCAGCAGGACGCCACGCTCGAGGTCTTCGACGCGGTCTCGAACCCGACGCGCCGCGTGCTGCTGCTGAGCGACGTCACCGCGCGAGCCGACGACGGCGCCACCCTGTCGGTCGACGCCGTGGGCCAGAACCACCTGCGGGTGTCGGGCACGACGGCGGACGGCGCCGCCGGCCGGCTGGGCACGGTCTCGTACGTCGTGAGCGACGGCACCGAGGACACCGGCGCGAGCGTCCAGGGCGAGGCCACGGTGTACCTGCTGCCTCCGGCGCCCGAGCTCGCGCCGATCGCCGTCGACGACACCGTGGTGGTGCGCGCCGGCGCGCAGATCGACATCCCGGTGCTCGACAACGACATCGCGCCGTCGGGCGGGCTGCCCACCCTCAACCCCGCGTCCGTGCGGTCCTCGTCCGATGGGGCGCTGGCCTTCGCATCGGGCGACCTGCTGCGCTACCTGGCGCCCGGCGAGCCCGGCGAGTACGGCATCGAGTACTCGGTGTTCACCACCGGTGCGCCGGCGCTCGCCGACACCGCGGCGGTGCGGGTGCGGGTCATCGACGCCGACGCCAACCGCGCACCGACGGCCGACACGCTCGAGGGCCGCGTGCTGAGCGGCCAGTCCGCGCTCATCGAGTTCGACGGCTTCGGGATGGATCCCGACGGCGACGTCGTGACGCTGGACCGCATCGTCGCCCAGCCCGAGCGCGGAGCCGCCACGATCACGGCCGACGGCGCGTCGATCATGTACACGAGCGTCCCGGGTGACAGCGGGCAGGTGTCGTTCCGCTACCGCGTCGTCGACGCGTTCGGCGAGACCGCCGAGGGCACCGTGCGGGTCGGCGTGCTGGACAGCGAGGCCAACCCGAGCCCGGTCACCTTCACCGACTACGTGCAGGTGCAGGCGGGCGACGGCAACACGATCCGCGTGAGCCCGCTCTCGAACGACGTCGATCCGACGATGGGCGAGCTGCGCGTGACCGACATCCGTCCCGACGTGCCGGCGACCCTCATCGACGGCAGCGACAATCCGGAGTACGAGCGTCTCGGCGACCAGATCGTCGCCGTCGACGACGCGACGGTCCGCATCGCGGCGGGCGACGAGCCGGCGACGATGTCCTTCCTCTACGACGTGGAGTCCTCGTCGGGCAACACGGGGCGCGGCCTCATCGTGGTGCGGGTGGTGCGCGAGAGCGTGCCGGACTACCCGGTCGTCGCCGACACCAGCCTCACCGTCGAGAGCCGCGAGGACTTCCCGCGGGGCGTCGACGTGCTGGCGGGCAAGGTCACGTGGTCGGGCGGCGACGCCGGCGACCTCGAGCTCTCGCTGTGGGGCGACCCGCAGGGGGTGGCGGTGCAGGGCTCGCGCCTGCGCGGCGCGCTCCCCGAGACCACGCAGCTCATCCCCTTCGCCGTGACCGGCGAGAGCGCTGCCGGTGAGGTCACGTCGTACGGGTTCCTCCGCGTGCCGGGTGACGACGACCTTGCGCTGACTCTCCGCGCAGGCGCGGCATCCCCCGAAGTCACCGAGCTCGAGTCGGGGACCTTCGACATGGCGAGCCTCGTCGCACGCCCACGCGGTGCGCTCATCGAGATCGGCGACGACGTCCGGGCATCCGGAGCCCGTGCGGAGGCCGCGTGCGCGATCGATTCGGGCACGGTCATCCGCTACGACGCCGGAGCGGGCGCACCGTGGGTGGACGCGTGCCAGGTGCCGGTGCGGCTGTCGGGCGACGAGGAGTGGACTCTCCTCTCGGTGCCGATCGTGGTGCACCCGCGCGATCCGCAGCCCGAGCTGCGTCCCGGCTCCATCACGGTCGGTCCCGGCGAGACCGCGTCGTTCGACCTCAAGAACATGACCACATGGCAGCTGCGCGAGGACTGGGACGGCATCGTGTACGCGACCGAGCACTCGGGCACCGCGTTCCAGGTGACGCAGGAGGGCTCCACCGTGACCGTGACCGGCGCCGATCGCGCCGTCCAGGGGTCGGAGGAGGCCGTCCTGGTGTCGGTCACGAGCCACCCCTCGGTGACGCCCGCGCGCCTCATCCTCCGCGTCGGCGCCGCGCCGTCGACGCTGCCGCAGGGCGGCTCCGTCGTGCAGCAGTGCTCGCAGGCGTCCGGCTCGTCGTGCACCATCCCGGTCATCGGCGCGGGCGGCGAGGTCAATCCGCTGCCGCGCACCCCGCTCGAGGTCGTCGATGTGCGGCCGACGGGATCGTGCGCAGGCGTGGGATTCCAGGTCGCGTCGGCGACGTCGATCACGGCGACGTGGACGACGGATGCCCCGGGGGCGACGTGCACCGCCACATTCTCGGTCCGCGACGCCCAGGGCCGGGTCACGAACGCCGAGCGCGACGGGCGCGTGCTGCTGGATCTTCTGGGATACCCCAAGTCGCCCGCGAGCATCAGCCAGGCGTCCTACGCCGACGGCACCGTGACGCTCAGGGTCGACCCGGGACAGGCACGCGCGGCGTATCCGGCGCTCTCCGGCTTCGTCATCCGCTCGGGTGGCCAGGAGGTCGCGCGGTGCGCCGCGGACGGCGTCTGCCCGCCCGTCGCAGCCCCCAACGGCGAGCAGCGCACCTACGAGGCGTGGGCGGTAAACGCGGTGGGCGAGTCGAAGGGGAGCGTCCGCACCCTGGCCTGGGCGTACGACGCGCCGCTCGCGCCGACGAGCGTGACGGCCGCCCCCGTCGTCACCGGCGACGGCGCCGGCGGGATCGTGTCGCTCGTGATCGACGGCATCGAGGTGGGTGAGACGGGAAGCCTCGAGATCTCGAGCCCCGTCGGCGAGGTGGTGCGCGTGCCGGTCAACGGCAACCGGACGAGCGTCGAGGTGCCCTGGTACCGCGTGGGCAGCAACACCGCCTCGCTGATCACCGTGACGCCCTACTCCCGCTTCGACCTGCCGCCGGGGCTCGGCGGCAGCGCATCGGGCGCCGCCGCGACCGTGCAGGCCAACGGCATCGGCAGTCCGCTGTCGCCGCAGCTGACGCTCAGTGCGGTGTCGAACGGCGACGGCACCGCCACCGTCACGGCGCGTGGGTCGGCCGTGGTCAACGGCGACGGATCGGGCCTGCGCTACGGAATCGTGCAGGACGGTGACCGCTGCAGGGTCATCGACGGCGGCGAGACGGCCACCTTCCCCGGGCTGGAGGACGGCGAGGAGTACGCGTTCCGGATGTGCGTCGAGTCGTGGTGGGACGACGAGTCCTTCGGCCGCGTCGAGACGACCGCGACCGTCCGCGCCCAGCAGTCGGGCAGGGCGCCGCAGGGCTGGACGTTCGCCGTTGACGGCAGGCCGAACGTGCAGGAGCAACGCGCCGACTGGGTGATCCGCGAGAACCCCACCACGACCGAGCGGCTTCCGAACCGCAACCGCGCCGAGTTCCAGGGATGGGGCCCCGGCAGCACGGTGTTCGGCCAGGATCCCGGCATCCAGGTGCGATACGTCCACGAGTTCTGGGGCACGGCGACCACGTGGTCGACCGTGACCCCGCGCGCCGGCAGCGCCCCGTACCAGGTGCAGGCGAACTGGACCGTCACATCGTGCGTCGGCGGGAGCCCGCTCGCCTACCGCGGCCAGTCGTCGAACGCCCCGAACGGCTCGTCAGCCGTCTTCGCCTTCGGGAACTCCCAACTGCGCTACTACGACGAGGACGAAAGGCTGCTCCCGCACACGGTCGACACGTGGGACGTGCCCATCGGCGCGAAGCGGGTCGAAGGCATCTCCGTGACGGTGAACTGGGACGCCCAGGGCTGGGGGCTGGCCCCCGCGAGCACCGAGTTCTCGGCGGCGTGCCAGCCGAACAACGGCAACCCCGAGCCGCCCCCCGCACCCTGACCACCGGCATCCATCCGCTCGCCGCAGGCCCCACCCGCACACCACAGAGGACAGCACATGACGATCACCCAGGAGCAGGCCGACTGGTTCGCGCAGACGTTCGGGCAGATCGCCGACAACGTCGAGCGCGCCGTGCTCGGCAAGCGCCACGTCGTCGAGCTCGTCCTCACCGCGATGCTCAGCGACGGCCACGTGCTGCTCGAGGACGTGCCGGGCACGGGCAAGACCTCCCTCGCCCGGGCGATGGGGCAGTCGGTGCAGGGCACCAACACGCGCATCCAGTTCACGCCCGACCTGCTGCCGAGCGACATCACGGGGCTCAGCGTCTACGACCAGAAGGAGGGCGTGTTCGAGTTCCATGCCGGCCCGATCTTCGCCAACATCGTGCTCGCCGACGAGATCAACCGTGCGAGCCCCAAGACCCAGTCGGCGCTGCTCGAGGTCATGGAGGAGGGGCGCGTCACGATCGACGGCGTCTCTCGCGAGGCCGGCATCCCGTTCCTCGTGCTCGCCACGCAGAACCCCGTCGAGCAGGCCGGCACGTACCGTTTGCCCGAGGCGCAGCTCGACCGCTTCATGATGCGCACGTCGCTCGGCTACCCCGACCACGCCGCGACCGTCCGCATCCTCGACGGCGCGGCGATCGCGACCGCCGACCTCGGCCCGATCATCACGCCGCAGGCCCTGGTCGGGATGGCCGACCTCGCGGCCCAGGTCTACGTCGACGCGCTGGTGCTCGACTACATCGCGCGGCTGGTGGACGGCACCCGCACGGCCGACGAGGTGCGCCTGGGCGTCAGCATCCGCGGCGCGCTCGCCCTCACCCGCGCTGCGCGCACCCGCGCCGCCTCGCAGGGCCGCACGTACGCGACGCCCGACGACGTCAAGACGCTCGCGGTGCCGGTGCTCTCGCACCGGCTGATCCTCCACCCCGAGGCCGAGTTCGACGGGGTCACCCAGGAGACCGTGGTCGGCCAGGTGCTGCTCGACGTGGCGCCGCCCGCGAGACGCGAAGCGGTATGAGCACCCCCGAGCGCGCCGCCGCCGGGCGGGGGGACCGCCGACGCGGCGGGACGGGCACCCTCGAACCGCGCATCACCCGCACGGTCTCGTCCACCGGCACCGAGGGTCGCACGCACCTCACGACGACGCTGACCGGCACCGCGACGAGCGTGGAGCCGCGGCGCGGTCGCACGTTCGTGCGCGCGGCGGTCTGGTGGACGGCGGCCTGGCGGGCGGCGGGCGCAGGGATCTCGACGGCCGCCGCATGGTCTGCACGCACGGTCCGGCCCGCCGGCGTCCTGGCGGCGGTCGCGGCGACGGCCGGGCTGCTGCTCGGCGTCGCGTTCGGCTGGGTCGAGTTCATGGTCGCGGGGGCGGCATCCCTCCTCCTGCTGCTCGCCGCCGTGCCCTTCCTGTTCGGCGCGCGCGCCTACGACGTCGATCTCACGCTCACGCACCAGCGGGTCGTCGCGGGCGACGGCGTCGACGGGCGCATCATCGTGCGCAACGACGGCCACCGGGTCGCGCTTCCAGGTCGCATCGACGTCGCGGTGGGCGCCGGGCTGGTGGAGTTCGGTGTGCCGCTGCTGCGTCCCGGCCACGCCATCGAGCAGCCGCTGGAGATCCCCGGCCTCGCCCGCGGCATCGTGACGGTGGGTCCGGCGACGACCGTGCGCAGCGACCCCATCGGGCTGCTGCGCCGGGAGCACTCGTTCCCCGACGTGCACGACCTCTACGTCCATCCCCGCACCACCGGTCTGCCCTCGACGAGCGCGGGGCTCATCCGCGACCTCGAGGGCTCTCCCACGCGACGGCTCGTCGACGCCGACATGTCGTTCCATGCGATCCGCGAATACGTGCCCGGCGATTCGCGCCGCCAGATCCACTGGCGCTCGACGGCGAAGACCGGGCGCCTCATGGTGCGCCAGTACGAGGAGTCACGGCGCTCCCGCATGGCCGTCGTGCTCGCCGTGGCCGCAGCCGAGTACGCGGACGCCGACGAGTTCGAGCTGGCGGTGTCGTGCGCCGCGTCGCTGGGCCTGCGCGCCGTGCACGACGCCCGGGACGTGCAGATCGTCACCGGCTCGGAGATCCCGCGGGTGGTCCGCGGCCGCCTGCGCGCGATCCGCCGCATTCCCGCCGCGGCGCCCCGCCCGATGCTCGACGGGTTCAGCGGCGTCGACCTGCTCGAGAGCACGATGCCCGTGGGCGAGGTGTGCCGCCTCGCCGCCGAGTCGGGCGAGCGCCTCTCGATCGCGTTCGTCGTCGTCGGCTCGCGCGTGCCGCTCACGCGGCTGCAGCAGGCGGCGCTCGCCTTCCCGGCCGACACGGCCGTCGTCGGCATCATGTGCGACGAGCGCGCCCACCCCCGCATGCAGCCGCTGTCGAGCATGACGGTGCTCACGGTCGGCACCCTCGATGACCTGTCGGGCCTGCTCCTGCGGGGAGCCACGTCGTGAGCGGCCCGATCCCCGTGCCGATGAGGACGGATGCCGCATCCGCGGGTGCCGCAGAGACGTCGGCTCTGCGCGCTCCCCGCCTGGTGCCCCGCATCGGCGTGGGCGTGGCGTTCGCGGTGGTGATCGCCGCGATCGCGGCGGTGGCCGCCTGGCCCATCTACCGCTCCGGCTCCTTCACGGTGCTGGTCGTCGCCGGAACCCTCGTGGGCGGCGGCACCGCCGCGCTGGCGTGGTGGCGGGGCTGGAACGGCTGGTCGGTCGCGGGACTCCTCGCTGCCGCGGTGCTGCTGCTCGGCATCCCGCTGGCCGTCCCCTCGCGGCTGGGATCACCGCAGGACCTGCTCCGTGGGCTCGGCGAGCTGGCGAGCGGCCTCGTGCTGGGGTGGAAGGACCTCGTCACCGTCGAACTGCCCGTCGGCTCATATCGCAACCTGCTCGTGCCCGCCCTCGTGGTGTTCCTCGTCGGCACCTGCGCGCTGCTCCTGCTGGCCTGGCGCCAGGACAGCGCCGCCTGTGCCGCCGTTCCGGTGGCCCTCGGCATGGTGACGTTCGGGCTGTTCTTCGGACGCACCACCGTGAGCGTCCCGTGGCAGCTCGGCCCGGTCGCGCTGTACGCCCCGGTCGAGACGGCCGTGGGCATCGCCGGTCTCGTGACCTGCCTGCTGTGGCTCGCGTGGCGCACCCACGACGAGCGCATCCGCGCGCTGCAGCGGGCCGCGGCATCCAGCGGGGTGCGCATCTCCCGCCGGCCGACGGGTGCCGACCGCCGCCGGACGGCTCTCGGGGCCGCCATGGTGGCGGGCGCCCTGGTGCTCGCGGTGGCCGTCGTGCCCTTCGCCGCCCGCGGCGCGGAGCGCGACGTGCTGCGCTCGGCGGTCGGCCCCGACATCGATCTGTCCGCCGAGGTCAGCCCGCTGGCGGAGTATCGCGCCCTGTTCGGCGACGACCGCGCCGACGACGTCCTGTTCACGGTGGAAGCGGCCGAAGGCTCGGGGATCGCGCTCCCCGAGCGCGTGCGCATCGCGACCCTCGACGCGTACGACGGCGAGGTCTTCCGCTCGGGCGGCGAAGGCGCCGTCGACGCGGGCCGGTTCGTGCGGGTGCCCTCGATTCTCGACGCGGGTGAGGGATCGCCGGTCGAGGCGCGCGTCGAGATCGACGCCTGGGACGGGATCTGGATGCCGACCGCCGGCCGCCTCTCGACGGTCGAGTTCGAGGGCGACAGGTCGGCGTCGCTCGCCGACCGGTTCTACTACAACGCCGCCGCGGCGGCCGGCGTGCAGACCGCCGGCGGCGGGCTCTCCGCGGGCGACAGCTACGTCGTGCGCGGGGTCGAGCCGCCGACCGCGGACCTGGCCGAGCTCGAGGCGCCCGGAAGCCCCGGCGGGGTTGCCGCCCCCGAGAGCCTGCGCACGTGGATGGACGAGCATGCCACGGGCTCGGGCGGCGCCGCCCTCGCCGGGCTGGTGTCGCTGCTGCGGGAGCGCGGCTACCTCAGCCACGGGCTCTCCCGCGGAGCGGAGCAGCCCGCGTGGGCGGCAGCGCTCCCCGATTACACGTTCCAGCCGAGCGCCTCGGGCCATTCGCTGGCCCGTGTCGACACCATGTTCGCGCGCCTGCTCGAGCGCGAGACGGATCAGCGGGCTACCGCGTCCGACAACTACGTCGCCGCGATCGGCGACGACGAGCAGTTCGCGGTGGCCGTCGCCCTCATGGCCCGCGAGCTCGGATTCCCGTCGCGCGTCGTGCTCGGCGCGCGCCTCACCTCGGCAGAGCCCGGTCTCGCCACCTGCGACGACGGCGCATGCCGCGCGCAGGACCTCACGGCGTGGACCGAGGTGCAGTCTGCCGCCGGTGAATGGGTCGCCGTCGACGTGACGCCGCAGTACGCCGTGTCGCCGAGCCTGGACGTCACCGAGCAGCGAGACCCCGAGAACGTCACCGAGGTGCGCCCCGAATCGGTCGAGGAGGTCGTGCCGCCGGATCCCGCGCAGGAGGACTCGGGGCAGGAACGCACCCCCGAGGAGGACTCCGCCGTCGACCTCGCGTGGCTCTGGCCGGCGCTGCGCATCGGCGGCATCGCGCTGCTGGTGCTCGCCCTGGCCTTCGGCCCGCTGCTGATCGTCGTCGGGACGAAGGCCGCCCGCCGCCGGGCTCGGCGACGCACCGGCACCCCGGCAGCGCGCATCGCCGGGGGCTGGGACGAGTACGTCGACGCCGCGCTCGACACGGGCCGCACAGCACCGAAGACGCTCACCCGGAGCGAGCTCGCCGCCGCCTTCGCGACGTCCGCCGGGGCGGAGCTCGCGCGCGCCGCAGATCGTGCCGTCTTCTCGCGCGCCGAGCTATCGGCCGACGAGGCTCGGCGCTACTGGGCCGCCGTCGACGCCGAGCGGCGGATACTGCGCCGCGAAAAAGGGTTCTGGCGCGGAGCCCGCGCGACCGTATCGTTGAGATCGTTGCTCCGACCACTGGCGCCCGAAACGGGCGTCCGCAGCAGATTCGCCGAGAGGGGGAGACGACGGGCCCAGCCTGTGCGTCCCATGCCATGAACGCCACCGATGCCACCGCCGCCGTCTTCGGGACGCTGACCGGTCTCCTCCTGTTCGCCGGCCTCTACGTCTGGACGGCCCTCGCGCTGTCAGCGGTGTTCCGCAAGTCCGGCGAGGAATCCTTCAAGGCCTGGGTGCCGATCCTCAACATCGTCGTCGTCCTGCAACTGGCGGGGCTGTCGCCGTGGCTCGTGATCCTGGCGTTCTTCCCGTTCGTGAACATCGCGTTCCTGGTGATCCTCGCGATCGCGCTGTACCGCCTCAACGTCGCGTTCGGGTTCGGTGCGGGCATGACGGTGGTCGGCGTCCTGCTCTTCCCGGTCTGGGCGTCGATCGTCGGCTGGGGGAGCGCCCGCTGGGTCGGACGCGAGCAGTCGTCCGCATCCCGCGGCGCGCACGGCGGCGGCGTCCGCCGCGGGTCGGCCGACACCGCCGGCCTTCCGCCGCTGCCGCCGTTCCCGACGCCGGCCCCGCACTCCGGCGAGGGCGCCGCGTTCCCGGCGGCTGCGACCGGGGCCAGCGGATTCGCCCCGCCCCCGAACGCCGCTCCCGCGTTCCCGGCGACGAACGTGCCCGCCGCGCCGGCCGCCGACGCGCACGAGGTCGCACCGCCCGTGGGCGGCTGGACGCCCCCGCCGCTTCCCGGTCGCCCGGTCGCCGCTCCCGTCGCCGCCGGCTGGGCCGAGGACGACGCGCACGACGCCGAGCCGGCGCCCGCAGACCGGTGGCAGGGCTTCGGCCAGGATGCCGCCGACCTGAGCTCCGAGGTCACCGGCGCCGTGCCCGGTGCTCCCGCCCCCATCTCGGCCGTTCCGATCGCTCCCCGGTCGTTCGTCTCGCCCGCGCCGGTCTCCTCCACCGCCGCTCCGGTGGCGGCATCCGACCCGTCCGCCGCGCCCGAGGGCAGCACGGGGGAGCACCTCACCCGCCCGCCCGTGATGCGCGTCCCGGTCGCCGACGCCCCGAGTGCCGAGGCCGAGCCGTGGGCTCCGGCACGCTCGCCGATGAGCGACGCAGACGCCTTCCCCGAGGCGTCCGGTCCGGTCTCGGCGATCGCCGGGGCTCCGGACGCCGGTGTGCCGCTCTCGGCGCGGTCGTCGGTGTCGGCATTCCACGGCAAGCCCGAGATCCCCGACGAGGACGTCTTCGACGAGACGATCATCGCCCGCCGCAAGCGCACCGACTGGACCCTCGTCCCGCCCACCGGCGACCCCGTCGCGCTGTCGGCGGAGGTCGTCATCCTCGGCCGGCGCCCGGCCGGCGACCCCGATTTCCCCGGCGCGCAGCTGGTGTCGATCCACGACGGGACGGTGTCCAAGACGCACGCGAGGCTGACGCTGCGCGACGACCGCTGGTACGTGACCGATCTGGACTCGACCAACGGCGTCCTCTTCGCGACGGTGATGGGCACCGAGGTCGAAGCGCCCACCGGTGAAGAGGTCGAGGCCGGAGACCGGTTCCTTCTGGGCGACGCCGAGGTCCGGCTGCGGCGGAGCGACGGGTGATCGACCCCGACGACGAGCGCACCGCCCTGTCGCGGCGCGCCGTGCGGGAGCCCGCGGACGAGGCACCCGACGAACGGACGCTTCCCGCGAGGCGGCGCCGAACTGGAGCGACGGATGCCGGAACGCCGGCCGACGGTGACGTCGACGCCGACGTCACCGTCGTCTCGGCGCGCTCCCTGATCCCCCCGAACTCCGAGCTGACGACCCAGGCGGCGACCACGTCGGCACCGGTCGGTCCGCGCCGGCGCGGTCGCCCTGCGGCGGACATCGATGAGCTGACGGCGACGGTGCGACGGAGGGAGAGCGCCGCCCCGGCGGGCCCCGCCGCGCCGGCGGGCACGCCGGCGCCCCGGGCTCGGGTCGCGTCCGCGCCGCGAGCGGATGCGAGCCCCTACCGTGCGCGGTCCGTCCCCTCGACGACGGCTGCGCGCGCCGAGCCTGCCCGCCACGCGCCACAGGCGTACGTCGACACGGCAGCGGCCGAGGCGGCCGGGAGGCGCCGCCGACGCCGCCGGGCCATCGTCGCGGCGGTGGCGGCATCCGTTCTCGTCATCGTCGTCGCGGTATCTCTCGCGGCTCTGCTGACCGCCGGCTGACCGGGCTGACCGCAGCCCCATCTGGCCCGCGCCACGGCGTGTCGCAGCCTCGTTCTGCCCGCGGCGTGCTTGCGCGTTTGCCCGGTCCCCGAAAGCCACGTATCATGGATCGGGTGTGCGCTCACGCGCGCCGTCAACCGTGCCTCGGTGCGGCGAACGGTGTGGGCGCCGCATCTCAGGGAACGGCCTGCGAACAGGCCACCCCCACGGCATACCCACCAAGCAAAGCGCGTCAGTCATTCTGCCGCGTCGGTGGGTCCGCGTGAGCCCGCAGCGTCATGAATCGCAAGATCCGGATGCGGCGGGGGAGACCACGACGCTGTCACCGTGCAGCACAACAAGGAGAGAACGTGCCAACCATTCAGCAGTTGGTTCGCAAGGGTCGCTCGCCCAAGGTCTCGAAGACCAAGGCGCCGGCGCTCAAGGCGAACCCGCAGCAGGCCGGTGTCTGCACCCGTGTGTACACCACCACCCCGAAGAAGCCGAACTCGGCGATGCGCAAGGTCGCCCGTGTGAAGCTCCGCAACGGCACCGAGGTCACCGCGTACATCCCCGGTGAAGGCCACAACCTGCAGGAGCACTCGCTCGTGCTCGTCCGCGGCGGCCGTGTGAAGGACCTCCCCGGTGTCCGCTACAAGATCGTCCGCGGTGCACTCGACACCCAGGCAGTCAAGAACCGTAAGCAGGCTCGCAGCCGCTACGGCGCGAAGAAGGGCTAAGCAAGATGCCTCGTAAGGGACCCGCCCCGAAGCGCCCCGTCGTCAACGACCCGGTATACGGCGCACCCATCGTCAGCCAGCTGGTGAACAAGATCCTCGTCGACGGCAAGAAGTCGATCGCCGAGTCGATCGTGTACACCGCCCTCAAGGGTGTCGAGGCGAAGAACGGCCAGGACGCCGTCGCCACGCTCAAGAAGGCGCTCGACAACGTGCGCCCCACCCTCGAGGTCAAGAGCCGCCGCGTCGGCGGCTCGACCTACCAGGTGCCGGTCGAGGTCAAGCCTCACCGCGCCAACACGCTCGCGCTCCGCTGGCTCGTGAGCTACGCGAAGGGTCGTCGTGAGAAGACGATGACCGAGCGCCTCCAGAACGAGATCCTGGACGCGTCGAACGGCCTGGGTGCCGCGGTCAAGCGCCGCGAGGACACCCACAAGATGGCCGAGTCGAACCGCGCCTTCGCGCACTACCGCTGGTAAGCCGCTTCCTGCCGCTCCCGTGTCATCCACGGGAGCGGCGGGACCGCGACATCCGTCACCACAAGTAAGGACAGACCCCCGTGGCACAAGAAGTGCTCACCGACCTCAACAAGGTCCGCAACATCGGCATCATGGCGCACATCGATGCCGGCAAGACGACGACGACCGAGCGCATCCTGTTCTACACGGGCGTCAACCACAAGATCGGCGAGACGCACGACGGCGCTGCCACCACCGACTGGATGGAGCAGGAGCAGGAGCGCGGCATCACGATCACGTCGGCCGCCGTCACCTGCTTCTGGGACAAGAACCAGATCAACATCATCGACACCCCCGGCCACGTGGACTTCACGGTCGAGGTCGAGCGGTCGCTGCGCGTCCTCGACGGCGCCGTCGCCGTCTTCGACGGCAAAGAGGGCGTCGAGCCCCAGTCCGAGACGGTGTGGCGTCAGGCCGACAAGTACGACGTGCCCCGCATCTGCTTCGTCAACAAGATGGACAAGCTGGGCGCCGACTTCTACTTCACGGTCGACACGATCGTCAACCGCCTGAAGGCCAAGCCGCTCGTGATCCAGCTGCCCATCGGTGCGGAGAACGACTTCGTGGGCGTCATCGACCTCGTCGAGATGCGCGCGCTGGTCTGGCCCGGCGACGCCAAGGGCGACGTGACCATGGGCGCCAAGTACGAGATCCAGGAGATCCCGGCCGAGCTCGCCGACAAGGCTGCCGAGTACCGCGAGAAGCTGCTCGAGACGGTCGCCGAGTCCGACGAGCACCTGCTCGAGAAGTACTTCGGCGGCGAGGGCCTCACGGTCGCCGAGATCAAGGGCGCCATCCGCAAACTCACCATCGCCTCGGAGCTCTACCCCGTGCTCTGCGGCTCGGCGTTCAAGAACCGCGGCGTGCAGCCGATGCTCGACGCCGTCGTGGACTACCTCCCCTCGCCCCTCGACGTCCCCGCCATCGAGGCGAAGGACCCGAAGAACGAAGAGGTCATCATCGAGCGTCACGCCGACCGTGACGAGCCGTTCGCGGCGCTCGCGTTCAAGATCGTGACGCACCCGTTCTTCGGTCGCCTCACCTACATCCGCGTGTACTCGGGCCACCTCGACTCCGGCGCCCAGGTCGTCAACGCGACCAAGGGCAAGAAGGAGCGCATCGGGAAGATCTTCCAGATGCACGCCAACAAGGAGATGCCGGTCGACTCGGTCACCGCCGGTCACATCTACGCCGTCATCGGCCTCAAGGACACCACCACCGGTGACACGCTGTCCGACAGCGCCAACCAGGTCGTCCTCGAGTCGATGACCTTCCCCGAGCCGGTCATCGAGGTCGCGATCGAGCCCAAGACGAAGGCCGACCAGGAGAAGCTGGGTCTCGCGATCCAGAAGCTCGCCGAGGAGGACCCGACGTTCCGCGTCGAGCAGAACTCCGAGACCGGTCAGACCGTCATCAAGGGCATGGGCGAGCTGCACCTCGACATCCTGGTCGACCGCATGAAGCGCGAGTTCAAGGTCGAGGCCAACGTCGGCAAGCCGCAGGTGGCGTACCGCGAGACGATCCGCAAGGTCGTCGAGCGTCACGACTACACGCACAAGAAGCAGACCGGTGGTTCGGGTCAGTTCGCGAAGATCCAGTTCGCGCTCGAGCCGCTCGAGGTCACGGCCGACAAGACGTACGAGTTCGAGAACAAGGTCACCGGTGGCCGCATCCCGCGCGAGTACATCGAGCCGACCAACCAGGGCTTCCAGGACGCCATGAACATCGGCGTGCTCGCCGGCTACCCCATGGTGGGCGTGAAGGCGATCCTCACGGACGGCGCGTCGCACGACGTCGACTCGTCCGAGATGGCGTTCAAGATCGCCGGCTCGATGGGCTTCAAGGAGGCCGTCCGCAAGGCGAACCCCGTCATCCTCGAGCCGCTCATGGCGGTCGAGGTGCGTACTCCCGAGGAGTACATGGGCGACGTCATCGGCGACCTCAACTCGCGTCGTGGCCAGATCCAGTCCATGGAGGACGCACAGGGCGTCAAGGTCGTCCGCGCGCTGGTCCCGCTGTCCGAGATGTTCGGCTACATCGGCGATCTGCGCTCGAAGACCTCGGGCCGCGCCGTGTACTCGATGGAGTTCGACAGCTACGCCGAGGTTCCCCGCGCCGTGGCCGACGAGATCATCCAGAAGGTCAAGGGCGAGTAACCCTTTTCCCCTGGGATGACTCGGTGACGAGGCATCCCAGGGGCACAACTTCACACAGAATCAACAGAACCGTCTCCACTAAGGTGGAGATATCCCCGTAGACGACCGGTCGCAAACCAGTGCCCGGAAGTTCTACACGACCGTCCTGAGGAGGACCCAGTGGCTAAGGCCAAGTTCGAGCGGACCAAGCCGCACGTGAACATCGGAACGATCGGTCACGTCGACCACGGCAAGACCACGCTCACCGCAGCGATCTCGAAGGTGCTCGCCGACACCTACCCGTCGGCCACCAACGTGCAGCGCGACTTCGCGTCGATCGACTCCGCTCCCGAGGAGCGCCAGCGCGGTATCACGATCAACATCTCGCACGTCGAGTACGAGACCCCGAAGCGTCACTACGCTCACGTCGACGCCCCGGGTCACGCCGACTACATCAAGAACATGATCACCGGTGCTGCTCAGATGGACGGCGCGATCCTCGTGGTCGCCGCCACCGACGGCCCGATGGCGCAGACGCGCGAGCACGTGCTCCTCGCCAAGCAGGTCGGCGTCCCCTACCTGCTCGTCGCGCTGAACAAGTCGGACATGGTCGACGACGAGGAGATCCTGGAGCTCGTCGAGCTCGAGGTTCGCGAGCTGCTGTCGTCGCAGGACTTCGACGGTGACAACGCTCCGGTCGTGCGCGTCTCGGGCCTCAAGGCTCTCGAGGGCGACGCCGAGTGGACCGCGAAGATCCTCGAGCTCATGGAGGCGGTCGACGAGTCGATCCCCGACCCGGTGCGCGACAAGGACAAGCCGTTCCTGATGCCGATCGAGGACGTCTTCACGATCACCGGTCGTGGCACGGTCGTCACGGGCCGCGCCGAGCGCGGTACCCTCGCGATCAACTCCGAGGTCGAGATCGTGGGTCTGCGCCCGACGCAGAAGACGATCGTCACCGGTATCGAGATGTTCCACAAGCAGCTCGACGAGGCATGGGCCGGCGAGAACTGTGGTCTGCTCCTGCGCGGCACCAAGCGTGACGACGTCGAGCGCGGCCAGGTCGTCGTGAAGCCCGGTTCGGTCACCCCGCACACCAACTTCGAGGGCACGGCGTACATCCTGTCCAAGGAGGAGGGCGGCCGTCACAACCCGTTCTTCACGAACTACCGTCCGCAGTTCTACTTCCGCACTACCGACGTCACCGGCGTCATCACGCTGCCCGAGGGCACCGAGATGGTCATGCCCGGCGACACCACCGACATGACGGTCGAGCTGATCCAGCCGATCGCCATGGAAGAGGGCCTCGGCTACGCGATCCGTGAGGGTGGCCGCACCGTCGGCGCCGGCACGGTCACGAAGATCATCAAGTAAGACGGTTCTCGACGAGGTCGCTCTGCGACCGCATCGACTGCTGTGACGAGAAGCCCCCGGGAGTGATCCCGGGGGCTTCTCGGCGTCCAGGGCAGGGGTTCCGCTGCGGCATCCGTTCCCGTCACAATTGGCCTGACGCCTCGCCGGGGGCGGCTGAAGGAGTGAGCATGGGCGGTCTCGACGACCTCGTCAACCAGGGCAAGGATCTCTACGCGCAGAACAAGGAGAAGATCGGCGATTTCCTGAAGTCCGAGCAAGCCGAGGACATCAGCGACAAAGTGCTGGACGGCGCCTCGGGCATCGCGAAGAAAGTCGTGCCGGAGGAGCACCACGACACCGTGGACGACATCCGTGGGAACGTCGACGGAGCAGTCGGCAACCAGTAGAACTCATCTGTGACGGAGCGGCCCGGGGGAACCCGGGCCGTTTTCCTTTTCTGGGATTTATTACGCGACTTTCGACAATCGTTACCAGGGCGTTCTTCGCAATTCGGATTTGCACCGGATACTTGACGCGGGCTGATCCCCGGCATACCTTTGCGGCGGGAACACGTTTCGGCTCGTGTTTGGGGAAACGCCGAACCTCTTGGGGATCTTGGGGAACGTCGCTTTAATCCACGGCCGTTACGTGCTGGGAGGGGCCTCTTCTGGGGCGCCCTGTGTCGTGACGACCAAGGGTGAAGTGATGTTCAATCGTAGTTTCGCGCGCGCCTCGAATGAGGGACTGCGCCGTCGCATGCGTCAAGAGCGGACTCAGGAGCGCAAGATCGCGCTTCAGAGACGCCGGTATGTGGGAGGGCTCGCGGCTGTCGTCGCGAGTTCGCTCGTGTTCTCGGGTATGTCCCCGGCATCGGCCGAGGAGGTGACTCCGACCGATCCCGCCGCCACCAGCGAGGCGACGACAGAAACGTCATCGTCGGACGCTGCAACCCCGCCGCCTGCGGAAGAGACCGTGGCCGAGGAACCAGCAGCCGAAGAGCCCGCGGCCGAACCGCCTGCGGTCGAAGCGCCTGCGGTTGAAGAGCCCGCGGCTCCTGCAGAAGAGCCGCAGGCTGAAGAGCCGGCCGCTCCGGTTGCCGCACTTGCAGCGCCCGCGGAGGAGGACGTCGTGGCGCTCGCGTGTCCGGCGCTCTTCTACGGCTTCGAGATCGACGGTGACCGCCCGGTCAACTGCGGTGGTCAGGACTGGGACAGCGTCCCCGACGCGAGCACCAACAGCCACGGCCCGTACAAGACCACCAATGACGACAGCGACCCGTCCACGTGGTACGCCGCCGGCAGTCCGTCACAGCACGCCACGATCCTGAACGCGCAGGCATGGTCGACGACTGTGGGCGGCGACCCGATCCTGTTCGCGGCATGGGATCGCGCCAGCGGTACCGGCTCCTCAGGGTTCATCATCGAGATCACCAAGGCTCCGACTCGTTCCGGCGGTGATGGCAACGTTCCCCAGCCGGACCGTTCGCTTGGCGGCACCGTGTTCTTCCTCGACCAGAGCGGCAACGACGGCACCATACTTCGCGGCGTCTGCACCTACACCGACACTGCGTCCTACCCGGGCACCTGCGTCACGAGCGACTTCCCGGCGAACAGCTTCATGGGTGTCACCAACGCCGACGGCACGTTCGTCGAGGTCGGGCTCAACCTGGCCCTGCTTGCCAATGTCAAGCCCGGCTGCCCGCCGACGCTCGGCTCGGCCGTCTACATCCGGTCCTTCACCGGCAACAACAACGAGCTCGGCGGCAACATCCAGGCCTGGGCCGGTCCGCTGACAGTCACCCCGCCGTCGACGTGTGTGCCACTGACGGCTACCAAGACCGCTTCCCCGTCGTTCGTCCGCGACTACAACTGGGAGATCGAGAAGTCAGTCGACCCCGCGAGCGCTACCGTGCGCCCCGGTGAGAACGCGACGTTCGACTACGTCGTCACCGTGACGCCGTCGGGCCCGATCGACTCGGGCTTCACGGTCACGGGCGTGATCACGGTCACCAACACCAATCCGATCGCGGTCCCGATCACTGGCGTCACGGACTCGATTCCCGGCGCGGAGTGCACGATCACGACCCCGCAGCTGCCCACGGTTCCGGCCGGCGGCACCGCCGACGTCGCATACGGCTGCACCCTCCCCTCGGGATCCGCGGGCACGAACACGGCGACTGTGACCTGGAACTCGTCGGCGATCCCTGCCGGTTCGGCGCAGGCGACCGCCGGCTTCACTTTCGCGGGAGTGGCGCCGAGCACGACGACGGATGCCTCGGTGACGGTGTCCGACACCGCGGCCGAGTTCGACGGGCCGAAGACAGTGACCGACGTCAGCAAGCCTACGGTCTTCACCTACTCGCGCACCCTCGGGGACGACGTCGCGGCCGGCGCGTGCAAGGAGTATGACAACACCGCGTCGATCGCCGCAACAGTCACTCAGCCGGAGCTCTCCGACAGCGCAACCGTTGAGGTCTGCACCGGTGAGGACCTCACGATCGAGAAGAACGTCGTCGTGAGCCTGACGCGGACGTACGCGTGGGACATCGCCAAGAGCGTCGACGAGACGGTCCGCACGGTCGACGAGAACGGCCAGGCGACCTTCGAGTACACCGTCGAGGTGACTCCCGGTGCCGCCACCGACTCCGACTGGGCGATGGAGGGCGAGATCGACGTCACCAACCCGAACAGCCGCGACGTGACGGCGACCGTGACCGACGTGCCGTCGTTCGACGGGGCCTCGTGCACGGTCACGGGAGGCGTCGACGCGACGATCCCCGCGAACTCGACCAAGACGTTCGACTACACCTGCAGCTTCTCGGAGGACGGCCCGTTCATCACGGGGTCCAACAAGGCGACGGTGACGTGGGACGCCGACGAGGCATCGAGCCCGGGTTCGAATGCGGAGTACACCGCGCCCATCACCGAGGCTGACTGGGACAAGACTCTCATCAACGACACCATCACGGTGATCGACGATATGACCGACCCGGAGAACCCGGTCGAGCTGGGCACCGCCAACTGGGCGGACGGCCCGACGGAGTTCACGTACGAGCTGACGCTCGACGGCACCCCGGGCACCTGCGTCGACTACACGAACACCGCGTGGATCGAAGAGACGGGCGAGCAGGTGGACGAGACCGTCACGGTCTGCGACTACCAGGACCTCATCGTCAGCAAGACGGCCGAAGGGTCGTTCGATCGGGACTACGACTGGACGATCACCAAGACGGTGGACCACACCTCCGCTACGGTCGGCGCCGGTGCGTCGGCGGTGTTCGCGTACACCGTGACCGTCACGCCGACGGTCGCCATGGACTCGAACTTCGCGGTGTGGGGGAGCATCTCGGTCACCAACCCGAATGACGTGGATGTCGCCATCACGCTGGAAGACACTCTGCCGGGTGGGGAGTGCGAGGTCGCCGGGACCGACGACCTCGTGATCCCGGCCGGCGCGAGTGTGGAGTTCCCGTACGAGTGCATCCTGGCCGACGCGACCGCCGAGACGGCCGTCACTAACACGGTGGACATCGCCTGGGACGCCGAGGAGCTGCTCGGCACCTCGGGTGCTGCGCAAGCGACCGCCGACGTGGACTTCGCTGACGTGGCGCCCACGACGACGGATGCCAGCGCGACCGTGTCCGACACGGCGGTCGAGTTCGGCGACGAGGTCGCGCTGAACGCGGTCGACGGCGAGAAGGTCTTCACGTACTCGCGTGACCTGTCGACCGTCGACGGCGCGTGCGCGACGCACCCGAACACCGCCACGGTCACCCCGTCGAACGACGAGCCTGCCTCCGCGTCGCAGTCGGTCGAGGTGTGCCCCGCGGCGCAGCCGCCGCTGCCCGCGACCGGTGGCGGGGAACTGCCGCCACTGCTGGTCATCATGGGCCTGTTCGCTCTGCTTGGAGGCACGACGATGCTGATCATCGCCCGCCGCCGCCGCGGAGAGGTCAAGGCGACCATCTGACGTGAGAGAGGGCGGGACCGCCCCAAGGCCCGCTCTCTCCCACCCACTTCCGGCCTGCTCTGACGGGCCGGAAGCTCGAGCCCCTCGCACCCCGAACGCGAGGGGCTCGAGCGCGTCTGCCGCACGCGTTCCGCGCGCCGATTCGCGCATTCGGCCGGGGAGCGATAGCCTGCACGAACGGCGGTCCTCCGTCGTTTTCGCAGCCTTCGGGAAAGGCGGCGGAAATCCGGTCTCACGCGGCCCCGCCAGGTGATCCGGGAACCGGCCCTCACGGTCCGGACAACGTGTGCCCCCGCGCACCGCATCAAGGTCGGAAGAAGATCGGCACCCCCGTGCCGGACGAGTACGACGTGCCTCCGCGCGTCGCAGAGAAGTACGGCGTGCCCCCGCACGCTGCTGGGAAGTACGGCGTGCTCCGGTGCGTCGCTGGGAAGTACGGTGCGCTCTGCGCACCGCTGGGACGGCGCTCGGCGCCGATTAGGGGAGGAACACTGTGTCTGCAGTGCGCAAGAGAACTTTCAAGGCTTTGGCTGGGGCGCTGGTGGCCGCGGCACTCGTCGTGGCCCCGCTGGTCACCGCCGGCGCGTCCGCCGCGCCGCCCGCGGACGACGGCGATGCGGTCACGATCGTCGGCGAGATCGGAGTTCTGGAGGATTTCACGCCCGAGGCGAACAAGGCCTCGTACTGGGAGGCGCGCTACGCCGCCTTCAACGCCGACTGCTTCGCTCACGACAAGAGCGACCGCACCCCGCACGGCTCCATCACCGATGACGGCTTGACGGTGACGCTGAGCGAGTTCGACGAGTCGTGGGGCTACGACGGCTGGGTGGCGCTGATCGTCAAGGGCGCCACGACCAACAACGTGGTCGAGAGCCCCGAGGCAGGAGTCGCCTATGCCTCGCCGCCCACGGGCAGCGGTGTGCAGTCCGAGGTGTCGCACTGGATCGTCTGCAAGGGCGACCACCCCGAGGGTGAGCCGACCGTCGTGACGCCTACGCTTACGGTGACTCCGCCGACATGTCTTGCTGATGGGTTCATCACCCGCAGCGAGGACGTGAACTGGACTTCTGAGGATAACGGCGACGGCACGACGACTTGGACCGCGTTGCCGAATCCCGGCACGATTTTCGAGGCGGGTGTGAAGGTCAGCTGGACCGTCCCGGACCTCGCCCAGCTCACCGATGACTGCGAGTCGGAGGAACCGGAGCAGCCGGAGCCCCTGAAGAGCGAGTCCAGCAAGACGACCTTCGACTGCGCGACCACGACGGCGACGGTCACCACGACCACCACGACCACGGAGTACATCTGGAACGCGGAGACCGAGACCTGGGTGCTCGGCGAGCCGACTTCGGAGGACGTCGTCACCGAGCGCGACCTCACCGAGGCTGAGATCGACGAGAACTGCCCGCTCGTTCCCGGTGACATCGACTCTGTCTGCGTGGGCGACGTGCCCTACCTCGGCTACGCGGTGACGCTGCCCGAGGGCTTCGAGGCGGACAGCGAGACCCCCGTCACGATCACGTTCGTGAACCCGGATGGCGAGGACTACGTCGTCGAGAACCAGCCGCTGAGCGGCGAGCTGCTGTGGCCGGGTGCCTCGGCGACCGCGCCCAAGATGTGGCCGGGCTGGGAGCTCGTGAACGGCGAGTACGTCGAGACCGACGGCAACTTCGCGTGGACCCGCGCCGGCGTCACCGTCCGCTTCGAGGTCAACCCGTCGTACTCGACCGAGGTCCAGTACCCCGAGGCATCCGCAGAGTGCGCCAACCCGCCGGTCGGCGGGGGCACCCCGGCGTCGACCGACACCGAGGCGCTGGCCGTGACCGGTGGCGGCGTCAGCCCGATCGTCGTCGCAGCGGGCGGCGCGGCACTGTTCGCCGGCATCGCCGTCGTGGCGATCGCGGCCTACCGTCGCCGTCACGCGAGCACGCAGTAACCACCGACTCATCGGTGGAGAAGGGGCGGTCGCGCACAGCGCGGCCGCCCCTTCTGCTGTGGTCAGCGGCACCCCGCCGGCGCCCCGTCTGGGAAACGGCCGAGCATACCCGCGCCGCGACACGCCCGAGTTTGCGACACGCCCGGGCTGCACGTAGACTAGTGAGGTTCCACATTCCGACGCCCCTCTTGGCGTGCGTCGGATCACTGCCAGGGCAGTGCATAGGCAAGCGCAACGCGCTGGGTCCTAGGCCGCGGGCAGCAGAACCACCACATCTCGAATCCACCCACTGCGGAGCCATGCTTCGCGCGCGGGCGGAGAACGGATACCGGGAGCAGCGCTTCGGCGCGACACCCGGATTGACAGCAGAACAGCGGTGCGCAAGTGCCAGGCGCAAAGCGCCACGTGCGTCCAATGCCACTGGGGTATGACGCGAGAAAGAGAGTGAGCAGACAATGGCGGGACAGAAGATCCGCATTCGCCTGAAGTCGTACGACCACGAGGTCATCGACTCGTCGGCACGCAAGATCGTCGACACCGTGACCCGTGCGGGCGCGACGGTCGTGGGCCCCGTGCCCCTTCCCACGGAGAAGAACGTGATCGCCGTGATCCGTTCTCCCCACAAGTACAAGGACAGCCGCGAGCACTTCGAGATGCGCACCCACAAGCGTCTGATCGACATCGTCGACCCGACGCCGAAGGCTGTCGACTCGCTCATGCGTCTCGACCTCCCGGCCGATGTCAACATCGAGATCAAGCTCTGAGGTTCGACATGGCTGACATCAACAACAAGGTTTCCAAGGGCCTGCTGGGCACCAAGCTCGGCATGACCCAGGTGTGGGACGAGAACGGCAAGCTCGTTCCCGTCACCGTCATCGAGATCGCGCCGAACGTGGTCACCCAGGTCCGCACGCCCGAGAAGGACGGCTACAAGGCCGTTCAGATCGCGTACGGCCAGATCGACCCCCGCAAGGTGAACCAGCCCCTGACGGCTCACTTCGAGGCCGCGGGTGTCACCCCGCGCCGTCACCTCACCGAGGTCCGCACCGCGGACGCTGCTGACTACTCACTCGGTCAGGAGCTCACGGTGGACGGCACGTTCGAGGCCGGCCAGCTGGTCGACGTCGTCGGCACCAGCAAGGGCAAGGGCACCGCGGGTGTCATGAAGCGCCACAACTTCAAGGGCGTCTCCGCTTCGCACGGTGCGCACCGCAACCACCGCAAGCCCGGTTCGATCGGCGCCTCGTCGACCCCGAGCCGCGTCTTCAAGGGCATGCGCATGGCCGGCCGTATGGGTGGCGAGCGCGTGACCGTCCTCAACCTCAAGGTGCACGCCGTCGACGCCGAGAAGGGTCTGCTGCTCGTCAAGGGCGCCGTCCCCGGCGCGCGTGGCCGCATCGTCTACGTCCGCAACGCAGTGAAGGGTGCCTGATCACATGGCTGACTCGACTCTCGCGCTCGACGTCGTGAAGGCAGACGGCTCGGCTGCTGGCTCGGTCCAGCTCCCGGCCTCGATCTTCGACGTCAAGACGAACATCCCGCTCATCCACCAGGTCGTCGTCGCGCAGCTCGCGGCGGCTCGCCAGGGCACCCACTCGACCAAGCGTCGCGGTGAGGTCTCGGGCGCCGGCCGCAAGCCCTTCAAGCAGAAGGGCACGGGTAACGCCCGCCAGGGCTCCATCCGCGCGCCGCAGATGACCGGCGGTGGCATCGTGCACGGCCCGAAGCCGCGCGACTACTCGCAGCGCACGCCCAAGAAGATGATCGCCGCCGCCCTGCTGGGCGCGCTGAGCGATCGTGCTCGTGGCGAGCGTCTGCACGTCATCGACACCTTCGGCATCGAGGGCGCCCCGTCGACGAAGGCCGCTACGACGGTCTTCAACGCACTGGGAGCGACCAAGAACGTGCTCGTCGTCGTGGACCGCGACGACGACCTCGCGGTGCTGAGCGTGCGCAACATCTCGTTCGCCCACGTGCTGCCGTTCGACCAGCTCAACGCGTACGACGTGATCGTCTCGGACGACATCGTCTTCACCAAGGCCGCCCTCGACGCGTTCATCGCGTCGAAGACCGCCGTCACCGAGGAGGCCTCGGCATGACCGCCGTTTACAAGGACCCGCGCGACATCATCCTGAAGCCGGTCGTTTCGGAGAAGAGCTACGGGCTCATCGACGAGGGCAAGTACACCTTCCTCGTCGACCCCCGCGCTTCGAAGACCGAGATCAAGCTCGCGATCGAGAAGATCTTCGGCGTCAAGGTCGCAGCGGTCAACACGCTCAACCGCACGGGCAAGGCCCGTCGTACCCGCTTCGGCACCGGCAAGCGCAAGGACACCAAGCGCGCCATCGTGACCCTGAAGTCGGGCACCATCGACATCTTCACGGCAGTCGGCTGACGGTCGGGATAGAGGACTAGAGATATGGCTATTCGCAAGTACAAGCCCACGACCCCGGGTCGCCGCGGCTCGTCGGTGGCCGACTTCGCCGAGATCACCCGATCGACGCCTGAGAAGTCGCTCCTCCGCCCGCTCAGCAAGACCGGTGGCCGCAACAACCAGGGCCGCATCACCACGCGTCACATCGGTGGTGGCCACAAGCGTCAGTACCGCGTCATCGACTTCCGTCGCAATGACAAGGACGGCATCAACGCCAAGGTCGCTCACATCGAGTACGACCCCAACCGCACCGCGCGCATCGCGCTCCTGCACTACTTCGACGGCGAGAAGCGCTACATCCTCGCGCCGAACAAGCTGTCGCAGGGCGACATCGTCGAGTCGGGCGCCTCGGCTGACATCAAGCCGGGCAACAACCTGCCGCTGAAGAACATCCCCACCGGTACCGTGATCCACGCCATCGAGCTCCGCCCCGGCGGCGGCGCGAAGCTGGCGCGCTCGGCCGGTACGTCGGTTCGCCTCGTGGCGAAGGACGGCCCGTACGCCCAGCTGCGTCTGCCCTCGGGCGAGATCCGCAACGTCGACGCGCGCTGCCGTGCGACCGTCGGCGAGGTCGGCAACGCCGAGCAGTCGAACATCAACTGGGGCAAGGCCGGCCGCAACCGCTGGAAGGGCATCCGCCCGACCGTCCGCGGTGTCGCGATGAACCCGGTCGACCACCCCCACGGTGGTGGTGAGGGTAAGACCTCCGGTGGTCGTCACCCGGTTTCGCCGTGGGGTCAGGCCGAAGGCCGCACCCGTCACGCGAACAAGGAAAGCGACAAGTACATCGTCCGTCGTCGCAACGCCGGCAAGAAGCGGAAGTAGGAGTAGAGGAAGATGCCTCGCAGCCTTAAGAAGGGCCCCTTCGTCGACGAGCACCTGCTTCGCAAGGTCGTCGTCCAGAACGAAGCCGGCACCAAGAACGTCATCAAGACCTGGTCGCGCCGTTCGATGATCATCCCGGCCATGCTGGGTCACACCATCGCCGTGCACGACGGACGCAAGCACATCCCCGTGTTCGTGTCCGAGACCATGGTCGGCCACAAACTGGGCGAGTTCGCGCCCACCCGCACCTTCCGCGGCCACGTGAAGGACGACAAGAAGGGCCGCCGCCGCTGACGCGGGGGCAGAGGAGAGAGAAATGGTGGAGTCCATCGCACGCGTGCGACACATCCGCGTGACCCCTCAGAAGGCTCGTCGTGTCGTCGCGCTCATCAAGGGCAAGCAGGCTGAGGAGGCCCTGGCCATCCTCAAGTTCGCGCCGCAGAGCGCGAGCGAGCCGATCTACAAGCTCGTCGCCGCCGGAATCGCGAACGCTCGCGTGAAGGCAGACAAGGACGGCGAGTACCTGGACGAGCAGGACCTGTACGTGGCCAACGCGTACGTCGACGAGGGCACGACGCTCAAGCGTTTCCGCCCCCGCGCGCAGGGTCGTGCCTTCCAGATCAAGAAGCGCACCAGCCACATCACCGTCGTGCTGTCGACCCCCGAGGTCACCGACACGACGCCGGCTGCCAAGACCAAGAAGGCGAGCAAGTAATGGGACAGAAAGTCCACCCCTACGGCTTCCGCCTCGGTATCACGACCGACCACGTGTCGCGCTGGTTCTCGGACTCGACGAAGCCCGGTCAGCGTTACGCCGACTACGTCGCCGAGGACATCAAGATCCGCAAGCTCCTGCAGACCCAGCTCGACCGGGCCGGCGTGAGCAACATCGAGATCGAGCGCACCCGTGACCGCGTTCGCGTCGACATCCACACCGCCCGCCCGGGCATCGTGATCGGTCGTCGCGGCGCCGAGGCCGAGCGCATCCGCGCCGACCTCGAGAAGCTCACCGGCAAGCAGATCCAGCTGAACATCCTCGAGGTCAAGAACCCCGAGGCCGACGCTCAGCTCGTCGCGCAGGGCATCGCCGAGCAGCTCACCGCTCGCGTGGCGTTCCGCCGCGCGATGCGCAAGGGCCTGCAGGGCGCCCAGCGCGCCGGCGCCAAGGGCGTCCGCATCCAGGTCTCCGGCCGCCTCGGCGGCGCCGAGATGAGCCGCTCGGAGTTCTACCGCGAGGGTCGTGTGCCGCTGCACACGCTGCGCGCGAACATCGACTACGGCTTCTACGAGGCGAAGACCACCTTCGGCCGCATCGGCGTGAAGGTCTGGATCTACAAGGGCGACCTCACCAACAAGGAGCTCGCTCGCGAGCAGGCCAACCAGAAGCCGGCCCGCGACCGCGGCGACCGTCGCGGCCCCCGCGACCGTGGCGACCGTGGCGACCGCCGCAACGAGGCCCCCGTGGCAGAAGGAGCATCGGCGTAATGCTTATTCCCCGCAAGGTCAAGTACCGCAAGCAGCACCACCCGGGTCGCTCCGGCCAGGCCACCGGCGGCACGAAGGTCTCCTTCGGCGAGTTCGGCATCCAGGCCCTCACGCCCGCGTATGTGACGAACCGTCAGATCGAGTCCGCTCGTATCGCGATGACCCGTCACATCAAGCGTGGCGGCAAGGTGTGGATCAACATCTACCCCGACCGTCCGCTCACCAAGAAGCCGGCCGAGACCCGCATGGGTTCCGGTAAGGGTTCGCCCGAGTGGTGGGTCGCAAACGTCAAGCCGGGTCGCGTCCTCTTCGAGGTCGCCGGCGTCAACGAGGAACTCGCTCGTGAGGCCCTGACCCGCGCAATCCACAAGCTGCCCCTGAAGGCACGCATCATCAAGCGCGAGGAGGGCGACGCGTAATGGCGATCGGCACCAAGACGCTCGCTCCGAGCGAGCTCGACACGTTCGAAGACCAGCGCCTCGTCGAGGAGCTGCGCAAGGCCAAGGAAGAGCTGTTCAACCTGCGCTTCCAGTCGGCTACCGGCCAGCTCGAGAGCCACGGCCGCATCCGTGCGGTCAAGCGCGACATCGCGCGGCTCTACACCGTGATCCGTGAGCGCGAGCTCGGCATCCGTGCCACTCCCGCTCCGCTGGAGACGGCGACGAAGGCGAAGAAGACGAAGGCCAAGAAGGCGGATGCCGCTGACGAGGCCGCGAAGGAAGAGGCCGAGTAATGGCTGACACGAAGAAGGCCGCCGACGCGGTCGAGACCAAGGGTCACGAGTCGTCCGAGCACGATGTGCGCGACGTCGACGCCCGCGGCTACCGCAAGGCCCGCCGCGGCTACGTCGTCAGCGACAAGATGGACAAGACCATCGTCGTCGAGGTCGAGGACCGCGTGAAGCACCCGCTGTACGGCAAGGTCATCCGCCGCACCTCCAAGGTGAAGGCGCACGACGAAGGCAACACGGCCGGCATCGGTGACCTCGTGCTCATCAACGAGACCCGCCCGCTGAGCGCCACGAAGCGCTGGCGTCTGGTCGAGATCCTGGAGAAGGCCAAGTGATTCAGAACGAGTCCCGCCTCAAGGTCGCCGACAACACGGGCGCCAAGGAGCTGCTCACCATCCGCGTTCTCGGCGGCTCGAACCGCCGTTACGCGGGCGTGGGTGACATCATCGTGGCCACCGTCAAGGACGCGATCCCGGGCGGCAACGTCAAGAAGGGCGATGTGGTCAAGGCCGTCATCGTCCGTACCGTCAAGCAGACCCGTCGTGCCGACGGCTCTTACATCAAGTTCGACGAGAACGCCGCCGTGATCCTGAAGAGCGACGGGGAGCCCCGCGGCACCCGTATCTTCGGACCGGTCGGCCGTGAGCTTCGCGACAAGAAGTTCATGAAGATCGTCTCGCTCGCACCGGAGGTGATCTGACCCCATGGCCAAGATCAAGAAGGGTGACCTGGTTCAGGTCCTCAACGGCAAGAAGCAGGACAAGGGCGGCGACCGCGGCAAGCAGGGCAAGGTCCTCGAGGTCCTCGCCGACCAGAACCGCGTCATCGTCGAGGGCGTGAACTTCGTCACGAAGCACAACCGCGTCGGCCAGTCGCAGCGCGGCACCAAGACGGGCGGCATCGAGACGATGGAAGCCCCGATCCACATCTCCAACGTCGCCGTCGTCGACCCCTCGACCAAGAAGCCGACCCGCGTCGGCCACCGGGTCGAGGAGCAGACGAAGGACGGCGTGAAGCGCACCGTCCGCGTGCGCTACGCGAAGAAGTCAGGCAAGGACCTCTGATGAGCACCGCAACTGCCGCGCCGGCTGGCAAGATCCAGCCGCGCCTGAAGCAGAAGTACAACACCGAGATCAAGAAGGCTCTGCAGGACGAGTTCGGCTACGCCAACGTCATGCAGACGCCCGGCCTGGTCAAGGTCGTCGTGAACACCGGTGTCGGCGAGGCAGCTCGCGACAGCAAGGTGATCGATGGCGCGGTCGACGACCTCACCAAGATCACCGGTCAGAAGCCGGTCGTGACCAAGGCCCGCAAGTCCATCGCGCAGTTCAAGCTGCGCGAGGGTCAGGCCATCGGCGCGCACGTCACCCTCCGGGGCGACCGCGCGTGGGAGTTCATCGACCGTCTCGTCAACCTCGCCCTGCCCCGCATCCGCGACTTCCGCGGCCTGTCGGGTGCGCAGTTCGACGGCAACGGCAACTACACGTTCGGTCTCCAGGAGCAGTCCGTGTTCCACGAGATCAACCAGGACAAGATCGACCGCGTCCGCGGCTTCGACATCACCATCGTGACGTCGGCGAAGACGGATGCCGAGGGCCGCGCGCTTCTGCGCCACCTGGGCTTCCCGTTCAAGTCGGACGACGCGCAGGCGTGATCCTCGCGGGATGCCGCCATGTGCGGCATCCCGCATCCCACAACTGAATACGGCAATCATGGAAGGTCGTCTGGCGTGTAACGCCAGCCGATACCTCGTGAACAAAGGAATCAACAAATGACAATGACAGACCCGGTCGCAGACATGCTGACCCGTCTGCGCAACGCGAACTCGGCGCACCACGACTCTGTGTCGCTGCCGAGCTCCAAGCTCAAGACCCACATCGCCGAGATCCTCAAGCAGGAGGGCTACATCTCCGCGTGGGAGATCAACGACGCCCGCGTCGGCCAGACCCTCACGCTGACGCTCAAGTACGGCCCGAACCGCGAGCGGTCGATCGCCGGCATCAAGCGCGTCTCGAAGCCCGGCCTCCGCGTCTACGCGAAGTCCACCGAGATCCCCCGCGTCCTCGGCGGCCTCGGCGTCGCGATCCTGTCCACCTCCTCTGGCCTCCTCACGGACCGCCAGGCCGAGCAGAAGGGCGTGGGTGGGGAAGTCCTCGCCTACGTGTGGTGATCTGACATGTCGCGAATCGGTCGTCTTCCGATCGACATCCCCGCCGGCGTGACCGTTTCGGTCGATGGCCAGGATGTCGCCGTCAAGGGCCCCAAGGGCGAGCTCGCGCTCACCGTGGCCCGTCCCATCGAAGTCAAGGTCGAAGAGGGCCAGGTCATCGTGACCCGTCCCGACGACGAGCGCGCCTCGCGTTCGCTCCACGGCCTGACCCGCACGCTCATCAACAACAACATCATCGGTGTCACCCAGGGCTACACCAAGGGTCTCGAGGTCGTCGGCACGGGTTACCGCGTCGCGCAGAAGGGCACGGCGGTCGAGTTCGCTCTTGGCTTCTCGCACCCCGTCCTGGTCGACCCGCCCGCGGGTATCACCCTGACCGTCGAGGGCAACAACAAGCTCACGGTCTCGGGCATCGACAAGCAGGCCGTCGGCGAGGCCGCCGCGAACATCCGCAAGATCCGCAAGCCCGAGCCGTACAAGGGCAAGGGTGTGCGGTACGCCGGCGAGGTCGTTCGTCGCAAGGCCGGAAAGAGTGGTAAGTAACCATGGCTGTCAAGACAAAGACTCAGGCGCGTTCGCGTCGTCATGCCCGCCTGCGCAAGAAGGTCGTCGGCACCGAGCTGCGTCCGCGCCTCGTCGTCACCCGTTCGGCCCGCCACGTCTTCGTGCAGGTCGTCGACGACAGCAAGGGCCACACCGTGGCCTCGGCCTCGACTCTCGAGACCGATCTGCGCACGTTCGACGGTGACAAGACCGCCAAGGCACGCAAGGTCGGTGAGCTCCTCGCGGAGCGTGCCAAGGCCGCCGGTGTCTCGGACGTCGTGTTCGACCGTGGCGGCAACCGCTATGCGGGCCGTGTCGCGGCGATCGCCGACGGCGCCCGCGAGGGAGGTCTGAACCTGTGAGTGACAACAAGGAGAACATCGTGACCGCAGAGGCACCTGCCGAGGCTCCGGCCGAGGCCGCCGCGACGGCGCCCGCCGAGCGCGAGCGCGAGCCGCGCCGCGGTGGACGCGAGCGCAACCAGACCCGCGGTGACCGCGGTGGCCGCGACCGCAACGAGAGCCAGTTCCTCGAGCGCGTCGTCACCATCAACCGCGTGTCGAAGGTCGTCAAGGGTGGTCGTCGCTTCAGCTTCACCGCGCTCGTCGTCGTCGGCGACGGCAACGGTGTGGTGGGCGTCGGCTACGGCAAGGCCCGTGAGGTGCCCCTGGCGATCTCGAAGGGCGTCGAAGAGGCCAAGCGGAACTTCTTCCGCGTGCCGCGCGTCGGCTCGACCATCCCGCACCCCGTGCAGGGTGAGGCCGCTGCCGGTGTGGTGCTCCTGCGCCCGGCCGCTGCCGGTACCGGTGTCATCGCCGGTGGCCCGGTGCGTGCCGTGCTCGAGTGCGCCGGCATCCACGACGTGCTGTCGAAGTCGCTCGGCTCGTCGAACACGATCAACATCGTCCACGCGACGGTGGAGGCCCTGAAGCAGCTCGAGGAGCCCCGTGCGGTCGCCGCGCGTCGCGGTCTCGACTTCGACCAGGTCGCCCCCGCCCGTCTCGTCCGTGCCGAGGCTGAGGCCGCGGCCGCTGCGAAGGCAGGTGTCTGATGGCTGCGCGTCTGAAGGTCACGCAGGTCAAGTCCAAGGTGAGTGAGAAGCAGAACCAGCGCGACACGCTGCGTTCGCTCGGTCTGAAGCGGATCGGCGACTCCGTCGTCCGTCCCGACGACGCGCAGACGCGCGGTTACGTGCGGACCGTCGCCCACCTCGTGAAGGTTGAGGAGATCGACTGATGGCTGAAAAGGCCGAGAAGAACGAAGCCGTCGTGGCTGAGGCGCCCAAGAAGGCTCCTGCCAAGAAGGCTGCTGCCAAGAAGGATGCCGCCCCCAAGGCTGCCGCCTCGAAGAAGGCTGCTCCCAAGAAGGACGTCCCGGCTTCACGCCCGGGCGTGCTGAAGGTGCACCACCTGCGTCCGGTCCCCGGCTCCAACACGGCGAAGACCCGTGTGGGTCGCGGTGAGGGCTCGAAGGGCAAGACGGCGGGTCGCGGTACCAAGGGTACGAAGGCCCGCTACCAGGTCAAGGTCGGCTTCGAGGGTGGGCAGATGCCGCTGCACATGCGCACCCCGAAGCTCCGCGGCTTCAAGAACCCGTTCCGCGTCGAGTACCAGGTCGTGAACCTGGACAAGCTCGCGGAGCTGTACCCGGCCGGTGGCGACGTCACCGTCGGCGACCTGGTCGCCAAGGGTGCAGTGCGCAAGAACGAGAAGGTCAAGGTGCTCGGCACCGGCGACATCTCGGTGAAGCTCACCGTGTCGGTCGACAAGGTCTCGGGTTCCGCCGAGCAGAAGATCGTCGCCGCGGGCGGCACCGTCAAGTAATACGCGCACAGTGGGGGTCGGAGCTTGCTCCGGCCCCCACTGGGTTACCCTGGACGTCGGCACGTCTGCGTGCCGATGCCCCCCTCTGGAGGAATCCTCTTGTTCAGCGCCATCGCGCGGATCTTCCGCACACCCGACCTGCGGCGGAAGATCGCATTCACCCTGGCGATCATCGCCCTGTACCGCTTCGGTGCGCACATCCCGGCGCCGTTCGTCGACTTCCCGAACGTGCAGACGTGTCTGCGGGCCTCGGAGGGCACCGAGGGACTGCTGTCGCTGGTCAACCTGTTCTCGGGCGGCGCACTGCTGCAGCTGTCCATCTTCGCGCTGGGCGTCATGCCGTACATCACGGCCACGATCATCGTGCAGCTGCTGCGCGTGGTCATCCCGCACTTCGAGACCCTCTACAAGGAGGGCCAGTCGGGCCAGGCGCGCCTGACGCAGTACACGCGCTACCTCACGATCGCGCTGGCGCTCCTGCAGTCGACGACGCTCGTCACCGTGGCCCGCAGCGGCCAGCTCTTCGGGACCACCGGTGTTCCCGAGTGCGAGCAGCTCCTCACCAATGACGTGTGGTGGGCTCAGCTCCTGATGATCATCACGATGACCGCCGGTACCGGCCTCATCATGTGGTTCGCCGAGCTCGTCACCGAGCGCGGCATCGGCAACGGCATGTCGCTGCTGATCTTCACCTCGATCGCCGCGGCGTTCCCCGCCTCGATGTGGGCGATCTGGCAGTCCAAGGGCTTCGAGGTCTTCCTGCTGGTGCTCGCGGTCGGCATCGTCGTCGTCGCGCTCGTGGTCTATGTCGAGCAGTCCCAGCGCCGCATCCCGGTGCAGTACGCCAAGCGCATGGTGGGTCGCCGCACGTACGGCGGCACCAACACGTACATCCCGATCAAGGTGAACATGGCCGGCGTCGTGCCCGTCATCTTCGCATCGTCGCTGCTGTACATCCCGGCCCTCATCGCGCAGTTCAACCAGCCGCAGGCAGGCGAAGAGGTCCCGGCCTGGGTGGCCTGGATCCAGCTGTACCTCGTGCGCGGCGATCACCCGCTGTACATGGCGCTGTACTTCCTGCTCATCGTCGGGTTCACCTACTTCTACGTCGCGATCACGTTCAACCCGGTCGAGGTCGCCGACAACATGAAGAAGTACGGCGGCTTCATCCCCGGCATCCGTGCGGGCCGTCCGACGGCCGAGTACCTCGACTACGTGCTGACGCGCATCACGCTCCCGGGCTCGATCTACCTGGGTCTGATCGCACTGCTGCCGCTGATCGCACTGGCCACGGTCGGCGCCAACCAGAACTTCCCGTTCGGCGGCGCCTCGATCCTCATCATCGTCGGCGTCGGCCTCGAGACGGTGAAGCAGATCGACGCACAGCTCCAGCAGCGCCACTACGAAGGGCTTCTCCGATGACCCGTCTTCTCATCGTCGGACCGCAGGGCTCCGGCAAGGGCACGCAGGGCATCCGCATCGCGGAGGCGTTCGGCATCCCCACCGTCTCGACGGGCGACGTCTTCCGCGGCGCCGTCTCGGCGGGCACGGAGCTCGGCCAGCAGGTGAAGGCCATCATCGAGGCGGGCGATCTCGTCCCCGACGAGCTGACGAGCGCGGTCGTGCGCGACCGCCTGTCTCAGCAGGATGCCGCTGACGGCTTCCTCCTCGACGGCTACCCCCGCAACGTCGCCCAGGTCATGCACCTCGACGAGTTCCTCGAGGGCCGTGACGAGGAGCTCGACGCGGTCATCGAGCTCGACGTGCCGCGCGACGAGAGCATCGCCCGCATCTCGCTGCGCGCTGCCGAGCAGGGCCGCAGCGACGACACCGAAGAGGTCATCGCCAACCGTCTCGCGATCTACGAGCGCGAGACGGCGCCGATCCTCGACGTGTATCGCACGCGCGGCATCGTGGACCGGATCGACGGCATCGGCTCGCTGGACGAGATCACCGACCGCATCATCGCGGCGCTGGAAGCGCGCGGCCTCAACCGCGCCGCCGCCGCCTGATCCCGTGTCGCTGCGCCGTTCGATCTACAAGTCGCCCGCCCAGCTGCGGGCCATGGTCGAGCCCGGGCTGATCACGGCCGCGGCGCTCGACGCCGCACGCAGTCTGATCGCCCCGGGCGTGACGACGGCGGAGCTGGACGCCTCGGCATCCGCTCTCATCACGGCACGGGGTGCGAAGTCGAACTTCCAGATGGTGCGCGGGTACCGCCACACCATCTGCGCCTCGGTCAACGAAGAGGTCGTGCACGGCATCCCGGGTGATCGCGTCCTCGCCCCCGGCGACATCGTGTCCATCGATGCGGGGGCCGAGTACAAGGGCTGGAACGGCGACTCGGCGTTCACCTTCGTGCTGCCCGACGGCGCCCGACCCGAGGTCGTCGCCGAGCGCCGGCAGCTCTCGGACGTGACCGAGGGGTCCCTGTGGGCCGGTATCGCGGCACTGGCGTCGGCGAAGCACATCGGTGAGATCGGCACGGCCGTGCAGCAGTACATCGAGGCGAACTCGCCGGAGTCCGGGACCTACGGCATCCTGCGCGAGTACGTGGGTCACGGCATCGGCCGCAAGATGCACGAGTCGCCTTCGGTGTTCAACTACCGCGTTCCGGATCCGGGACCTGAGGTGCGCCCGGGGCTCGTCCTCGCGATCGAGCCGATGGTCGTGATCGGCGATCAGGCCACCTTCGTCGAGGACGACGGCTGGACCGTCTCGACGCTCGACGGCACGGCGGGCTCCCACTGGGAGCACAGTGTGGCCGTGCACGAGGACGGAATCTGGGTGCTCACGGCACCCGACGGCGGTGCCGCGGGCCTTGCGCCCTTCGGCGTGACCCCGCGCGAGATCGCCTAGGAGGCGCGAGATGGCACAGGCAGCACGCAAGACGAACTGGTTCGCGATCTGGGTGACGGCGGGCGTCGCGGTCGCCCTCGTGCTCGTCGTCGTCCTGGTGGTGACGCTGAACAACGCGGCGACGCCCAAGCCGCTGCCCACCGAGGTGAACCCGCCGTCGTCAGCGGGCATCGACAGCGAGACCGGCGCCATCCTCGTCGGCGACGGCGAGGACCGCCTCGACACGTACATCGACTTCATGTGCCCTGTCTGCAACCAGTTCGAGCAGGTGTACGGCGCGGAGATCGAGGGGATGGTGAACGACGGCAGCATCACCCTCGGCATCCACCCGATCTCGATCCTCGACAGCCAGTCGAGCGGCACCCAGTTCTCCACGCGCGCGGCGAACGCCGCGTACTGCGTCGCGGACGCAGACCCCGACGCGTCGCTGCCGTTCCTGCAGGCGATGTTCGCGAACCAGCCTGCGGAAGGCTCCTCGGGTCTCACGAACCGCGAGATCCTCGACATCGCGTCGGGCGTCGGCGTGACGGGCATCGACTCGTGCGTCAACGACGGCACCTACGCCGGCTTCGTGACCGAGATGACCGCGCAGACGCCGATCCAGCCCGGATCGCAGGGGATCGGCACGCCGACCGTCGCCGTCAACGGCGAGGTCATCGCGAACTCGACGCTGCCCGCGGCCGGTGAGCTCGCGACGCTCTTCGACTGACAGTGAGCACGGCGGCACCGAGTTGCCGCGGCATCCACTATCACGTATGCTTGATCTTTGGTGCGTTGCGCCTTCATTGGCGTGTCGTAGCACCGAACCCCATCCACCGCAGACCGACCGGTCTGCACAAGTGTTAGCGAGCGTATGGCGAAGAAAGACGGTGTCATCGAGATCGAGGGCGTCGTGTCCGAGGCGCTGCCCAACGCGATGTTCCGCGTTGAGCTCTCCAACGGACACAAGGTTCTTGCCACGATCTCAGGCAAGATGCGGCAGAACTACATCCGCATCATCCCCGAGGACCGTGTCGTCGTGGAGCTGTCGCCCTACGACCTCACCCGCGGGCGCATCGTCTACCGCTACCGCTAGACCGGTCGAGAAGTAACGCCCCAGTGCTTCGACAGGCTCAGCAACCGAGCCGAGAAGCCTGCCCGGCGAAGACAGCGAATCAGGAAAGAACATGAAGGTCAACCCCTCCGTCAAGCCCATCTGCGACCACTGCAAGGTCATCCGCCGCCACGGTCGCGTCATGGTGATCTGCAAGAGCAACCCGCGTCACAAGCAGCGCCAGGGTTGATTCGCGTCGGGTCAATGCGAGCGCCAGCGAGCGTTGATGCGATCCCGAATCAAGGTTGAGCGAGCGAAGCGAGTCGAAACCCCGCGACGCACGACAGTCTCCACAACTGAACACATCACAGGCAGGATCAGAACCTCTCCGGAGGGGACACCTCGGGCGGAGGCCCGGGCACCGATCCTGCTCCACACCTCCACTCACTCCACAGGAGAAACCGCATGGCACGTCTTGCCGGCGTTGACATCCCGCGCGACAAGCGCGTGGTGATCGCCCTCACGTACATCTACGGCGTGGGCCGTACCCGCTCGAACGAGATCCTCGCAGCAACGGAGATCGACGAGAACATCCGCGTCAAGGACCTCAGCGACGACCAGCTCATCGCACTCCGCGACCACATCGAAGGCAACTACAAGGTCGAGGGCGATCTTCGCCGCGAGGTCGCCGCCGACATCCGCCGCAAGGTCGAGATCGGTTCCTACGAGGGTATCCGCCACCGTCGCGGCCTCCCGGTGCGCGGTCAGCGCACGAAGACGAACGCCCGTACCCGCAAGGGCCCGAAGCGCACCGTCGCCGGCAAGAAGAAGGCGCGCTAAGGCGCGGTCCCCAGGGTTTAGGAGAGAACGCACATGGCACAGGCCAAGTCCGCCGCGCGCAAGCCGCGCCGCAAGGAGAAGAAGAACATCGCGTTGGGCCAGGCCCACATCAAGTCGACGTTCAACAACACGATCGTCTCGATCACCGACCCGTCGGGCGCTGTCATCAGCTGGGCGTCGTCGGGTGGCGTGGGCTTCAAGGGCTCGCGCAAGTCGACGCCGTACGCCGCCGGCATGGCCGCGGAGTCCGCTGCCCGCCAGGCGCAGGAGCACGGCGTCAAGAAGGTCGACGTCTTCGTGAAGGGCCCGGGCTCGGGTCGCGAGACCGCGATCCGCTCGCTCACGGCCGCCGGCCTCGAGGTCGGCTCGATCCAGGACGTGACGCCGCAGGCCCACAACGGCTGCCGTCCGCCGAAGCGCCGCCGCGTCTGACATCCCCTTTTTCACGGATGCCGGAGCCCCCGCCCATGCGGGCGGCGGCTCCGGCATCCCTCGAGTAAAACTCAACACCTCACCCACCGCACGTGTCATATAGCGGGCACGTGATCGAAAGGAACACATAGTGCTCATCGCACAGCGTCCCACTCTGACCGAGGAGAAGATCGGGGAGTTCCGCAGCCGCTTCATCATCGAGCCGCTGGAGCCCGGCTTCGGTTACACGATCGGCAACGCGCTGCGTCGCAGCCTCCTGTCATCCATCCCCGGTGCCGCAGTGACGTCGATCCGCATCGACGGCGTCCTCCACGAGTTCAGCACCATCCCGGGTGTGAAGGAGGATGTCACCGAGATCATCCTCAACATCAAGCAGCTGGTCGTCTCCAGCGAGCGCGACGAGCCCATCACCGCGTACCTGCGCAAGACCGGCGCCGGTGAGGTCACCGCCGCCGACATCTCCGCGCCGGCCGGTGTCGAGGTGCACAACCCCGAGCTCGTCATCGCGACGCTCAACGACACCGCCAAGTTCGAGCTCGAGCTGACCATCGAGCGTGGCCGCGGCTACGTCTCGGCGACGCAGAACCGCAACGAGTACGCCGAGGCCGGCCAGATCCCGGTCGACTCGATCTACTCGCCGGTGCTGAAGGTCTCGTACCGCGTCGACGCGACGCGTGCCGGTGAGCGCACCGACTTCGACAAGCTCGTGCTGGACGTCGAGAGCAAGTCCTCGATCGCCCCGCGTGACGCCGTCGCCTCGGCCGGTCGCACCCTGACGGAGCTCTTCGGCCTGGCCCGCGAGCTCAACGTCGAGGCCGAGGGCATCGAGATCGGCCCGGCGCCGGTCGAGACCGTCCTCTCGAACGAGCTGTCGATGCCGATCGAGGACCTCGACCTGTCGGTGCGTTCGTACAACTGCCTCAAGCGCGAGGGCATCAACACCGTGTCGGAGCTCGTCGCCCTCTCGGAGACGCAGCTCATGAACATCCGCAACTTCGGGCAGAAGTCGGTCGACGAGGTGCGCGACAAGCTCGTCTCGCTCGGCCTGTCGCTGAAGGACTCGGTCCCCGGGTTCGACGGCGCGCACTTCTACGGCGGCTACGACGACGAGACCGTCTGAGTTCCGGACCCCCCGAATCTGATCCTGGAGTAACAAAGAATGCCCAAGCCCACGAAGGGTCCCCGCCTCGGAGGCGGCCCCGCCCACGAGCGTCTGCTGCTTGCGAACCTGGCCGCTGCGCTGTTCACCCACAAGTCGATCAAGACGACCGAGACCAAGGCCAAGCGCGTGCGTCCGCTCGCCGAGCGACTGATCACGTTCGCCAAGCGCGGCGACCTGCACGCGCGTCGTCGCGTGCTGTCGGTCATCGGTGACAAGTCGGTCGTGCACGAGCTCTTCACCGAGATCGCGCCGCTGGTCGCGGACCGTGAGGGCGGCTACACCCGCATCACGAAGGTCGGCAACCGCAAGGGTGACAACGCGCCCATGGCCGTCATCGAGCTCGTCCTCGAGCCCGTGACGAAGAAGCCGTCCGCGAAGAAGGCCGCTGCCGCGAAGGCCGCTCCGGTCGCCGATGGGGCCCCCGCCGAGGAGACCCCCGCCGAGGAGACCCCCGCCACCGACGAGGCCGCCGAGGCCGGCGCCGAGTCGCCGGAGGAGGGCGCCGCCGCCGAGGCTGCTGCCGAGGACGCCGTCGAGGCTCCCGCCGAGGAGAAGTCCGAGTAATCGGTCACCCTTTGCATCGCCAGACCCGCCACCTGTCAGGGTGGCGGGTCTCGCTGCATCTGCGTCCCGCGCGCCCTTACGGCGTGAGGTCGGCGCTGAAGATCTGGTCGAGACGCTCGGCGCGGTCGGCCGCCGCGGTGCGGCGCTCCTCCGCAAGCTCGTCGACGGCGGCCGCGACCGTGTCGGCGAAGATGCGCCCACCGGAGGCGCCCGGGTGGATCCGGTCGCCGGCGAGCAGGTCCTCGTGCGGGGCGATGGCACCCGACCAGTCCGCGACGGCCACGTTGCGGTGGTCCTCGGCGAACGCGGCGAGTTCGGCGTTGACACCGGGGATCCAGTCGCGGGGCGCGTACGCGTTCACGAGCACGAGGCCGCGCTCGGGGCCGACCGAGTCGGCCAGGTGCTCGAGCGACTCGTGGTCGACGGGCCCGTTGGTGCCGAGCGCGACGACGACGTAGGTACGCAGGCTGCCGGTCGCTGCGAGGTCGTCCACGATGCGCGGGCCCGCCCACATCGAGCGCGAAACCTCCGCATCGACGTCGACTCCCGGCAGGCGCTCGACGAGCCCGCCCGCCGAGGCGAGCATCACGGAATCCCCGATGGCGGTGATCTGGTCGCCCGTGACGTCCGCGGAAGCGGTGGGTGCGGCATCCGCCGGCGTCGGCGCGATGGGCGCCGGGGGAGCGTCGCGCATCGCCTGCGCGAGGGCGTCGCGGCCGGCGCGGACGGCGGCTTCGGCGCTGGACTCGTCGGGGGCCGCCGCGAGTGCCGCGCCGGCGCCGGCGAGCACGAGGGCGCCGGCCATCGCGACGCCGAGCACCCGCAGGCGCGCGCGGGGGCCGCCGCGCAGCCGGGCTGCGAGGGCGCGCGCCGACGTGCGGAAGCCGAGTCGCCGCACCGGCATCTCGAGCAGGCGGAACGACAGAGCGGATGCCGCAGCCGTCGCCGCGAGCACTCCCACGCCGATCCAGACCGGCGCCGTCGCGACGGTGGCGCCGGGCGCGAACGCGGCGACGGCCAGCACGAGCAGCGGCCAGTGCCACAGGTAGATGCCGTACGAGCGGTCTCCGACCCAGCGCAGCGGCCGGACGTCGAGCGCGCGTCCGAACCGGGAGCCGGGCCAGACTCCTGCGACGATCGCGACGGCGCTGAGCAGGCTCGCCGCGAGGAGAGCGCCGGGAAACGCGGTCGCCTCGCCGCCGAGCGGCAGCGCCGTGAGTGCGACGAGCCCTGCGACCGCGAGGACTCCGGCCGCGCCGGTGAGGCGGCGCGCCGCGGACGAGTCGGCCCAGCGCGCACGTGACAGCGGGGCGAGCAGGAAGGCCAGGCTGACGCCCAGCAGCAGCCCGAACGCGTGGGTGTCGGTGCCGAAGTAGGCGCGCGTGAGGTCCCCGCCGCTCGACACGACGACGTCCATCCACGCCGCCGAGCCGGCGGCCAGCGCGAACGCCGCGGCGATGCGTGCCCAGGCGCGCGGCAGCAGCAGGAACAGCGGGAAGACGAGCGGCCAGACCAGGTAGAACTGCTCTTCGACGGCGAGCGACCAGAAGTTGCGGAACAGCTCCGGTGTGGCGGCCGCGAAGTAGCCGCCACCACCGGCGATCGAGACCCAGTTGTAGCTGAAGGTGGCGGCGCCGAGCACTTGGGCGTCCAGGTCGACGAGTACGTCGCCGCCGATCAGCCACGCGAGCGCAGAGCAGACGGCCACGACGACCGCGAGGGCCGGGAGGAGGCGGCGGGCGCGGCGTTGCCAGAACCGTCTGAGCGCGACGCGGCCGGTGGCGGTGTGCTCGCGCAGCAGGAGGCTGGTGATGAGGAACCCGCTGATGACGAAGAACACGTCGACGCCCAGGAAGCCGCCCGGCAGCACATGGGGTGGGAACAGGTGGTAGACCACAACCAGCGTCACCGCGATGGCGCGCATGCCGTCGAGCCCGGCGAAGCGGGCGGTGGGCGCAGTCGACGTCATGGGTTCTCGCGAACGAAAGGAGTGGGGGAACGGCAATCCTACGTCGCGAGCCTGAGGGACGACAGCTGCGGCTCACTAGGCTGGGCAGGTGCGTATCCGCCTCGACATCGCCTACGACGGCACGCATTTCCGCGGATGGGCACGCCAGCCCGGGCTCCGCACGGTGCAGGAGACGCTGGAGTCGGCCCTCGCCCGGGTGCTCGGCGGCCAGCCCCGGCTGGTCGTCGCCGGTCGCACCGACGCCGGTGTCCATGCGACGGGCCAGGTCGCGCACGTCGACCTCGACGACGCCCAGGTCGAGCGCCTGCGCGCACGGCAGGCGCGCCCGGGAAGCGGGACACAGACGCTCGAGGACCGCGCCGCCGCCCTGGCCGCGCGCATGACCGGCGTCGTCGGTGCCTATTCCGACGTGGCGGTGCTCGGCTCCCGCATCGCGCCCGAGGGCTTCGATGCCCGCTTCTCCGCCGTGTGGCGTCGCTACGAGTACCGGATCGGCGACAGCATCACCGGGTACGACCCGCTCGAGCGCCATCGGACGACCTCGGTGCGGGCAATCCTCGACACCGAGGCGATGGATGCCGCTGCCGGCGCCCTTGTCGGTCTGCACGACTTCGCCGCCTACTGCAAGCCGCGCGAAGAGGCGACCACGATCCGCACGCTGCTCGAGTTCGACTGGCACCGCGACGACGCCGGGGTGCTGGTCGCGAACGTCAAGGCGGACGCGTTCTGCCACAGCATGGTGCGCGCGCTGGTCGGCGCGTGCGTCGCCGTCGGCGACGGCCGGCTCGACATCGACGACGTCGTCGACATCCGTGACGCCCAGGAGCGCGTGCCCGAGGTGAAGGTGCTCGCCGCACGCGGGCTGACGCTGACCGCGGTCGGCTACCCCGCGGACGACCTGCTGGCGCAGCGCGCCGAGCAGACACGCGCTCGGCGCGACCGCGAGTGAAGGCGCCCCGCTAGACTGACCGAACGTTTCGGGCGGGGTCGACTTCGGGGGGTCGTATGCGCAAGTGGAGCCGGTTCGCCGGTGTCGTCGTGATGGGTGCGCTCGGTGTCTCGGCGCTCGCCGGCTGCGGGCCGGCGCCATGGGATCAGGCGGGCGGCAGCACGCCGACTGCGACGTCGACCGCCGTGCCCACCCCGGTCCCCAACGACCTCTCAGGCGGGGCGACCCAGCGGCAGCTCAGCGCGGGGGCGGTGACCGCCACCGTCGACTACTGGTCGACGCTGTCGATGGACCAGTGGACCGCAGAGGCGGTCAAGCCCGTCAGCATCTCGCTGATCACGACCGTCCAGCCCGACGACGGGCAGAAGGTGTACCTGCAGCGCGCATCGATGACCGCCGTCCCCTCGACGCCCACCGGGGCACTCGAGGCTCTGGCGCCGCAGGTCGATGCATCCACCGTGAGTCCCGGTTACCTGGTGCTCGATCCGTACAGCTACTCGCAGACGTTCAACGTCGGCCCGGTGCCGCCGGAGGCGACGTTCGTCACGCTGCAGTTCAGCTACGACTTCCTGGTGCAGACGACGCCGACCTCGAGCGAGTACGCCAAGCAGACGGCGACCGACACGATCACGGTAGCTCTGACTGACTGATCAGGCGCCTCACGATGGTCGCGCCGACGCGCTCCCATCGGTCGCCGCCCTTCCCGCTGGCCACCCGCGCGGCCTCGCGGCTGGTGTAGACCAGCGTGTCGAGGTCGTAGCCGAGCACCGAGACCGGTGCCCAGCCGGCGCTAGCCGTCGGCCGGATCGGGAGGGCGCCGTGCACGTCCAGGAGGGTGATCCGCTCCAGGATGATCCGCAGCAGGTCGCGGACGGCGGCATCGCCCCGGGGCACCAGCACGACGACGGCGCCCGCCGAGGGCGAGCCGACGTCGGACTCGGCCGGGAAGACGGTGCGCACCTCGTCCTCGAGCCGCTCGGACAGCCGGGCGAAGGCCGCCGCGCCCCCTGTCTGGCGGATGTCGGCGGCATCATCGAGTCCCAGATAGACGACGGACCACGGTTCCGACGTCTTCTGGGCACGCATCAGGCGGTCGCCGGCGATCCGCTCGAACTGCTGCCAGGCGGTGGACACCGTCGCGGGGCGACCCAGGCCGCTGTCGCGCGCGGTGGAACCGACCACGGCGATGAGCGCGCAGGCGACGTAGACCAGCATCCCGATCGATGAGACGAGACGCACCAGCGTGAAGTCGTCCCCGCCCGACGGGGGGAAGACGAAAACCGCGACGAAGGTGGCGACACCGGTCACGAAGAAGGCGACCGACACGATCACCAGGGGCAGCAGCAGCCTGTCGCTGCGTCGGCTCGCCGAGCGCGCCCAGTCGAGCACGAACAGGCCCGCGAAAACGGATGCCGCGAAGAAGACCGTGCGATACGCCACGGTGAACCACGACATGTCGGTGACGGTCGCGAGCGCCAGGGCCGAGCCTCCCGCGAGGAGCGCGCCCGCCCAGACGTGGGGGCGCAGGCCCCAGGCTGCGCGGAAGCCCGACCAGAGGAACGCCGGGGCGCCCATGAGCGCCCCGAGCGACGCACGCCGGAGCACCTCCATGTCGGTGATCTCGCCGGCGACCACGCCGTACGTCGCGAGCATCGAGAGGGTGAACGCGATGCTCCAGTACAGCGTCGGCAGTCCCGGTCGCACGAGGAACGCGATGCCGATGGTCAGCATCGTGGCGAGCGTCGTGATCACCGCCTGCGCGATGCCGAGGTCCACCCCCGAGCCGGCGATGAGGTCGGTCATACGGGTCCTTCCGTGACGGCCCCTGCCAGGGGCAGGCGGATCGTGACGGTCGTGCCCACGCCCGCCTCGCTGTCGATCTCCAGGGTGCCGCCGTGCGCGAGCACGATGTCGTTGCTGATGCCGAGCCCGAGCCCGGTGCCGCCGGACTTCTTCTTCGCCTCGCTGGTGCGGAAGTAGGGCGTCAGGATGTGGGGGAGGTCGTCGGCGCCGATGCCGATGCCGCTGTCGGCGACGGTCAGTACGACCGTGTCGCCCTCGACGGTCCCGGCGATGCGCACCTCGCCCTCTCGCGGGGTGTACTTGATCGCGTTGCTCACCACGTTGTCGACCACCTGGCGCAGCCGGAAGCCGTCGGCGGTGATCGGCAGCGCCTCGTCGGCCAGGACATCGACCGAGATGTCGTTGGCGACCGCCGTGGGCCGGAACGAGGCGACGGATTCGAGGAGGATCTGCCGCAGGTCGATGTCGTCGACCTCGTCGCGGCCCGAGAAGCCGCGCCGCGAGGTGGTGACCAGACTCTCGGTCATCGTGAGCATGCGGTCGCTCGCCGCGACGATCGACTCGAAGCGCTCGCGCGTGCGGGGGGTGAGCTCGTCGAGCTCGAGGGCGAGCTCGGCGTTGCCGATCATGACCGTGAGCGGATGCTTCAGCTCGTGGGAGGCCATCGCGGTGAAGCGCTCCCGCTCACGCTGGGCGTAGGTGAGCGCCGTGACGTCGTGCACGAGGAGCAGGATGCTGGAGTCCTCGTCGCCGCGGGCGGCCAGCCGTTTCGCCGTGACCGACAGCGCGCGCCATTCGCCTTGCACGGTGAACAGCCACACCGAGGCGTCCGTGAAGGTCTCGCCGCGCGCGGCACGCGAGAACGGGCGCTCCGAGAAGGGCACTGGCATCCCGCGCAGGCCGGTGTACTCGACGGACTGCGCGGGTCGTGTGGGATCGAGCGGGTCGAGGCCGTAGAGCCGCGAGTAGGCGTCGTTGACGGCCAGCAGGGTGCCGTCCTCCGAGATCCGCGCGATGCCGGTGTCGATGCCGTTGAGGATCTCCATCGTCCGCCGCTCCTGATCGGACCGGCGGGAGAGGGTGGCGGTGAGGCGGCCGGCCTGACGCCGCAGGAGGCGCCGCAGCGAACGGGTCCTGCGCAGGGCGATGTGCGCCGTGATCCCGATGAAGGTCAGGGTGAGGAGCACCACGAAGACCCGCAGCGCGCCCCAGGGCCCGGGGGTGATCGAGGAGTCCAGCAGCAGGATGAGGCCGATCAGCGCGAGCATCGCCGCCAGGGCGGTCGCGTGGAAGTGCATGGCCGCCCACATCACCGGGAAGGCCCAGAGGTAGCCCAGGCGCAGTTCGGTGCCGGTCGACATCAGGCCGATCGCGAGTGCGTCGGCGAACGGGACCGCCAGCACGGCGGATGCCGGAAGCCGCGACCACGGCGCCGCCAGCGTCGCGAGCGTCAGGACGACGACCAAGAGGGTGCCGAGCAGGAAGTTCCAGTGACCGAACAGCTCGGGCTGCAGCACCATCACCATGATCGCCGTGATGAGCACGCTCGCCGCGAGGACGAGCTGGGTGAGCCAGATCGACCGCGTGCGGGCGTCGGGCGTGCCCACGACGAGCGTCGGTCGTGCAGCCCCGGTAGCCATGCCGCGATTCTATTGGCCCGGCCACCCGGCATTTCGGGCCGCGCCGCGAGAGCCGGCACAACGTTCCTTGCGGAGGCCTTGCGCAAACCTTGCGGAAGCGCTCGCGGGCTCTCGGAGGGGCGTTGCGGTCGGCAGGAGAGGCTGTACTCGTGCCGGAGACCCCGGCGCCCTGATCTCGAAAGCGACGAACGTGACACAACTGGTCCCGCTCACCCGCTCCGTGCGGACGCACCACAGCGAGGCGACCGCCGCGCTGGAGGACGTCACCACCGTCTCCGCCCACGGCTTCGCCGATGACTTCGAGGCGGTGCTCGACGACACCTCGGTGCACCGTTCGACCATCGGCTGCGTCATCCCGGCGTACAACGAGGAGGAGTCGATCGCGCAGGTGATCGAGGCTCTGCTCGGCCAGACCCGCGTGCCCGACGTGATCCACGTCGTCGTCAACAACACGTCGGACGCGACGGTCAGGATCGCGTCGCAGTACGCCGGCGCCCACGAGATCGTGACCGAGCTCGGCGAGCAGTTCACCGAGGTGTTCGTCCACGACATCGGGAAGAACCCCGACAAGAAGGTCGGCGCGCTCAACTACGGCTACACGCTCGTCGAGGGCTACGACTACCTCCTCGGTGTCGACGGCGACACGGTCGCCGACGCGAAGGCCGTCGAGTACCTCGAGTCCGAGGCGACCAGCGACACCCGGATCGGCGGCATCTCGGCGATCTACTCGATCGACGACAAGCCGATCAAGGGCTGGCTCGCGAAGTTCCTGACCACCGGCCAGCGGTCGCAGTTCGCCGCGTTCAACCTGCACAACCTCCTCCGAGGGCGCAACATGGCCGTGCTCGGCGGCCAGTTCTCGATCTTCTCGACGCAGGCGCTGCGTGACGTCATGAAGGAGAACCACCAGTCGACCCCGTGGGTCAAGGACTCCGAGGTCGAGGACTCGCTGCTGTCGCTGCAGATCAAGAGCGCCGGCTTCCTCACCAAGATCAGCCCCTTCGCCCGCGCCGACGTCGGCGGCATGACGACTCTGCGGGCGCTGGACGCCCAGCAGGTGAAGTGGACCTACGGCGCCATCGAGCTGATGTGGCCCGGCCAGCGCGGCGACACCAAGGGGCAGCCCTTCCACCCGAACCTCCGGGTCCGCTGGCTCGAGCACTTCGACATGCTCATGAACATGTTCGTGCGCATCGCCTTCATCACCCTGCTGGCGGCGTCGCTGTCGATCGGTGCCTTCGTCTTCTCGCTGTGGTGGCTCATTCCGCCGGTCATCGCGATCGCGCTGAACACGCGCATGGCCATGACCATGCACAACCGGAATGCACGCGACGTCCTCTTCGGCCTGACATTGATCCCGGCAGAGATCTACATGTGGATCCGCTGCAGCCACTTCGTGCGCTCCTGGACGCGATTCCTGTCGCGCAAGAAGGTCGACAACTGGGCCATGCAGGCCAAGGCCGAGCGCGGCGGTGGATTCGGCCACTGGACGCCGCTGATCCTGGCAGTCGCCGTCATCGTCGCGATGGTCGCGATCTGGATGATGATGCCGGTCATGGTGCAGTCCACGGTCCTGTGGATCGGCTGGCCGATCGTCGGCGCCGTCACGGTGCTGCAGACGCTGTCGATGTTCTTCAAGCTCATCCGTCGTCAGCACGGATACAAGGTCTGACCCGTACCCGAAACGGGTCGGAACTGGGGAAAGCGCCGCGGCTGGGGAGCACGGCGCGGGGGAGGAGGTGAGGGAGCCCGCCTGGGGGACAGGCGGGCGCCCTCTCCGAAGCCTGCGGAGGCATCTGCTCGTCTGGGGCGCAGCGGATGCCTCCGCTTCGGCGTTCGCGGGTCAGACCGTTTCGGAGGTCAGGCGGTAGCCCACGCCGCGCACTGTCTCGATGTAGCGGGGGCTCGCGGCGCTCTCGCCGAGCTTGCGCCGCAGATTCGTCATGTGGGCCTCGACGGCGCGCTTGTCGGCATCCCCCACGAAATAGCTCGTGACGTAGGACTCGCCGCGCAGCACCAGCGTCAGATCGGCCTTGCTGCGGACGCGCCGCTTGGACTCGAGCAGCGTCGCGAGCAGGTCGAACTCGGTGCGCGTGAGGTCGAGCTCCTCGTCGCCGATGAGCACGATGCGGTTCTCGGGGTGCAGGTGCAGGTCGCGGTGCACGAGCCACTCGCCGTCGCCGACCAGTGCGGGCACGGATGCCGCCGGAGCCTCTTCGACGACGGGCGTGGCGGGGATGGACGTGGTCGCCGGCCGGGCGTTCGGGAACGACGGACCCACGCTGCCCTGCGACGGCATCGCGGCCGGCGCGGGGGTCCCTTCGGCGCTCGCGCGCGCGCGACGCATCAGGGCCTCGACGCGCGCCCGCAGCTCGCGCGGGCGGAACGGCTTGACGAGGTAGTCGTCGGCGCCGGCACCGAGGCCGGCGATCACATCGGCCTCGTCGGTCAGGCCGGTCAGCATGATGATGAACGTGTCGGACTGCGCGCGGATGCGCTTGGCCGCCTCGATGCCGTCGATGCCCGGCATGTGGACGTCGATGGTGGTGAGCACCGGTTTGTAGGTCAGCACGGCGCGCACCCCGTCGATGCCGTTGCCGACCGAGACCGTCGAGAAGCCCGACGACTCGAGCACCTCGGCGAGGACGTGTCGGATCTCGGCGTCGTCCTCGATGATGACGGCGGTCTTCAGCTCGTCAGAAGGGGTGCTCATGCAGCGGCGTCCTCTCTCGGACGGTTGATCGAACCTGCGCCGATGCCGACCCCAGCCGCGGCCCCCGACGCGTGCACAGTACCCACGATGCTACACAACGCCGGTAATGCCTGGTCCGGCCTCAATCCGAGGCGATGACGTCCTGCGTGAGCTCGATCGCCGCTTCGTCCCACCACCGGCCGGCCGCCGGGCCGCCGTTGCACTCGCCGTCGCTCTCGCCGGGCGGTTTGATCCACAGGTTGGTGTCGACGACGTCGTCGCCGATCGTGCCGCCTGGCTCTCCGACGAGGCGGCCGGGCGGATTGCACCACTCGCCGTTCGAGCCGGCGCCGTTGCGCGAGGTGTCGATGACGGCGTGCAGCCCATCGAGCAGCGCTGCCACGTCGTGCGCGTAGGCGACCTCGTCGGAGGTCGGCATGAAGTTCGACACGTTCGTCGCGAATCCGCGGATGCCGCGGCCGTCGTCCGCGGTCCGGTCGACCTGCGCGATGAGGTCGGCCATCTCGGCGGCCGGCAGCCAGTCGGAGTGGCCGCCGTCGACGTAGATCCAGGTTGTCTCGGAGCTGATCGCGTCGACCGCCGCCCCGAGCTGCGCGACGCGCTCCGGCACGTTGCCGCACTCCGGCGCCAGCGCGAGGCTGTCGGGCTCGAGGATCACGATGGGCGACGTGTCGGCGGCGTCACGCAGCGCATCCCCGATGGCCTGTGTCCACTCGTCGTAGGCGTCGCCGTCGAGTCCGCCGGCGGACTGTCCGCCGCAGTCGCGCTCGGGAAGGCCGTAGACGACCACCGCGACACGCGCGGACTGCGCGCGCGCCTCAGACGCGAGCGCTGCGATGCGGTCGCCGACGACATCGACCGGATCGCCCTCGGGAGTGAGCCAGACGGCCGTGGGCTGGTCGCTCAGATAGTGCGCGGCGTCGTGCTCCGGGCTTCCCGCAGAGGCACGGGAGGCGGCATCCGCAGCCTTCGAAGAGGCGGAGGCGACGACGGTCGTTCCCGGCCCCGGCGGCTCGGGATCCCGACCCGTCAGGAGCATCGCGGCGACGACGACGCCGGCGACCGCGACGAGACCCGTGGCGGCGAGGAGGGTGATCGTCCGTCGCGAGGTGGCCACGAAGGCGACTCTACGAGAACATCGGCGCGGGTGCGCTCATGCCGTGCGAGGGCGCGTTCCCCCCAGCCGCACGGCCGGCGTCGTGCGGCGCACGGAGGCGCGCGCGGCGCGACCGCGCGAGACCCCCCTCGAGCCGACCAGCTCGAGCAGTGCGGCCGCGAGTGGGCTCGCCGATGCCGCCTCGGTCTCGAACGCCCGGGCGACGACCGCGGCGGCGCGCTCGAACTCGAGAGCCTTGTCGACGGCCGCCCGGCGCTGGGCGACCACGGCGTCGGCGGCGGCGTACTCGGCGCGCAGTCGCGCACGCTCGGTCTCGTCGAGGCCGGGGCGTCGTGCAGTCCGCTCCAGCGCCTCTCCGGCGCGGGCGCGGAGGGCGACGCTGAGGCGGAGCTCGCGCTCGGCGGCTTCGCGCGCGGTGCGGCTCGCGGCGACGGCGTCGGCGAGATCGGCGCGGACGGCGGATGTGGATGTTGCGGCCATGGGGTCCTCCCGGGTTCTCGGCACACCACTCCAGAGGCGCGGCATCCGGTTTTCGTACATCGGAGGATCCACGCTCCCTGTGAGGTCGTGATGTGGACTTGTCAAGGTCATCCGCCCGCAACGTCGGCGGCATAGGCTGGCCTCGATATGAAGGTCATCTCGTACAACCTGCGCAAGCACCGGGCGGCGGGCGAACTCGCCCACCTGGTGGAGCGGCACGGTGCGGATGTGCTCTGCCTGCAAGAGGCGGACACGACCGACATCCCCGACGTGATCTCGGGTCTGCGGCTGGCGGATTCGACCCAGCGCAACCGGCTGGGCCTCGCGCTGTACTACCGCGAGAACACCTATCGCGCCGTCGACGTGCGCGCCCTCGCGCTCAAGAAGTCGCTTCACGACCGGGTGCTGAAGCCGGCGGAGGAGCGGATGCTGGGGGTCAGGCTGCACGACATCGATGAGAACCTCGACATCATCGTGGCCTCTTTCCATGCCGCGCCGCTGACGGCGCTGAACTCGCTCCGGCGCCACCAGATCCGCACCGCGCTGGGCGAGCTGCAGCAGCTGGGCGACGGGCTCCCGGCGCTCATGGTCGGCGACTACAACTACCCGGTGTTCAAGGAACGGCTCGGCCAGCACGTGCGCGAGCAGGGCTATGAGCTCAACCTCTCGGATTCGCGCACGTACACGCGCTACCGTTTCTTCCGCGGGCACTACGACTTCGCGACGTCGGTCGGGTTCGAGATCGACCGTGTGCGGACGCTGCCCCAGGGGCTCAGCGACCATCTGCCCATCCTCGTGACCGCTCACCCGGCCGCCGGTGTGCGGCGTGTCGTCGAGGTGCTCGACGCCGAGACCGGCGCCGCCTGAGTCCCACTCCGCCGTTTCACGAGCCCCCTGTTGAGGAGCCCCCTGTATTACTGACGGGCCGCGCGTACGATGGGGATCGTGGCGATGGGGAACGTCACGCGCACCGTATCCGAGGGTGCGCGAACTGGGGTTGCTTACGATGCCGGGGCAATGCCTGTTCCGACGCGCCGGCGGCGCGTGTGGCCCTGGATCCTGTTCGGTGTCCTCGCCGCGCTGCTCGCGGCCGCTGTGGTGGCCGGCGCGCTCGCGATGCAGTTCTGGTCCGAGGCGCAGCGGGCCCGCGCCGCGGTCCAGCGGGCGGCAGCCGGCATCGCAGAACTCCGCGACAGCCTGGACGGGGCCGACGAGGCGCAGCTTCTCGCGGCGACGGACGAGATCCAGGCGAACGTCACGCTCGCCGTCCGGACCGTCGATGGCCCACTGTGGGACCTCGCCACTCGCGTCCCGTTCGTCGGGCAGAACGTCGATGCGGTGCGGCGGGTGACGCATGCGGTCGACGTCCTCGTCGAGCGCGCCCTGACACCGGGACTGCAGTTCCTGTCGGTCACCGACTTCGACGACCTCACGCTCGACGGCGGCGGGATCGACCTCGAGCCGTTCCGGCAGGTGCAGAGCTCGATCCCCGAGATCGCGGCAGCCTTCGCCGACGCGCAGTCGATCGTCGCGCCGATCGACACGGCGACGCTCCTTCCCGAGGTGAGCGCGTCGATCTCGGACATCCTCACCTTCATCGACATCGCGACTCCGGCACTCGGAGTAGCCGAGACGTACCTGCCGACGCTGCTCGACATGGCAGGTTCGGGAGGAACCAAGACCTACCTCCTGATCTTCCAGAACAACGCCGAGATCCGTGCCACGGGCGGGAACCCGGCGGCGAGCATGATCGTGACCCTCACCGACGGCAAGCTCGGGTACGTGGATCAGGCGAGTTCGCAGACGTTCTACGACGCCGGAACGCAGGACGATGTGTACGTGGCGCTGCCCGCCGAGACCACTGGGCTGTATCTGCCCACGTTCGCGAAGCATTCGCAGGATTACACCTTCACGCCCGACTTCCCGACGACGGTGCAGCTCTTCCAGGCCCTGTGGACCCACACGACCGGCGCGACGTTCGACGGTGTCGTCTCGATCGACCCCGTCGTGCTCTCGTACATGCTCGGCGTCGCCGGACCCGTGACGCTCGGTACGGGGGAACAGCTCACCGCAGACAACGCCGTCACGGTGCTGCTCCGCGACGCGTATGAGCGCTATCCCGAGAGCCGCGACTCCGATCAGTTCTTCGCGGATGCCGCGAAGCAGGTGTTCGCACACCTCACGACCTCGGCATGGGACCCCCTGCTGATGCTGGGGGCGCTGGAGAAGGCTGCCGCAGAGCAGCGGGTCAACCTCGCGTTCGTCGACCCGGCGGCGCAGGCGCTCGCCGTCGAGCTGGGTGTGGACGGCGCGCTGGCCGGCGACACCACGACGCAGACGCAGGTGGGGATCTACCTGAACGATTCCTCCGTCGGCAAGCTCGAGTATCACTTGACGACGTCGATCATCGCGACGTGCGACGCCGCGGCGCGGACGATCACGACCACGATGACGCTGGCGAACGGCATCGGCGACGATATCCGAAGCCCGTACACGCTCGGGCTCCGCAACTGGCGATTCGGTCTGCCGCGCACCACGATGATCCTCGACGTGCTGTTCTTCGCGCCTCCCGGCGCTCAGATCACGCACACCGTCCCGGCGGTGGGCGACGTCGCGCGGTGGGAGCGCAGCGGCGTCGAGAAGGGCAACACCGCGCTCAGCAAGACGGTGTTCGTCGGCAGGGGCGAGACGGTGACCACCGCATTCACGGTCGCGCTGCCGCCCGGCGACCTCGCTCCGCTGCGACTGCGTCACAGCCCCACGGCGACCGCGACCACCGTCACGATCGACCCGAGCTGCGCGACGCTCTTCCCGGCTGCCGAGTGACGGCCGGACGCGTCAGAGGAGCGTCGGATCCGGGTCGGACCACTTCTCGATGCCCTGCACCACCCAGAACGCGAAGAACAGGATGAGCGCGACCGCTTCGACGATGAGCACGATCGGGATGCCGGATCCGTCGGCGCCGGGCAGCAGGATGACGTACGCGATCAGGGTGAGAACGAGTCCCACGGCGATGACCGTGTAGAGCACACGGAACGCCGGCGTCGGCTGCGGACCCCGGCGGGGGAAGGCGTTGCGCACCGCGACCGCCGCGAACAGCGCGAAGAAGGCCGTTGTCGCGACGAAGTGCGCCTGCTGCAGGAAGGCGTCGCGTGCGAACACCCACGTGAGTGCCGTGACGGCGAGCACGACCACGGCGACCAGCAGCGACGGCCACACGGCGGCGAGCGAGACCTGACCGAGTGCGGCGAGCACGAGGGCGACGAGAAGTACGAGCGCGCCGAGCACGAGGTACACGGGCACGCCGTTCGCGGCATCCGCTTCGTACTGCGGCGGGAAGCAGCGCGCTGTGCAGTCGACGACCACGCCGGGCACGGCATCCGCTGACAGCGTCGTCGGCACGAGGGCGATGAGGGGTGCGAACAGCGCGGCGGCATCGAGGAGCGCCCGTTCGGTGCCGCGACCCGACAGCGCGAAGAGTGCGAGGGACACCGCGATCAGTGCGCCGACGAATACGTCGCGGGCGGGCGTGTAGAAGTAGTCGCTCACCGACGTGAGCCAGCCGTAGGTGGTCGCCGCCTGTGCGATCGCGACGAAGATCGCGACGACGGTGCCGGCGATGCCGATCCGCAGGTACCGGTACGTGCGCTCGAGCGAGGTCGACACGGCGGGTCAGCGCGAGCCGTGGGTCAGCGCGAGTCGCGCGAGCGCCGCACCGCGGCGACGATCGCGAGTGCGGCACCGGCGAGCAGGAGCGCGCCGCCGCCGATCCAGAGGCCGATGGTCTGGCCCTGGTCGAGACCGGTCGCGGGCAGTCCGTCGGCGCCGGTGATCGTGACGGCGGCGGTGCCGCCGGCGGACGTCGACGAGACGGCCGCGATGTTGTACGTTCCCGTCGCGTTCGAGGGAAGGGCGATGTCGATGGGGGCGAGCGAGCCGTCCTCGGCGGAGGACGTCGTGTCGCTGGCGGTGGTGATCGCGAAGCGCACCATGCCGATGCTCGCGCCGGCGCCGTTCTCACCGGTGACGGTGATCGTCACCGTCTCGTCGGACGAGAAGGTCTCGGCCGCGCACGCGAACACGATGGTGCCGCCCGCCTGCGCCGTCGCCGGCGTGGTCGTGCACGAGCCCGACGGCGGATAGATCGTCGACGCGTTCGCCGCCGTGGGCACAGCGATGACCGCTCCGAGTGCGAGCGTCGCGACGAGAGCGGCTTGGGGGAGGAACCGGGGCATAGGTGTACTGATGATGTGGGGCATCGAGAGCAGTCTACGAACCCCCGCACACGGCGGCAACCGCGGCGGGGGGTGTCAGCGTGGGAGTCATGGCGGCTTCGAGGGTCGAGGCGACGGGTGCGGCGGCCCGCGCGACGACAGTTGCGGTCGCCGTCTGGCCGGGTGGGAGGTCGATCGCGAAGCTCAGGACGCGGCGTCCGTCGTGCGTTCCGCCGCCGAATCCCGACCCGTCCGACATCGTCGCGTCGATCAGGTCGAAGCCTTCGGGCAGGTACAGATAGCCGATGGTGCGGGTGATGCCGGCCGGCACGCCGAAGCCGCTGTCCCCGGTGATGTACGGCGGAAGGTTGGCGGCGTCGGCCGGAGCGGTGTTGCCGATTGTGACGGTGAGCACGGCGTCGCCGGTCGCCCGGCCTGCGGCGTCGAGGCTGCAGCCGTCCCAGGCGAGGGTGGCCGAGGCGTTCTGGTAGAAGTCCATCTTCGAGCCGGTGCCGTCGTTGACGTAGACGCCGAAGCGCGCGGCGTCGTCGTCCGATCCCGGCAGGCCGCCGGCGAGAGTGGTGTCTGCCAGGAGGCCCTGCTCCTCCTCGTGCGCACTCCACAGCAGCAGGCGGTCCTCGTCGCCGGCCCGGGTGAGTGCGGTCACGAGCGCCGCGGGGTCGACGTCGCCGCCCGACAGCTTCGCGAACACCGAAGCCGCGGCGACGGCGAAGAAGGCGTCCTGGTCGGCCGGTCGCGGGTAGCGCGCATACACCTCGTTGAGGAGCAGCGGCACGGCGGTGTCGGCCGCGAGCACGTCGCCGGTGGGCAGGGTGATCGGGCCGGTCGCCTGCAGGAGGTACGACAGAGCGACCGGGTCGAGTGCGATGACGCCGTCGACCTGCTGCCCGCCGTGCTCGCGGGCCCACATCTCACGCGCGAGGGCGGCGCTCACCGCGAAGTCGGGCACCTGGGTCACGTTCTGGATGAACCGCGCGGGGCGTTCGCCGTAGATGGCGGTGATCTCGTCGTCCAGCGGCAGCACCGCGTCGTCGTAGCGGTCGTAGTCGCTCGACGATTCCTGCGCCGCCAGACTCAGCGCGCCGCCGTCGGTGTGGATGAGTGCCATCGCACCGGGGATGCCCCCCAGCGAGCGCCACTCGGCGTTGTTCTGAAAGAGCACGAGGTAGTTGCGAGGGCCATCGGCGCCCAGCATCGACGGGATGAGCTGCGCGGCGCGCGCGAGCGCGTCGGTGGCGGTCCCGGCCTCGGTCAGGAGGCCCTCGACCTCGTCGACCGCGGTGCGCACGGGGGTGACCAGCGCAGTGCGGTCGATCGCCGAGACGGATGCCGCAGCCGCGCCGACCCCGTCGGTCGCGGTCTGGGCGGCGCCGCTGATCTGCTGCAGCGGCGCGAGGTCGAGGCGACCGCCCTGTGGGCGCAGCGCATCGACCTGGAAAGTGCCGGCCACCTCGGAGAGCGGACGCAGGGCGGTGCCCGCCACACCGTCGAGCGATTCGGCGACGGTGGCGACGGCGGCGAGCTGGGGTCCGACCCACGGGACGCCTTCCGCGAGCTTCCACACCGGGTCGGAGGTGAGGGCGTGAGCAGCGCCGGTGTCGGTCGCGAGGGCGGCGATCGCGTCGCCCGCGGCGGCGGGGTCGGCGAGGCTGTCGCGGACGGCGGCAGCGGTCTGCTGCGCGTCGCGCAGGTGGCTGTAGGCGAGTGCGCCGCGGATGCCGACCCATGCGGCGCCGAGGATCGCGACCAGCAGGACGACGCCGAGGACGACGGCGAAGACGGTGCCGCCGGTGCGCGCAGAGCGGGGCAGAGGCGAGTCGGTCATCGATCCACCATACGATGCGGCTCAGGCGATCCTGAGCGCGAGACCCGTTGCGAAACCTTCCTGTCGACCGGTGGCAACATGCCGAGCGTAGGGTGGGGCCTGTGACGAGGGGGTCGCGTGACGTTCCGACTTCGGGGAATGGGGGCCCGCGATGCCACGATCGAGACGACGGCGGCGCTACGACATCGGACACGAGCCGTGGCTGCTGCGTGAGTACGGTGGGGCGCCGATGTGGGTCATCTGCCTGGCGGCGGCGTTCCTCGTCGCCGTGGGCGTGGTGTGGCTGGTGGCGGGCTGATGACCGATGCGCCCGCGCTCGCGTCCGCCGCCCCGACGACCGCGGCCGTCGCGGCGGTGCATGTCAGACGGGGTCAGCGGCGCGGCATCCGTCTGCTCGTCGTCTATGCCGTGATCCTGGCGTTGATCGCGTTCTGGCCCGTACCCGTCGACCGCGGCGCGTCGGGCTTCTTGCGGGCCATCTCTTCCGTGGTGCCCTGGCTGACCTACGACGTGATCGAGACGTCCGCGAACGTCCTGCTGTTCGTGCCGTTCGGAGTCCTGCTGGCGCTCGCTCTTCCCCTGCAGCGGGGGCTGGTGGTGCCGTTGGCGCTCGCCACGACGCTGGTGATCGAGTCGGGGCAGGCGCTGCTTCTCGCCGAGCGCACCCCTAGTCTGCGTGACATCGTTGCGAACGTGCTCGGCGCGACGATCGGCCTCGCCATCGTGCAGCTCATCGAACGGCGTGCGGCGCCGAAGTGACGGGTGCCGCGCGTCAGCGACCGAAGTAGCTGCGGGCGTCGCGGGTGCTCAGCAGGATCAGTCCGATGAGCGACAGCAGCGACCCGCCGATCACAGACCACAGGCTGGCGCCGGAGAAGAGTCCGAGCACCTGCAGGACGATGGTGATGGCGAAGACGACCATCGCGATCGTGCGGGCGGTGGGGTTGCCGCGCCAGAGCCCGACGCCGACGGCGAGGGTGATGGCGCCGATGATGAGGCTGATCCAGCCGAGGATCGCCGGCCAGGTGATGAAGAGACCGGCGATGATCACGAAGATCGATCCGACGATCTGCAGGAAGCCGGAGATCCAGGCGATGATGGCGACGAGCGTGACGCCGAGCGGGCGCTGAGACATGGGTGAGTCCTCCGTGGCGAGACAGATTCTGCTGACGGCTCCAACGTAGCGGTCGCCTGCCGCCGGGCACGTCTTTCACCGCGCATATCGTTCACGTTTCACCGGGTACGTCTTCACCGGGTACGTCTTCACCGGGTACGTCTTTCACGCTGAACTGCTCGAGCTCGGCGCTCAGAATGGGGCGGCGGTTTCGTCGCCCGGCACGAAGCCGACGCGCCGAGGAGGATGGTCGAGGTACGGCCGGCCGGCCGGACTGGTCCACTCGAGGGTGCCGCCGGGGAGCTGGCGCACCGTCCAATCGGTCGCGTGTTTCAGCGTGTGATGTCGTCTGCAGAGGCAGGCGAGATTGCGGATGTCGGTCGGACCGCCTCGGGCATGGTCGTGCGTGTGGTCGTCATCGCACAGTCGCGCCGGCCTTCGGCATCCGGGGAAGCGGCAGTGCGGATCCCGGGCGTTGAGGTACCGCTGCTGTGCAGCGGAGGGTTGGTAGCGGTCGACCGCGAGGACCATCCCGGTCACCGGATCGGTCATCACGCGGTCCCAACCCGGCGCGTCACCGGCGAGGCGTCGCGCGGTGGCGGGGTCGACGGGCGCGACGCCGTCGAGTTCGGCCCCGCCGCTCGTGACCCCGGTCAGGGTCGTGACAGGCACCGTGATCTGCACCGTCGCGCGGATCGCGCCCAGACCGCCCGGCGCAGCGTCGAGTGTCGGATCGATCACCGGAGCGCCGGTGAGGAGCATGTCGGCGACGAGGTCGGCGCGGATCTGGTCGATCGTCCGTTGGTCGAACCACATTCCTTCGTCGGGAGCGGTCTCGCTGCTGCTGTCGGTCGCGCCAGAGGCTGCGGCATCCGTCGCGTCTTGCGTCATCCGGAACGCGCGCCGGCGTGCGGTGTCGACGCGTTTGATGAGCTTGGCCTGCCGGGTGGTGCGGTCGAGGATGCCGTGGGCGAGCGCGGTCGGGAGCAGCTCGTTCAGCAGTGACATGCCGTCGTCGAGGTCGGTCACCCAGATGCGGCGGCCCTGCACCGCGAGGTCGTGGCGCTCTTGAAGGGTGAGCGGGTTGCGGATGTCTGCCTGCTGCCGGGCGTAGGCGCGGGTGCGCGCCGGCGTCGTCGTCTCTGCGTATTCGAGAACCGCGCGTTCGAACTCGGCCCGTGCCGCGGGCTCGTCGATCGCGCCGCCGCCGTCGAGGATCGCGCTCACGTGGGCGCGCGAGATGCGCCCCTCTTCGAGGGCTGTCACGGTGGCCGCGAACCAGGTGGTGAGCCGATGTGCGTCCCACATGTGCGACTGCATCGTGCGGTCGTTGACCTTGACGGCGAGTCCGAGCTCGGCCGCCAGTGCGCGCAGCGGCATGTCGCGTTCCTTCGTGCGTGCCGACGGGATGCGCGCCTGCTGCGTCTCAGCGAGAGCAAACGCGTCGGCCAGGAGGCGCAGCTTGCGGCCGTGGAGAGCGGCCTCTTCGGCGTGGAGGCGACGCAGCTCGTCGGCCAGCGCGCCGGCGCGCTGCGCCTCGACCCTGTCGCGTTCCGCGTCGTCCACGATGTGCCCTTTCGCCGCGCCATGCGCGGCCGTTCCCGAACGGGTTTCGCCGATCCGAGCCGCGGGGCACATCGCGGATCAGTCGTCGCGGAGGGACCGGATCGCCGATCTCTTCGCTACTTCTATGATGCCGAGGGCCTCCGACATCGGCGGCTGTCGCCGCCGCGCGACCACGCAGCAACGGTCCAGCCCGTGGATGCGGAAGACGACGATGTGGCGGCAGCCCACGGGCTATCGGCGGAGGCTGCCGATGTGGTCGCGGTACCAGGCGACGGTGCGGTCCAGCCCGTCTGCGAGCGAGATCTTCGCTGTCCACCCGGCGTCGGCGAGCTTGGAGACGTCGAGCAGCTTCTGCGGGGTGCCGTCGGGCTTGGTGGTGTCCCACTCGGTGTCGCCCTCGTACCCGACTACGCCGGCGATGGTCTCGGCGATCTCGCGGATGGTAACGTCCGACCCGGTGCCGACGTTGACCTGCTCCGGCCCGTCGTAGTGCTCGAGGAGGTGCAGCACGGCATCCGCCATGTCATCCGAATGCAGGAACTCGCGCCGGGGGGTGCCGGTGCCCCAGTTCGTCACCGACGCCGCGCCGGACTTCGCCGCCTCGTCATACCGGCGGATCAGCGCCGGCAGCACATGCGAGCCGTTCGGGGAGAAGTTGTCGTTCGGTCCGTACAGGTTCGTCGGCATCGCCGAGATCCACGGCAGCCCGTACTGGCGACGCACCGCCTGGACGTTCAGGATGCCGGCGATCTTCGCGATCGCATACGCGTCGTTCGTCGGCTCCAGATGCCCGGTAAGCAGTGCGTCCTCCCGGATCGGCTGCTCCGCGAACTTCGGGTAGATGCACGAGGACCCCAGGAACGCGACCCGCTCCACCTCGTACTTCACCGCCGCATCCATCACGTTCGACTGGATGCGGAGGTTGTCGCTGAGGAAGTCCACCGGATAGGTGCTGTTCGCCAGGATGCCGCCGACCTTCGCCGCCGCCAGCACCAGGTAGCGCGGCTTGATCTCCGCCAGATAGTCGAACACCGCGTCGCGGTCCTTCAGGTCCAGCTCCGCGGACGTCTTGCCGACGATGTTCGTGAACCCGGCGCTCTCCAGCCGGCGCACGATCGCCGAGCCGACCAGCCCGCGATGACCTGCCACGTAGAACGTCGCATCCCGATCCAGCGGCGCCGGGACGTACTGCACAGCGTCGGTGGTGGCCGTCACTTGCCGACCAGTGAGGGCTCGGATGTCCAGGAGACCAGGTTGACGGCGTCGATCCACTCCGGACGCTTGTCCAGCGCCTCCACGTCGGCGTCGACCATCAGCTCGGCGACCGCCATCCCGTCGAGCGTGGTCTTCCAGCCGAGCTTCTCGTGCGCCTTCGTGGGGTCGCCGATGAGGGCGGCCACCTCCGTCGGACGCAGGTAGCGCTCGTCGAACTTGACGAACTCCTGCCAGTCCAGGCCGACGTGCCCGAATGCCGCCGCGAGGAAGTCTCGGATCGTGTAGCCGATGCCGGTGGCGAGGACGAAGTCGTCCGGTTCGTCGACCTGCAGCATCCGCCACATCCCCTCGACGTACTCCGCCGCATACCCCCAGTCTCTGATGGAGTCCAGGTTGCCGAGATAGAGATCCTTCTGCTCACCGGCCTGGATGCGGGCGACCGCGCGGGTGATCTTGCGCGTGACGAAGGTCTCGCCGCGGCGGGGTGACTCGTGGTTGAAGAGGATGCCGTTCACCGCGAAGAGGTCGTACGCCTCCCGGTAGTTCTTCGTGATCCAGAAGCTGTACAGCTTGGCCGCCGCATACGGCGACCGCGGGTAGAACGGCGACTGCTCGTTCTGAGGGGGAGGCGTGGCTCCGTAGAGCTCCGACGTGGAGGCCTGGTAGAACTTCGTGTCGATGCCTGAGAGGCGTACCGCTTCGAGCAGACGGATCGTGCCGATGCCCGTCGTGTCAGCGGTGTGCACGGGCTCGTCGAACGACACCCGCACATGCGACTGCGCGGCCAGGTTGTAGACCTCGTGCGGATGGATCTTCATGAGCAGAGTCACCAGGCCCGCCCCGTCGCTGAGGTCCCCGTAGTGGAGGAAGAGCCTGGCGCTCGGGTCGTGGGGATCGACGTAGAGATGGTCGATGCGATGCGTGTTGAAGGTCGACGCCCGGCGTATGAGGCCGTGGACCTCGTAGCCCTTTCCGAGCAGCAGCTCGGCGAGGTAAGAGCCGTCCTGACCGGTGATACCGGTGATGAGTGCACGCTTCACGTCGTACTCCGTCCCCCAGCGACTCGCGGAGGGCGTACGAACGCCTGCGCACAAGTCACGGAATACTCGACGCCGACAGCCAGGCTCTTGGTGGGCCTGTCGGGAGCTGTCTCACCGTCGAGAACAGTGCGACAATACCGCAGTCCGCGCGGCGAGAATAGGGCTCTCGTCAGGCGCTCTCGTCAGGAGCTCCCGGCAACGACCGACGCCGGGGTATGAGCTCCGGCCGCGCCGGTCGCGACGGAGCCGGGTGTTATGGGCGTCCCATGCCGTAGTAGGTCCACCCGGCGGCCCGCCAGGCGGCGGCGTCCCATCCGTTGCGGCCGTCGATGACGACGCGGCCGGCGGTGAGGGTGGAGGCGTGTTCGGGGGTGAGGTCGCGGCGGTATTCGTCCCATTCGGTGACGAGCACGATGGCGTCGGCTTCGCGGAGGGCTTCGTCGCGGTCTTCGACGTAGTTCAGCTGCGGGTGCAGGCGCTGCGCGTTGGGGATGGCGGCGGGGTCGGTGATGGTGACCCAGGCTCCGAGGCCGTGCAGGCGGATGGCGACGTCGAGGGCGGGGGAGTCGCGGATGTCGTCGCTGTAGGGCTTGAACGCGGCGCCGAGCAGGGTGACGTTCTTCTTGAACACGGAGCCGCCGAACGCGTTGATGACGAGGTCGACGGCACGGTCGCGGCGGCGGAGGTTGATCGCGTCGACTTCGCGGAGGAAGGCGACGGATTCGCCGCGGCCGAGTTCTTCGGCGCGGGCGGAGAACGCACGGATGTCTTTGGGGAGGCAGCCGCCGCCGAAGCCGATGCCGGCGCCGAGGAAGCGGCGGCCGATGCGCACGTCGTGTCCGATCGCGTCGGCGAGCTGGGTGACGTCGGCGCCGGTGACTTCGGCGATCTCGGCCATCGCGTTGATGAACGAGATCTTGGTGGCCAGGAACGCGTTGGCGGCGACCTTGACCAGCTCGGCGGTGGCGCGGTCGGTGACGATGAACGGCGTCTGTTTGGCGACGGCCGGGTGGTACACCTCACGCAGGATGTCGGCGGCCCGCTCGCCGTCGTCGCCGGCGTCCACGCCGACCACGAGGCGGTCCGGGTCGATGGTGTCCTTGACGGCGTAGCCCTCGCGCAGGAACTCGGGGTTCCACACCAGCGTCGCACCGGTCGCCTCGATGCGCGGTGCGAGGTCTGCCGCGGTGCCGACGGGCACCGTCGACTTGCCCGCGACGACGTCACCGGCAGACAGGTAGGGGAGCAGGCCGTCGACGGCCGCGTTCACGTAGGTGAGGTCGGCGGCGTAGCCGTCCTTCTGCTGCGGCGTCCCGACGCCGATGAAGTGCACCTTCGCGCCGGCGGCCTCGGCCATGTCGGTCGTGAACTTCAGGCGGCCCGACTCCACTCCGGCGGTGAGCAGTTCCTGCAGGTCGGGCTCGAAGAAGGGCGCCTCGCCGCGGGAGAGGGCGTCGACCTTCCGCCGGTCGACGTCGATGCCGACCACGTCGTGACCGATCGAGGCCATAGCGGCGGCGTGGACGGCGCCGAGGTACCCGCAGCCGATGACAGACATACGCATGAGAGTGCCCTTCCAGGGATGGGACTAGACGATCGCCCTGACGGACGACCGTGAACGGGAAGGGGCAGCATCGACCCAGCTGACAGCGATCCTTGCATGAGTGACGCCCGATGCGGGAGTCAGCACACCGCGGACAGTGTGGTTGTTACGCAGGTGGGCGACCGCGAGCTCCCGGAAATCCAGTGCGAGCCCCTCGCCGACCGCCTTGGCATAGGACTCCTTGACGGCCCACAGCTGGGTGAGCCATGCCCTCCGGCCGGTGGACTCCAGGCCGTCGGCGTGGCGGCGCTCCGCCGGCGTGCACAGGCGACGTGCCAGCGACGGCTGGTCGAACACCGGCGCGACGAGCTCGATGTCCACGCCGATGCGGCCGTGCTCGACGACCCCGACCACGAGCCGGTCGCCGGCGTGAGCGATGCTGACGTCCAGCGTCGAGCCCGCGAGTCGTGGCTTGACGCCGCGCGGAGTCGCCTCGAACCCTCGCCAGGCGCGCCCCAGGCGTCCGGTGACGATGTCGCGTACCCACCTCCTCGCGGTCAGGAAGGACGGGAGCCGTGACTCGTCGACCGAACCGAGGGCTGCGGCATCCGCTCCGAGGAGGTGCGCAGCGTCGACGAGGTCGTGGTCGATGTCGTCGCGCGCGGGGATGCGGCCCATCACGACGTGAACCCCTCGCGCCGAGACGAGGCTTCGGCGTGCACCGGTCGCGGGGTCACTCGTCGACACGCTGGCGGATTCCCTCGGCGAGCTCGCGGATGGTGGGGTGATCCCACACGATCGTCGGGTCGACCTCGAGCTCGAACTCATCCTCGATGTCTCCGCAGAGCGTGAGGGCGTAGACCGAGTCGAGCCCGAGTTCGGCGAGCGGCGTGTCGACGGTGAAGTCGTCGGCCTGCATCTTGCCGTAGGCGACGACGCGTCCGACGAGCCACTGCTCGATCTCGGTGGCGGTCAGCTGTGCGGGCATGGTGTCGTCCTTTCGCTGGTCACAGGGGCGTCACGGTCGCGCGTGCGGGACCGATCGCCATCTCCTCGCCGCTTGCGGCGCGGGCTTCGGCGTGCGCGACGAGCCGCGCCACGAGGTCGGTGGGAAGCGGAGGCTGTCGTCGCACCACGCGTCCCCGGATACGTCGGAGACACGCCTCCATCGCGAGGGGGTCGCCCGCGATAGCCTCCGAGCCGCGCGCCTGCCTCCAGCCGTCGATGACGGCTGCGGCCGCGGTGAGCAGCGCGACCCGATGCGCGAGTTCGAGCGCCTGGTGCGGGTCTGCCGTCGCATGCCCGCCCGCTTCCACCGCGGCGAGAGCAGCCCCGGCAGCGGCCGCGAGATCGGCGTGCGCCTCGACGGCGCCAGGCGCGTCGGAAGCGATCGCCGCGGCGACGTCCGGCTGCAGGAGCGCGCGCGGCGCCGTGGCACCCGTGTCGCCGCACCAGGCGTCCACCGCGGCGGCCGCCGACGGCAGTGCGTCGGCGAGGTCCGGTACGAGGGTGGAAAGCGCGGCGAGGTCGCGCACATGCTGCTCGATGAGCTCGAACGGCGCGATCCGCGCGTAGAACGTCGAGCCGGCGAGCACCGACACCTGCTGGGCCGCCTCGGCCAGCAGCAGGCACATCAGGTGGGCGCTCAGCGCGACCGCGACGGGGGCCGCGGGCGCGTGCGCGTCCGCCAGGCACACGGCGGCGCTGCTGAGCGCATCGGCGGTCAGGGCGTCGGCCAGAGTCGCAGCCAGCAGCGAGCGGGCATGCGGGATGTCGAGCACGGTCCCGCCGTACAGATGACGGCTGTGGGAGTAGTGCACGGACTCGCGCAGCGCGGCGTCGAGCGCTCCGAGCGCCGCCGCAGGCACCGCGGCCCGGATCGCGATGGCCCGGGCGACACCAGCCACCGGGACAGCAGCCACCGGGACGATGTCGGATGCCGGTTGAGCCGTCGTGTCGAACCGGTAGGTCCGCAGCGCGCTCGTCACCAGGTGGTCGCCGTCGGGCGCGGTACCGCCGACGGCGGTGCCGCCGACGGTGAGGCGTCCGATGAGCGGTTCGAGCGCGTCGAGTCCCGCCGAGACGTCGCGCTGGAAGGCGGGACGCGCGTGCTCCACACTCTCGGCGATGCTCACGATCGCTCCGTCCACGAGGGCAGCAGCGTGACCGCGCCGCCGGCATGCGCGCGCAGCGCGGCGTCGAGCAGGGCGTCGGCGACCGCGGTCTCGACGGTGTCCGTCCCGAGCCGGTGCGCCACCCGCTGCAGCACGGCCGCGAGCCACGCATTGCTCTCCCCGAGCGGACCCGGGATGGTGCCCGCCCGTGCGAGATGGACGGCGAGGGCGCACGCGGCCCCGAAGACGAGCGCGAATCGTTCGGCGAGGTGGAAGGCGAGCGGATCGGGCTGCGACTGCCGGGGCAGGTCGCCGGCCTCGGCGAGCAGCGCGGTGTATTCGCCGAGGATCCAGCGCGCCGCGTCGACCGCGGCACGGGATGTGCGACCGTCATCCACCGCGTCGACGAGCGCCGGCAGCGAACGCAGCAGCCGTGATCCGTGCCGGGTGACGAGGCGCAGCGATGCCGTGTCGAGCGCGTCGTGCTCCACGTCCGCGCGGAGCGGCGCGAGCACCTCCGGCAGCGGCGGCGGCGCTGCCGGACGCAGTTGGTTGGGCAGCTCGTTGACGATCATGTTGAGGTTGACCACCGAGTTGCCGTCGAAGATCCCGACGACACGGCTGTCGCGCGCCGCCTTCTGGAACGCGCCGAAGGCGGACGGATGCAGCCCGCCCGAGCCCTCCGAGCCGACGATGAGCGCTCGGGGCCCGAGCAGACGGGTGAGGTCGCGGAAGAGCAGGTCGGCGGTGTCCGGGCCGAGGAACTTCACGAGCGCGCTCACGAGCGCCATCTCGCCGGGCACGGCGTGCGCCGAACGCACGCCCACCAGCATCAGGCACTCGACCAGCAGCGCGTCGGCGACGGCGATGCCCAGCGCACGCCGTGACGTCGGCGAGTCGAGCAGGCGGCCGCGCGCGCCATCCGGCACGGCGGCGGCATCGAGTGCGGTCTGCAGCGCCCGGTCGACGGCGCCCAGCGACAGGCCGGTCGTGAACGGCCGGGTCAGCTGCAGGCTCTTCAGCACGATCTCGAGTCCGTGCCCGGCGGGGCCGACGACGGCGTCCGCACCGACCACGGATCCCTCGAACCGGATGCCGGCGAGGTTGGCGCCGCGCAGGCCATGCGAGGCGACCTTGGCGTCGTACCCGATCGTGGCGGGGTCGGCCTCTTCCTTGTCGACCAGTACGAGCGACAGCGAGCGGGGCCCTGGCCGTTCGTCGGAGCGGGCGAGCACGGTCATCGCCCGGCAGCGCACGGCGTTGTTGATCGGCCACTTCCCGCCGTCGACGCGTACGGTGCCGGTGCCGATCTGCGCGGACGTCGCCGATCGCGACAGGTCCGAGCCGCGGCCGCGTTCGGTCAGCCCCCACGACACCGGGCTCCCGGTGTCGACGAGGCCCGCCATGCGGGTCGCGATCTCGCCGCCCGCGACCCAGGCGCAGATCGCGCCGAGGAAGGTCTTGCCGTGCACGGCGGCGACGGTGAAGTCGCGCCGGGCGAGGTGACGGATCATGAGCAGCGGCACGAGCGCGTCGCCGAGATTCCCGCCATGGGCCGCGGGCACGTACCACTGCTGCAGTCCGAACGCGGTGACGGCCGCGATCTCGTCCTCCGGGAACGCCGACCTCTCGTCGAGCAGCACCGATCGCCTCGTCGAGACGACCGCCTCGTCGTCGGCGGGGTTCCCGAGGAAGGCGTCGAACGCACGCACGGGGGCGAGGGTGCCGGCATCCGAGCCGGTGGCGACCGCGGTCATGCCGAGACCGTTTCGAACCCGTCGAGGTGGACGAGCTGCAGTCGCTGCTGGTGCAGGAGCCGGCGCGTGAGTGCGCGCTGCACCTTGCCGCTGGTGGTGCGCGGCAGCGTGCCCTTGCGGATGAGCGCCACGCCCAGGGCGGGCAGGGTGAACTCCGTCGCGACCCGCGCGCGCAGCGCCGTGGCGAGCGCGTCGAGGTCTTCGGCGGTCGCCGAGGGATCCACCTCGGCGACGATGCCGACTTCGGGCGCCACGCCCGGGCGCTCGAACGCGGCGCTGAGGCATCCTGCACCCAGCAGCTCCGCCGCGCTGTGCTCGAGGTCCTGGGGATAGATGTTGCGCCCGCGGACGATGATGAGGTCCTTGAGGCGGCCGGTGATGACGAGTTCGCCGTCGACCATCGCGCCGAGGTCCCCGGTGCGCAGGTACACCTCGTCGGCGACGCCGGCGAGGGTCGCACCGAACTCGGCCGCCGTCTCGTCGGGCCGGCGCCAGTAGCCCTGCGTCACGCTCGTGCCGCGCACCCAGATCTCGCCGATGCGTCCGTCGCGGAGCTCCATGGCCGTGGCCGGATCGACGATCGCGATCTCCATGCCGGCACCGGGGGCACCGCACGGCACAAGCTCGGCGGTGCGCTCACCGGGGCCCGCGGCCGCGATCTCGTCGCGTTCGAGCGCTTCGGCGCTGACGACGATCGCCCGCGGCGGCACGGTGTCGCGGTGCGCGGTGATGAGCAGTGTCGTCTCGGCCATGCCGAACGCCGGCACGAACGCTTCGCCGCGGAACCCCGCCGCCGCGAACCGCGCGGTGAACGCGTCGAGGGTGTCGATGCGCACCGGCTCCGCGCCGGTGATCACGGTCTGCAGCGACGACAGGTCGAGTTCGGCGAGCTGGTCGTCGGTCACGAGACGGCTGCACAGGGCGAAGGCGAAGTCCGGCCCGACGGTGTGGGTCGCCCGGTGCTCGCTGATCAGCCGCAGCCACAGCACCGGCCGCCGCAGGAACTGCGACGGCGACGTCATGTGCAGCATCGCGCCGGTGAAGAGGGGCTGCAGGATCTGCCCGATGAGGCCCATGTCGTGGTAGTGCGGCAGCCAGCCGACGGTGACCGAGTCCGCCGTCATGCCGACGATGCCACCGATCGCCTGCTGGTTCGCGTACAGGTTCGCGTGCGACACCATGACGCCCTTGGGAAGCCCGGTCGATCCCGACGTGTACTGCAGGATCGCGAGCGCCGACTCGTCGATGTCGGGCATCCTCCAGTCCTCCGCAGAGGCGGCGGCAGGTCCGTCGACGGCGATCACGGCGGCGTCCGCGATCGACGTCTCGCCGGCGAGGCCGAGTCCGTCCAGGGCCCCGGTCTCGGTGAGCACGGCCTTCGCCCCGGCGTCCTCGAGGATCGCGAGCAGGCGCTGGCGCACGGCGTCCGGATTCCGCATCGCGGTGATCGGCACCGGGGCCGCCGCGACACCCGCATACAGGCACGCGAGCAGCGCACGCACGAACGGCAGGCCCGGCTCGAAGGCGAGGATCACCACGTCGCCGGGCGTGAGGCCGGCGCGGGCGAACTCGACTGCGCGAGCCCGCGCGTCGGCATCGAGGTCGACGTACGACACCTCGGCGACATCGACGGGCGAGCGATAGAAGCGGATGCCGCGGCCCGCGGCATCCGTCGCCGACCGGCGCAGCCTGCGCACGAACTCGGTCCCGCTCTCTGCCGCGCCGCCCTCCCTCGCGGGCGCCCCCGCCCGTGGCACGTTCACGTCACTCTCGGTCATCACGGACTCCCCTCGGTCCTGACGCCTTCGCGCCCCGCGAGTTCCGTCCACTCCCCACAGCCTCAACAGCCGACGGATCCAGCGGCGACACTGCGGCACCCTCGTGGTACAGACTGACCGACGCAAGCGACGCCGCTGTTACACGCGCGTTAACTCTCCGGCACCCTCCTCGTGGCGCCGATCGCGGCGGCTAATCTGAGCGGCGTGGGGCGGATCAATGGGTATGGGGTGCTGCTGGGGGCGCAGCGGCTGCGGGACTCGGCATACAGCCGTCTCGTCGCCGGGGGCTTCCAGTCGTTCGGCGCGGGCTCGCGCATCATGCTGCCCGCGCGCATCGCGAACCCCGACCGGATCGCCGTCGGCGCCGGCGTGCTCATCGGCGCGGGCTCGTGGCTGATGGTCCCCTCGCGCGACGAGCCCGGGCCCGTGATCGAGCTCCATGACCGCGTGCGCATGCGCGGCGCGTCGATCTCGGCGGTGCGCAGCGTGGTGATCGAAGAGGCGGTCGGCATCGCGGCAGGGGTGTACATCTCCGACCACAGCCACGGCTTCGACCTCGTCGACGTGCCGATCCGCGACCAGCCGCTGACCGAACCCCGCCCGGTGCGGGTCTGCCGCGGCGCATGGCTCGGCCAGAACGTCGTGGTGATGCCCGGCGTGACGGTCGGGGAGGGCGCGGTCGTCGGCGCGAACGCGGTCGTCACGCGCGACATCCCGCCGCGCACGGTCGCCGTCGGCGCGCCGGCGCGCGTGGTGAGAGAGCTGGTGTCCGGGTGACGGAAGCGGACTCGCGCATCCACCGCACGGCGGCCGGACGCACAGCCGAAGGCACCGACGACTTCGTGTTCACCTTCTCCTTCGAGACGTACGCGGATGCCGTGCGCCGCGGCATGATGCGGCCGCCCGACCGCATCGTCTCCAGCCTCATGCGCAGCCCGAACGTCGGCCGCATGGTGGTGGCGAACCCGTTCCGCTGGCTGCCCCGCGTCACGATGTCGCCGGTGCTCGACCGGGACGCCCGGTTTCCGGCATCCGATCGGATCTGGCTCCACTCGCCCGCCCGCCGCCGGCGCGCGGACCGTCTCGAGCCGGCGGAGGTCGCCGCCGAGTACGCGGAGTACGACGCGTCGCTGCGGCGCGAGGCGCAGCGCCGGGGGCTCAGCGACCCGGTGGCGCTGACCTGCAATCCGCTCGTCGCCGGCTTCTCGCCCTTCGACTGGGCACGGCAGACCACGTTCTTCGCGCGCGACGACTGGCTGAGCTCTCCCGGGCGCAGCGAGTACTGGCCAGCCTTCCGCGAGGCGTACCGCCGCATCTCGGCGTCCGGTCGCAGCGTCGTGGCCGTCTCGGCGCAGATTCTCGAGCGCATCGAGCCCACCGGGCCGCACGAGGTGGTCGCCAACGGCGTCGAGCCCGCCGAATGGCTGCCGGCGCCGCCTCCGGAGCCGGCCTGGCTCGCCCGCGTGCCGCGACCGCGGGCCGTGTACGTCGGCACGCTCGACAGCCGGCTCGATGTCGAGGGGATCGCCGACTTCGCGCGTGCCCGGCCCGACGTGCACACCGTGCTGATGGGTCCGCTGCCCGATGCGGCGTACATCGCGCCGCTGCGGGCGCTCGCCAACGTGCATGTGCACGGCAGCGTCGGCCGCGCGGAGCTCATCGCGACGCTGCGCAACTGCGATCTGGCGCTCGTCGCGCACCGGCGCACGCCGCTGACCGAGGCGATGAGTCCGCTGAAGCTCTACGAGTACTTGGCGGCCGGCCTGCCCGTGCTGTCGATCGACCTTCCGCCGGTGCGCGACATCAGCGACCGCGTGTGGCTGACGCCCGCGGTCTCGGACTTCGTCGACGTGCTGGACGCGGCGCTGCAGGCGGGTCCCGCCGAGGATTCCGCGAGGACCGCCTTCATCGAGGCGAACTCGTGGACCGCTCGCCACGAGCGGATCATCACGCTCGCGCGCGGTGCGTGATACCGACGGTGTTTCGCGCGTGTCACGCGCACCCGAAGCCTGTGTAAACAGGTGGTGACCTCGCTGGTATCGCCGTAGCGGCACCGCTAGCGTGGCCTTCGCGAGCGGGGATCGCATCGACGGGCACTGGGGCCGATGGCCCCGTCATGCGTGTCGGTTGCGTTCTTGGGGGTACGCCCGTGTCATCTGCTTTTCTCGATCTTCGTTCGACGGCCCGACCGGCGTCTCCCGTCGAGCTGTTCTCGACGGTCGCCGAGATCGCGCCGCAGCCGCGCAGGCTGGGCTGGCGTCGCCGTCTCGCCTGGGGGATGATCGCGACGGATGCCGCGGCCATCGCGGTCGCCGTGTTCACCGCCCAGCTCCTGAGGTTCGGCGACCCGGTGCGCGCCGGTTCCGTCTCGACGACCGACGTGGCGTACGGGCTCATCAGCATCGCGCTCATCGTGGTCTGGCTGATCGCGCTCGCCGCGACCCGCAGCCGGCTGCTGCGCAACACCGGCACCGGCATGGTGGAGTACCAGCGCGTGCTGCAGTCGACGCTGTTCACCTTCGGCGCCTTCGCGGTCGTCGCCTACCTGCTCCAGCTGCAGCCGGCTCGCGGCTATCTCGCGATCGCGCTGCCCTTGGGACTCGTGCTGCTGATCGTCGGTCGCGGTGTGTGGCGCACGTATCTGCACGCGCTCCGGCGCGCCGGGCGCTGCATGACGGGCGCGATCGTCGTCGGGGAGCAGGGCGACGTGCTACGCGTCGTGTCGCAGCTGCGCAGCCACTACCGCATCGGCTACCGCGCGATCGCGGTGAGCACGCCCGGCTCGCCGCACGCGGGCCCGGTCGAGCAGTCGACGGAGGTGCTGCCGTTCGTGCCGCTCGACGACGTCGCGCGGGTCTCGAAGAATCGCCGGGCGCGCGCGGTCATCGTGGCGGGCAGCCTGCCCGGCGGCAACGAGGCGATCCGGCGGCTCGGATGGGAGCTCGAGAACTCGCAGGTCGAGCTGATCCTCATGTCGCGGCTCACCGACGTCGCCGGCCCCCGCATCCACATGCGGCCCATCAACGGTCTTCCGATGGTGCATGTCGACCTGCCGCGCTACTCGGGGTACAGCCACGTGGTGAAGCGCCTGTTCGACATCTCGGTCGTCACGGTCGCGCTCGTGCTGCTCGCGCCCGTGTTCGCCGCCATCGCGGTGGCCGTCCGCCTCGGCAGCCCTGGTCCGGTGATCTTCCGGCAGGAGCGGGTCGGCGCCCACGGCACGCGGTTCACGATGCTCAAGTTCCGCTCGATGGTGGTCGACGCCGAGGCGCGCCTCGCGGAGCTGCGCGCGCTCGACGAGGGCAACGGCGTGCTGTTCAAGCTGAAGGACGACCCGAGGGTCACCCGCACCGGCCGCTTCCTCCGTGCGTACTCGCTCGACGAGCTGCCGCAGCTGTGGAACGTGTTGCGCGGCGACATGAGCCTGGTCGGCCCGCGTCCGCCGCTGCCGAGCGAGGTGGAGCAGTACGAGGGCCCGGTCAGTCGCCGGCTGCTCACCCGCCCGGGGATCACCGGGCTGTGGCAGGTCAACGGCCGCTCGAACCTCTCGTGGGAGGACAGCGTACGGCTGGATCTGTACTACGTCGAGAACTGGTCGATCACCGGAGACATCGTCGTGCTCGCGAAGACCGCCAAAGCCGTACTGCACAGCGACGGCGCCTACTGAACCACCCGAGAGGTCGTAGGAACATGTCAGGTCTCATCGTCCAGGAATGGATAGAACGCTCGGGCGGCGCCGAACAGGTGCTGGACGCCTTCCGGATGGCCCTGCCCGACTCACGGATGTTCGCGCTGTGGAGCGATGACGGCGAGCGGTTCCCCCGCAGCTCGGTGCACGAGTCGTGGATGGCGCGCACGCCGTTGCGCCGCCACAAGGCGATGGGGCTGCCCCTCATGCCGGCGACGTGGCGGGCGGCGACGGTGGGCTCGCTGCCCGACTGGGTGCTCACGAGCAGCTATGTTTTCGCGCACCACTGCGACTTCGGTACGCGGCGCGATGGTGTGCCCAAGTTCTCGTATGTCCACTCGCCGGCGCGGTACCTGTGGGAGCCCGAGCTCGACCGGCGCGGGAGCTCCGCGGCGCTCGCCGCCGCACGCAGCGTCCTCAAGCGCGTGGACCGCGCCGCGGCGGCGCACGCCGGCGACCTGGCGGCGAACAGCGAGTTCGTGCGCCGACGCATCCTCCGCTCGTGGGAGCGCGACGCCCGCGTGATCCACCCGCCGGTGAAGGCCCGCGAGATCATCGAGGGCGGCGACTGGGCCGAGCGGCTCACTGCCGAGGAGCAGGCGGTGCTCGAGGCGCTCCCCGAGCGCGGCTATCTCATGGCGGCGTCGCGACTGGTGCCGTACAAGCGCCACGACGCGGTGATCCGGATGGCCGATCGGCTGGGCGTGCCCGTGGTCGTGGCCGGCACCGGGCCCGAACGCGACTACCTCACGGCGCTCGCCGCATCGGCGTCGGTGCCCGTGCACATGCTGGGCTTCGTGTCGGACGCGCTCATGCGGGCGCTCTTCCAGCGCGCACTCGCCTTCGTGTTCCCGCCCGTCGAGGACTTCGGCATCATCCCCGTCGAGGCGATGGCGGCGGGATGCCCCGTCATCGTCAATCGCGTGGGCGGTGCCGCCGAGTCGGTGATCGACGGCGTGACCGGCTTCACGGTGAATCCCGACGACCCCGTCGAGCTCGCCGCGGCCGTGGCGGGTCTGGACCGCATCGATCCGGATGCCGCGCGGGCCCGCGCCGCGGAGTTCGACGTCTCGCGCTTCGTCACGCAAGTGCGGACATGGGTGCTGGGGTCGACGGATGCTGCGTCCCCGCGTGCACTATCGGTGCCCGCGTCCGAACACGTCGACGCCGAGCGGGTCTCGACCTGACGCCGGGCCCCGCGCGGCCCCTTGCTCCCGGTCGTTGAGCGAGCGAGGTACGAGCGAGTCGAAACGCGCCGCACCCGGCGTAGACCCCGGCCCCGACGATCCCGCATATCCGGCGCGTTTCGACTGCGGGCGCCAGAGCGCCCTCCGCTCAACGACCGGGGGAGGCCCCGTTTCGACTGCGGGCGCCAGGGCGCCCTCCGCTCAACGACCGACCTCTGCCGGTCGTTGAGCGAGCGAGGAACGAGCGAGTCGAAACGCGCCGCACCCGGCGCACACCCCGACCCCGGCATTCCCGCATATCCGGCGCGTTTCGACTGCGGGCGCTGGGGCGCCCTCCGCTCAACGACCGGGGGGAGGCCCCGTTTCGACTGCGGGCGCCAGAGCGCCCTCCGCTCAACGACCGGGGGAGGCCCCGTTTCGACTGCGGGCGCTGGGGCGCCCTCCGCTCAACGACCGACCTCTGCCGGTCGTTGAGCGAGCGAGGAACGAGCGAGTCGAAACGCGCCGCACCTGGCGTAGACCCCGGCCCCGACGATCCCGCATATCCGGCGCGTTTCGACTGCGGGCGCTGGGGCGCCCTCCGCTCAACGACCGGGGCGGGCGCTGGAGCGCCCTCCGCTCAACGACCGGGGGTGGCGGCGGGCTCGGGCAGCCCGCGGCCGAACAGCGCGGCCTCGGCGTGGGGGTAGCCCGACGCCCAGTCGGCGCGACGCCGCCACACCGTCGTCCACGGCCGGTTCGCACGGCGGGTCAGGGTCTCGAGCGTGGCGCGCACGGCGACGCCCGTCTTCAGCAGCAGCACCCCGACGGCCGCTCGTCGCGGCGGCCAGGTCTTCTCGAGGTAGGTGACCTTGCCGGCGAGCACCATCGAGCCCTTCGAGCTGCCCGCCGACGACCCTCCCACGGTGTGGATGATCGCCGCCGGGGGATAGACGACGCGCGCCATGCCCCGTGCGGCCGCCCGCATGCTGAACTCCGCGTCCTCGCCGTAGAGGAAGAAGTCCTCGTCCATGCCGCCCAGCTCAACGAAGTCGTCCCGGCGGATGAGGAGCAGGCACCCGGTGATGATCGGCACCTCGCGAATCGTGTCGCGCGGCCACGTGCCCAGCGACTCGGGGTCGAACAGGCGGGAGCGCCGGAAGACGGTCGACAGCATCGTCGCGTACATGCTGAGCGACCAGAGCGTCGGTGCGCCCCAGCACGACGAGGGCTCGAGCGTGAGGTCGGCCCGCAGCGTGCGCCCGCCGATGAGGCGGTACTGCGGATTCTCGCGGGCGAAACCGATCATCCGTGGCAGCGAATGCTCGAGCATGACGGCGTCGGGATTGAGCAGCAGCACGAACTCGCCGCGCGCGAGGGCGGCACCGCGGTTGACTGCGCGGGCGAACCCGAGGTTCTCGCCGGCCTCCACCACGTCGATGCCGGGGTGCGCCGCGCGCAGCGCCGCCGCGCTGCCGTCGCCCGATCCGTTGTCGACCACGACGACCTGCGCGTCGAGGCCGCCCAGGTGTGCGAGCACCGAGCCGACGCACGCGATCGTGTCGTCGCGGGTCTCGTAGTTGACGATGACGACGGTGACGTCGGGGGCCGGGGTCTGCACGGGGTCCTCCCAGAGGTGATCGCGACGGATGCCGGTGCTCAGAGCGGCACGGGGGCCAGGTCTTGCGAGCTCACGGCACGCCAGCGGCGCGCGGTGTCGAGGGTGGACGCGCGCAGCGAGCTGGGCTCGCACACGATGGCGAGCCCACGGTCGCCCAGGAACCGCGCGAGATCCCGCTGGTGCGCGTCGACGTGCTCGCCGTGCTCGACCGAGCGCGGTGCGAGCACCGGCACCTTGCCGGCGGACAGCGCGGCCAGGGCGGTGCCGGTGCCGGCGTGCCCGATGATCACGTCGGCCTGCCGCAGCGCCGCGCCGAGCTCGCTCGACGGCAGGGACGAGACCGCCGTGATCGGAAGGTCCGACACGTCCGTGGCGCCGACCTGCCACAGCGTCTCGACGTCGCCGTCGAGGTCGCCGAGAGCGGCGCGGGCGGCGTCCACGAGCCGTCGGTACCCGAAGTCGCCGTTGCCGCCGACGGTGACCACGGCACGGCGGATCGGCGCGGGGTCGTCGACAGGTTCGACGCGGAAGCCGTCGAACACCGACAGCGCGTACCGCCACCGGGCGTTCACCGCGTGCGGATACTGCACGTAGCGGTCGACCCAGGGCACCCGCTCCATCACCTTGCCCGTCGCCGAGATGCCGGTGACGCGCGTCGCGCTCTCGATGTAGGTGAACGGCACGCGCCGCGCCGACGCGGGCACGAGCGCCGACAGCGCGATCTGGGCGCCCGTGCTGATGACACGGTCGACACGGTGATCCCGCATCGCCTGCAGCGCGATGCCGGTGTCGCGCATGACGCCCGCGTAGTCGCGCGGCGGCCGGGTGGGCACGTGGTACACCGTCTGGCCCTCCAGCAGCGACCGGCTCTGCGCGGTGTCGTCGGTGAGCCAGACGACGTCGTCGCCGTCGGCGACGCGGGGTGCGAGCATGGTCAGCTGAGTGAGGTGGCCGCCCGAGATCGCGACGAGGAGCGTGGTCATGGTGCGGCCTCCATGAGGGTGTCCCAGGCGATCTCGGCGATCACCTGCTGGCCCGCCACGGACGGGTGGAAGTGGTCGATCGCCGAGATCTCGGCGGGCGAGAACTCGTAGGCGAACACGGCGCCGCCGTCCGAGATGCAGGCGCTGTCGGCTGCACAGACCTCGGCGATCACCGTGTTCAGCTCGTCCGTGCGCGTCGCGACGGCGTCGCGCCGCTCGGTCGCGGCCGCGTCGGTCGCGGCGGCGTCGCCGAGCAGGTTGCTGCACGACGGGCTGCTGTCCCAGACGTCCCGAGTGCCCTGGTCGTCGCGGCCGACCTCCCACAGCCGGTGGAGGTCGGGGATCGACAGCGCGAGCACGCGGGCATCCGGCAGGCCATCGCTCAGCGCGGAGAGAAGTGCTGTGTACGACGCCCGGAAGTCCTCGACGCTCGTCATGCCGTCGACGTCGGGGGCGCAGACGTCGTTGCCGCCCAGCAGCACCAGCACGAGTTCGGGCCCGGCCGCGATCACCTCGTCGACGCGCGCGACGGCATCCGCGACCGTGCCGCCGTCCTTCGCGGCGTTGACGGTGTTGGGAACGCTGCCGTTGGCCGCGCCGATGCGCATCGCGACCGAGCCGACGGCGGGCTCGTCGCCGGTGGCCCAGTTCGCGGCGGTGCAGCGGCCCGGCTCGGCGCAGGCGTTCACGCCGAGGGTCATCGAGTCTCCGAGTGCGCCGATCGTGGCGACCTGCGAGAGCGTGGGACTCGACTCGAGTTCGTCGAGGTCGACCGGCTCCGGTGCGGGCGCCCCCGCACAGGCGGTGAGCACCGCCAGGAGGAGTGCGATCGCGGCGGTCGTCGCGGCTGGTCTTCTCATGCCATCACCCGGCTCGTGTCGTCTCGGTTCCAGGTCCGTGTGCGCGCGCGAGCGATGTCGCGACGGGCGAGCACGTTCGGCAGCGTCCAGCTGACGCAGTACACGGCGAAGGGCACCCAGAGGCCGGGCCGTGCCGCGACGCGTCGCACGAGCCCGCCGCGGGATGCCGCTGACGGCCGCGCGGCATCCTGGTGCTGCACCCGGTCGGGCAGCTCGCGGTTGCCGCGGGCGATGCGCACCGAGCGGCGCAGGTGCGCGCGCATGTCGGCCGCCGAGCGCACGCTGAACGTGTGGTCCGCCAGCATCGCTCGCTCGGCGGGGGCGAAGAGCTGCTGCACGAATCGGTCGTCGGCGATGACGTCTGGCCAGGCGTCGAACCGGGCGCGGCCGGCCCGCGTCAGCGCGTAGACCCCCGAGCCGATGTGATCGCTCTGGCGGTAGTCGCTGAGCTCCCAGATCCGGTAGTGCTGACGGACGAGCCAGGACGCCCCGGAGGTGTCGACGTGCAGCCGAGGAGATGCGACCTCGATGCCGGGTGCGTCGAGGGCGTCGGCGAGTGCCAGCAGGGCGTCGGCGTCGATCCGCACGTCGGCGTCGACGTAGGCGCGGGGGAAGACGGATGCCGCGTCGTCACCGGCCTGCAATGCCGCGATCTTCGAAGCATGCGGCGTCTCGACGACCTGGACGCCGTCGTAGGCGCGGGCGCGGGCGGCGGTGTCGTCGGTGCAGCCGTTCGCCGCGACGATGATCTCGAACTCGTCCCTCCAGCCGGAGTCGCACAGCGCGCCCAGCACGCGGTCGATCACCGCGCCCTCGTCGTGCGCGGGGATGACGATGCTCAGCCGCGCGGTCATCGGCCGGCCTCCGGGGTCCACGCCGGCTTCGGTGCCGCGGCCGTGCGCGATCCCTCGGTGACGACCCACGCGGCGACGGCGAGCAGCATCATGTGCACGAGGAACGACTGGAAGAAACCGAACGCGTCGAAGAAGAACAGCGCCGCGCTGTAGCCGGCGATCGAGACGGCGAGGGCGAAGGCGAGCAGCGCGTGCCGCGGCTCGGCCGCCCAGCGCAGGGCGTAGACGAGCAGCATGACGACCGGCACCAGCATGAAGATCGCGTAACCGATGACGCCGAGTGCGCCGCCTTCCATCAGGATGCTGAGCACCTGGTTGTCGAGGATGAACGAGTTCGCGTCGTCGCCGACGACGATGCGACTGCCGAACCCCTGCCCGAAGAAGGGGTACTGGCGCACTTCGACGAAGGCCGGTTCCAGGTCGGCGAGACGCCCGGCTCCCGTCATCCCCGCTGAGGAGTACTGCGATGCGATGAGCGTGTCGACGTCGAGGAACGACAGCAGCATGGATTCGACCTGGGCCGGCACGAGGAACATCGCGAGCAGGAGCGCCGGCACTGCGAACGCCGCCAGCAGCAGCGCGACCTTGGGCCGCAGCAGCAGGGTGAGCAGGAACATCACGCCCATCACCACGACGGCGGTGCGCGAGATGGCGGCGACGATGCCGCCGAACACGAGGACGGTGCCGATCCCGTACGCGATGCGCCGGTTCCACACGTTGCGCGGCCAGATGGCGTACTTGGCCAGGTAGATGAGGATCGGCAGGAACATGCACAGCATGACCGCGAGGGCGATCGGATGCTGCGCCGAGCCGTACGCGCGATTCACCCCGGCCCGCATGGCGTCGCCGCCGTCGTCACGGATCACGATCAGCGGCAGGAAGTTCGCGAGCATCAGGAAGACGTTCGTGCGGGCGACGCGCTCGAAGACGGCGAGGAAGGCCACGATCACGGCCATCCACGTGAGCACCATGAGGAAGCCCATCACCATGCGCTCGCTGGTCAGCATCTGGCGCACCGAGAAGAACACCGACAGCAGGACGCCGAGCTGGAAGAAGCCCGACAGTGCGGTCGTGGCCAGCCCCTCGTTCACCAGCCGCGTGCCGTTCGCAATGAACGACACCAGCAGGGTCGCGAGGAAGATGCCGATGGGCCAGCCGAAGGCGACGGGGCGCCAGCGCCGTGACCGGTCGAACAGGAACGCGAGCCCGAGCGCGGCGATCGCGATGAAGATCATGAGGCGGTACGCCTCGAGCGCGAACGGCAGGGGGATCGGCAGCGCGTAGCGGCGGGCCGGGATGAACATGACGGTCGCGGCGAGCAGGAACAGCAGCGCCGGCCACGTGAACAGGATGCGGCGCAGCAGCACGATGAGCGCGATGCCGAGGAGGGCTGCCCCCACCGCGATGGGCGGAAGGAAGATCACCCCGGCGATCACGATCGCGGCGAACAGGACCGCGATCCCGGCGACGGTGCCCCAGTGGGGGCGTCCTGCGTGGCCGGGCGCGACCTGGACAGGTAGAGCGTCGGTCTCGTCGGCGGGTGTGATGGGCGGTGCGCTTCCGGACGACATGTCGTGGCTCCGAACCCGGGTGACCGACGGCCTACGCGGTCTCGTTCTCGTGAGCGGCGCGCCCGGCTCGGCGCGAGGGCGGGCCCGCGCCGACGAGCTCGCCGACCTCGGCATCGAGTGCGACGCCAGTGGGCTCGGCCGCGGTGACGCCTGGCTCGGCATCCGTTCCGCCCGCCGGCTCTGCTGCCGCGTCGCCGGCCGCCTTCGCGCGTGCGGCCTTGCGCCGGGCGGAGCGCGAGCGCAGTCCGGCGATGATGAACACCAGCACCACGAAGGCCAGGAACACGCCCACGAAGGTGACGACGACGGGGATGGCCGGGTTCGAGGAGTCGCCCTCGACGGCGTCGCTCGCGCCGAGCGGCTCGATGAGCACACGCAGCTCGGGCGCGATCTCCTGTGCGTCCTGCTGGGCGACGACGTACGCCGTGAAGGCGGTCGCGGCAGCGGCCGAGATCTCCTCGGCGCGCGGGGCGGTCTCGGCGGTGCCGACGGCCTCCAGCACGGGCAGGTTGTAGCGACCGGGGAAGCGTTCGTCTCCGGTGGGCTGCGTCGTGCGTCGGAGCGCCGTGATGGACTCCGTGTCGTCGTCGAGCGGACCGATCTCGGCTTCGACCGTGTCCTGGATCATGTCGCTCGACAGGATGTACGCGTACACGAGCGCGGTCGAGGCCATGTCGATGACCTGCGGGTCGGACGTCCCCTGCTCGATGGGGACACCCGGCACCTGCGACTGGTACAGCCGGTCGGATTCACTGGTGAGCAGCATGGTCGTGGCGGCCGTCCACGTCTGCTGCGCGCGCGAGACGACCTGCCCTTCGACGATCGCGAAACCGGCGAAGAACGCGGCCACGGCGGCGACGAGCGCGCCGAAGACCAGCACCCACTTGTAGTTCCAGAGGACTTGCAGATACTTCGGAGTCTCCATGAGACACCCTCTCTCCGTGTGCTTTCGGACGCAGACCGTCCGAACCCCCAGCACGCCATCGGGCCGTCCACGTCGCGCACCGGATCCCAGATGTGGTGTCGCGACAAGACTTGCACTGCAATAGTCGCCCCGCATTGTTAACGGCGCCCTGTGCGTTTGTTGCACGGGTGTAAAGACTGAGCGACATTCGCCAGCCCGGGTTGTGTCCGTCTTGACGGCTCCCACAGAGTGGTCAGCGAGAGCCGGCATGGCTCCCGTTGGTGGCGGGCCTCGTCCTGGGGGAGGTGGCGTTCTGGCAGTCCTGTACAGCTTCCCGTTTGCGCTCGGCTCGCCGGGCATCGGCTTCACCGCATGGAACCAGGCGAACGAACTGGTGCGCGCCGGAGTCGACGTCCACATCGTCGCCGGGTCGGTCGAGAAGCCGATCGAAGGTGCGGCATCCGTGCGCACGACCCTCACCGTGCGCGGTCGGCGCGTGCCCCACCGCGCGATCGGTCGCGACCGCGCGATGCGCATCCACGACGTCGTCACGGCGGGTCTCGTCGGCCGGCTGCTCGACGGGGGCGCGGATGATGTCGTGCACGCATGGCCGCTCGCGTCGGCCCGCACGCTGCGGGCGGCGCGGCGGCGCGGCATCCCGGGTGTGCGTGAAGTTCCCAACACCCACACGGCGCACGCGTACGAGGTCGTGGCGCGCGAGTACGCGTCGCTCGGTCTCGAGCCGCGTCGCGGCGAGAGCCACACCGTCAACGCGCGACGACTGGCCACCGAGGAGAGCGAGTACGCTGCCGCGGCCGGGATGCTGGTGCCGAGCGAGGCCGTCGCCGTCTCGTTCCTGGACCGCGGGTTCGACGACAGCCGGCTGCTGCGCCACCGCTACGGTTGCACGGTGGCCGCACCGCCTGCCCGCGACAGCGGCGGGCCGTTCACCGGGGTGTTCCTCGGCAGGGGCTCCCCGCGCAAGGGACTGCACACCGCGCTGCAGGCGTGGACGGCGTCGACGGCGGCCGCCACCGGGCGGTTCCTCGTCTACGGACTCCTCGACGAGGACTACGCGGCGCTCCTGGCACCGCTGCTCGCTCACCCGAGCGTCGAGGTGCGCGGCGTCACCTCGGAGCCGATGCGCGTGCTGGCATCGGCGGATGTGCTGCTGCTCCCGACGGTGGAGGAGGGCAGCGCCCTCGTGACCTACGAGGCGCAGGTGGCAGGGTGCGTGCCGCTCGTCTCCACCGCAGCAGGCGCGGTGATCGACGAGGGCGTGACCGGCTTCACTCACGACGTGGGCGACGTCGGCACGCTGACGGCGCAGCTCGACCTCTTGATCGCCCGCCCCGACGCGCTCGCCATGATGTCGCGCGCCGCGATGGCGCGTGCGGACGAGCTGAGCTGGGCGGCGGCGATCCAGGCGACCCTCGCGGCCTATCGCGAGGCGGCGCGTCTGGTGAGGGGGTCGTCGCATGCCGCGGCCTGAGGATGTGACCCTCGCGATCTGCACGCGCGAGCGGCCCGAGATGCTCACCGCGGCGCTCGCCTCGTTCACGGCGGTGACACCACCCGGCGTGCAGATCCTTGTGGTCGACTCGGCGTCGACGACGACGGCGACCCGGATCGTGGCAGAGGCGGCGGGCGTCGACTACGTGCGCAGCGACATCAAGGGTCTGTCGATCGCCCGCAACCTGGCGCTCCAGACAAGCGACCGCCCGATCGTGGTGTTCACCGACGACGACTGTGCCGCCGTCGACGGCTGGATGGCGCCGATCCTCGAGGGCTTCGACGCGCCGGTTGTCGGAGCGGTGACGGGACGGATGCTGGACCACACGCTCGTCGGCACCCAGCCGTCGCCGCCGCCGCGGCGCTTCACCCGCACGATCGAGGGCATCGATGCCGGGCACGGCGCGATCATGGCGTTCCGGCGCGAGCGGCTCGTCGCGCTGGGCGGCTTCGACCCCGTGCTCGGCGCGGGGCGCCGGCTCGCCGGCGCGGAAGACCTCGACATGTTCTGCCGCATCCTCGATGACGGCGCGCACATCGTCTACGACCCCTCGTGCGTCGTGCACCACGTGCACACGCGCGCGGACGACGCCTACACCGCGCTGCATCACGGGTACGGGCTGGGGCTCGGGGCGCTCACGGCGAAGTGGGTGCGCCTGCGCGCGCTCGTCGGCGTGCGGCTGTTCGCGGTGGCGACCAAGCGCACGCTCTCACGCGCGGTGCGCAATCGGCGCGAACCGCGGCGACGGGATGCCGACCTCGCACTGTTCCGCGGATTCCTCGGCGGCTTCTTCATCGCCGTGCGCTTCGCGCTCGACGGTCGCGTCTTCGTCGACGGCGACCCGCCGGCGCCGATCTCGCTCGGGGTCGCGACACGCAGAGGGGGCGACGACTGATGAGCGCGCACACCGATCTCCCACGCCGGGCCGAGCTCATCAGCTCGCTCGACGAGAAGTACGTGTCGAATGCGGTCACGTTCGCGGCGATGCACGCCGCGGGCACGATGATCGTCGACGGTGCGCCGCTGCGGGGGCCCGACGGCACGCTCGACCGTGCCGCGATCCGCCGCCGGGTCGAGCGGCTGAGCTGGTTCGCGCCGGCGATGCGGCAGCGGCTCGTGCCGACCCCGCTGCGCTTCACGACGCCGGCGTGGGTGCCGGTGACGAGTCTCGACCTCGACTATCACGTGCGGTTCGCCGAGGGCGTGGAGCCCGACGACCCCTCCCGCGTGGAGCGGTTCACCGGGAGGCTGAGCCCGACCATGAATCCGTCGCGCCCACTGTGGGACTTCGAGTTCGTCGAGCTGGACTCCGGGCGCGTGGCGATCGTCATGCGCTACCACCACGTGGTCGGCGATGCGATGTACGGCCTGCGGATCGGCGACGTGATCGCCGGCACCGCGGCGATGGCCGAGCCGCCCGAGCCGGGGGAGGTGCAGTACCTCGAGCTCGGCATCCCGCCCCGCAACGGTATCGAGGTGCTCGCGCTCGCGTTCGCGCAGTGGCGCTCGCGCCACCCCGGTGTGCGGCAGGCGTGGCGGGCGTACTGGCGCAAGTCGTTCCGGATGCGGCTGCGCCGCTGGGGCGGACGCATGCTGCGCCCGGTCAAGAACGCGCGCATCGCGCGGACGGGGCTGCTCGACGACGTGCGGGAGGGGCGCCGCTCGGCGTACGAGGCGGTCGATCTCGCGGCGGCCACCCGGCGCGCGTACAAGCTCGGCGGCACGGTGAACGACCTGGTGACGGCGGCGACCCTGGTCGCGATGGCGCGCCAGCGGCCCGACGCCGAGACCCTGTCGATCCTCGTGCCGATCTCGCGGCGCGGAGCGGGCGACGGCGGGGTGCGCAACGACATCAGCGTCGTCAAGGTGGCGGTGGCGGCATCCGCCCCGCTCGAGCGGATCGTGCCTAGCGTGCGCGCGCAGGTGCAGGCTGCAGTGGATTCCGGCGGCTCGGTGGTCGAGGGTGCCGAGGACTGGGTGGGCTATGCCACCTCCGTGACGTGGGGCCGCGACGACCGCTTCTTCGGCACCGCCGCCGTTCAGACGGTGACCGGCTGGCCGGCGGGCGATCCGCGCGACGAGGTGGCGTGCCTGGCATGCTCGTACCGTCGCGAGCTCGTGATCAGCGTCACGGCGCGCTCGTCGGTCGACCTGCCCGCGCTGATGGCGGTCTACCGCGAGCTGCTGGCGCCGGTGCCGGTGCCGGTCGCCGCCCAAGCCCCGGGCGGCGCTTCGGGCGGCGTGTCCGGCCACGTGGATCCCGTCGCGGGGGTGGCGGGATGAGCCGCCTCCGGAGCGCGCTCGCGTCGGTGTTCGACCCGCGCACGCTCGTGCACGGCCTGCGCCTGGCGCACTTCCACGGCTACTCGTTCGTACGGCAGGTGCCGCTGATCCGGATGGGGCCGGGGGTGTCGATGGCTCCGAACGTGTCGTTCCGCAACGGGGAGCGCATCTCGATCGGCGCCGGCACGCACATCGGCGAGTTCAGCCTGATCTGGGCGGGCAACCAGACCGGACGCATCGAGATCGGCGAGAAGTGCCTGTTCGCCCCGCACGTGATGGTGACGGCGTCGAACTACGGCGTCGAGCGCGGCCCGGTCCCGATCATGGATCAGCCGAAGATCGAGAGCGATGTCGTGATCGGTGCAGGCGCGTGGCTCGGCGCGAATGTGGTGGTGCTGGCGGGCGTGACGATCGGCGAGGGCGCCGTCGTCGCTGCAGGGGCAGTGGTGACGAAGGATGTTCCGGCGTTCGCGATCGTCGGAGGGGTTCCGGCGCGCGTCATCGGCGAGAGGCCATCCGGCCAGAAAGTGGGGATGAGCAGTGGGGAAGCTCAGCAGTAGCGCCAGGTCTTCGGCGCGCGGGAGGAAGCACTCGACACGGGGGATGCGGTTCGCAGGGCTGGCGGTGGGGACCGCCGTCGTGGTGTCGCTCATCGGCGGCGGCGCGGCGACGGCAACGTTCGCGGCCGGCGAGGCGGCGGGCGTGTACACCGTCAGCTTCAGATCGATGGACGGGATGGATGCCGCGCTCACGGGCATCGCGGCAGAACCCGACGCGGTCTACGACAGTGTCGTGAAGGGCTTCACGGGATACCTCACAGCCGACGAGGTCGCGCTGCTGCGGGTGTCGCCGACGGTGCGGGGTATCTCGTCCAACAAGGTCGTGACCGGCGCTGCGCAGACGGTGCCGCCGGCGGTCGGCACGGTGGAGGCCGATCTGCCGCCGACGAGCGCCACATCGGCCGGGGCGTGGGACGGGCCCGGGCTCGCCATCATCGACTCGGGTGTGAGCGTGCACTCGGATCTCAACGTCGCACGGCAGATCAACTGCTTCGGCAGCGGCGACGGCACCGACGCGAACGGGCACGGAACCGGCGTCGCCGGCGCTGCGGCGGCGATCAACAACAGCGTGGGGCTGGTCGGCATCGCGCCGGGGGCGCCCATCACGTCGGTGCGCGTGCTCGACAACAAGATGCAGGGGACACTCGCGACCCTCATGTGCGGCCTCGAGTGGGTGATGGACAACCACGAGCGCTACGACATCGCAGTGATGAACATGAGCATGCAGTTCGGGCAGGCCGACGACGGCAACTGCGGCTACACCAACGGGGATGTCATCCATCAGGCGATCTGCGCGCTCGTCGACGACGGCGTGGTCGTGGTCGCGGCGGCGGGCAACTCGACGCGCGACCTGGCGCAGTACTCGCCGGGCAACTTCGACGAGGTGATCACCGTCACGAACGTCGCTGACTACGACGGCAAGCCGGGCTCACGCGCCGCGAAGCTGTGCACCGAGTCGTCGGCTCCGGTCGACGACACGATCAACCCGAAGAGCAACTGGGCGGTGAGCGCGGCCGATCGTGCGCACACGATCGCGGCTCCCGGCACGTGCCCGTACACGACGAAGAAGGGCAACCGGTACGGCTACATCGCGTCGGGCACGAGCATGTCGGCGGCGGTGATGTCGGGCGTCGTGCTGGCGTGCTTCGCCGAGGGCTCGTGCGAGGGTCGCACGCCGCGGGAGGTGTTCCAGATCCTCGAGGCGCAGGCGCAGGCGGCCGCGACCACGCGCGGCAAGCGTTTCGCCGGCGACCCGCTCAGCCCGATCTCGGGGCGGTACTCCGGCTGGCTCGCGTCGACGGTGCCCACGGGCATCACCCCGACCCCGACCCCGACGCCCACGCCGACGCCGACCTCGACGCCGACGCCGACGCCGTCGCCCACGCCGACGCCGACCCCGACTCCGACTCCGACCCCTACGCCGACTCCCACGCCGACTCCGACGCCTGACACGCAGGCGCCCAACGCGACGATCACCGCGCCCGCGGCAGGTTCGACGGTCTCGGGCACTGTCACGGTGCGGGTGGTCGCCACCGACAATGTGGCGGTCACCGGGGTGACCCTGTGGTCGGGTGCGACGAGGCTCGGCACGCTGGCGAAGCAGTCCGACGGCTCGTGGAGCGGCAGCCTGTCGTCGCGCAGCTACCCGAACGCGACCTACCCCGTGCATGCGAGGGCGGTGGATGCCGCCGGCAACACCGGGTACAGCCCGACGATCTCGCTGACCCTGCTCAACTGACCCCGCCCCCCGGGTCGTTGAGCCGAGGGGCTCCGGCGCGCCCCGCCCCCCGGTCGTTGAGCGGAGGGCGCTCCAGCGCCCGCAGTCGAAACGCGCCGAGTGTTCGGGGAGGGTGAGGCGCGTTTCGACTCGCTCGTTCCTCGCTCGCTCAACGACCGGGCCCTCACTCCCCCCGGTCGTTGAGCGGAGGGCGCTCCAGCGCCCGCAGTCGAAACGCGTCGAGTGTGCGCGAGTGTCGGCCCCTCTCGACTCCTCCACAAGGACCCCCGCAGGCGCCCTGTCCACGCAGCACCCCGTCCGCGGCGCATGGCCTACCCGCCGCAAGCAGGATGACCTCATGGCTTACGTCTACATTCTGCGGTGCGCCGACGGCACGTTCTACGTCGGCAGCACCGTCGACCTCACCCGGCGCCTCGAGACGCACAACGCCGGCATGGGGTCGGCGTACACGCGACGGCGGCTGCCGGTGGAGCTCGCGTGGTCGGGGGAGTACGAGCGCATCGCCGACGCCTTCGCCTGGGAGAAGCGGATTCAAGGGTGGAGCCACGAGAAGCGCGAGGCGTTCATGGCCGGAGGCATCGACGCTGTGATCGGCTGGAGCAAGCGCGGCTCCCCTCCGCCCCCGCCGCCTTCCGGTCGTTGAGCGGAGGGCGCTCTGGCGCCCGCAGTCGAAACGCCCCGCCCCGCACCGGTCGTTGAGCGGAGGGCGCTCTGGCGCCCGCAGTCGAAACGCGCCGAGCGTTCGGAAGCGTCAGCCGCGTCCCCACTCGCTCGTTCCTCACTCGCTCAACGACCGTGGCCTCCCCCCCCCCCCGGTCGTTGAGCGGAGGGCGCTCCAGCGCCCGCAGTCGAAACGCGCCGAGTGTACGGAAGCGTCAGCCGCGTCCCCACTCGCCCATTCCTCGCCCCCTCAACGACCGGGGAGACGGCGCCTCGCCCCGTCGTCAGCGGTTCTGCTCGAGCTGCTTCTTCGCGATCTCGGCGTCGAGCACGTCCTCCGGGGTGGCGGCGTCTTCCAGCAGCACATCCTCGTACGCCTCGGCCGCAGCCTCCGGCGCGGCGGCGCGGTCCTTCGGCTTGCGCATCTGCTTCACGAACCCCATGATCTGCGCCACGTCGCGCCGGTAGGCGGGGATCAGCAGCAGCGGCCCGAGCACGAGAGCCCCCGCAACCCCACCCACCAGAATCTCGAGGATTGCGATGAGGTCGACGGCGCGGGTCGCGGCGAACGCCGAGCCGAAGGCGAGCAGCGCGAACAGCAGCGGGCGCAGTACGGGGTAGAAGATGTCGCTGCCGCGCACGAAGGTGCCGCGGATCGCGAAAGCGAAGCCGGGGATCAGGAGGAGGGCCGACAGGATGCCGTAGGTCAGGGCGAGCCCGTAGATGCCGCCCCACCAGATGCCGACGAAGAACCCGACGACCACGAGCGGCCGCGCGACGAGGTCGTAGAGAAGCTGCTGGTGCGAGCGGCCCATGGTGATGAACAGCCAGCCGCGCACCTTGCCGATGCCCTGCGCGATGCCTGCGATGGCGAGGATGCTGAAGAGCACGGCGGCCTGCTCCCAGCCGGGGCCGAGGAGGATGGCGAACAACGGCTCCGACACAGTCGCGAGGATCGCGTAGGTGGGCAGCGTGAGATAGCCGATGACGAGGAGGGCGCCGCGGATGTAGCGGCGGTAGCGGTCGCCGTCGTCCTGCAGCTTGCTGAGCACGGGCAGGGCGACGCGGCCGATAGGCCCGTTCAGCTGCTGCAGCGGCATGAGGAACAACGCGTACGCGCGCGAGTACTGGCCGAGCACGGCGGGGCCGAGCTGTTGGCCGATGATCACGGTGTCGGCGTTGCGCTCGACGTAGTTGAGCAACTCGGCGCCGAAGATGCTCCCGCCGCGCGTGACGAGGGGCACCACGTCGCGGTGGATGCGCGGCCAGCCGGGCTGGGGCCGGATCGCGAGCCACAGCATCACGAGCCGCACGACGAGTCCGGTGCCGACCATGACGATGAGCGCCCAGTACCCCCACCCGAACAGACCCGCGGTGATCGCCGCCGCGACGCCGCCCACCATCGAGACCACGTCGATGCGGGCCAGCAGCGCGAACTTCAGCTCGCGGGTCGCACGCGCCTGCAGCGGCATGGTGAGCCCGTTGACGATGAGGCTCGGCGCGATCACGAGCGTGATGAGCACGAGCTGGGGCTCGTCGTAGAGGTTCGCGATGAGAGGGGCGCACGCCGCGAGGATGCCGCCCAGCACCACGCCGAGGCTCAGCGCGAGCCAGAAGAGGCTCCGCCAGGCGCGCTCCGAGATCTCGCGCGCCTGGATGATCGCACCGGTGAGGCCGAAGTCGCGGACGAGGTCGATGATTCCCGAGATCGCCGTGACCATCGCGACCAGACCGAAGTCCTCAGGGCTCAGCAGGCGCCCGAGCAGCATGATCGCGGCCATCTGGATGAGGGTCTTGCCCCACATCCCGCCCATGGTCACGACGATGCCGCGCGACGCGCGGTGAGCCAGGTCGGTCATTTCCAGATCGACTTCAGGTACGCGTCGGTGGGGGTGGGCACCAGCGCGTCGAACTGGCTGGCGCCCCATGAGTCCATCGAGCTGTCGTAGGTCCAGCGGCCCGACGCGACAGGGTTGCGCGTGGCCGCCTCAGCGTACGAGACCTTGGTGTTCGAGACGCCGCCCCACTTGCTGCGGTACATCGAGCCGAAGATGTACGAGTCTTTGGCATAGAGCTGGAAGTCCTCGCCGATCCCGTTGAGGGCCTGTGCGAGCTTCGGGGCGTCGGCGTTGGCGGGCTTGGGGTAGCGGGCGCGGATCGCGGTGGCCTGCGACGTGATGATGCTGTGGTCGAGCGTCAGGAACGGCGTGCCCTTGTTCGGGTCGTCGCTGCGCATGCCGCCGATCTGGAGGGCGCAGTTGAGCGAGCCGAAGAAGGTCGTGTCGCGCACGGTGAGTCCGCGGTACCAGCCCGATCCGTACATCTGGATCGTGTCGACGTGGTCGCTGGCGCCGGTGGGGCGGAACACCGGTGCCGAGTAGCATCCGTCCCACACACTGTCGGTGAGCACGCAGTCGGCGCCCGCGGCATAACCGAGCGGGTCCGAGATGTCAGCCTTCGCGTTGCTCATGACGATCTCGTAGGCGCCGCATTCGCGGGTGGTCGCCCCGTACGACGAGGCCATGCTGAGGCCTTCCGACATAGTCGACTGCGCCCAGGCGCTCCGCGTGCAGTTGGTCATCAGCACGTCGACGCCGTTGATGCGGGCGAAGGTGACGCCGTACACCTCGCGCAGGCGCGCCGGCTCGGTGATGATGACAGAACCCCAGCCGTCGCGCGGTGAGACGAGCACGTTCTTGCTCCACTGGGCGCTGCCGAGCCCCTGCAGCACGGCCTTCGATCCCGATGACGCGCCCAGGCCGGGGAGGGTGCCCGGCCGCACCTTGATGTGAACGCCGGCGGCGGCCTTCGATGCGGTGACCGCCAGCAGTGCGGTGCGGATGGCCGCCCACGTGCAGGCGACTTCGACCGTCGTCGTGACGGTGTCTTTGATCCAGGGCGTGTGGGCGGGCCAGTGGGTGCCGTTGGGACCGAACGAGCGGATCACCGCGGGGCGGGCAGCCCCGACGATCGCAGCGGGCGCAGCCGTCGGAACCGAAGAGGCGGAGGGGACGGATGCCGTCGCCGACGGCGTCGCCGCGGTCTGGGCGGGTGCGCACATCGCGGTGGCCGCCGCGGGCGCGGCGACGGCGAGCAGGCGGACGAAGGATCGGCGGCTGAGCGGGTTGTTGTTCATCGTGGAGACCTTCCGTCGGAGGTGGACAGCGAACCGGAGGACGAGGCGGCGGCACCCACGCGGCGAGAGGGCCACGCGAACAGCAGGTCGAGAGCGGGCAGCACGTGCAGCAGTCGCACCATGACGACGCCCGCGCCGAGTCCGAACGCGAAGCCCACGGCGAGGGCGATCCAGGCGTTCCCGGTGAGGGCGCCGAGGGCGACGCCGGCGCTCGCCGGCCACCAGTGGACGATGTAGTACACCAGCGAGTCGCGTCCGACGGCGCGCAGCGGTCGCAGCATCCGTGCCGATCCGATGCGGCGCGCGATCACGATCGCGATGCCGATGCCGCCGGCGGCGAACGGCGCCGACAGGGCGGTGTACCGCAGACCGACGCCCACGGCCGCGGCGGCGACGGTGGCGAGGGCGAGTGCCGCGCTGCCCCAGATGACCCAGCGGCGCGCGAGGGTGCGCTCGAGGGCGCCGACGTGCTGCGAGAACCACACGCCGATCATGAAGAACACCAGCAGCAGGAAGAAGCGCCGGGCGCCGAAGTCGGGCACGAGCGCGGCGGCGACGAGCGCGCCGGCGGCGATCCACAGCGGCGGCACGCGCGGTGTGACGAGCGCGATCATATAGAAGAGGAACAGGTCGTACAGGAACCACAGGTGCTCGACCGGGTCGTACAGCGGCAGCAGCAGATCCCACGGGGTGACGACGTGCGCGGTGACGCCGCCGATGATCCCTTCACGGATGCCGAACCCGTACAGCAGCGCGAGCGCGATGACTGACCACACGAGGTACGGGTACAGCACGCGGCGCACCTTGCCGGTGATGTAGGCGCGCGGGCCGCGGGCGAGTGAGGCGCTGACGAGCAGTCCCGAGAGGAACACCATCAGCGGCATGCGCACGGGGGAGAAGACGGTGTTGAGCACCCATGCCACTTCGGGTGCGCCGAGAGGGGAGGAGCTCGCGAAGAGCACGGCGTGGTTGAACACCACGAGGATGATCGACGTCCCTCGCAGGACGTCCATCCATTCGATGCGCGACTTCTCGACCGCTGCCATCAGTCTCCGAGCTTCGGCGTTCTCAGGTTCTCCGGCGCCGGCTCAGCACGATGCCGCCGGTGATGGCCGCCACGGCGGCGACGGTCGCGGCGACTGTCCACCCGACGGCGGCGCCGGTGGCTGCAAGGTCGTCGTCGGCAGCGGCTGACGCGGGGGTCGTGGCTGTCGACGGCACAGGCGTCGCCGAGGCCGTCGGCACAGGCGTTGTCGGGGTGGGAGTCGCCGTCGCCGTCGGGGTCGGCGTCGGTGTCGCCGTCTGGGTGGGTGTGGGAGTCGGTGTGGCCGTCGGGGTCGGCGTCGGCGTAGGCGTAGGCGTGACCGCGCAGCCGATGACGGTGACGAGCGGGCTCGGGTAGGTGACGAGTCCGGTGGTCCACGACGTCTCGGCGTCGTCAGGGCTGGCGTAGCCGTAGGCGACCGCGGACGTATTGTGGAGGTCGTCGCAGGTGTGGCCGGTCACGGTCGCGTCGTAAGTGCGCACCTCGCCCGGTTCGTAGCGGCTCGGGCCCCACGTGTACACCTCGCCGTCGGGACCGTTGACGGTTGCGGCGCCCCACGCGGGGACGGACGACAGGTTGCGGGTGTACACCGAGATGTCCACTTCGCCCGGCGTCGTGAAGTCGAGCACCACGCTCGCCTCGCCGATGACCGCGCTGGTGTCGGCCGACGCTGCGTGGACGGCGGCGAGTGCTCCTCCGCCCAGGCCGAGGGTGATCGCGGCCGCCATGATTGTGACTCGTCTGCCTCTGTACATGTGCTCCCCAAGCCCAAAAGAGAACGCCCGGGGCCGTTCCCTTCCGGCTCCGGGCGGCAGTGCCCCATCTAGGTGCCACGCTACGGTGATCCGCCGGGTGGGGGGTTACTGTCGCGTTTCGTCTCGGTTAAGCCCGGTGTTCAGGAGTTTGGGATGCCGGACCGTCGCCGTAGTAGTGGCGCACGGACCTCCGCGAGTCGAGGACGAGGAGCGCATAGAGCGTGGCGGCGGCTGTGGCAACGAGCGCGACGAGCGCGAGGACGACGGTAACGATGACTCGGATCACGGTGGGGGCGAGGCTCCGGGACGAATGGGCGAGGTGTGAGTGCCCATCAAGCTTAGGCTTCTTGCCGATGGTTCCGCGGTGCCGTGCGGGTACGAAGGGGATGCCGTTTGTGAAGGACGGATGCTGCGCCAATCACGTCAGCGCCACGCTCGCGGTGGCGTCGCACGTCGTCTGGGTGCGCGACGCCGACCCGCGTTCCGCCCGGAAGAATGAGAAGGTGAGTTTTCTTCCCGCCGACCTGTACGCGACGATCGAGGCATCGATCCCGATCGCATGTGTGGATTTCGTCCCGATTCGTCGCCGCGATGACGGTCTCGAAGTCGGATTGATTCTCCGCGAATCGCCCTTCGGCCAGGTGTGGTGCCACCTCGGCGGTCGCGTTCTCCACGGCGAAACCCTCCGCCAGGCCATCGACCGCCATGCGGTGGACACACTGGGACTACCGGCGATTGTCGATCACGACCCTCAGCCCGACTTCGTTTATCAGTGGTTCCCGCCGGCCGTGGCTCCCCACGACGGCACCGCCCACGGCAACGACCCCCGCAAGCACGCGATCGGGCTGTCGTTCCTTGTCGAGATCGACGGTGAGCCAGCCCCACGCAACGAGGCTCTCGATTTTCGCTATGTCGAGGTCGGCGCGCTTCCCGATCGGATCTGGCCAGGGTCGGCGGAACTGATCGGCGAACTCACTCGCCGATCTCGGTGAGGTAGTCACCCACCCACCAGTCCGAGACCTGCGCCATTCGTCGCCCGGCCCTGACGTGCGCCGGGTCGGTGCGAAATCTCTCGAACGCTTGCTGGTTCTCGAATGTCGCATCTTCGACGATCACACGACCTTTTCGTTCGTCGAGTGAGCGCCGGATGATCCACGACACCACGCCCGGGTGATGCGCGAACTGATCGAGCTCCTCGACCGTGCGGTCGAGGAGCTCGATGTCGACATCATCGTGCACGCGGAAGAGCACGATATGCCGGAACGTCATCGGTTACTCGCGGATGGTGTCGACATGGTCACGGTACCAAGCGACGGTGCGGTCGAGGCCGTCTGCGAGCGAGATCTTCGCTGTCCAGCCGGCGTCGGCGAGCTTGGAGACGTCGAGCAGCTTCTGCGGGGTGCCGTCGGGCTTGGTGGTGTCCCACTCCGTCTCGCCCTCGAACCCGACGACGCCGGCGATGGTCTCGGCGATCTCGCGGATGGTGACGTCCGTGCCGGTGCCGACGTTGACCTGGTCCGGTCCGTCGTAGTGCTCGAGGAGGTGAAGCACAGCGTCGGCCATGTCGTCCGAATGGAGGAATTCGCGCCGCGGGGTGCCGGTGCCCCAGTTCGTCACTGACTCCGCGCTCGACTTCGCCGCCTCGTCATACCGGCGGATCAGCGCAGGGAGCACGTGCGAGCCGTTCGGGGAGAAGTTGTCGTTCGGTCCGTACAGGTTCGTCGGCATCGCCGAGATCCACGGCAGCCCGAACTGGCGCCGCACCGCCTGCACATTAAGAATGCCGGCGATTTTGGCGATCGCGTACGCGTCATTTGTCGGCTCCAGATGCCCGGTGAGCAGCGCGTCCTCCCGGATCGGCTGCTCCGCGAACTTCGGGTAGATGCACGACGATCCCAGGAACGCGACCCGCTCGACCTCGTTCGCGACCGCCGCGTCCAGGACGTTGGACTGGATCCGGAGATTGTCGCTGAGGAAGTCCACCGGATAGGTGCGGTTCGCGAGGATCCCACCGACCTTCGCCGCCGCCAGCACCAGATACTTCGGCTTGATCTCACGTAGGTAGTCGAAGACCGCGTCGCGGTTCTTCAGGTCCAGCTCTGCGGAGGTCTTGCCGACGATGTTGGTGAACCCGGCGCTCTCGAGCCGGCGCACGATGGCCGAGCCGACCAGCCCGCGATGCCCGGCGACGTAGAACGTCGCATCCCGATCCAGCTCGGCCGGGGTGTACTGGACGCCGTCGATCGCCGTGCTCACCGCAGCGCCAGTGAGGGCTCGGTCGTCCAGGAAGCGAGGTTGACTGTGTCGATCCATTCCGGACCCTCTTCCAACGCCGTCACGTCGGCGTCCACCATCAGCTTCGCGAGTTCCTTTCCATCGATCGTCGGGGTCCAGCCGAGCTTCTCGCCCGCCTTCGACGGGTCGCCGATGAGGGCGTCGACCTCGGTCGGGCGCAGGTAGCGCTCGTCGAACTTCACGAACTCCTGCCAGTCCAGGCCGACGTGCCCGAACGATGTGTGGAGGAAATCGCGGATCGTGTAGCCGACGCCCGTGGCGAGCACGAAGTCCTCCGGCTCGTCGACCTGCAGCATCCGCCACATGCCTTCGACGTACTCCGCGGCGTAGCCCCAGTCGCGGATGGAGTCGATGTTGCCAAGATAGAGGTCCTTCTGAACCCCGGCCTTGATACGAGCGACCGCGCGCGTGATCTTGCGCGTCACGAACGTCTCACCACGTCGAGGGGATTCGTGATTGAAGAGGATGCCGTTGACCGCGAACAGGTTGTAAGCCTCGCGATAGTTCTTGGTGATCCAATAGCTGTAGAGCTTGGCTGCCGCATACGGCGACCGCGGGTAGAACGGCGTGGTCTCCGACTGCGGCGGCGGCGTCGCGCCATACAACTCCGACGTCGACGCCTGATAGAACTTCGTATCGATCCCCGAAAGGCGTACCGCTTCGAGCAGACGGATCGTGCCGGTGCCGGTCGTGTCGGCGGTGTGCTCCGGCTCATCGAACGACACCCGCACATGCGACTGCGCCGCCAGGTTGTACACCTCGTCGGGATTGATCTCCGCCATCAACGTCACAAGACGCGCCCCATCACTTAGGTCCCCGTAGTGGAGGAACAGCTTCGCATTCGGGTCATGCGGATCTACGTAGAGGTGGTCAATCCGGTGCGTGTTAAACGTCGATGCACGTCGAATCAGACCATGCACCTCGTACCCCTTCGCCAACAGCAGTTCAGCTAGGTAAGAGCCGTCCTGACCGGTGATTCCGGTGATAAGCGCACGCTTAGGCAAAGTGAGACTTCCTCTCGTAGGTTTTCATGGATTGAAGTGAGTCTCCCGACGTTGAACGCGGCGGGCGCCACAGAGCAGAGGCAATAGTGAGCGCGAGCAAGTATCCAGGTACTGAGTACATGAACGTGTTCTCCGCGATGGCATTCACGAGCATGCCGCCAAGCATTGCGATCCCCAGCGTCGCGAGGGCGCCCGCCGCCTCCCCCGTCCGTGCGACCCGGCGAAGCGCGCGAAGCGTCGCGACAATGAGGATTGCGATCACCACAATGCCTAGCAGCCCCAGTTCGACGATCGCGCGCACATATTCGTTATGAGGCGGATAACCGTTCAGCAGTGCTCCGCCCGCGGACGCGCCGTAGCCAACGCCAACAATTGGGGACTGCTCCCAGTAGGTAAGTACATCCTGCCATCGGCCAATCCGCCATTCGAGCGAATTGCGCTCTCCGGACGCTCCTGACAAGTCGAGACTCACGAACTCGGATACCCGCTCGGCTCCGAGAGGCGAGAGAAGGAATCCGATGACGCCAGCCGCTGCCAGAACTGGCACCCCGATTCGAACGTTCATCGCAACGCGGGGAGACAGCAGGATGTAAGCGCAGAGCATCGCGGCAAGGGCTACGATGCCTCCCACGCTTCCCGTGCTCAATAGCGCGACAAACAGCACGGCTGCGACTACCAAGTCGAGACGCCGGTGTCCCAGCTCGAAGTATGCGATCACCGACGCGGAGATGGCCATGCAATAAAGCAGTGCGGCCGAGTTTGGATGCGCCATGGTGCCCGTGGCTCGGAGTACTCCGTCAACAACCAACCCGCCACCCGTCGCGAACTGAATCAAAGAAAAGACCGCTGAAATAAGCGCTGTCAGTTGGATGACGGTTACGACCGCGCGCGGGCTTGGACGATTCCGGAGGTTCGCGACAATCACGAAGACAGCGATCACAGACATCAGGCGGATGTACTCGCTAATCGCATCGGCGTCGAAGAGCAGCGCTGATTGGCTAGACACGAAAAGCACCCCACCCAGAGCGAGCATCGGGATGAATCCCCGCCATCCACGGATGCCCGAGGCAATCCCCAGCCCGAGAATCAAGATTCCGAGTACGCCGCTTAACGGATTTCCCGCGACCTGTAGGTTGAAGGGGCCGTCAAACGCGGCACGCGCCAGGATAAGGCAGGCAAGGAGGCCAAAAATGGGGAGGTCCCGCAGGAGGAGCAGGCCGAGAAGGAGAACAGGAGCGATGAACAGTAGTAGTTCAGCCGGCATTAGCGGACAATCGCGTCGATTTGGTTCAGCAGTCGGGGGACAGCAAATGGTGCCGCCCGGCTTGAAATCGCCAGGTCGGGGGCAATCTCCGTCCGATAGTGCTCGGTGACCGCTGATGCGAGCGCATCAACGTCTGCTGGCGCTGTCGCGCCGCGCGACGAGTCTGTCAACAGGTCATCCTGGTCGCTAGCCGTTGTGGCAACCACCTTGGTGCCGCAAGCGAGCGCCTCAATAAGAGCTGTCGGTGAACCCTCGTAGTGCGATGTCATGAGCAGCAGAGCCGACTGTTGCAGCTCGTTGGCCACTCCCTCCCTGCTTACGGCCCCGACGAGAGATACCCGGTCGGACAAACCCTGTCGCTCAATTGCTCGTTCGACGTTCGGGCGAAGGGAGCCATCGCCAATCATCGAGAGATGTGCGTCGAAGCCACGATCGCGTAGGGCGGCCGCGACGTCAATCGCCAGCAGCGGGTTCTTCTGTTCTTCCAGCCTCCCGACCCACACGATTCCGCTTTTCTCTATGGATTGAGTGGCACCCATTGGACGGAAAACTGCGGGATCGTACCATGTGCGGGCAGAGACGCATCGGCCCGGTGCGAGCACTGTCAGTCGCTCCGCCTCGCGGCGGTTGAATACGACCAGAGCCCTCACGCCCCGGACCGCTGCCCGTTCCAGCGCGTGGTAGAGGGGGCCGGCAAATCGCCAGACTGAGTCGGAGTTGTCCCCGGTCAAGCTCGCAGCAGCGTTGTGGATGAACTGCACGGGGGCCCCGAACCCGAACAACGAGGCTGCCCGACCCGTTTCGAGGCGGTGTGTGTGCACCTCTGCTCCGAGAAGCGCACTCCGGATCGCGGCGCGATGGCTGAATAGCCCCGCAATGAAACGGATCGAATGCGGCACAAGCTTTCGCCGGGCTCGCCGATCAAAACGAGCGACGGGAAGAAACTGGATTGCCCTGTCGCCAACGCTGACTCGCCTCCAGACACCGACGGGAATATCTGAGGCTGTGATGCCTACAACTGAGACCTCACGGTCAGGAGCGAACTGAATGACGTCATTGACGATCGTATCGATACCTGATGGGACGAGGTCTTGCGGGTCGAGGTGCTCGATCACAACGATGGGCGCGCTCACAGGGCAGTGCCTCCGGCGGAATCATGAACGATGGGCTGGCGTCCAGATCTCAGCCCCGCCTTGATGCGGTTTGTCGCAACGTCGGGGTGGGCGCGGCGAAGTTCCCATGCGTCGCCATCCAAGCCAAGAGTGATCGCAAGCTGGTTGTAGCTTGCCCTGAGTACTTCATCCTTCTCGAACCTGACTAGCCACTCAGCGCTTCGCGTGACCTGATTAGGGTGCATACGGTATGCGATTCCAGGGATCGCCGACGAAGACAACCGGTGCCCCGACGAGAGAAGGCGCAGCCAAAGATCGTAATCCTCCGCGACCGACTGCCGATACCCGCCTGCGCCCGTCAGGACGCGGGTTCTGCCGAGCATCGAACTGTGCGGGACGGGATTAGAACTCAGCATCAACCACGGCATTTGGTCGGGAGATATCCGTCGCTGAAGATACGGTCGGTAGTTTCTCAGGTTGCTTCCGAAGTTGATACGGGAGGTGAACGTTACATCGACCCGGGAGGTGGTGAGTTCACGCACTTGCCGGCGGAAACGCCCCGGTAGTACCAGATCGTCGCCGTCCATTCGTGCGACCAGATCGGTCGTCGTCTCAGATAGGAGCGCATTCAGCGCGACAGCCACACCCACTCGGGTTTGGCCGCGAATGAGGCGCACGCGGCGATCGCGCGACATGATGCGCTTGAGTCTGTCCACCGTGTCATCAGAACTGGCGTCGTCATAGACCAGCACGACCCCCTCCTGGTCAAGCGAGAGCAGAGTCGTCCTGACTGCCGCCTCAATGGTCTTGCCGGAGTCTGCTACAGGCATGATGACGGTCACCTGGCCGGGCATGACTACTGATCCTTCCGAACGATACGTGCGGGGTTCCCCACCGCGATCGCTCCTGGGGGAATGTCGATGAGCACCACGCTTCCCGCACCAATAGTTGCGCGCTCGCCGACCGTAACCCCGCCGAGGATCACTACGTTCGCACCGATATCGGCGCCTTCACGCAGTCTTGGCGCGGGGCCACCAGAACGGCGTACCCCAATTGTGGTGTTCTGTCGTAGCTGTACATTGTTCTCGATATGCGCGTTGTCGCTTATAACGAGCCCGACCGGATGATGCACGATGGGGTTGCCGTCGATCCGCGTAGATGTTGGAATGTCCATACCTAGGACGTACAATGCGAATGAACGGTACGAAACCGACGCGATAACTCCCAGCATCTTCATCGCCGGGTTGGGCGAGTTTCTGCAATGTAGTGCAAACCGCTTGATTCGAAGAGCGAGCCTCGGAGCATTCATCCTGTCTGAACCATCTCTAGATCGGCGGAGATGGAATCCCACATCCGCCGGTTTGCTTCTCGGTAGTCCTCGGCGCCAGCCGAGATCGTCGCGCGGTCCATCGAAAGCGCCCTGTCGAGTGCCGCAAACTGTGAGCCGCGAGGGGAGTAGGGATCGACAAGTGTGCTTGCGCACCCGTGCTCCTCGAGAAGCCAGCGATATTTGTGGCTCCATCCGTGTGCGACGACGGGGACATCCTGTGAGAGCGCGCTCGCCAACGCGTGGTAGCGCCCCGAGACGAGGATCCCCGATCGCCCGATAATCCACTTGAGCTCAAGACCGTTGAAGCCGCCCACTACGGGAAAATCCACTTCGTCAACTCGTTCGCGGACTTCATGAAGGAGCCTCGTGTCGCGAGCGCCTTCGTGACTCAGGCCATACGGGGCGAACCCGCGGCGGTGTAGTTCCACCGCGAGATCAGCGAGATTCTGAATGTACTGATCCCGAGCGGCCAGGCTCTGCGCTCGCTCGGCAATGTTCCAGTTCGGAACTAAGGGTGCGTTCCCAGCCTCCGCCCAAGAAGGAACCGGTTCCGCGCCCTTCACCCCGCCGGTGAAGTCCGGCGACTGTCGGAGCCTGTCCAGGGCGGACGCAGGTGCGACATCAACGATCGCCCTATATGAGTCTGGGTCCCGCGCGAACACCAGTCGTGACGTGCCAAGGATGCTCACTGCGACCGAACGAGTCTCTTCGAAAGGGCCAAGCGCTTGCGGCAGCACATAGACGGGGATGTTCAGATCCGCAAATCGACGGTAGCGGAGCACTGACGAATTGAGATCGAGCGAAGTCCAAGCATCCCCGTACCTATACCCCGATGCATCAAGCACGGCGGTGAGTTGGCGCGGGTGTATCCACTGCGTCGCCGTGCTCATCGCGGGCCCAATGCCGGGGAGCCCGGCCACGCGCTCCAGTCGGACGGGGACGAATGTCCTCGCTCCGACGGCTTCGCGTTCTTCCGCAGTCCCGACACGATAATCCAGTACAGGAACCGCTCCAAGCCGCTCTCGGACTTCCTGCATTGCGGCGCGCATCATTAGGAACGCGCCCTGATTTGTAAACTCCACCCCAGTGATGAGGACAAACCTATTCTTGCTCATTTCGCTCCCTCAAGATTGCGGAACTGACGCGCCTCAGTCACCGATTGCTTCCCTGAGTACGGCGCCAATGACCCTTCCAGGGGATGGCCGTACGCGATCAGCATCACCACCTTCTCGGCGGCGGATAGCTGCAGAAGCCTGCGCATTTTCAGTTCGCGCTCAGGGATATCGGGCCAGTTGATGATGCAAGACGCAACGCCCTGGCTCTCCAGGCCTAGGACGAACGACATGGCGGCAAGGGAAGAGTCGATGTAGATGAGGTGCCTATCCCGCTCGTCGAAGAACGCGTTCAAGAGTCCAACTACCACTACCAGGCCCTTTATTTGGTGCGAGTACCCGCGGGTACCCATAGCGAGGTCGGCGACTCGTCGCACGTCGCTAGGTTCGTCGAAGATTTCAAAGCGGTACGGCGAACGGTTGCACGCGGTGGGCGATTCCAAGGCAATACCAACTGCACGGTCGACTGCCCTCCGGTCGACCGGTTCATCGCTAAACCAGCGCACCGACCGGCGGCCGTTGGCGATACGGCTGAGGACTTCGATATCTCCCGGATGGTTGGGGGTCGAGGCAGGTTGCGGACCACGTGCACGACTAGTGGGTGCGGCCGTTTCCAGAGAAATGAAGACGCGATGCGCCTCACGAATCTGTGGTGAGTCGGAGTTCCGGGTGGCAGCGAAATACTCTGTTAGAACGCTTATGACCCATTCCGCTTCTTCGGCCTCAAGGAAGCGCAAACCGAACTCTGCCGCACTCAACGTCTCCGTGATGTAGTCCGCCGCGAATGTTTCTCGCCGCGGGCGCATCGTGAGACCCTTCTCAATCATGTGGATATTCCGCCGTAGTAGGTAGCGTCGGCGGTCATCCCTAGAGAACGCGGCGTGCCCCGCTCGGACCGCCCGATGCTCCCGCACCATCGCGCTTGAGATGAGCGTGACCTGTCGACGCCGAAGCCATGCTTGACGCGCGCGGCCGAGGGTGGTTCGGATCAAAGCTCTTGCAGTCAACTGCGTCCTCCTCGGTGCTGCATGCCGCCAGTTCTCCGCCTGCCAATAAGCGTCAACGGGTAAAGCCAAGCGGACGACATAAGAATGGCCTGACCCCGAGTCAGGCGTGAAAAGAAGGCTGCAACGTACGATGCTGAAACATAGGCCAGCACGGTCGCTGCAGCGGCTCCGGTAACCCCGGCGACTGGAACGAGAGCAATGCTCGCCCCGATGCTAACGATCGCGCCAATGCAATGCCTAACAAGCGAGGCCCACAGGACCTTCTCGACGATAATCCACTTGGAGTAGACGGCAGCCATAAAGACGAACGGCGTAGCGCACAGATATATTGCTAGAACCGGAACCGAATCGCCGTATTCGGGTCCAAATATCCAGGGGATAGCAAACGCGCTGGCAACGCCGACGACGAGGCCGACGCCTATACCTGCCCAGAGCGCGCGACCGTACGCCTTCTTCATCATCGCTTTGTAGGCTGAATGATCCTCAGACTCAAATCTTAGGCTCATCAAGTGCGGCAGGAGCGAATTCATAAACACAACCGGCAGAAAGTACGCGAGTTCACTTATACGGGCCGCGACGGAGAATACTGCGACACTGGTCGCCCCGAGAAGAGCCTGCACGATGATGACATTGGCCTTCAACGTGACCTGATTAGCGATGCCTGAGAGCAGAAGCGGAAGAGATTCCCGGATCAGTTCAACCGAAGTCCGTATATCCGGACGGGACAGACCGGGGGAATCCGGCTCCCTCAGATAAGCCACGAGTATAGCTATGCCCGAAAGTATGGCTTCGAGCACAAACAGCGCCACGAATACCAAGAGGCTCGGAAAGAAGATGATCGCGGCCAATCGTGCAGAAAAGGCCACCAGCGTCACTGATACGCGCAGTGTTGCTGTGCGCCGGCTCCTGAGCTGTGAGAGGAACCATGCTTCGGGACCCTCAAGTGCCTTACCAAAAAGAGCGACGAGCGCAACAAGTGTCGCCACGAGAACAACCTCGCTGCCCGCAGTCAATGCAAGCAGCGCCGCGCAAGCGTAGCCAGCACACGCCAGCGCTGATCGTGAAATCAGCATCGCGGTTACCAGCGCCCGGTTCTGGCTGCGGTGCTCGACGAGGTAGCGAACAACCAACCCGCCCAATCCGGCGTTCATGATCGACATCGCGATCCCGGTCACCGCGATCGCGTACGAGTAGGCCCCGTAGTCTTCCATCGACAGTGCGGTCACAACCAACAACGAAATGACCGCGTTTGCGAGCGTGCTAATGCCTTGTTGGGCGGCGTCCCAGATGCCATTTCCGCGCACCGACGACGGCTTCGGCAGATTTGTCATAGTCGCTCATCCTCACGCCCGTGAGTGACGCCGGCGATCATCCGTACGCCCGCTTTGCGCCGGCGGCACGCTGATTCCATGTGCGGGAAAGATCGACTGGAGTCGAATTCATCCACATCAGCACAAAATGCATCGCTCGTTCGACTCTCGACGCGTCCGATCCGCGGAGGGAGAGATGGTAGTCTCGCCGAAGTCTGCGCCGGTCCGCGCCGTTAAGAAGAGAATCATGCTTTCTTGCGTACGCGCGGATGGCCTTCGCTCGCCGCTTGCTGCGTGACGAGAGATGCTCGCCTTCGCCAATCATTTGGTGGACGAGGACGGCCTCAGCGACATGGATCCGGTGCCCACGCGATACTGCCCTGACAAGAAAATCAATGTCGTTATAGGCTCGAAGGTCCTCGTCGAATCCGTCGAGACCGTGGAAGCAATCTCGTCGGATAATGAAATTGCTTCCTGTGAAACCAGGATTTCGCGTGACAACCTGTTGAGCTACCGTTGGTGCAAATCCGCGCCGTTCCGAGAGTACTACGCCCGCTTCAGTGCGGACGTCCATCCAGCTGAAGCCGATATCGTGCTGCGTCGGATCTGGGAGAGTTCGCGCGATGAAGTCCGGGTCCCAATAGTCATCATCGTCCAGGAACGCTACGAACTCCCCTGTGACGTGCTCGACGCCTGCGTTCCTCGAACGGCTTGCTCCACGCTTGTCGCTCTCAGACAGAGTAATCAGGATGATGCGAACGTGCGTCTTGGCTTGTTGTAAGTCGACGAGCTTCGCCACCTCAACCGAAGCCGCATCGTCGACGACGACGATCTCTCGCAGCGGAACGGATTGCAGGAGCGCGGAATCGAGCGCCCGATGAAGTTCAGTCGGTCGATTGTGTGTAGGAATGACGCAGCTGACTGACGCTCTGTTGACAGCCGGCTGGTCATTGGGCTTCAGGCTCACGCTTCGACAGCCTGTCGCTCTGGGAGGAGGGCATGCTTGACGACATAGTGAACGAACTGTGCGTTGCCGATGAGGTATCTCTTCCAGAGGCGCTGAGGTTCTTGGACCAAGCGATAGATCCACTCCGTTCCACTCCTCTGAACCCACAGTGGGGCCTCGCGTACTGTCCCTGCCACGAAGTCAAACGCCGCGCCCACGCCGGCGGAAGATATGCCGAGGTGCTCAACGATCGCAGCACTGACGAAGTCTTGCTTGGGAGTACCCATGCCCACCCATACGATGCTGGGTTCCGCCGGGCGAATATGAGCGAGTAGATCTTCCATGTAGGTCGGGCTGAGGGGCGCGAACGGCGGCGAGTAAGAGCCAGCGATTGTCAGGTTCGGATGCCGACGCTTGACCTCGTCGATGAGCTTCGTGAGAGTTGCATCCGTGCTGCCTACAAAGAAGTGTCGAATGCTCGGGTCAGTCGCGCTCTGTTGGAGGGCTGTTTGAAAGAAAGAGGGTCCACGTACTCGTTGCGGGGACGCGCTGCCGGCACTCGCCTTTAGCACCAGCGCCACAGGCTGACCATCCGGAAAGTTCACGCCTTGGCCTCGCAGGAGCGTGCCATAGGAATCTTGCGTGTTAGCAAGCGCCACACAGTACGCGTTCGCAAGCCTGAACTCCTCAGGCGGGCGATCGCCGCGGCCCGAGGCGAGCAGACGTTCTACGGCGTGAGTCATGGTCGTGCACTCGAACGGCACGCCGGCAACATGTAATGTGCGGATGGCTGGTCCTCAATTCGTGGGTCGGCTCGAGCGGTTCGATGAATGTGCGTCCAGTCCCGGAGTGAACGCCACGCGGCTCTCACATGCGTTTACGCCGGTCGACGGGAATCTCGAAGGGGGCGACGTGTCCGAGACGAGTGCCGGTTTGGATCCCCGCTTGCTCAAGGCACGATATGTGTCGGCTTGATGCCTAACGTTTGCTTGCATCAGTGAGCCGTTTCGCCTGGGACGAGTGCGGCCTTGCCCGTCTTCAGGACGATCACTATGTCGCCCAACAGCGACCAGTTCTCGACATAGGCGAGATCCAGTCGGACGGAGTCCTCCCACGACAAAGCTGACCGACCACCCACTTGCCAAGCGCCGGTGATTCCAGGCTTCATAAGGAATCGGCGGTGCACGTGCTCGGCGTACTGCGCGACTTCGCTGGAAAGCGGAGGTCGCGGACCGACGAGTGACATGCTGCCTGCGATGACGTTGAACAACTGGGGGAGTTCATCCAGGCTGTACTTGCGCATGAACTTGCCGACCTGCGTCACGCGCGGGTCATCGGCCATCTTGAAGAGGACCTCGTTGCCGGAGTTTTGCTTCTCGCGGAGATCGGCGAGGAGCTCCTCGGCGTTGACGACCATCGAGCGGAACTTGAGCATCTCGAACTCGCGGCCCTTCAGGCCGACTCGCTTCTGACGGAAGAGGACTGGCCCGTCAGACGTCAGGCGGACGCTGATCGCCAGGAAAGCGAGCAGCGGGCTGATGAGGACCACTCCCACGACAGAAATCAGAAGATCCATCGTGCGCTTCGCGATGCGCTGGCCACGGCTGAACTTCGGAGTCTCGACGTGGATCAGCGGGAGGCCGGCGACCGGACGTGTGTGGATGCGCGGACCTGCGATGTCGGCGATGCTCGGCGCCAGCACCAGGTGCTGGCGCCCTGCCTCGAGTGCCCACGAGATCTGCTTGACCTTCATCGTCGGCAGGTCGTCCGTGCTCGTCACAGCGACGGTGTCGGCGCCTGTGGCGGCAATGGCCAGTTCGACGTTGTCTACGGTGCCCATCACCGGCACCGACGTGCCGGGAATCGAGTCGGCGATCTTGCCGGAGGGTACACAGGCGCCGACCACCCGGTAACCCGCGGTAGGCGAGCGGTGGAGTTCGCGTGCGATCGCAGCGACCGAGTCCGCCGACCCGACGAGGAGGACTCTCGCCGAGTATTGCCCGACCAAACGCTGCGCGATGAGCCACTGGCGCCAGAGCCAGCGCTCGAGTAGGAGCACGAAAATGCCAAGCGGCAGCGTGATCAGGAGATAGCCGCGGGCGACGTCAACCCGGAAAAGGAAGGCGAGGATCGCGATGGCGCCGAAGAACGTGAAGCTTGCTCGCGCCACGCGTACGTACTCGGTTGGACCCGCGCCGATGATGCGATGGTCGCGAGAGTCGATGAGCGACAGAGCCCACATCCAGGCGATCACGAGAACCGCTGAGAAGGCCCAGTAAGAGAACTCGTTGAAGCGTGAGTCCTCACGGATCGCGACCTGGGCGTTGCCCCACCCGAACCACAGGAGCTGGGTGCCGTACACCGCCCAGATGAGGACGAAGAGGTCGCTGAACCAGAGGCGGGCGGCGTAGTCGCGGCGCCACGGGGTGCGGTGGGGCGCTTCGTCTCGCTCGTCCGTCGCTCGCTCAGCGACCGGGGGAGTGCTCGGCGCCCGCTCAGCGATGATGGGAACGGCGGCGCCGGGGCTCGACGAAGGCGCGGCTGCCCGTGCCTGGGGATAGGGCGGCGTCTCCGTTGGCGCGTCGATGTGGGGATTCGACGTCACAATGTCTTCTCGCTTTGTGGTGGATTACCCGGCCACCACGGGCAGGGTATCAGGTGTTTGTTTCGGCCGAATGGTTGGAATCGGCATTCGCATCCATGGGGGAGGGGAGAACGCCAACTCCATTATTAGAGCGCTCTCATCCTGCCCATGTCCATGTTTCGCTGCGTGGCGCTCAGGCTCAGGATTCGCTCAAGGCGGGAGGGTGGCGGTGGGTGTGGGTGGTTACTATGCGGCTCGTCGGTATGTCGATTTGCACTGGTTCGTGGGGTGTGATATTTGCGCGCCCGCGATTGTGACCACACGTGAATTGCGGGCGTTTCGGGTCTGCGTTTCGACTCGCAAGCTCGCTCAACGACCGGGTGGGGTGGCTCGACGGGCTTGGGGCGTTTCGGGTCTGCGTTTCGACTCGCAAGCTCGCTCAACGACCGGGTGGGGTGGTCGACGGCTCGGGGGCGGTTCGGCGCGTTTCGACTCGCAAGCTCGCTCAACGACCGGGCGGGGTGGCGCGACGGGCGCGGGGGCGTTTCGACTCGCAGGCTCGCTCAACGAACGGGAGGGTTGTTGGACGGTTAGGCGCGTTTCGACTCGCTCGTTCCTCGCTCGCTCAACGACCGGAAGGGGCGGAGGGGAAGGGGGCGGCGGTCAGCGGGCGGGGCGACGGCGCGACGAGAAGACCACGTAGGCGCCAGCGACCAGGGCGGCGCCGCCCAGTCCCAGCGCCCAGTAGGGGAAGCCGGGGATGTCGGGGCGCTGGCCGGCGGCATCCATGTCACGAACCGGAGTGGGGAGGATGCGCTCGCCGGTGACGAGGATGCGGTGGGTGTTGATGCCGAGGGGAGTGCAGGTGACGAGGGTGACGAGGTCGGCGCCACGCTGCGCGTAGAGGGTCTCGGTCTGCTCGGGCTCGACGACCTTCGTGTCGGTCACCTGGTAGGTCAGCACCTCGCCGAAGACCTCGATCGTGAAGGTGTCGCCGACGGCGACCTTGTCGAGGTTGGTGAAGAGCTCGGCGTCGGCGAGGCCGCGGTGACCGGTCAGCACCGAGTGCGTGCTCGCGCCGCCGATCGGCAGCGCAGTGCCCTCGAGGTGGCCGATGCCCTTCGCGAGGGTCTCGTCGCTGGTGCCGTGGTAGATCGGCAGGTCGACGTCGATCGACGGGATCTTGATGCGGGCCATCAGGCCGGTGTCGTCGGCGTGCAGGAGCTGGTCGTAGCCGGACTCGGCGCCCGCCGCGGCGAGGGGCTTGTTCTCGCCGGCGGCGACCACCGACGTGCCGTCGACCAGCGCGTCGTTGTAGGCGACGGCATCCTGAATCGCGGCGTGACGTGACTCGACCGTGAGATCTCGCACCGTCTCTGAGTAGGCGTCGATGCGCTGCGACTGCTGGTACTGCGTGAACCAGGCCGCCGTTGAGGGGTAGAGCAGCACGGCGATGCCGAGCAGAAAGCCCAGGGCGAGCGCTGCCGCCGGCCACGGGAAGCGCCGCCGCGCACGCCGACGCGACCGGTCCCGCAGTGGCGGTTCCGGTCGCGTCGGTTGCTGGAACGTGAGAGTCACGCAGTTCTTTCGGGTGAGGAGGACGGTGGCGGGCGCAAGGGGGAGGGGGGCCCGCCACCGTCCGGTTTCACCGCCGTCGGGCGACGGCGGTGAATCGGTCAGGCGTTCGCCTTCGCGCGACGGCTGATGAGCACCGCCGCACCGACGGTGATGGCCACGAGGGCCGCGCCGCCGACACCGAACCAGAGGGCTCCGTCACCACCGGTGAGAGGCAGCTCCCACGCGGGAACCTGCTCGTTCTCGACCTTGACGAAGTTCACCGACGTCGTGGCCTGACCGGCCACGACCTGCACCTGACGCGCCGTGGCGTCGAGGACGTAGCCCGCAGGCGCCGCGGTCTCGACCAGCCAGTACGTGCCCGGGCGAAGTGCCGGGATGTTCAGCAGGCCGCCGTCGGCGGTGGTCCACTCGCTCGCACCCGCGACGGTCACCGGCTTGGTGCCGGCCTCGTCGAGGAAGAGCTTGAACTTCGCACCGGTGAGCGGAACCTCGGGGTTCGCGTCGGTTTTGGCGTACTTCAGCACACGCAACTGACCCACCGCCGTCGTGGTGGATGCCGTCAGCTCGCTGTCGTTCACGACGCTGATCGCGTCGTTCTCGATCACGCCATTGGCGGGGACCGCCTTGACCTGCGTGAGCACGGTGAACGTGACCTGGCCGCCCTGGGCACCGGCGAGCTTGGTGAGGCCCGATGCGGTGAAGGTGACGGCCAGTTCGTTCGCGCCCACCGGGGCGATCGAGTAGTCGCCCGCGACGAGCGCGACCGGTGCGTTGCTGCCGTCGGTCGCGGTGACTGAGGACGGGGCGACGCCGAAGGCGGTTGCCTGTGCATCGGTGACGAACGCGAGCTGAGCCGGGTCGACCTGGTCGCGCACGACGAACTCCGAGAGCTCCTCGCCGTCGGCGAGCACGGGCACGCCGGCCACGATCTGCCAGCGAACGAGGTCGCCGAAGGCGAGCTCACCGGCGGTGGGCGCGACGACCGTCTTCTCGAGCTCCGTGACGGCGTTCTTCGGGTAGACGTGGACGTCGTAGATCCACTCGTTCGGGTTCTCGGCGTCGGGGCCGGTCGGGAACGGGATCGTCACGAGGAACGGTGCGGCCTTGTCGGTCACCGTCGAGGGCGAGTTGGTCTCGGTTACCAGGTACAGCGCGTACGGCAGGTTCGCCGTGGCGACGCCGCCGTTCGCGGTCGTCACGGTGGTGACGGTCGTGAGACCCGCCGTGGTGGCGGCGGCGATCGGGTCGGCCGCGTCGGCGATCGCCTCGACGGCATCCCAGCCTGCCGTCGTGGTGAGCGCGGGCGTGGTCACCTTCTGAATGGTGAACTCGACGCCGTCGAGCCCGATGCCGGTGAAGCCCGGGATCTTCTCGCCGGTGCCGGGGTCGAGCGGGCTGTCAGCCGTGCGCTCGTACTTGTGGATGGTCAGCGTGCCGGACTGGCCGGTGATGTCACCGACGCCGTTGGGCGTGGTCGCCGACGCGGGAGCCGTCACCGCGACGGCCCCGAGGATCCCCAGTGCGAGTGCGCCGATGGCGGCGGTCACCCGCTTCGAAATGGACGTGTTCATGTTGATCTACTTCCCCAGAAAGTCGGTCAATGGTGCTTCGGATGGATGATTCGAAAAGGTCAGGTCTCGTCGGATCGGGTCAGGCGGTTCCTCGCTTCATTCGGCGGGCGGCGCGCCACGCGGCCACGGCGACGACCGCCGAGACGATGGCTCCGCCCAGGAGCAGGAAGGCGTCCGACGCGGTGCCGCCGGTCAGCGGCAGCACGACCGCGGGCACCTTGTCGTTGACGAATCGGTAGGTCGCCTGCTCGCCGGCGGCGACCTGGACCTCGGTGGACGCGACGTTCTCCCAGTTCGCGTCGACGGCGGGGTCGGTGCCCGGCTTCAGCTTCTGCAGCCCGAGGTTGCGGTAGGCGATGGTGCCCGAGTCGTCGGTCTCTGCCAGCGTGTACGTGTGCGCGGGGCGCACCTCGAACGTGTTGCCGGCGCTCGCCGTGGTCGCCCCTGCCGTCTGCAGTGCGGCGAGCGTGAAGCCCGACGCCGGCGTGCCGGTCAGCGTGAAGTCGGCGGGAACGAGGCCCGAGCCGTCCGCGGTCTTCTTCAGCAGCGTGAGCTTCGCGGTCGTGTTGGTGACGGTGCAGGTCACCTTCTGGCCGAGCGGCACGGTGACCTTGGCGTTCGTCACCGCGACCGTCGTGGTCGTGCCGGTGAGCACGCACTGCCAGCCGGTGGATGCCGGGACGTACGTGTCGGGTCCACCCGACTCCGACAGAGTGTAGGCGGCGGCGGGCGAGACGCTGGCGGTCACGGGCGTCGAGGCGCTGTAGGTGCCCTTCGGCCCGGTGAGGGCGCCGGACGGGGCCTTCGCCTCGAGCGTCCACACCGACGTCGCCGCGGTGCCGGGCGCCGCGACGACCTTCACGAGATCGAGCGTCTGCGTGCAGGTGACGGTGTTCGTGAACTCGAAGACGTTCGCGCCGCCCACGAGGGTCGCGGTGTAGTCGCCCGTCGTCAGATCGAACGGCAGCCCGGTCGACTGGCTGTTGCCCGCCGTCAGCTGCTGCGACGTCAGCACGCAGCCCGGCAGCAGCTGGGCGTCGATCGTGGCGGTCTCGCGCAAGGCCAGCTGCTGACCGATCGAGAACCCGCTGTACGCGGTTCCCCACTTCGGCGACGGCGTCTGGCCGATGCCCGGCGTCGCGGCGAGTCCCGCCGGAACCGCCGGGTCGCCCGCGTTGCCGCGCTGGTAGTACGTGCCGACAGTGGTGCCCGCCGAGTCCTTCACGACCCAGGTCTTGTTCGCCTGCACCGTGGCCGCCTGGCCGTTGACGACGGTGCAGACCACGGCGTCACCCACGGCGAGGCCGGTCAGCGAGAACGTGGCGGCGTTCGGGATGCCGGAGATCGGGGCGCCGTTCTTCAGACACGTCACGCTCTCGACCGACCAGCCCGGCTTCGCCGTCTCGGTGATCGAGACGTTCGCGGTCTGGGACGCACTCGTAAAGGCGATGCGCCACGGCTGCGGGAGGTAGCCGCCGGTCGCCGTCGTCTGCGCGCCCGCCGGCGTCATCGTGCCCGCGCCGGTCTTGGCGGGCGTGAACGTCCAGCCCGCGGCATCCGTCAGCGTGCCGTTGCCCGCGCGCTCCTGCTTGCGCACCTGCACGGTCGCCTCGCAGGTGAGCGACGAGGCCAGGTTGCCGAGCTGGGTCGCGACGACATCCCAGCTGGTCGGGATCGCGAAGTCGGCCTGGCCGATCGGGATGCCGCCGTTCGCGGTCCACTGCACCGGTCCCGTGACCGACGCCAGGTTGTAGGGCGTGCTCGGGTTGAGGTAGTCGCCGACGCCGAACGTGATCATCTGCGTGCCCTGCGCCTTCACGAGGTTGGCCGACAGGATGGCCTCTTCGATGCCGCGCAGGTCGGTCCACGAGCCGTTGCCCGAGCCGCTGCGGTAGCGGGTGGGGTTGCCGTCGGTCAGCATGACGGCGATGTCGTAGTCGGCGCCGGCGACCTGCTCGATGCCGCGATCCCAGTTGGTGTACTGCGTGCCCGATACCGAGATGCCGTTGATCGTGGAGTTGATCGACGAGAGGTTGCCGCTGGTCACCACGGTCGGGTTCATGACGGTGGCCGCGTTGTTGCCGAACTGGAAGATGCCGAGCGACACGCCCTTGCCGGCGAAGGCCGCCGCGAAGGCCTTGGATGCGGTGCGCGCGCCGTTGAGACCCTCGTTGTTGTTGTAGGTCATCGAGGTGGAGGTGTCGACGATCAGCGCGACCTTGAGGCCCGGCGTGCACGTCGGCGTGAAGCGGGGATTGTCGATCGTGGGGATCATCTCGGTGCCGTAGTGGTTCCACCGGTTGGAGGTCGACACGGTGCGCGATAGCGGCAGGCCGGGGTTGCCGACGCGCGAGCTGCTCGGCATGTTGCCGGTGCCGGTGGTGGGCACCTGGTACGGCGTCTGCGACCGGGTGATCGCCGGCGTGCGGAACGCGTACGGCGTCGCGGCGAAGCGGTCGGTGTTGTTCGACGAGTCGGTGTTGTCACCGGTGACGAGGTACTGGCTGAGGAAGGCGTCGGGGCCCGCGGTCGCCGTCGGCACCACCCAGTAGCGCGGGCCGTTCGAAGTGGGCGCATTGGCGAGCACGAAGCTGCAGTCGCCGTCGGCGTCGGTCGTGCAGGTCGCGACGACCGTGCTGCCGTAGGTCGCGCCGCCGTCGACCGTGGTCTCGTTGCGCAGCTCGAGTGCGATGCCCGCGGTGGCCGAGGTCGTCGTCTGCCCGCCTGCGGCGTCGCGGAGGGCGCGCAGGTTGACCGTGATGGCGGCGCCGCCGGACGGGATCGAGGGCGCTGCGAGCGGCGCGATCGCCTGCGCGGCGCGTGCCGCGGCGGACGTGTCGACCGACGTCGCCGGCGCCACCGATGGCACGGCGAGGGCGGGTGCGAGCCCGCCGAGCACGAGGCCCGCCGAGAGCACGGTGGCGGCGACCGCACCGGCCGAGCGCCGCATACGGCGGCGGTTTCGGGCGTGCTGGCGCATTTCGCGGCGCGATGAAGCGTCGTGGTTCATATCGGTGCCCCCCAGAGGCATCGCTCAAGAAGGCAGCCCCAAACCCGACGCGCCCCCACGGCGCACGGGCTCTGCCCTCAGAATTGCCGCATTTCGCGAGACCGCCGGTGAACTTCGGGTACCCGGCGTCGCGGCGAAAGGCGACGTTCCTGAACCTAGGGGTGCCGATCGAAACGGTTCAAGTCCATTACGCGACTTGAGGAGAAACCGCGCTGATCTTGAGGTTCGGCCGCGGCCCGCAACGCCGGTGCGCAACCGGACAAGGGAGCCCGCCAAAGCTATGCCGGACGGGGGATATGTCTCCTGTTGATGGCGGTCACATCACGGGATGCCGACGAGCGCGTCACCGATCCACGCCACGACGCCATCACCCCGAGCCGCGATCGCGACGGGGCCCGCGGCATCCGTTCCCTCCACGCAGCCCACCGCCGACGCGACACCGGACATGTCGGCGGCCACGCGCGCAATCGCGATGCCGGCGCAGTCGTCGGCCTGATGCGCGACCAGGATGTCGGAATCGTCGACCGCCACCGCCAGTGCGCGCTCGGGAGCGAGCGCGGCCCACTGCCCGGCCGACCATGACCACGCCCGCCCATCGCACACCAGTGCGACCACGTCGCCGGACGCGTGGAGTCCGAACGCGGCCGGGCACGGCGCGGGAACGGGGCCGGACGGCAGCTGCACGGACCCGGCATCGCGCAGGTCCACGTAGCGCGAGGCGGCGAGCACGTCGGGGTAGGAGTCCCAGAACTCGCCGCGGGTGTAGGTGCGCAGCGCCTGAGGCTCGCAGCCGGCCGTGGCGCCGACCAGCTCGGCGTCGCGGGCGGAGAAGGCCTCGAGCGTCTGCACCTGTGCGATGCCGAGGTAGGCGGGCGTCACGTCGGTCCAGGTCGCGCCCTGGTCGTACGAGCGCTCGACGACGGGCGCGGGGCCGGCACACGAGCCGGCGGTCGCGCGCCACCAGACCTCGGAGCCGATCGCGAGCATGCGGGCCTGTGTGAGGTCCACGGCGCTCGCCGTGGGCGTCGGCGTCGGCGTCTGGGTCCGAACCCCCACCGAGAAGGTCGGCACCGGCTGGGCCTCGCTCCGGGCGGCGTCAGGATTGGCGTGCTGATACGCGGCCAACGCGAGCACCGTCACCACGACGACGAGCGCGAGCACTCCCGTGATCGCGAGCCATCTCGCCGCGCCGAACCGTTGCATGGGGCCGGTGGCTCAGGGCAGGGGGTCGTTGCGGCCCGGGGCGCTCGACGAGCCGCCCGCCTGCCGCACGATGTCGTCGATCGTGAGCCCCCCGTTCTGCGGAGTCGCTCGTGACTCCTCCAGCGGCGTCGCCGGCATCGACCGCACCGGCGCCGAGACGGCGGGAGCCGCCTGAGGCGCCGGGCGAGCAGCCGCAGGAGCCTGGCGCGCCGGAGCGGCAGCGGGCTGAGCGGCACTGGGCTGAGCGGGCGCGAAGGTCGCCGCGGGCGAGCCCGCGGGAGCGGACTTCGCGGACTTCGCGGTCTTCGGGGGCTTGGTGCGCTTGGTCTTCTTCGCCGGCGCCGCGTCGACGTACCCGTACGAGCCGTAGCCATAGCCGTAGGCGTATGAGTCCGGTCCGCGCGTGGGGACCATCGTCATCGCGATGCCCGCGATGTGCGCACCCGCGGTCTGCAGCGCGTCGATCGCCCCCGACAGCTGATGGCGGTTGGTGTGACCGGCCGAGACGATGAGAATCGCCCCGTTGGTCTGCTTCGCCAGGATGGAGGCATCCGTCACGGGGAGCAGGGGAGGGGCGTCGCACAGCACGATGTCGACGTCGCGCTCAAGCGCCTCGAGCAGCTGGCGCATGCTCTTCGAGCCGAGCAGCTCGCTCGGGTTCGGCGGGATCTTGCCGGCGGGCAGCACGTAGAGGCTGCGGTTGCCCCACGGGAGCATCACGTCGCTCAGGCGCGCGCGGCCGATGAGCACGTCGGTGAGACCTGCGCCGCCCTCGATGCCGAGGTACTCGGCGACCTTGGGCTTGCGCAGATCGGTGTCGAGCAGTGCCACCCGCTTGCCTGCGTCGGCGAGCGCGATCGCGAGGTTGATGGCGGTCGTCGACTTGCCCTCGCTCGGCACACTCGAGGTGATGACGAACGACGCGCGCCCCTCGTTCTCGAGGAATTGCAGGTTCGTGCGCATCGACCGGAACGACTCGGCCCGGGGGCTGAGCGGATCGGCGTGCACGATGAGCGGCCGCTCCTTCGCCCTCGGGTCGAACGCGATGGCGCCGATGATCGGGCGATCGCTGACCTGCTCCACGTCGCGCGGCGTGCGGATGCGCGTGTCGAGCACGGCGCGCAGCACCGCCACGCCGATGCCGAGCGCGAGCCCCACCAGGGCGCCCAGCGCCAGGTTCAGCGGCACGTTCGGGCTGGAGGGTTCGAGCGGCGGCAGCGCGTCCTTCACCCGTTCGAGGCTGACCGGGCTCGTGTCGGTGCCGTTGGGTGTCTCGAGCTGCTCCACGACGGCCGTCAGCGACATCGCGAGCGCGTTCGCGGTCTCGGCGGCGCGGACCGGATCCGTATCGGTCACGGTGATCGTGATCAGCGTCGTGTTGAGCGCGGCGGATGCCTCGACCCGCGCGCCCAGATCGTTCGCCGTCGTGCCGAGCTCGAGCTCGGCGATGACCGGATTCATCACGATCGGCGTCGTGACGAGGTTCGTGTAGGTCTGCACGCGGGACTGCGTGAAGTTCGATCCCTGCTGCAGATCCTGGATCGTCGAACCCGACTGGGTCGACACGAAGACCGTGCTCTGCGCCTCGTACTGGGGGGTGCGCGTGAGCGACCAGGCTGCGGCGATGCCGATGCCCACAAGGGTCGCCACGACGATGATGACCCAGTTCTTGCGGAGGATCCGGATGTAGTCGGTGAGCTCCATGTCGCCTCTCGCGGGGGTGCCGGTGTGCTCCGTGAATTCTTACACAGGGCCAGGTCGAGGCCCGGAACGGGTTACGTCAGCGCTGCGCGCACGGTTGCAGCGACCGCCGTGACGGCGGGCTCGAGCTGCTGTGCCGACAGCAGGTAGGTCTCCCACGGCTGCCGGTACGGGTCGATCACATCGTCGTCGTCGGGATCCTCCGGTGGCGGCACGAGACCGCGGTACGACGCGACCACGGATGCCGCGGCCCGCAGCTTCTCGGACGGTGAGGCGGCGGCATCCGCCGCCGCCCGCAGCTCGTCGGCGGGCACGGCCGCGGCCAGTCGAGCGAACTCACGGATCGTGAACGTCGAACGCAGGCGAGACGGCGCCAGCTCGGCGATGGCACGGCGATGCACGCGCGTCATCGCGAGGATCAGGTCGGGCGTGTCGAGGTGCTGTTCGGTGAGGAACCGCGAGCGGTGGGCGTCGGTCTCATCGTCGGGGACGCCGAGCGCCCGCGCGATATGCGCCGCCTCGACCGTCATCGGCGCCGCGGGCAGACCGCGCGTGCCGGCGCTCGCGACGTAGGGAGCGAGGTCTGCGAGCCGTGCGCGCAGCAGCTGCTCGGCGAGCGGCGAACGGCAGATGTTGCCCGTGCAGACCGTGAGGATCGCGAACAAGGGGATGCCTCCACGGGGCGGGTAACGTAGGCGCGTGCCTGACCAGCCTAGCGACGCCACGCCCACGGTCGACGTGTGGGCGATCCAGCCGCCGGCCGCCGCGATCGTCGACGCGGACGGCGCCGTCGCGCCCGTGGACGGGCCGGCGCCGCGCCGCTCCCGTCGCGCATCGCACGAGGCTCGCACCGACTGGCGCCTGGGCGGACGCACCGTGCTGCGGTGGCGCGAGGGGCTGCTGGCCGTCGCGCTGGTGTCGCTCGGCGCCGCCGTGCTGCTCGGGTCGCTCGTCGCCACGGTGTGGGATTCGCCGTGGGCTGCGGCATCCGCCACCGTCATCATGTGGCTCGGGATGCTGGGCCCTATCGTCTGGGCGTTCACCCGGTCGCGACCGATCGGCCTGCTGCGGCTGCGAGCCATCGACCTGCTCTACGGGCTGGTGCTGGGTGCGCTCCTGCGCACCACCCAGGGATGGATCGAAGGACTGGATGGCAGCGCGGCGACGCTCCCGACCCTGCTGCAGGTCGACGGCTCGTGGGCGCTCTCGACGGTCGCTCTCGACGTCGTGGCACCGGTCGTGGTCGCGCCGCTCGTCGAGGAGTTCTTCTTCCGCGCCGTGGTGCTCGTCGCGCTTTACACCGTGCTGCGGCGCCCGTTCGGCAAGCTCACCGCCGGGCTCGTGGCCGCGCTCGCCTCGACCGCGTTGTTCGTGCTGGTGCACGGCATCTCGGGCGACGTCGACGCGAGCGGCGTGGTGTCGCTCTCGCTTCTGGGGATGGTATGCGCGCTGCTGGTGCTGCTGACCGGGCGCATCTGGGGAGCCGTGCTCGTGCACGCGGTCTACAACGCCTCGTACGTGGGTTTGGGCCTGCTCGTAGGCGCAATGACCTAGGTCTTTGGGCATTTCGCGTGGGCTCAATTTGTCCCCCGAATGGGGGACATTTCGCATCTCGCCTTCAATATGTCCCCCGAAAGGGGGACATTGGGACATCTCGGATCGTCTTGTCGCCCTTGTGGGGGACACGCAGTTTGTGTTTTGTCCTCCGTTCGGGGGACAGGTGCGACAATTTGTTACTTTCTGGAAACCCTGGCCCTCTCGCCGAACTCTCAGAATGCGATAGCGTGTGACACGTCGGGCGACCGGGGAGCGCTTGCCCGACACAAATCCCCCCAGCCGATGACGTGCCAATTACTCGGGAGATCTCTGCCATGTTCAAGAAGACTTTCGCCGCGATTGCTGTCGCCGGCCTGCTGGTTCTCGGCGGCGCCGGTGCGGCATCCGCCGACTACACGCCTGACCCCCCGACAGTTGTCGTGAGCGACACCACGCCGGCTGTGGGTCAGACCATCACCATCACGTTCAACAACCTGAACGTCCCCTTCGTCCGCATCACGGTCACCCCCGGCCAGGGCGTCACCCTCGCATCGCTGGTCCACGCCGCAGGTAGCGGCGGGGTGGAGAAGCAGGTCGTCGACGGCTCGGCTTCGGTCCAGTTCACGGCCAGCCAGACCGGCACCTACGTCGTCACCGCCGTGGACGGCGAGGGCAACGTGGTTGCCACGCAGACGATCACCGTCGGGACTGCCGCTGCCGGCGGTGGCTCGGCCCAGCTGCCCGCCACGGGTGGCGAGGTTCCGGGTGCGTTCATCTGGCTCGGCGTCGGCGCCATCGGCCTCGGCGGCATCGCTGTCGCGGCTGCGGTCGCCCGTCGTCGCGCTGCTGCCAACCGCTGACCTACGACATCACGAAGACCCCGGGCTCCGGCCCGGGGTCTTCGTCTTTTTCCGCAGCACGAGGGGTGCGATGGTGAACGACGGGGCCGATGTGTCGGTAGATGCGCCGGGTCGCCGGCGCGCGTGGCGACATCCATGGGTGGCACTGGCGGTGGCGGCCGTCGGCGCACTGCTCGCCGCGGCGGTGATCCTCTGGCTCCCGTCGGTGCACGCGGTGATCTGGGCCTGGCCGCTGATCCTGGTCGCGTTCGTCGACCTGGTGCTGCTGTCGGCTCCGCTGCTCGGCGCGGTCATCGTGGCCGCGCGGGTGACGCAGGAGCGGTTCACGGTGGCCACCGGGTTGCGCGGATTCTCATGGATCGACGTCGTTGCGGGGCTGGGCGTCGGGCTCGTCGCGCGAGCGCTCGTGGAGCTCGTCGCGCCCTCCACCGGTGGCCTCGGGGGCGGGCTGATCCCGAATGACTCGAGCGTGATGGCCGCGATGATCGTCACCCTCGCGGGCGCCGTTCTCGTCACTCCCGTGATCGAGGAGCTGTTCTTCCGCGGATTGCTCCAGCGCTCGTTGGGTGATGCGCTTGAGGGCGCGGGGCGGTGGGTCGCCGGTCCGGTGGCCGTGCTCTTCTCGACGGCGCTGTTCGCGGGACTGCACGCACTTGCGGCAGGACCGTTCGTCCCCGTCGGCCTGCTGCTCGGCACCGTCGCTGTGGGGCTGGGGTGCGGCGTGCTGACGCTGCTGACCGGCAGGCTCGCCGGGGCCTTGACGGCGCACGTCGTCTTCAACGCCGTCGGGGCTGCGCTGCTGATCTGGTGAGGCGGCGGGGCGCAGCGTCCGTGCCTCTTATATAGGGGGATCGTGAGGTGCGGCTGTCGGCGGGGAGCGTTCGGGCGTGGACGTGCCGCAGCGGCGGGGAATCGAGTCACGTGGATGCGAACAGAGATTCGAATGTCAGAGGTTGGTGGGATGCTTCAGATATGAACATCCTCACCGATCTGCGGGGCCGGCTCGACCGGCTCGCGGCATGGTCGGAGCTGGATGTCGATGCTGAGGCGCTCCCGTCGAGCGCGGCGCGGCTGAGCGATTCGTCGGTGCTCGAGGTCCTCGCCGAGGTCGGCGCGATCGCGAACGACGCCGACCGGTTGCAGGCGGTGCTCGCCGGAGTCGCGGCCACGAGGTCCTCGCGCGAGCGCGGTCAGGGTGGACTCGCCGCGGGGCAGGGGTTCTCCACGCCCGAGAAGCTGATCCAGTCGATCACCGGCGGCACGAGGGCCGAGGCTGTGCGCCAGGTGCGCGTCGGCAAGTCGCTCGTGGAGGGGACGGATGCTGCGCCCCCGGCGGTCATGCCGGGCGGCGACGTCTCGGGGGTTCCGGTGCTTCCGGGGTTCGGTGCCGACGGGGTCGGCAGCGGCTCGGGCGATGGGCATCCGGGGGCCGTTGCGGACGACGAGGTCGGAGGTGTCATGCCGGATGAGACGCCGGTGCGGGTGGCGCCGTGGGATGAGCCGCTGCGGCGGGGACTGCTCGATGGGCGGCTGACGACGGCACAGCATGACGCGATCCGGCGTGGGCTCGGTGAGCCTCGAGTGGCGACCGCTGAGCGCGGTGCCGTGCCTGGCGCGAACGATTCGCCGGGCGAGTCTGGCCCGGGTGGTGTTGCGGGCGCGGGTGGCGCGGATGCGCCCGGAGACGACGGGGATCCGGGGGCGGAGTCGATGCTGTTCCCGCCGGTGGACCCGGCTGAAGAGGCCGCGCGCGAAGCGATGGTGCGTGAGGCGTGGACGCTGGCGGCGGAAGCGCTCGCGGCGGAGGCGTCAGGGCAGCCGGTGGAGGAACTGGCGAAGCGCGCGCGGACCATGCGGGACATGCTCGACCCGGTCGGGGCCGAGGAACGTTACGGTCGACGGTTCGAGAACCGCGGATTCCGGATGTGGATCGACGCGGATGGGCAGGAACGCGGCACGATCGCCTTCGACGATGAGATGGGCGCGTTCGTGCGGTCCGTGCTAGCCGCGGGGCTGCGCCCCCGCCGCGGCGGACCGCGCTTCATGACCGACGAAGAGCGTGCGGCCGCGGAGAGCCTCATCGAAGACCCGCGCACGAACGACCAGCTCGCCTATGACCTGCTGATGGACATGACTCGCGCCGGCGCGCTCGCCGAGGCGAAGCGTGTGTTCGGATCCCGGCAGCCGGGTGTGCGGATGGTCGTCGTCAAGGACGCCGGACCCCGCGATGCCTTCGGTCGACTGATCGCGGTCGGGCACGACGTGGACGGCGGATGCGCGCTGCCGGGTTCGGTGATCGACCGCAACGCGTGCGCGAACGGGGCCATCGAGGTCATCGTCGATCCCGAAGGCAACCCGTTCGACCTCGGGCGTGAAGCCCGCATGTACTCAGCCGCGCAGCGAGTCGCGCTCGCGGTCCGCGACGGCGGCTGTGTCTGGCCCGGCTGCGACCGACCTCCGTCGTACTGCGAAGCCCATCATTGCGATCACTTCGCTGAGGGCGGAGAGACGAACGTCGATCGGGGCGTGCTGCTCTGCAGGTTCCACCATATGAAGCTGCACAACACCGGGTGGCGCATCACCAGAGACGGGAAGGGGACATTCGTGCTCCGCCCGCCGGCCGGCGAGGGCGGCCCGATCGTGCTCGTCTCCAAGTCGGCGTGGAGCTGGGCGTGGGATCCACCCCGACCACCCGACCGCGCCGAGTGGCGGCAACCGCCGGATCTTCCGCCGAGACCCGGAAGCCCGGGCGCGTGGACCCACGAAAGGTCACACCCCGTGGGGCCTGCCAGGGGCGGCGGACTGAGAACCGGCACCTGAGTCGGCATCCGAGTCGGCATCCGAGCCGGCAGCGTCCGTGCTCAGGGCGTCCGGCTCAGTCGAGCTGCGGTGCGAGTTCCTTGATCCACTGGGCGAGTTCGGGGCCGAGGTCCTCGCGGTCGAGGGCGAGCCGGATGCTCGACTTCAGGTAGTCGAGGCGATCGCCGGTGTCATAGCGGCGACCTGCGAACACGACACCGAGCACCGGTCCGGCGACCTGCTCGTCGTCGGCGAGCACCTCGAGGGCATCCGTCAGCTGGATCTCGCCACCCTTGCCGGGATCGGTGCGCTCGAGCACGTCGAAGATCTCAGGCTTGAGCACGTAGCGACCGATGATCGCCAGGTTGCTCGGTGCCTCGTCGGCCGACGGCTTCTCGACCAGAGCCTTGATCTTCACGATGTCGGCTTCGTCGGTGGGCTCGACGTCGGCGCACCCGTACAGGTGGATCTGGCTCGGATCCACCTCCATGAGCGCGACGACCGTCGCCGACTGGCCCTGCGACACCTCGATCATGCGGGAGAGCAGCGGGTCGCGGGCGTCGATGAGGTCATCGCCGAGGAGAACGGCGAAGGTCTCGTTGCCGACGTGCTTGCGGGCGCGCAGCACCGCGTGACCGAGACCGCGCGGGTCGCCCTGGCGGACGAAATGGACGTCCGCGAGCGAACTGGAATGCATGACCCGCTCGAGCTTCGTCATGTCGCCCTTGCGGTGAAGCGTGTCCTCGAGCTCGGTCACGCGGTCGAAGTGGTTGGCGAGCGCGTTCTTGTTGCGTCCGATGATGACGAGCACATCGTCGATGCCCGCGGCCACCGCCTCTTCGACGACGTACTGAATGGCGGGCTTGTCGACGACGGGGAGCATCTCCTTCGGCATCGCCTTGGTGGCAGGGAGGAAGCGCGTGCCCAAGCCTGCGGCGGGGATCACTGCTTTGATCGACGGTGCATTCATGAGAAGAAGGTTAGAGACGTCGTGTGAACGAGGTGTGACAGATGTCGCACGATATGCCGCGTGAACGAGCCGGCGCGTGAGGCGCACGGCGTGGCGCTCCCGACATGACGAGGTCTGCGGGTATTGCGCCGGTTTGGCCGAGGCATCCGTGTCGCGTACTATTGATCTTTGGTGTGCGGCTCAGCTGACCCGGCACCACGAACGTGAGCCCTCCACTGGCGTGTTCCGCCTCCGATCCGGAGCAGAACCACCCCGGAGTGGGATTCACGAACTCCTCCGTTCGAATCAAGAAAGCAGCACTACTGTGACGCGCACTTACACCCCCAAGGCTGGCGAGATCCAGCGCGAGTGGCTGGTCATCGACGCGACTGACGTCGTCCTCGGCCGTCTCGCTTCGCACGCCGCCACCCTCCTCCGTGGCAAGCACAAGCCGACGTTCGCACCGCACGTCGACCAGGGCGACTTCGTCATCATCATCAACGCCGAGAAGGTCGCGCTGACGGGCCAGAAGCTCGAGCAGAAGAAGGCGTACCGTCACTCGGGCTACCCGGGCGGCCTGAAGTCGGTCACCTACTCGGAGCTCCTCGAGAAGAACCCGGTCCGCGCCGTGGAGAAGGCCGTCCGCGGCATGCTCCCGAAGAACTCGCTCGGCCGCGACCAGCTGTCGAAGCTCAAGGTGTACCGCGGTGCCGAGCACCCGCACGCCGCGCAGAAGCCCACCGCGTACGTTTTCGACCAGGTCGCCCAGTAAGCGCCGTAGAGACAAGGACACACTGATGGCGAACATCGAAGAAACCCCCACGAGCTACTCCACCGAGTCCCAGGTCGACGAGACCGTCGTCGCCGCCGAGCGCCCCGTGCTCTCGGTGTCGGGTGCGGCCGTCGGTCGCCGCAAGCAGGCCATCGCCCGCGTGCGCGTCATCCCCGGCTCGGGCACCATCACCGTCAACGGCCGTGCGTTCGAGGACTACTTCCCGAACAAGCTGCACCAGCAGCTCATCACCGACCCGTTCACGGTGCTCAACCTCACCGACGCGTACGACGTCATCGTGCGCATCTCGGGCGGTGGCCCCTCGGGCCAGGCCGGCGCGCTGCGCCTCGGCATCGCTCGTGCGCTCAACGAGATCGACACCGAGAACAACCGCCCGACCCTCAAGAAGGCCGGCTTCCTCTCGCGTGACGCCCGCGTCATCGAGCGCAAGAAGGCCGGTCTCAAGAAGGCCCGCAAGGCGCCTCAGTACTCGAAGCGCTGATCGGCTTCATCTCCGTATGCCGATCTTTGGCACGGACGGGGTGAGGGGGCTGGCCAACGGCCCCCTCACCGCCGATCTCGCACTGTCCCTGGCCCAGGCGACCGCCGTCGTCCTGGGCCAGGGCCGTACTGCCGAGGCGCGTCGCGCCGCCGGCAAGCGCCTCAGCGCCGTCGTCGCGCGCGATCCGCGCGTCTCGGGCGAGTTCCTCTCGGCCGCGGTCGAGGCGGGTCTCGCCTCGTCGGGCGTCGACGTCTTCGACGCCGGCGTGCTGCCCACCCCGGCAGCCGCGTTCCTGATCGCCGACATGGATGCCGACTTCGGCGTCATGGTCTCGGCATCCCACAACCCCGCTCCCGACAACGGCATCAAGATCTTCGCGCGAGGTGGCGTGAAGCTGCCCGACGTCGTCGAGGAGCGCATCGAGAGCGCGATGTCCGGGCCCAAGCTGCTGCCCACCGGCGGCGCCATCGGACGCATCCGCCGGTTCGCCGACGCCGAAGACCGGTACGTCGTGCACCTGCTCGGCTCGCTGCCCCACCGCCTGGACGGCCTGCACGTCGTGCTCGACTGCGCGCACGGTGCGGCATCCGGAGTCTCTCCCGAGACCTTCAAGGATGCCGGCGCCCGCGTCACCGTCATCGGCGCCGACCCCGACGGCATCAACATCAATGACGGCGTCGGCTCGACGCACCTCGACGTGCTGTCGCGGGCGGTGCTCGAGCACGGCGCCGACGTCGGCATCGCGCACGATGGCGACGCCGACCGCTGCCTCGCGGTCGATGCGACCGGCAAGATCGTCGACGGCGACCAGATCATGGCGATCCTCGCGGTGTCGATGAAGAACCGCGGCCGCCTGAAGGACGACACCCTCGTCGCCACCGTGATGAGCAACCTCGGCCTGCACCGTGCGATGTCGGCCCACGGCATCCACGTCGAGACGACGGCGGTCGGCGACCGCTACGTGCTCGAGCGCATGAACGAGGGCGGCTTCTCGCTCGGCGGCGAGCAGTCCGGCCACGTCATCATGAGCGACTACGCCACGACGGGCGACGGCGTGCTCACCGGTCTGCATCTCGTCGCCGAGATGGCACGCACCGGCAAGACCCTCGCCGAGCTCGCCTCGATCATGACCGTGTACCCGCAGGTGCTCGTGAACGTGCGCGGTGTGGATCGTACGCGTGCGGGCTCCGACGACGTGGTTCAGGATGCCGTCGCCCGTGCCTCGGCCGAGCTCGGCCTCTCCGGACGCGTGCTCCTGCGACCCTCGGGCACCGAGGAGATGGTGCGCGTGATGGTCGAGGCGGGGTCGGAGGACGACGCCCGCCGGCACGCCGACGCGCTCGCCGATGTCGTGCGGGAGCGGCTGGCGCTGTAGCTCTCGCCGTCGGTGCGCGTTGCGGGCGCGGCGCAGACGCGGCGCCGGCGGCGGACGGTCGACCCACAGGGTGACCGTCCCGATCCGGTGACCCCACTGACCAGGGGAAAACCCCCATGCTGCACGTGCCGTCTCGGACGTACACTGGCGTCCTCTCAGCGATGAGGACGGAGCTGAGCATGGGACTTCGGGGGAAGACCGGCGCACCGCACGGCGGTCCGTCGCGGCCATACGACGAGCACGACGACGACCTCGAGGCGGAACGCGAGCGCGAAGCGGCGCTCGCCGGACTGTTCGGCCCGCTCCGCGTGGGGGAGCGGGAGCAGCCGATCGCCGTGGCCGCTGCCAGCGCCCGCGTGATGGCGCATCACGGCGCCGCCGCGGCGTCGGTGCCGGCGACCGCGCCGACCGTGGCCGCGCTGATGGCCGTCCCGCCAGCCCGTGTCACCGTTCCAGCGCCGGCTCCGGCTCCGGCCCCGGCCCCGGCTACGGCTACGGCTGCGGCCGTCGCGGTGTCGCCTGACGCGCAGATCGCCCGCCCGGCGAAGCCTGCCGCGGCCGTCGCGGCGGCGGCGTCCGAGACGCCCATCGCTGGCCCGGCGAAGCCGGCTCCTGCTTCGGTGCCCGCCGTCGCGGTGTCGCCCGACGCGCAGATAGTCCGCCCGGCGAAGTCGGCTCCGCCACTTCCGCCCACCATTGTCGCTGCGACCCCGGCTCCGGTGACCGCTCCGGCACCCGCCGTCGCGGCGGCGTCCGAGACGCCCATCGCTCGCCCGGCGACGACGGCTGCCGCCGTCGTGGCGGCGCCCGAGACGCCGATCGCTCGCCCGGCGAAGTCGGCTCCGCCACTTCCACCCACCATTGTCGCCGCGACCCCGCCGGGGATCGCCGCGGCCATCGCCGTACCCGCCGAAATCGGCGGCGATTCCCTCGCCACTGGGGGACCCGCGGCGAGCGCGCCCGGATCAGGGGACAGTCCGCGCGCGCTCGCCGCGATGGGTCCAGGGGGCCCCGCGCCCGCCCCGGTCGATGATCAGGTCGTGCCTCCGCGCGCGGCGCCGCTCGAGGCCGCGCCTGTCGTCGAGGCGCAGCGCACGGCACCACCGAACACGGCCGCGACCGCGCCGGGCACCAGACGCCCCGCGCGAAGGAGTGCGGCGGCGCGCTGGGGGCTGGTGGCGGCATCCGTCATCGTCGTCGGAGCTCTCGCGACCGCGGGAACCGTCACGGTGCAATCCGCGATGGCCCGAGACCGGCTCGCGGCCGCCGTCGCTCAGCTCGACGAGGCCGAGGCGGGCGTCGTCGCAGCGCAGGCCGACCTCGACGCGGCGCTCGTCGAGGACGCCGCGCTCGGCGCTGCCGGCGACGCGGCCGTCGCCGCCACCGAACCCGTCCTCGCCCAGCTCGGAGGGATCAGCGACGACGCGGCGCTGCAGGCAGCACAGGTGGCATTCGACGACCTGAACGCGGATGCCGGCGCCTCGCCTGTCGCCGGCCCGGACACAACTGCGCGGACGGGGGCCGACACGACGGATGTCGAGGCCGTCACCGCTGCCACGGACGACGCCGATGACTTCCGCGCCGACCTCGTCGCCGCGGCATCCGATGTCCGCGCGGACTCCGCGGCGCTGCAGGGCCGGATCGACGCGTTGCACGCGGCGCTCCTCGCGCTCGGCGCGACGCTGCCGACCTCGGCGGATCGGATCGCCGCCGAGAACCCGCTGCCGGCGACCGAGCTGCGGGACGCGGTGCTCGGCGCAGCGGCGGCAGCCGCAGCGGCACGCGAGAACGCCGACGCCCTCGCGGCGATGGGCTCGTATGCGGGCGCGGTTGCGGCGCTGCGCGGCGAGCAGGAGCGGATCGCCGCCGAGCAGCAGCGGCTGCGCGAGCTGGAGCAGCAGCGCGCGGCGCAGCGGCAGCGGTCGCAGCAGTCCCCAGGCCAGACACCGGCTCCGGCGCCCGCGCCGGACCAGGGTTCTGCGCCGCAGACGCCCTCCGCCCCCTCGCCGCAGCCCGACCCGCAACCGGAGCCCGACCCACAGCCGGAGCCCGACCCGCAGCCGGACCCGGAACCCGAACCGGAACCGGACTCCGGCCCGGGCAACGGCTGGCCCTGGGGGCCGTGGCCGGGGCAGGGCTGAGGCGGCGCACAGAACTGCGCGCCGCGACACCGCGCAGGCGGCGCTCCCGGCCGCGCGCCTTGTCACCGCTACTCTGAGGGCAGCCGAGAGGAGACACCGTGGTCGAACCTATTGTCGTCGGAGTCACAGACGCCCCCGCCGCGCTGCGGGCGGTGGAATGGGCGACAAAGCGCGCGTCGGCCCACCGCCTTCCCCTCAAGCTCATCGAGGTCGTGGGCGGCGCGGTCGGCGCGATCGGCGAGGACGAGGTCCTCGAGCGCGCGGTCGCGGCAGCACGCGAACGCGTCGAGGCCACGGCATCCGCTCTCCCTCGCCTCGGCCTGAAGGTGTACATGCGCGTCGATCGCGGCAATCCGGTCGCGGTGCTGACGGATGCCTCGGCCCACGCGTCGCTGCTGGTGATCGGGAGCGATCACCAGGACGGATCCGGGGGACGCCGCGGCGCGCACGGGCAGCGGATCGCCGCCGGAGCGCAGTGCCCTGTCGTCGTCGTGCCCGACGTGGACGTGTCGAAGCGCACCGGAGTGGTGGTGGGCGTCGACGGCTCGCCGGCGTCGGAGAAGGCGATCGCGTTCGCGGCCGCGGAGGCGGATCGCCTCGGCGAGCCGCTGATCGCCGTCGCGGTGTGGACCCCGCTCGAGGCGCCGCGCAACATGGCGGCCGTCTACCCCGCGGAGTATCTCGAGAACATGGAGAAGCTCACCGCCGAGGCCCTCGGCCTGTCGCTCGCCGGGCTCAGCGCGCAGTACCCCGACCTCGCGATCGAGCATCGTGTCGAGCGGGGGTATCCGGCGCAGATCATCAACGAGCTCGCCTCCTCGGCACGGCTCGCGGTGGTCGGGTCGCGCGGCCGCGGCGCGCTGGCACGCTTCCTGCTCGGTTCGGTCAGTCAGGACGTGCTCAGCCGGCTTGCGACCGTCACCGCCGTCGTGCGCTGAACCTCGGCGCCCCGCACTCGTGCGGGCGGGTGCGTCGCGTCGTCTCCACGGCGTTCCTGCACCGGACTCGCGGGGCGACGTCGCCGCGCACTCGTCGGGAGCCCCGCTCGGCCTAACCTGGAGCAATGGGGAACCGCTCGACGACCGGAGGCGGCCGCCCGCGCGTCAGCGATGTGGCGGCGGCGGCAGGCGTCTCACCGACGACGGTCTCGCACGCCCTCAGCGGCGCCCGCGCCGTCAACGCCGAGACGAGGGAGCGGATCCTCGCGGTGGCGCGCGAGCTCGGCTACGTTCCCGACCGCGTGGCGAGCGGCCTGCGCCGGCGCCGCACCGGGGTCGTCGGCCTGATCGGCGACGACCTCGCCGCGACGCCGTTCGCCGGCCGTATCATCGAGGGCGCCCGCCGCGCGGGGCTCGAGCGGGACGTGCTGCTCATGGTGGCCGAGAGCGGGGGAGATGCCGAGGCCGAGCGCGATCTCGTCTCGCGATTCCTCGCGCAGCGCGTCGACGGCCTGCTCATCGCCCGGATGTACCACCAGCGCGTGGATCGTCCCGCGGTGCCCGACGACGTGCCGGTGGTGCTCGTCGATGCGGCGCCGGAGCCCGGCTGGCAGGTGGATGCCGTCGTGCCCGACGAGGCGCAGATCGCGACGCTCGCGTGCGAGCGGCTCACCCGGGAGGGCCACCGCGAGATCGCCTACGTCGGCACGACCGACGAATCGCGGGCTGCGCGCGGACGCCTGATCGGCGTGCGCTCGGCTCTGGGAGACGCCGGCATCGCCCTCGACGAGGGCAGACTCGATTTCTGCGCCTCGAACGCTGCCGGGGGTCGTGAGGCGGGCGGACGCCTGCTCGACCAGACCCGTCCGCCGACCGCGATCATCTGCTTCAACGACCAGATCGCGATGGGGGTGATGCAGGCCGCCGCGCGACGCGGGATCCCCGTGCCGGCAGGCCTGTCGGTGGTCGGCATCGACGACCTGCGCCCGGTCGCCGATGCCCTGGACCCCGGGCTCACGACGGTCGCGCTGCCCCACGACGAGATCGGACGGTGGGGGATGACGCGGCTGCTGGATCGGATAGACGGCACCGCTCCGCCCGTCGGCGACGGCGTGCACCAGCTGCGGGGCTGGCTCGTCGAGCGCGGCTCCGTCGCCGCGCCCGCCGTCCGCTGATCAGCGCGCCGCGCGCTAGCCGCGACCGGTCTGGCCGCGACCGGTCCGCCCGCCGTCCGCTGACGAGCGCGCCTAGCGGCGACCGGTCCGCTCGACGGGCGCGACGCGCAGGGGAGTAAGGCTCGCGTCGGTGACGCTCACCGCACCATCCGCCCCCTCGATGCGCAGTCCGCGCTCGCCCGCCGACCCGAAGGTCGCCATCGTCAGCGCGACGTCCCCGTCGCCGGCGAACACCTCGACCGACGCCGCATCCACGACGATGTCGAGCTCCACCCGTCCGTCGACCGGAGCGACGCGCGCCGTGCGCACGTCGCGGTACGCCTCCGGCATCCCTTCGGCGACCGCGTCCGCGTCGCGCGTCACGAACGCGACCCCCGCAGCGAAGTCGTAGCCGACGGTGGCGAACGTGCCGTCGCCGGTGAGCACCTTCACGCGGAGTTCGCCGGTGTCGCCGGCCGCCTCGGACGCGGTGAGCCTCAGCCGATAGGCGCCCGACGCCGGCACGTCGACCTCGACCGCGGTCTCGGCGTCCACCTGCGCGTCCGCGAGCGCCTCGCGTTCTCCGGCCAGCGCGTCCAGCTCCGGCGCGGGCGTCGAGTGCAACGTGGCGCCCGCCCCGTTCGCCCGCAGCGAGATCGTGCGCATGAGGGAGTCCGAGCCGCCGTGCCAGTCTTCGCCCGGCAGGCTGCCGGCGTAGGCCCAGTTGTTCATCCAGCCGATGCCGTACCTCGACGCCAGACGGTCGCCGGTGTCGAGCCGGGGGTCGTCCCACGTGACAGCGGCGTAGTAGTCGGGACCGTGGTCCAGCCACTGGTGCCCGGTTCCGTCGGCCGTGAAGCGCTCGCCGTCCCACTGACCGACCCAGTACGCGGTGCCGGTGGTCATGCCCTCCGCCGCGCCGTTGGCACCGGCCACGAGCACCCAGCGCACGTCGTCGGGATCCCCGTTCACCGACATCGGGAACAGGTCGGGGCACTCGAGCACGCCGAGCCCGGCGGTCGGGAAGTCCGAGACGTAGGTCCACTCGCGCAGATTCGGCGAGGTGTAGAAGCCGATCCGGTCGTGCTCGGCCAGCGCCATCACCCAGCGCCCGGCGGCCTCGTCCCAGAACACGCGCGGGTCCCGCCAGTCCGCGACGCCGGGGTTGTCCATCACCGGGTTGCCGTCGTACGACTCGAAGCTGTAGCCGCTGTCGCGCGAGAAGAAGAGCGACTGCCGCTGCACGCCGTCCACCTGCTGGGTGACGAGGGCGATCACCGCACCCGCGCCGAACCCGGCGGTGCCGTGCGCGTCGACCACCGCGGTGCCGGTCCAGATGTCGCCCAGGCCGTTGGCGTACTTCTCGATCGCCACGCCTTCGTCCTGCCAGTGCACCAGGTCGGTCGAGGTCGCGTGGTACCACGCCGTGCCGTTCCCGTCGGGGTAGTCGGCGTTGTACAGGTAGTAGTAGTGCCACACGCCGTCGAGCAGGAACGGCTTCTGCGGATCGTTCATCCAGCTCTCGCCGGGCGTGATGTGGATCCCCGGCCGATGCGGCGACCAGTCCGCCGGCCGCTCGCCCGTGTCGGCGGACGGTGCCGTCGGTGTGGGCCGAACCCCGGGGCTGCCTTCCGACGGCCTCAGCACGGTGACCGCCGTTCCGAGCACGAGAGCGACCACCGCGATGGCCGCCGCCGCCCAGAGCAGGGCGCGCCGCCAGGGGAACGTGGTCTGGGCATCGTGTGCGTCGTGCATCGCGGGTTCCTTCCGGATCGGGCGGGCAGAGAATGTCGGGCAAGCGGGGCGAGACGGAGCGGGACGGATGCCTCGGCACGAGGCCGTGCCGAGGCATCCGTCGCTCTGTCGCTACGGTCAGCGCAGCGGCTTCTCTTTGCCGCCGGGGTTGATGTTGATGTTCGCCGGGATGTCGGCGTAGCCGCCGAGCCCGCCGTCCCCGTACGAGTAGTCGACCGCCGACGAGGCGCCGTCGATGTCGATCTTGACCGTCGGTGCGAGAGTGCCGCCGCGGCGGAAGTCGCCCTCGGTGCCGATCGTGTCGATGAACGACTGCACCAGTCCACCGGGCATGACGTAGTGCGAGTACGCCTGGAAGTGCCCGATCGGCTGGTTGAAGTCCGGCGCGAACGGCTGCCCGCCGGCGAAGTTCAGGTTCGTCGGGTTGCCGAGCGCGAGTCCCGAGCCGGCGTTCATCGGCTGGTAGTCGCTGCGGATGCCGTCGCCGACGAAGCCGTAGACGCCCTCAGGCCCATCGATGCCGTTCGCGAACGTGCCGCGGTGGCTGATGGTGAAGAGGTAGTACCTGCCGTCCTTCATGTAGATCTGCGGACGCTCGGTCTGATCCGTGACGCAGTTCGCCGACAGGATGGGCGGCAGGAACTCCCACTCGGTGAGGTCCTCGTTCTTCGCCTTCGCGAGACCGACGTTGCCGATCTGATACGTGGCGCCCGAGGCGTTCACCTGCTCGACAGTCTCTGCGAACGGATCCCCCTCGCGGTAGCCGAGGTCCTCTTCGTTGCACGTCGCGCTCTCGCGGGGCATGGCGGAGTTGCCTTCGAAGACCATGAAGGTCTCACCCGGGTGCGCCGGGTCCTCGAACGTGAACGGGTCGCGGAAGTTGAAGAACTCGTTCTGCGCACCGGTCTGGTAGTAGGTGCCGTCGGCCTGCAGCAGGTCGGTGACCTCGTCGAATCCGGTCAGCTTCACGCCGTTCTTGTTGGCGTGCACCTTGCCGACGCTCAGCGCGATGCGCGGGTCGTAGGGCTTGCGGTTGCTGCCGTCCCCGTTGCGGTAGAACGCGACATCCGTGAAGAACAGCTTGATCTCGCCGCTCTTCGAGATGCGCGCCGAACCCGACCACTGGGTCTGGTGGCTGTAGGACTGGTCGGGGAAGATCTGGCCGGTCACGCCCTCGTCGAAGACGAGGCCGCCGTACGTCCAGCCGCCGTTCTCCGGACGCTCGTCGGCGGGGACGCCGGCCGGGCGATAGAAGTAGCCGATCTTCGCGAACACGTGCCGCTCGTCGAACACGAGGTTGCGGTCGGCCACGAGCGAGAAGATGATCTCCTGGCCGTTGACGCTGTACTGGTTGGCGTCCTCGTCGGTCAGTGGCCAGGAATCCCAGACCCAGACCTCTTCATTGCTCATGTCGGGGAAGTCCTGCGGAACCGCGGGCATCGTGAGCTCGGCGGGCATCGAGTTCTGCTTCGAGCCCGCAGTCGGGTCGGACAGGCGCTTGAGCTGCCGCGCGTCCGCCCGGGTCCACTTGGCGGTGAAGTCGTCCTCAGGGGCAAAGGCCTCCTGAGTGTGGACGGTCGGTTCGGGTCCGTTCTGGAGGTCGGGCAGCGCTGCTGCGGTGACGGGACCGACGGCGGCAGCGGCCGGCAGGCCGACCAGTGCCGACACCGCGACGGCCGCAGCGGTGACGCCGCCGGTCAGGATGCGCCTGACGCGCTTCGGGGGAGTGTTCATTTCTGGAGCTCCTTCGAGATCGAGCAATGCAAATCGATTTGCATCGCATATTCATAGTGACACGGGATGGCGGATCGCGCATGTCGGCCGTTCGGGGGACACGGGCTTCAGAGACATGGCGCTTGACGCGACGCCGCTCGTCGGTTCATAATCGACCCGTTCGATAAATCGATTTATCACAATGGAGTGCACAACATGGCGAGGGCCCGGATCTCAGACGTGGCGGCGGCAGCCGGCGTCTCGGTGACCACGGTTTCGCTCGTCATGAACGATGTGGAGTCGCGCATCTCGGAGGAGACGAGGATTCGCGTCCGCGAAGCCGCGCGCGCGATCGGATACGCGCCGAGCTCGGTCGCCCGCGGGCTGCGCACGCAGCAGACCCGCACGGTCGGCCTCATCTCCGACCAGATCGCGACGACTCCGTTCGCCGGGGACATGCTCGCCGGGGCGCAAGACGCCGCGCGAGCGAACGGCCACCTCGTCTTCCTCATCGACACCGGCGGCGACAGTGCGATCGAAGCCGACGCCATCCGCGCGCTCACCGCCCAGCAGGTCGACGCGCTCATCTACGCGTGCATGTGGCATCAGGTGGTCCCCGCTCCGGCCGGACTGCCCGCCGGGGCGGTCTTCCTCGACTGCCGGCCCGAGAACGGCGGCTTCCGCTCCGTCGTCCCCGACGATCGCGCCGGGGGCGCGGCGGCCGTGCGCGAACTGGTCGCCGCGGGGCATCGGCGCATCGCCTACATCGACACCGACGACACTCCCATCGCGTCCACCCTGCGCCACGAGGGCTATCTCGAAGTGCTCGCCGAGAACGGCATCCCCGTCGATCCGGCGCTCCACGTTCACGGCGAGACGACCGCCCGCGGCGGGCGCGCCGCCTTCGAACAACTGCTCGAGCTCCCCGAGGAGCAGCGCCCCACCGCGATCTTCTGCTTCAACGACCGCATGGCCGTCGGCGTGTACATCGCCGCGCACCGCCGCGGCCTCGACATCCCGCGGGATCTCTCGATCGTCGGCTACGACGATCAGCAGCTCATCGCCGCGGAACAGGATCCCCCCCTCACCACCATCGCGCTGCCCCATTACGACATGGGCCGCTGGGCGATGGAGGTCGCGCTCGGCGTCCGCGCAGAGGGGGATGAGGACGCCACGCACCTCATGGAGTGTCCCGTCATCCGACGAGACTCCGTAGGCCCGCCGCCGGCGCAAGTCGCCAAACCGAACCGGCGACGGGCTTCACACACCGAGAGGCCGCCACAGGCGGCCACCGATCGGTGACCCACGCGGGCGTGAGTCACCAAGAAAAGGAAACCACAACAATGCGCACAAGGACCCCGATCCTCGTGTCCGCGGGGCTGGTCACGGCGATCGCCTTGACCGGCTGCGGGCAGGCCGGTCAAGGAGACGACACGACCGCGGACGGCCGCACACAGCTGACGATGTGGACCCACTCGGCGGGTAACCCCGCCGAGCTCGAGGTCTACGAGCAGATCATCTCCGACTTCAACGACTCGCAGGACGAGTACGAGGTCGTCCACGAGTCGTTCCCGCAGGGCGCCTACAACGACGCGATCGTCGCGGCCGCGGCATCCGGAGATCTTCCCTGCCTTCTCGACCTCGACGGGCCGATCATGCCCAACTGGGCGTGGGCCGGGTACCTGCAGCCGCTCGAGCTGCCGACCGAGCTCACCGACTCGCTGCTGCCCACCGCGGTCGGCGTGTGGGAGGACGAGATCTACTCGGCAGGGTACTGGGATGCCGCGCTCGCCATCTTCGCGCGGGAGTCGGTGCTCGAGGGCAACGGCATCCGCATCCCGACGATGGAGGAGCCGTGGACGGCCGACGAGTTCCGTGCGGCCCTGGCGACGCTGAAGGATGCCGGCTACGAGACCCCCATCGACATCGGCGCCGAGGACACCGGCGAGTGGTGGCCCTACGCGTACTCGCCGTTCCTGCAGAGCTTCGGCGGCGACCTCATCGACCGCTCGACCATGCTCACCGCCGACGGTGCGCTCAACGGACCCGAGGCGGTCGCGTGGGGCGAGTGGTTCGCCGGTCTCTTCGCCGACGGCTACGCCGACAACAGCGGGACCGTGGGCAACCAGGAGTTCGTCGACGACGAGGTGGCGCTCAGCTACACGGGCGTCTGGAACGCCGTCGCCGCGCTCGACGCGGTCGGTGACGACCTGCTCATCCTGCCCCCGCCGGACCTCGGCAACGGCCCGAAGATCGGCGGCGGCTCGTGGCAGTGGGGCATCTCGTCGGAGTGCAACGACGCCGACGGCGCTCGCCAGTACCTCGAGTTCAGCTTCCAGGACGAGTACATCACCGAGTTCGCCGACAAGCAGGTCGTGATCCCCGCCACCGAGGCGGCCGCGCAGGCGTCGGAGTACTTCGGCGACGACGGCGCCCTGCGCCCGTTCGTCGAGTTCTCGCAGGAGTACGCGGTGCTGCGGCCCGAGACGCCCGCCTATGCGGTGATCTCGGCCACGTTCGAGACCGCCGCGAAGGACATCATGAGCGGCGCCGACGTGCAGGAGACGCTCGATCGCGCCGTGTCGGACATCGACGCGAACATCGCGTCGAACGACGGGTACGGCTTCCAGTGATCCGCCGCGCCGGCGGGGGCCTCATGCCCCCGCCGGCGCATCCTCAGAGAGACCTGCCATGACTGTCACTCCACCGACGGTCGCCGCCGAAGAACCTCGGCGCGAACTCCGTCGCTTCCGCTCCATCAAGGGGCGCGAGACCTGGGCCGGACTCGGGATGATCGCCCCCGCCGGCATCCTCCTGGTCCTGTTCCTCATCATCCCCGTGGTCCTCGCCTTCACGCTGTCGTTCACGAATGCGCGGCTCATCTCGCCCAACCCCCCGCGCTTCGTGGGGATGGACAACTTCGTCCGCGCGTTCACCGCCGACCCGCTGTTCGTCCAGTCCGTCGGCAACACGGCCGTCTTCGCGCTGGTGGTCGTGCCCGTGCAGGCCGCCCTCGGGCTGCTGCTGGCGGTACTCGTCAACCGGCGCATGCGCGGGGTCACCGCCTTCCGCGTGATCTTCTTCATCCCGGTCGTCACCTCGATCGTCGTGGTGTCGATCCTCTGGAAGTTCATGTACCAGCAGGACGGCCTCATCAACTCGATGATCGACGCCCTCACCTTCGGCCTCTGGTCGGGCGCCGACTGGCTGAATGATCCGCAGACCGCGCTCGGCGCGATCATCTTCATGTCGATCTGGCAGGCCGTCGGATTCCACATGATCATCTGGCTCTCGGGTCTGCAGACGATTCCCGAAGAGCTCTACGAGGCCGCCAGGATGGACGGCGCGAGCCCGTGGCGCCAGTTCACGAACGTCACCTGGCCGGGCCTTCGCCCGACGATGGTGTTCGTGCTCGTCACGATCACGATCGCAGCCCTCGGCCTCTTCGTACAGGTCGACGTGATGACCCAGGGCGGCCCGCAGGGCTCGACCTCCACGATCGTCTTCCACGCCGTACGGAAGGGCTACGAGCAGCAGGAGATCGGCTACGCCGCCGCGATCTCGCTCATCTTCTTCGTCGCCGTGCTGATCATCGCGCTCATCCAGCGCCGGCTGACGCGAGAGAAGGACTGACCCATGTCCGAGACCCGAACCCTCACCACGGCGCGTGACGCGCGTCGCCCGTCGCCGCCCGTGCGCCCCGTCCGCAGCGAGAAGTCCCATCGGCTGCGCGGAAAGATCCTCGTGTACATCGCGATGTCGTTGTTCGGCATGCTGTTCCTGTTCCCGCTCGTGTTCATGTTCGTGTCCAGCCTCAAGCCCGACGCGCAGATCCTGCAGGACGTCGATTCGGTGAACGCGTTCCTGCCCACCGGAGACATCAGCCTCGACAACTACTTCGGGGTCTTCGATCGCGTGCCCGTCGCGCAGTTCCTGTTCAACTCGGTGTTCGTCACCGTCCTCACCGTCGGACTCGGTCTCATCGTCAACTCGATGGCGGGCTTCGCGCTGTCGCGACTGCAGTGGAAGGGGCGCATCGTCGTCCTCGCCGTCGTGATCGCCACGCTCATCGTGCCGTTCGAGACGATCGCGGTGCCGATGGTCTACTGGGTGGCGCAGCTGCCGACGCTCGTGATCGAGGGCGGGGTGCTCAAGTACGACTTCGGCTGGCTCAACACCTACGAGGTGCAGATCGTGCCGTTCATCGCGAACGCGTTCTCGATCTTCCTGTTCACGCAGTACTTCTCGACGATCCCGAAGTCGCTCGACGAGGCGGCGCGGATCGACGGTGCCAGCTGGTTCACCATCTACCGCCGCATCCTCGTGCCGCTGTCGGGCCCTGCGTTCGCGACGGTCGCGATCCTCACCTTCCTGCCGGCGTGGAACCAGTACCTGTGGCCGCTCATGGTGGTGCAGAAGGAGGAGCTGCGACCCGTCATGGTCGGCATGCAGTACTTCTTCCAGCTGAACACCGCGTGGGGCGAAGTGATGGCGTACACGTCGCTCATCACGCTGCCGGTGCTGATCGTGTTCCTGATCTTCCAGCGCGCGTTCGTGAGCAGCATCGCAGCGAGCGGGGTGAAGGGATGAGCACGGATGCCGCGCCGCACGTCGTCGTGGTCGGCGAGTCCCTGGTCGATATCGTGCACCGCGCCGGCGGGGCGGTCGACGAGGCGCCGGGCGGCAGCCCCGCGAACGTCGCGCTGACGCTCGGACGCCTCGGCCGCGCTCCGATCCTCGTCACGCGACTCGCCGAGGACGACCGGGGACGCGGTGTGCGGCGCTGGCTCGAGCAGTCCGGGGTGGCCGTCGACGCCGTCGCCGCCCCGCGGACGTCGACCGCCACCGCGGTGCTGGACGCGAGCGGGGCCGCGACGTACACGTTCGATCTGGAGTGGGATCTCGGCGGCGAGGTCGCACGACTCGCAGAGGACGTGTTCGGCTCGGCCGACCTCGTGCACGTCGGCTCGGTCGGCGCCGTCCTCGAGCCCGGCGCCGGCCAGGTCGCCGCACTCGTGCGCGCGGTGCACGGCCGCGTGATCATCACGTACGACCCCAATATCCGCCCATCGCTGGTCCGCGACCCGCAGGCGGTCCGCGCCCGCGTGGACGAGCTCATCGGCATCGCCGATGTCGTGAAGACCAGCGACGAGGACGTGCAGTGGCTGCACCCGGGTCGGGATGCGATCGCGGTGGCGCGTGAGTGGGTGATCCGCGGCCCTGGCCTGGTCGTGGTCACGCGCGGCGCCGAAGGAGCGGTCGCGGTGACGGCGGACGCCGAGGTCGTGGTTCCCGCCGTGTCGACCGACGTCGTCGACACGGTGGGCGCCGGCGACACCTTCATGGGCGCCCTCATCGACGGCCTTCTCGCTCGCGAGGCGGGCCCCGGGTTGCGGACGCCGGGCGGCGGCATCCGTCCCGACGAACTCGAGGCGCTGCTGGGCCGCTCCGCCGAGGCCGCCGCCATCACCGTGTCGCGACCGGGCGCCGACCCGCCGCGGCGGGAGGAGCTGCTCGCGCGGATCGCGTGACGCGAACCGTTGCTCCTGCCTCTCGGCGACTCCCGCTTCCGGCTGTTCAGCCGACCAGTTCACCCGGCGCGCTGTCTCGCGCCCGACTCGAAAGGCTCCTGCATTGTTCGACCTCCCCGGCTCCTGGGTATGGGACTTCTGGTTCGCCGACGACGGCGACCGCTATCACCTGTTCTTCCTCTACGCCTCGCGCGCGCTCCATGATCCGGATGCCCGCCACCACCGCGCGGCGATCGGCCACGCGGTCTCGACCGACCTCGTCGAGTGGACGCAGGTCGCCGACGCGCTCGTGCACGGCGATGCCCCGGCCTTCGACGAGCTCGCCACTTGGACAGGCTCGGTGGTGCGGCATCCGGACGGGACGTGGTTCCTGTTCTACACAGGTGCCTCGCTCGCCGCCGACGGCCGGAATGTGCAGCGGATCGGCTACGCCACGTCGTCCGACCTGCTCGGCTGGACCAAGGCAGACGGGCCGGTGCTCGAAGCACGCGAGCCCTGGTACGAGAAGCTCGCGAGCGGCGCCTGGCACGATGAGGCCTTCCGCGACCCCTGGGTGTTCGCCGACCCGGACGGCGACGGGTGGCACATGCTGCTCACCGCTCGCGCGCCCGAGGGGCCCGTCGCCGGCCGGGGCGTGGTGGGTCACGCCTGGTCGCCCGACCTGCGCACGTGGGAGCTGCGCGCGCCGCTGACCGTGCCGAGCGAGCACGGGTTCGGGCAGCTGGAGGTGCTGCAGGCCGAGGTCGTCGAGGGGCAGCCGGTGCTGATCTTCTCGTGCCTCGCCGAACACGCCACCGACGCGCGGCGCGACGCCGGCGGAGGCACATGGGCGGTGCCGGCGAAGAGCCTGCTCGGCCCGTTCGACGTGGATGCCGCGTACCCCGTGACGGACGAGCGGCTCTACGTCGGGCGTCTGCTGCGACGCCGCTCGGACGGCCAGTGGCTCCTCTTCGCCTTCCGGAACGCCGGCGAGGATGGGGCGTTCGTCGGGGGCGTCACCGATCCCATGCCCGTGGAGTGGCGCGGAGGGCGGCTCGTGCAAGGCGCCACCGAGGCAGTGGCGAGCGCCTGACACCGATCTGGACCGGCACCCTGCGGGCGGGTGCCGGTCCAGCCCGCGGTCGCGGGGTGCAACGCCCGCACGGAGAAGGGATGACGATGGTGTCAGACGCAGGACGAGGGCGGGTGCGGCTGGCCGCCGGTGCGCTCGCTGTGATCGGTATCGGCGTGGCAGGCGGACTGGTGGGCGGATCGCAGGCGGACGCGGCCCGGGCTGCCGACCCGGATGACGAGCACCGCGCGCAGTACCACTTCACGGTGCCGGACCACTGGAAGAACGACCCGCAGCGGCCGGTCTACGTCGACGGCAGATTCCACTACTACTACCTCTACAACGGCGACTACAACGCCGATCCGACGGCGAACTTCGGCACGGAGTGGCGGCTGGCGACCTCCTACGACGGCGTCGTCTTCGCCGATCAGGGCGTCGCTGCGCCCAAGAAGACCAATGCCAACTACGACCTCTGGTCGGGTTCCGCGGTCGTCGATCACGCGAACACCGCCGGGTTCGGCGCGGGCGCGGTGGTGATGCTCGTCACGCAGATGGATCATCCGACCCTCGCCCAGCAGGCGAACGCGTCCGGCCCGCAGGCGCAGTTCCTCTGGTACTCGACGGACGGCGGCCGGAACTTCCAGCCGTCCGGCGAGGCGCCCGTCATCCCCAACGAAGGCCGGGCGGACTTCCGCGATCCGAAGGTCGTCTGGGATGCCGAGCGGGGCCGCTGGGTGGCGCTGATCGCGGAGCGTGATCGCGTGAGCTTCTACACCTCGCCGGATCTGAAGACCTGGTCGCGGGTGTGGGAGTACGTGAACCCGGGCATCGGCACCATCGAATGCCCGGACCTCTTCCAGATCCGGGCCGACGACGGTTCCCTCACGTGGGTGTTCGGCGTCAGCGCGAACGGGTACGCGACGAACGAGCCGGCGACCTTCGCGTACTGGACGGGCTCGTTCGACGGCACGTCGTTCGCCTTCGACCAGGCAGCTCCGCAATGGCTCGATCACGGGTTCGACTGGTACGGGGCGGTGACCTGGGAGGACCCGGCGGCGCCGCTGGACCGCCGGTACGCCGTCGGCTGGATGAACAACTGGGACTACGCGCACTCGACGCCGACGTGGGCATCCGACGGGTTCAACGGCACCGACTCCATCACGCGCGAGATCCGGCTCAAGCGCTACGGGTCGACCTTCAGCCTGGTCTCCCAGCCGGTCGCCGCACTGGCGAACATCGCCACGACGCGCGCCGACCTCGGCGACGTCACCGTCGACGGGTTCCTGCCCCTCGCGTACGAGGGGGACGCCTACCAGGTGGAGGCGGACGTGACATGGCAGACCGCATCCAACATCGGGCTGCAGCTGCGACGATCCGCCGACGGGACCCGGCACGCCGACGTCGGTGTGACGGAGACCTACGCGTACCTCAACCGCGGCCAGACCGGCTACCCGGCGGGCACCTGGAAGTCCGAGAGCCGCACGCCCTTCTCGAACGACGACGGCCGCGTGCACCTGCGGATACTCGTGGACCGGACCACCATCGAGGTCTTCGTCGACGACGGCCGCTACGTGCACTCGAGTCAGGTGTTCGCGCCCCCGGGCGACGACGGCATCGCACTCTACTCGGCGGGCGGGCCGGCCACGTTCCACGACCTGACGATCACGGAGTTCGGCAGCGTCGTACAGCGGCCGGCGCAGCTCATCGGCGGCATCGAAGGGGCCACGTGGGGAGCGGGGTGGACGGCGGCCGGCAGCTTCGCGGCGGCCGCTCCCTCAGCCTCGAGCCTGGTAGGACAGGTCGGGGCGCACGTCGCCGACACCTTCGCGGGAGGGGGAGACCCGGCGACCGGCGCGATCACCTCGCCGCCCTTCACCGTCGACCGGAACTTCCTCCACTTCCTGGTCGGCGGTGGCGATCATCCGCTGGGCGTGGAGCCCGCGACATCGGTGCAGCTGCTCGTCGACGGTCAGCCCGTTCGCACCGCGACCGGCGAGGACTCGGCGCGGCTGCGCCCGGTGGAGTGGGACGTGAGGGAGTTCGCCGGACGGACGGCGCAGATCCAGATCCTCGACGATGCCACGGGCGAGTGGGGACACCTGATGGTGGATCAGTTCCTCCTCAGCGATTGACACGCCGACTTGAGACATGAGACTCAGAGTCTCTAGAGTGGCCACGTGCTCGACCCTGGGGGGAACGAGCACGGGCGATCCGTCGACGGCCCCATGCTGTCGCGCGGAGGACCAGGGCGGTGCCGGGTTGTGGGGACCCGGCACCGCGACCTGGTCGCGCGTCGCGGGGGTCCACAACCTGCCGCGTGCCAGCGATAATCGAAGGGTGCAGGATCCCGGACCCCGATCACGCCGACCCGCGGGTGAGACGCGGGCGCTCATGCTGGACGCCGCCGTCGAGCGGGTCAAGGCAGAGGGGCTCCTGCTCGACTACGCGAACATCGAGCTCGAGGACCTGATCCGTGCCGCCGGCGTGCCGCGGTCCACGGTGTTCCGCATCTGGCCCGACCGCGCCGCCTTCGTCGCAGATCTCGTCCGGGCTCTGTTCGAGGCGGATCCCGGGTTCGACACCGGTTTCGACGGCGAGACGCTGCAGCTCATCGAGCGCGCACTTGCCGAGAGCTCCGATGCTGCGAGCACCCCGGCGGGGCGGCAGGCCGCGCTACGCGAGGTGCTGCGGGTCGCTGTCGCGCACAACATGGCGTCCGTGGAGGACACCGTCGCCTGGAGCGTGTACCGCACGATCTCGGCGGCGCTCTCGAGCGGCGACGCGGTGCCGGGCGGGGAAGGCATCCGCGTGCAGATCGCGGAGATCGTCGAGCGGTACCTGGATCGCATGGCCGAGGTCTACCGCGGGCTCAATGCCGCATTCGGGCTGCGCATGCGGGCGGGCCTCACCGAGCACGATCTCGCCGTAGCCGTGATCGCGATGATCGACGGGATGGGCGACCACCGCCGCATCAACCCCGCGATGATCGAAACTCCGCGCACCGTCGCCCTCGGCGAGGAGGACGCGCGCGAGTGGCATCTCGCCGGCATCGCGGTCGCCGGGATCTACTCGGCGTTCACCGAGGCCGTCGACGCGTGATCGCGGGCTGGCCGGCCGCTGCCGACTGGACGTGGCCGGCGGTTCAGGCGACTGGCCGGCGTCACGCCGACGGCGCGCTCCAGCTGAGCGACTCGATGTAGCGCAGCAGCACGCCCTCGCGCAGCGCCCACGGCGAGACCTCGAGCTCGTCGACGTCGAGGGCGCGCATCGCCTCGTGCAGCACGACCGCACCGGCGACGATCTGGAACGTCCGGTCGGGAGTGATCCCCGGCAGCTCCTGCCGGGCCGACCCGGGGATGCGCGCGAGCCGAGGAATCCACGAGCCGAGCGCTGCGCGGGGGAGCAGCATCCGTTCGATCCCCGACCAGCCGGGAGCGGGGTAGCCGACCAGCTTCGCGAGCGAGCGGATCGCCTTCGACGAGCCGACCACGTGATCGGGGCGGGCCAGTCTGCCGAACGACGCGGCGACCGGCGCGAGCGTCGACCGCGCGTGCGCGCGGAGCTGCTCGACCGCCGCCTCGCCCGGTGGGTCGTCGGGAAGGAACTGGATCGTCATGCGGCCGGCGCCGAGGGGGACGGATGCCGCCGCCTCGGGCAGCTCGTCCGGCCCCGCGGCGATCTCGAGCGAGCCGCCGCCGATGTCGAAGAGGAGGATCTGCCCCGCGGCCCAGCCGAACCAGCGGCGGACGGCCAGGAACGTGTACCGCGCCTCGGTCTCGCCGCCCAGCACCTGCAGCGGCTGGCCCAGCGCCTCCTCGATGAGCGCGATGACCTCGGGGCCGTTCTTCGCCTCGCGGACGGCCGAGGTCGCCGTCGCGAGCAGCTCGTCGACGCGTTCGGCCGCGGCGACCTTTCGCGCCTCGCTCACCGCGGCGACGAGCGCCGTGACGCCCTCGTCGGTGATCGAGCCGTCAGGAGCCAGGTAGCGCATGAGGCGCAGCACCGTGCGCTGGCTCGTCGTCGCGAGCGGCCGGCCGCCGGGGCGGACATCGGCGACCAGCAGGTGGACGGTGTTCGAGCCGATGTCGAGGACTCCGAGGCGCACGCGTCTCAGGCTAGCGGTCGAGAGCGGTTACGATGGGCGCGATGTCCGCCGACGAAGCCACCGCCTACGACCTGGGGGCGGTCACCCCCATCCTCTCGCTGTATCGCGAGATCGATCGAGCGGACTGGGCGCGGCTCGCGGCCGGTCTGACGCAGCCGCTGAGCGAGACCGAGATCGTGCAGATCCGCGGCCTCGGCGACCGCCTCGACATGGCCGAGGTCGCACAGGTGTACGTACCGCTGTCGCGGCTGCTGTCGCTGTATGCCGAATCGACCAAGCGGCTGGGCGCCGAGGAGTCCGCGTTCCTCGGCGAGGCCGACACCACGACGCCGTTCATCGTCGGGGTGGCCGGCTCGGTCGCGGTCGGCAAGTCCACGATCGCGCGTCTGCTGCGCGAGCTCACGAGCCGCTGGCCCGGCACGCCCCGCGTGGAGCTCGTCACGACCGACGGCTTCCTCTACCCGAACGCCGAACTCGAGCGACGCGGCCTCATGGACCGCAAGGGCTTCCCCGAGTCGTACGACCGCCGGGCGCTGGTGTCATTCCTCACCGAGGTGAAGAGCGGCGCCCCCGAGGTACGCGCACCTTTCTATTCGCACATGCGATACGACATCGTCCCCGACGCCGTCGTCACCGTGCGTCGCCCCGACATCGTCATCGTCGAGGGCCTGAATGTGCTGCAGCCGCCACCCACGCCCAACGACGTCGCGGTGAGTGACCTGTTCGACTTCTCGATCTTCGTGGACGCGGATGCCGGGCACATCGCCCAGTGGTACGTCGACCGCTTCCTCGCCCTGCGCCGCGCCGCCTTCAGCAACCCGAACTCGTTCTTCAACGTCTTCGCGCACCTCTCCGATGAGGAGGCCGTGGATCGGGCGCTCGGCTACTGGAACACCATCAATCTGCCGAACCTGCAGGAGAACGTGCTTCCGACGCGCCACCGCGCCGACCTCGTACTGCAGAAGGGCGCCGACCACACCGTCGAGACGGTGCTCCTCCGCAAGCTTTGACGCATCGGATCAATGCGACGAAGGAGCGTTGATGCGATGCGCGTCAAGGTTGAGCGAGCGAGGGACGAGCGAGACGAAACTTACCAGCCGCCGCGGCATCCTTATTCGTAAGGGCTCCTTGCGAAAACCCCCGCCTACCATTGTCGGCATGTGTGGAATCGTCGGATACGTGGGCCCGCGGCAGAGCCAGGCCGTCCTGATCTCAGGCCTCTCACGGCTCGAGTACCGCGGCTACGACTCGGCGGGCATCGCCGTGATCGACGCGAACGGCGACCTCGGCATGCGCAAGCGTGCGGGCAAGCTCAAGGTGCTCCGCGACGACCTCGCCGCGCACCCGCTCGCCGACGGCACCACCGGCATCGGCCACACCCGCTGGGCGACGCACGGCGGCCCCACCGACGGCAACGCCCACCCGCACCTCGCCGACGACGACAAGCTCGCCGTCATCCACAACGGCATCATCGAGAACTTCTCCGAGCTCAAGGACGAGCTCCTCGCGGACGGCTTCACCTTCCGCAGCGAGACCGACACCGAGGTCGCCGCCGTCCTGCTCGGCCGCGAGTACGACCGGTCGGGCGATCTCGTCGAGGCCTTCCGCGCCGTCGTCTCGCGACTGGAGGGCGCGTTCACCCTGCTCGCGATGCACCAGGAGCAGCCGGGCCTCGTCGTCGGTGCACGCCGCAACTCGCCCCTCGTGATCGGGCTGGGTGACGGTGAGAACTTCCTCGGCTCGGACGTCGCCGCCTTCGTCGAGCACACGCGCAACGCCCTCGCGATCGGCCAGGACCAGATCGTCGCGATCACCCCCGGGGCCGTCACCGTCACCGACTTCTCGGGTAACGCCGTCGAGGTCGAGCCCTTCGAGGTGACGTGGGATGCTGCTGCCGCCGAGAAGGGCGGCTGGTCGTCGTTCATGGCCAAGGAGGTCTCGGAAGAGCCGGATGCCGTGGCGAACACGCTGCGCGGCCGCATCCGCGACGGCGAGGTCGTCATCCCCGAGCTCGACGGCCTCGACGAGCTGTTCCGCGGCATCTCGCGCATCATCGTGATCGCGTGCGGCACGGCCGCCTACGCCGGCCAGGTCGGCAAGTACGCGATCGAGCAGTGGACCCGCATCCCGGTCGACGTCGAGCTCGCCCATGAGTTCCGCTACCGCGATCCGGTGATCGGAGCGGACACCCTCGTCGTCTCGATCAGCCAGTCGGGCGAGACGATGGACACGCTCATGGCGGTCAAGTACGCGCGCGAGCGCGGCGCGAAGACGCTCTCGATCTGCAACACGCAGGGCGCCACCATCCCTCGCGAGTCCGACGCCATCGTCTACACGCACGCCGGTCCCGAGGTCGCCGTCGCCTCCACCAAGGCATTCGTCGCGCAGATCACCGCGCTGTACCTCATGGGGCTGCACATCGGACGTGTCCGCGGCGCGATCGCGCCGGCGGACGCGGCCGACCACGTTCGCGAGCTCGAGGCGATCCCGGGCAAGATCACGCAGATCCTCGAGCGCGAACAGCCCCGCATCGAGCAGTTCGCCCACTGGATGGCCGACACCCGCTCGGTGCTGTTCCTCGGCCGCCACGTCGGCTACCCCATCGCACTCGAAGGCGCGCTCAAGCTCAAGGAGCTCGCGTACATCCACGCCGAGGGATTCGCCGCCGGCGAGCTCAAGCACGGACCCATCGCCCTCATCGAGCCCGGCCAGCCCGTGTTCGTCATCGTGCCGTCGCCACGCAAGTCGGCCGAGATGCACAAGAAGGTCATCTCAAGCATCGAGGAGATCCGCGCGCGCGGCGCTCGGGTCATCGCGATCGCGGAGGAGGGCGACGCCGCGGTGCTGCCCAAGGCCGACGAAGTGCTGCGCATCCCGCTCGCCGGACCCTTCTTCGAGCCGCTCCTGGCCGTCGTGCCGCTGCACATCTTCGCGATGGGCCTCGCCACGGCCAAGGGACTCGACGTCGATCAGCCCCGCAACCTCGCCAAGTCGGTCACGGTCGAGTAGCCGGCATCCGCGCGCTCGGGTCCTGCCGCCGGCGGGCCGCGGCGGGCGCGACGCCCCCCGGCGGGGGCGGGGGCCTGGCGAGGCCGAGGCGCCCCCGGTGGGCCGACGCGCCCCGGCGGGGCCGAGGCGCCTCAGGTGCAGTGCACGACCGTCGGTGTCTCCCGGTGACTTGCGCTGAACGTACGCCCGATCCGGCGTGGCGCTTACATCCAGCGCAAGTGAACAAGCGAGGGAGGCGCCGGGGTGGCAGCGCACCCGGAGCGGCGGGGCGCCCGGCGCGGCGCGATAGTCTGTCGGATGCCGCGCGCGCGGCGCGGCAGGAGGCTCACGTGATCGTCGGAATCGGCGTCGACCTCGTCGACATCCCGCGTTTCGAGCGCACGATCGAGCGCACACCGCGGCTCGTCGAACGGCTCTTCTCCGACGCGGAACGCCGGCTCAAGCCGCACTCGCTCGCCGCGCGGTACGCCGCGAAGGAGGCGCTCATCAAGGCGCTCGGCGGCTCGGACGGCGTGCACTGGACCGAGATCGAGGTCGCCTCCGAGGCTTCCGGTCGCCCGGTCTTCTCGCTGTGCGGATCGACGGCCGCCGTCGTCGCCTCGCGGGGGATCACCGCTCTGCATCTCTCGCTGTCGCACGATGCCGGCCTCGCGACGGCGTACGTGATCGCCGAGGCGATGCCCGAATCCCCGGCCTCACCGAATCAGGGGATTCGCGCCCAAACCGAGGGCGACGTCGCCGGTCTCGACGAGGATCGCCTGTCTCGGCGCTCGCCGAGCGCCGCCCCGACCACGGAGGGGGCCGCATGAGCCGTCTGCCCGCCGGGACGCTCCGCGAGGCGACGATCGACGTCGGCGCCATCGAGGACAACGTGCGGCACCTGCGCCGGCTCACCGGCTCGGAGGTCATCGCCGTCGTCAAGGCCGACGGCTACGGGCACGGGGCGGTGCGCTCGGCGCTCGCGGCGCTCGCGGGCGGCGCGACGCGGCTGGGCGTCGCCGACATCACCGAGGCTCTCGCACTCCGCCGCGCCGGCATCGACGCGCCGATCGTCGCGTGGCTGCACGCTCCCGGCGCCGACTTCGCCGAGGCGGCCGCACGCGGCATCGAGCTCGGCATCTCGAGCCTCGACCAGCTGCAGAGAGCCGCGGCGGCAGCATCCGCCGACCGTCCTGTCGGAGTGCACCTCAAGCTCGAGACCGGGCTGTCGCGCAACGGCATCGCGCCCGAGGACTACCGCGTGGTGTTCGCCGAGGCCGCGCGGCTCGAGCGGATCGGCCGGGTGCGCGTCTACGCCCTGTTCAGCCACCTGTCGAACGCTTCGGCGGAGGACGACCGCGCGGCCCTGCGCGCGTTCGAGGAGGGCATCGGCGTCGCGGCCTCGCTCGGACTCGCGCCGCCGCTGCGGCATCTCGCCGCGACGCACGCCGCGATCGACCTGCCCGAGTCGCGCCTCGGGTGCGTGCGGATCGGCATCGGGATCTACGGACTCTCGCCGTTCGCCGATCGGACGTCGGCCGACCTCGGCCTGCGCCCTGCGATGACCCTGCGCGGTGCGGTCGCCGCGGTGCGCCGCGTGCCCGCCGGCAAGGGCGTGTCGTACGGGTACGACTACCGCCCTGAGCGCGACACGACCCTTGCCCTGGTACCGCTCGGCTACGCCGACGGTGTGCCCCGGCAGGCGTCGGGGGCGGGTCCCGTCGTGATCGGCGGGCGCAGGTTCACCGTCGCCGGCCGGATCGCCATGGATCAGTTCGTCGTCGACGTCGGCGATGCGCCCGTTGCCGTGGGGGACGAGGCGGTGCTCTTCGGCGATCCCACCCTGGGGGCACCAGCCGCGACGGAATGGGCGGATGCCGCGGGCACGATCAATTACGAGATCGTCACGCGCATCGGCCCTCGGGTCGCCCGGCGGCAGGTCGCGGAATGAGCGTGCTGCCTGTTCCGTTCTCAGGATTGATGCAGCGGCCTCGGCCCGGCGCGCGCGTATTTCTGCGGTCCGCGCAACGGGCCCAGAGCAGCGGTCCTGAGTACGGTACGGGGGAGGCGGGATGAGCGAGGGGATCGACGCACTCGTCGGCGCGCGTGAGATCACCTCGCCCGACGCCATGGAGGCGCTGGGCGAAGAAATGGGACGGATGCTGCGCCCCGGCGACATGGTGGTCCTCACCGGACCGCTCGGCGCAGGCAAGACCACGCTCACGCGGGGTATCGGCCGGGGACTGGACGTGCGAGGTCCCATCCAGAGCCCGACGTTCGTGCTTGCGCGCACGCACCCGTCGCTCGTCGGCGGTACGCCCCTCGTACACGTCGACGCCTACCGGCTGGGCTCGGCCGCCGAACTGGACGACCTCGACATCGACTTCGACGGTTCCGTCGTGATCGTCGAGTGGGGGAGGGGTCTCGTCGACGGCATCCGCGACCACTGGTGGGAGGTGGAGCTCGACCGTGAATGGCACGGGCGTGGGCAGGACGACGCGTGCTACGGCGTCGCCCACGAGGCAGAGCTCGATGCCGACGCACCCCGCCTCGTGAAGATCTCGCGCCACGGCGCGCCGACTACCCTGGAAGGGTGATCCTCGGCATCGACACGTCGCTCGGCTCCGCAGTGGCGGTGGTCGAGCCCGACGGCGTCATCCGGTCCGAGGCCGCCAGCCTCGATCCGCGTGGGCACGCCGAGGTCATCGGCACCCTGCTGGAGCGGGCGCTGGCCGAGGCATCCGTCAGCCCTTCGGACATCACGCATGTCGCCGCCGGAATGGGACCGGGACCGTTCACCGGGCTGCGCGTCGGCATCGCGGCGGCACGGACGTTCGCCCTCGGCCGGGGCGTGCCCGTCATTCCCGTCGTGAGCCATGACGCCGTCGCGCTGGAGCTGCTCCTGCACAGCGCCCTCACGGCCGACTGGGGTTCGGTCGGCGGCTACGAGAATCCCGACGACGATACCTTCGCGGTCGTGACCGACGCGCGCCGGCGCGAGTTCGCGTACACGCTCTACCGCGGACTCGACGACGACGGGCTTCCGATCCGCGTGGCCGAGCCGGCGCTCGTCCCCCGCGACGACCTCGATGCGGCGCTCGCGCAGGCGGCGGCCGAACGCCGCGACGCCGACCGCATCCCCGCCGCGATGCTCGCGCTCGCCGCGGCACGCTCTCTCGCCGCCGGGCGGAGCATCGGCTCGGTCGACGCGCTGTACCTGCGAGCGCCCGACGTCACGCTGCCGCACGCACCGAAGCGGGTCAACGTCGCCGCATCCGCCGAACGATCAGGCGACCGGGCGCCGTCCCATTCACAGCGGGACGACGCATGAGCCTCCGCAGGGCGACCGGCGACGACCTCGCCGCGATCATGGCTCTCGAACGCGCATCGTTCCCCACCGACGCCTGGTCGGAGGCGATGATGCGCGAAGAGCTCGCCTCCCCGCACGGCTGGTACGTCGTCGACAACGAGGCCGGCCGACTCGTCGGCTACGCGGGACTGCGGGCGGTCGCTGGAGCGAAGGATGCCGACATCCAGACCATCGCCATCGCCGACGTGTCGCGGGGGCGCGGTCGCGGCCGTTCGCTGCTGCGGGCGCTGCTCGACGAGGCCGCGCGCCGCGGTGTCGCCCATGTCTTCCTCGAGGTGCGCGCCGACAACCCGGTCGCGCAGGCGCTCTACATCTCGGAGGGCTTCGCCGAGATCGGCCGCAAGCCCCGGTACTACCAGCCCGACGACGTCGACGCCGTGGTGATGAAGCTCGATGTGCGGGGCTGGCACGGCGCTTCGGCAAGCTCAGCGCCCGGTGCAGACTCAGCGCCCGGTGCCGGCTCGGCGCCCGGTGCCGGCTCCGCGTCCGGCGCCGCCTCAGCGCCCAGCGGCGGTGCAGCGCCCGCGTGGGACGGAGGGGTGTGCACGTGAACCGCGCCGAACCGCTGGTGCTGGGCATCGAGACGAGCTGCGACGAGACCGGCATCGGGATCGTCCGCGGCCGCACGCTGCTGTCGAACACGATCGCCAGCTCGATGGACGAGCACGCCCGCTACGGCGGGGTCGTGCCCGAGGTCGCCGCTCGCGCGCATCTCGAGGCGCTGCAGCCGTCCATCGAGGCGGCGCTCGCCGAGTCGGGCGTCGCGCTGGCCGATCTCGACGCCGTCGCGGTGACGAGCGGCCCGGGTCTCGCGGGAGCCCTCATGGTCGGAATCGGCGCGGCCAAGGCGCTCGCCGTGTCGCTCGAGAAGCCGCTCTATGCCGTCAACCACCTGGTCGGCCACATCGCGGCCGACATCCTCGACACCGACGCGCCCCCGCTGGAGTACCCGACGGTCGCGCTGCTGGTGAGCGGCGGCCATACCTCGCTGCTGCTCGTGCGCGACCTCACCACCGATGTCGAGCTGCTCGGCGAGACGATGGACGACGCTGCCGGGGAGGCGTTCGACAAGGTCGCACGGCTGCTCGGGCTGCCGTACCCCGGGGGCCCCGAGATCGATCGGGCGGCGGCATCCGGCGATCCGAAGGCGGTCCCCTTCCCGCGCGGCCTGTCCCGCGCGTCCGACATGGCGGCGCACCGCTACGACTTCTCGTTCTCAGGGCTGAAGACGGCGGTCGCCCGCTGGGTCGAGCTGCGCCAGGCGGCGGGGGAGCAGGTTCCGGTCGCGGATGTCGCGGCGAGCTTCCGCGAGGCCGTCGTCGACGTGCTCGTGACCAAGGCGCTCGCCGCGTGCCGCGACCACGGCGTGCCGCGCCTGCTGCTCGGCGGTGGTGTCATCGCCAACCGGCGCCTGCGCGACGTGGCGCTCGAGCGAGCCGCAGCCGAGGGCGTCACCGTGCGCATCCCGCCGCTGTCGCTGTGTACCGACAACGGCGCGATGATCGCCGCCCTCACCTCCGAGCTCATCATGTCGGGCCGCGCTCCGTCGACGCTCGAGTTCGGCGCCGACTCGACGCTGCCCGTCACCGAGATCCAGGTCGCGGAGTCGCGATGACGGACGAACGGATGCCGGTCCCCGGCGACGACGCGACCCGCGAGCCCCCGGCCGGGGCGAAGCCGCCACCCGCCGACACGAAGGTGTCGGCCGAGACCCCGGTGCCCCCGGCCGCCGACGCCGCCACGACGCCGCCCGCCGCCACGTCGCCACCGGCCGACACGACGGTGCCGGCGGAGTCCCCTGCGCCGCCGCGCGCGGCCGCCGACGCCGCCGCGCCGCGACCGGCCGACACGACGGTGCCGGCGGAGCCCCCTGCGCCGCCGCGCCCGGCCGAGCCGACGGTCACGTCGGTCTCGCCCGACATCGACCTCGCGCAGGACGCCTCGCCGCTGCCCGGGGCGCATCGCGGCGGGTTCCAGCGCCTGCCGACCGCGCCGGTTGCGGTCACCGTCGAGACGGCTCCCGCCGAGCCGGGTGGTGAGTTCACGCCGGACGACACCTCGTGGCAGGCGACCGATTCCGCGTTCCACAGCGGCCTCGCGGGCTGGGCGCTCGCGTTCGCGGTCGTCGGCCTCTTGGTGTCGATGTTCGTCGGGTGGGGATTCCCTATCGGACTGGTCGCCGTCGTCTCGGCGATCATCGCCCTGCGTCGCCCGCTCGAGAACCGCGCCGTGGCGGTGTGGGCCATCGCCCTGGGCGCGCTGTCCATCCTCTACAGCGCCGGGTGGCTGCTCTTCACCGCGATGCGGGCCAACTTCTTCGGCTGACACCCGCCCCGCTCCCGCCCCGCCTCCCGCGCCGCGCCCCCGCCTGCCGGCCCTCCCCGTCAGTTCACTTGCGCTGAACATACGGAAAAATACAGCCTCGGCCGTACATTCAGCGCAAGTGAACGGAATCGGGAGAATGAGCGCGGCATCCCCGAGGCAGCGGTCAGACGCGGTCGGCGAGGATCGCGGTGCGCTTGTTGCCGATCCGCGTGAGCAGCAGCGTGGCCGACGCCGACCCGCGGAGCTTCAGGCGGGTGCGCAGCGCCGCGGGATCGACATCCACTCCGCGCTTCTTGATCTCCAGGCGCCCGATGTCGCGCTCGCGGAGGGCCTTGCTGAGCGCCTTCACCTCCGCCGGCAGCACCTCCCGCACGCGGAAGGTCGACACGAAGGGCGAGGTGAGGGCGGCGTCCGACGTGAGGTAGGCGATGTGCTCGTCGAGCATGCCCGCCTCGAGGCTGCGGGCGACGTCGCCGATGAGCCGTGCGCGGATGACCGCGCCGTCGGGCTCGTGCAGGTAGGCGCCGAGCTCGCGAGCGGGCTCGTCGTCGGCATCCGTCTCCGCCGTCAGCTCATGCGCCCTGTCGTTGCGGATGACGAGCGCCGCTCGCCGCACCCTCTCGCGCGCGAGCGCGCCCGACCACAGCACGAGCTCGACGGTGGAGCCGTCGGCGCTCACCCACTGCGCCTCGACGTCGTCGGGGATGACCTCACGATCGAGGCCGGGCCCGAGCTTGACGCCGACGGGCATGCGTCGCGCGAGGCCGAAGACCCAGTCGAGCGACGGCGACCAGTCCTCGGGACGGGTGCGTGTGGTCTCGGCGTGACCGGCGGTGCGGCGCGCGGGATCGAGCCACGCGGCGTCGACGCCCTCGAGATCCGCCTCCTCCGCGGTGCCGTGGCGCACCTCGACGTCGGCGCCGAACGGGGCCAGGTTGTAGGCGGCGATCCCCGCAGTGATCTCGTCGGCGTCGACCGCCGTGACGCGCAGGCCGAGGCCGGCGAGACCGAGCGCGTCCCCGCCGATGCCGCAGCCGAGGTCGGCGACATGGGCGAAGCCGGCATCCCGGAAGCGCGCCGCGTGGCGGGCCGCGATCGGTAGGCGGGTGGCCTGCTCGAGCCCTGCGCGCGTGAACAGCATCCGCTCGGCCAGCTCGCCGAACTTCGGCCGTGCGCGCGTGCGCAGCCGTGCCTGCCCGACGACCGCCGACACGAGGTCGGGGGAGTGACCGTCGCGACGGAGCCGCGTCACCGCCCGCGCGACATCGTCGGACGAGTCGACCGGCGGCATGGCGTCGAGCAGCCGGAGCCCCTCGGGCGTCAGGAGCGCCTCGAATTCGGAGAGTTCCACCCGCCGAGCCTACGGGGGTACCCCGGGCTGCATCCCCGAAACCCCCACCGGATCCCCCTCTGCGGAGGGGGGAAGTGCGGGGAACCTCCGGATGTGGCGGCGACCGCCCGGGCAGAGACTCTTCATACACCGCCACCCTGGCTCAGCGAGAAAAGGATCAATCATGGCTGACGACAACACCAACGTGCTGGGTGTTCAGACGAACATCGAAGACGTCCTCTCCAACAACGAGGTCGGGAACACCGACGTCGAGGTCGAGGACAACGTTGTCGGCAACGACGGAAACGTGGTCGGCAACGACACGGACGTCGATGTCGAGGACAACAACGTCAACAGCGCGGTCGGCAACGACGACAACATCGTGGACAGCGCCGTCGGCAACGACATCGCTTCCGACAACGAGATCGGCAACACCGACGTCGACGTCGAGGACTCCGGCAACGGCAACTTCTCCGACAACGTGGGTGGCGACGCCACCGACATCGACGACTCCGGCAACGGTAACTTCTCGGGCAACACCGACAACTCCGACAACTCCGACAACTCGACCAACAACGCCGCTGTCGGCGTGGGCAACCAGTCGGACAACTCGGACAACTCGGTCGAGAACGAGCTCGAGGTCGACGTCGAGATCGAGGACTCGTTCAACGACAACTCGGACAACTCGACGGACGACAACCGCGACATCGAGGACGCCTACAACAGCTACACGGACTCGTTCAACGAGACCACGCTGAACGACGACTCGGTCACCGTGGGTGTGCGCCAGTACAACACCGGTGTCGGCGGCGACCTCAACATCGGCGGCGTTCTGGGTGGCGGCGCTGCTGCCGCGGCGGCTGGTGCTGCCGGTGCACTGAGCCTCGAGCTCGACAACCGCGCTCAGGTCGTCGACCAGTCGGTCAACCAGTCCTTCGGCTTCGTCGACGGCGACGTCGAGCAGGACTTCGACCAGGAGGCCGTCGCCAACTCCGGTGACAACGGCGCTGCGGCCGGCGACGACGCCGACGTCGACAACTCGTGGACCAACACCGAGGTCGGCGACATCTCGATCGGCAACACCTGGATCGAGACGCACATCAGCGACTCCTTCCAGGACAACTCGACCAACGAGTGGAACGAGTTCGAGGTCGAGATCGACGACTCGTTCAACGACTACTCCGACCACACCAACGTCGAGGTCGAGATCGAGGACGCCTTCAACGAGGAGTTCAACACCGAGGTCGAGAACGACTTCGAATGGGAGAACAGCGGCAACTTCTTCAGCCCGGGTGGGGACGTCGCAGGCGACGACCTCATCGATCTCTGATCCCTCTCAAGCCTTGCCCGGTCGCCTCTGAAGAGGCGGCCGGGCAAGACCAATTTACGATGCGGATCGACCGCCCGGTCCGCAACCCCCGAGGTCGCTCCGATGCCGTAGCGTGATACGGGGGAGATGCGTCGAGGGGGACTCAGGTGTCTGAAGCTGTAGCCGTCAAGAAGCCGAGCCGGGAGGATGCCGAGCCGGCGGCGCCGTCCGCGGTGGAGCGTTCGTCGAGCAAGGCGCTCGTCACGATCGTTGACAACGTCGGTCAGCTCGCCTCATCGACGGGGCGCACAGACCTGGCGCGGCGTCTGGAGCACACCCACGAACGACTGCAGGACCCCAACGTGCGGGTCATCGTCGTCGGCGAGTTCAAGCAGGGCAAGAGCAAGCTCATCAACGCCCTCGTGAACGCCCCGGTGTGCCCCGTCGACGATGACGTGGCGACGAGCGTGCCGACCTCGGTCGGCTATGCCGCGACCCCCGATGCATGGGTGACCCTGCAGTCCGCGAATGAGTCCGAGGCGCCGGTCCGTCAGCAGATCGCGCTGGAGGACATCGCACAGTTCGTGTCGGAGCGCGGCAATCCCGCCAATGAGCGCAGAGTCGTCGCCGCCGAGGTCGTGCTTCCCCGCGAGCTGCTCAAGGGCGGACTGCGACTGGTGGACTCGCCCGGTGTCGGAGGCCTCGACTCGACGAACGCCCTCGCCACTCTGGCGGCGCTGTCATCTGCGCATGCGGTCCTGCTGGTGTCCGATGCCTCGCAGGAGTACACCGAGCCCGAGGTGCAGTTCCTCAAGCACGCCATGCGCGTGTCGCCGAACGTGGCCGCCGTGCTCGCCAAGACCGACATGTATCCCCAGTGGCGCGACATCGAGCGCATCGATCGCGCGCATCTCGGCGACCTCGGGGACGTCCCGATCTTCGCGGTCTCCAGCGATCTGCGCCTCATCGCCGCCGAGGAGCAGGACCGCGAGCTCAACAGCGAGTCCGGATTCCCCGCGCTCGTGGCGCACCTCCGGCAGGAGGTGCTCGGCCGTGCGGAGATCATCCACGCGCGCAGCGCCGTGCATGATCTGGTGTCGGTGGTCGAGCAGCTGAAGATGTCGCTCACCTCCGAGCTCGAGGCGATCCTCCACCCGGAGAACACCCCGAGGCTCATCGCGCAGCTCGAAGATGCGAAGGCGCGCGCCGACGAGTTCCGCGGTCGCTCGTCCAAATGGCAGATCACCCTGAACGACGGCGTCGCCGACCTCATCTCGGACATGGAGCACGACCTCCGTGACCGGCTCCGCAAGGTGCAGCGTGAGGCCGAGGATGCGATCGACGAGGGCGACCCCGGCCCCATCTGGGACCAGATCACCGAATGGCTCGACCAGCGCGTGTCGGCGGCAGTCTCGGAGACGTTCGTGTGGACCGACGAGCGCTCACGGTGGCTGTCGGAAGAGGTCGCGGAGCTGTTCAGCGAAGGTGAAGCGGGCCTCCCGCTCATCGACGTGGGCGACACCGAAGGCGTGCTGGACCCGGTCGAGGGTCTGTCCGACCTCGGCCATCGTCAGATGGGCGCGGCCGAGAAGATCTTCATCGGCGTCCGCGGCTCGTATGGCGGCGTGCTCATGGTGGGCCTCGCGACCGGCCTCATCGGCCTGACCCTCATCAACCCGCTCTCGCTCCTCGCCGGCGTCCTCGTCGGCCGCCGCGCCTATCGCGAAGACATGAGCTCGCGGTTGTCCCGCCGGCGGTTCGAGGCGAAGTCGCTCGTCCGCAAGTACCTCGATGAGGTGCAGTTCCAGGTGGGCAAGCAGCTGAAAGACCGCCTGCGGCTCGTCCAGCGGGCGGCGCGCGACCACTTCGGCAGCATGGCCGACGAGATCCACCGCTCGTTGTCCGATGCGATGCTCGCCGCCAAGCAGGCGGCCGGCACCTATGCCGGAGAGAGCGAGAAGCGGGTGAAGGAGCTGAACGCCCAGGTGCAGCAGCTCGAGGCACTCCGGGCCAAGATCCCCGCACTGCCCCCGGCGCGGGCCGTGGAGGCGGCGAAGCGGTGAGGACCACCACCCAAGACGATACGGCCGCCCTCATCCGCGCCGCATCGGAGCTCTATATCGACGACCCTGCGGCGATGGACGTGCTGTCCGACCTGGATCGGCGGCTCCGGGAGCCGCTGCGCGTGGCCATCGCGGGAATGGTGAAAGCCGGGAAGTCCACACTCCTGAACGCGATGCTGGGCGAGCGGCTCGCGCCGACCGACGCCGGCGAGTGCACCCGGGTGGTCACGTGGTACCGGTACTCGGCGACGCCCACCATCACGCTCCACCCCCACGACGGGCCGCCGCGGCGCATGCCGATCCATCGCGAGGAGGGTCGCCTCGTCCTCGAGCTCGGAGACATCTCGCCGGACGAGACGGCGTGGATCGATGTGGGGTGGCCGTCGACCGGGCTGCGCAATCTCATCCTCATCGACACGCCGGGCATCGCATCGCTCTCGAAGGACGTCTCGGCGCGCTCCACGGACTTCCTCGTTCCCGAGACCGAGCCGTCTTCGGCCGACGCGATCGTGTACCTCATGCGCCATATGCACGCGTCCGACCTCAAGTTCCTGGAGTCTTTCCGCGACACCGCCGCAGGAGCTTCACAGACGGTCAACGCCGTGGCCGTGCTGTCGCGTGCCGACGAGATCGGCGCCGGCCGCATCGACTCCCTGCTGTCGGCCGGCAAGGTCGCACGGCGCTACGAGAAGGACGGCGAGCTTGCGGCGCTGTCGCTCGGAGTGGTCCCGGTCGCCGGACTGCTCGCCGAGAGCGCACGGACGATGCGCGAGGACGAGTTCACCTCTTTCCAGGAGCTGGCCTCCCTCGAGCGCAAGGCACGAGAGGCGCTCATGGTCTCTGCCGATCGGTTCGCGCGACCCGCGGAATCCACGTCGCTGAGCGAGGAGGTTCGCCGTCAGCTCCTGAGCCGCTTCGGCATCTTCGGCGTACGTCTCGCGAGCGCTCTCATCCGCACCGGCGCCACCGACTCCACACAGCTGTCGGAGCAGCTCGTGCAGCAGAGCGGGCTCAACGAGCTCCAGCAGTTCATCCGGCTGCAGTTCCGTACGCGAGCGGCGGCGCTCAAAATAAGGGGCGTGCTCGACGCTCTCCAGACGCTCCTGCGCGACAGCCCGCGACCCGGCACCGAGACGATCGTCGGGGGAGTGGAGCGGATCTACGCCTCCGCGCACACGCTGCGCGAGCTGTCGCTCCTGGCGCGCGCACGATCGTCCGATCTGCCGTTGAGCCGGTCCGACGCCACCGAGGCGGAGCGGATCATCGGAGGTGAGGGCCCGTCCGCATCGGCCCGCCTCGGGCTTCCCGATTCGGCGACGCAGCCAGAGCTGCGCGACAAGGTCGAGGAGCTGCTGGCGCGCTGGCGGAGGCTCAGCGCGTCTCCGATCGCGGAACGGGCGACGGTCGAGGTCGCCCGTCAAGTGATCCGCAGCCTCGAGGAGGTGGCGTCAGAAGTCGCCCTCTCCGCCCCCGGCCCGACGGACGTCGTACTTGCGGGCGGTCCATTGCAGAGCGCCCCGGAACGAGCTGAAGAGGAGCGCGAGGAGGGCTAGCGACCACTGTGCGAAGAGCACCTGGCGAAGAACCGGGCCGTGCTCACCCGTGGCGAAGAATTCGGACGACAGCAGAAAGAGCCCGATCTGTCCCACCACCGTCGCGAGCTGCCACCACCGGGCATTCGGCTTGCGATTCGAGAACGACACCAGCAGCACGATCTGGATCAGCAGTAGGGTGACTGCCACGGCGAAGACGGACCAGAAGAGGATGTCGGCGGCAGCCGTGTACGTCTCCTCGCTGCGCCCCTCCGCGACGCCCTTCACGACCTCCGTGATGAGCGGTACCTGGTCTTCGCGGATCACGAAGAGGTAGACGACCGCGACGCCACCGGCGAGAAGGCTCAGCACCCACAGGAGCTGACTGAGGCGCACCGTGAACGGCGGCGGACGCTTCGTCAGAACGGGCGCGACGTTCGGGCTCGCCGTCGGCGGACGCTCCGGCGCTTCACGCCGCTCTCGCGATGGAGGTGGAGGTGGCGGAGTCCGGTCGCGTGAGGGGCTCGACTGGGGGGCCACCACCTCGGAGGCAGGCACCTTCGCCACCGGCACGCGACCGATCGCCGTGCCGGTCGGCGGCGCCGTATCTCCGAAGCTCGGCGGCTGAGGCTTCGGGCGCGCGCTCGCGCGCCTTGGGTGTGCCAAGGCGCGCGAGCGGTCGTCGTCTTCCGTATCGGTCACGTCGGGCCTCAGAAGTCCTCCTCGGACTCCGGCTCGATGTAAGTCTCGTCGATGGAGATGGCCGTCGCGTCGTCGGACTCGTAGTTGCCCTCGTTCGACACGTCGACGTCGGTCGCCGTCTCGGTCGTGGTGGTGTCGTTGAACGACTCCTCCACCTCGACATCGACCGCCACATCCGTGGAGTTGTCGTTGACGGAGTCTTCGACGCCGACCTCGATGTCGGTCTCGGTGTTGGTCGAACCGTCATTGAACGAGCCGTCGATGTTCGTCGTCGTGTCCTCGTTGCCGATGCTGACATCGCCGACGGTCGTCGTGTCGTTCGAGTTGTCGACGGTGGCGTCCTCGCCGGCGGCGGCGCCGTTGTCGCCGCTGTTGACCACAGCCTCCTGGTCGAAGATCTGGTTGACGTCGCCGTCCGCCCAGATGTTCTGGTTGACCGACTGGTCGACGATGGTCGCTCGGTTGTCGATCGAGAAGGACTGGGTGATGTTCGTGATCTCCTTCTCCACGGTCGTCGGCTTCGGAGGTCCGGGAGGGGCCGGCGGTCCCGCCGGCTTCGGATACACGTCGGGACGGTCCACGATGACCGGCGCGACGGCCCGGACGTCGTCGACGCACGCGTCACTGAGCCCATTGCGGGCGAGCGTGCCCTGCGGGTCCTCCTCGAACTCCGCGGCTGCCGCGGGGTCATTGAGCAGACTGAGGATGAACTCGATCAGTGCATCGGCGATTGTTGCGAGCGGTGTTGTCATGTCTCGGCTCCTGTCACTTCGAGGCTCATTCTCGAGAGTAGGTGGTTGGTGTGTTCGGTGAATCGGGGGTTTCCCCGATGCGGATGGGGGACGGCACGGGGATCTGCGCGGGCAGGCGAGGGCATCAGGTGTCCCCGTCCGCGGAAGGGCCGCTCGGGCTCAGCGCGACACGCAGTTTGGCGATCAGATCCGAGCGCGACGTCGCTCCGAGTCGGCGCCGGATGCTCGCGATGTGATGCTCGGCCGTGCGCGGCGAGATGAAGATCGTCTCGCCGATCTCGGCGTACGTCTTGCCCTGCACGACCAGTCGCGCGACATCCGTCTCGCGCTCACTGAGTCCAGCGGCCGCGCTCGCGCGGGATGCCGGGGAGCTCTCCGCCGACGCATCGGTCGCGCGGGTCTCCTGCGGGTGCAGTTCGCGCGCGCACGCGAGCAGGCGGGCCGAGACCTTTCGGTCGTCCGAGCGGTTGGCGCCGTGTCGCGCGAGACGTGCGGCGTCCCACCGCAGCCCGATGGCGCCGAGCCCCTGGGCCGAGGCTTCGACGGCGTCGGCGTCCACCGTCCCGGCGAGAACCGACGTCCAGAGGCGCCCGGCGGTGGCCATCGTCGCCGCGACGCGGCTGCCGGGCGCGGCGTCGACGAGCGCGTGCGCGTGCGGGCCGAGGTAGTCGGGGTGGTCCAGCAGGATCCCGCGCTGAATGCCGGCCCACCGCAGGTGCGCGGCCCAGAGCGGCGGCGAACCCAGCGACTCCACGATGTGCAAGGCCTGCGCGAACAGCGGCTGCGTCGCCGACTCGTCACCGACGCGTGCAGCGGCGGTCACGAGTTCCGCGACCGGCAGCAGAGTGTAGAGGTCGACGTCGGCGTCCAGCAGGCTGTCGCGCCCGGACTCCCATGCTTCGGCGAGGCCTGCGGCATCCTCGTACCGTCGCGCGAGGCCGACGCGGATGGCGTGCGCCAGCAGGTCGTCCCGCGGTACCGGCGTCGGTGCGAGGGCGAGGGCGGCATCGAGGTCCTCGCGCGCCTTCCCGCCCTGAGCGAGACCGAGTGCGATCCACGCGCGCCAGAGCAGCAGCCGGGAGAGCATCCATGGTGTTCCCGTGTGACCCTCGATGGCCGCGTCGATGACGGATCGCGCCGTCGAGAGGTCGCCGGAGCTGATCGCGGCGACCGCGGCGATCACGGCGGGAAGCTCCGGCATGGGTGCCGAGGACCGGGACGCGGTGTACAGGTGGGATCCGCGAACGAGGTCGGCGAGCGCGGTGTCCGCCTGGTCTGCCCGCATCGATGCACGCAGACCTCGCTGGACGAGCTTCATCGCAACGGTGAGGGTCGAGGGCGCCGCGAGCGCGGCCGTCGCCGTCTTGCTCTCGTCATCCTGCGCGCGAGGATCCCCGACGCCGATCCGGGTGATGTACTCGCGAGCGGATGCCTCGGCCGACGCGGGAGGGAGCACGTCGTAGACGGTGCACCCGGTCTGCAGCATCCCACGCATCGACCAGGTCGCCGCGGCGACATCGGCGAGCCGGGCGTCCACGGCGGCGTCGCGCTCGCCGGACGCCATGGCCTCATCGATGAGATGCGCGGCGCCGTCGACGTCTCCGGTCGCCCAGGCCACCTGCGCCCGCCTCGCATGTAGGTCGGCCGACGAGGTCCCCGCCTCGGCGGCGGCGCGGTAGAAGCTGCCGGCGCGCACCGGATCCGCGTCGATCAACTGGTCCCCGCGTTCGACGAGCGCAGCCGCCAGACGAGGGTCGGACACGTCCGACAGCCAGTCGGTTCCGTGCGGGGCTGCCGGGTCGACACCCCCGGGATGGGTCGTCAGTAGTTCGACGAGCCGGCGGGTGGGAAGGGTTGCGCGGACGGCGGCGCGCACGACGGGCACCGGACGCCCGTTGCGCAGAAGCAGGCCGTCGGCGTATGCCTGGACGAGGATCCCGTCCGAGTCGCCCCGCAGCTCGGAGTCGAGCGGATTCTCCTCCGCCGCCGCCACACTGACCGCTTCGACCGCTCGTCTCACGTCCGTGTCGACCACCCCGAGGCGGTGTGCGACGCTCTGCTCGAGCACGCGACCGAGCGCAGAGTGGTCGATGTCGTCGGCGCAGTCCCTCTCGTCGTGTGCCGACAGTGCCGCCGACACGAGCCATGAGACGCCGCCGGTGATCTCGAGAATGTGATCCAGGCACGGCGCCGGGATGTCGCGACCGGTTCCCGCGAGGTAGTCCAGGACGTCCGAGCGCGTCACGTGTCCGAGGACGACCGCCGGGCGGCTGCGCTCCAGGTGTCGTGCGATGCTCGCCAGCTGGTGCGAGCTCGGCCACGGCCTGCTCGTCACGACGAGCGCGGTGTCCGGATCCGCGGCCCGCGCGATGAGGCCCTCGATCTGCGCCGGCGGCAGCAGATGCAGATCGTCGACGAGCAGCACGCTGGCGGCGGGAACGCCCGTCACGTCGGTGTCGGGCCCGAGCAGGTGCAGCGGCACACGGTTGCGGGTGAGGAATCGCTGCGCGCCGCGCAGGATCGTCGACTTGCCCGATCCGGCGTTGCCCGAGATGAGCATGCGAGGCGGCGTGTCCTGTGTGGTGAGAGCGTCGATAAGAGGATGCGCGTGCCGCGATCCTGTGAAGTCGGCGGCGTCGAAGAACGTAGCCAGTACGGCTGTCGGCGTTGACATGAGATTCCCCAGGCGATCCCGGCGTCAGGGGACGATCTCGGGAGCGGGTGAGGTCTCAGGGGCCGGCTGCAGATCAGCGGGGACCGGCTCGGGGTCGGCCGGTGGGGTCGTGGGCTCCGGCTCGGGGTCGGCCGGGGGAGTCGTGGGCTCCGGCTCGGGTTCGGGCTCCGGCTCCGGCGCTGGGTCCGGCTGGGTGGTCGGTTCCGGTTCCGGTTCCGGCTGCGTCGTCGGCTCGGGCTCCGGCTGGGTGGTCGGTTCGGGTTGCGGCTGCGTCGTCTGCCCCGGCGTGTCGTCGCCGCTCGACGTCGGCGTGGTGCCCGACGATCCGGCGGCCGGCTTCGTGGACGTGCCTTCCTTCGTCGTGGTAGTCGTGGTGGTCGACTTGTTCGGCCCCGCCTTCGAGACGGGAGCGTCGCTCCGGGGGGTCGGCTTCCCGGCCTTCGGATTCGCTGTGCCGCCGCCCGACCCCTTGTCCGGCTCGGGTGCCGTCGCCGTCTCGGGGGCGTTCGTGTCACCGGCGGGCTCCACCTGCGCGGCGGCCTCGGCCTCGGCGTCGGGGTCGGCGGGTGCGGGAACCTGCTCCCAGCCCGACAGCGACAGGAAGGTGCCGCTGCCGTTGCCGAGCGTCATGGTGCTGCCGAAGACGATCGCGGCGGCGACGAGGGCCGCCGCGGCTGAGATGGCGATGTAGTGGCGCGCGCCGTGAGGCGACGATGCCGCGACGGGGGCGACCGGTGCCGCGAGCGCAGCGCCAGCCGGCACGAGGAGCTCCAGCCCGCCGGCCGAGGCGCCTTCGAAGACGACGAGTTCGCCCGGAGCGGCGATCTCGCGATCCATCGCGCGGATGAGCGCCGTGTGCGCCGCGCCGAGCGCGATGGACGCCTTCGGATCCGCGTCGATCGCGGTCGGGCGGTCCAGATGCTCGGAGATCCGCTGCGTGACCAGCGGGATCCGCGATGATCCGCCGATGAGCAGCACCGACTCGAGCTGCTCGGGGTCGACCTCTGCCGCTTCGAGGGCATCCTCGAGCACGTCGACCGTCTGTGTGACGTACGGATCGATCATGTCCTCGAACTCGGCGCGCGTCAGCCGCACGCTCGAGCGGCCGGCCTGCAGCAGGACCGGGATGACGACGTCGGAGTCGAACGACAGCGCCTCTTTGGCGTCGACGCATTCGCGACGAAGCTGCGACAGCGCGACCCGCGCGTCGGCGGACGAGTCGTCCAGCGCCTCGGGGGAGACCTCCGCGGAGCGCAGCACGTGGCGCACGACGGCGTCGTCGAAGTCGGCCCCACCGAGATTGTCGAGTCCCATCGGCTCTCCGACGAGCTCGAACGAGGTCTCGGTCTTGCGCAGCAGCACGCAGTCGAACGTGCCGCCGCCCAGGTCGTAGACGGCGAGCGTCTCTCCGGGCTCGAGCACGCGCGACGCCTCGTAGTGCCGCGCCGCGGCTTCCGGCTCGGTGATGAACTCCACGTCGCGGATGCCGAGCGCGGCGAGCGCCGAGCTGATCGTTCCCACACGGTGCGGACCCCACATGGCAGGATGCGTGACGATGACACCTGCCGGCGCGCCACCCTCGCGTTCGGTCACCGCGTCGATGACGCCCGCCACGGTCTGCGCGTACAGCTGCTCGGCCGGGATCGACCGATCGCCCACGACCAGCGGCACGTCGTCGCCGATGCTGCGCTTGAACTCGCGGATCAGTCGCTCGGGCGCGGTGACGCCGCGCCGTTCCGCCGCATCCCCGAAGAGGAGATCACCATCCTCGGCGACGAAGACCACCGTCGCGACGCTGTCCGCACGTCGCCCGAGTGGAAACGCCGCAGCCGTGATGCTGCCGTCCGAAGCGACGCGCGCTGTCGCTGCCCCCAGCCTGCTGGTCCCGAGATCCACAGCCAGGAAATACCGCTCAGCCATGTTGAAGCATGCCCCCACATCGTGTGCGAGCTCCCCCGAACTCGCAGCGTTCTCACTCCCCAGAGAGTGAGCCGCTGCTGTGATGATACGCCGGGGCCCGACAAAGCCTCAAGAGCATGTAACAGTTGTGTTTCCGCCAGGTGTCTGCGACGCGCGCGGTATGACGTCACGATTGGCACTCACGTTGCATGAGTGCCAGACCGTTGCCTAGACTGTCATCAGCACTCTCAACGTCAGAGTGCTAACGAGTCTTAGTCTCAAGAAAGAAGAGGTAGACCGTGTCGGTTTCCATCAAGCCGCTCGAGGACCGCATCGTCATCAAGCAGGTCGAGGCCGAGCAGACCACGTCCAGCGGTCTGGTCATCCCCGACACCGCCAAGGAGAAGCCCCAGGAGGGCGAGGTCGTGGCGGTGGGCCCGGGTCGTATCGACGACAACGGCAACCGCATCCCGCTCGACGTCGCCGTCGGCGACCGCGTGATCTACAGCAAGTACGGCGGCACCGAGGTGAAGTTCGGCGGTGACGAGCTCCTCGTCCTGTCGGCTCGCGACGTCCTGGCGGTCGTCGTTCGCTGAGTTCCGCGCACTGCGCGTGACCTCGAGGGTCGGATGCTTCGGCATCCGGCCCTCTCGTCATGTCCCGGGTATTTATTCCGGTGCCGCGTGGCAGGATTCCGTGCAGGCTCGGCAGGGAACGGACGCTGCGGCCCGGCGCAGCGGGCCGGCACCGCGTGGGGCGGGCGTAGGCTGACTCGGTGAGTCGCGAGCAGTCGTCCCCGTCGGAACGTGGCACCGTGGACGGGCTCGACCCCTCGACGGCGCTCGACCTCGGTGTGACGACCGGCAGCCGTCGGGTGGCGGATGCCGCCGCCGACGCGCGCGAGCGCACGCTGGGCGGCGTCTACGCGTTCAGCGCGTATCTGCTGTGGGGTTTCCTGCCGCTGTACTTCCTGCTGCTGGCGCCGACGGGTCCGTGGGAGATCGTGGCGTGGCGCATCCTGCTGTCCCTCGTCTTCTGTGCGCTGCTGCTCACGGTGACGCGCACGTGGCCGCGGCTGGCGGCGATCTTCCGGCAGCCGCGGGTGCTGGGGCTCACCGTGGTCGCGGGTCTCCTGATCTACGTCAACTGGCAGGTCTTCATCTACGGGGCGCTGAGCGACCAGGTCATCGAGACCAGCCTCGGCTACTTCATCAATCCGATCGCGACCGTGCTGCTCGCCGTACTGGTGCTGCACGAGCGTCTGCGCGCGACGCAGTGGGTGGCGATCGGCATCGCCGCTGCGGCGGTGGCCGTGATCGTCATCGGCTACGGCGACTTCCCGTGGATCGCGCTCACGCTCGCGGCGTCGTTCGGTGTCTACGGGCTGGCGAAGAAGAAGGTGGGTCCTTCGGTCGACGCCGTGAGCGGTCTCACCCTCGAGACGCTGTGGCTGACGCCGATCGCGGTCGTCGTGCTGGCGATCGTGGGCGCGACGGCAGGCCTCACGATGGGGTCGAGCGGATGGCAGCACACCGTGCTGCTGAGTCTGACGGGCGTCATCACCGCCGTGCCGCTGCTGCTGTTCGCCTCGGGCGCCCGCCGCGTGTCGCTGACCACGATCGGGCTGCTGCAGTTCGTGGCGCCGATCCTGCAGTTCCTGATCGGGTGGCTCGTGCTCGGCGAGCCGATGCCCCTCGAGCGCTGGATCGGCTTCGCACTCGTGTGGGTGGCGCTGATGGTGCTCACCGTCGACTCGGTGCTGCACGCCCGGCGGTCGCGCGCCGGCGTCTGAGGTCAGCGCACGAGGCGGGCGATGGCCTGCGTGGCCTCGGTGATCTTGGCGTCGGCGGCCTCGCCGCCCAGGCGTGCCGCATCCACCACGCAGTGACGCAGGTGGTCGTCGAGCAGGCCGACGGCGACGGCCTCGAGTGCGGAGGTGAGGGCGCTGATCTGCGTCAGGATGTCGATGCAGTACTTCTCGTCCTCCACCATCTTGTGGATGCCGCGAGCCTGCCCCTCGATGCGCTTCATGCGATTGAGGTACTTGTCCTTGTCGGTGATGTAGCCGTGGTGCGAGGCGTCGCCCTCCGGCGACGCCGCGTGGTCGAGGGCCGTCTCGCCGTGCGTGTCGATCGTCATGTCTGTGAGTCCTTCATTCTGAACAACGTCCATCATGTATCCGGGGCGGGGTCGCGCGCAGGTCGCAGCTCGGCTAGGAGGCGGCGATCGCCTCCGCAGCAGCGGGCGCTTTCGCCCGCGAGGGATCGGATCGGCCGCCGGAGAGGCTGCGGAACCGTCGCAGCCGCAGGCTGTTGCCCACAACGAAGACACTCGAGAATGCCATCGCCGCTCCCGCGATCATGGGGTTCAAGAGGCCGAGCGCCGCGAGCGGCAGCGCCGCCACGTTGTAGGCGAAGGCCCAGAACAGGTTGACCTTGATCGTGCCGAGCGTCGCGCGCGACAGGCGGATGGCGTCGGCCGCGCTGCGCAGGTCGCCGCGCACCAGGGTGATGTCGGATGCCTCGATCGCGGCATCCGTCCCCGTTCCCATCGCGAGGCCCAGGTCGGCCTGCGCGAGGGCCGCGGCGTCGTTCACGCCGTCGCCGACCATGGCGACGACGCGCCCCTCGGACTGCAGCTGGGTGATGACGGCGACCTTGTCGTGCGGCAGCACCTCGGCGATCACGCGCTCGATTCCGACCTCGTCGGCGATCGCACGGGCCGCTGCGGCGTTGTCGCCGGTGAGCAGCACCGGGGTGAGCCCGAGTGCCCGCAGCTGGGCGACCGCCTCGGCGCTCGTGGACTTGACCTGGTCGGCGACCACGAAGAGGCCTCGAACCTCGCCGTCCCACGCCGCCAGCACCGCGGTGCGCCCCAGAGCTTCGGCCGACGCCTTCGCGGCGGCGAGCTCCGCGGGCAGGGCCAGCGCCCAGTCCGCCAGCAGCGACTCGCGTCCGACGAGCACGGCGTGCCCCTCGACGACGCCCGACACGCCCTTGCCCGGAACGTTCTGGAACGACTCGACCGAGGGGAGCGGTCCGGTCTCGTCGGCGGCGCCGCGTGAGATCGCCTGCGCGATGGGGTGCTCGGAGGCGTGCTCCAGCGCTCCGGCGAGACGCAGCAGCTCGGTACGGGCGCCGGCTGCGGCATCCGACGTCACGGTACCGCGCGCGACCACGACGTCGAGGAGGGTCATGCGGCCGGTCGTGACGGTGCCCGTCTTGTCGAGCACGACGGTGTCGACGGTGCGCGTCGATTCGAGCACCTCGGGACCTTTGATCAGGATGCCGAGCTGCGCGCCGCGGCCGGTGCCGACGAGAAGCGCGGTCGGGGTGGCGAGGCCCAGGGCGCACGGGCAGGCGATGATCAACACGGCGACGGCCGCGGTGAACGCCATCGACGCGGAGGCCCCGGTGAGCAGCCACCCCACGAGGGTCGCCAGCGCGATGAGCAGGACGATGGGCACGAAGATGCCCGAGATCCGGTCCGCGAGGCGCTGCACCTGGGCCTTGCCCGACTGCGCGTCCTCGACGAGGCGCGCCATCTGGGCCAGCTGGGTGTCGTCGCCCACGCGCGTCGCGCGCACCACGAGGCGCCCGCCCACGTTGACCGTGGCGCCGACGACGGCGTCACCCGGGGCGACCTCGACGGGCACGGACTCGCCCGTCACCATCGAGGCGTCGACGGCCGACGTGCCCGAGGCCACGACGCCGTCGGTCGCGATCTTCTCGCCCGGCCGCACGACGAACTCGTCGCCGACGTGCAGGTCGGCGATGGGCACACGGACCTCGTCACCCGTCGGCCGCAGCACCGCCACGTCCTTGGCGCCGATCTCGAGGAGGGCGCGGAGGGCCGCGCCGGCGCGGCGCTTGGACCGCTGCTCGAAGTACCGGCCGGCGAGCACGAACGTGGTGACCCCGGCGGCCACCTCGAGGTAGATGTCGCCGGCCCCGTCGCTCGGGGTCACCGACCACTCGAACGCGTGCGTCATGCCGGGCATGCCGGCGTGGCCGAGGAACAGGGCGTAGAGCGACCAGAGGAACGCGGCCGAGACGCCCAGTGAGATGAGCGTGTCCATCGTGGCGGCGCCGTGGCGGAGGTTGATCCACGCGGCCCGGTGGAACGGCCAGGCGCCCCACACGACGACGGGGGCGGCGAGCGCCAGCGACGCCCACTGCCAGTAGGTGAACTGCAGCGCCGGGATCATCGCGAGCAGGATCACCGGTGCCGACAGCACGATCGACCCGATGAGGCGCTGGCGCAGGCTCGTCAGCTCGGGATCGGCCACGTCGGGCGCGGGCTCGGCGGCGGGCGAGGCCGGAAGGGCGGCGGTGTACCCGGTCTTCACGACCTCATCGATGAGCGCCTGCGGGTCAAGTCCCGCCGGTACGCTCACGAACGCCTTCTCGGTGGCGTAGTTGACGGACGCCTCGACCCCGTCCAGCCGGTTGAGCCGCTTCTCGATCCGTGCGGCGCACGACGCGCACGTCATCCCGCCGATCTCGAGTTCGACCCGGGCGGGAGTCGAGGCCGCGGCCATCAGGCCCGGACCGCGCTGTAGCCGGCCTCGTCGACGGCCGCGATGACGGCGTCGTCGGCCAGCTCCGTCGAGGCGACGATCGTGAGGGTGCCGGAGGCGGCGCTCACCTGGACGTCTTCGACGCCCGCGAGCTTGGACACCTCGCCGCGCACGGACGCCTCGCAGTGCCCGCAGCTCATTCCCGTCACCTTGTACTGGGCCTCAGCCATCTCTTCTCCTCGTGTTGTCGGGGTGGGATACCCCTGTGGGGTACCGCGATGACCAGTGTATACCGGCAAGGGGTATGCGGGCCCGGTTCGGGCGGGATCGAGCAGACGCGGGGCCGCGCGAGGCGGACCCGCGATGATCCGTCCACAGGCGAGGCGTCTGCCGGAGGCGTGGAATTGCCCGCCGATCACGGATTTCAAGCTGTTACAGATCGTTAACGAAAGGCAACATTGCTGGAGCGCGGCGGCGATTAGGTTTAGTGCACTGGGTCGGCGCCCGAGCCGTTCCCGTTTGCCATTACACAGCAAGGAGCAACATGAGCGTCTTCACCCGCTCGCGCACGTCCACCGTCCTCGGTGGCATCGCGCTCATCGGCGCCAGCGCCCTCGTCCTCGCCGGCTGCGCCGGTGGCGGCGACGGCGGCGACGAGCCCACCGAGAGTGCGGGGCCCGTCGACGAGCTGAGCCTGAAGCTCGGCACGGCTCTGCCGCAGACCGGCAACCTGGCGTTCCTCGGCCCGCCCGAGGAGGCCGGCGTGGCCTACGCCATGTCGCAGATCAACGACGCGACCGCCGACACCGGGCTCGACCTCGACGTCGTCTTCGGCGACTCGGGCGACACCGACAACAAGGCGTACGAGACCGAGATCCCGCGCCTGCTCGGCGAGGACGTCTCGGCCATCATCGGCGCCGCGTCGTCGAGCACGTCGCTGCAATTCATCGACCAGGTCACCGGTGCCGGCGTCATCCAGTTCTCGCCGGCGAACACATCCGACGCGTTCACGACCTACGACGACAACGGTCTGTACTTCCGTACCGCCCCGTCGGACGTCCTCCAGGGCGAGGTGCTCGGCAACCTCATCGCCGAAGACGGGCACCAGACGCTCGGCATGATCGTGCTGAACGACTCGTACGGCACGGGCCTGGCCAAGTACGTCACCGAGGCGTTCGAGGCCGCCGGCGGCGAGGTCGTCGCGGCTCCCACCTACAACACGGGTGACACGAGCTTCGACGCGCAGATCTCCGAGGTCCTCGCGGCCGACCCGGACGCGATCGCCCTGATCACGTTCGAAGAGGTCAAGACGATCCTCCCCAGCCTGTTCGGGCAGTACCCCGCCGAGGACCTCTACTTCGTCGACGGCAACCTGGCCAACTTCGGCGACCAGTTCCCGGCAGGTTCGCTGACGGGAGCCAAGGGCACGTTCCCGGGTCTGTCGCTCGACGCGATCACGGACTTCACCGACGCGCTCCAGACCTTCAACACCGATGAGGGCAACGAGCCGCTGACGGAGTTCACCTACGCAGCCGAGTCGTACGACGCGACGATCCTGCTCGCGCTGGCAGCGCTCGCCGCGGGCACGACCGACGGAACCGCGATGGCCGAGAAGCTCATCGAGGTCTCGGGCGGCTCGGGCGACGGCGAGAAGTGCGACACGTACGCCGACTGCGCCGCGATCATCGTCGGTGGCGGCACGGCCGACTACGACGGCATCTCGGGCCCGATCACGTTCGACGAGGTCGGCGACCCGACCGAGGCGTCGATCGGCATCTACCAGTTCGGCGACGACAACACGTACGCGGCCTACGAAGGCTGATCGTCTCCTGACGCGAACGGCCCCGGGTCCTCGGACCCGGGGCCGTTCCGCGTCGTGGGCGGCTGTCGAGGCCGCCGCCGGGGCCGCCGATCATCTCGAGGCCGCCTACAGCAGTCACTGAGACTTCACCTGACCGCCGAGACAGCGGTTGACACCCGCAGTCTCGGAGGTCAGATGAGGTTCGCGGTGAAAGCGATGGGGACGGATGCCGCGGCATCCGTCCCCATCGTCGAAGGGTGTGTTCGCTAGGTGCCCAGCGTGCCCAGGTACAGCTCGGTGACCTTGGGGTCGTTCAGCAGCTGGCGGCCGGATCCCGTGTAGGCGTCGCGGCCCTGGTCGAGCACGTAGCCGCGGTCGCAGATCTGCAGGCAGCGCCGCGCGTTCTGCTCCACCATGATGCAGGTGACGCCCGCCTTGTTGATCTCGGACACGCGGATGAATGCCTCGTCCTGCCGGACGGGGGAGAGGCCCGCCGACGGCTCATCGAGCAGCAGCACCTTGGGATCCATCATGAGCGCACGGCTCATCGCCACCATCTGGCGCTCGCCGCCCGAGAGCGATCCGGCGCGCTGCTTGAGCCGCTTGCCGAGTTCGGAGAAGATCCCCGTGACGAACTCGAGCCGCTCCTTGTAGGCGCTCGGGCGCTGATAGAGCCCCATCTGCAGGTTCTCTTCGATGGTGAGGCTCGGGAACACGTTGTTGTTCTGCGGGATGAAGCCGACGCCGCGGGCGACGAGCTTGTTGGCGCGCAGGCCGGTGATGTCGTCGCCTTCCAGGGTGATCGTGCCGCTGCGCACGTTCACCTGCCCGAAGATCGCCTTCAGCAGAGTCGACTTGCCGGCGCCGTTCGGGCCGATGATGCCGATCAGCTCGCCTTCATGGGCGACGAGGCTGCAGCCGTTGAGGATGTTCACCCCGGGCAGGTAGCCGGCGTGGACATCTTCGACGACGACGACGGGTGTGCCCGTCGCGGTGGGAGCGGTCATCGGCCGTCCTCCTCTTCTTCTGCTTCTTCCTCCGCGACGCCCGCGTCGACGAGTGCGGCGGCATCCGCCGCGGCAGATGCCGAGGCATCCGTCGTCGGATCGGCCTCGACGATGTCGATGCGGCCGGTCACGACGCCCAGATCGAGCTCCTGGTGGGCGCCGAGGTAGGCGTCGATCACGGCGGGATTGTTCATGACCGTGGTGGGGTCGCCCTCGGCGACGATCTTGCCCTCGGCCATGACGATGACCCAGTCGGCGATGTGGCGCACCATGTTCATGTCGTGCTCGACGAACAGGACCGTCATGCCGAGGTCCTTGAGGTCGAGGATGTGGTCGAGCAGGGACTGCGTGAGTGCCGGGTTGACCCCGGCCATCGGCTCGTCGAGCATGACCAACGTCGGCTCGGTCATGAGCGACCGTGCCATCTCGAGCAGCTTGCGCTGGCCGCCCGACAGGCTGGCGGCGAAGTCGTCGGCTTTCGCGTCGAGCTTGAACTTCTCGAGCAGCACCATCGCGCGGTCTTCGAACTCGGCATCCTGCGATCGCCACAGGGCGGGGATCAGGCTGCCCCAGAACTTCTCGCCGCGCTGATTCTTCGCGCCGAGCTTCATGTTCTCCATCACCGTCAGCAGGCCCAGGGCCTTGGTGAGCTGGAACGTCCGGACCAGACCCATGCGCGCCACCTTGTAGGCGGGTACGCCCGACAGCGACTTTCCGTCGAAGGTCCAGGTGCCATGATCCGGGCGATCGAAACCGGTGAGTAGGTTGAACAGCGTCGTCTTGCCGGCGCCGTTGGGCCCGATGAGCGCGGTGATCGCGTTGCGCGGGATCTCGAGGTGCTCGACGTCGACCGCGTTGACGCCGCCGAAGGAACGGCGCACGTCGTCGGCGATGATGATCGGGTCGACCTTCGGGACGCCGGGAACCGCATCGCCGACGTGAAGCCCGGTGGTCTTCGGCCGGGCGACCGGCGCGGCGCCGGTGACCGGGGCGCTTTCACTTGACAAAGGTCAGCTCCTTCTTGTTGCCCAGGAGTCCCTGAGGCATGAAGATCACGAGCAGCATGAGCGCGACGCCGACGAGGATGAAGCGCAGTGTGCCCGCCTGGATCTGCGACAGACCGAACAGCCAGCCGGCTTCGGCCATCGCCGGCAGGACATTCGAGAGGAATGTCTGGAGCGCCCAGAAGATCAGCGAGCCCAGCAGCGGACCGAACACGGTCGCGGCTCCACCGAGGAGGAGCGCCGTCCAGACGAAGAAGGTCAGCGACGTGACGTACACGCCCGGGCTGACCGCGGACGGCAGTGCGTAGACGATGCCGCCGGCCGCCGCGAGGACACCGCCGAGGACGAGCGCCTGCATCTTGTAGGAGAAGACGTTCTTGCCGAGCGAGCGCACGGCGTCCTCGTCCTCGCGGATGCCCTTGAGCGTGCGCCCCCATGGGCTGCGCATCAGCATCCACACGACGAGCACCGCGATGCCGATCGTGATGATGCCCATGATGCGCACCCACCACCCGGTCTCGTTGTAGACCCAGGGCCCGAAACCGTACTCGCCGCGCGGGATGGGGTTCGATGCCCGGAAGCTGGTGTGGTAGCCGCTGAGCCCGTCTGCCGAGCCGGTCACGTCGTCGAACGCGGTCGTGAGGAACAGCAGCCGCAGAACCTCGGCCGCGGCGATCGTCACGATCGCGAGGTAGTCGCCGCGAAGACGAAGGGTCGGGATGCCGAGGATCAGCGCGAAGATCGCGGCCGCCCCGAGCCCGATCAGGGCGCCCGCCCACCAGGGGAGGCCGAACGACAGGATCGAGATCGCGTAGCCGTAGGCGCCCATGGCCATGAAGCCCGCGATGCCCATGTTGATCAGGCCGGCGTAGCCGAAGTGCACCGCGAGTCCGAGAGCCGCCAGGGCGTAGCCCATCGTCGCCGGGCTGAGGATCGACGACAGCGTGTTGGAGAGTATCTGCAACCAGTCCATGAGTGTGTCCCTAACCAATCCGCTCGCGTCGGCCCAGGATCCCCTGTGGTCGGAAGAGCAGGATGACGATGAGGATGAACAAAGCGCTGGCGTACTTGAGGTCGGCCGGGATCCACAGGCTCGACACCTCCACCAGGATTCCGACGATCAGCGCACCGACGAGGGCGCCGTAAGCGGTGCCGAGTCCGCCGAGGACGACCGCGGCGAACATGAGCAGCAGGATCTGCGCGCCCATGTCCCACTTGATACCGGGACGGTAGTAGGCGTAGAGGATGCCGGCGAGGCCGGCGAGGGCGCCCGCGACGATCCACACGACGCGCACGACGGCGTCGACGTCGATGCCGGATGCCGCAGCCAGCGAGGCGTTGTCCGAGATGGCGCGCGTCGCCTTGCCCGTCCGTGAGCGGGTGAGCCACAGCGCGAACGCGACGATGACCACGATCGAGATCGCCAGCGAGATCATGTCGATGACGCTCATCTGGACGGAGCCGAACAGCGAGATCTTGGACTCCGACGAACCCGGGAGCTGGAGCGTGCCACCGCCGATGAACAGCTGGAAGGTATAGCGCAGCGCGAGCGAGAGGCCGATGCTGACGATCATCAGCTGCACGACGCCGACCCGGCGCCGGCGCAGCGGCCGCCAGAGGATGACGTCGAGGAACAGCCCGAAGAGGGCGCTCAGCACCACCGCGACCGGATAGCCGAGCCACCACGGCAGCGCGAGGCTCGCGGGCCCGACGAGCATGAACGCGGCGATGGCGCCGAAGGTCACCATCTCGCCGTGTGCGAAGTTCGAGATGCCCGTGGTGCCGAACACCAGCGAGAGGCCGATCGCGGCGAGCGCGAGCATCAGGCCGAAGCTGAGGCCCTGGATGACGCGCTGAACGAGCTGGTCGAAGAAGCTCGTGACGTTGCGCTCGCCTTCGCCGATGAAGAAGTTGACGCTCACGCGCCCGCCCGGCCCCACCTCGGCCTCTTTGACGTTGGGGGTGTCGTCTTCGGGATCGACGACGGCGATGCCCTCGGGGAGGGTGTCTTCGTCGAGCGTCACGACGTAGGTCTCGCCCCGCTCGGGGACGCCCACCCGCCATTGGCCGTTCTCGTCGGTCTCGACCTCTTGCAGGCCGCCGGGGCCGTCGACGGTGAGCGTCACGCCCTCGAGGGGCTCGCCGTCGAGCTGTACGTTGCCGCTGATCCGATAGGGATCGTCTTCAGCGGCCAGAGCGGGTGTCGCAGTGGCGAACAGTCCCAGTGCCACGAGAAACAGAGCGAAGAGAGCGGCTGCCACACGCGCTCGGACGCGTCTCGGGATAGCAGTCGTAGGACCCACAGAACCTCCAGTTCGGCACCACGCGGACACCGAAGCTCGGGTCGCATCGGCCGTGATGACGACGCTACGACTGTAATGTGTCGTCGCTGTTTCGCCTACGGTGCGATGTGGATAAGTGACCCGATCGCAACCGGACGGCGCTCGGCGGCTCGCGCGCTCGCGCGTGCCGTTTACTGCGGGAACAAACGGCCTCGCCCGACGCTTAGAATCGAGTACGGAGCGTCACGAGCGCACCGGCCGTCGCCGTCCACCCCCGAGAGCACGCGCGCGCCGCGCGAGGAGACCCCATGGAGCACAACGACCCCTTCGGCTTCGTCGGACTGACCTACGACGATGTGCTGCTGCTGCCCGGCCACACCGACGTGATCCCCAGCGAGGCCGACACGTCGTCCCGCGTGACGCGACGCATCACCGTCGCGACGCCGCTCATCTCGAGCGCGATGGACACGGTGACCGAGTCGCGCATGGCGATCGCCATCGCCCGCGAAGGCGGTCTCGGCATCATCCACCGCAACCTCTCGATCCAGGACCAGGCCTCGATGGTCGACCGCGTCAAGCGCAGCGAGTCCGGGATGATCACCGACCCCATCACAACCACTCCCGACGCGACGATCGAAGAGGTCGACTCCCTCTGCTCGCAGTACCGCATCTCGGGCCTGCCCGTCATCGACGACGACAACCGCCTCGTCGGCATCGTGACCAACCGCGACATGCGCTTCGTCTCGGGCTTCGAGCGCCAGACGACCAAGGTGCGCGACGTGATGACGACCGAGGGGCTGGTCACCGGCCGCGTCGGCATCAGCGCGGGTGAGGTCATCGCCCTGTTCGCCCAGCACCGGGTCGAGAAGCTGCCGCTCATCGACGAGGACGGCACGCTCGCGGGCCTCATCACGATCAAGGACTTCGACAAGAGCGAGAAGTACCCGCTCGCCACCAAGGACGAGCAGGGCCGCCTCCGCGTCGGCGCGGCGATCGGCTTCTTCGGCGACGCCTGGCAGCGCGCCGAGGCGCTCCGCGACGCCGGTGTCGACGTGCTCGTCGTCGACACCGCCAACGGCCAGTCCGCCGGCGTCATCGACATCGTCCGCCGCCTCAAGGCCGACGCCAGCTTCGACCACATCGACGTCATCGGCGGCAACGTCGCGACCCGCGAGGGTGCGCAGGCGCTCATCGACGCGGGCGTCGACGCCGTCAAGGTGGGCGTCGGGCCGGGCTCGATCTGCACCACCCGCGTCGTCGCCGGCGTGGGCGTGCCGCAGGTGACGGCCGTTTACGAGGCGTACCTGGCCGCCCGCGAAGCGGGTGTGCCTGTTATCGCCGACGGCGGCCTGCAGTACTCGGGCGACATCGCCAAGGCGCTCGTCGCCGGTGCCGACACCGTCATGCTCGGCTCGCTCCTCGCCGGCACCGACGAGTCGCCGGGCGAGATCGTCTTCCAAGGCGGCAAGCAGTTCAAGCAGTACCGCGGCATGGGCTCGCTCGGCGCGCTCCAGACGCGCGGCAAGAAGACGTCCTACTCGAAGGACCGCTACTTCCAGGCCGACGTCCCCAGCGACGACAAGCTCATCCCCGAGGGCATCGAGGGACAGGTCGCGTACCGCGGTCCCGTGTCGGCCGTCGCGTACCAGCTCGTCGGCGGCCTGCGCCAGTCGATGTTCTACGTCGGCGCCCGCACGATCGACGAGCTCAAGGCCAAGGGCAAGTTCGTGCGCATCACCGCGGCCGGGCTCAAGGAGTCGCACCCGCACGACGTCCAGATCGTCGTCGAGGCGCCCAACTACAAGAAGTAGCCCTCCGTCGGGCCCTGTGAGCGGATGCCGCGGCCCGGCGTCAGCGGATCCGGAACGCCTCGGCTGCTCGGGCGGCGTCGTCGGTCGCGAGGTCGGCGAGCACCGAGCCGACCGCCGGTGTGAACTTGAAGCCGTGACCCGAGAAGCCCGCGCCGACGACGATGCGACCGCGGCGATCGAGCACGAAGTCCTCGGAATCCGTCGAGGTGTACGTGCAGCTGATCGGCTCGGCCGAATCGGGGTCGAGTCCGGGGAACCACTCGGTGACGTAGTCGTGCAGCGCCGCAGCGAGCGCGGGCACCGGCCGGAAGGTCCGGCGGTCGGGGTCGACGACCGGTCCGACGTGATGGAAGCCCACCTTCACGCCCTCGCCCGGCGTGGGCATCCCGTACGTCGGACCCGGGTAGGTCCCTCGCGAGACGAGATGGTTGAACGAGGGCCAGCGGGCGTCTGCGGATATCGGGGCGAAATGCGCGGGGCTCTCTTCGGTCACCGTCAGCCGGGGGAGCGGGAACGACGCGGGCACGATGCCGGGGGTCCAGGCGCCCGACGTGACCACCGCCGTCTCGGCCACGACGTCGTAGCGGCGGTCGCCGTCGTCGACCGTGAGCGCGACGCCGTCGCCGCGCTCCTCGAGGGCGACGACGCGGTGGCTGTAGCGGATGTCGGCACCGTGGCTGCGCGCGCCGTGCTCGAGCGCGTCCAGGGCCGCCGCGGCCCGCACCACGCCTGCATCCGGGGTGAACAGCACGCCGCCGTCGAACCGCATCCCGCTCCAGCGGCGTGCAGCATCGACCGGCTCGAGGATCTCGGCGCGCTCGCCGCGCGCGACGAGCGCCTCGCGCACCTGCGCGACCACGGCGTCGTCGCCGTGGGTCAGCAGACCGTGCAGCCGCAGCAGCGGCTCACCGGTCGTGCGAGAGAGCTCGTCCCACTCGGTGCGCGCGAGGGCGAGCAGGTCGAGGTAGTGCGCGGCGGAGTAGGCGTTGTTGAAGTTGCGTGTCGCGCCGTGCGATGCGCCGCGCTCGAACCGTTCGACGGTGAGCACCCGGTGGCCGCGCCGGGCGAGCTGCCAGGTCGTGGCGAGTCCCATGGCACCGGCCCCGACGACGACATGCGGAACGTGCTCGGTCACGGGTCGGTCCTCCACGGATCTGGGGCGCCGGCCGACGGCGCCCACGCGGAGCCCGTCGCAGGCGTGGGCTGCGGCATCCGTCGTCCATCCTCGCGCAGCGCGCGTGAACGACCAGCAGGGAGTCGGAGTATGACGGCCGGCATCCCCACCGGCGTGGCCGTGTGTCGCTACCCTGGCGCCATGATCAGGCAGCGGCAGCATCCTGCGGCGACACAGCGCACCACGCGCCTCGAGGCGTTCACCGACGGCGTGTTCGCGATCGCGGCGACGCTCCTGGTGCTCGACCTCACGTCGAACTCGCTGGGCGAGGTCGATTCCGACACTCAGATGTGGGCCGCCCTGGGCGGCATGTACGAGCTGTTCATCAACTTCGCGATCAGCTTCGCGCTGCTGTGCCTGCTCTGGATGGTCCATGTGCGGCAGTTCGAGCACATCGCGCGGGTCGACTCCGTGATGCTCTGGCTCAACAACGGGCGCCTGCTGTTCATCGTGCTCGTGCCGTTCGCGACGCGGCTGATGACCGAGTACGAGGCGTACTACGCGGGTCGCCTCGCGATGCCGGTCACGTTCTTCCTTGCGATCCTCTTCAGCTGGGTGCAGTGGCAGTGGGCGGTCCGCCATCGTGAGGTCATGCTGCCCGACATGAGCGCCGCGGATGCCGCCGCCTACGGTCGCGGCTCGCTCAGCGCAGTGGTGATCGGCGGGCTGGTCGTCGTCGCGTCGCCGTGGATCGGGTCGGCCGCGTTCCTGCTGTTCCTGCTCGACGGGCCGTTCACCCGGCTGCTGCGCGGCAAGGGCGACTGAGCGGGCGGACGCCGTCGATCGGGCGCGCTGCCGCGGACGAGGTCATGCGCTCTCGCCGAGCGCACATGTCCGCGACGCGGGGAGCACGTGGTTTCGGCGAGAGCACACGATGTGGACAGGCGCGCGGGTTCAACGCGCGATGCCCACGGGCTCTGGGGAGCCGGCACCCGTCGGCGCGAAAGCTTCGGCACCAGCGGGGGCGGCATCGGTCGCGGTGGCGGCCGCGGCATCCGTTGCCTTGCCCGACGGGAGCCACAGCGCCACGACCGTCGCGGCGAGCAGCACCGCCGCACCCGTGAACACGGCCGGACGCGCCGCGTCGACGTACAGATCGGGCATGAGCTCGCCGCCGGCGCTCACGAAGATCGCGGTCATCACGGCGGTGCCGAGGGCGACGCCCAGTTCGCGGACGGTGGAGTTCACGCCGGACGCCTTCGCGTGGTCGATGAGCCCCAGCGTGGCGAGCAGGGCGGTGGCGGACGGGGCGAACACGAGCGCCATCCCGACACCGGCCATCACGAACGGGACGATGAGCGCCGGGTAGTCGAGGTCGGTCGACATGATCGCCGCGATCCAGGTGAGCGCGGCACCCTGCAGGGCGAGGCCCAGCACGAGCAGCAGCCGCGTGCCCACGCGGGGGGCCAGGATGCCGGCGATCGGCGCCACGACCATCGGCGCGAGCGTCCACGGCGTGGTCTGCACCGCGGCCTCGAGCGGGGTGGAGCCCTGCACGACCTGGAGGTACTGGATGAGGATGAACACCGAGCCGAAGGTGCCGAAGCTGAACGCGAAGCCGACGATGTTCGTGATCGAGAACGATCGGTCGCGGAACAGCCGCAGCGGCATGAGCGGGGCCTTCGCCCGCATCTGCCACCCCAGGAAGGCGGCGATCAGGAGCGCGCCGACGACGATCTCGACGATCACGCCGGGGGAGTCCCAGCCGTCGTCGTTGCCGCGCACGATCGCATGGACGAGGGCCAGCACGCCCGCCGCCGCGAGCACGGCTCCGGGTACGTCGATGCGGGCGCGGGCGCCGAAGTCGTTGTTGAGCACGACCAGCGCGAGCGGAATCGCGATGAGGGCGACGGGCACGTTGACCCAGAAGATCGCCTGCCAGTTCCAGCCCTCCATGATGGCGCCGCCGACGAGGGGCCCGACGGCGACGCCGAGGCCCGAGACGCCGCCCCAGATGCCGATCGCGAGGGCGCGCCGCGCGGGCGGGACGGCGCCGCTGAGCAGGGCCAGCGACAGCGGCATGACGCCCGCCGCCCCGAGGCCCTGCACGGCGCGGGCGGCTATGAGCTGCCCGGGGTCGGTGCTGAGCGCGGCGAGCACCGACCCGGCGCCGAAGACGGCGATGCCGATGGCGAACAGCGTCCGGCGGCCGAAGCGGTCGCCGAGTGCCGAGGCGATGAGGATCGTACCGGCGAACGCGAGCGTGTACGCGTTCACGAACCACTGCAGCTCCTCGACGCTCGCCCCCATCTCGCTGTGCAGGACGGGCAGAGCGTTGGTCATGACGAGGTTGTCGAGCGTGGCCATGAACATCGGGAGAGATGCCGCGGCCAGCACGAGCGCGAACGGGCGCGGTCGCCGCCGCGTCCGCGGGGCGAGGGAGGTGTCGGTCATGAGGATCTCCGGTTGTAATCGAATGATTACCACAATGTAGTAATCGACTGATTACAAAGTCAAGTCATTCGCTGATAACCTCGGAGCATGACTTCTGTGCAGCGGGACGGCAGCGGCGCCACCGCCCACGAGCCGGCCGAGACCGGCAAGCGCCTGTCGTCCGACGAGCGGCGCCGGCAGATCCTGGTGGCCGCGCTCGCCGTCTTCGGCACCCGCGGGTACGAGGGCGCGACGACCGACGAGGTCGCCCGCGCCGCGGCAGTCAGCCAGCCGTACGTGGTGCGGCTGTTCGGCTCCAAGGAGAACCTGTTCCTCGCGACCATCGAGGACGCCCTGACACGGCTGCTCGCGGCGTTCCGCGCCGCGCTCGCCGCCGACGAGGGCGACGACCTCCCCGCCGCCAAGCGCATCGGACAGGCCTACGTCGACCTCATCGAGGTGCGGGGCCTGCACCAGACCCTCGCGCACGCCTACCTCCTGGGCAGCAACCCGGTAATCGGCGCCGCCGCGCGCCGCGGGTTCGCGGCGGTGTGGCGGTTCTTCCGCGAGGAGATGGGGCTCGAAGCCGACGAGGCCCGCGCCTTCATGGCCGAGGGCATGCTGATCAGCACGATGATCGGGTTGCGCATCGTCGACGACTACGGGTCGGACCCGCAGATCACCGAGCTCTTCCGCTCCTGCTTCCCGAGCGAGCTGCCGCACGTGCTCGACGTCCTCCCTCGGGGGGACGAGCGCTGGTAGCGCGCCGGGTCGCGGCATCCGTCGATGTCGTGCGATCTCGTCGAGAGCGCATGTCGTTCGCGCGCGCGGCGCGTGATCTCGGCGAGGTTGTGCGATCTCGACGCCGGTTCGTCGAGGGATGCCGCTCCTTGGCCGCCGTCGGAGGCGCGGCGTATCGTCGGGGGCATGTGCCGGAACATCCACACGCTCCACAACTTCGAGCCGGCGGCGAGCTCCGACGAGGTGCACGCGGCCGCCCTCCAGTACGTGCGCAAGATCGCGGGCACCACGAAGCCCTCGAAGGCGAACCAGGAGGCGTTCGATCGCGCCGTCCACGAGATCGCCCACCTCACGCAGCACCTCCTCGACGACCTCGTCGCGACGGCGCCGCCGAAGAACCGCGAGGTCGAGGCGGCGAAGGCGCGCGAGCGGGCGATCAAATCGGGCAGGTACGCCGCGCCGGCCGCCTGAGCCCCGGTCGTCGAGCGAGCGAGGAACGAGCGAGCGGCATGAGCCCCGGTCGTCGAGCGAGCGAGGCGAAACGCGCCTTACCCGGCGCGGCCTGTCGGCTCGAGGCGTTTCGTCTCGGTCGCCGGCGTTCCCTCGCCCGACGTCCGGAGCTTTCACCCGGTCGTTGAGCGAGCGAGGGACGAGCGAGACGAAACGCGCTTACCGCGCGCGGTCCGTCGGCTCGAGGTGTTTCGTCTCGGTCGCCGGCGTTCCCTCGCCCGACGTCCGGGGCTTTCACCCGGTCGTTGAGCGAGCGAGGGACGAGCGAGACGAAACGCGCTTACCGCGCGCGGTCCGTCGGCTCGAGGTGTTTCGTCTCGGTCGCCGGCGTTCCCTCGCCCGACGTCCGGGGCTTTCACCCGGTCGTTGAGCGAGCGAGGGACGAGCGAGACGAAACGCGCTTACCGCGCGCGGTCCGTCGGCTCGAGGTGTTTCGTCTCGGTCGCCGGCGTTCCCTCGCCCGACGTCCGGGGCTTTCGCCCGGTCGTTGAGCGAGCGAGGGACGAGCGAGACGAAACGCGCTTACCGCGCGCGGTCCGTCGGCTCGAGGTGTTTCGTCTCGGTCGCCGGCGTTCCCTCGCCCGACGTCCGGGGCTTTCACCCGGTCGTTGAGCGAGCGAGGGACGAGCGAGACGAAACGCGCCTTCGACCACGCGAGTGCTCGGGTTGAGATAGTCTGGTCGGCTCCCTGATCGGCGACGGACGCTTCGACTCGTCCCTCGCTCAGCGCAAGTGCCGCACCGGAGCAGACAGGGAAACACCGTGGGCTACATCGACATCGCCGCCGTCTCGTATGCGCTGCCTGACGGACGGCCGCTCCTCGACGAGGTCTCGTTCCGCGTCGGCGAGGGATCGACGACCGCGCTGATCGGGCAGAACGGGGCCGGCAAGACCACCCTGCTGCGGATCATCCGCGACGAGATCCCGGCGCACGGCGGCGTCGTGCAGATCGACGGCGGCCTCGGCGTCATGGACCAGTTCGTGGGCCACGGTGGGCCCGGGCAGACCGTCCACGATCTGCTGATCGCCGTCGCACCCGATCGCGTGCGCCGCGCCGCACGCGAGTTGGAGGACGCGGAGGCGGCCATCATCGAGCGCGACGACCTCGACACGCAGATGCGGTACGCCGGAGCGCTCGCCGACTACGCCGAGGCGGGCGGCTACGAGTACGAGACCGTCTGGGACACCTGCACGACGGCGGCACTCGGCATCCCGTTCTCGCGTGCCCGGTTCCGCGAGCTGACGACGCTGTCGGGCGGCGAGCAGAAGCGGCTCGCGCTCGAGGCGCTGCTGCGCGGACCCGACCAGGTGCTGCTGCTGGACGAGCCCGACAACTACCTCGACGTGCCCGGCAAGCGGTGGCTGGAGGAGCGCCTGCGCGAGACCCAGAAGACCGTCCTGCTGGTCTCGCACGACCGCGAGCTGCTGGCGCGCGCCGCCGACCGCATCGTGACGCTCGAGGTCGGCGGCGCGGGCAGCACCGCGTGGGTGCACGGCGGCGGCTTCGGCACGTATCACCGTGCTCGCGACGACCGCATGGCGCGACTCGACGAGCTGCGGCGGCGCTGGGATGAGCAGCACGTCAAGCTCAAGGAGCTCGTCGCGACGCTCAAGGTGAAGGCCACCGCGAACGACACGTTCACGTCGCGCTACCGCGCCGCCCAGACGCGACTGCGCAAATTCGAGGAGGCAGGCCCGCCGCAGGAGCGGCCGAGGGAGCAGGACCTCGATGTGCGCCTGCGGGGTGCGCGCACCGGGCGGCGCGCGGTCGTCGCCGAGCAGCTCGAGCTCACCGGCCTCATGCGGCCCTTCGACGTCGAGGTGTGGTTCGGCGACCGGGTCGCGGTGCTGGGGTCGAACGGCTCGGGCAAGTCGCACTTCCTGCGGCTGCTCGCACGCGGCGGCACCGATCCCGACGGCCGGCTCGGACACCTGACCACGACGGGTGCGGCGCTGGATCCGGTTGCGCACACCGGGCGGGCGATCCTCGGCGCGCGCGTCGTTCCCGGCTGGTTCGCGCAGACCCACCGTCACCCCGAGTTCGACGGCAGGACGCTGCTCGACATCCTGCACCGCGGCGAGGACGCACGAGCGGGGCTTCCGCGCGAGGCGGCGAGCAGCGCGCTCGACCGCTACGGCCTCGTCGGTCAGGCCGAGCAGACGTTCGACAGCCTGTCGGGCGGCCAGCAGGCGCGGTTCCAGATCCTGCTGCTCGAGCTGTCGGGCGCGACGCTGCTGCTCCTGGACGAGCCGACCGACAACCTCGACCTCGTCTCTGCCGAGGCGCTGCAGGACGCCCTCGCCCGCTTCGAGGGGACCGTGCTCGCCGTCACGCACGACCGGTGGCTGGCGAAGTCCTTCGACCGCTTCCTGGTGTTCGGCTCCGACGGCCGGGTGTTCGAGTCCGGCGAGCCGGTCTGGGACGAGACCCGCGTCGCGCGGGCGCGCTAGGGCTGACGGATGCCGCGGCCCGCGGCATCCGTCCCCGCCCCGTCCCCGCCCCGTCCCCGCCCCGTCCCCGCCCCGTCCCCGCCCCGTCCTCACCTCCTGTCGGGGTTTGGGGCGCATCACGTCCGTTTGGGGCGCACCGCGTACGCCCCAAACGCACGCGGTGCGCCCCAAACCCGCGAAGCACCGGGTGCGCCCGGGGATCCCGTGCGCCCCGGACGCACGCGGTGCGCCCCAAACCCGCGAAGCACCGGGTGCGCCCGGGGATCCCGTGCGCCCCAAACGCACGCGGTGCGCCCCAAACCCGCGAAGCACCGGATGCGCCCGGAAACCCGGTGCGCCCCGGACGCGCGCGGTGCGCCCCAAACCCGGGAAGACCGCGTGCGCCCGGCAGGATCCAGCCGCGACAACCCCGCCGGGTAGGCTGGTCGGGTGAGCATGGACATCGAGCTCGGCCGGGCCAAGCGCGCGCGTCGCGCCTACACGTTCGACGACATCGCGGTGGTGCCCTCGCGGCGCACGCGCAACCCCGAGGACGTCTCGACCACGTGGACGATCGACGCATTCAGCTTCGACATCCCGGTGCTGGGCGCACCCATGGATTCGGTCGTCAGCCCGCGCACGGCGATCATGCTGGGTCAGCTCGGCGGCCTCGGCGTGCTCGACCTCGAAGGCCTCTGGACGCGCTACGACGACCCCGAGCCGCTGCTGGCCGAGATCGCCGGGCTCGACAAGACCGCCGCGACCCGCCGCATGCAGGAGCTGTACGCCGAGCCGATCAAGCCCGAGCTCGTGCGCGACCGCCTGGCCGAGATCCGAGCCGCCGGCGTGACCGTGGCCGGCGCGCTCACGCCGCAGCGCACGCAGGAGCTGTACGAGACGGTCGTCGCCGCCGGCGTCGACCTGTTCGTCATCCGCGGCACGACGGTGTCGGCCGAGCATGTCTCGAGCGTCGATCAGCCGCTGAACCTCAAGAAGTTCATCTACGACCTCGATGTGCCCGTCATCGTCGGCGGGGCGTCCACCTACACCGCCGCGCTGCACCTGATGCGCACCGGCGCCGCCGGCGTGCTGGTCGGCTTCGGCGGGGGAGCGGCGTCGACGACGCGCGCCACCCTGGGTCTGCACGCCCCCATGGCCACCGCGGTCGCCGATGTCGCCGGCGCGCGTCGTGACTACCTCGACGAGTCGGGCGGACGCTACGTGCACGTCATCGCGGACGGCGGTGTGGGCACGTCGGGCGATATCGTCAAGGCGATCGCGATGGGTGCGGATGCCGTCATGCTCGGCGTCGCGCTCGCGCGCGCCACGGATGCGCCGGGCCGGGGTTTCCACTGGGGCCCTGAGGCGCACCACGCCAAGCTGCCCCGCGGGCGTCGGGTGAAGGTCGATCAGGTCGCCTCCCTCGAGGAGGTCCTGTACGGGCCGGCTCCGGTCGCGGACGGCACCGCGAACCTCATCGGGGCGCTGCGCAAGTCGATGGCCACGACCGGATACTCCGACCTCAAGGAGTTCCAGCGCGTCGAGGTCGTCGTCGCGCCCTACGCCGCGGGATGAGTGACCCCGACGACGACTCCCGGTCGTTGAGCGAGCGAGGAACGAGCGAGACGAAACGCCTCGGTGGCACCGACGACTCCGTGCCGGAGCATCCGACGAACGGGCGCGTTTCGTCTGCGGGCGCTGGAGCGCCCTCCGCTCAACGACCGGATGCAGACGATCCGGTCGAGGAGTTCCCGCCGACGCTGCGCGAGGTGATGCTGCGCCCGCGATGGATCGGGATGCTGCTGCTGTGCCTCGTCGTCGCAGCCGTGTTCGCCTGGCTCGGGCAGTGGCAGCTGGGTCGAGCGGTGCAGACGAACCCGCTGCCGCCCGGCGCGACCGAAGAGGTGCAGGAGCTCGCCGACGTCGCAGTGCCGGGCGAGTACCTCCCCGAGCCGCTCGTGGGTCAGCGGGTCGCGACTGCCGGCAGGTGGGTGCCCGAGGACTTCGTCATCGTGCAGTCCCGGTTCAACGACGGCGTCGAGGGTTACTGGGTCACCGGTCAGCTGCGCCTCGACCCGACCCGCACCGAGACTTCCGCCCCCACCTCCGTCGCGGTGGCCCTGGGGTGGGCCGCCACCGAGGACGACGCTCGTGCGGCGATCGAGAAGCTCGAGGCCGAGGCGTCGGCGGGCGACACCGTCGAGCTGACGGGACGGCTGATCTCGGACGAGGGACCGGTGCTGCCGCCGCGCGGCGCCGATCCGCAGACGCTGACACGGATGTCGCCGGCCGCCCTCCTGGGACAATGGCACGACGTCTCGGGGCTGTTCGTGTACCGCCCGTACCTTGCCTCCGGGGATGCCGTCGCCGGCCTCGCCGCGATCTCCTCCCCGGCACCGGCGGACGGGTCGAGCGTGAACTGGCTCAACATCTTCTACGCGCTCGAGTGGGCCGTCTTCGCCGGTTTCGCTTTCTACCTCTGGTATCGCCTGGCGAAGGATGCCTGGGAGAAGGAGCTCGAGGACTTCGAGGACGCCCGTCGCGAGCCGGGCGACGAGCCGGAGCCCTCGGCATCCTGAGAGGGCATCTGCCGGGTCCGGGCGCGGCCTGGTGGGTCCCGGCCTCGACGGGCGCGGCGAAATCCCGCGGGTAGACTGGCATCATGCCCCGCGCCCCGAAGCTCGCTTCCTTTCCGGCGATCCGCGGAGCCCTGAGGTTCTACCAGGTCTGCTCCATCATCACGGGCACGATGCTGCTCCTGCTGGTGGCCGAGATGATCGCCAAGTACGCGGTCGGCTACGAGCTGTTCCTGGGAGGCTCCGGCGGGTTCCTGTGGTTCGCGCCGGTCGTCGAGACCGCCTCGGGTCTCGAGTCGACGGGCGACGGGTTCAACCTGTCGCTCGGCATCCTCGTCGCCCACGGCTGGTTCTACGTCGTCTACCTGATCTCGTGCTTCCGCGTGTGGAGCCTCATGCGCTGGAACCTCGGGCGCCTGGCAATGCTCGCCGCCGGCGGCATCGTGCCGCTGCTGTCCTTCTTCATGGAGGCGCGCGTCGCGCGCGACGTGAAGACCTACCTGTCCGAGCGCGAGGCCGCTGAGTTGCACTCGCGCGCCGAGCACTCGTCCCTCACTCAAGCGATCCCGACGGAGAACAAGCGTTGACTCAGAGCCTTTCAGAAGCAGGGACCGAGACCTCCCAGCGCCCCGTGCTCGTCGTCGACTTCGGCGCCCAGTATGCGCAGTTGATCGCACGTCGTGTGCGCGAGGCGGGCGTCTACAGCGAGATCGTGCCCCACACCGTGAGCGCGGCCGACATCGCCGCGAAGAACCCGGTCGGCATCATCCTGTCGGGCGGTCCCTCGTCGGTGTACGAAAAGGGTGCACCGGCTCTCGACACGGGCGTCTTCGACCTGGGGCTCCCGACGCTCGGCATCTGCTACGGATTCCAGGTGATGGCGCAGGCGCTCGGCGGCGAGGTCGCCCACACCGGGCTCCGCGAGTACGGGGCGACGGATGCCGCGGTCACGGGCGACGGCGGCGTGCTGCTGGGTGGCCAGCCGATCGAGCAGAACGTGTGGATGAGTCACGGCGACCAGGTCGCCAAGGCGCCGGAGGGCTTCGACGTCCTCGCCTCGACGAGCGCCACCCCGGTGGCCGCGTTCGGCAGCGACGAGCGCCGGCTCTACGGCGTGCAGTGGCACCCCGAGGTGAAGCACTCCGACTACGGGCAGAACGTCATCGAGAACTTCCTGCACAAGGCCGCGGGACTCGCCGCCGACTGGAACAGCGGCAACGTCATCGCCGAGCAGGTCGAGCGCATCCGCGCGCAGATCGGCTCGGGCCGCGTGATCTCGGCCCTCTCGGGCGGCGTGGATTCCGCGGTCTCGACCGCGCTCGTCCACGAGGCCGTCGGCGACCAGCTGACCGCGATCTTCGTCGACCACGGGCTGCTGCGCAAGGGCGAGCGCGAGCAGGTCGAGAACGACTACGTCGCCTCGACGGGTGTGCGCCTCATCACGGTCGACGCGCGCGAGCAGTTCCTGAACGCGCTCGAGGGCGTCAGCGACCCCGAGCAGAAACGAAAGATCATCGGGCGCGAGTTCATCCGCTCGTTCGAGGCCGCCGAGCGCGAACTCGTCGCCGAGGCCGCGGCCGACGGCGAGCCGATCCGGTTCCTGGTGCAGGGCACGCTCTACCCCGACGTCGTCGAGTCGGGCGGCGGCACCGGTACCGCGAACATCAAGTCGCACCACAACGTCGGCGGCCTCCCCGAAGACCTGCAGTTCGAGCTCGTCGAACCGCTGCGCACCCTGTTCAAGGACGAGGTGCGCGCCATCGGCCGCGAGCTCGGCCTGCCCGAGGCGATCGTGGCCCGCCAGCCGTTTCCGGGCCCCGGCCTCGGCATCCGGATCGTGGGTGAGGTCACCGCTGACCGTCTCGAGATTCTGCGCGATGCCGACGCCATCGCCCGCGAAGAGCTGACCAAGGCCGGCCTCGACGGCGAGATCTGGCAGTGCCCCGTCGTGCTGCTGGCAGATGTCCGCTCGGTGGGCGTGCAGGGTGACGGCCGCACCTACGGCCACCCGATCGTGCTGCGCCCGGTGTCGTCCGAAGACGCGATGACCGCGGACTGGACGCGTCTGCCCTACGACGTGCTCTCGAAGATCTCGAACCGCATCACCAACGAGGTGCGGGAGATCAACCGTGTCGTCCTCGACGTGACTTCGAAGCCGCCGGGGACCATCGAGTGGGAGTGATCCCGCGGGCGCCTCGGACCTTCGGGTCCGGGGCGTCACTGCTTTCTCCCGGCTGTGGGGGCGCCGGCGTTTCGGAGACGTGCGGGAGGATGGACGGGTGACCCCGCCCCCCGACGACACGCTGCCCGATGCCGACTACGTGCTGGTCGGCAGCCGCGTCGCGCTGGGGCTGGACGGCGGCTTCGCCGTCGCCGTCCCGACCCGCCTGCGGCTGCTGGCATCCGCCGGCGCCCCGGATCCGCTGCAGCTGAGCGTCGACGGGGCGGCGCCCGATGTGCACGCCGCACAGCGGCAGGCGTTCGTCGACGCAGGACTGCTCGACAGCACAGCCTCGGCTCGGAACCTCTTCGATGACGTCGCCGCGGATCCCGCCTGGCTCTTCTCGGCGGGGGAGCCGGCCGGAGAGGGCGCTCGCGGGCCGGGCGTCGAGTACCGAGAGGTGGCCGACGCCACCGGCACGAGCATCCTCTCGCTGCCGGTGTTCCGGGACGACCCGACATGGCATCTCTCGGATGCCGCGATCATCGTGCATGCTCCGGGCGGCGACCGTGTGCTGCGCGGGTTCCGCAGCCTGTACATCGCGTGGCTGACGCACATCGCCGACGAGCGGCGCGCTGCCGCCGGGGACCCCGACCGGATGCTCGTCGTCATCTTCGAGTCGCGTCAGATCGGCGAGGCGCTGACCGGGTGGGACGACCCGCGCGTCCGGCTCGTGCACACCGTCCACAATTCGCACCTGCCGGCGCCCCACGACGACCCCGACGCGCCGGTGACCGGCATGTGGCAGCGGTGGCTCGCGACGCTCGACCGCTATGACGCGGTACTGTGGCCGACCGCCGCGCAGCGCGACGAGGTGGCGGCGCGCTTCGGCGACCCGGGCACCTTCCACGTCGTCCCGAACACGATCGAGCTCGGCGCGGAGCCTCCCGCGGCCGCGTCCCGCGACCCGCGCCGGGTCGTGATGCTCAACCGGCTGGCACCGCAGAAGCGCGTCGACCTCGCGATCCGCGCGTGGGCGCTGGTCACCGCCGCCGTACCCGATGCGCGGCTGGACATCTACGGCGAGGGCCCGCTGCGGGACGAACTGCAGGCGCTCATCGACGGCTTGGGTCTGAGGGCATCCGTCACCCTCCACGGAGCGACCGCCGACCGCGACGCGATCTTCGACCGCGCCGCGCTCTTCGTCACCTCGACCGCGTTCGAGGGGCAGGGTCTGTCGATCGCCGAAGCGCTCGCGCGCGGGCTGCCGGTCGTGTCGTTCGATGCGCGGTACGGCCCGCGCGAAGCGGTCGGCGACGCCGGACTGCTGGTCGCACCCGGCGACGTCGAGGGGTTCGCCGACGCGATCACCGTTCTGCTGCAGGACGACGCCCGCCGTGCCGAGCTGTCGTCGCGGGCGCGAGCCGCGGCGGCGGCCTTCACACCCGACGCCGTGCGCCCCGCACTCGCCGGCGCGCTCCGCGCCGCGGTGGTGCGCCCCTCGCGGCGTACTCCGGCCGGCTGATCCGCGCTCCGACACGTTCGGCGGTGTCGGGGGCCGGCGGTACCGTCGCTCCATGGGTGTGCGGGTGGTCGCTGCGACGGAGGCGGGATGGGATGCCGTCGACGCCGTCATGCAGGCCGATGCGTCGTCGCGCAACTGCCAGTGCCAGTTCCACATCCTCGAGAATGCGGATGCGCGCCTCACCACACGCCAGTCGCGGCGAGACCTGCTGCACGAGCAGGTGCGCAGCCTCGATCCGCCGCGTGGTCTGGTCGCGTTCGACGGGGACGCGGCCGTCGGCTGGTGCGGCGTCGAGCCACGCGTGCGCGTGCGGCACGTCCTGGCGAGCCGACTCGTACGCGCTCACAGCCTGTACGCGGCGGACGACCCGGGCGTGTGGGCGATCTACTGCATCCTCGTGCCGCCCGCGCGACGCCGCGGGGGAGTCGGCGCGGCGCTCCTGGCGGCAGCCCTGGCCCACGCTGTGGAGCGCGGAGCGACCGCGCTCGAGGCGTACCCCATCGACACCTCGAGGCGTGGCGGCCAGCTGCCCGCGGGGTTCTCCACCGGCACCGTCGCCATGTTCGACCGGCACGGCTTCGCGGCGGTCGCGGCGCTCCCCTCCGCGCGCACGCTGATGCATCGGCTCGCCTGAGCCCGCGTCCTCGATGGAAGCGGTGCGAAGCCCCACGCCTGGGATCGAGGTGGCGGCGATCCGCCGAGGGCAGAGCCGCCGCGAGCGGAACCGGATGCCCTCACTCGCGCAGCCGCGCAGGCTGGGGTCATGGCAGACGAAGGCAAGATCCCCCAGTTCGGCGCCGAGGCGCGTCGCGAGCTGTTCCACCAGCGCGTGCTCGTGCTCGACGGTCCCCTCGACGATGACAACGGCACCCTGATCGCGACGCAGCTGCTCGCGCTCGCGGCCGAGGACGAGGTATCCGATATCGCCCTCTGGATCCATTCACCGGGCGGCTCGGTCCCCTCGATGCTCGCCATACGCGACGTGATGAACCTGATCCCGAACGACGTCGCGACCCTGGCGCTGGGGCTCGCGTGCAGCGCGGGGCAGTTCCTGCTGTCGGCCGGCGCCCCGGGCAAGCGGCGCGCGCTGCCCCATGCGCGCATCCTCATGCACCAGGGATCCGCCGGCATCGGCGGGTCGGCCGTCGAGGTCGAGGTGCAGGCCGATGACCTGCGGCACATGCGCGACACCGTGCTCGGCCTCATCGCGCAGGACACCGGACAGAGCATCGAGCGGATCTTCGACGACTCGCTGCACGACCGGTGGTACACGGCCGCCGAGGCGCAGGATTACGGGTTCATCGACGGGATCGTCGAGGACTTCGCCCAGGTCGTGCCCCGCCGGCGACGTCCCGCGGGTCTCGGCGTCGGGGCAGAGGCCACGGCGGCCAGGGAGGTGGCGGCATGACCTCGTACACGATCCCGAACGTCGTGGCGCAGCATCCGCGCGGCGATCGCATCATGGACGTCTACTCGCAGCTGCTGACCGAGCGCGTCGTCTACCTCGGCACCGGCATCGACGCCGGCGTCGCGAACGCCCTGATCGCACAGCTGCTGCACCTCGACGCCGACAGCCCCGAGCGCGACATCCAGCTCTACATCAACTGCGAGGGCGGTGACCCCGCCGCGATGCTGGCGGTGTACGACACGATGCAGCACGTGCGGCCCGATGTCGCGACCACGGTCGTCGGGCAGGCCATCGGGGTGGGCGCCGTCATGCTGGCGGCCGGCGCAGCGGGCAAGCGCTCGGTGCTGCCGCACGCGCGCATCGTGCTGCACCAGCCGGCGGGGCAGGGGAGGGGCGCGATCCCCGACCTGATCCTTCAGGCCGACGAGCTCGTGCGCGTGCGCGGCGAGGTCGAGGAGATCCTCGCGCGCCACACCGGACAGGATGCCGCCAAGCTGCGCGTCGACACGGATCGCGACCGTGTCTTCACGGCGACCGATGCCGTCGCCTACGGTCTCGCCGACCAGGTGCTCGAGCGGGTTCCGGGTCGCTGAAGGCGTCCTTCGGCAAGTTCAGGGCCCTTCCGATCCGATCGTTGAGCGAGCGGATCGGGTCGGCGCTTATCCGGTCGTTGAGCGAGCGGAGCGAGACGAAACGCGTCGGCGTCCGGGGACCTCCAGCGCGTTTCGTCTCGCTCGTTCCTCGCTCGCTCAACGACCGGGGGGGAGGCGGGCGCGCGTTTCGTCTCGCTCGTTCCTCGCTCGCTCAACGACCGGGCGCCGTCACGGGGAGGCCGGCCAGACCTTGCCCTCCCACGGGTCGTAGTCGGCGATCAGGTCCTCCTGCGGCGGGCGCTCGGCCTCGGGGACGTGCTGCAGGTTCACGCGCACGCGGTACCAGAGCGAGCTCGAGCCGCGCATCCCGTCGATGAGCACGTCGGCGGGATGCAGCTGCGCGGCGACCGCCGGGTACCGCGCGGTCCACTCGTCGAGCGCGGCGATCGACTCGGACTTCGCCTTCGTGCGGGCGATCTCGATGAGCGGCATCGTGGACTGGCGGCGACCCGATCCGTCACCGGCGCGCGGGGGCTTCTCGCCAGGACCGAGCTCGTCGGCGAGGCGCAGCAGTCCGTCGAGGGTGCCGACGGCGTCGTCGATGCCGGCGTGCGGATCGTCGAGATCGGCGAATCGCTGCGGCACGGTGAGCACCGTGAACTCGTCGGGGCGGCGCTCGCGCACCTCGTCCCAGTCGAGCGGCGTCGACACCCGCGCGTCGGGCAGGGGACGGATCGAGTAGGCGGACGCCACCGTGCGGTCCTTGGCGTTCTGGTTGAAGTCGACGAACACGCTCTCGCCGCGCTCCTCCTTCCACCAGCGTGCGGTCGCGAGGCCCGGCACGCGGTTCTCGACTTCACGTGCGAGCGTCTCGGCCGCGGTGCGCACCTGCTTGTAGTCCCACTGCGGCGCGATGCGCACCAGGATGTGCATGCCGCGGGATCCGCTCGTCTTCGGCCAGCCGATGAGCCCCACATCGTCGAGCACCTCGCGGGCGACGAAGGCGACGTCGACGATCTGCGACCAGTCGACGCCCGGCATCGGGTCGAGGTCGATGCGCAGCTCGTCGGGGTGGTCGAGATCCTCGGCACGGACGGGGTGCGGGTTGAGGTCGAGGCACCCGAGGTTGATCACCCACGCCAGGCCGGCGGCATCCCGGATCACAGCCTCTTCAGCGGAGGTGCCCCGCGCGTACTGGAGGGTCGCGGTGTCGATGAAGCCGGGGTGGTTCTCGGGGACGCGCTTCTGGAAGAACGGCTCGGCGTCGATCCCCTTGGGGAAGCGCTTGAGAACCATCGGCCGGCCGCCCGCTCCGCGGAGCGCACCGTCTGCCACGGCGAGGTAGTACCGGACGATGTCAAGCTTGGTGATCCCCTGCGCGGGGAAGACAATCTTGGCCGGACTCGAGATGCGCACCTCGTGCCCCTCGATGTCGAGGATCTCGGCTTCGGACTTCGCGGGCGTCACCCGGCCAGGCTAGCGACGCCCCGGGACATCGGCCAGGGGCGAGAGGGACGACTCAGGCGGCGAGGGCGTAGGCGGCGCGGCATCCGACCACCGCGCGCTCGGCGGCGCGCGACCGGAGGTCGTCGACGACACCGGCCGTCAGCTCGATCAGCGTCACCTCGAGGGCGCCGGCGACAGCCGCGATCATCTCGCTCGACGGCTCCTTGAGGCCGCGCTCGATCTCGGAGAGATACTGCGGAGACACCCCGGCGCGCTCTGCGGTGTCGGCGAGGCGTTCGCCGCGCTCATGTCGGAGCCGCCGAAGGCGGTCGCCCAGCGCGTCGCGCCAGAGCGGCTCGGGCTCACGAGAGGGATGCGTCTTCGTCGGCAGCGGGATGATCTCGGCCATGCGCTCACGATAGGACGCGGGCGCCGAATGCTCGACGGTGTTCCGCTCAGAGCAGAAACGTGCGAGCGCCATCGACGGGCCCGGCGGGCTCGCAACGTCGCCGGCCTGGCGGCGCTGCGCGATGCGCTGTTTCGTGAGCGTGTGACGGGTGTCACTGTGCGGTCTGCTCAACCTGGGAGATTCCTGTTGACCTTTTGAGAATTCGCACATAGCGTGCCGCCGTAACGTGATTCCCCACTCACGCAGAAAGCAGGCTCCCCCTTGAACCGACGCTCTCTGGCGGTCGTCGGCGCGCTCGCGCTCGCGATCACCACCCCCACCGCAGCGATGGCTGCCACACCCGACGACGACCCGTCGTCGAGATTCGAGAAGTCAGACACGAAGGGCGCGGTCGGAACGACCGTCCGCCCGATGAGCGTGGGCGCAGACGGGCGCGTCACCGTCATCGTCGAGATGGCCGGCGACCCGGTCGCCGTCGCGCAGGCGAAGAGGGGCAGCGATCTCTCCGCCGCCGAGCGGAAGGCGATCAGGAACACGCTCGAGTCCGCACAGGACGCGGTCGTCGGATCCATCGAGAGCAAGGACGGCGACGTCGCGGCGACGATGCAGTCCGCCTACAACGGGATCCAGGCGACCCTTCCCGCCGATCAGGTCGACGCTGTGGCAGCCCTGCCCAACGTCGTCGCCGTGCACGCCGTGAAGACCTACACGCTCGACAACGCCGTGTCGGTGCCCTTCCTCGGCGTGCCGCAGGTATGGCAGGACACGGGCTACACCGGCGAGAATATCAAGGTCGCCGTGATCGACACCGGCGTCGACTACACCCACGCCAACTTCGGCGGCGTCGGAACGCCCGAGGCCTACGCGGCGGCCAACGCCGCCGAGGCGCAGCCCGCCGACCCGGCGCAGTTCGGCCCGGACGCACCGCGCGTCAAGGGCGGCTACGACTTCGTCGGCGACTCGTACAACGCTGACCCCGCATCTCCGGACTACCAGCCCGTTCCGATGCCCGACGCCAACCCCCTCGACTGCAACGGCCACGGCAGCCACGTCGCCGGCACCGCGGCCGGCAGTGGTGTCACGGCCGATGGCGAGACGTACACCGGTCCCTACGACGCCTCGACGTCGTCGGCCGAGTGGACGATCGGCCCGGGCGTCGCGCCGCAGGCAGACGTCTACGCGCTCCGCGTCTTCGGCTGCGGCGGCTCGACCGACGTGGTCGTCCCCGCCATCGACTGGGCGGTCGAGAACGGCATGGACGTCATCAACATGTCGCTCGGCTCACCGTTCGGTCGCGGCGACGACCCCGACGAGGTCGCCGTCAGCAACGCGACCGGTGCGGGCGTGGTCGTCGTGAAGTCGGCCGGCAACGAGGGCCCGAGCCCGTACCTGGCCGGCAACGGCGACGGTGCCATCTCCGTCGCGGCAGTCGACAGCACGGAGTCCTTCCCCGGTGCCGAGATCACCGTGGACGGTGTCGCGATCCCCGCGATCAACGCCAACGGCGCGGTCCTGACCGGCCTGCCGGGCATGACCGTGGTCCGTCTGACCGACGACCCGGCCACCGCCGACGAGAACGAGGAGCTGGGCTGCTCGGTCGAGGCGTATCAGCACGCCGGCGTGACCGTGGGCGGCAACCAGCTCGCGGTCTCGGAGCGCGGCGTCTGCGCCCGCGTGGCCAAGGCGATCTTCGCCCAGCAGGCCGGCGCCGCGGCAGCGGTGATGATCAACTCGACCGACGACTACCCGCCGTTCGAGGGGCAGATCACCTCCAACCCCGACACGGGCGAGGAGTACGTCGTGACCATCCCGTTCCTCGGCGTCCGGCTGTCGGACGGCCCGACGCTCGTCGACGGCGAGCCCGCGACCGTGACCGCTGCAGACCTCGCCAACCCCGGCTTCCGCGGGTACGCGTCGTTCAGCTCGAGCGGTCCGCGCAGCGGCGACAGCGCCCTCGGCGTCGACGTCGCGGCTCCGGGCGTCTCGATCGTGTCCACGGGCGTCGGGACCGGCAGCGGTTCCGCGACGATCTCGGGGACGTCGATGGCGGCTCCGCACGTGGCCGGCGTCGCGGCGCTCGCCGTGGAGGCGCACCCGACCTGGAAGGCCAGCGAGGTCGCTTCGGTGCTCGTCTCGACGGCGGACCCCGAGAAGGTCGACGGTCAGAACCTCGTCCGCGGCGGCGTCGGCCTGGTCGATCCCGCCCAGGCGGTGGGCCAGCAGGTCACGGCCACCGGCGACGCATTCAAGACGGAGGACGGGCGCCTGCGTGAGGCTGCGCTGAGCTTCGGCTTCGTGGAGAGCTCCCGCGACTTCCGCGACAAGAAGTCGGTCACGCTGACGAACTACGGCACCGAGGCGGTGACGTACGACGTCGGCGTCGAGGCATCCGCGCAGTCGGAGGCGGCGACGGTGAGCGTCAGCCCCAGCACGGTGACCGTGCCGGCGGGTCGCACTGCCAAGGTGACCGTCACCCTGACCGCTCCGGCGACGGCAGCGGGCAGCTCGACGGCCGGCGGCTTCGCGTTCTACGAGTTCTCGGGCGACGTGGTGTTCTCGTCGTCGGCGGATACGCTGCGGGTCCCGTACCTGCTCGTGCCGCGCGCGACGAGCGACGTCTCGGCCTCGGGTGACCTCAAGGTCACGAAGAGGGGCGAGCCGGTCGACGGCCAGGTGCAGGTCTCGCTCAAGAACCGGGCCGGTGCCATGGCTGCCGACGCCGACTTCTACACGTGGGGCCTGGAAGACAAGAAGGACGCGCCGAAGTCGTTCACCGACACCGGCTACGACCTCCGCGCCGCCGGCGTGCAGTCGTTCGACATCGGCGGCGACCAGCTGCTCGTGTTCGCGGTCAGCACGCACAACCGGTGGTCGAACGCGGCGGCGAACGAGTTCGACGTCGTCATCGACACGAACCGCGATGGCGAGCCGGAATGGATCGTGTTCTCGGCCGACGGCGGGCTGGTCGAAGCCGGCAGCGCGAACGGCATCTCGCAGGTGTTCGCGTACGAGATCGAGACCGAGGAGACCTACGCCACAGGCTTCCTGGCCGCTGCGCCGACCGACAGCAGCACCATCCTGCTGCCGGTGGTCGCGAGCGATCTCGGCATCACGGCCGGAGCGTTCGACTACACCGTGCAGAGCTTCTCGTCGGTCAACGACGGCTCGGACGCCATCGACGCCACGGCGACCTACAACCCGTGGGCGCCGGCTCTCACCAACGGGCAGTTCGTGCCGGTGCCGGTCGGCGGCACCGTCCCGGTGCCCGTCGACGTGAACGCCGCGGCCTTCGCCGAGCAGAAGCCGCTGGGCGTCATGGTCGTCGCGACCGACAACGCGGCCGGCAAGGACGAGGCGCTCCTGGTCAAGGCCAAGTAACCCGCGTCGCACGGATCAGAGGTGGCGTCCCGTCGAAAGGCGGGGCGCCACCCCGTTCGTGCAGACAGGACGGATGCCGCGGCCGGTGCCGCGGCATCCATCGGCGCAGTGCCCAGGGCCAGGCGGCCGAGCGTCACCGCGTGCAGAGCCTGGGGGTGTCCGAGGTGCCGAAGCGGTAGTCGTACGTCGTGGCGTCGACGGAGACGACGACGCGCATGCCGTCGACCAGGGCCTGCGTGTACGAGACGCCGGGCGACGGGCATCCGAGGGCGCCGTTGTTCCAGGTGACCGCATGCGCGGAGACGAGCTCGGGAGTGCCCGAGACGCCGCGGTCGGCGAGATCGGCGACGATCGCATCCCAGCGGGCGGGCGGGACGATGGCCGGTTCGCCGGTGGGCTCGATCGGGCCGCGCGGCGTTGTCGCGAAGGGCGGACGGGTGTGCGCCGAGGGCGTGGGCCCGGAGGGCGTGGGCTCGGTCGGCGTGGGCTCGGTCATCGGTCCTCCTGCGCAGCCGGTGAGGCACAGCAGCACGGCGATGCCGAGAACCGCAGAACGCCGGGCCATGACATGTCACTCCTCGAGTCGGCTTCAGCCTAGGCGCGGTCTGCGGAGGCGGATAGCGGCTCGACGGGATGCACGGCAGGCTCCCGGCTGTGGTCATGCCGTGAGAAACGCCGAACGGCCGCCCGGAAACGCGGGCGGCCGTTCGTGAGCGTTATGCGTCAGTTGCTGCTGCGCACGATCGCGATGATGCGGAGGATCTCGACGTACAGCCAGACGACGGTGACCATGATGCCGAAGCCGCCGAGCCACCCGTACTGACGGGGAGCGCCGTTGCGCACGCCCTGCTGGATGTTGTCGAAGTCCAGCACGAGCGAGTACGCCGCCATGATGACGACGAAGACGCCGATGATGACACCCCACGGGATGCCGAACGGGCCCTCCTGGCTCAGCAGACCGAACGCGCCGCCGGCGATGGGTGCGTTGAACAGCATGAGTCCGATGTTGATGAGCGAGAACACGAGGTAGCCGACCATCGCGATGAGGAAGATCTTCGTCGCGCGCTTCGACGCGCGGATCTTGCCGCTGGCGAAGAGGGCGAGCGTGACGCCGACGACCGAGAGCGTCGCGAGGGTCGCCTGGAGCACGATGCCCTCGAACATCATCTCGAAGAAGGCAGAGATGCCACCCACGAAGAGACCCTCGAACGCGGCGTAGCCGAAGATCAGCGCGGGGCGGATCTTCTTGCGCGACGTGAAGATGACGACGAGCGAGAGGACGAAGCCGCCGAGGGCGCCGATCGCCCACGGGGCGATCGAGGGGTTCGGGTTGGCCGGGGTGACGCCCGCCATGGTCCACATCCAGCCGGCGACCGCGCCGACGATGAGGACGGCGAACAGTCCGAGCGTCTTCCAGACGGTGTCCTCGACGGTCATGCGGCCCGTCTCGACGGAGCCGGCCGGCGGAGCGGCGTACATGCCCTCGAGGTGCGCCTGGGAAGCGGCATCCGTTCCTGCGCGCTGCGCCGTCGCGAACTGCGTCTGTGATCCCAGGTTCGCCGCCTGCGAACCGCCGGGGTAGGTCTGCACGGCCTTCGGGTCCTGGAAGGCCGGGCTGTTGAACGCGGGGTTGTTGAGGGCCACTGCTCTCTCACACTCCAATGTCAAGGGAATCCCAGCACGATGCTGTTGATCAACACTATCCGACAGGGCGCGAGGTGGCACGGAATCGCGCTGTGAGCTGGCTATGAGCGGGGCTCCCGCCGAGGGTCCCGCCGAGGGGGGTTTGCCGAGACCCCAGCCGCCGGACGAGACCCCGGGTGAACCCCACGGGCTCGTCCACCCGGTGGGGTCTCGCCGAGGGTGGGGTGGCGGGTCGCCGTCTCGCAGGGAAGGGGTCGGCGATCACTACGCTGAGACGGTGCCCCGCCGCAGACCGCTCGTCATCGGCCACCGGGGCGCGCCCGGGTATCGCCCCGAGCACTCCCGGTCGTCGTACGCCCTCGCGTTCGCGATGGGCGTCGACGCGGTCGAGCCCGACGTCGTGGTCTCGCGCGACGGCGTGCTCGTCGTACGTCACGAGAACGAGATCTCGGGCACGACGGACGTCGCCGATCGGCCGGAGTTCGCGGATCGCCGCACCACCAAGACGGTGGACGGCGTCGAGCACACCGGCTGGTTCACCGAGGACTTCACGTGGGACGAGCTCGCGACGCTCCGCTGCCGCGAGCGGATCCCGCAGCTGCGGCCCTCGAGCGCGAGCTTCGACGACGAGCAGCCGGTGCTGCGGCTGCGCGATGTGCTGGACGCCGTGCGCGCCGCGTCATTGGAATACGGCCGCGAGATCGGCGTCGTCCTCGAGATCAAGCACGCGACCTACTTCGCGACATGCCTCGGCGCCGCAGGCGGGTGGGACATCGCGGCGCTCGTCGACGCCGAGCTGCGCGAGGCCGGCTGGGCCGGCGGCGAGCTGCCCCTCACCATCGAGGCCTTCGAGTCGACCGTGCTGCACGCGCTGAGGGAACGAGGCATCCGTGCGGCGTACGTCTACCTGCTCGAGGCCTCGGGCCGGCCGTTCGACCAGTTCGCCGCGCACGGCAAGGCGGCGCTGACCTACCGGCAGACCGCCGCGCCCGCGGGGCTCGACTCCCTCGTCGGAAAGGTCGACGGGATCAGCGTCGACAAGCGGATGATCCTCGCCCCCGACAAGCTCGGGCGCACCAGCGGGCCGTCGCCCGTCGTGGCCGACGCCCACGCCCGCGGCCTGCGCGTCTTCACGTGGACGTGCCGACCCGAGAACCGCTTCCTGATCGGCCAGTTCCGCACGCGGGGAGGTCCGTCGGCGTTCGGCGACTGGGAGGCCGAGTGGAGCGTCATCCGCGACTGCGGGGTCGATGGCGTGTTCGTCGACCACCCCGATCTGGGGGTCGCGTTCTTCCGCGACTGACGCCCGCCCCGCAGCCTTGCTCGGGTGTCACGACGTGTGGGCTCGTCGGCGGGGAAGCGCCGTGTCGCGACCCCTGAGCGCCTGAGCGCCGCGCCGCAGGCCTTGCTTCGGGTATCACGACACGCGGCCTCGGTCGCGACGTTGCCGCGTCTCGCGACCCCTGAGCGCCGTGGCGACGACGAGAGAGGCGCGCCTGGTGGATAGAGTGAGCGCGTGACCACCCCCGGCATCGTCGTCCACGGTGTTCAGCGCTCCTTCGGACAGGTGCAGGCCGTGCGCAACGTGACGCTGCGGGCGCACGCCGGTCGGGTCACGGGGCTCGTCGGGCCGAACGGCTCGGGCAAGACCACGCTGCTGCTCATGCTCGCGTCGCTCCTCGCTCCCGACACGGGCTCCATCCGCATCGACGGCATCGATCCGGTCGCCGATCCGCAGGCGGCGCGTGCCGTGCTCGGCTGGATGCCCGACGCGCTCGGCGCGTGGAACTCGCTCACCTCGCGCGAGACGCTCACCGTGACGGCGCGGCTGTACGGGATGCCGACGGCCGCGGCATCCGCCCGCGCCGATGCTCTCCTGCACGAGGTCGGCCTCGTCGACCTCGCGGACGCCCCGGCCCGCGTCCTCTCGCGCGGACAGAAGCAGCGCCTGGGACTCGCGCGCGCACTCGTGCACGACCCGCGCGTGCTGCTGCTCGATGAACCCGCGTCGGGACTAGACCCCCAGGCGCGCATCGAGCTGCGGCTGCTGCTGCGGCGGTTCGCGGCCGAGGGGCGCACGGTGCTCGTATCGAGCCACATCCTCTCGGAGCTCGAAGAGGTCGTCGACGACGCCGTCTTCCTGATGGCGGGAGTCACCGTCGATCCGGCGCGCGTCGAAGCGGCGTCGCGCCGCGCACGCCCGTGGCGCGTGCGGCTGGCCGGAGCCGAGCCGTCCGCCGAGAGCCTCGACCACGTGGCGGGTGCGCTGCGTGTTCCCGTGGAGAGTCTCGGCGTCGACCGCCGCGACATCGTGATGTCGTTCGAATCGGAGGATGCCGCGGCCGCGGCCCTGCGCGACCTCCTCTCGGCCGGGCTCGACGTCGTCGAGTACGCCGCGGCGCAGGGCGCGCTCGAGCGCACCTTCCTGGACCTGGGTGAGGGGCGCCCTCCTCAGGCGCCGATGCCTTCCGCGCCGACGCCTCCGGCGGGCGCGCCGCAGACGCCGGTGCCGCCCGCATCCGCGCCACCGCCAGCGCCGCCCACCGCTCCGGCATCCGCACCTCCGGCATCCGCACCCCCGGCACCCCCGCGTCCGGCGTCGGCAGCACCCGGCGGCGACGCGGGCGAGAGCGAGGCGACCTCGTGAACGGTCAGCGGCTCGGCACCATCGTCGGCCTCGAGCTGACGCAGCGCACGCGGAGCGTGGCCTGGTACGTGCTCCTCGGCGTCTTCGCGCTGCTCCTGGTCATCGTCACGGCGCTCTCGTTCCTGGCGTGGGGTGCCGCGTACCAGCCCGGCGGCGCGATCTACTCGACGATCGTCTACATCACGCTGCTGCTCGTGGTGCTCGTCTCGCCGACGCTGAGCGGCAACGCGATCAACGGCGACCGGGATGCCGCCACCCTCGCGCCCGTGCAGATCACCCTGGCGACGACGGCCGAGATCCTCATCGGGAAGTTCCTCGCGGCGTGGATCACGGGACTCGCCTTCGTGGCGGTGTCGGTCCCGTTCCTCGCGGTGGCCACGCTGGCCGGCGGGGGAGAGCCCGCGACCATCGCGGTGTCGCTGCTCGTGCTCATGTTCGAGGTGGGCATCATCGCGGCGATCGGAGTCGCGCTCAGCGGCATCCTTTCGCGCCCGCTGTTCTCGGTGGCGAGCACCTACCTCGTCGTCGCGGCGCTCGTCATCGGCACGCTCATCGCGTTCGCGCTGGTGGGATACTCGATCCGGTCGGAGGCGACCAGCAGCTACCGGTCGTTCGAGTACGGCGAGTACTCCGGCGACACGTTCCCGTGCATGCCGGGGGAGGAGTCGAGCGACGAGTATCCCTGCGACGAGGATGCCGAGGTGCGCTGCGGTGAGTGGCAGACGTCGACGTACGAGGTGCCGCGGTTCGACCGCGTGTGGTGGCTGCTCGCCGCGAACCCCTTCGTGATCCTCGCCGACGCCACGCCGACGCAGTTCGACGCGTACGGCAATCCGAACGACCTCTTCGGCCAGATCAAGTTCGGCGTGCGGGCGGCCCAGCAGCCCCCCGACCTCGAACAGCGCTGGGACGACTGCGCCCCCGATCTGCAGAACGACCGGCCGACGCCCGAGGAGGTCATCGACCAGTCGGCGCCGATCTGGTTCGTCGGCATGGCGCTGCAGCTGCTGCTCGCGGCCGGACTGATGTGGTGGGCCTGGGCGCACACCCGCACCCCGGCCGGGCGCCTGCCGTCGGGCACCCGCATCGCCTGACGGTCGAGGCGAGACCGGCGCTCGTCAGGCGTAGAAGCCGTCGCGCAGGTTGATCCCGTGCTCGACCCATACCTTCAGCGCCGCGAGCATGCCGGTCCAGCCCTCGCAGTTGCCGAACGCGCTCTTCGCGCCGTCGGGGCTGGCCTCCCACGCCGACTCGGTGATGGTCACGAGGGTGCGTGCGCCGTCGTCGATCGGCTCGAACTCGAACGTGGTCGTGGTCTCCGACTCGACGCCCGCGCGGGCCTCCCAGCGGATGACGAGCTTCCGCGGCGGGTCGGACTCTACGACGGTCACCGGGAACCGGCCGGGGAAGTCCGCGAAGTCCCAGGTGACGTCGGCGCCCTGCTCGAGCCGGCCCTGCGCGCCGCCGGTGGTGAAGTAGCGGGACAGCTGCTCGGGGTCGGCGACGGCCTCGTAGACGTCGGCCGCCGGCCGCGAGACGCGCCCCGACACGGTGAACGAGAGGGCGGTGAGTTCTTCAGACATGTTGTAGTTTTATAACATGACGGATGCCGAGCACAAGGGGTCCGATGACGACCTGGTGTTCAAGGCGCTCGCCGCCCCGCTGCGCCGGCGCATGCTCGATGCCTTGAAGGACGAGCCGCTCACGACGGGGGTCCTCTGTGCGCGCTTTCCCGAGGTCGATCGCACGACCGTGCTGCAGCACCTCCGCGTGCTCGAGCGGGCCGAGCTCGTCACGGGCCGCAGGATCGGCCGAGAGCGTCACCTGGCCCTGGCGCCGGTGCCGATCAAGCGCATCCATGACCGCTGGATCGGGGAGTACGCGCGCGCCGCCGTCGACCTGCTCGACCGGCTGAACGACTGACGGTGTCTACCCGAGGCGCTCCTGGATCACGCGGGCCGTCGCCGCGGGGTCGGGACGATGCATCACCGACTCGGGAACGACCACGAGCTCCGCGCCGTCCATGGCGTCGGCGAGGCGGTCGGCCGCGGTGACCAGGATCGGGAAGGTCTGCTCACCGCGCAGCACCGTCACCGGCGCCGCGACGCCGAGCATCTCGTCGGTGGGGAGGGACGCTTGGCGGACGAGGTTGGTGTCGTAGACCGTGGACTGGGCGAGCGGGAGCAGCGAGGCGAACTGGTCGCTCGCGCGGATGCCCTCGACCATGTCGCGCGGGAGCCCGACGCTTTCGAGCTGGAAGGTGACGATCGCGTCGTCGAACCGGCCCTCATCGACGTACTGCTGCAGGCGGTCGGCGAGGTCGTCGGCCGGCTCGTCGACGCCGAACCGCAGCGGCGGCTCCGAGAGGAACAGTGCGCGCACCGGCACGCCGCGGGATGCCGCGACCAGCGCCAGCACCGCGCCGGACGAGTGCCCGAGCACGGCCGCGTCGCCGCCGACCGCGTCGATCACCGCCGCGAGATCCTCGACCTCGCGGTCGGGCGTCGAGTGCCGTGCGTCACCGCTGGAGCCGCGGGCGCGGCGGTCCCACGTGACCGCCTGGAAGCCGGCATCCGACAGTGCCTGCGCGAGCCCCGCGGCGTCGGCGGCCGTCGACATCGCGCCGTTGACGATGACCACGGTGGGGCCATCGCCGGTCGCTTCATACGCGATGGGGGTGCCGTCGGCGGAGGTCGCGGTGCGCATGGCGTCAGCAAACCACGGGCCGCCGACATGCGCCAGGCATGCGGCATCCGTTCCTCAGATCGTGCGCGCCCGCGCGCGAGCGGTGGCGTCCGTCACCGATCGCCGAGGTGCGCGCTCACGAGCCCGCCGCGCTGCGCGGCCGCCCGTGAGCACCGCGGGCGAGGCCGCGGGCTGGCATACATTAGGCACACTCCACCGTCCCACCCCACTCCGTCGAAAGGTGTTCTGCATGGCGAACGACGTTCCGCTCGGCCTTGCCGACCGGTCGCTGTCCGTCAAGATCTATGAGGAGCTGCGCGAGCGGATCATCGAGGGCACGCTCGCCGCGGGCGAGCGCATCCGAGAGCGGGAGCTCGCGGCGGAGTTCAACGTCTCCCGCATCCCCATCCGCGAGGCGATGCCGAGGCCGGAGGCCCAGGGATTCATCAAGACCCTGCCGCGCCGGGGCGCCGTGGTGACAGAGATGACGCTCAACGACGTCGAGGAGCTGTTCGTGGTGCGCTCGAGCCTCGAGGTGCTCGCCGCCAAGCTCGCGGCACAGGCGTGCGCGGCCGGCGCCTCGTCGGACGAGCTCTTCGCGCGACTGGCGAGAGCGGAGGCAGCACCGGATGCCGGCGGCGACCGGGACATCACTGCCGCCAACTCCGCGCTCCACGAGGAGATCCTCGACCTGTTGAGCTCGTGGTGCTCGACGCGTACGATGCGGAGTCCGTGGTCGTCGACCAGCCCGCGCGCCGGCTCGTCATCGCACGGGGGCGCATCGTCTACAGCGGGGCGGTGTCGGAGCAGTTCCACGGGACGGCCGGCGATCACTTCGGCGGCGAGGTGGCGGTAGGTCTCGGTCGCGCGCGGCGAGCGGAGCACGCCCACCGCTTCTGATTCCGTAAGTGCGCCGCGTTGCGTCGGACGAGATGTCGCGCACCGCGTTCCGATCGGCTCCAGCGGCTCGCGCGAATCGTGCGAGCCCCACTGCGACGAACGCGCGTCAGGCCCCGTGCGACGCGACCGCCGCGAACGCTAAGGTGCGTGAGTGAGCACGCGGGTGGATCTGAAGCGCGCGCTGCGCCGGGGAACCGGCCGGCGGCTGCGGCTGCATCCGGCCCAAGCCGTCGTCACCGGCTTCGGGATCGCCGTCGCGGTGGGAACGGTGCTGCTGATGCTTCCCATCTCGAAGGCGGGAGCCGGCGGGGCGACATTCGTCGAGGCGCTCTTCACCGCGACGAGCGCGGTCTGCGTCACCGGCCTCACCGTCGTGGATACGCCCACGTTCTGGACGCCGTTCGGCCAGGTGGTGATCCTGGGCCTGATCCAGCTCGGCGGTCTCGGCATCATGATCTTCGCGTCGCTGATCGGGCTGGTACTCGCCCGCAAGCTCTCGGTGCGGGCCCGGCTCAACACCGCCGCCGAGGCGAAGGTGGTCGGCTTCGACGACGTGCGAGGGCTGGTCCGCGGCATCGTGCTGACCTCCCTCGTCATCGAGGCCGTCACCTTCGCCATCCTCTTCGTGCGATTCCTCACCGGCTACGGGTACGGCGTCGGCCAAGCCGCCTGGCACAGCTTGTTCCACGCCGTCTCGGCGTTCAATAACGCCGGCTTCGCGCTGTACAGCGACAATCTGATCGGATTCGCCCAGGATCCGGTGGTCTGCCTGCCGATCTGCGCGGCGATCATCCTGGGCGGACTGGGTTTCCCCGTCCTCCTGCAGCTGCGCAAGGAGTTCCGCCGCCCCCTGCACTGGTCCATGAACACCAAGCTGGTGCTCTGGGCCACGGTTGTGCTGCTCGTCGGGGGAACCGTCTACATCACCGTCCTCGAGTGGAACAACCCCGACACCCTGGGGGCCATGCATCCTTGGGGGCGCCTCCTCGCGGGCTTCTTCCAGTCGGTTCAGACCCGCACCGCGGGCTTCAACTCGGTCGACATTGGTGCGATGCGCGACGAGACCTGGCTCGGGATGGACGTGCTCATGTTCATCGGAGGCGGACCTGCCGGAACCGCCGGCGGGATCAAGGTGACGACGTTCGCGGTGCTGTTCTTCATCATGATGACCGAGCTGCGCGGCGAAGGCGCCGTAAACATCTTCGGCAAGCGGCTTTCGCGCGCGGTGCACCGTCAGGCGATCACGGTCGTGCTGATCGCCGTTGCAGCCGTCGTCGTCGGCGCCGTCATCCTCATGCTCCTGTCGGGTGAGAATCTCGACCGGGCGATGTTCGAGACGGTGTCGGCGTTCGCTACCGTGGGCCTGTCGACCGGCATCACGGCGAGCCTGTCGCCGGCAGCGCAACTGGTTCTCGTGATGCTGATGTTCCTCGGGCGGCTGGGGCCGCTGACCCTCGGCTCGGCCATCGCCCTGCGCGAGCGCCGCATCCTGTACGAGCTTCCGAAGGAGAGGCCTGCCATTGGCTAGATTCCCGTTCTTCGGCGGGGACACCTCCCGTCGCATCGCCGAGGCGGACTCGGTCGCCGTCATCGGACTCGGCCGGTTCGGCAGCGCTCTCGCTCTGGAGCTCGTCAGCGGTGGCACGGAAGTGCTCGGCATCGACCTCGACGAGGACCTCGTCCAGTCGTTGAACGGTGAGCTGACCCAGGTCGTGCGCGCCGACTCGACGAAGTACGAGGTGCTCAAGCAGCTGGCCATCGACGAGTTCGACCGGGTCGTGGTCGCGATCGGCGGGGACATCTCGGCATCGATCCTCACGTGCTCCGTGCTGCGCAGCATGGAGATACCGGTCATCTGGGCCAAGGCGGTCGACGACCGCCACGGTCTGATCCTCGAACAGCTCGGCGTGCACCACGTGATCTACCCCGAGAAGGACATGGGGCGCCGTGTCGCCCATCTCGTGCGCGGCGCGGCGCTGGATTTCATCGAGGTCGCACCCGGCTACGCGCTGGTCAAATCCCCCGTCCCGTCGACGATCCAGGGCATCCCGCTGGGCGATACGGCACTGCGCAAGAAGTACGGCGTCACGATCGCCGCGTATCACCATGAAGGCGGGTCATGGACGAACGCCGACAACACCACGGTGCTGCAGACCGGCGACACCATCCTTGTGGTGGGCCCGACGAAGGATGCCGAGGGCTTCGCGCAGCTGCGGTGAACGTGAGCGGGCGCTGACGGGCGAGAGCCACCGCAGGTTCGCGCCCCGCGGCCTCAGCCCACGGCGTGCCCGCCCGGCCCGAAGGACGCCGCGAGCGCCTCGAGCGTGACGGTGCGCTCCTTCATCGCGATCCTCCGAAGGAAGGGGGTCGCCAGCCGATACATGCCGTACGTGCGCATCTTCGCGTGATGGTGCACGAGCGTCGTCTCGTCGTCGGTCGCCTCGAGCCGATACGCCGGCCAGCCCTCCAGCTTGAAGCTGCCCCGCTTCGTCTTGTCCCACCAGTGGTAGACGAGCGTGTGCGGCGGCTGGAACTCCGCGATCTCACCAGGGGTGGGGCCGTACGACGTGTCGTCGAGATAGGTGGTGCCGAGGGCCGGGGCGCCGGGCGAGGTCTGCGTGGTGCGTCGCAGCATGCTCCCCTTGTCAGGCATCCACTCGTTGTGGCCCTCGATGTCGGCGAGGCGGGCGAACACCGCGTCGATGCCGGCAGGGACGGTGCGCGTCAGCTCGAACTCGATGACACCCATGCGCTCAGGGTACGACCGGGAGGCCGCCCGTGTATCGGTGACCGTGTGACGGGCGCGCCCCCCGGTCGTTGAGCGGAGGGCGCTCTGGCGCCCGCAGACGAAACGCGTCGGAGTGCGGTCGACGCCGGTTCGGCGCGTTTCGTCTCGCTCGTTCCTCGCTCGCTCAACGACCGGAGCGAGGAACCGGTCGTTGAGCGGAGGGCGCTCTGGCGCCCGCAGACGAAACGCGTCGGAGTGCGGTCGACGCCGGTTCGGCGCGTTTCGTCGTGCTCGTTCCTCGCTCGCTCAACGACCGGAGCGAGGAACCGGTCGTTGAGCGGAGGGCGCTCTGGCGCCCGCAGACGAAACGCGTCGGAGTGCGGTCTGCGCCGGGTTCGGGGCGTTTCGTCGTGCTCGTTCCTCGCTCGCTCAACGACCGGGGGGTAAGGAACCGGTACTTCGACGCGGGCCTGAGCCGACGCGCGTCGCCGAGAACGCTCATCGGGCGCCGAGGAATTTCGCCGATCCGGCCCTCGCACCCCCGGGGCAGTCCTACCCTCTCGTCATGACACCATCGCCTTCCGGAATCGCGACGGCCGGGCAGTTGCGCGCATCGGGTCACACCTATCGGCCGGTGCGGGTCGAACTGCGCGAGAACCTCCTCGACGCACTCGCGAACGGTCGCGACCCGTGGCCCGGCATCCACGGCTTCGACACGACCGTGATCCCGCAGCTCGAGCGCGCCCTCCTGGCCGGCCACGACATCGTGCTGCTGGGCGAGCGCGGGCAGGGCAAGACGCGACTGCTGCGCAGCCTCGTGGGGCTGCTCGACGAGTGGTCTCCGGTCATCGAGGGGTCGGAGCTCGGTGAGCATCCGTTGCACCCGATCACGCCGGCATCCGTCCGCCGAGCCGGCGAACGGGGTGATGACCTTCCCGTCGCGTGGCGCCACCGCAGCGAGCGGTACGCCGAGAAGCTCGCCACCCCCGACACGTCGGTGGCCGACCTCATCGGCGACGTCGACCCGATCAAGGTGGCGGAGGGTCGCTCGCTCGGCGACCCCGAGACGATCCACTACGGGCTCGTGCCGCGCAGCAACGGCGGCATCGTCGCGATCAACGAGCTGCCCGACCTGGCGGAGCGCATCCAGGTGTCGCTGCTCAACGTCATGGAGGAACGCGACATCCAGATCCGCGGGTATGTGCTGCGCCTCGACCTCGACGTGCTCGTGGTCGCGACCGCGAATCCCGAGGACTACACGAATCGCGGCCGGATCATCACGCCGCTGCAGGACCGCTTCGGCGCCGAGATCCGCACCCACTACCCGCAGACGATCGACGAGGAGATCGCCGTCATCCGCCAGGAGGCCGACCTGGTCGCCGAGGTGCCCGCCCACCTCCTCGAGGTGCTCGCGCGATTCACCCGCAACCTGCGGGAGTCGGATGCCGTCGACCAGCGCGCCGGGGTATCGGCGAGGTTCGCGATCGCCGGTGCCGAGACGATCGCTGCGGCGGCCCTGCATCGCGCGACGCGGCAGCGAGAGGAGGTCGCCGTCGCCCGCCCGGTGGACCTCGAGACCGCCGTCGATGTGCTCGGCGGCAAGATCGAGTTCGAGACGGGGGAGGAGGGGCGGGAGCGCGCGATCCTCGAGCATCTGCTGCGCACCGCGGTCGCCGAGACCGCCCGGGCGCACCTCCGCGGGCTCGACGCCCGCGTGCTCGCCGATGCCCTCCACGACGGCGCGACCGTCATGACCGGCGAACAGGTGACAGCGGCCGACGTCCTCGCGGCGATGCCGGTGCTCGGCGAGTCCGACCTGTACGACCAGGTGGCCCAGCGACTCGAGGCCGTGACGCCGGGGGAGCGTGCCGGTGCGCTCGAACTGCTCCTCGAGTCGCTCTACCTCGAGAAGCGCATCGGCAAGGACAGCGCGGACGGGGAGACCGTCTATGGATGAGCACTGCCGGTCGTTGAGCGAGCGAGGTACGAGCGAGACGAAACGCCTCGTAGCTGGCGTAGACGGCAATCCCGACGCGTTTCGTCTTCGGGCGCTAGAGCGCCCTCCGCTCAACGACCGGCGGTCGAAGTACCGGTTCCTTACTCACCGGTCGTTGAGCGAGCGAGGTACGAGCGAGGCGAAACGCCTCGTAGCTGGCGTAGACGGCAATCCCGACGCGTTTCGTCTTCGGGCGCCGGAGCGCCCTCCGCTCAACGACCGGGGGGCGAAGTGCCGGTTCGAGCGAGGTACGAGCGAGACGAAACGCCTCGTACCAACGACGCGCCCGAGCAGAGGCACGTAAATGCCGCGGAGCTTCCACCGCACGCCGGCGCACACGGCGCGGTACGGACGGTACAGCGGCGGCGATCCGCTCGCGCCGCCGGTCGAGGTGCAGTCGGCGCTCGAGGCGATCGGGCAGGACGTGATGGCGGGGACCTCGGCCGAGCGGGCGATGCGCGAGTACCTGCGGCGCGGAGACCGCAACCGGGAGGGGCTCGACGACCTGGCTCGGCGTGTGCGCGAGCGCCGGGCCGAGCTGGTGGGGCGGCACCGGCTCGACGGCACGCTCGAAGAGATCCGCAGGCTGCTGGACCGCGCCGTTCTCGAGGAGCGCAAGCACCTCGTGCGCGACGTCCAGCTCGACGACGACACCCGTTCCTTCGCCGAGATGCGCCTCGAGAATCTGCCGCCCAGCACAGCCGCGGCCGTCAACGAGCTCGCCGACTACGACTGGCAGAGCCCGAGCGCACGTGCGGACTACGACCGCATCCGCGAACTGCTCGGCCGGGAGATCCTGGACCAGCGATTCGCCGGCATGAAGAACGCGCTCGAGAACGCGACGGATGCCGACCGCCAGGCGATCCGCGACATGCTGAACGACCTCAACGACCTGCTCGAGAAGCGGCGGCTGGGCGACGACACGCAGGAGGACTTCGACGAGTTCTTGCGCAGGCACGGGGATCAGTTCCCGGAGAATCCGCAGAACCTCGACGAGCTCCTCGACACGATCGCCGAGCGTTCTGCGGCGGCGCAGCGGATGCTCAACTCCATGACCCCGGAGCAGCGGGACGAGCTCATGGGCCTGGCCGCCCAGGCGTTCGGGTCGCCCGACCTCATGCAGTCGCTGTCGCGCCTCGACGACAATCTGCGCTCGCTCCGGCCCGGCGAGGACTGGACGGGCTCGGCATCCTTCTCCGGTGATCAGCCGACCGGTCTCGGTGAGGCGACCGGCATCATGCAGGACCTCTCCGATCTCGACGCGCTGACCGACCAGCTCAGCCAGACATACCCGGGCGCGCGCATGGACGACATCGACCTCGATGCGCTCGAGCGCCTGATCGGCGAGGACGCCGCCGTCAGCGCCCGCACCCTGCGCGAGCTCGAGCAGGAGCTGAGGGACACCGGGATGCTGCAGCGCGCGTCCGACGGACAGTTGCGGCTGACCCCGCGGGCGATGCGCCAGCTGGGACGGGCGCTGCTCCGCGACTTCGCGACGCGCCAGTCGGGTCGCACCGGCCGCCGTGAGACGCGCCATGCTGGCGCCGCCGGCGACCGCACCGGTTCGACGCGGGAGTGGGCGTTCGGTGACACCGAGCCGTGGGACATCCCGCGCACGGTGTCGAACGCGGTGCTGCGGACGGTGCTCGAAGGCGCCGACGCCTCGGCTGGCGTGCGACTCGACACGCGCGACGTCGAGGTCGTCGAGACCGAGCAGCGCACGCAGGCCGCGGTCGCCCTCCTCGTCGACACGTCGTTCTCCATGGCGCTGGACGGCCGCTGGGTTCCGATGAAGCGCACCGCGCTCGCCTTGCACCACCTCATCTCGACGCGCTTCCGCGGTGACAGCCTTCAGTTGATCGCGTTCGCCCGCCACGCCGAGGTGATCGACATCGAACGACTGACCGCCAAGGACGCCGAGTGGGACAAGGGCACGAATCTGCAGCACGCGCTGCTGCTGGCCCAGCGGCATTTCCGTCGCCACCCGACCGCGCAGCCCGTGCTGCTCATCGTCACCGACGGCGAGCCGACGGCCCACCTGCGGCCGGATGGTCGCGTGCACTTCGCCTACCCGCCGGATGCCCGCACGGTGGCGGTCACGGTGCGCGAGCTCGACACCGTGCAGCGGCTCGGAGCCCAGACGACGTTCTTGCGGCTCGGCGAGGACCCCAGTCTCGCCCGATTCATCGACGCCCTCGCGCGGCGAGCCGGTGGGCAGGTCGTCGCCCCCGAGCTCGACGACCTCGGGCGGGCCGTCGTGGACAGCTACCTCGGCTCGCGGCACACCGGGCGCGGGTCGCCCGAGGACTTCGGTGACATGCTGCACGGGCGGTCGTGGTGGTGGTAGAGCCGGACGCGCACTCGTCGCCCAGCTCGCACCCGCTCGTTGTCGAGGCTGTCGGGGACGTTGAGCACGTTCGCGGCCAGAGCGATTCAGCCAGGTGACGGGACCTTCGGTCCGTGGCACCCGCGCGGCGAGGGCTTGAATGGCGCATGCTCGTGGGAAGGAAGGAGTCACCGATGAACTCGATCGGATGCCGGCTGCCGAACGTCGTGATGATCACGGCGTCGGTGCTCCTGCTCTCGGGGTGCTCGCTGACGATCCCCGTCGGGCCACAGACCAGCGAGGAGCGGGACATCGGCGAGGTGTCGCACGTGATCCTCGACACATCAGGTGATCTCGTCGTGTCGGAGGGAGAGCCGGCACTCACGGTGCACGCGCCGGAGGGGGTGATCGAGCGTCTCACGTCCGAGGTGAACGGCGACACGCTCGTGCTGGCCGCCGAACCCGGCTTCACGATGGGGTTCGGCGACGTGCGGTACGAGCTGACCGTGCCGCGGCTGGAGCTGGTGGAGCTGAACGGCTCAGGCGATGTCGAAGCGACGGTCTCGGCGGACGGCACCGTGCAGCTCGACCTCGACGGGTCCGGTGACGTCGACTGGTCGGGCCTGGAGGCCGATCGCGTCGAGGTGCGTCTCTCGGGCTCGGGAGACGTCGCCCTGGTGGGCTCGGCCGCCGAGCTGTCAGTCGACCTCGAGGGCAGCGGCCACGTCGACGCCGAACAGCTCGAGGCGGAGGATGCCGTCGTCACCCTCTCCGGATCGGGCGAAGTCGACGTCTCGGCGACCGTCAGTCTCTCCGTCGACCTCTCGGGCAGCGGTCAGGTCTCGTACTCCGGGGATCCGAGTACCGATGTGCGTGTGTCGGGTTCGGGAGACGTCGTGCGTCGCTGAATGCCATCGATGCCGAGAGAGTCGCCTACTTCGATCCGTTCGACCAGCCGACCGCGGTGCAGCCGCCGGGATGAATTCGCTCCTCGCCCGGGTCATGTCGGCGCGTGGCTCCGCGTAGGTCGTCGGCGGGAGGGTCCGGCTGCCGCGCCGTTCGTCAACCGGACGCGCCTTTGCGTGGCTTGATGAACGCTCTTGACTCCGCGCTCGCGCGCTTCTCGGCGCGCTTCTCCTTGAGTGATGACTGAGCGACCTTCTTCGCGCCGCGTGCTCTTGGTGATCTGCCTGACATGACGACTCGCTTCCCCTGGTCGGCTGGCGGGTGAACCCTCGACCATAGCCGCCTTCTCAGGAAAGCCAACTCGCCGACTCGCGCCAGGGAAAAAGCCGCTGACTTGCCTTTTTCTGGAACCGGGCTATGGTGATGGCCATGACCACGATGGCCCGCCCGCACCGCATGGAGCGTCTCGCCGACGCCTCCGTGGTGACGGCCGTGGTCGATATCGCGGGTGCTCGCCACGAGGTGCTGCCGCCCCGGCTGAGCGGCGCGGATGGACTGCGCCCGCAGCCCACCCGTCGCGTCGCGCCCCCGTAGTACCGATCACCTCGATCGGTCCGAACCGGACACCCCGCGCGTCGCACATGCGGCGCTTTTTTCTACCCGAGGAGCACAAATGTCCATCGAAGTCACCGAGTCCGTTCCTGTTGCCGGCGTCCAGCGCGAGCTCGAGCGGCAGCTCGAGGAACGGCTGGCCCTCATCCAGGAACTCGCACCATTCGCGCTGCCGAGCGTCGACCCTGCTGCTTGCCAGGCGACGGCATCCCACCGGGTCGCGATCGAGCAGATCACCGCGGCGCTGAATCGGATCGCCCAGGGCACGTACGGCCGCTGCACCCGGTGCGGTCGGCAGATCGCGTCCGCGCGGCTCGAGGTACTCCCGTACGCGGCCGCCTGCATCGAATGTCAGAGCCATGCCGAAGCCGCGTAACCGCAAGCCCGTCGCCAGTCAGTGCTGCCCGGCGGGGCCGTACGTGCCGGTGCTACGGCGCCCATCCGTAGGACCGCAGCCACGATCGGCACAGGGTCGTCCAGGCCGAGGCGGGGCCGGCTTCGCGGGCGAGTCCGAGCGCATGATTGCCCCGCTCGAAGATGTGCGCCTCGTGCGGAACACCCGAGCGCGCGAGTGCCGAGCCGAGCAGGTAGGCATGCTCGACAGGCACGACGGTGTCGCCCACGGTATGCCAGAAGAACGAAGGCGGCGCGTCGGGGGACACCAGACGGTCCAGCGACGTCGCTACCCGCAGCGCGGCGTCGGCGTCCTCGCCGAGCAGATTGATGCGTGATGCACCGTGCGAGCCGAGCTCCATGGACACGACGGGGTACGCGAGCGCCACGAAGTCGGGCACCTCGTCGCGCTCGCCGTGCGGTGCGTAGGCGGCGAGTCCCGCCGCGTGCCCGCCTGCCGAGAACCCCATCAAGCCCACGGTGTCCACACCGGCCGCGCGACGGCTTCCGATCTCTGCCCGAATCGCGAGCAGAGGACCCGGATGCCGCGTCATCAGCGGGTAGCGGAAGACGGATGCCGACAGCCCGATCGACGCCAGCCAATCGACGATCGGCTCCGACGAGCGCTCCGCGTGTGTCGCATAACTGCCGCCTGGGAGCACGAGGACGTGCACGGACGCGCCGCTCACTGAGGCACCGCCCGACCCCGCTGCCGGAAGTCCTCGAGCACGCGCTCCCAGGGGATCACCCCGTTCGCTTCCGCCCACCGCTGCCACGCGGCCTCAAGATCGGCGACGACGTCGGGGTGCTCGGCAGCGACGTCGGCCGTCTCGCCGCGATCGGCCTCGAGGTCGTACAGCTCCCAGGGCCGGCCGGACTCACGGACGAGCTTGAAGCGCCCGCGGCGCGCGGCGGCGTTGCCCATGTGCTCCCAGCAGAGGGTGCGCTCCGCCGGAGCGTCCCCGGACCCGGGCTGCCGCCACCGCTCGAGGAGACTCACCCCGGGGCCGTCGCCCGGTTCGTCGACGGCATCGAGGATGCTGGGAACGATGTCGACGATGTGCGCGGGTGCGTGCGCGATCTCGCCGCCGGCGATGCCGCCGCCGGGCCAGTGGGCGATGAACGGGGACGCGATACCGCCCTCGTGCACCCAGCGCTTGTAGAGCCGGAACGGAGCGTTCGACAGATGCGCCCACGGCCGTCCGTAGCTGGAATAGCCCGCTTCCGGGCCCGGGCGGATGCCCGGCTCGTTCCCGACCATGACCTCGACGCCGTCGCGCGTGAACGGCGGGCAGATGTCGGGGTTCATGCGGCGCTCCGAGAACGGAAGCTCTTCGGCACAGGCTCCGTTGTCGGAGCAGAAGACGATCAGCGTGTCGTCGTGCACGCCATGGGCGTCGAGCGCCGCGATCAGGGTGCCGATGCCGCGGTCCATGATCTCGACCTGGGCCGCATAGACGGCCATGCGTTCGCTCTCCCACTCGGGGTCCGCAGCATCCGTCCACCGCGGCACGTCCGGATCGTAGGTGGATTCGGCAAGGGGCGCGATCCCGAGCTCGTGAAGCCGCTCCGCCCGCTCTTCTCGCAGCCGATCCCAGCCGCCCCGGTACCGCTCTCGGTACCTCGCGACATCCGCCTCGGGCGCGTGCAGCGGCCAGTGCGGTGCCGTGTAAGAGAGGTACAGGAAGAACGGCGTCCCCCGCTGCGCCGATCGCGCGACGAAATCCGCGGCACGGTGGGAGAGGTCGTCGGTGAGGTAGTAGTCCGCCGTCGTCTCTTCGTCCAGCCTCCGCTCCCCGTCGTACAGCCGAGGCCGGTAGTAGCTGGATGCGCCGGGGAGGATGCCGTAGAACTCGTCGAATCCGCGATGGGTCGGCCACGTCTCGTTCGGCGCCGAGATGTCGGAGGACAGATGCCACTTCCCGACCAGGGCTGTGGCGTATCCCCGAGCCTTCAGCCGTTCGGCGATCGTCGGCGCGTCGACGCTGAGTGATCCCGCGTACCCGTGGGGACGGTCGTCCGTGGTGAGGATGCCGATACCGACCGAGTGGGACTCGCGGCCCGTCAGCAGCGCCGCGCGCGACGGGCTGCAGCGGGGAGTCGCGTAGAACGCGCTCATGCGCACCCCCGTCGCAGCGAGCCGATCCAGGTTCGGGGTCTCGATCTCGCCACCGAACGCCCCGGCATCCGAGAATCCGAGGTCGTCGGCGAGGATGACGACGATGTTCGGAGCCGTCATGAGGGCGTTCCGCCGCCGTCGAGGAGAACCGAGCGGTGCGGCGCGATGAACGCTTCGAGCGCACTCCTCTCGGATGCCGTGCACGCCGCCAGCGGCGGGGCAACGTGGGGCGGCAGCAGGCCGAGGAGGTCGAGGATCGCCTTCACCGCGGGCACACCGGGCCGGATGCCGTGCAGCCCGGTGAGCGCCGTCGTGATCCGCTGCGCCTCGTCGGCGGCGGCGTCGTCGCCCGTGCGGAGGGCGGCGACGATCCGGAGCGCCAGTGCAGGCGCGACGTTCCCGGTGCCGGGCACGATGCCGTCGGCGCCGAGACGCAGTCCCGCCACGAGTGCGGTCTCGCCGCCCTGACTGACGCCGAAGTCGGGACGCGACTCCTTGAGGGCCAGGAACCGCGTGAGCGTCTCGAGATCGCCGGAGCTGTCCTTCACCCCGACGACGTGCGCAAGGGCCGGAAGTTGCTCGATGACAGCCGGGCTCATCTCGTTCGTGTAGCGGGGGAGGTTGTAGACGATGACCGGGATGCCGAGCCTCTCGAACCGACGGTAGTGGTCGAGGATCTCGTCGTCCCGATGCCGGAAGTAGAAGGGAGGACACAGGGCGGCGGCGTCCGCCCCCGCATCGACCGCGATCGTGCCGCGCTCCAGCGCCTCCGTCGTCGCGGGCGCCGTCGCATTGACGACGACCACCCCGGCCGGCACGCGTTCGCGCCAGGCGGCGACCATCTCGGCGACGTAGGGCGACAGGCTGCTCGTGGCGAGCAGCGGCCCCTCGCCGTTGCTCCCGAGCAGCATGAGCTTCGTGACGCCGGTGCGGGCCATCGCGTCCAGCAGCCGCGTGCTGGCCGAGGCATCCGGCATGCCGTTCTCGTCCAGGCCCGTCACGAGCGGGACGACCAGGCCATCGAGCAGTTCGACGCCGTTCATCAGTAGGGGCGCACTTCCGGCAGATCGGGCCACGCGAGCTCGATGCCCGCCGCGACGAGCCGCGCCTGGAAGTCCGCGAGCTCCCCGTCGTCGTTGCGCACGCCGGAAGGCGTGAGGCCGCGTTCGAGGCAGTGGGCCGCGAGAAGGCCCGCCACCTCGCCGACGTTCCACTCCACCGGGTGAAGGCGGAAGCAGCCGTTGGTGATGTGGGTCGTGCCGATGTTCTTGCCGGCGGGAAGCAGGTTGGTCACCCGCTGGGGGATGAGCGCTCCGAGAGGGATCTGGAACGGGCAGCTCGCGACGTCGATGTAGTTGTCGCCCCCGGTGGAGGGGTGCAGATCGATGCGGTACATGCCGATGCCCACGCTGTCGGCGTAGTCGACGGAACCCGCGTCGCCCCGGACCGCGAACGAGAGGTCCTGCTCGACGACCGTGTACTCGGCGCGGATCCGGCGGGACTCCCGGATGTACGGCGCCTTCGCGAAGCCGTCCGGCGTGCCCATGACGTCAGGTCGCAGCCGCAGCCCCGGCCAGCCGCGGCCGCCATCGGGACGCGGCACTTCGGTCTGCAGCCAATAGAGCATGCTCCTGGCAAGCTCGCGGCTGCCGTCGAGGTGGCGCTGCTTCTCGTCGTCGCTCACCCCGATGAGGCTTCCGTCCAGGTAGTCGATCATCGGCCAGTTGACGATCGTCACCTCGCTGTCGCAGAACCCGGGCTCGAAGACATCGCGAGAGACGATGCGGCGGAAGGCCCACAGTTCGCGGTCACCGGGATCGACGCTCTGATCGGCGACCACCTCGGCGGCCTTCTCGTGCGGCACGAAGCGCCGCTCCAGCGGCTCGAGCGTGCGCGGGTCCGGCGCGGTGAGACCGAGCAGTGGACCCGGCCAGTAGTCGGGGCGATACGAGCGCCAGTAGTCGTAGCAGGCGGGTCGCTCGATCGTATGGTCCTCGCCCTCGCGGTACTCGAGCGCGAACACCCACGAGAACGCCTGCATGTTGTCGGGCTGTGACTCGTCGGACGCGCTCGGCTCGCCCGTCTCTGCACGCGACTCGAATCCCGTGACGAACTCCGTGCCCGTGAGGGGAAGCAGGTCGCCCAGTTCGGTCGCGTCCAGGAAGTACCGCGCCGTGACCGTGACGTCGCCGCGGGGACCGCTCAGGGTGACGGCGGTGACCTCATCTCCGTCGGTGTCGGCGGCCACCGGGACGTGGTTGTACAGGATGCGCAGCCGCCCGGACGTGAGGTAGGGCGAGAGCAGGGACTCGAGGACGGATGCCGCGACCCGCGGTTCGTGACAGAGCCGGCTGACCCGCCCGCGGCCGGGATTGAGCTCGGGGTCGCCCATCGCCTCGGCCGTGAGCGGATACCAGCGCCGATAGTGCTCGCGGATGCTGTCACGCAGGGCGCGGTACGTGCGCGTAGCCCCGAATCGCTCGATCCACGGATGCTCGTCCGGGGGCACCCCCTGACTGGTCAGCTGACCGCCGACCCAGTCGGTCTCTTCGCTGATGATCACACGAAGCCCGCTGCGCACGGCGCTCAAGCCCGCCGCCACCCCTCCGAGCCCTCCTCCGACGATCATCACGTCGCACGTCTCGACCCCGACTTCAGCCAACGCTCTCCCTTTCATTGTGCTCATGTCGCGGCATCCGCTGATGCCTCCGCGCCGGACGGATCCAGCGCGGCGGCCAGGAGGTTCCGCGTGTACTCGTGCTGCGGTGCGCCGAAGATCTGCGCGGCGTCGCCGGATTCGACCAGCTCGCCGTGGCGCATGACCACGACGCGGTCCGCGATCTGCCGCACGACGCCGAGGTCGTGCGAGATGAACAGCATCGACAGCCCGTGCTCCTGCTTGAGATCCACCAGCAGACGCAGGATCTGAGCCTGCACCGAGACGTCGAGGGCTGAGACCGCCTCGTCGCACACGAGCAGGCGCGGCTTCATCGCAAGGGCCCGAGCGATACTGACCCGCTGGCACTGTCCGCCCGACAGCGCGGAGGGCCGGCGGTCGGCGACGCCTGAGTCGAGACCGACATCGTCCAGCAGCGCGGCGAGGGCCTTCTCGCGATCTCGAGCGGGTGCGATCGAGCGGTTCGTGCGCCACACCTCGTTGATGATCGCGCGCACGCTCATCCGGGGGTTCAACGAGGAGCGCGGGTCTTGGAACACCATCTGAAGCTCGCGCTTGAGTGCGGCGGGGCGGCGCGAGACCACGTCGAGCGTCGCGCCGCCGAACGTCATCGTGCCCTCTTGCGGGCGCTGCAGGCCCACGACGCAGCGGGCGACGGTCGTCTTTCCCGAACCGGACTCGCCGACCAGTGCGAGAGTCTCGTTCTCGCTGAGGGTGAACGAGACGTCATCGACCGCCCGGCGAGCAGGCGGCATACCAGGCTTCTCGCGACGTTTGCGGCTGAAGTCGACGACGAGGTCGCGGACCTCGAGCAGATCGCCGTTCATACCGGGACCTCCTCGGCGAAGTGACACGCGCTGCGGCGGCCGGGACCGACTTCGATCAGCGTCGGGTCCACGTCGCGGCAGATGTCGCGTGCCATGGGGCATCGGGGGTGGAAGGCGCAGCCGGTGGGACGAGCGCGCGGATTGGCGGGTGCACCGGGAAGCGGGTCGGCGATCGCGCTCTTCGCGCTGACAGAGGGAACGCTGCGCACGAGGGCGCGGGTATAGGGATGCCGCGGCCGCCGCAGGAGCTCGCGCGCCGGGCCACGCTCGGCCACCCTGCCGGCATACATCACGACGAGGTGGTCCGCGACGTGCGCCATGACGCGCAGATCGTGACTGACCAGGAGCATCGCAGTCCCCTCGTTGTCCCGCAGCGAGCGCAGCAGGTCGAGGATGCGCGCCTGCACCGTGACGTCGAGTGCGGTCGTCGGCTCGTCCGCGAGGATCAGCTGCGGTGTGCCGGCGAGTGCGAGCGCGACCATCGCCCGCTGGCGCATGCCGCCCGAGAACTGGTGGGGGTAGTCGTTCGCGCGAGCGGCGGGATCGGGGATCCCCGCCCGGTCGAGCAACGCGACCGCGGTGCGCTGGGCCTCGGTGCGGCTCGACCCGTTCGCACGCAGGATCTCGCCCACCTGCTTGCCGATGCGCTGCGTCGGATTCAGGGCGGCGAGGGGGTCCTGGAAGATCATCGAGATCTCACGACCGCGGACCTTGCGCCGTTCGTCCTCGTTCATGGTCAGCAGGTCCCGACCACGGAAGCGGATGCGGCCGCCGGTCGTGGAGCCGGGAGGCAGCAGCCCGAGGACGGCCATGGCCGTCATCGTCTTGCCGCTCCCGGACTCCCCGATCAGACCGGTCGTGGTGCCCGCCTGCATCGAGAACGAGACGTCGTCGATGATGCGCACGGGACCTTCCGCTCCGGGGACGTCGACCGTCAGGTTCTCGACCTCCAGCAGCGGCGGTTCTGTGCTCCGTGCATCTGTCATCGACGATCCCCGTTCCTACTCGGCTGCGATCGAGACGCCGGAGAAGTCGACGCGGCCGTCCGGCGCCGGCTCGAAACCCTGCACGTTGCTCTGCCACGCGTACGCCGTCTCCACGAACATCGGGTACATGCCTACGGCGTCGTTCCAGATGATCTCGATCGCGTCGGCGTAGAGCGCTTCGCGCTCCTCCACATCACCGGTCGATCCTGCGGCGGCCAGGAGCTCGTCGAGGTCCGGGTTGCAGTAGCCCATGCGGTTGGCGGCGCAGGTGTACAGGCGTCCGAGGTTGGTCGCGGCGTCGAAGCCCGCCGAGCCGAGCTGCTGGATGTTGATGTCCCAGTTCAGCGCGAGGAGGTCCTCGAGGAACACCGCCTGCTCCTTCTCGAGCACTTCGACCTGCACCCCGATCTCGGCGAGGTCGGAGGCGACGGCCTTCGTGACTTCGGCGAACTGCGGCTGCGAGTACTGGAAGCGCAGGACGGTCGAGTAGTCGAACCCGGCCTCGTCCAGGGCGGCCTTCGCCGCCTCGGGGTCGAACCCAACTGGCTCCTGCGGCGCGTAGCCGAGGACATTCGGTGCCACCGGCGAGTCGGCGAGACTGCCTGTCTCGGGGAAGAGGCTGGCGATGATCGTCTCGAAATCGACCGCCTGCCACAGGGCCCGGCGCACCTCGGCGTCGGCGAGTGCCGGCGTCGAGCTGTTCATCCACATCGTGAGGACCGCGGCGCTGGGGATGGTCTCGACGACGAGTCCGCTGTCCTCACGGAGCATGGTGACCTGATCGTCTGGCATTCCCCACGCGGCTTGGATCTCTCCGGTCTGCAGCGCTGTGATGCGCGCCGCAAGCTCGGGGATCGTGCGCATCTCGAGCGAATCGAGGGTCGGCACCCCGTCCCAGTAGTTCGGGTTGGGTACGAGCCGGAGCGACGATCCGGGCACGAACTCGTCCACCATGAAGGCTCCGGATCCGACCGGCTCGCTGAAGCTCGCCTCGTCGACGTCGGCGGGGGTGACGACGAAGTTGACCAGCTTGCCGAGCAGCGCGGCGTCCGAGGCCGGGGGAGTGAAGACGACGGTGGTCTCATCCGGAGCCGCGACCGTGTAGTCCTTGAAGTTGCCGGCGAGCGGCCCGGCAAGCGCCAGGAGCCGCTCGAACGATGCCACGACGTCCTCCGACGTCACGGGCGTCTCGTCCGAGAACACGATGTCGTCGCGGAGTGTGAACGTCCATTCGCTCGCGTCCTCGTTGGACTCCCACGACTCCGCGAGTTCGCCCTCGAACTCGCCTGCCCCTGTCGTCTTGAGCAGGTTGCTGAAGATCGCCTCTGCCGCGAGGCCGGTTCCGCCGTCCTGCGACAGGGCGCCGTGCGGGTCCAGGCCCTCGATCGGGAACTGCACGCCGACGATGAGCTCCTGTTCCTCGGCGAGTGGCGCCTCCGATGTGTCGGGGGACCCGGTGGTTGTGGTGGTGGTGCACCCCGCGAGAGCGAGGACGGCGATCGCCGCGCCCACCACGGAGAGTGCGGTTCTTGTGCTGTGCATTCTCTTCTTCTCCTTGCGTGACTTCGTTGTCGGGTTCATCTGTGATCACCGCTGGTGAAGCGAGCGGTGAGCCGGTCTCCGAGCAGCCCTGCGCAGATGACGAGTCCGCTCAGGGCGATGCCGGGAAAGGTCGAGATCCACCAGGCGCTGCCGAGGTATGTACGTCCTTCGGCGATGGTCTGCCCCCAGGACACCGAGGAGGGTGGCAGCCCCAGGCCCAGGAAGCTGAGCCCTGCTTCGGCGAGCACCGCGCCGGCGAACTCGGTGGTGGCGAGCGCGACGATCGGGCCGAGGACGAACGGTGCGATGTGCCGGCCCAGGAGAAGTGGCGTGCGCACTCCGATGAGCCGTGCGGCATCGACCCAGGGGCGTTCGCGCAATGAGAGGCCGAGCCCGCGAGAGAGCCTCGCGAAGCCGATCCAGTTCGCCACAGAGAGGGCGATGATCACGACGAGCATGCTGCGCTCGAAGACGCCCGTGATGATGATGGCGAGCAGGATGCCGGGAAACGCGAGCAGCACGTCGATCAGGCGCGACACCGTGACGTCGACCCAGCCGCTGAAGTATCCGGCGACGGTGCCCAACAGCACGCCGACGAACCCTGAGATGACGACGACGCACGTGCCGATGATGAGGGAGGTGCGGGTGCCGTACACGAGCTGGCCGACCATGTCGCGGCCGAGACCGTCCGTGCCGAGCGGGTAGAAGGCGCCGTCGGCCCCGACAGACCCGGGCGGCAGCAGACGGTCGCCGACCGAGGTGAAGACGGGATCGTACGAGATCACGAGCGGTCCGATGAGGGCCACGAGGACGTACATGCCGATGATCGCGAGCGGAATCATGCCGGCGGTCGCGCTCAGTCGGCGTCCGCGGCCCGCGAAGACGCTGGTCAGTGAGATGGCGGTCATGAGCGCACCAGCCGGATCCGCGGGTCGAGCTGCGCGTAGAACAGGTCGACGGTGAGATTGAGGATCACGACGATCGTCGCGGCGACCAGAGTCCCTGCCTGGACGATCGCGTAGTCGCGATTCGACACGGCCGACACGAGGAGGGTGCCCAGTCCCGGCCACGCGAACACGTTCTCGACGATGACGGCACCGCCGAGCAGTGCGCCGACCTGCAGGCCGAAGATCGTGACGATCGGGATCGAGGAGTTGCGCATCACGTGACCGGTGAGCACGCGACGCTCGGAGAGCCCCTTGGAGCGAGCGGTCTGCACGTACCCCTCCGACATCGTCTCCACCACGCTGCTCCTCGCGATACGGGTGAGCAGCGCGATGAAAGGCGCGGCGAGCGTCACCGCCGGCAGTACGAGGTGGGCCCAGCTGCCGGTGCCCGAGCTCGGCAGCACCTGCAGCTCGAGGGAGAACAGCAGGATGAGCATGATGCCGACCCAGAACGTCGGCATCGCCTGCAGCGTGAGGGCGAGGCCGGAGATCCCCCGGTCGCGCAGTGAGCCGGGGCGAGACCCGGCGAGCGCGCCCAGCACGAGACCGAACAGCGCGATGGCGGTCGCTGCGAGGGTGAGCTCGATGGTGGCCGGAAGCCGGCTCATGACGAGCTCCAGTGCAGGCTGGCCGAAGCGATAGGAGTCGCCGAAGTCGAGCTGCAGCACATTGACCAGATACAGCCCGTACTGCACCAGCAGCGGCGCGTTCAGGCCGAGCTCCTCCCGCAGGGCCTCGACTTCCTCGGTGGTCGCATCGGGTCCGAGCAGGATCGTCGCCTGGTCGCCAGGCACCATACGGACGATGATGAACACGAGCGTGACGGCGCCCCAGATGATGAACAGTCCGCTTCCCACGGCCCTGAGCATGTATCGGGTCACGTGTGCACCGAGACGGACGAGGCGAGGGCGATCGAGTTCCCGTCGACCGGCTCGCAGGGCAGGAGCTTCTGCAACGGCCCGGCATCGCGGTCCTCGAGGAGGGTGATGAGCATCCGGACGGCTTCCTGCCCCATCTCCGCCCGCGGCAGCGCGAGCCCGGTCCAGATCCGCGTGGGCGTCGACGCCGGCGCTTCACCGAGGAAGGCCACCGACAGATCGGTGGGGATGCGGATGCCGGCGCTCGCTGCGGCGAGCTCGAGTGCGCGGCCGATGCCATCGGCCTCGCGCGGCTCTACGAGGATCGCGGTGATGCCGGCATGAGTCCACGAGCGCAGCAGTTCGGCATCGATCTCGGACCCGTCTCCGACCTGGTGCACCAGGTCGGGCGTGAAGTGCAGGCCGGCTGCTTCGAGGCCTGCGCGATGACCGGCGGCACGGTCGAGGCCGGGCTCCGCCCCCTCCGCGCGGCGCACCAGCAAGATGCGGCTGTGCCCCATCGCGGCGAGCCGCTGCACCATCGTCTTCGTGGCGTTCGCATAGTCGGCACCGACGTACGAGAGGCGGACCCCCTCGACTTCGCGTCGGCCGATGAAGACGTAGGGGAAGTCCTCGCGTGAGAGCCGCGCGAGCTCGTCACGCGCGAGGTGGCGACCGAGAAGGACGCATCCGTCCGACTTGAGCAGGCGGTTGGACCCTCCGGCGTAGATGCTGCGCTCCGTCGATCCGCCGGCCGACGTGAAGAGCAGCATGTCGTAGCCCAGCAGCGCAGCCTCGGCCTCGACCCCTTGGAGGAACGGGAAGTAGAAGTCCCGCTCGCTCACCGGGAACACCGGCTCGAACGTGTAGAGGCCGAGGATGCGGTTCCCTTTGCCGCGAAGGCTGCGCGCCGCGGTGTTCACGGTGTACCCGAGCTCCGCGATGACGGCCAGCACGGCCTCGCGGCGATCGGCCGAGACCTGCGAGCCGTGGCCGTTGATGACGAGCGACACCGTCGCCTGCGACACCCCGGCACGACGCGCGATCTCGACCTGTGTCGGACGGCGGCTTCCCTGTCGTGTCCCCAACTGAACGCTCCGTTACGTATTAGGAAATGGGCGTTCCCGACTGTATATGAGCCCCTTCGAAGGCGTCAAGCGTCGATTCCTGGCCAAAATTCGGTTGCGATCTCCCCTTGCAAGGCGGTTCTGGATGCCGTTACCCTGCCAATCACTAATACGAAACGATGAAGTGATCAACCACGAGCGAAGGAGCTCAGTGAAGCTCGCGACATTCCTGCACGAGAACTCCGAACAGTGGGGATTCGTGTGGGCGGACCCCGTCACCGCGGAGCTGCGCATCGTCGAACCCGGCCTTGCCGAGGCGGCGCTCGCCGGGAGCGGAGGCGGGACGAGCGGCTATGCGGCGAGCCGGCCGAGCTTCCTGGGCACGTGGCCCGGCACGCTCGCGGATTTCCTCGCGCTCGGCGATGAGGGAATGGCCGTGCTCGACCGGCTGGAGCGCTTCCTGGCGCGGTTCGCCTCCCAGTCGGATGCCACGATCCTCGACACGATCTCGCACGCGGTCGCCGACGTCGAGCTGCTCGCGCCCATCCCGCGCCCGCGGCTGTGCCTCGGGCTCGTCACCAACTCGCCGTCCTTCGCCCGCGCCAATCCGCGCATCGAGCATCTGAACCTGTTCCCCGTGGCGCACCAGCGCCCGCAGGGGACTGTCGTGGGCGGGGGAGCCGCCGTGCTCATGCGCAACGGACATCACGATCCGCTCATGTCGTTCAATGTCGAGCTCGGGGTGATCATCGGCCGGGGAGGGCGGGAGATCCCGCTGAACGAGGCGATGCGCCATGTCGCCGGCTATACGAATGTGACCGACGTGGCGGGCACGTACTACTACGGCCGAGTGCCGGGGAACGCGGGGCGCGGCTACAGCCTGCCCGCCGAGTACGGTGATTGGTTCTTCCAGGCCACGGCGTCCTGGGGCGGGAAGATCGCCGACACACTGTGCCCGGTGGGGCCCTTTCTCGTCACGAAGGACGAGGTCGGCGATCCGTACGACCTGCTCGTGTACACGCGGCAGGACGGGCGCCAGCGCGACCGTGCGCACACCTCGGCGACGATCCTCGGGGTCGAACGGGTCATCCAGTGGTACTCCTCGTTCGCCACGCTGCATCCCGGCGACATCCTCCATCTCGGCACCATGGGCGTCGACGGGCTGGCGATCCCGCGTGAGGTCGTCGAGCGCCGCGAGGTCGTGCTCGAATCGGAAATCGAGCAGCTGGGCGTCCTGCGCAACCCCGTCCAGGTGGTGCCGGTCGGTGAGCGCGTGCCGTTCGACCGGCATCCGTCCTACGCGATCAGGCGCGCGGCGCAGGAACCGCCGACGGACGCCGCCACCTGGCATCCCGACGATGCCCGGCATGTGTTCACGGCCTTCGGCAATCACATCGGCGCGCCGGGCGAAGGTCTGCCGCGACTGCAGGTCCCCCGCTTCTTCACCGGACCGGCGAGCTCTCTCGGGGCAGACGGATCGCGCGTGGTGCTGCCTGCTCGCGCGACGGTCGTCGAGGTGACGATCGAGCTCGCGGCGATCATCGGCCGGCTCGCGTCGGACGTCGACCCGGACGATGCGGAGTCGTACATCGCCGGCCTCGCGCCGGTCGTGTCGCTGTGCGACGAGTCGTTCGGCGACGCCGTTGCCGAACCCGCCCGGCTCGGCGAACGGCACATCCCCGCCGTGTACGGCCGGTGGGGCGACGGGTTCAATGTGATCGGTGCGCTCGAGCCGCAATCCGGCAGATGGCGCGGGCGTCGCATGCGTCTGGACTCGGGCGACGAGTCCATCTCCGGCTCCACCGACGATTACCTCGACGGCGCAGCTGAGATGCTCGCCACGATCTCGGCGGTGACGACGCTGTTCCCCGGCGACGTGATCCTGCTCGGCCGCACGGCCGCCACGCTGCGACTGCCGGTGAGCGGAGGCGTCGTCGCTGGCGAGGTCGAGGGTCTCGGGCGCGTGCGCGCCGAGATCGTACGGGCAAGTGCGGGCGGGGCGACGGACGGGGAGGCATCCGCATGACAGCGGGCCGCGGCATCCGTCAGAACCTCCTCATCCTCCACTGCCATGACCTGGGCCGCTTCCTCGGCGCGTACGGAGTGCAGACCGTGTCGACGCCGAACCTCGACGCGCTCGCCGCGCGGTCGGCGGTCTTCGACGACGCATTCGCCACCTCGCCGCAATGCAGCCCGGCGCGCGCATCCCTGTTCACCGGGACCTACCCGCAGCGCAACGGCGTGCTCGGCCTCACCCACTCGCCGTTCGACTGGGATCTCGCCGATCCGTCGGCGCACCTCGCGACACGGCTGAACCGCGAGGGATACCGCACCCACCTGATCGGGGTGCAGCACGAGTCACGGGTGCTCGACGAGGACGCCGTGGCGCAACGCCTGGGATTCGACCACGTGGAATCGACCGGCGCGGGAGGTTCGCGCTCGGAGCGGTCAGGAATCGTCGTGGGCGACCGTGCGATCGACGCTCTCTCCCAGTACGCCGACGATACCCGGCCCTTTTATCTGCAGGTCGGATTCTTCGAGCCCCATCGCGCGCCCGACCCGCGGGACGAGCCCGGCGTCATGGGATTCCTCGGCGGCTACATCGAGCCCGACTCCTCGCGTGGCCACGGGGTGCCGGGCTACCTTCACGACGACGACGGCGCCCGCGCCGAGATCGCCGAGCTGCAAGGGGCGGTGCGCTACCTGGATGAGCACGTCGGCCGGGTGCTGGACGCTGTCGAGAGACTCGGACTCGCCGACGAGACGATCGTCGTCTTCACCACGGATCACGGGCTCGCGCTGCCTCGTGCGAAGTGCACCCTCTACGACCCGGGACTGGAAGTCGCCCTGATCGTGCACGCGCCCGGTAGACACGCGTGGAGCGGCGTTCGCGTCGGTGGACTCGTGAGCCACCTCGACGTGCGGCCCACCGCGCTCGAGCTGCTCGGGCTCCGACCCGACGACGACCCCGACGGCACGAGTCTCGTGCCGGTGGTCGAGTCGGCGGCAACCGCGCACCCGTACGTCTTCGGGCAGCTGACCTATCACGACTACTACAGCCCCCGACGCTCGGTGCGCTCCGACAGGTACAAGCTCATCGTCAACTTCGACAACGCCCCCAACCCGATGGATGCCACCCAGTCGTGGCTGCGGCGCAGTTCGGTGCGTGACCTGACGAAGGGCGGCATACGCACCAGTCGGCTTGTCGAGCTCTACGACCTCGAGGTCGATCCCGGCGAAGAGTTCGACATCGCCGCGTCGCCTCGCAACGTGAGGATCCGCGACGAGCTCGCCGCAGCGATGCTGGGGTGGATGCGCGACGTTGACGACCCACTGCTTTCCCAGGGGCCGCGATCCCCGCACCATGCCGCGGCCGTGCAGTTCCTGACCACCGCAGGTGCGTGAACGACCGAAGGAGTAGGACGAGGAATGTCAACGCTCAGTAGACGGCACGTGATGGGTGCGGCAGGCATAGCCGCGCTCGGTGCCACCATGGCCGGACAGCTGTCTCCCTCACAGCCTGCCGCGGCGGCCGAGGCCACCGCCGACGCGCTGATGGGAACGACCCCGCAGGAGTTCGGCGCGGTCGGGGACGGGGTCGCTGATGACACGGACGCCATCCAGCAGGCCATCGACGCCCAGCTCACGCGTCCGAACAAGATCGTGTTCTTCCCTCCGGGGACCTACCGCATCACGCGCACGCTGGTCGTGCCCGACGTCGAAGGACTGGGGGGTGACAACTTCAACCGCATCGTGCTGGCTGGTGCGAGCACCATGAGCTCGCGGGTGTCGATCATCGATGTCGACTTCGACGGGACGGGCCTCGAGATGCGAGCTCCCCTCGCCGCGTTGCGGGGGCTCTGCTTCGTGGCGCCGGCCAGTCTGAAGAACACCGTCGCGGTGCAGTCGGCGCGTGATGCCAACCGAGTGGGCGCGAACACCGACGACGTCGATCTCGTTGTGACGGAGTGCACCTTCATCGAGTTCTACCTCGCGCTCAGGCACGTGGGTCGTGGGCTCGTGTTCACGAACAACCTGGTCGCCGTCGGCGACTTCGGCATCGACATCTCGTGGCCGACAGCCGGCGTATCCGGCACCGGCGTGCACCTGCTGCCGTACGGCATGCGCAAGTGGCTGATCGAGGGCAACCACTTCCACAGCATGGGAACCGCGATCCGGACGACGGGGGAGAACGCGGGGAGCTTCCGCGGCGCGATCATCGCCAACAACGTGCTCGACATCGGGCGCCGGCTGTTCGAGGGCGGCATCATCAACTCGACCTTCACGGGCAACGTGGTCGAGAACGGCTCGGGCGGTGCGCTGATCAACATCACTGCGGGGGGAACGAACCTCACCTTCACCGGGAACGTGCTCGGCGGCGGTGAGCCGACCGGTGGCGGGCGTCCGCCGTACTCGATCGCGTTCGACACCGCCGTGCAGGCACGCAACGTCGCGATCACCGGGAACACCTTCAACTGGGTCACCCGCTCTCCGGTGTACTTCGCGGCGGCCGCTGCGGAGATCACGATCTCAGGGAACTCCTTCGACAACTGGAACCTGGATCAGGATGAGCGCTGGGGCGCCGTCCGCATCAACGGCGATGCGACGGATGTGTCGCTCCTCGGCAACCTGTTCGGAGCGAACCCCGTGACCGAAGCGCCGCCGGTGCGGGTGACCGGGACCCTCGCCCGCTCCACGATCACGGGCAACACCTTCGACAACACGGCGGGTGTGGTGTGGGCGCAGGTGATCGGGGCCGACAATGTCATCGAGCGGCGTCGTCCCGGTGCGATGGAGCAGGAGGTGACGGCAGCCGCCAACGCAGCGATCGTCGTCCGCGCCACCACGACCGGTGTCCACGACGTCGGGGCAGACGCGTACGGAGCATTCGTCGCCGCCTCGGACCAGAGCGCGGGCGCGGGGCCGGGCGTGAAGGGCGGCATGCGCGTCGTTCCCGTGAACGAGGTCGGATCGACCGCCGTCGACCTGCTCTGCTCCACGGACGACGAGAACGGCGTCGCCGCGATGCGCGTCGACATCACGGGCATCGCGCCGACTGCCGATAACGCCCGTGATCTCGGTTCGGCCGAGAACCGAATGCGCACCGTGTTCGCCCACGGCGTCCAGTTCGCGGCGGGGCCGAGGCCGCAGCCTGCGCTGGGTGCGATGGCGATGGTGACGGATGCCGCCGGCACGAGCGTGCTCGCGGTGTCGGATGGCACCAGATGGCTGCGCGTGGTGCTCGGAAACCCCGTGTAGACGTCGCCAGCCCAGTGGCTGATGACGGTCCGGCCGCTTCGCAATCGATGCATGCACTACGGGGCGCCAGCGACACTGGTCGGACTATCACCCGATCTGCCGGGTTACGGTTTGGTCGACGCTACTAGCCCAGGTACCACGTTCAGCGAGGTCGATCGTGCAATGGTCGACACCCTCCTCGAAATCTCGGATTCGTTTGGTGACGTGCCACATTGAACACCCCGTGGGGGGCAGCCTCGCGGCTTCGCGTCGCACTGAGCGTTACGCGACGCACTGTGGGTGACGGAATACGAGGTTCCGCGCACACCGCGGCGTTGCTTGCGAATCAGTACGTGCGCGAACTCATCATCCGGCTGACCGCGGGCTCGGGTGAATCGATGGCCAAGTTGAAGCCCGAGAGCTACACCGCAGGCACCCCGCACGCGTTGCCGCCGGCCGCCTTTCGGCTCAAACAATTCGAGAGGCCGGCCTAGAAACGAGGACTCATCTACCGAATCGAAAAGACGGTTCTAGCCGGATGCATTGGACTCGAGTCGTTCGTGCGGTGTCTGCCACCCGTCCGCTTCCGGCAAAGGGAGCATGAGCGGCGGGAGCCCCGCCCGGGTCATCGCGTCGACCAGGGAGCGTCGATGGTACGGATCCACCAAGCGGCGAACGAAGTCGAAAGCGCCCTCGATCTCGCCGTCGGCGACCAGGAGTGCCCGCTCGTCGAGGATGGAAAACTCCACGCGAACGTTGCTTGAGAATTCGAACGCGGGTTCATCACTTTCCTCAGCGCCCGGCACAGTGATCGTCAACTCTGAAAAGAAGACAGTCGGACTGGTCTCCTCCGTGCTGATGTTCTGACCAACTTGCGCACGCTGAGTCGGGTTGACACCGAAGTTCCGGGAATGCCTGGTGGATGGCTCAGTGATAGACCGCAATATGAGATCGACCACAGTTGGCGCTTCGGTGATGCAGGAACTCGCTCTACCGAGCAAGACATTATTGCCTGAAAGGACGCACTGCTGGCGGAGTCCACCGAGCGTGCATTCTCATCGACATGTTCGTGTAACGGAACCACGGCTCCGCCAGCGATTGATTGCCGCCCCGTCGCCTGCGACGAGATCAAGAGTCCATCGAAGCCACCTGCCTCGCCTACAAAGGAGCAGCGGTATATGTGCGATCGTTCGCTTCCTGGTTCGATGCCAGGCTGGGGGGTGGCTGAGCGCGCGTAAGCACCTTGACGCCGTCGCGACGCCGTCGGCGGGGACAAGTCAACTCTTGACCGTCGTTGCTCGTCGCGCCTACCGTGGCGGTGCACTCGAGCGCGGCGAGCATCCTGCCGACCGTTGCTACGTGGAAGTTGCCATCCCCGTTGAGAATCTCGTCCACACCCTCCACGAACACACCGAACCCGCCCGCCCCGAGCTCTACCTCACCGCTTGACCATCACCCACCATGGAGCAACACGAGTGACACCACGCCACGGGACTTGACCATGTCCAGTTTGGGACCGCACGTCGCCGGGTTGGGTTGTCGTGGCTAGACACTCGCAACGACCACGCACCCGGCATGGCACCCCGGTGCATCCTGCCTCCGTGCATCCTGTCTCGAAAGTCTGGGCAAGAAGTGGGCAAACTTGTACTCTTCTTGACATCCTCGGAGCTAAAAAAGCCCCGCGACCAGGGATTTACCCGCAGGATACATCGACGCGACGGCGGGAGTCGAAACTGCGGTCGGGCGGATCTCTGTGTGGCTCGGGAAGCGCGGAATCTCGCGAGTTGGGGGCGTCTTGCCGCGGAAAATCAATGATCTCTCGTCAGCAATCGCGCTCTGTGTTGTTCCGTCTCGATCAGGGAAATTGGGCTCGATCTGCGCGGCTTGTGTCCACCTGGTGTCCACACTCGGTCGGCAACGTGGTCCCCCCACGTGGCCCCCGCGGAGAGGCGCGTCGAGCCAGTCGCGCGTATGTGTGCGACCTCGGGTCCACCTCGCTGGAGCCCTCCAACGATGCTGACTCGTGCTGTGGATGCCCCACATAGTCAGCCCACGGCGGGTCCGGTACCTGTTGCGCCGGGGATGTTGAATCCCGGGCGGCACCGTCCCGCGTCCCGCCGCGATCGGACGAGTTGCGGCCAAAGCGAGGGTCGAAAATCGGGCCTACTCATCGACGTAACGCGTCGGGGAGCGGCTTGATGTGAATGACGACGAGTTCACGATTCGCGCGTGTAAGTGAGGTGTACAGGGGCCCCTGCCGACCGACGTTCATCGGGAAATCAGTGGGCTCCACCACCACCACCGCGTCGAACTCGAGCCCGCGTGCAGCGTTCGGGCCGAACACGCGCACCGTCTTGCCATTGAGGGACCAGACTTCGACGTTGCCGTGCTGCCCTTGCCAACCCCGGGCACGAAGGAGCGTCCGAATGGTCTCGAAATTTGGGGAGATTACGGCAGTGGTTCCGGACGGGTAGGCCTCGAAGAGCCGCGCCAACTGGCTAGTGATAGCCAGACCGAGATCGTCAGATGAGGTCCGCATCACGACGGGGATCGGGCCAACTTTCTGGAACGCGCGAATCTTTCGTTCTGGTCTTGGGAGCAGCTTGTTCGCGTATTCGAGAATCGGGCGGGTTGAGCGGTAGCCGCGATCGAGCTGTCTGAACGCAACGCCGTCGTAGGAGACGTCGATCATCTCGAGCACCCTGTCCCAGTTATCGAACGTGTGGTCTGATCGGCGTTGATTGTGATCACCGAGGATCGTCCACGTTCCCGCGTTGATCGACTCGAGCAAGAACCACTCGAGCGAGGTCATGTCTTGCGCTTCATCCACGATGGCATGCGTGACGTTCGAGAGGGACCTGTGCTGCGTGATCGTCCATTTGATGAGGCTGATCAGCGCGGCGTGGGCGCGTACTTGCAAAGCCTGCGGATAGTTCGGCAGATCGACGAGGTAGGTTGCCCATTCCTTGTCGTGCGTCAGCGGCAAATCGGGTTTCCCATTAGCTCGCAGGTAGTCGTAGACCTCATGGGCGGCGATCCCATGCCTGCTCTTGGCTCGTAGCCTCGAGGCCGCGGCACGAGCCATGCTGCCGAGCTCCCAGTCGCAATCTCGCCATGTGGTCGAACCTGGCCCCTTCGGTGGAACCTTCGAGCCAAGCAGGAGCACAGCGAGTTCGATCGTTGAGAGAACATGGATGCGATCGTTGTCCTCGACGAGGTCACCGATCACCCCTCGAACGTGCTGCGAGTACCCGACGGTCGGTCCGACGATGAGGACGTCGCCTATGGTTGCGTTTTCGCCAGCCTCATGGTTGAGCAAGTACGCCGCGCGATGCGTTGCGACGATAGTCTTCCCGGTGCCAGGCGGGCCCTCCACGATGAGGTTCTGATCGGCCGGGTACGAGACGAGTTCGTACTGGTCTGGCTGCAGAGTGGAAAGTACAGGTCGTAGGGACTTGCCGCGCGGAGCTTCCATGCGTGACCGCAGCACGGCCTCTGCGCGGATCAGCGGTTCGGCTGCGGGCGTCGATACAGTCGGCCGCCTTTCCAGGTCTGGTGCGGAAGTCCCTTGAGGAGGTACCGCGAGCGGCGTCACTACTTGAGGTGCCGGCGGCGCGGATGGCCGTGGCCGCGGCAGCGGGCGACGTCTCGCGTCGGGCGCAGGATTCGGGATTGAGAGTGCGCGCTTCTCGAACGGAACCTCAAGTACGCCATCCCGAATGACATCTTCTGCGAGTGTCTTGATCTCACCATTGGGCTTGTGGTCGAAGGATCGGATCACGGCAACGTCATCACACCATTCGTGATGTGCGGTGCCCTGATAGAACGTGCATGCGACGGGTGCTGCCCAACTGAATACTTCGACACCATCGAGCTCGACATGCCGTTCGCCGATGTAGAAGTCATTCCTTCCACCGAGCATGTCGTTTGGATGCGTCAGCGCGACGCGACCTAAGAGGTATCCAAGTGGTGCGGGCGGGAACTTTGGACGACCATCGCCCGTCCACTGGGTGTTCTGCGGGCCTTCATATTTGATCGGTGCGCGTGCTTCATCCCTCACCCGCTGCGAGTACCGGCGCTGCGCCGCGCGTTCATCTTCGAGCGCAAGCTTCAGCTCATCGTTCACCGCGCCCCCTCCGGCACGAGCTTCACAACGCATGCAGCAAGGGGCTCGAGCAGAATCTCGGGCTGGCGCTCGTTTGCGAGCTCATTGGTAAGGCGCGCGAATCGACTTTCCGCTCGGCGGCGCTGACCATCGAAGAGCTTCATTGCCTTGGGGCCACGTTTGTTGATGCGGGCCGTCTCAATGCGCTTCTCGATGGTGAGGAGTCGGCGCTGATGCTGGTCGGTGAGCGTGATTCTCCGTGCCTCCAACAACGCATCAAACTCGCGGTCCCTTCGGTCCTGCTCGTCGGCGTGCCGAAGCGCAAGCTCATCCAAAGCGCGCTGAGCGATGTGAGGCAATCGTTCGACCTCAGTAAACGGATGATCGGCCAGTTGCCCCTGAGCAAGCGCCGCGAGTACCGCGTCCGCGGCAGAGTTGTTCGCAGGCCGCCCGTCCAATCCCACCGCGGCACCCCAGATCTCGTCACCGCCTCTGGAGGCGGCGACCGCCTTCGCGAGTACGACGACGAAGACGGCGTCGGAATCTATCGACGGAGACTCGACCCGAAGGGATGCGAATCTGGCCTGCCGGTGGCTGGGAACCTCGGCAGCTGCCATGGCCAGCGGGCTGGTGGCGTTGAGGAGCACGCCGCCTGTCTTGCGTGCGAGCTCTTGATCAAGCACGAGGTGGATCGGCACCTCGTTGCGAAGTTGTGAAGAGAACGCAGCCGTTTCGGCGCGAGTGCGTTGAGACCTCTTGTTGAGCTCGTCCACGCGAGCTGCCATCGCCGAGTTGCCACGCAGCTCCACCGTCAAGCCATCCCGGGCGAATCGGATCCCTTGTGCACCATCCACCCGCGCCCAATGATCGACAAGCAGGGCAAGCTCGCGCTGGCCAAGATAGCGGCCGCTCCGGAGCAGGTCATCTTCGAGTCCTGCGACGTCGACGTCGTTGCTCACCAGGAGGCTGCTCGCGGCATCCGCGACATCCTTGAGGCCAGCACGCTGCTCTTCGAGCGCGAGGAGGGCCTCGTGCACCTTCTGCGCGCGTTGAGCGTCGTCAAGGGTGAAGTCGAAGCCGGCTTTCAGGACCTCAGGTGCTGCCGCAGCGATGATGGGTTCCAGCGCACCGATCGATGACTCGAAGATCTTGATCCGTGTAAGGAGCCGCGCCAGGATGCGCTCGTCGATTGTCCGATCATTCACGAAGTTGACGATGAGCATTGTGTCTTCGGGCTGACCAATTCGATCGATGCGGCCGATTCGCTGCTCGATCTCCATCGGGTTCCACGGCAGGTCGTAGTTGATGACCGCCGAGCAGAACTCGAAGTCGAGACCCTCGCTCGCGACACGGTTGGCAAACACAAAGTCGAATGCACCAGCTCGGAACTCGGACATTATGGTTCGTCTCTGGTCTCGACTCACACCACCGTGCATCACGCCGATGCGGAACTCGTTCTTGAGCCGCGATTCGAGATACGCAAGCGTGGGGCGGGAGAACGTGAAGAGCAGCGCGCGCCGATTCTGGAGCTTGAGGTTGCGCAGCGACGCCCGCAGCTCATCGAACTTGGTGTCGACCGTGTCGCCCAGACGACGAGCCGCCGCGACGAGCGCAGCGTGCGGCGCGACGCGGCCGACCGCGTGGTCGTCATCCTCGTCCGTGACAGTTCCGAAGTGTTCGGGGTCTAGCACCGCCTGACGCGCCATCGGAAGACACGCGCTCGCGAGCCGCAGGGGCATCTGCATCGAGAAGTACAGATTGCTGTCCATCTCTCGTGCACGTGCCTTGCACCACTCTACGTACTGCTCGTAGAACTCGAACTCTGCGGCGGTCCACTCGACGTCGTGGCGGTCTTCCGTTCGCTTGGCTTTCCGTTCGTCGACTTCGACCTTCTTCGTGCGGGTGATGACTGCGGAGAGCGTGTTCAGGTCCGCGAGGTACCTCTTCGCATGGATTACGTCGGACGCGTCGAGTGAGGGTTTCGAAAGCAACTCGGTGAGCAGCTCGAACTCTGGTCGACGCATGATCGACGCACCGAATGTGCTCCTTTCGAGTCGCTCCAGTGTTCTGAGAACTTCGCGTCCTCCCGCACCCGGGCGCACAAGGTCTGCGGCGGCCGTGTTTATCACGGCGTTTGGTTCCAACCGAAGGTTGAGGTCCCAGATGCTGCCGAAATCTTCGGGAGCAAGAAGCTCGAGCAGGCTCAGAAGATCGCCCTCACCCAGGTTGATTGGCGTAGCGGTCAAGAAGACCAGGTTGTCTGCCCAGTCGGCGAGCTCTGTGCCCAGTGAGTAGTTCTTGGTGGTTGGGTTGCGCATCGAGTGCGCTTCGTCCACGATCACGAGATCGAACTCCGGCGGGAGATCCTCCAACTGTTCGAGACCGCTCCAGCGTCGAAGTCTCTCGATGCTGCAAATGTAGGAGAGCCTGGGTGGAAGGCGGTTCTCGAGGTGCCGATTGAGGAACTGATCGAGACTCTGGTTATCGAGCTCGACAAGCTCGAAGCCGAACCGATCCTCCATCTCCTCTTTCCACTTGCTAAGAAGGTTCGAGGGGCAAACGATGAGGACTCGGTCCGCCTCGGTCCGCGCCTCTAGTTCGGTCCAGATCAAGCCCGCCTCGATCGTCTTACCTAGCCCGACTTCATCGGCGATGAGAAGTCGGGCCTTCCCCGTCTGAAGGAGCTTGAGTACCGGCTTGAACTGGTACGGGCGGAAAGTGGTGCGGGTCGCTCGAAACGAGAACAAGGTGTCCGCGAACTTACCGCGAAGCTTCGCTCGGGTCAGGGTTGCGCCAAAACTCGCGGCGTCGGTCGGCGGTTCGAGCACCCAGGTCGTGGGATCGTCGTGGGCTGGCACCGGTCGAAGTCGAGACTCAACGACGTCCTGCGGTCGACCGTCGATCACGACAGAGTACGACCAGCTGTCGCGCAGGAACTTCCGGGCGCGCACCACGACGTCCGCACCGCTCGGATGCGTTATCGCAGCCTCGTTGACAGCGAAAATCGGCGCCGGCACCTCGATAGCGGATGTCCATAGCGATTCTGCCCACTCCCACGCATTCGCCAGGGGGTCATCATCGGCTAGGTCAGCGAGCTCCACGACCGACGAATCCGCCGGCGCTTTGCCGATTCCGACCTGAACCACAAGGTTCCCGTCGTCAAGACCCTCGAACCAGTAGACGCCTTCAGGAAGCGGGGGGTCAGCTCTCCACAGCACACGACAGTTGGAGACCTCGTCGGCCACGCCCCGGACCGCGGTGTCCAAGATCAGGGCGCGATCGAAGCGCCCACGGGCAAGCGGGAGATCCAGCCCGTTCGAATCCGGGTGATAGCCGAAGGTCGGCCCCACTGGATCCAGGTCGTGCTTCGACGAGGTCATGTCATCTCACTCCATTGATAAGTCGCAGGAGGGTGCCCATATGGGACCGGACAGCCCCCAGAGCTGACGATCATCAGAATGCTACGGGGTGCGGCCGACAGGCCGCACCCCGTTGTCGCGCCGTGGGCAGGGGAGCGGCATGCGGAGCATTAGCGACAGCGAAGGATGGGTCGACTACGGTCGAGTCAAGATCCATCAGCCGACCGAGGACGGTGGTGTGGTGCCGAAGCCCCCGAAGCCCCGCGTGTACGAAATTGCGAGCGAGTTCGGCGTCTCTACCGAGGTCGTCCTCGAGAAGTTAGCCACCCTCGGCGAGCCCGCGCCCGACCAGTTCTCGCCGCTTCAGCCGGAGGTAACTCGAAAACTCCGTGCTGCCCTCGAAGAGAGCTCACCTGGGCAGGCGACGCGGGCGCCAAGGGCACCGCTACAGCGCGCGCTCGAAGCTGTGAGTCGTCGCGTGAAGCCGCGAAAGCCGCGTGTACACGAGGTCGCCGACGAGTTGGGGATCGATTCGCGGGTCGCACTGGCAAAGCTCAAGGAGCTCGGTGAGTTCGTCAAGAGTCCTTCGTCCACCCTCCAGCCTCCCGTCGCGCGCAAGCTGAGAGCTGCGATCGAGGCTAACCGCTCGATTGGCTCTACCGCGACGGAGGCTCACCACGACCCAGTCCCACCGTCCTCCGGAGCCAGCGAAACGCGTGCTCCGACGCCCGCCGCGGCTTCTCCGCCCACTCGTCCCGCGAAATCTCGGGTGCATGAGGTTGCCTCAGAGTTCGGAGTGGATTCGTCGGTTGCGCTCGCGAAGCTCAAGGAGCTCGGCGAATTCGTGAGAAGCCCCTCATCGACACTCGAGCCCCCGGTCGCACGAAAGCTGCGGGCCGCCCTTGAGGCTGATGGCGCAGCGCACCTGAGCAGGATGGGCGTTGTGGCGGAGCTCAGCCCATCACTTTCGGGCGTCGACGCGAGGCAGCAGGGTGCCGAATCAACGCGTCCTGGTCCCCGCCCGCGTGTGCATGAGCTCGCGGCCGAGCTTGGCGTCGACATCGCCATCGTGTTTGCAAAGCTCAGAGATCTCGGGGAGCCCGCTCGAAACCCCTCTTCCGCATTGGATCCCTCCGTAGCGGTCAAGGTCAGGGCCGAGCTCCGCGGCGGCTAACCTACCCCGGGAGAACTACCTGCGTCCGGCTGGCGCGGTCTCGGTGCGCCTCAGTTGTCGTCAGGGCGAGGGACGCATCGTTCGTCGTCTGGATCGGGTGCGTTCACCGGATGGCGAGGGCGCACTCGCGCGGCTCCGACTGACTGAGCACCCCGTCCGAGGGCCGGGGAGCAAGGAGGGAGTAGCTGGGAGCCTTGATGACTCAGGTTCTCTGTGTTGAACGCTCAGGCGGCGACTGGAGCGAGCCAGTCGAGCACGCCCTCGAGTCGGGCAGCGATCGATTCCCAAGGTTGGTTCAGGTCAAGTGTCTGAGCACCGATTCTGTTTCCTTGGACGATCACGTCCAGGTCCGGTTGAGCGGTTGCCTCGGTCTGTGCGTAGAGCAGGAGGCCGCTCACCGCGCCGGTGCGCTTACGATCCTCGTTCTTGACATACGCAAGGACCTGATACAGGTTGCCAGAGTGGACGGTCTCCTTTCCGCTCAGACCCTGTTGGAGAGTGTGGCCGTAGTACTTGGCGTCGATGATGAGCGTTCGGTTCGCGGAGCGTAGCGTGACGTCGGTGCGCATCTCCGGTAGCTGTCCGCCGAAGAGACTTGGCTGATCGAGATCCCACGTAATGACGCGCGCTCCCGGGGAGAGTTCGGGATGGTGGAAGGCGTAGTACTCGCGCAAAAACCGCTCGTAGAGGACGTTCATCCTCTCGTCGGGGAGCCAACTCGCAAGCCGCGCAGCGCCCGCGGACTCGGTGGGGAGTAGTCCGCGGATGATGAGCTCGCAGACGCCGAGCAGGAGCCGATAGGACGTGTTCGATCGGTGGTACGTGAGCGACTCCCAGCTAATCGACCTCGGCGCGATTGAGGTCACCGTATCGAGATAGGGGAGCACCCGACGGAGTGCGTCCTTCCGTGGCGTGGACACCTCGCCGTGTCGGATGAGAAGGATGATGGCAGCTTTCAGCGCCTGATTGTGGGGCGTGTCGATGTCGTACTCGTCGAACTCGCACACCAGACGTCCTCGCGTGATCGAGCGCGCGCTAGCCGTGCGTCCAACGTTGATGCGACCGCGTACAGTGGCCAGTTCTTCACTCACCGCGAGGTAGTCGCGATGGAGGCCGCGCTTGACCTGTGTGCCGACGCCGAAGGCAAGGATCTCAGCAAGGAGATCGTGCAAGTGATCGAACTTCTCGCTCGCGATGCGATCGGCACCTTCGTTGCGCACGGTCCTGAACGCGTACGCGAGCATGACGTACACGTTCCGGATGACGATGCTGCGGTCGATCACGCGATGGCGCCCCGCAACCTGGTTGACCACTTCTGGGCCACGTCGGGCTCGTCGAACCAGTACTCGTCGAGGAGGGGAACGAGTTCATCCTCCACGACGGAGTAGAGCCATTCGTCGGCCAGCTCATCGTCGGGCGGTGCGCTCAGATAGCTGTGTCCGACAGCAAAGCCCGGTCCGAGCGCCGGATCCGCCGTGATGGCACGGTTGAGGTCGAGGATGACGCCGATCAGCGCATCGAGCGCAGGGCTCTGCACCGACTGTTGCCAAGATGTAAACCCGTTCGAGTCGAAGCCGGGGGCCATATGAAAGAAGCCGAAGCGTCTGCGCAGCGCATAGTCGAGGACCGCGAGGCTCCGGTCGGCGGTGTTCATCATCCCGATGATGTGGACGTTCGGTGGGACTGAGAACTTCTCGTTCTTATATAGGAGGCGCAACTCCTGGCCGCGCTTGTCTGCCTCGATCAGCATCAGGAGTTCCCCGAGGATCTTGGAGATGTTCCCCCGGTTGATCTCATCGATGATGAAGAAGTACGGACGATTGACGTCGTCCTTCCGTGCTTCTTCACAGAAGCGGTAGAACGGGCCCTCAGCGAGCGTGAACCCGCCAGACTCGGTCGGGCGGTAGCCCATCATGAAGTCTTCGTATGAGTAGCTCTGATGGAACTGCACCATCTGTACCCGAGGAAGATCCTTCGCGCCCATGATGGAGAAGGCGAGCCGCCGGGCTGCGAACGTCTTCCCCACTCCCGGCGGACCGGCGAGGATCACGTTCTTCTTCCGCAGCAGGAGCCCACGGAGCCGCTCGTATGCATCCTCTGTGACATACACCTCGTCGAGGAACGCTTCCCGGCTGTATGACGGGGGCGGGGTCACGAGTTCGACTTCTTCGTGGTCGTCGTCCTCCTCGCCTGCGAAGAGTGCCTCAAGGTTCCCGACGTAGTCCCGGTAAGACGTGATGTCGGTCAGGGTCTTCACGGCGGCGTCACCGGGATGCACCCACGAGCCAACGTGAGTCCAGTTCACGGAGCGAACGTGACGGAACTGCCCGCGCTCGGGCTCGAACCTAGCTTCAGAGATCACCTCCCCTCGACCGACGAGTTCCCGCCTGCCGCGCTTGGCGTAAACGACGTCGCCTACCGCGATCTCGTTCTGGAACTGCCACAGGCAGAGCACGTCATTCTTCAACGACGACGTGGAACCGGATGCTGCTGCCAGATCGACTCGGATTGCTTCGCGGTCCGGATACCCGGCGAGATCGCCAACCTCATCCCAGCCGAGCGCCATGATTCCCTCGGCGCGAAAGGAGTCCCACTCTGAGGCTTGCGCCCCCGGTGAGTAGAGCCAGTGGTGCCGTGGACGCGGCTCGTCAACGGTGGGCTTCGGGGGCTTCACGGTGTCCCACATGGCACGGACATTCGGAGTCCAGAAGTGGAACGGCTCCGCTATCTCTGCGGCCAGTGACGCCCGGATGGCAAGCAGATCGCGATCCAGGGACTGAGCGTCAACGCCGCTAGCCCCGCCGATCCGGTCGGCAAGTCCAGTGCGGATCTGCGTCTTCATGTTCACCGACGAGATCGGCTCAAACACGTCAGGGAACGCGAGAAAGAGCATTGCATTGCGGATGTCGGGGGTTCCGTCCCCGATGTCGAGCATGATTTGCTGGACCTGCCACGGGTGGCCCACCGCGCCTCTGCGCTCCTCATCTGACAAGCCCCGCCATTCACGTACAAACGTCGCTGCCCAGATCAGGTGAAGCCAGAGCCGACCGTTGTAACCCTGATTGCCTGCGAAGCCTGCATCGCCAGAAGGCCGATCCAGCGCGTCGTTCATCCATTCCGGAATCTCAGGGACCGGCTCGGCCAAGTTCAGGACCCGAGTGAGATGCTGTCGGCGTGTTGCCGGTGAGGCGTTCGAAACCGGCTGCTCACGCAGGAAAACCAACTCAGCCGCCATCAGCACGACGTCGCGCGAAGCACCCGCGAGCTGAAGCTCGAGCTTGTCCCACTGGCCGGCATCCGGGCCGATCAGCGGATTGTCCTCGATCCGTCTGCGCAGGTCTTCAGCGGCCGCCGCTGTCCAGACGGTCACTGCTGGATCGATGACCGACCGACCGTCCCCCAGCATGTGGTTGAAGACTTCAGCAACCTGCCGCGCAACGGCCATGTCCGCTTCGGGGCGGGACGGCAATGCGATGGCAATCGTGTCTGCGTCATCGGGCAGGGTGTTCGCCATTCTCGGTGCTCCAACGCTCTCGCTACGTTCCACCGCACGGGACGCGATCGAGGAACGAGTATCAGTTGACCGTATCGAGTTTCGCGGTTCGAGGAGACGCGATGGCCGCGCCGTGTCTCCTTCCGCACCGATTGACGCTCATCCCGACATCGGACGGCCGTGCACGGCGGCGCCGATCGACTCAAGGCTGCTGTTGACAGCATGGGTGGCGTCGATCAGACCCTGAACGCTCTGGTCAGGTACTTTCACATAGCGGTAAACGAAGTCGGGCGCGAAGTGGCCGAAGTGCCCGCGTGGCTTTGCATCGCTGTCGGGCGACGCAAGGATGTCCGATAGCGACGTGAGATCGAACAACTCAGGATGCTCAGAGGCGAACGCCTCCCGCGCCTGCCTGTCCGCAACGGACCGCCCGGAGAGGTGGGGGAGGACTGCGCACAGTCGAAACTGTCCCTCTTGGTACTGCCACCCTGCCTGAATCTCGACGCCGTCCACGCTGATGTGTCGCCTCCAGCCGACAAGGGGATGTCCATGGCTGATGGCTGCTTCCGTCCAGCCCACACCGGGGCCTTCTGCGGCGAGTACCGTTTGAACCCGGCGAGCACGGAGCTTTCGGAGCGCTGTGCGGGTCTGCGACGAATCGATCTCCGCGAGTTCGGCGCTATCCAACCACGTGGATTCGCTAGGCGAGTGGACAACGGTGGTGTCCAACAATGCGCTCAGAAGCCGGACGACGCGGGAGTAGCGACGGATGGTCTCGATCTCGTAGCCCTCGGCCTCGACGTCTCCAAGTGCTACGTCAATGCGTTCAGCGAGATCCTGATAACTCAGATAGTTCCAACCGTCGATGGGTTCACGGGGCGAGGACATGCTCAGCAGAACGTGCTGGGAGGCGGCGCCCTTCCACCGGGCTGTTTTGGCACGGTACTCGTGCAGCTGGTTGGCTTCGGGAAGCGAGAACACTTTGTTCTCGATCACGAGCGGTGCAGCGTCGGGCCAATGCAGGACGAGGTCGAGGTTCTCGCGTTCCCGCTCCACGTGTCGGTGACGGGTCGCGTCGTCTTCGATGTCCACGGAGAGGTCACGGAAGACGGCGTCAGCGAGCTCCGGTAATGCGTCGAAGAACCACGCGAGGAAGTTGCTGTGGAACAACTCGCGCTGCCCGTACATGATGCGTGCGAGCGGCTCGACATTGAGTTCGCGAGCGATGACCCCGACCGGCTGCTGTTCGCTCGGAGGGATTCCGTCCAGATAGAGACGCACGGGGTTCGCGGCACCTCGCGGTGGTGCAAGGCGCTCGACGCTTGTTCCGACGACATGCAGCTCCGGCGCTGGAACGCCGTGGAAGCCCCAACGCCCTTTCGCGTCCCCAGAATGCCATGACTCGATCCGATACGCGCCGCGCACGACCCCGCCCGCGACGCCGAGTGCATAGACCGCGCGCTCCCGCGTAGTCGCGCCCACCTTCCAGTACATGCGCGTTGCGTCGTATGTGGCCTGATCACCTGCGCCCGGCGCCCACGCGCGGTTGATCACGAAGATCACCGCTGGAGCGGCGACAGCGGGTATCGGAGCTGGCTGGTGCATGACCAAGAAGCTATCGGCAGTTGTGGCCCTGCAAGGTTGACGGTGAGTTCGCAGCAACGACGCACCGCAATCGCACTTGGATCAAGTTCTACGGAGCCGATCTGCGTTATGTGTCTCGGGTCGTTGATCTTCGCGGCCCACATTGTTCGACGCTGGGCACTCAGTCATCCGCTCGCTGGCCGGCCCACGTTCGACGTCATCCCCGCCAGCCAGCCCGCAGCCCTGGCCTTCTGAACCCAATCCGAGGCGGTGCGCTCGGGCACGTCGAGCTCGAGTGCGATGAGCTTGACAGGCGGAAGGTCCGCGAGCGCTGCGGTGCCGTACAGGATCTCGATGACCTCCCACCGCTCGTCCTTCATTCCTCGCTTCACCACGGCTTGCGCCATCCATGCGGGGATAATGCGTCCCTCCGCCGTGGTGAGGTCTGCGACCGTCGTCCAGGGCGCGCCAGGATCTTCATCCAGCTGAAGTGCGACGCAGTGGGGGATGGCGACCTGCAGGATCGCCTGCGGCGCGGCGTGCTTCAGTCGGTCCTCGTTGAAGTCCTCTGCGATCGCGCGGTTGACGATCGTCGTGATGATGTAGCGGCCGCGGGTCGCGCTGTAGTGAGCCTCGATCGTGGTCTCGACTCCGGTCGTCTCGTCGACGGCGGTGGCGGTAAAGGCTGGCGCAATTCGCAGCGCGGATCCGACTGACTGTGACGCAGCATCCGCCGACATCGTCTTGCCATCGGGTGTCTTCACGTCGACCTTCACCCCCTCATCTTGTCCTACTGCGGAGGAGTTCTACAGAAACCTCTTGACTAAGGATACGCATTAGGAGTGTACTGCTGTCAAACGTCAGATTTAATCCGCAAGAGGAGGCGAGTTCTATGACCACAGCGATGAACTCTGACACTTCCGGCCTCAGCCACGTCTACCTGAGTCCAGACGAGCTCGCGGCGGCTCTTCCGGGCGTCACCAAGAACACTCTCGCGATGTGGCGATACGAGAAGAAGGGGCCGCCGTACCGCAAGCTCGGCCGCATCGTCGTGTACGCACTCGACGAGGTCGAAGCGTGGATCGAAGACGGCGCTCAAGCGGGCGGCCCCCATGCGCGTTAGCAGGTTGTCTCACGATCACGGACCTGACCCCGACCCGTCGGGGCGGATGATCATCGTCTACACGACCGGGCCCGAGTGCATGCGGTGCACGATGACCAAACGGCTGCTCGCGCAGCAGGGCGTTCGATTCATCGAAGTCGACATCCGAACCAACCCAGCTGCTCGCGAATACGTCGTCGATGATCTCGGGTATACCCAAGCACCGGTCGTTGTCGTCAGCGACGAGGACCACTGGAGCGGATTCCGACCGGACAAGCTCGACGCACTTGCTTCGCGCCTGGGGAACGTCCGATGTGGCGGCTGAGTACGCCAGTGGTGGGGGAGAGCCTCGCCGAAGCAGGGGAGCGCATTCACGCGGCGGCTCCGATCCGCGGCGAACGCGCCACCGATGAGGACTGCCGGATCCGTCGCGAACTCATCAATGACACCCTCGCCGCCCGCGCAGTCGAATCAGGCGACCGCAACTGGCACACGGCTCAACTCGTCGACGGTCACGTCGTCGGAGTCTGGGCCGACTCCGCCGATGAGGCAGAACTGGACCTCACCGTGTGGTGGGGTGTCCGTTGCCACTGGGTCGTCGTAGATCCGGGATGCCGGCTGTTCCAGGAATACTTCCCGCGCGGCAAGCGGTCGGCGGTCGAGGCCGACCGGCGGTTTCCGCTGGCGCCGCCGCGCAGCATCCGTGATCGCTTCGCACCCGCCGACTCGTTGCTTGACGGAATCTGGGCACCGACGCGGTCCGACGCGTCGATGGTGAGGTGAACACCGTGCCCGACGACGAAGCCGAGCGGCTCGAGCGCGAGGGCGAAGACATCCGGGTGCAGATCGCCCGCGCACGAGCGGCAATCCACGACCGCGAGAAGCAGCGCAAGGAAGCGCGGCGCCAGTACGCCCGCGACTACTACGCGCAGCACCGTGAGGAATATCTCGAGTACCAGCGGCAGTATCGCGCCGAGCAGCGGGAGAAGGATCCTGAGGCGTACCGGCAGGGCAAGCGCGAGCGGAGTCGGCGCTGGCGTGACAAGCACAAGGATGAGGTGAATGCGCGACTCCGCGAGAAGTACCGCGAGGACCCCGAGAAGCATCGCGAGCGTCGGCGTGAGTTCTACGCCGAGCACGCCGAGGAGCAGCGGATGCGCCGCCGCGAGTACTACGCCCGCAACAAGGAGAAGCAAAACGCCGCCCACCGCGCATGGCGCGATCGCGAGAAGCGTCGCCGTGACGCGGGGTTGCCGGTGCGTCGCGTCCATCGCGCGACGAAAGCTGAGCAGTTCGAGAACCGCTCCGCAGCGGACGAGTTCTTCTCACGGGTGTGGACGAAGGAGGAACTCAAGATCGCCATGAAGAGCATCGAGACGCCGGCCGACGTGTGGGCTGCGTGGAAGCGCGATTGTCTCAAGGCCCGTGCGGAGTATGCGTTGGCACAGCAGAAGGAGGAGTTGGCGCGACTTCAGAAGGAACTGGGCCGCGCGAGGCCCGGCCCCAAACCGAAGCCGCGTCCGACGCCGCGAGAGATCGAGGAAGCCCGCATGGATGCCATCGCCCGCCAGGTGAACGAACGCTTGCGTCACCGTGAGCAGCCACGGCATCCGCACCACCTCGACCTTGCTGCGCCGCATCCGATGCTGCAGCCGAACAACCCGATGGGAATGAGCCGATGAGGATGATCGACCGCAGCCACACCGAGAAGGTGCTCTACCGCGTCGCCATCTGCGCGTTCACCTACTATCCGGAGAAGCCGGAGCAGGGGCCCGGCTACGACGTCGAGGAAGACGTCGCGTGGTGCACGTTACCGCTCGAGAATCGACTGCCGCGGCCAGATCTCGAGATGTTCCGGAATGTGATCCGGATGCTGATCACCGTGCCGACGGTGGACCGGCGGCCTTTCATAATGAAGCTGGCGGAACTTTCGGGGGAAGGATGAGGGCGGCAGTTCTTTCTGGCGGCCGATCGTAGCGACCTACGCCGTGCTCCGTTCCGGCCCTGCGGCATATCCTCCCTCGCTTCGCTCGGTCCGGTAATCCTCGGGCTCGGCACTGCGCACGCCTGCGGTCGCGATGTGAGCCACTGCCAGGAAGAACCCGAGGCGTGGTCAGGGTCTGTCGGGAAACACGGCAAGCGAGCGTTGAACGGCATTGGCGCTCACGCCGAGAACGCGGGCGATATGCGTCACCGGCCGGCCGAGATTCCGCAACTCCTGGGCCATGGCAACCCGTTCCGGGGTCATGACCGTTGGGCGGCCGGGGCGCCGACCCTCGCCAGCAGCGGAGGCCATCCCCGCCCGCGTCTGAAGACTGGATAGTCGACGTCGCAGTGATTCGAGTGCAGCGATCACGTGGGCCGGATCAGCCTGCCCGCCGGCGGAGAGGAGCGGATCGGACAACGAACGGAAGGTAACGCCTCTCGCCGACAGCCCCGCGACGGTACCCATGAACTGTGGGACTGTCGGTGCGAGCATCGCCGCGCTCGTGACGATGAGCGTGTCGCCCGTCTGAAGAGACTCGAGGCACTCGCGAAGCCCTGCGCGCTTGGCGGCATCGGCGGAGTCGTCATCGGTGAACACAGCGGAGGCGCCGGCGAGCATCAATTGCTCCACGTCCGACGCCGTCCCGAGTCCCGGTGCGAGCTTGCGGGAGTAACCCACGACGCGAGTCACCGCGAGAAGCCCTCACGTTCTGGGCCAGCCGGCGCAACCACCGGGGCCGCGAGATCCACTGGCTGCTCCCGCAGGAGCGAACGACGCAACGCGACGAGGCTCGCCACCGTCTTCTGCTCGATCGCGATCGTGAACTTGCCGTCGCTCGGAACGTGCAGGTCGGGAATAACCTCGCGCAGCGCCACCTCGTGCAGATCCACAAGCAGATCGGTCACGCCGCGGGGCAGATCACGACGGGATGCCGCGAACACGGTGACGTGGTGCAGCTCGCTCAACCACTGCGTGGCGTCGAAGCGGCTCAGTCGGCCTGACTGGGCAGCTTCCAGCGCCGCGCCGGCACCTCGGAAGGCGTCACTGCCATCGGGGCGACGGGCATCGAACGCAGTCTGACCGTTCCGGTTCAGGATCGTCAGGCGGTCGACGGATGCCGTATCCTCGACGGTCGCGACGAGTCTGCGTGTCGCCTCGAATGCTCGATCGTGGGCATCGCGGCTGACGAACCGCGCGGGGGCGGAGGCGTGTATGTCGCGGAGGTAGAGCGAAGCGACCGAGAGCAGGCTCTCAGCGCGACGGGATGCCACCACGACCACGCGCGTCTGAAACCCCTCAGCGGCGAACCGCTCGGCCGTTCCGATCGCTACCTTGGCGTCAAGGGAGGCACCCTCGATGAGCAGCGATCGCTTGTTCTCGCGCGCGAAACGGATGCAGTCGCGAACCCATCCGGCTGTTGTCCGCGCAAGCCCCTCCCGCGCCTCGGGCGATGACGTTGCGCTGATCTGAGTGAATCGGGGGTGGAACGCTCGCATGTCGTCATTGCTGACGACTGCGACATCGGATCGCTCCTCGGCGAGGAGTTTGCTCGTCGCGCGAGATCGCCCCGCCCCAGGCTGGCCAGAGAGAAGGATCAGGCTTGGCGAAGCCTCCGACGGCGTGACGGAGGGGAAGTACAACGGCAGGATGCCGTGCCGCAGGATCTCGTCGCGGTCGTCGTCATCCAGCTCCCACCCGCTCACGGCTTCGACTCCGTTAGTACCTTAATTCGCCCGTGGATTCGGTCCGCGAGCGTGGACACGGCTTCACGATCGTACGAGGCCACCCCGAGCACGGAGCTTCGGAGCTGCGTGGCTTCGGCGCCCGCCTCAACGAAGGTCGAACGGTCGTTGCTCGACGATCCAAGCAGGAGCGCGGTTAGCGTTGTAGCCGACTCGCGCATCACCTCGTAGGCGACAACGTCGTTCGCGCGCCACGCTGAGCTAGCACCCACACCGGCCTCCTGCGCCAATCGTAGTCCTGTCGCGAAAAAGGGTGGGTCGGGAGTTTCGCCGATACGCCTGGGTCGATGGGGATCTCACCCAGTATGCGGTGGTCGGTTCGAACCGCCGCGGTATCGAGGTGAGGTCAGAGACCCGCAGCCGTTGAGCGAACGGTGAGGGTCGGAGTGTCGCGGCACGCTCTCTATCCGCGCAGAACGCCCGGGCGGATGAGCTCACAGCCTGTCAATCCAGGTGTCTTCTTCGCGGTCGTCCCAGGAGTTCCCGGTGGTCACGCGACCGGACGCCTGCGCGCGCCGCTTGAGCGCTCCGATCAGCCGATGAGCAGTCGCAGCGTCCAGCTCGTGAACCGAAGTGATTCGGACGCCGGTGAGTTCGGCCGTGACTTCGAACTGCTGAGCGGCCGTGGCCACGTTGAGGCCCGCGAAGAGCTGGCGGATCTCCGATCGCTGCGCACGATTCATCGGAATCGGACGCACGATTGCCGGCTCCGCGCCGTGGTCATTGTCATCGAAAACCGACAGTAGATCGCTCATGCATCAATTCTGGCCCGGACGCTCTTGGAGTCTCGGATGCTACACACCGTTGTCGTGCCACCATGAAAGGATGTGCGAGTGCTGTGTCCATAGTCGGCATCAGGAGGTGACAGCGCGTCATGCAACCCAACAGCGCGCGCTGGCACGTCGTTTCCGACTCCGAGCACGCTCACGAACGCGCGGGGCTTGAGCACGTCCGAGCGTTGCTGCCCGATCGTGGACCGTTTCACGCGTGGAGCAACTTCGAATTTGTCGACAGCAACGGCACTTGGTCGGAGGTGGACCTCCTCGTGTTGGGCGAAGGTGCCCTCTACCTGGTCGAGCTCAAGCACTACCAAGGAGACATCCGCGGAAGCGCCTACCGCTGGCAGTTGACCCGGCGCTCGGAAGACTCGCCGCTGAAGAAAGCGGCGATGAAGTCGCGCAAGCTCGCCGGAGTGCTCAAGGCAGCCGCGGCCCGCGCTGGCCTCGACCCGAGCGCGGTGCCGTTCGTGAAGCCGGCCATCTTCCTCCATGCCGCGAATACCCGCTGCCTCCTGTCTGACGCAGACAAGACCGACCTCTACGGCCTCGACGGTCGGGAACACCAAAGCAACCTCCCGAGCATTGCTGACCTCCTGCTCGAACCACCCCGACGCGGTCCAGTCAACGAGGCGGCCTTCCTCGGGGTGGTGGAACGGGTTGGCTTCGCGCTGCGACGTGAGCGCGAGATCGGGTCGTGGAGACTCACCGGCCCAGCACTCGACGAGGAGGCTGACTGGCAAGACTGGCCCGCTGAGCACCGGGTTACCCGCAAGCAGGCCCGCATTCGGTTCTTCACTACTCCGCGGGGCGCTTCCACCGCTCAGGTGGCAAGCTCTCACAAGTTCACCGAGCGCGAGTTCGCGCTGACGAGCAGACTCCACCATCCGGGAATACTCGCGCCTCAGGACATTGTCGAGGACGAGCTTGGAAGTGGGCTCGTCTTCCCGTATGACGCCGGCGACCAGCGACTCGATCTTTGGCTGGCTGACAACGGCGGTGCCCTCGACCTCCGCGCACAGGTCGGCGTCGTGCGTCAGCTTGCTGAATCAGTCCAGTACGCGCACAGCAATGGTGTCGTCCATCGCGGGCTCAACCCGGGCGCCGTCTTCGTCCATCACGATCGCGAACCTCGCACATTGATAGGCGGTTGGCGCGTCGCCGGTGCGGGCGAAGGCGCGGGTCAAAGCGTGCTCGAAACCGACGGTGGCGCGACACGCATCTTTGGCCTGCTGGATGCCCGAAAGAAGGGCAATCGAACGGCAGACGCCTATGTCGCTCCGGAAGGGCAGTGGCGGCCGGACGCGAGCAGATCGAGACTCGACGTCTTTGCGCTTGGCGCCCTGACATATCTCCTGGTGACCGGCCATGACCCCGCTACGAGCGCCATCGAGCTCAAGCAGCGCCTGGAGCGCGAACATGGACTGGACCTCGCTGCGGATCTCCCACAGGTTTCGGCCGCGCTCCGAAGTCTCGTACTCGCGGCGACGAACCCGGTCGTCAGTGAGCGTCTGCGGGATGTCCCTGACTTCTTGGAGAAGCTCAGCGATGTAGAGCGCGACCTCGGCACGAACGCGAGTGAGACTGAGATTGATCCGCTCGACGCACCACCGGGCACTGTGATTGGGGGCCGCTTCGAGCTCGTTAGGCGGCTAGGGTCAGGATCGACGGCCGTTGGCTTGCTGGTTCGCGACCGCGAAGCTGAGGGTGAGGCTCGCGTCCTCAAGGTCGCCGTTGATGACAATGCCGCGCGGCGGCTGGACGCCGAAGCTGACGTGCTTGCCGTTCTCAACAGCCGTAGGCAGCCTCGTGTCGTTCGCATCGTCGAAACGGCCCCAATTCAGGTCGGCGACCGCAAGGCTCTCCTACTCGAGTCGGCAGGCGACGAGACGCTCGCCGACGTGCTTCGGGATCGGCGCCGTCTCTCGCTCGACTTGTTGGATCGATGGGGCATCGATCTCCTCGAAGCACTCGTGTCGCTCGACGAAGCCGGGGTGGACCACCGAGACGTCAAGCCGTCGAACCTCGGCATCCGTGAACAGAAGAGCGATCGCGCGAAGCACCTCGTCCTCTTCGATTTCTCGCTCGCCAAGGCGAGTGCCGCCACCATCAGCGCGGGCACGCCTCCCTACCTTGACCCGTTCCTCGGAACGGGTACTCGGCTTCACTGGGACTCCGCGGCTGAGCGATATGCCGCAGCCGTCACTTTGTTTGAAATGGCGACTGGCCATGCGCCGGTCTATGGAGATGGTGAGACCGCCCCACAGTTCGTTGACCGGGCGACCATCGAACCGGGCGACTTCGACCCCGCTGTTGCCGACGGGCTTGTCAGATTCTTCGAGAAGGCGCTCGCGAAGGACGCGAAACAGAGGCACGGCACTGCCGGTGACATGCTGGCTGATTGGCGCAGCGCGCTGGCGGCGTCGGTCGCCACAAATCCCGAGGACGCTGACGAGATCGCCGAGCGTGCGCTGCCTGACACGCTTCTTCCGCAGTCCGGACTTACCCCGCGAGCGCTCAGCGCGCTTGAACCGTTCCGACTCAAGACCGTGGGTGACCTGGCGGCGTTGGACACGAGCCGCCTCAGCAGGTTCACCGGCATCGTGGACGCGACCAAGCGCGAGATTCGTGGCCGCGCGAAGCAATGGCGCGAGAAGTTCGTCGACGACTTGCCGACGACCGTCGCGCCAACCGAGGACGTCAATCAGGCTGATCCATTCCATTCTCCCGACGTGGCAGCTCAGTTCCTCGTCGAGGCCGCTGGCAGCCCACGCGCTCAGGCTCGCCGCAATGCCGCCGCCGTCATTCTCGGCGTTGAAGGAGATGTTGAGCCGTTCGCTGTCCTCACAGACATCGCCGCAGCCCTCGGTCTCGGTGGCCAGCCGCAGGCGTCGGCTGCTCTTGCGAACGTGCGCGACGCGTGGGCAGCCGTGCCCCGTGCGGCATACCTGCTCGACGGGATTTTCGATCGTGTCCTTGGTGTGCTCGAGGGCTTCGACGGCGCCGCGTGGACGGATACTGTCGTCGCCGCTCTGGCGCCAGGAGGCGCGTCCGCAACCGATCGTCGACTGATCGCAGGCATGGTTCGTGCCTCGCTGGACCGGGCGGACGACAAGGCGAAGGGCGCTGATGAAGAGTCACCGATCATGCGACGCCGACGCCGTCACGACAACCGGCTGATCCTCGCACGCGGCTCCGTAGTCGGCGACGTTGCTGCACCGCTCGGGTTGCGCGGAAACCAGCTGGTCGAGGAGTCTGCGAGGGCTGGCGAGTTCGTTGTGCCGCGCGGTCGATCGGTTCCCGCTCTTCGCCAGGTCTGGACCAGCGACTTGCCTGCGCTCGATGACACGAGGCTCATCCGACTCGCAGCGCGACTCTCGGACGCCGCGGCCGCGTCAGCGAGTGGAGAGCTTTACTCGACCCGCATGCCTGTTGTCGACGCCGTGCGACTGGCGCTCGGTTCGACCATGCCGTCTCAACGCTTCACCACCGACGACGTGAAGCGTCTCGTGCAGATTCGGTTCCCCGGGGTCGACGCCGTTCCGGGACGACCTGGCCTTGACCGCGTTCTCGCCGAAGCCGGCACCGGCCTGACTTGGGACGGCGACAGCTACTCGATTCCGTCGGCCCACTCCGACACGACTTTCGCTACTCAGACGTCCTACCCGACCATTCCAATTCGGCGCGCAGACGGACAGAGGCAGCCAACACATAGAGAATTGCGCGAGAGCGTCAGCGCCCGATCGTTTCTCGCGCTCGGTGTTCAGGCGAAGTACGCCGAAGGAACCGCCGCCAGCCTCGTTGACAACTACGGCGCGATCGAGGTGAACGTGACCGACGTCCTGCTGGACTCGCTCAGGGCGCGCGCCGATGATGCTGGCGTTCCGTGGGATGCCGTGCTCGCGGCTGATGCCGCGGCCTCCGGGTCGATCGATGCCCGCGGGCTAGCGGCTCTCGTTGAGCAGGCGATACCAGACATCGACACCGCGATCGAGACCGCTCTTGCCGGTGCGCCAGGCATGGACCGTCCGGTAGTGCTCACCGAGGCTGCGCCCTTGGCGCGTTACGGCTACATGGCCCGCCTGAGCCGACTCGCCGACATCACCACCCCCCGAGAGCAGGCCGTATGGCTGATCGTTCCCGAAGATGGGGGCGGAGGGCCGCTTCTCGACGGTGCTCCGATACCGCTGACATATGCGTCGCAGTTTGTCCGTCTGGACGGTAAGCCACATGCAATTGAGGGAGCAGCGCGATGAGTGCCCGTGAGACGTTGACCCCCGAGCTGCGCGCCGAGGTCCTGCGCCTTGAGGACGACCTGCGAGCACGGGTGGCCTCCATCACAAGAGTGCAGGAAGCTTGGCGTGCGGAGTACGACGCTGCGCTTGCCGCCGAGCGGACCGCTGCGGCATGGGAGGTGTGGGTCGACGAGCGAGTGACCCTCGCGGCGGTCGCATGGGTGCTTACGACTGTCTTCATTCGGTTCTGTGAAGACAACGCGCTGGTCAAGCCGGTGTGGATCAGCGGCCCGCGCCAGCGCGAGGCCATCGATGCGCAGCAGCAGTTCCTTCGCGAGACTGCCCGCACCAACGCAGATGTCACCGACCGCGAGTGGCTCCTCCAACCAGTTGATTATCTGAAGTCTCTTCCGGCAACCGCCGGCCTTGTTGATGACGCCTCTCCCATGTGGCTCGTGACCCCGTCAGGTGACGCCGCGACTCGACTCCTCAACTACTGGCGTGAGCGAGACGAGAGGGGCAGCCTGGTGCGCGACCTGGCCGATCCTGACCTCGATACTCGCTTCCTCGGAGACCTCTACCAGGAGATCTCCGAGGAAGCGAAGAAGCGCTATGCACTTCTCCAGACGCCGATCTTCGTAGAGGAGTTCATCCTCGACCGCGCTCTGGAGCCGGCCCTGAAAGAGCGACCGCTCGAAGGCTTCAAGATGATCGACCCCACCTGCGGGTCGGGACATTTCCTGCTCGGAGGCTTTCAGCGACTGCTCGACCGCTGGCACAAGCACGCCCCGGGCCTCGACGAGCGGGAACGGGTCCAGGCGGCACTTGATTCGGTCTACGGCGTCGATATCAACCCTTTCGCGGTGGCGATCGCGCGATTCCGGCTCACGGTCGCGGCGCTCGTGGCCGCGAGAGTGCGGAACCTGGAGGACGCTCCGGCATTCAACTATCACCTGGCCGCTGGCGATTCTCTGCTGCATGGACTAGATCAGCTCGAGTTCGATCTGGGAGTCGACCTGCTGGCAGATCAAGCTGCAGCAGGAATCGCTCACGGAGCGGCAAATCTGGAGACGTTGAGGTCGATCCTGCGCAATAGGCAGTACGACGTCGTCGTGGGTAACCCGCCGTACATTCAGCCACCAGACAAGGCTTTGAGCGTCTTGTACCGGCGGCGCTACGTGAGCTGTTCCGGAATCTATGCGTTGTCCGTTCCGTTCATGGAGCGGTTCTTCATGTTGGCGAATGATGGTGGCTGGGTCGGGAAGATCACGAGCAATTCCTTCATGAAGCGTAAATTCGGCAAGAAGCTCGTTCTCGACTTCCTACCGACGAAGGACTTGATCGAGGTGATCGATACAGAGGGCGTGTGGATGGCAGGGCACAACATGGACGGAACGCCAACCGTCACGCTCGTGGGGCGAAATAGGCCCCCCACACTCTCGACCGTGAAGTGCGTTCTCGGCAAGGGACTGAGGGAATCACCTTCTGCTGACGGCGGTCGGGGACCCCTCTGGAGTGGGACCCTCGCGCACATTGATAGCGACAGCTACGACGACGACTGGGTGACCGTAGCCGCGCTTGACCGTTCATTGCTTCGGCAGTTTCCGCTGTCACTTGCGGGTGGAAGCGCGCTGGAACTGGTTTCGCTGTTGAGGAAGTCTCCGAAGCGCGTGCGCGACTTCGTGGTGAGGGTCGGCTACATGGCGATGAGTCACGCTGACGACGCATTCAACCTTCCCCCAGCAATCGTCGAGCGCCGTCGCCTCGAGGCGAGCTTTTCGGAGCCGCTGGCGCCCGGTGATCGAGTCAGGGACTACGTCGCGTCGCCCGACGAGGTTTCTTGGTTCCCTTACGATCAGCGACGGTTCGAATCGCCTGAGCATGCCCCTGGATGGCTTCGGTTCTATTGGCCGCTCCGTACCAGCTTGGGTAACAGGGCAACGTTCTCAGGAACCTACTTCTCGGAGGGAAAGCACTGGCTGGAGTGGCATCAGGTGCCGCGAGATGAGCGCGCGGATGATCAGGTTCTCGCTTACGCGGAGATTGCCAGTCACAATCATTTTCATCTAGGTGACGGCGCAACGCTCTTTCCGCAGACTGCACCGGTTCTCCGTTTTCCGTCTGGCGTCCCAAGCGCTACTTTGCACGGCCTGCTCGCGATATTGAACTCGTCCCTCATCTGTTTTTGGATGAAGGACCAGAGCAAGCCCAAGGGTGGAAAGGCAGACGAAGCGTGGGCGCGCACGTACCAGTTCGCGTCAACCAACACCCTCGACATTCCGATACCTGCGGAGCTCCCCGTCAACTACGGTGCTCAGATGCATGCGGCAGCCGAGCAAATATCCGAGATGCTCGCCATTCGTGGAGTCCCAACCGCGGCGGCATTGGAAGCCGCGGAGAACTCCTTCTACCGCTTACGCGAGGCTCTGGTCTTCCTCCAGGAGGAGGCCGACTGGTGGGCATACCACTCATTCGGCTTGACTGATGATCCCCTAGTGATGCCATCTGATTGCACGCTCGGACTCCGGCCTGGTCAGCGCGCGTTCGAGTTCCTGCTTGCCCGTGGGGCGCTTGCGGGGGTCGCTGCGCCGTCGTGGCCTTCGCTGGCAGGCCGGGTGACACCGGCCACGAGTCCGGCGGACTGGCCTGAGGCTTATCGGGAACTTGTCGAGCGGCGAATGGATGCGATTCAGAGCAACCCGTTCGTTGGTCTGGTGGAGCGACCAGAGTGCAAACGACCGTGGGCAGGTGGTGACTGGCCAGAGATGCGTCGTCGCCTGCTGCGTGACTGGCTACTCGATCGACTTGAGACAGCACAGATCTGGTTTGACGAGCAGTCTCGAGTCACGCCTAAGAGCCTCGCCGCGCTGGCTGATGTGCTCAACCGAGACAGCGACTTTGTGGCAGTGCTCGCTCTGTGGGAGGAAAGGCGTGATGCGCCGATGATCAAGAGCTTGGAAGCGCTGTTGACCTCGCAGTCGGTGCCATACCTTGCCGCCCACCGCTACAGGGAGTCGGGCATGAGGAAGCGGAGTGCGTGGGAGGAGACCTGGCGCATACAGCGACTAGCCGACAGGAATCAATCCGAGGCCCTCCGCACGGAAGACAGTGACCGGCCTGGGACCCCCGTTCCCCCAGAGTTTTCGAGCGGAGACTTCGCGCGATCTGAGTACTGGTCGAACCGAGGAAAGTTCGACCTGCCGAAAGAGCGCTTCATTTCCTACCCCAATGCAGGCCGCGAGGGAGATTCATCCTCCGTCGTTGGCTGGGCTGGTTGGGACCACTCTCAGCAGGCTCTAGCTCTCGCCACGCTTATCCAGTCGGGTGAGCAGCAGGGCTGGGCGGAGGAGCGGTTGACACCACTGGTCGCAGGGCTCTCGGAGCTGCTCCCTTGGGTGGAGCAGTGGCACTCCGATCCTGATCCCCTCTACGGCGGTAGTTCTCCGGCAGAGTTCTTCTCAGGAATGTTGGATCACTACATGGTGAAGCTCGGCGCGACCCGTGAGTCGCTTGCCGCGTGGAGGCCGTCGGCAGTGACGCGAGCCAGGAAGACAAAGGCATGACGGGGAAGATCTTGCTGAAGGACGTCATCTCGATCCCCGAGCGTGCGGGGACCGAGGACTACGTTCTCAAGCTCACCGAGGGAGTGGGCACAGGTCGGCTCGACGACACTATCAACGACTATGTCGTGACCTCGGATCTCGCTAGGGCATTTGGAGATGCGCTGGACCTGGTCGCCGCTGCCGTGGGCGACGGAGCAAGTCGAGCTTCGTTCCTCTCCGGGTCCTTCGGCTCCGGCAAGTCGCACTTCATGGCGGTGCTCTACGCGCTCCTCGGAAACAATGCGACCGCGCGTGCGAAGACGGAGTTGCAGTCAGCGATTGCGTCCCACGACCCCCAGCTTCAAGGCAAGAGCATTCTTCGGCTCGCATTTCACTTCCTCGACGCCCAGAGCATCGAGCAGTGCGTTCTCGGTGGTTACGTTCAGCAGGTCAGCCTGTTGCACCCCGACGCCCCGCTTCCCGCAGTGCACAAGAGCGATCAGCTACTCAAGGATGCCGAGAACCTGCGCGCACAGATGGGAGACGACGTCTTCCTCGCCGGCCTCAACAGGGCCGGCGGTGGCATCGCCGCGGGATCGGTTTGGGGGAATGTCCTCAACGAAAGCAACTGGACTTCGGCCTCGTATGACGCGGCCCGTACCGCCACGCCCGGAAGCAAGGAACGCCAGTCGCTCGCCACCGCGCTCGTGAAGGCGTACTTCACGTCCTTCACCTCCGGCGCGGAGTTCATCGACCTCGACAGCGGTCTCGCGGCGATCAGTGACCACGCGAAGTTGCTCGGATACGACGCCATTGTGATGTTCCTCGATGAGCTCGTCCTGTGGCTTGCATTCCGCGTGCGCGACGCCGAGTTTTTCGGCCGCGAGGCGCAGAAGATCACCAAGTTCGTCGAAGCCCAGCACACGCGATCCATTCCGATCGTCACCTTCGTCGCCCGGCAGCTTGATTTGCGGCGATACTTCGTCGAATCTGGCGGTGGCGTCGGCGCCGAGCAGGAGGCGCTCGACCGCGCTTTCAGCCACCAGGAGGGACGCTTCCGCACGATCGTCCTCGGAGATGACAACCTGCCCTACGTCGCGGAGAAGCGGTTGCTCAAGCCCATCTCCGAAGCCGCGAAGATGACGCTCGACGACGCCTTCTCGCGCATCGATCGCAGGCCAGCCGTATGGGACGTCCTGCTCGACGGCGTTGGGACCGAGGCGGGCCAGCGGGGCGCAGACCAGCAGGCGTTCCGCCGCACCTACCCGTTCTCCCCGGCGCTGGTGTCCACGCTCCGTACGCTCGCGTCGGCGATGCAGCGAGATCGCACTGCCCTGAAAGTGATGCAGCAGCTGCTCGTCGACCAGCGGAACCATCTCACCGTCTCCGACGTGATCCCGGTCGGTGACACGTTCGACCTTGTGGTCCAGGGCAACCAGGCCATCACTGCAGAAATGCAGGGTCGCTTCCGTAACGCCAAGGAGTTGTACGACAACAAGCTTCGACCCCTGCTGCTGCGCGAACACAAGCTCGCTGACGACGAGGCTCGACTGCTGGCCCCTGGGCATCCGTTCCGGGCCGATGATCGGCTGGTGAAGACGCTTGTACTCTCCGCAGTGGCCCCGGAGGTTCCTGCGCTCAAGGAGCTGACGGCGGCTCGGCTCGCCGCCCTCAACCACGGCTCGATCGTCAGCCCGCTGGCGGGGCAAGAGGCATCCCTCGTTCTCACCAAGTTGAAGCGGTGGAGCGCAGAGATCCCCGAGATCCACATCACGAGCGACCCGCTGAATCCGGTGATTAGGCTCAAGATCTCTGAGGTCGATTACGAGTCCGTGGTCGAGAAGGCTAAGGGTGAGGACAACGAGGGGCGGCGCCGCCAGCTCCTCAAGTCGCTGGTGTGGGAGGCCTTCAAGCTCGACCATGTCGAGGACGACATCACCGGCGTCAATCGTCAGAACCGCGTGTGGCGAGGTTCACGCCGGGAGGTGGAGATTGTCTTCGGCAACGTCCGCGATGCCACCTGGCTCGTTGAGGAGACTTTCAGGGCTGGCAGAGACACCTGGCGGTTTGTGGTCGACTTCCCCTTCGATGACCAGGGCCACAGCGTTCGTGACGACGACCGCCGCGTGGATGAGCTGAGTCAGCGTGGGCTTGTCACCAATACGGTGGTCTGGTTGCCGCACTTCATCTCCGCTGAGCGTCGCAACGAGCTGGGTCGCCTCGCGATCCTCGATTGGCTCCTGAGCGGCCCGGGCGACCGATGGCAGAACATGTCCAACGACCTCCCTGTCGCAGACCGAGCGCAGGCTCGCAGCATCCTGGAGAACCAGCGGGATGCCCTGCGCGAGCGTCTTCGCCGAGTCATCCAGGAAGCGTATGGCGCCGCCAAGCCGACCCCGGGCAATCTCGACCTCGACGAGGGCCACGATCGGGTGCTGCGTTCACTCAACCCGGAGTTCAATCCGCAAGCACCAGTCGGCCATGACCTTGCATCGGCCTTCCGCGACTTGGTCGACCAAGTTTTTGCTACGTCATTCCCGGGTCACCCCAAGTTCGACCCTACGGACACTGAGGTGAAGCTCGCCGACCTCCAGCGTGTCCTCGAAGTTGTGCAGGAAGCGCACCAGGATCCGGACGGGCGTGTGTTCGTTGAGCCGAGCAAGCGCGACACCATCGCGCGCATCGCCAACCCGCTCGGCGTTGGCCACATGGGTGAGACCCATTACCTGTTCGAAGCCGCTCGATTTCCGTGGAGCAACAAGTTCGCGGTGGCGATGGGATCGGCTGGACTCGACCTCAAGGACGCGGTGACGGTCGGCACTCTTCGTGGATGGATCCGCGATGACCACCCGAAGTCCGGACTTCGGAACGAAGTGGCCGACCTCGTGATCGCAGCTTGGTCGGTCGAGCAGGGGCGAGCCTGGTATCGGTATGGCTCGCCATTGGTTCCTGCACCAAGGCCCGGGCAGCTCAATGACGAGATTGAACTGCGGCCCGAGCCGCTTCCATCCACGGGCGACTGGCAGAACGCAGTTGCTCGCGCCGCAACGCTCCTGGGCGTCGCGGGTTCGACGTTTCTGACCGGTGCCGCCGTCACTGAGCTGACCACGGAGATCCGCAGCCGGCTCGCACCGCTCGCATCTGCCGCACGTTCACTTCCGGCGATCGTTGAGGACGCCTACGGCAAGCTCAGCATCTCCGCAGATCCCAACGGAACCGGCCGACTCAGCACAGCTAGAGGAGTGGCCGGTCTTGTCGCCGACGTTCTTGCGCGCGCTGACAACGTCGCATTCATCGAGGCCTTCGCGACTACCAAACTGTCAGGTACGGACGAAGCAGCAGCACGCTCGCTGCTCACCGCCACTGGTGTCGCCGGGGCGATTCAGGGCTTCAACTGGGCGCGGCTGAAGCCGTTGCTGGCCGCGGAGAAGCAGGCAGGCCCGCGCGGAACCGTAGCAAAAGCCGCGCTCGACCGTCTTCGGGCCGCGCTGGCGGCCGACGAGCTTGTGCAGCAGATCAATGGCGCTCTCAGGAACGCGGACGACGACGCTTTCAAGTGGCTCTCCGCGGTAGTCGATCCGACGCCGGCGCCCGACCCGACTCCTACGCCGCAGCCAACCTCTCAACCGAAGGCGGCAGGAAGCCGGGTGCTTACCGCACGAGTTGACATTGTGAGGGTCCAGGCCGACATCGAAGCCTTCGTTGATGAGCACGGAGGGCAGAAGGTCGTTGTGGAGTGGCGGATCGAACCGTGACGGTTACTGTCTCCAGTCGTCCCCAGGCAACCCTTCCGGTAGTCCGATCGCTGCTGGACAAGGCGTCGCGTGGAGGAACGGTGCAGACCGGAGTCCTCGGTCTGCGGGCTCCCGCGTCGTGGCCGGGACCGGACGAGTTCCAGTTCGGCGACTTCAAGGTTCGGGTCGCTCCGTGCGTGTCCGCACTGGCCGTACGGGAGGCGCTGCGCTCGCGGCGCGACGGGGGCTGGCTCGTCATCCTTACCGAACGAGACGAGAACGAGCTCGGCGTCGGCATCACCTCCCACTTCTACGGCGGGGTGCTGCGCAATCCTGACCCGTGGGACGCCGTACGAGACCAGTTCGGCGCAACTCGCATCGACCGGCGGCTCGTCGTCCACCCCCGGGCGCGCGACCTCGCTGCTGGCATCCTCGCCGCCAAGGGCGACGCTCCCTGGCCGCCTGCCCGCGCAGGCTTCCTTACTCTCGACCACGTCTGTGTGGCCGTTGCGAACCGTCAACTCGGACTCAGCGACTTGTCGGAGAGCGTCGCTCCTGAGGAAGTCTTGGGGTGGGCGGCTGGCTCCGGTCGTGCAGCACTTCTGAAGGATCTCCGACAAGTAGCAGGTGAGCCGCTCGCCGACACGGTCATTGAGTGGCTCGCCTCTCGATGCGGCAAGGCTGCGCCGTTGGTTTCGCACCTACTTCGATCCGAGCGGGTCGAGGACGTCGTCCCTCTCGGCTTGGCCGGGCGGGCCGTGCTTGCCTGCCACCCCGGTTCTGAGCCGTGGGTGCTTCTTCGCGTGCAGCAGCTGAACCTGTCCAACATCACCGCCGACCAACTCTCCGCGCTTGTGGCTCCAGCTGAGGAGGTCACGCGAACACTGTTGTCCCGGTCCGACGATCCGTCCGCTCGGCAAACCGGACGCGTCCTGGCGCGCGCTGACGGCTTGGTCGATGAACTGCGCGCCGGCTCCGGGGTCGATGCCTCGATCTATCTGCGTTCGAGCCTTACTTCTCGACTGGCGGCACTAGGCGAGGCGCTGCGTCGCGCAGTCGCCAGGAGCGCTGCCAAAGCACTTGCCTCGTCTCCAGACGCACCACTCGCGGATCCGCAAGCGCTCGCGTCAATCGAGTCGGCCGCGGGCCGAGTTCAGGCCCACGCCCTTGCGGCTCACCGCGACGAGTTTCGCGTCGAGCGGGCAATCGCCGGTGTCCGACTCGCCCGTTGGCTGGCGTCGGACTCGGGAACGGTTCAAGACGTTGGTCAAGCACTCTTGCGCCATCGCGACACCGATGCCTGGGTTGACCGCGCCTACTCCGACGCCTGGCGCGGCGTGGACGAGGACTCACTCTCGCAAGGCTTGCGAGCCATTATCGCGGCCGCGCGCCTCAGACGAAGCAAGCATGACATCGAGTTTGCTGCCGGGATCGCCGCTCAGATTGTTGCGAATGGGCACCTGCCCGAGGATGTGCTTCCGATCGAAGAGGTCCTCGCCAGGGTCGTCGCACCCCTTGCCAAGCAACCCCTTCCGGTCCTCCTCATCGTCGCGGACGGGATGAGTGCCGCCGTGGCGACCGAGATCATTGACGACATCGAGCGACGCTACGACACCTGGCTTGAGTGCCTGCCCAAGGGACGCAACCGACGTAGCGTTGTCGTGTCCGCTCTCCCGTCGCTGACCGAGGTCTCGCGATGTAGCCTCCTCTCCGGCGCTCTCGTAACCGGGCAACAGGACGCGGAGCGGAGCGGCTTCTCATCGTTCATGCGGGCACACGGACTGACAAGCGCTTTGTTCCACAAGCTCAGCCTGGAAACCTCGGGTGCTGGCTTCGCGCTCTCACCAGACGTCGGCACAGCGGTCGACAACATCGACGGAATCAGCGTCGTCGCGTGCGTGCTGAATACGATCGACGACGCCCTCGATCGTTCCGATCCAGGCATTGACTGGACTGCGGACGCTGTCTCGCACCTGCGCCCCCTCCTGGAACGAGCACGCCGAGCGGGTCGCACCGTCGTACTGACTTCCGACCATGGACACGTTGTCGAACGACGCGAGGGACGGTCGATCTCGGTCGGGCCAACCTCGAGCAACCGTTCCAGGCCCGCTGAAGGTGGACCGGCGGCTGCGGTCGGAGAGGTGAGGATCGCCGGCGACCGAGTGCTGATGCACGATGGCGACGCCATCCTCGCCGTCGACGAACTGCTCAGGTACGGACCACTCAAGGCTGGTTACCATGGCGGCGCCGCGCCGGCGGAAGTCGTTGTACCGCTCCACGTCCTCACTCCCGGTGAGCCCCCATCCGGATGGGTCTTGGCGCCTCCTCAACAGCCACTGTGGTGGAACTCGCCCGTTGCGGCGGAGGTCATCGAGCGCGCCGAGACTACTGTGAGGCCCCCCACACTGCTGCCAAGGACCCAGGCGCCGACTCTCTTCGACGAGATTGAGCAGACAAGCCAGGATGACCTTGCGGCCAAGGTCATTGCCTCAACTACGTTCGCAGAGCAGCGCAAGCGCGCCCAGCGCGTCACGCTCTCCGACGAGCAGATCGCGGCTGTCCTTCGCCATCTCATCGCTTCGCCGGGCAACCGTATCGACCAGGCGACTGCCGCAATCGCACTTGGCGTGCCGGTCGTTCGATTGAGCGGCGCTCTGCCGATGGCACAGCGTCTGCTCAACGTCGAGCAGTATCCCGTTCTTGACCGCGACGCTGACGGCGTTACGGTCGTGCTCGACCTCGACCTCCTGAAGGAACAGTTCGGAGTCAGCGCATGAGCGCCGTCGTCAGTGCGCGTCGCCGCCGCGAAGTGCTCCACGCGCTCCGACGAGGCACGGTGCCCCACAACGGACTCGACCTCCTCGCCGTTGGCCTCGGCAAGTTCGAGGTTGCACTCGACGCCGAACTGGACAGCGTGAGGTCCGGTGGAGCCGTGTTCAAGGCCGTCCGCGGCGAGTACGGCTCAGGCAAGACATTCTTCTCCCGTTGGCTCGGCGAGCGCGCCAAGCGCCTTGGCATGGCGGTTGCCGAAGTGCAGGTGTCCGAAACGGAGACTCCGCTGCACAAGCTGGAGACCGTGTACCGGCGTGTGTGTGAGTCGCTTGAAACCGCCGAGTTCCCACCCTCGGCCTTTCGTCCGGTCCTCGACGCGTGGCTGTTCGCCCTTGAGTCCGAAGGTGACTCCGTTGACACGCTGGTCGACAAGCGACTTGCAGATGTCTCGCGCACGACCCCAGCATTCGCCGCGGCGCTTCGCGCATATCGGCACGCACAGCTCGGCGGTGACGAAGCCACCGCCGAGGGACTCGTCGCCTGGCTCGGTGGACAACCACACGTCGCGGCGTCGATCCGACGAACGGCCGGCGTGCGCGGGGACCTCGACCACTTCGGCGCGTTCGGATTTCTTCAGGGCCTGCTGACCGTCCTGCGCGACTCCGGGCATCCGGGTCTCCTGCTCATCCTTGATGAGGTCGAAACGCTCCAGCGCGTTCGCACCGACGTGCGCGAGAAGGCCCTGAACGCGCTGCGCCAACTCGTCGACGAGGTCGACGGAGGACGGTTCCCCGGGTTGTACCTGCTCATCACAGGAACACCTGCCTTCTTCGACGGCACACAGGGAATGCAGCGCCTTCCGCCGCTCGCCCAACGGCTCGCCACTGACTTCACCGCCGACGCCAAGTTCGACAACCCGCGGGCAGTTCAACTTCGACTCTCCGGATTCAGCCCTGACCTGTTGCGGGAAGTTGGATCCACCGTTCGCGACCTGTACGCCGGGGGCAGCGACTCGGCGGAGCGTCTCCACGCACTCGTCGATGACAAGTACGTCGCCACGCTCGCGTCTGCTGTTGCCGGCTCTCTTGGCGGCAGGGTGGGCGTCGCCCCACGAGTGTTCCTGAAGAAGCTCGTCGGAGACGTGCTCGACCGTGTTGACCAGTTCGAGGACTTCGACCCGAGACGCGACTACAAGCTCACGGTGAGTTCCGGTGAACTCAACGACATCGAACGGAACGCCGCCGCAGGAAGCAACAACGTGGACGACATCGAGCTGTGAGTGCCAGCGACCTTCATCCCGCGATGTTGCACCACGTTGTCAACTCGCTCGGCTGGCCAGGACTGCGGCCTCTCCAAGAGGCCGCAGTTGGTCCAGTTCTCCGGGGTGAGGACGCCCTCCTTCTCGCGCCGACGGCCGGCGGGAAAACGGAAGCCGCAACCTTCCCGGTACTGACGCGGGCGGCGAACGAAGGATGGCGCGGGCTGTCTGTGCTCTACGTCTGCCCGCTGCGCGCACTCCTCAACAATCTTGAACCCCGACTCCAGACCTACGCGGAGTGGTTAGGTAGACGAGCCGAGCTCTGGCACGGCGACACCACACAGGGACGGCGGCAAGCGATCCTCAAGAACCCGCCGGACGTCCTCCTCACCACGCCAGAGTCGCTCGAAGCGATGCTTGTCTCGACAAAGGTCAACCCCAGGGAGCACTTCGCCAACGTTCGCGCCATCGTCGTCGATGAGGTCCACGCGTTCGCGGGTGACGACCGAGGCTGGCACCTCCTCGCCGTGCTTGAGCGGCTGGAGAAGCTGGCCGGCCATCCGATCCAGCGCATCGGATTGTCCGCCACGGTCGGTAATCCCGACGACCTGCTTCGCTGGCTCCAAGGGTCGGGTGCAGGAGACCGTCCCTCGTCGGTCATCGCGCCCGACGTGGTCGCGCAGGCAGGACGTCCGCCGGGCGACGTGACACTCGACCACGTCGGATCGCTGGCCAACGCGGCGAAGGTCATCTCGATGCTGCACCTAGGCGAGAAGCGATTGGTCTTCTGCGAGTCGAGACGCGAGGTCGAGGAGCTTGCTCGTTCCCTGCGAGAGCGTGACATCACCACGTTCGTCTCCCACTCGTCGCTCTCGATCGACGAACGCCGCCGAGCTGAGCAGGCGTTCGCGGAGGCTCGCGATTGCGTGATCGTCTCGACGTCCACCCTGGAGCTCGGTATTGACGTCGGCGATCTTGACCGCGTCATCCAGATCAACTCACCACGAACGGTCGCGTCCTTCCTCCAGCGACTCGGCCGCACTGGGCGGCGACATGGTTCGACTCGTAACGCGCTGTTTCTGACCACCACCGATGACGGTCTGCTCCAGGCGGCCGGCTTGCTTCTGCTCTGGTCGCGTGGATACGTCGAGCCGGTATCCGCGCCGCCCAGCCCACGTCACATCGCGGCTCAACAGGTCATCGCGCTCTGCCTCCAGGAGCATCGCATCGGGGCGAACGTCTGGAGTGACTGGTGGCATGGGCTCCCCATGTTCGACGATGGCGCGAAGGAGATCGTCGACTGGCTGGTTGAGTCTGGCCACCTCGAATCAGACGGCGGAATGCTCTTCGTCGGGCCGGAAACCGAGCGCCGGTACGGGCATCGGAACTTCATGGACATCGTCTCCGTCTTCACGGCGAGCCCGGAATTCACAGTCGTCCTGGGCCGGGAGGAACTCGGCAAGGTCGATCCCATCGTGCTGACCCGCAAGGTCGAAGGGCCACGCATCATCGTGCTCGCCGCCCGATCGTGGGAAGTCACCTACATCGACTGGAAACGCCAACGCTGTTACGTCGAGCCGGCCGACGCTCACGCGAAGATGCGCTGGATGGGCGATGCCGCGCCTCTCACCTTCGCGCTGGCGAGGGCAGAGCGGGAAGTGCTTCTCGGGGAAAGCCCCGACGTCACCGTCTCGAAGAGAGCATTCGAGAAGCTGCTCGGACTTCGCGAGACCCACGACATCGAGGTCTCACCGCGAGGACTGGTCTTGCTCCGCGACGGCACCGACGTCTGGTGGTGGACATGGGCAGGTGGCCGCGCCAATGCCACCCTCATCGCGGGTCTACCGGGCATCGCCGACGACGCACAGCGTCCGGACAACTTCAGAGTGCGCTTGCGGGGCGATGAAGCGGCAGGCAGGCTCGCCGCCGCGCTCGAGGACGTCGACTGGTCGACCGTCCTTCCCGCAGCGTCGCCGAACGCGTTGGCCGGCCTCAAATTCTCTGAGGTCCTCCCGCCCGCGCTCGCCGTGGCGACCATCGCCGAGCGACTTGCCGACCACGAAGGAGCACGGATAGCGGCTACGGATGCGCGCGTATGGGCATCTGCATAGCCAACATGCGGCGATCCCAGAACTGTAATCCAAGAACTGTGATGCACGCAGGCACTTTCTGTGGAACGTCTAGCGAGTTAAGCAATTCACTCCTATCCTGGATTCGTGCGCGGAGGCCTGGAGCGCTGGAAAAGGGGTGTCGGATCCCACGGGGTTCGACAAGCACTCGCGTACGCGTTCCAGGGGTCGTGTGACTCACACCTCCGCGAGGTGGCCGGCGTCGTTGCGCTCACGATCTACGGCGAAGCCGGTCACGTGGGGGTTAGCCGATTCACAGTCGAAGCCGGCGTCATCACCACGGACACCCTCGACGAACAGCAGCTTCGCCGCTGGGTCGACGGCCGTGACCCAGCGACCGATGAGCGTCGAGGTCGAGACCTCACCTCGCCCGACGCCGACCTGATCCTCGACGGGACGATCAACGCACCGAAGTCCTACAGCATCGCGGCGATGATCAACCCCGACCTCGCGGATGAGTTCGAAGCCCTGCAAGATCGGCTCCGCGACCGCATCATCAAGACCTGGCAGAGCGAGCTGAACGCGCGCCGTGGCGCTGGCGGGAGCATCCGGGAATCCCTTCACCGCATCGAGGTCGTCGAACTACAGCACCGCAGATCGCGGGCGCTCGACCCGCACGTCCACCGGCACCTGTGGCTGAACGTGAAGGTGCTTGGCGAGGATGGCAAGTGGTCGAACGTCGACTCCCGAGTGGCGATGAAGATGCAGACGGTCATCAACGCCGAGGGGGAACTCGCGGCGCGGACGGATCCGCAGTGGGTCGGCGCCCTCGCGCGTCACGGACTCGGGCTGAACGCCGATGGCGAGATCGCTGAACTCGCACATGCGGTGCGTCCGCTCTCGCGGCGGTCGACTCAGATTGAGGCCAACCGAGCGGTGTTGCTCGCGGCCTGGCGCAGTGACCATCCGGGTCTCGAGCCGAGCCCGGACGAGCTGCACCGGATTGACAGGTTGGCATGGGCGAAGGCGCGCCCGAACAAACCCGGCGACATCAATGAAGAGACATGGGAACGGCTCATCACCGACGAACTCGTCGCAATCGACGACAGGATCTCGCGCGAGCGCGACGAGATCCCCGTGAGGTCCAGATCTCTCGACGAACTGGACCTCGGAATGCTTGCAGCTCAGGCAGTGGTCGAGGCAGATGCGCGGGCAGCGAGTTGCGGCGGACGTTTCAGCCTGTTCGACATTCGGGCCGGTGTCACGCGGGCGGTCGCGGCATCCGGGGTGGTCGCGCCGCGCGGAGATCTGCAGGGGCTTATCGACGAGGCCATCGATCGCGCGCTCGAGCAGACGGTCGACCTGCTCGATAGTGAGACAGAACGCCCCGCGCACATCAAGGGATACATGGCTTCGGCCACGGCTGTCGCCAAGGTTGAGCTGGCCGCCCGCTTCGATGCGCTGAGCCGCGCTGGCGTGCGTATCAATGATGACGAGATTGTGGATGCTGCATCCACGGTGCTCAGCGATGGCATCGAGCTCGAGGAACGCCAGGTTGAGGCGGTGGCGGCGATCGCGGGTACGGATTGCCTGGTGTCGGTGACCGGCCCGGCGGGGGCGGGAAAGACCACGATGCTGCGCCTGGCGAAAGCGGCGCTCACGCACCGCGGGCGCCGGATGATCGTGGTCGCCCCTACGAAGAAGGCTGCGTCGGTCGCCGGAAGGGAGATCGGTGCATCGGCCTCGAGCCTGCACGCGCTTCTCGGCGATCACGGATTCCGGTGGGGACGCGACGCGGCCGGCGCCGAGGTCTGGACGCGGCTCAATGTTGGCGAGATCGACCCGGTCACCGGAATCACCTATTCAGGCCCGCGGCGGTATCCGTTCGCGGCAGGCGACCGGATCGTGGTCGACGAGGCCGGAATGGTCGACCTTCACACGGCCAATGCGCTCGCCACAGTCGCTGCCGAGTCCGGTGCCGGGATTGCGATGGTCGGCGACCACCTCCAAGCTCGTCCCGTCGGACACTCGGGTGCGATGGCGATGATGACCCGTCGCGCGACGGCCGTCGTCGAGTTGACCGCCGTACACCGTTTCGTCGATCCGGACTATGCGGCACTCACTCTTCGCATGCGGGAGCCGGCATCCAAAGAAGCTGCGCTCGACGTTGTGACGGAGCTCGCTTATCGGGGCCAGGTCCATCGCGTGTCCGATCACGTTCAAGCGTGCGACGTGATGGTGGAGTCTTACTTCCGCTGGGCTTCCGGTCACGGTCGCGTTGCTCTCGTGACGAGCACCAACGAAGAGGCGAACGCGATCAACGGGGCCATCCAGCAGCGGCGGGTTGAGCGTGGGGAACTGGGGCTCGCTCGCATCGCTGTTGGACAGGGTGAGCAACGGCTGCTCGAAGGCGACGTCGTGCAGACCCGGCGCAATGATCGCGCGACGGGCGTGGAGAACCGCGCGGTGTGGGTTGTGCGTCGCATCACGTCGGCCGGGCTCGAGTTGGTGAGCGTGAATGACTCTGTTGACGTCCGCGTGGTTAACCGCGAGTACGCCGCCGACCACATACATCTCGCATATGCATCGACCGTGCACGGCATCCAGGGCGAGACGACGGATGCGTCGATCGTCGGCCCGGGCGTGGACGCCTCGGGCCTGTACGTCGGCATGACGCGCGGGCGCGCGCACAACGAGGCGATTGCGATTGCGCGAACGGATACCGCCGCGAGGGAGCAGATCGCGGAGAGCATGATGCGCGGCATCCCCGAGGTCAGCATTGACGACTCGGTGCGCGCGGCGCGGAGCGAACTCGGGAGGGCTGCCCGTCCAGCCGAGCATGCGGTCGGCGAGGAAGCGCGGCAACTGAACCATTGGATGCGCACGACGCGACAGACACTGCTCAGCCTCGACAGCCAGGTCGCGGCGAAGGAGGCGGGGGTTCATGGTCGAGCAGGAGGTGACTCGTCGGACGACGATCTGGTCCAGGTGCGTCGCTCGCTGCGCGCTCGGTACGAGTCGGCGGCTCGACGACACGAGGACCTCCTGCGGCGGTACCTCGAGACTGAGCGCAGCGTGGCTGCTGGGGCCCAAGCCGACGATGCCGCGGCCCCGATTGCCGCGCCCGAAGCGCGGACAAGTTCGTTGCTGGGGCGCTGATGCTGATCGATCGGTGCGTGGGCGGTCGAACGGTGGGCGAAGTACCTGATAGAGATTCCTCATGACCGAACTGATTGGCTTTCAGACTCGCGAGGACTGGATGGGGCGCGAGGTCCTCACGCTTGCTGATGTGTGGCCCGACGTGCCCCGCGCAATGATCGTGGGTCTCAACCCCGCGCCGTCGAGCGTCGAGGCGGGCCACTACTACCAGGGCCGGGTTGGTCAGGGTCAGTTGCGCAAGCTGGCTGCCGCCGGGTTGTTCCGTGCGCCGGCTGGCCGGAACTTCGAGGATGCTGCGCTCGCCGCAGGAGTCGGCTTCACCGACGTCGTCAAGCGGCCGAGTCGTGGCGAAGGCGACGTCGGTGCTGACGAAATCCATTACGGAAGCACGCAACTCGCGGACAACCTCCGATCCCGCCACGTCGGACTGATCGTCAGCGTGTTCCGCCACCCCGTGAAGGTGCTGCTCGGGAGCGAGGGCGTGGCGGGCATGCAGTCGAAGCGGACGTCGTGGGGAGCACGAGTGTTCCGGATGCCGGGTCCGTTCGATAAGCGCGAGAACGTCGAGCGCGTCATGTTAGAGCTCTCGTCGCATCTGAAGTCGGGCGAGTAGCGCGCGCGTTCATGGCCGCAGGCGAGTTGAAGCATTCCGCGCCGATAGCGTGGCGACAGTACTGATTGAAGGCGAGGGTCCGCCGTGACGGCAATTGCGATTCACAGTGTCAGGACGGGCAAGGGAATGCCGTTCGAGCCGGTCGGCGTGTGGGTGATCGATGGCGAGCAGGCGGCTCCGTTCTATCCACACCAACACGAGCAGTATCGCGACCGCGGGTGGAAGGCGATTGTTGAGCGGCCGATGGAGTCGGCGGAGCATTGGATCGGGTACAAAGCGAGTACCTCACCGAGCTGGCAACTGTACGAACCCAAGACCCCGCTGTTCGACATCGGCGAGCCCGACGCTGAGTCGGTCTATGAAGAGGTTCGTGGCCAGTTCGAGGCCCAGATGGCCCGCCCTGCATCCCTCGCTTCGCCGGACGGCACGCTTCGCGTCACAGGATTGACCATCGAGAGCGCAGATCCCGCACCCGGCAACTGGGGATCGAGCCGCTTCGCCATCGCCCAATCCTGGTGGATCGCATCAGAGCTCGTGCGGCGCCATCCCGAGTTGATGGTCTATGAGATGCATCCCGGTGGGGGCCAGTACGACGTGCTCTGCGTCGCGACCCCTGATCAGTTCACTCCAGACCCGCGCATTGTCGCTCCCCGTGTGATGTTGAATCGAGCCGGGACCATTCAGATCCATCGCGGCGGCCAGAGTGAGATCGTGGCTAACTGGATCTCGGTTCTCGAGGCCGCCGGCCCACATGAGATCGTCAAAGACATCGAAGCAAGGGCCGGGTGGGGCTCGCCATCATCCAGTCCATCAACGACCGAACGGGCGATCGGCTATCGCTTCTTCGCGGCCGCGCTCGCGATGCTTATCAACGACCGGCGTCCGTGGGATGTGCGGAGTGAATCACTCGACAGCTCCGAGTGGGGGCTCTCACGCGCGGGGCTGATCGGCGAATTCGCTGATGTCGATTCTGAGCTCGCCGGGACGCCCGGGCTCGGCATCCATGGGGAGCCCTATAGCCACTACTGGGCCCTTCGGAGAGGAGCCGAGACGGTCGCCGTCGTCTCGATGGAGGGCTACCTCTACCGTCCCGGGGTGGAGCCGCGCGCCTTGATGGACGCGTACCTCAAGTCCGACAAGCGGCTCCTTGCGATGACCACGGATCTGTTGCGGAAGTGGCTGTAGCTCGGACGCCCAGTTGGTGGATCGATGCCGACGTACCGGACCGGGTCGACGAGCCCGCTAGTCACCGGCCACCCTGTTGGGTGAAGCGCAGCATCCGGGGGAATGCCTGGCCACCGTCGCGCCGGCACGCGCAGAGCGGCGCAGGAGTACGATGACTCCCACGCCGCTCTCCTGTTGCGATGGGTCAGCGAGCAACCCCGGCGCCGGTGGATGAGACCGGTTCGGCTACTGGCCCCGTGGCGGAGCGATCCGCAGCGGGGCCGCTAGCTTTTGGGGCGCGGTCGACCTGGACGGTCGCGAACTTCAGCGACGCGCCGATGTTGTCGGCGACGATGTCGCGAGTTTCGCGAGTGTTGCCGGTCTCCTTGTCGGTGTAGGTGCCGAATCGGAGGTCGCCGGCGACGATCACGCTGTCGCCCTTGCGGAGCGACGTCGCGACGTTGCGGGACTGCTGGTTGAAAACGACGACGCGGTGGAACACCGTGCCGACGTCTTCCCACCGGTTGGTGGTCTCGTTGAGGCGCCGGTCGTTGACCGCGATGGTGAAGCGGGCGTACTCGTTGCCCGACTCACCTGCGCCGTGCTCGGGGTCACCGGTGAGGTTGCCCTCGATGGTGACGGGGATTCTCGTGGTCATCGTTCTTCCTTCCGTTCCGAGGTGCCTGGGCGCCTCACTCGGCATGAGCCTGGTTGGCCCATGCGTTCCATTCCTGCTCGTCGACGGTGTTCGTCCACGAGCGGGGCTTGTACCGGTTGTGTCCACGCGAGCATCCACCGGCGTACGCGTTCCTGAGACGTGGGATCGCCAGGCTGAGGCGTTCATGCCACCCGATCGGTCCGAATCCGGCATCCGATGAATCGAACGCGACGCCGTGCGCGATGTGCAGCGCCGAGAGTTCCTCGACGAGGTTGCCGTGCTTGTACCAACACACCGGCACGATCGATTCCGAGATCTGATAGCGGACGGTGAACCACTCCACCCACTCGCGGAGTGAGTCCCACGCCGCACGAGCGTCCGCATCCGCCAGCGTGCGCCAGTCGACGACGCGAGCGCCGATCGGCTCCGATGAGCCCGACCGGATGTCGGGATGGAAGTCACTCATCTCCTGAGCCATCAGGTCATCGAGGTCTGGCGGGTCGTCGTAGTCGGTCATGACGCAGTCCCGTTGAGCGCCTGGAGTTTGCGGCGGAGTGCTTTCAGCGCGATCTCGGATGCTGCGCGACGGGTACGGTGGCGCGACAGCACGGCGTCGCGATCGATGAGTCGGTGCAGCAGTTCGTGGCAGTAGGGATGCATCGGCACGAGGTCGGCGTGACGCTCGCGTGCGACCCAGCGGCCGTCGTCGGTCTGGTGCACGCGGGCGTAGTCGAGGTGGTGCAATTCGAGTTCCCGCTTGCTCGCCGGTCGACCGCAGCCGGCGCAGGCAAGGGGATGCAGCACCAGCGACTGCTCCGCGAACCACTCGTCGCGACGCGCGAACCATGCGCGGGATCGGAGGAACGCCGACCGGTAGGCCTTTGCATGCAGGGGCTTCCGTCGGTTGGTCATTCTTCACTCACCGCCTCGGCGCGCTCGGCAAAAGGCGGGGGAGCGATTGTCGCGCGACGAGCCTCCTCGAACGTGGTCTGCTGCTCTTGCTCGGTCTCGCGCTTGCCGGTCTGGATCGCGCTGGCGTCGCGGCGCTCGTCCCAGCCAGCTAGGTCGAGAAGGACGCTGCGCCGGTTGCGATAGGCCAGGAGGCCGGCGCTCGGCGGAAGCCGGCGGATCTCGTCGACCGACAGCAGCGGTCGGCGCTCATGGTGCTCGCTGGTCGAGTACCCCGCATCCCGCGTCGACCATGAGCGCTGCTCCCGTCGTGTCTCACGCATGCCCAGGAGAGACTCGACGTCGCGCAGGTGATCGACGTGGCTCGCGCCGCCGAGAAGGACCTTCGCGGTGGCGGCAGCCCAGATCGTATCGGCCTCAGCGCGCGACCATTGCGTCTCGGCCTGCGAAAGCGCCTGCAACACGATGAACGTGCAGATGCCCCGGCCACCGCCGTCGGCCATGATCCGTGGCAGGCTGCCCCAGCGGAACATGTTCGCGATCTCGTCGAGGATCAGTCCGAGCGGGTGGGCAAGTCGAGCACCTGGTGAGGCGAGCGCCCGGTTGCGGGCAACCTCGACGATGTCGTCGAGCACCGCGCCGAGCCATCCGCCCATCGCTGATGCACCCGCCGACGAGCCGATCAAGTACAGCGTGTTCGCCGCATCCAGGAACTCTGCGGGTACTAGTTCAAGGTCGCCAGGCCGAGGCGAGAGCGCGTCACGAATCTGCGGCACGGCGAGCGGCGCGACCGCACCGCTCACTCCGAACCAAATGGACGACACGAGCTTCTCGTCGCCGGCGATCGTGGCGCCCAGGCTGTCGCCCCAGCCCGGGGCGCCGTCCGCCCTGAGGATGTTGACCGCGTCACGGGTCTGCGCCGGGCTCGTTCCCCAGTCGTACAGTTCAGCGATCGACTTACCGCCCACGGCGGCCGCGTGAAGCAGGCGACCCAGCACGACGCCTGCAGCCTGTGCCCACTCGCCATTGGTGCTCGACGCGCCAAGCGCGGTGCCAGTGATGATCGCGTTGCCGCGCTGCATGGCGACCATCGGATCTTGACAGCCCGCGATCGGGGAGATACGAAGTGGGTGCCGCGCGCCCGAGAGCCTCTGCGGGTCGAAGACGTGGACGTCGCCACGCGTCTGCCGCATCCGCATCGTGGCCGTGAGATTGTCGTTCGTCGTCGAGGTCGTGATCAACGGTCCGGACCAGTCGACGATGGCAGAGATCAGCACGCGGTAGCCCTTACCTGAGCGAGGCGGACCTTCGAGTGCGACGGAGTCTTCGATCGAGACGTAGACGTCCTGCCCACGTGACTTGCCGACGCGCCATCCGACGTCGGTCGGGGTCGGCTTGATGAGGTCGGGGCGAAGCTGCTTGGCCCGCCGGAGGACGGCCTTCGCGGAGAGGTGGTCGCGGACCTCGGCTGACGTGGCGAATCCGGGTCGCGCTCGCAGATCGGCGAGGAACCCGTGGTCGGACTCGCGGTAGCGCCGCAGGGCGACGAGCCCCCACACCACCAGAGCGGCGGCGACGACGATGGCCGCGACGTCGGCGGTGCGGATCCACATGACCGGCATCACGCATCCGGCTGGCAACGCGTACGCGGATGGGTCACCTGTAATCGCGAGAGCGAGTCCCGCGAAGAGGTGCTCCGGCGCTGGACGGGCACTGCATACGAGTTGCGTGACTGACTCTGCCAGGAATCCGAACGCGACAGACAGGACCACCGCTGCCGCGATCACGACCGCGATTGCTTTTCCGAGCATGCCCTGGTTCATCGCGCTCACAACCCCTCAGCGGTCGCGGCCGCGGCGGCCAACCACGCATCGCGCGTGCGTCGGCGAAGGGCGTCGAAGCGCAACGGGCCGGCCTTGAGAGCCGGATCAAATGGGATGACGTGCACCGCCCGGACGTGACCGGCGAACCCCTCCGTGATCCGGTGAGCCGCGGTCGGCGCGGACTCGGATTGCGTGACGATCACGACCGCGCGCTGCGCGAGGACGCCCGACCGCTCATCGCGTCCGCGCAACGCGTCCAGCAGCAATGCGGCTGACTCCGCTGACTCTGGCGTTGCGAGCGTCGGGATGACCAACTGGTAAGAGCTGTCGACCATCCGCAGCCACCGCTCCGCCGACTCATCATTGCCTGAGTCGAAGATGACAAGACGGTAGAACCGGGCCGCGACCTGCATCAGCAGGTCGAACTCGGCCGACGCGATTCGCTGATCCGTGGCGAGAAGTTCTGGGTTCGAGCGCAGCACGTCGTATCGATCTGTGGACTGGTGATGCACAAATCGCGTGATGTCGGAAACCCCCGCGCCGAGTGTCAGCAGACGGGATGCCTCGGGCACGAGGTCGCGCAGCGTGGTGTCGTACATCCCCTGCTCGGTGCGCCAGCCGAGGGTGCCGCGGGTGTCGTTGTTGTCCCACGCGAGCACGTTGCCGCCGCCCTCGCGGGCGTATACGGCGGATAGCATCGCGGTGGTCATCGTCTTGCCGACGCCACCTTTGCCGTTGGCGATCGCGATGGTGCGGCATCCCGCCCACTGCCTTGAGACGACGGATGTCCACTCGGCGCGCTGACGATCCGCGGCCGCAGGTCGAACCGTGATTCCGATGCGTCGCGCGACGCCGCGCCAACCCCTCGATGCCGTGGGTGCGGTCGTCGGCGGCTTGAGGAAGGACGGACGAGCGGGCGGCTCCGCAGCCGGTGCGGCGGCGGTCTCCGTCGCAGTTGACTGCGGAGCCTGTTCGCTCACCTCCTCTCCATCCGTCTGGGTGCGCCCGGTGGGTCGGTCGGGCAGGTTGGATGCCGGTGTCGGCGGCTCGAGAGGCGTCACCTGCCCGTCGGGTGCGACGAGGAGTCGGTGCTTGCCGTGGTCGCCCGAGGTGATCAGTTCGAGCGGCGCACCCGATCGGCGGGCCTCGCTGGTCGCACGCCGGATGATCGCGTGGCGCACATCGGCGTCGGAGTCAGCTTGGATCTCGTCGCCGTAGCCATCGTGCGTGACGAACGTGATGTGGCGTCCGGTCACGTCGGCGTATGCGCGAGGGTGACTGATGATCGTGCTCATGGCTCACCGCTCCTCGGTGTTCTCGCGAGGACCAGCGTTGAGCCAGCCCTCTATTCCTGTGTCGGTGTCTCGTGCGTCTGGCCACAGTGCGTCGAGCGTCGCGGCATCGATGACAGGGGGGTCACTGTCATCGCGGTCTGCGGCCGTCACGGCGTCGTCGGTGGTGAAGAGCAGGTACTCCCACTCGGTCGAAGTGGCGAAGCAGTCGACGAGGTAGGCGTACTGGCCGACGTAGGCGAGGAACTCGCCCTTGCGTAGATGTCGAGCCATCTCGACGTGCGGCGCCGGCAGATTGAGGCGGGCGCGGAGTGCCGCCTGCTCCTGGTGGTTCACGCGGAAGATGAACTTGTTCTCGATGTCGCCAACGATCGAGTAGGCGAGTGACCGCTCGAGCGAGCCCTCGTCGCCCACCGCGTCGAGGTCGCCCATCTTGTGCAGGATCACGATGTTGCTGATGCCGTAGTGACGCGAGAGCTTGAGCCACTGCTGGAACATCTGCAGCGACGACAGCGACGTCATGTCACGCCAGCCCTCTTCGCGCACCACGTAGCGGGTGCGCTGAGCCGCGCGGTCCGAGATGACGGCCTGGATCCAGGCGGTCGAGCACACCTGGGTAAGCTGCGCCGCGAGGTCGCCGCGGGCGAAGAGTTCGGACGTGTCGGTGACCACGATCGGAGCCGCCTGGTCGAACTCGACCGTCGACTCGTCCTCGAACAAGCCGGAAAGATCTCCTTCGACGAAGCGGCGGAGCACGAATCGCGGCTGGATCGCGCCGTCTGCAGCGTGGAAGTCGGCGCTCGTGTCTCTCGCGATCGCGCCGAGTTCTTCGTAGACGCCGCGGAGCGTTGGGCGATCTGCGGTGCGGTCGATGCAGCGGTCGAGGGCGTCGAGGAGCGCGGCATGCTCGACGGCGGATAGGCGCGAGCCCAACGTCATCTCGATGAGAGAGATGAGCGTGTTGATGCGGCGCTGCTTGACCATCTGCTCGTGCTGCTCGTCCGTAGCGTCAGTTCGGCGCGGCCCGCGGTCGAGCGGGTTGAGCCGTGTGCCGGTGCCACCGCCGAGTCGGATCACGCGACCACCCGGAATCGCTTCGGCCACGGTCACCCACTCGCCCTTCGGGTCGGACGGGACCACGACTTGGTGGCCGAACGCGATGGACCGGGTGACGAGGGTCTTCACCGTCGCGGACTTCCCGCCCCGGTATGCACCGAGCACGAGGATGTTCGTCGAGAACGTGCCGCGCTCGGACTCGTCGACGTAGGTCTCCCACGGCGAGAAATGCCAGAGCGCATCGGCGTTCAGATCGACCCCGAGGATCGGCCCGCGGTGGCCGAGTCCGGAGTCGGCGACGAAGGGATAGATTCCCGCGATGTGCTGCGAGGTCGCTTGATGCGCGGGGATCCACGCCTTCGCGAGGTTCCAGTACCCGCCGTAGACGAGACCCGGACCGAACGGACCTGGGACACCAGCCTCAGGCAGGCCGCGGTCGCGACGCGACATGCGTGCCGGCTTCTGATCGTGGCGAGCTCGGTCGATCTCTCGCTGCAGATCGCGCCGCTCCCGCCTCGTGAGTTCAGCGGGGGTGAAGGATGCCGCGTGCCGCACCATCACTTCATCCCCATCCCGATCGGAAGAGCGTTGACCATCAGCGCCTCGGCCTGCTGGCAGTAAAGGATCTGCGCCTCCATGCCGGCGCGGGACAGCGCGTTACGCATGCCGGCGATCGCCTGATCAAGGCGTTCCTCATCCGGTGCGGTGACCGTGAGGTAGGCGCCGTACTGGAACTCGCCGTGGCCTCGAGTGATCTCCTGTTCGCGCTGTTCGAGTGCACGCCAGTCCGCAGCATCCGCCGCCGACCCGTCGGCACCGCGCTTCGCCCGTAGCGATTCGTTGCCGCGCCACACCTTTTTCTCGTCGCGGATGCGTTTGAGAGCCTTCGATACCGGAACCGGGGTGAGCACGATCGAGAAGATGTGCGTGATCGCTTCGCCGGTGTGGGGATGCCGTGCGAACACTATCGGCGAGAGGAAGCCGACGGGGGAGTCGGATCGCGGCCACTCGTGGATCCACATCGTGGTGTGCACCCCGGAGTCGGTCATCACGATGCCGTTCCGACCCTTCGGCTCTTCGAGGTACATCGGACCGATCGCCGCTGGATCGACCCCTGCGACCTTCTCCGGCCGGTTCTGCACAGTGGGTGCGAACTCGGGGTCGAACGACAGCCGACCGAGTGCGGCGACATCGCGCGGCGTGAGCCAGCGGCGCACGGTGATCTTGGCCGACGTCAGGGCGTCGGCCAGGTTGCCAGCCTCGATCTGCGCCAGGGTCACAATCGCTTCCTTGCCCCCGCCGAGCGCCTTCAGCTGGGAACCGAGCGAGACCAGATCGAGGGTCAGCACGATGTAATTGCGGTGCGCCACCTCGAAACGCTCGGAGCGATCCATGACGTCTTGGTAGTTGTGGGCGACGGGGGATTCGGGGTTGAGCTTGCGAAGTCGTTGCACCTTCTCGTAGTGCTCGCGGGCCGCGCGGATCGTCGTCGGCAGGGTGCGCTCTTGCAGGGTGACCCGCTTGACGCCGGGCCGCTGCGTGAAGGGCCCCAGCACCCGGTCGAACTGCTCGGCGAGATCGAACCGCTCGGGCAGGTCTTGCATGAGGAAGCCCTGCACTTCGAGTTCGGCGATCACCGACACCGAACGATCGTGCGGGTTGTACGTCGCTGCGACATTGTTGACGTCCCAGAGTTGAATCGACGCGCGAGTGCCCGGAAGGTTGAGGGTTCCGGCCATGCGAGGCCGCTCCGGTCGGAACTTCTCCGTCGTTGCGCCCGTCGCATGGCGGAGTTGCTTCATGAACCACAGCCCCGCCATTCGCGGGGTGGAGACGCCGTGGATGCTGGTGAGGGCCGTGACTCCGAACGCCAAGTAGATCGGTGCTCCGTAGAGCAAACCGGGAGGCCCGAAGCGGTTCACGAAAATGAGCAGGACGAGAGCGGCCGCCGTGACGAACGCGAGTTGCCACGGGTCCATGCCCATGACGACGCCCTGCCGCGACCGGCGCGGCAGACGTACGGGACGCGCGTACTCGGAAGTGCTGGTCATTACGAACTCCGATCAGGCTTGGGGGTTTGCGGAGGCTGTGCTGAGCGAGGCGGTGACGTAGATGCCGGGGGAGTCGGGGTCTCCGCTGCGCGCTGTGTTGTCGTGGTTGACGTCGCGCGCGTCTGGGCGGGCGTCGACGCGCCGCGCGGAGTGGAGGACGTCGAGCGGGTTGTCGCGGGCTTCGGCGACGGAGTGGTTGAGCCCGGTCGACTACCGGCAGGACGGATGCCCGAGGGGAGTGCGCCGAGGCGGGTAGGTATCCGGGCGGCGGAGCGAGCTGCGCCCGCGGCCATTCGTCCGCCATGGGAGCCGAGGCGCGATCCAGCCCCGTCCGCCGCGACCGCGCCGGCGAAGCTGAACAGGCCGAAGAGCGCGAACGGAGCGAAGGCGACGAGAACGAGACCGATGATCAGCGGCCACGACTGCGGATTCCAGATGGTCTTCACCGATGCGAGGCCGTTGATGATCAGTGTGATGAAACCGATCGTCAGTGGACCGGTGAGAAGCAGCACCACGACAGCCGACACGTAGCGCACGACCCACTGCGGCCCGATCCCGCGCACGGGGAACAGCATCCATGCCACTGGCCCGACCATGATCAGCGCTGCGAGCACGATGTTGCGGAACGCGAAGACGAGCATGAGGAGCAGCATCCCGAGCATGAGCATGAAGTGGATGAGGAACGCGAAGAAGTAGTTCGCCTGGCCGCCGGCCCACATAACCGACTGGAGCGTGGAGTAGAGGGCGTCGCGGCCGTCGCCGGTGAGGATGTACCAGGTCATGTCATCGACGGCGTTGAGCAGATGACCGGTGAGCCAAAGGGTGATCGGCACGGCGGGGATGGCGATGAAGGAGCGGACGAGCGCACCGACGAGCTCTTGGCGGTCGCCGGAGACGACTGCGGCGGCGATCGCCCAGACCATTGCGCCGAAGGTGATGATCAGGATCGCCCATTGCCAGAACGACCATTGGTCGAGCGCGGCGGCCCACAGCAGCGTGGAGGTGTCAAAGCGCATGTTGTCGGCGACGGAGAACATCATCCCAGTCGCGGCGAGTGCCATGCCGCGACCGGCGTTCTCGAAAGTGACGCAGACGGCGTCTCCGATGCTGCAGCCGTACTTCACCTCAAGTGCGCGGCCACCGTCAGCTTGAATCGCCTGCACATGACCGTCGAAGGTGGTGCAGACAGTGGTCTTCTCTCCCGAGATATTGACGCCGATGAAGCACTGCTGGGCTGTCACGCTGTTCGGATCCGTTGGCGTGCAGGTGACCTGGTCGGCCGCGCTCTGGCAGTCGACGGGGTAGGCGGGTGCGGACCACGGCTCACCGCGCACCGCCGCCATCGGCACCGGGCCTGCGGCATGCGTCACCGTCGCGTGCGCGGCGGTTCCTGAGCCGAGCATGAGTGCGATCCCGACGGCAAAGCCGAGGCGGAGGACTCGGACGAGGTTCATCAGAATCCGAAGTCGAAGTTCACAAACCAGCCGAAAAGACCGGATGCGGCGCCCAGCACTGCGGCGGCGATGAAGATCCAGAGGATGTTCTCGCCTGCCCAGGTGCGCACGCGGTCGGATGCGAGACCCCGGAACGCGAGCGCAGCGCCAGCGATGATCAGCATGACCAGGACGACGAGCATCGCCCCCGCGAGGATGTAGGACGCGATGACTTGGAAGCCCTGGAAGAACGGGGCCGAGAAGTCCGGTTGGATATCGGGGATATCGACATCCGTCGGCGCGGTGTAGGTGTTCATGATCGCTCTCCTTCGCGGTGACTACTTCAGTGGCAGGCCGAATGCGGCCATGAAGGGCTCGGGAGGTATCGGGTTACCTGATCTGCGGACTTCGAAATGGAGGTGGCAGCCGAAGGACTTGCCGGTGTTGCCTTCGGCGCCGATGGGGGTGCCCGCGGTGATGTCGTCTCCGGCTGAGACACGCAGGGATTCCCACTGCATGTGGCCGTAGAGCGTGACAATGTCGTCGCCGTGATCGATCCGGACGGTGTTGCCGTAGCCCTGATACGGGCCGGCTGTGATGACGCGCCCTGGGCCGGCCGCGAAGATCGTCGCCCCGCATCCCTGGGCCATGTCATAGCCCTGGTGATTCACGGAGCAGTAGCCGCATCCGGCCACCGGATTGTGACCGAAACCACGCCCCTTGGAGTAGCCGCCGGCGAGGGGATAGCCCCAGGTGCCGCTGACCGCGGGTGCGGGCTCCGTCGTCGTCTCGGTGCTCGCGGCAGCGCCCATGATCGCGAATGGCACCGCAATGAGCGGGGTGACAAGGAATCCCGCAATGAGCAGAGCGCCGACGAGTGTCCCTGTCAGGATCTTCCGACCAGTCCTCGTGTTGAGGGCTGCTGCGGCGATCACCGGGGCTCCCACGTCAGGGCTCCAAGGGCTCCGTGAAGTAGCGAACCACCTTGCAGTCGCCCGCCTGCTGGTTTGAATCCGGCGTCGGCACGGATGCTTCGCCGCAGAGCACCTGCACGCTCACGCGCACCTGCTCGTCGTAGGACGTTTCGCCGCCGGAGCCGTCCGAGCGAGTGAACGTCAGCGTCACGTCCGACGTGCCGATCGACATATCTCCCGATGCATCGTCCGGTACTGGGACATACGCAATGTCACCCGTCGTCACCGCCACGACGCGGCCATCCTCGCCAGAGAGCGAGTCCCACTCCTCCCGTGGCAGCACGACGCCTGTCCGGAGTTCGACCTGCGAGTCCTCCATCGCGGAGAGCTGATCTGCTTCGGATGTGTAACGGGTGTCGGGTGTGAACCAGGTGTCGAGGTAGCCGAGCCACTCCTCGCGGGTGCTGAGGGTGGTGTCGAAGGTGGAGGCCGCCGCCACGGCGGCAGCGATGTAGGTATCGGCATCCGTGGTGATCGGCTCGGGCGTCCAGCCGCGGTCGGCGGCCGACGGATCGACGAACGTGCCGGCGGGCTCGCCGGTCTCTGTCGGCCTTGGTGTGCTCGAGGACGTCGGCTCGCTCGTCGGAGTGGGCCCCGGTTGCGCGAGCATGGCGCTCACGATGATCGCGACAATTCCGGCGATAAGGACGAGTCCGCCGATGATCGCCCACGCGACACCGCGTCGTCCCGAACTCTCGCTCATCATCCTCGGTCAGCCCTCCTGATCCTTCAGGACGGCCACCGTGCACTGACGATTTTGCTCGCGCGACGGTCGCCGTGACCGCATCCTAAACACGCGGTGCGGTCGCGGAAAAGGAATCGATGCAAGGTTGTGGATAAGTCTGTTGTGGCTGCCGCCTGTGGAGGAGTCGACCGATGCTTTCCTCAGGGTCGCGTAGTTTATCCCTCGGATCAGGATCTTGTCTGTCGGTCGAACGGGGGACACCGCCGCCGGCGCATTTGCTATGCGCAGTCCAACAAGTACCCGACCGATTATCATGGCCACACGGTATACGAGTGTGGCTCGAAAGTAAACAACTAAATAGGATGCTTTGCTGGACTTCGTTGCGGCCTGTGGGCCAGAATTGCCCCATGCCTCGTCTCGCGCAACCAGCGGGCTCTGAAGATGCCCACGACCCGATCGCGCTTCTCGGCAATCTCGTCAAAGCGGCGATCCTCCGCTATCTGCGTTCAAACCCTGACGTAACGGTCGGGCCGATCTGTGACGCGCTCGATCTGGGGCCGACGACAATCCAGCCGCGGCTCAATGAGCTCGAGGCGGCCGGCCTCGTGATCGCCGACCCGCCCAGCGTTGCAGGCGAGTCCCGTAAGGGCGTCTGGGTCAAATACAGCGTGAACAACGAGGCCGTCACCGACCTCTACCTTCGTCTCGGGATGGCGATCGGAGAGTTCTGAGCCGTCGAATGTCGGTGGCCGGGGGTATGCCTGGGGTTAGCCCGAGGAGGTGGTCGCGGTGGAGATCTGCACCTGGGTGGTGGTTGCAGGCCTTGTCCTTGCTGCGGTTGTTGCCGTGTGCTTGAAGCGGCGCGCTCGCCGCGTGTACGTGATCGATCATGTTCGAGTGGAGATGCACCCCGCCTGCGTCGTGGAGGACCGCGTTATTGAGCAGGTGTGGCGATCCGCTGTCTCGATGACGAATCTGTCACGTCGGCCGCGAGCCGTCCCAACCTTCGCCGAGCGCTCCACTGTGCAAGCCGGTCGACGCGAGTATCTCGCGAGTGTCTACTTCGATGCAGACGACCTCGAGATTAACCCGCGCGCAGTTGCGCTGGCATGGATCGAGTACGTGCTGCCGATGGATGCGGTACCCGGTCGGGCTCGCTTGGCGCTCCTGGGAGTCGAGCGACGACGAGGGGCGTTGGTCTTCGCGGTACGTCGGGAGAGCGACGTGAGGCGGTCGGTGGCCGGGCGCGGAAAGATAGGTCCGGAACTCCGCCCAGCATGACCGTCTGTAGCGACTCGGTAAGACCTATGTCGTCACTCATCAAAAGGTGCCCCCGGAGGGATTCGAACCCCCGACCCTCTCCTTAGGACGGAGTGGCTCTTCCACTGAGCTACGGAGGCCAGCGTTCTGATCTTACCTGTGAGTGTTGGCCTCGATGAATGACGTGAGCGTCGCCCGCGAGATGTACTTGCCGGACCCGACTTGTGTGTGCTCGATGACCCCATCCTTCATCAGTGCGTGCAACGTCCCGTAGGAGATGCCAAGTTCGCTCGCCGCGTCCTTCAGTTTGAGCAGCATCGGCCCCGACGCCGACGGCTGGCGCTGATCCGGGGTGCCCGGCTCAGGCTGCAATTCGACCACCTGCACGTCGGTGGCCTTCGTCTCCCACCTACCGGCGAATGCCCACGAGGTGGTCAACTCGTCCTTGACCTTCTTCGCTGCGGATTCTTCATCGGCGGCTCGAACCCACAACTCGGCCACTTCGACCTTCGTCACCATCACCTTGAACCGCATGGTCCCTCCTGCGAACGAAGGCCCCGGGGTTGCCCCCAGGGCCCGAGCAGCTCCGTCCTGGGAGCATCGTACGCCCCAAATGCGCCAGTGCGCGGCCCCCCTTGACGTCTCTCTCGACCGGATGGATGCCAGGCCATTCGGTTAGGTACGGGCATCTGAGCTCGCCGGCCGGGCAGCGAGCCCCAATTCTCGAACTCGGGTGCGGGCGCCGATCACCTGGGTCGCGATCTCGCGGCCGTGAGGACGCCGGGCATCGACTTCGTGCCTTACATGTCCGGCGATGCTTTCGCATCCAGCGTCGTCAGAGCCTCATGATCGGCGGTGCACTGGCCGCGGAGCGCCTACGACAGTTGCCGCCCTTCGCAGACGCCGTGCACGCTTCGAGTAGGGCGGTCGCCTTTTCTGTCGCAATGGGGATCACACACCTCGTCGATCCGAGCGCAGGAGTTGGGTGACCTTCGATCAATTTATGGGCGGCATCCTGCGTGAATGTACCCATCTGGGCGAGCATCTCGTCACTGCGGCTGCATCACGTTGACGACGGTGATCCCCGACTACCGACCGCGTCGTCCTCGCGATGCGACTCGGACAACGCCGTCACATCATCGCTCCGTGCCCTCGGCCTCGGTGACTTCGGGAACATTCGACTCACCGGTGCGTTGGAGACGGTTCGCGATCTTACCCGCGAGGCGTCCGGTCGACATCCGTGCGTTCTCAAGGGTGTCGTTGCCGAAGCGTCCCACGGTCTGAAGCCCGTCTTTGCCTGCGCCGACGACGCCGTCCCTCACGTCGGCGGCCGCGGCCGACCAGCGGCGCGCTTCGAGGAAGTCTCGCTCGTCTGCGAGGCCGAGCGTCAGGTGAAGGTCCCTGACTCCAGCCGCGACCTCGTTGCTCGCGTTCACGACGACCTTGGACGATACCGGGTTCAGCAGCACTTTGGTGTTCGCGCGACTTGCAGCTGTGTCCATCCTGGTAACGAGCTGCGACGTGGCTTTCGAGATTGCGTCGGTTCGCCGCTGACGCGCCGTGTGCAGCGCGAGTCGATGGCTGTCGAGCTCGTTGGGGGAGGCATCGAGCACGCGGTCGATCTCCAACACCGCCATTGCATCCTGCAACTGGAAGCAACGGGCAAGCACCGCGAGCCACTCCACGACGGTGTCCTGCGCCTGCTTCGACAACTCGGCGAGGTCAGCGATCTTCGTTTCTTTTTCCAGCTTCTCGGCGAGCGCATCGAGCTGGCGCAGCGCATACGCCTGTGTGCGGGCGATCGTGGATGCCGATCCCTGGATCTTCGACCACGTCACCTCCGACACTCGGCCAACCTCTGCCCGCACGACCATCGCCTCATCGAGCATCAGCTCGACGCCGATCATGTCGGCCAGCACGGCATCTTTCTGGGCGCGGAGGATGTCATCGACCTTGGCGTCGATCTTCGCGAGGTATTCGGTGATCTCCTCCATTTGCTGCTGCATCGCGTATTGGGCCATGATGCCGCCCACCCCGGCGAGGATCGCGGGGTTCGTGAGCATCGCGCCCGGCTTGGCTACGAATTGCAGGTTCTTCGCGAACTGTCCGTTCGTTCCACGCGTCGTTGCCTGGACGAACTGGCCACCGGAGCGCTGGACGAGATTCGCGCTCTGCGCGGCGCGCGCCGATTCTTCGGTCAACTTCATCCAGCGACCGGCGTTCGCCGACACCTCTGACGCGGTCTGCAGTGCCGACCCGCTCTTTGCAGCCAACGCGTTCAACGGCCGCAGGTCGAGTTCCCGCGACGGCGCTCCAGTAGATGCGACGAACAGCTCGACGGCGGCAGGCTCTCCGATAACAACCAGCCCGTTGCCGTCGCTGATCAGTTCGATCTCGTCGTTCATTCGCTCTCGTTTCTCTGCCAGTGCGTCGTTAGGTCAGTCGCTGAACGCGAAATCAACCGATATCGCCGGGTCGATGGCGTGCACGAGTTTCGAGTAGAACAGCTCGGCCTGCTCCTCGAGCGTGAGTCGGAAGCCATCGATGTGCTGCTCCACGGCCCGCTCCGACAGCAGTTCTTCGAAAACCTCTGTCGTGTCGATCTCGGGAGTCGTCCAGCTCAGGAGACCGTTCTTCTCGTTCGCTACGCTGAGATCGGGGTTCGCGTAACCCAAGTAGATGAACTCCGGGATTGTGATGAGGTACGAGTTGTCTCCGGTCCGGTTGATCTCGACATCCTTCCCCTCGATGCCGAACTTCGCGTCGTATTCGTACCGGACGAGCACCGACCGCTCGCTGCCGGGAAGGGTGAAGAGGCTCCAGTCCCCGACCGCGAACTTCAGCCCGTCCTCGCGCTCCTCTTGCACATCCGTCATGCCGGCGGTGACGAGGATCACTTGCTCTTCGCCGGTGATCGAGCGGATCACCTGAGTATCCCGTGACTCCGTGGCACCGAAGAACTTGCCGAAGTTGAAACTCACCAGAGCAGATCCCGCGATCACCGCGAGGATCACCACACCGAGAAGGATCTTCGCCCAGATCGGTGTCTTCTTGACGGGCTTGGTCGCGGGTGCGGTCGCCGAAGTTGGCGCGCTCGTGATGGTCATGCGTAGTCTCCCCAGATGCCATGCGACGGTGCAGTCCTGCGACTCTATCCGTTCCCTCGGACAGCGAAGCCGCGTGCGAGTATGGATGCGGATGTGGTCGGCGTCAACCGGCGCGCAGGGCTCTGTGCAACGTCTGGCTCGCAGCCGCACGGGTGTCGACGGCGCGATCCCCTTGCGGGCGCGGCGCGGTGAGCGGACCGGGCGCCGTCGATCCGTTTGGGGCGTGCCCGCCGAGTCGACCATCCGTGGACGATAGGCTCCGCTCATGGCGGGCAGGACGAAGCTAGGTGTAGATCGGGGTGGAGCGCTCGCGCGCGTCGGCGGAACGCGTCGCGGATCTCGTCCACCGTGGCGGCTGGGGTGACGCCGAGGTGGGCGCGTGCTTCGTCGAGCGTCATGCCAGCACCGTCAGATAACGCTGATACTCACGGGTGAGGCGCTCCTGCCTGCCGCGCTGCGCGACGACCGCGAACTGCGCGAGCAACTTCCTTGTCAGCCGCGCCTTGAGGGACTCGTGAACGATCAGGAGGGTAATCGATGCCAACGCGGCCGAGAAGCGGACCAACGCGAGCAGCGGCGAGGGCGCGATGAACGCGGCACCGATCAGAGTGGCGAGGAACACGAGCGCGAGCCAGTTCGAGAGGCGCCCCCAGATGGCGATCGACTGATAGTACGCACCGGTGGTCTGCCACCAGAGTTTGTTCGGTGCCCGTGGGGCAACCGCGACGTGACGCAAGAACAGACCGCCGCGCCGTTCGAGCTTCGCGACGCCTTCGCTTTCGTGTTGGCGGGCGCACGGGAGCACCTGCCCGACGGCGAGGATCGCGAGATCGTTGAGGACTGCGCCCGCGAGGCGCTGGCAGCACTGGACACCGGGAAGGAACCCCCGCGGCGGCTTGTCGCGACACTCAAAGGGATTCTCGGGGATGTGGCGGCAGGGGCCGGGCGGGGGTTCGGCACGAGCGCCGCAGCCTGGGCAACCGATGCACTGAGCAATCTCGGCTAGGCACCATGGAGATGCTCGCGCAACCCCGATGCCCCGAGTGCGGCACTGTCCTGCGCGACGCACCCGGGGGCTTCGAGTGCAGGACCTGCGGGCTGTTCTTCCTCCCGAGCGCCGTGGACCCGGGCTAGATCTGGCCCCGCTCGCGGTATCGCTCCACTCGCGCCTCGAACCCGATGCGACGCGCTCGCTGGTAACGGGTCCACCGTTCGGGTTGGTCCGTGATGTCCTCGCCGTTGGCGGTGACGCGTTCCCAGTCCGGGTCGGCACCTGCTCGCAGGTAGGTGAGTTCCAACACCGCATTCACGCCGCGCTCCAGGTACGGATACGCGCGAGAGTCGAGGTCGGCTGAGACACGTTGGCCTCGTGGCATCGCTCGGTCCCTTCACGACTCGGAACCGGCCCGCCGAGGAGGTCGATGCTACTCGCGCGCGCCGACTTACTCGCCGAGAACGTCGATCTGAGTGGCTTTGTAATGCGTCTTCACATCGCCGCCTGGAGCCACGTCCTCTGTGACCTCGGCCGCGATCCGCACGCGCACGCCGACGCGGAGAGTTGCGATCACCTCGCCGGGGATGGCCTCCGCGTTGACGGACTCCACCTCGTTTGGCGCAATCTCCACCTTGAGGGGGCTGATATCGCTGACCGTGCGGAGGACGCCCACGAGCACGACGGGTTCGCGGGCGAGGGCGCGCGATGCGACGAGCGCGCCAATGTGGACGAGTTCCTGCACCGAGAGGCGGGAGCGACGCGCGGGAGTCCGCGGTTGCGTCCACATCAACTCTGTCTCGAAAGCCCCCTCCACAAGCGCGGCGGTGAAATCGCGGATGGCTGCGCCGACGCGCGGTCCCGCTTCTTCCACCTCAGCAAGGAAGGGTGTGGAGTCGGCGTCCGCCTCTAGCGCCTTACCCATATTGAGGAGGTCGATGGATCGGTTCATCGCGTCATCGACAAGCTGGTTGTCGTTCTCTCGGAAGAACTCGCCCTGACCCGACGGCATGATCTCATCACCCGGGAGCGACGCTGGCACGACCTGGAGAACCAGACTCCCCGGAAGCGCCGAGCCATCGAGATGCAGCTTCGTCTTGGACAGCACGTCGGCGGGCACGCGACCGCGGAGGGTTTTCCATCCCGTGAGCGAGAGGCCAGACGCGAGGATGAGGCGCTGGAATTGACCCAGAACCTTCGCCACTTCATCAACGGGTGCGCTGTGTCCCGTCACGCCTGGACCAGCGAGTCGAAGGAAGCCGCTCGACATGTCACGCCGCATAGGCGACTGCTCTGCGGCGAACGCCCCCATGCTGAGACGTGCGAGGTCGCCCGCGTCCTCCCACATCACTTCTGAGGGGTCGAGGCTCCGGCGGTACGTCTCCCAATCAAATGACATTGACGCCATCCAACATCACTTCGAGGTATCCCGCGCGAGGCAGTGCGTCCTCGCGCACGGGCGGGTCGGCCTTTGCGCCGGAGCGGCGTCTGTGCCAGAAGTCATCCCAATATCCCCTGACGTATGCGTACTGCTGGTGCTCGGGCGTCGAGCCGTAACCGGCGGCTGGGTCCACATGCCACCGGCCATAGCGCGTATCCAGCCGGTATCCGGTCGTGGGTCGCACCCGGTTGGTCGCAAACATCTGCAAGGTGAGTTTGTCGCCGGGGTGGGACACTGCGTCAACGAGCCGATCCTCGCACCAATAGATCAAGTCGAGGTCGTCGGGGTCGAGCTTATTCGTTACGAACGATCCCGCGATCCACACGTAGGCAGTGGGGACGATCCTGCGGAAAACGGTCGTGGCATCCTCGAAGTCGTCCCAGATTTCCTGGCGAGTCGTGGAGGCCGCGAACTCGGGATCATCAACGTAGCGCGCCCTGACGGCGTCCAGCGTGACGTGATGCCGCCCGAGGGGAAGAAGCCCGGTCGCGGCGTCGAGAGGCGGCACCATGGGCGAAAGTATGGCAGATCGACTGTTCTGCCCGCGTCACCTCGCAATCGTCGGTTTCGGCAGGTTCATCGGACGCTCATCGAGGAGGCCACTGCTAACCCATCGCCAAACCCGCCGCTCGAGCTCGCGGCTCATCAGTTCGAACTCAGCGAAGAACGCCGCGCTCTCCTGACCGTCCCGTTCCTCAGCGTCTTTGATGCTCGCGTGCTCTCGTTTGACAATGTCGGCCAGCGTTTTCGTCTGCAGGATCAGCCATTCGGCGACTCGTTCAGCGTCGGCGGACACGGTCGCCGCGATCTGGGTGAGGGCGGGATCCGAAACATCGCTCTTGATCCAACGCACCGCCGCCTCGGCGAATCGCGCGCGCTCACCACGAGTCCGGGCCGCGTCCTCCAGCCGCCCGGCTCGCTTCGTCTCAACGAGAGCAAGCACCGCCACAAGGATGGTGCCGACAGCACCGAGCCCGCTGACGATAAGCGTGAGGATGTCCCACCAGCCGGGGTCCACCACCGCGACAACCGTCTGCGCCGGGTTCGGTTCAGGAGCGTCCGCTGCAGGGGTACGCCGCACGAGGTAGGCAGCCGCGGTCGGCCCGGAACCGGGGATGAATGTAACGACGAGGATTGCCGCAACGAATCCTAGGAACGGAAGCCCTCCGTATGACATGGAGCCATTCTGTAGTACAGAAACGGGCCAAACCGGGAGCGCACGCTGTAACGGAAAGCGTCTCCTGGAACGCCTTATCGGTCGAAAAGCAAGACCCGGGGGGTGGTTGGCGGGTTGATCGGTGCCGCGGAACGGTGCGGCTGACAGGGTACTTACACAGCCTCGGTTACAACCGGTTGGCCGATCCCCCTATGGGCAATGCGCGAGAGGCGTTCGTCGCGTGCGGTGATGTTCTGACGCTTCGCCGCTACGCTTCGTCCATGCCGATGTGTGACGCCTGCCAGGCGCTGACCACTGCAAGCAAAGAGACCGCTCCCCATCCGGCGCTTGTAGCCGAGGAGCGCCGAGCGGTCGGATCCATCGGGGGCAGTGCCGACGAACGATACTTCCGTTGCCGCGACTGCGGACATCGGTGGCTGTATGAGTCTGGAAACCTCGGCTACGGCTGGGTGGCATAGGGGCGTTCGTGCGGCGCTTCGTCCAAGCTCGATCTGGCGGGGAATATATTCGTGCGATCGGGAAGTCGTTCGACGAGCCTGCTCGGCGCCGAGAATCAGCGGCGAGGGTTCGTCCGCGTGAACGTGCCCAATACATGGCCCTCGATCGTCTGGCGCGGGGTGTCGACGCTTGGGATCGGCGAGTGACCACCGGAATCGACCAATCACGCCCCACCGCCGATCACTCCCGTGACCTCTCGCGACCACTTCCGGCCGTGCTGAACTGATCGGCTTTGAAACCCGCCATCCCCAAACGAGCACTGCGCGAGAGATGCGCGTCCCGGACGAGGTGACAAGCTCGCGATTGGCGGCCCAGTGCGCGCAACCGATCGACCGCGCGGCAGCGTCGGACCACGGGCCGTTGACCGCGTCCTACTATGCGTTGAGCCATACGACGCACTCACGTTCTAGCGGTTGGTGGAGCTCGCGAACGCACCGCTAGGGTCGAAGCACCGACCGAAAGGCCACGACATGGCGACCACTCCCGACGACATCCTCATTGACGATGCCGAGGAGAGTGGCGAGTCTGAACAGTCGGAGCCGCTCGCCATTGAGCCCAGCGAGCGAAAGCTGGTCACCCAGCCGTATGACCTCGGCGTGCGGTCAATCCGCGAGGATATTCGCGGCGGCCGAATCAGCCTGAACATCGCGTATCAGCGCAAGTATGTCTGGGACAGCGGTAAGGCATCGCGCCTGATCGAGTCGTTGCTGCTCAACGTCCCGATTCCCGTCTGTTACTTCGCCGAGGATGACGACGGTGTCTACGAGGTCATCGACGGGCTCCAGCGCCTGACGACCATCCGCAAGTTCCTCGACAACGAGTTTGCACTAACCGGGGCGTCTGTACTCTCAGAACTCAACGGTATGAAGTTCGACGATCTCGAGCCTCGTGATCAACGAAGGCTCGAGGGACGGACGATCCGCTGCATCGTCATCACTGCCGATAGCCACCCTGACATCAAGTTCGATGTATTCGAGCGCCTCAACACCGGAGCTGCGAGCCTCACAGCGCAGGAGCTTCGCAATTCTGTGTACCGGGGGCCGTTCAATGACTCGCTCAAGGACCTGGCCAAGAAGACGTACTTCACTGATCTCCTCGGAAGCTTCACTAACCGCCGGATGGGGCACGAGGAGCTGCTGCTCCGCTACTTCGCTCTCGTGGAGGGCATCTCGACCTACAAGCCACCGCTCCGACAGCTCCTTAACGAGAAGATGCGAACGCATCGCAAGTCACCGCTTACCCCGGAAGACGAAGAACAGTTCAAGACTGTTTGCACGACCGTGAGCGATGTCTTCGGCGATCGGCCCTTCACTACCCCCGGGTCGCAGAATCCTGTCAACAAGGCGCTCTTTGATGCAGTGATGGTCACAGTGACGTTCTGTGATCTTCATGAGCTGCAATTGAAGAAGGACGCAGCCCGAGACGCACTCGCGGATCTGAGCAAGGACGAGAGCTTCCAGATCTCCATCGGAAGAGCTACTGCAGACCGGTCGCGCGTGCTGTACCGCGTAACGGCTTTTGCCTCCCGTCTGCAGAAGCTTGGGATCGCGACGCAACTACCAGCAGACCTCATCGACGAAGGCCTCCAGCGCAGTGGCGCTTGAATCATTCGAGGACGGCACAACAGAAGTCAAGCTCCTTCAGCGCCTCGCTACCGAGGCTGAGGGTGGTGAGATCGACGAAACCAACGCGTTGTGTCGCGCCGCTGTCGTCCTCCTAGTGAGTCACTTCGAAGCGTTTCTGAAGACAATCGCCGAGGAGTTCGTGGATACAGTCGGCGTCGGTCAAGCGACCTCTGGGCAACTGCCGGTCGGGCTCCGCATGGCACACACATTGCCCCAGCTTGAGTCCATCGTCACCTCACGTGACGAGACCCAGCGTGCCAGCTTGCTGAAGAAGCTGGGGACCATATCCCAGCTATGGAACGACGACGCAAAGCCTCCGAAGGGGACGCTTCAAGCGACGACTCTCGCGCGGGTCGTGACGAGCGCAAAGACAGAGATCATCAACGATCTGTTCTTGCGCATGGGCAACAGGGGTCTTGTTTGTGACGGCGATCTCGACGTTCCTGCCGACAATGGCGAGGTCCGGATCGTTAGCATCGACTTTGGCTTGCGTGACGTAGTGCTATGCCGCAACGACATCGCTCACGGGAAGTCAGAACGTAAGCCCACCCCCGCCGACGTCACGCGGTACATGCAGTTTCTGTTGGCGCTCGCCACTCGGCTCCAGCGAAAAGCGACGAACCTAGGCGCCCAGGTGAGCGCCGGCACCGGTCCGTAGTGAACGGGCAGCCGCCCCGAAAGAACGGGGCCGCGAGCCTGGCAAGCCCCTTTAAGGGTCACCGTCGCGTGGGGCGCTGATAGCGAGCAAGCCAAGTGCTCCGCCTGACAGACCCCGTGCTGGCAGCACGTACGGCCGTCGCTCGGCGGGTCGTGCGCGGAAGTGACCCGTCGAGGTTCGCGGTTCGTGAGTGCGATCACCGGTCGGTGATCGAGCCTGCGCGCGAGTCGGCTCGACTCATGGACGGCGAGAGAGTTCGTCCGCGTAGTCTGTGTGGCCCAGATGGTCAGCGACACCGATCATGAAGCGCCGCGGGTCAGGGTCCTGATTCTTCGTGAAGGCCTCAGAACGTAAGAACATCGAGACGACGTACTCGAGATCGAAGTCGACGAGCTTGCCCATCTTCTCGGACTCGAACTCGTCATACAGCACCTTGCTGGCGCCGTCGTCGTAGTCCGCTGCCCCGGTCAGCCAGTACCCGGCCGCCAGGCGGACGGTTACTGGATCCCGTGCCTGCGACTCGCCGCGCTGGATCAGAAGCGCGCCGCGAAGTGCGAATGCGGGGCCATACTCTTGCGCGATGAGCGCATCGAGTTCGGGGAGGTGCTGTGGCAGGTAGCGACCTTGTCCGATCAGCTCGGCGAGGCGTCGGTACTCCGGAGACCGCGTATCCTCAGTGCGCTCGCGCTTAAGCCACATGGAGCATGTATACCAAGTCGGCTCCACGCATGACAGCGAACGACCGTCGACGAATAGTTTGCTGGTCGAGCCTGAAGACCGTGCGATCGAGCGGGTCACTCGCCCGTTCGCGAAGGATCACCCGGCGTCGGCGCGAAAGCCGGTCCTTGCATGTGCGTGCCTCGGCGGGGACGCGTTCCCGTAGCAGGCTCTGGTTCCAATCCTTAGTCCCGGACGGGACGTCGCCCGTACAGCCCGCTCGGTGATCGGCGCGATCAGCGCCCCGTCAATCGAACGCGGCAATCGTCCCCGTCTCGGCATCGCGTCAATGTCATTCCAGAGGATTCGGCGCGAGGGTCCGCCGCTCGGCCCCATGCGCACGGATATGTTGAATGACAGAATGGATCTGCAAGTAGTGGGGAAGATCTGATCTGAGGTGCGGAATGGGAAGCATCGAGCCTTACGACACCGCGTCCGGCCGTCGCTACCGCGTGCGCTATCGGCGCCCCGATCACCGGCAGGCGGCGAAGCGCGGGTTCCGCACTAAGCGCGAGGCCGAGCGCTACCTGATATCGGTCGAGTCGCAGATGCTGACGGGGGACTTCATCGACCCCGCGAGCTCTCGCGTGACGGTCGGCGAGCTCGCGCCCGACTGGCTCGACGTCAAGCGGATGAAGCTGAAGCCTTCGAGCTACAAGCTGCTCGACGATGCCTGGCGCGTTTATGTGCAGCCTCGGTGGGGCTCAGTGCAGCTGGGGGCGATCGCGCACTCCGACGTGCAGAAATGGATCACTGAAGTGAGCGCGGGGACAGCCCGCACCGTCCGCCGCTATCACGCCAGGACGGCCGAACAGGGCAACCGACCGAAGAGCGCAACCGTCGTGATTCGTGCCTACGGCGTTCTTGCAGCAGTGCTCGACGTGGCAGTGAAGGACCGGCGCATCCCGCGTAATCCGGCTCGCGGTGTCGACCTGCCACGGAAGGGCAAGAAGCGGCACGTGTACCTGAGCCATGAGGAGGTCGACTCTCTCGCCCGCGCCGCCGGCCCGGAACACGCGACCATCGTCTTCGTGGCCGGCTACACCGGGCTGCGCTGGGGCGAACTCTCCGCGCTCCGAGTCCGCGATCTCGACCTCGAGCGTCGCCGGCTATCGGTCAACGAGAACGCCGTGCGCGTCGGGTCGGAGCTGCACGTCGGGTCTCCGAAGACGCATGAATTGCGTTCAGTAGGGTTCCCAAGCTTTCTGGCCGAGCCCCTCGGTGAACTCGCCAGCGGCAAGGAACCGCGCGCCCTCCTCTTCGGTGACGGGGACGACCACATCCAACGCCCTCGATCGTCCGGTGCATCACGCTCGTGGTTCATGCGTGCACTCTCCGACGCTGGCCTGCCACGCATGACGGTGCACGACCTGCGACACACCGCGGCATCCCTCGCGATCGCGTCTGGCGCGAACGTGAAGGCGGTCCAGCGAATGCTCGGACACGCCTCGGCAGCGATGACGCTCGACGTATACGCCGACCTCTTTGACGACGATGTGGACGCCGTCTCGGCCGCCCTCGACCAGGCCCGCACGACCGCGCTTGTGTCCAAATCGCGTCCACAAGCCTCGGATGCCTAAGGCTGGAGGGTCGCGATCCATTGCAAAAACTGGGATCCCGACCGTTCGAAGGTGGACGCGACGGCGGGAGTCGAACCCGCAACGCTGCCGGGTATGAACCGGAGCCCGGGACCGCCCGGATCGCCGCGATGATCCCACGCTAGACGGTGTGCGCGTGGATCGCCTATGGGTTTCTGAGCGTTTCCGGCGATGACGAGATGTGACGACGGACGCCGCATCGCGAGAAAACTTCGCGCCACCTGCATCCGAAACCCTCCTCCTGCAGGAACAACTCTTCAACACGCGGCGACCGGCCGCTCGAAGAAGGAGGAAAACTGTGCGAAAGAAGGTTCTCGCGGGAATCGCCGCCGGCATTGTCGCCGCACTCAGCGTGGGCATCCCCGCAAACGCGGCCACGAACAGCAACGCCGTGCTCTCGGTACTGCACGGCATACCCGACACGCCTGTCGACGTCTACGTCAACGGCGCACTCACGCTCGACGACTTCCAGCCGGGTGACCTGGCTGGGCCGCTGGATCTGCCCGCGGGCGCCTACGAGGTCGCGCTGACGGCGACCGACGCCACCGATGCCAGTTCGCCCGTGCTCGGACCGGTGACGCTCACGCTCGAGTCCGGCAAGAACTACACGGCCGTCGCCCACCTCGACGAATCCGGTTCGCCGACGGTGACTCCGTTCGTCAACGACACGTCGCCCACGGCGGCGGGGGAGGGACGCCTCACTGTTCGGCACGTTGCGGCTGCACCTGCGGTGGACGTGCTCGCGGGCGGAACGGCCGTGATCGAAGGGCTCGCCAACCCCGATGAGGCATCCCTGAATCTGCCCGCCGGAACGATCGAGGCCTCCGTGGCGGCGGCCGGAACGACCGATCCCGTGCTCGGACCGGCGCCCGTCGACGTGCAGGAGGGCGTGCTCACCATCGCCTACGCATGGGGCAGCCTCGAGGACGAGAACCTCGCGCTCGCCGTGCAGACCGTCACGGGCCTGCATTCGGCGCCTGACGGCGTGAACTCGGGGACAGGTGGCCAGCTCGCGCAGCGCGACATGTTCCAGCAGTCGATGTGGGCGATCGGCGGTCTCGTCGTCGCGGCGGCGGTCGCGGCATCCGCTCTCGTCCTCGTACGCAGCCGGGCACAGCGCTGAAGTCCCGAGCCATGAGCAGGGCGGTCGCAGGAGTCGGAGCATCTCTTGCGATCGCCCTTGCGCTGACGGCGTGCGGCTCACCCCCAGGGGCCGCCCCGTCAGCGCCGGCACCATCTGCGACGGCGACGGCGACGGCACGCCCGACGCCCGCCGCCGAGGTGCCGATCGCGGCGGCCACCCCCACTCCGGCACGGCTGCCAGTGCCGCCGGTCAGGGTGGTCGCCGCCTCCATCGACGTCGACGTACCGGTGGTTCCGGTCGGCGTGGAGGCCGGGGGCTTCATGGAGCTGCCCGCCGACCCGGCGATCGGCGGGTGGTACCGCTTCGGATCCGACCCGGCGGCATCCGACGGCAATGTCGTGATCTCGGCCCACGTCGACTCGCCGCAGTACCCGATCGGCCCGTTCAGCCGGCTGCGGGACCTCCCCGTGGGGGAGATCGTGGAGGTGGCGGATGCCGCAGGCGATGTGCGCAGGTACCAGGTGCAGAGCGTCACGTACTACCCGAAGGCGGACCTGCCGGTCGACCAGCTGTTCGCCCGATCGGGCAGCCGAACCCTCGTGCTGATCACGTGCGGCGGGCAGTTCGACTCCCGCACCGGGCGGTACGCCGATAACGTGGTCGCAATCGCGACCCCGATCACGTGAGCCGGCGATGGCGCCGGACGACCAGAGGGGAACCATCGTGGACGACGAGGAAGAGCGCGAGCTGTGCGGCCGTTTCGCCGCCGGTGACGAGCGCGCCCTCGAGCAGATCTACCGACGATGGTCGCCGATCGTGTTCACCCTCGCGCTGCGGGTGCTCGGCGACAGAGGGGATGCGGAGGACGTGACCCAGAAGACGTTCGTCTCGGCGTGGACCTCGCGGGCGTCGTACGACCCGGCCAAGGGTCGGCTGTCGACGTGGCTGATCACGATCACCCGCCGCCGCATCGCCGACACCCTGGAGGCGCGCCGGCGCGTGCGCGAGCTGCAGGAGAAGCTGCAGCGGTTCGCCGTGACCGACGAGTCGATCTCGTCCGACATCGACCTCGGAGACCGGCTGCTGCTCGCCGACGAGATCGACCACCTCGAGCCCGACGCGCAGCGCGTAGTGCGACTCGCGTTCTACGACGACCTCACCCACCAGCAGATCGCGACGCGCCTGGACATGCCGCTGGGTACCGTGAAGAGTCACATCCGCCGAAGTCTCACCCGCTTGCGTGACCGATTGGAGGTGTCCCATGCCGCACCTTGACCCCGAGCGTTTCGCGCTGGTCGCCGTCGGAGAAGCGGTGACGGATGCCGAGCAAGAACACCTCGCGACGTGCGACGCCTGCGCCATCGAGCTCGCAGGTCTCGAGCACACCGTGGCAGTCGGCCGGTCCACCGTGAGTCTGGGTGAGCTCGAGACGCCGCCCGAGCGCGTCTGGGATCGCATCCTCGATGAGGTCAGATCGCAGCCCGCGGCGGCATCCGACGCGAGCACCGCGGCTAGCGCCGCCGCTCCCGCTCCTGCGGCCGCGCCCGCTCCCGCGGTCGCTCCGGTGCCGGTCGAGAACGAGCAGCCGGAGAGGCGCCGCACGCGACGAGGCGGACGGATGCTTCTCACTCTGGCGGCGAGCATCGCCGCCGTCCTGGCGATCGTCGGCGTATGGAACCTCGTCAGAGCGCCGCAGTCGGTCGAGATCGCGTCGGCGACGCTCGCCGCCTTCCCCGATCACCCCGGTGCCACCGGTACGGCGCAGGTGACCGAGCTCTCCGACGGAGAGCGCACGCTGACCGTGAGCCTCGACGACTCCGACGACGGCGACGGGTTCCGGGAGGTCTGGCTCATCACCGAGGACGCCTCAGCACTGGTGAGTCTCGGCGAGCTCGACGGGAGGAAGGGCACCTTCGTCGTCCCCGCTGACGTCGACCTGCGCGACTACATTCTCGTCGACGTCTCGCAGGAGCCGCTCGACGGCGATCCCACCCACTCCGGCGACTCGATCGTGCGCGGGCAGCTCGACTTCAGCTGACCGGCGGCGCTCTGTGTCGGCGCTCTGTGCCCGGGCGCGGTCACGTCTGAAACGAAGTCGTCGCCCCTGCATCCGTTTCGGCTGCTTCGATCGAATACCCCTACGGCACCCTCCGTTCGGACGGTGCCGGGACTCGCATCGAAGGAGATCGGAACCATGAAGAAGTCTCGCCTGGTCGTCGCGGCAGTCGCCGCGCTGGCTCGCGTATTCACGTCCACGCCCGCCCAGGCATACGGCGGCGCCGCCCCCGCGGGCACGATCGTGGATGTCGCCGTCACCGCATCCGGCGGTGGGACACCCGACGGTAACCCGTGGGACTACGGCGTTGAGCGACCCGCGGCTCGTGCCATGGGCGATCAACATCCCGGCGACGAACGGCGTGATCCACACGATCGACCGCGTCCTCATTCCCGCGTCCTAGCGGCCGACGGTCTCAGAGGTGCAGAACCTCACCCGATGATGACGGATGCCGCAGCCGGCGCGGCGGCTGCGGCATCCGTCAGTGTCCTTCGTGTGTGACCACAGGAAGGACGGTGCCGTCGGCGTCGAGGAGTGCGGCCCCCTGGCACACCCCGAGTGCGGGCACCACGACGAGCGTCACGACGGCGGCTGCGGCCCCCAAGGTCCACAGGCTCGTCCGCCGCGACGGACGCCGCGTTCCCCGCACGACACCGCAGGCGACGGCCACCCCCAGGAAGATGACCGTCATGATCGCGAGGACCCCGGCTCGCCCCGGCGCCGTGGCGAGGAGTGCCACGGCGACGGCGACCGGGGCCGCCGCGCCGGCCGCTGCCGCACGCGGCAACGGCGTTCGGCCGAGGGCGAGGCTCGCCGCACCCCATGCCAGGGCCGCGACGCCCTGGACCACGGCGAGCACGCCGAGAGCTCGCGACAGCCCGTCGGCCTGGACTCCCACCACGCCCGCGGCGCCGAGGGCGATGCCGACGAGGCCGAGGCCCCACGCGACGACCGGCACCCACGACGGGGCGCGGCTGACGCGCTCCGTCGTGGATGCCGCCGCCATCGTGGTCACGCCGTCTCGACCCGCGATGTCCGCTCGGCCGCCAGCCCGACGCCCAGCAGCACGATGGCGCTGCCGAGGTGCAGGAAGTGGTCGGGCGCGTTGAGCGCGAGGATGTTCGCCTGCGTGCCGACGAGGAAGAACCCGACGACGCCCAGCAGGAGGTACGCAGCGCCCACCGTGATGTTCACGATCTTGGCCGGGCGTGCTCCCGCGATTCCGGCGATCAGCAGCGCGGCTCCGATCAGCAGGTGCGCGATGTTGTGCAGCGGGTTGACCTCGAAGATGCCCAGGAGCAGTCCGCCCTCGGTGGCGATGAAGCTGACGCCTCCCGTGAAGGCGAAGCCGAGAAGGCCGACGAGGAGGTAGACGGCGCCGAAGACCGTGGCGACGATGCGGTTCGGTGACGATCCCATGAGAGACCTCTCTTTCTCAGCGCGGCCACCTGCCGGCTGTGAGAGTTCTTCGGTGTGGGTGGGAAATCGGATGGGATGCCGCTGTCCCGGCGATCGCTGGCGACATCGATCCCGCGACGATGATCGGTGTCGCAGAACGCAGCGGCGTGATCCATGCGCTCGGCCGAAGGATGCTCGACGAGTGCCTCGACGCGCTCGCCGGGTAGCGCGAGGCGGGCCGCGAGTGGGCGGTCGCCGTCAACGTCTCGCCGCTGCAGTTCGAGGACGAATCCTTCGCCCTTCATGTCGCCACCGAGTTCGAGCGACGCGGGTTCCCGCCTGGGTCGCTCGTTCTCGAGTTGACGCGGGACCTCGAGCCGGTCGATGAGCGCGCGCTGCGGCCACTGCGCATGCTCCGCGAGATCGGAGTGGAGATCTCCCTCGCCGGCTATGGCGCGAGCTCTTCCTCGCTGGACCGACTTCGGAGTGTGCCGCTCACCGAAGTGAAGCTTCCGGGGGATCTGGTGCGCGCGGCAGCGGGTCCCGCATTGGCTGTGCTGCGCGACAGGGTCGAGATCGCACACGCGCACGGGCTGCGAGTCGTCGCCGAAGGGATCGAGACTCTCACCCATCTCGTCATCGCGGTGCAGCTGGGCGGCGATCGTGCGCAGGGCTTTCTCATCCGGCACCCGGATTCGGAGATCGTGTTCCCGTAGACCGTCGCGAGCTCGAGCCCGACGAGTGAAGCAATAGGAATCGGATGGGATGCCGCGGGTCGGCGCAGCTCTCGGCTCAGGCGCTTCGTCTCGCTTCGTTCGCTCTAAGACCGGGACGCTGCATCCATGAGCGCTTCTCCACCGGCATACATCTTCGAGGCCAGCGCTGGCCTCGAGGGGAACTGGAGGAGGTATCGCCATGCGCGCACCGACAGAGGCATTCGCCTACCGTTACGCCGCTTACGGCGACGCCGACGTTCTCCAGCGCCATCGATACCCGCTGCCCGCTCCCGGACCGGGCGAGGTGCTGGTCGAGGTGATCTCGACGGCGATCAACCACATGGACTCCTTCCTGCGTAACGGCGAAGAGGACACCTGGTACGACGACCCGTGGCCGCGGGCATCCGGCAGCGACTTCGCGGGGATCGTCCGCCGCTGCGGTCCGGGCGTGACCACGATGGCGATCGGCGCCAACGTCGTCGGGCACACCAGGACCGGCGCCCGCGCGAGTCACATCGTCCTGCCGGCCGACCAGCTCGTGGCCAAGCACCGGGCCATCGAATGGGAGGTCGCCGGCGGTCTCTTCCTCGCCGGAGCCACCGCGTTGGAGACCCTCGACGACTTTCGGATCGGCGCCTCCGACACGGTGGTCATCTCCGCCGCAGCGGGCGGCGTCGGCAGCATCGAGGCGCAGGTCGCGAAATACCGCGGCGCCCGCGTGATCGGCACGTGCGGCGAGCGCAACCTCGATCAACTGCGGCAGCTGCATATCACGCCCGTGAAATACGGCGAGGGGATGGCGGAGCGGATCCAGCGGGTCGCGGGTGGACCGATCACCCCGTACATCGACAACTACGGCAAGGACGGGCGAGAGGTCGCGGAAGCCCTCGAGGTTGCTCCCGAGCGCTCTCGCTCCAGCGCTGACCGGCGGGAGGTCGAGCTGCGGCTGCTCCGAGACGACGCCGAGTCCGTCTCGCATGCGACGTAGGTGCTGCAACGCGTGGTGGACCTCGCCGGCGCAGGAGCGTTCCGCCTTCTCGTCTCGGGTCTGTACCCCATCGAGGACATCATGGATGCCTTCGAAGACCTGGCCAAGCTGCACGCGCTCGGGAAGATGGTCCTGGCCACCCATCCGGTCACGCGTACGCGCTCGCTGCGCGCCCGTGAGATCTTCGAACGGATGCCGTAGCCCGGGTTTACGGCCACAGAACGGGGTTGTCCAGTCCCTGCTTCGTGTCGGAATCTCGAACGCGAGCGTCGAAGAGATCCAGATCGCGATGGACGTCCTCGGGGAGGGCAACCTCGCCAGCGTGCAGAACGAGTTCTCGCCGAAGCATCCAGGCAGCATCCGCGAGCTGCGCTTCTGCGGAGAGAACGGCATCGCGTTCCTGCCGTGGAGCCCGCTCGGCGGCACCGGTGGGGGAGCGCGACGGGTCGGCGATCGGTTCTCGGCGTTCCGCGAGGTGGGCGAGGCGCACGGCGTCAGCCCGCAGCAGGCGGTGCTCGCGTGGGAACTGGCGCTGGACTCGCACGTCATTCCGATCCCGGGTGCGCGGCGCGCGGCATCCATCGTCGACTCGGCTCAGGCGGCGAACCTCGAGCTCAGCGCGGACGAGGTCACCCGGCTGTCGGAGTCGGTGGGGATCTTCGACGACTGAGTCGGCGACGGCACGTCACCGGGAGTCGAAGCGGGCGATCGGCCTGTTCACGCTTGCGTCGAAGGCGGGCGGCGGCGCAGTGGGCGCGAGGGCCGGGGTGGAGGAGGCGTCTGCGCGGAGCGTTCCGACTCGCTCCCTCCTGGCTCGCTCGACGGCCCGGGAGCTGGGGCGTTGCGTCTCGCTCGCTCCTCGCTCCGCGACCGAGGTGGTCGAAGTGGTCGAGGCGTTTCCTCCCGCTCGCGGGTGCCCGTCTCGGAAGCGACTGCGGATGCCGGGTCAGCGGCTGGGAGAGAAGCCAGCTGCGACGGAACGGTCGCGGCCGGCTGCTTCTTGATCAGCTCCGCCACGGCGATCGGGACGCTTCCGACCGCTGCGGTTACCAGCGCGGTGATCGCAACCGTCTGCGCTGATTCGACGCCCAGCGCGTAGGCCAGGACGGACGGGACGATGGCAGTGAGAACCGCGGCCATCGCCAGGGCGAGGAACCTGTTGAACTGGGTGAACAGCCAGAAGCCGAACAGTACGGCCAGCGACATTCCGAGGGGAATCAGCGCCGTGCCGAGCAGCATCCAGCCGCTCCACAGGGCGAGGCGTTCCGGTGGCCATTCCGAGAACGCGAGACCACCCAACCACTGCAGGATCAGGAGCGGGACGCAGACCAGAGCACCGCCCAGCGCGAGAAAGAAGACCAGCTGCACGACCAGGGTCCGGACGCTCGAGATGTAGAGCGGTCGTATCTCGACCGTCGGTAGGAAGACCGCTCCCGCGTGGCGCTTCAGCGCAGCGTACGCATCCGTCCCACGCATCTCTTCAGTCGCCTCGTCCATCCGTGCGCGGGCCTCATCGGAGATCAACAGCTCTTCGCTCTGTGTGATGAACTGCTCGTCAGGGTCGAGCACCGTGACGTGTCGGAGCATCACGGTCATCTGCGCAAAGGACAGCCCCGACACCATCAAGCCGCCGACCAGTGTCGCCTGCAGGAGGATCAACGGGTCGCCGCGGACGAGTGCATCGGACAGGAGCAGGAACGACAACGAGAAGTACAGCAGCACCGGCACCACCAGCATGTCGCTGAGGGTGCGCCTCTTGAGGCTGATGATGCCGACCAGTCCGGACTTCATGGCTGTGGCGAATGTCGTCTCGCCTACTGACGCGTTGCGAATCTGCTCCCACGCGCCGGCCCACCCCTCGTCGCCGTACTTGGCGACATACTGCCGCTTCAGGGCATCGTGGAACATGATCTCGTCGGTGGTGCCGATGGAGCGCATCAGCGCTTCCCCCTCGGCGTCGAACGTGAACTTCAGTCCACCGATGCACCGCAACAGGAACTTGAACTGCGAAAGCGGCATGAGCTCGAGGTCCCTGAAGGCCGGCCGGCCGCTCAGCCTCTGCAGAACGCTCGGCCGCCGTAGCACGGGCAGCGAGAGCGCGCGCAGGACCTCGATCAGCACGACCGTCGCGACGACGATGATCGCTTCGAGCCAGAACGGCTTGCCGACACGCCAGGCCGTCGTCACAGCGATGCTCAAGCCGAACTCGCTGGCGAAGATCCAGAAGACGCGGGGCCACGGGGCGAGGAACAGCAGATAGACGATGCCCGCGGCATACGTTGTGACGTTGAGAGCCGTCCACGGATCGTTCAGCCGGATATCCGGGGGAGTCGCTGACGTCACAGCATCCCCCTCCGTGCCGCGCGTTCCGGCGGTCCACGACTCGGGCAGATACCGCCGAATAGGCGAATGATATGGCGCAATCCGACGGGTTACCAGGGGTGCGCGTGGGAACGCGGTGTGCCGCTACGAGTCGGAACGCGAGATGTCGGCGAGCCACGCGCGCAGGTGCTCGATGACGAACGCGTGGTCGTCGGCCTGCGGGAGGCCTGAGACGCCGACCGACCCGACGACCCCGACGCCCTCGATCGTGATCGGGAACACGCCGCCGTGCGCCGCGTACAGGGTCGTGTCGAGGCGCGCATCGGTGTCGAAGCTCTTGCCCGCGGCCGCGAAAGCCAGACCGACGCCGAACGACGACCTGCCGTATCGTCGGGCGACACGCGTCTTGCGCTCCAGCCACCCGTCGTTGTCGGCGCTCGAGCCGGGCAGCGCGGTATGGAACACCCGCGCCTCGCCGAGCGTGATGCCGATCACGATCGGCAGCCCCGCCGCAGCGGCCGCGTCGCGCATGCGCGAACCGAGGGTCCAGGCATCCGTCAGATCGAAGCGAGGGAGTACCACCTCGGCCTCCTCTGCTTCCACGCGGGCGAGCTGGGCGGCGATGTCGTCGGTCATGGGACGAAGGTAGCGCGAGCACTCGCGGCACGGGCGCGGGCCGGCGTTCGCGCTCAGATCCGACGAGCTGCGCGCCCTTGTGCAGGGACGGGTGCTGCAGGTTCCTGCGCGCGCTGCGTCGCGCGACGCAGCGTTCGCAGGACAGTGCAGCGCTCGAACGGAACACCCAGCATGCGGTGGTCGAGCGGAGGGTCTCGGGCGATCGCGCATGGCGGCTCGCGCCGCGATTCCTCCCCAGGTGGGGGTTTCGTCGGCAGAATCGAAGTTCTCCACAGAAATGGCGTTGATCGGGTATTTTGGTGTGGTTCCGATGTCGGAACCCCTCGTCAGATTGGGGATATGAACTTCCCGCTCGCCGACCTCAGAGGCGTCGTCGATCTGCTCGGCGACACCCTCGGTCCGGCGGTCGGTGGCGAGGCGCAACGAGTCATGTCGCACCGTGAGCTGGTCGATGCGTTGGCTGTCGTCGAACGCCTGGGGCGGATCACGGATGCTGCGCGCCTCGCGCTCGCCGGCGAGGTGGGGCGTCGCGCCGACTCGGAGTTCGGAGACGATGCCATCACGGCGCAGTTCGGGTGCTGGTCGGCCCAGGAACTCGTGGAGCGGACGACGCTGGTCTCGAGCTCGACGGCGCGGGCACGGCTGCGGGATGCGAAGGCGATCACCGGCCGGGTGACGCTGACCGGGCAGACGCGCCCGGCACCCCTCGAGCATGTGCGTGCGGCGCTCGCGGCGGGGCGGCTCAGCGCCGATGCGCTGACCACGATCGTCGACGCACTGCGACCGCTGCAGGGGCGGTGCTCGGTCGACGAGCTCGAGGCTGCCGAGTTCGAGCTCGTGGGGGCGGCCGTGGGCGATGCGGAGGCGCCGGCGTGCGGCATCCACGAATTGAAGGTCATGGCGACCACGTGGGCGTTGTTCCTCGACCCGGATGGCGCTCCCCGATGAGGAGTATTCGGAGCGGATGCGGGGGATTCGCGTCAGCCGACGGTCGCGTCGCGGACTGCGCCGGATCTACGGCGACGTCACGGAAGACGTCGCGGCGCAGTTCGACCGGCTCGTGGACGCGCACCTCAACCCGCGCGTGCAGGACCGTGGGCCGCGGTTCGTGGATGCTGAGGCTGTAGGCGCGCCGGACGACTGTGTGCCGGATCCGCGCACCATCGACCAGAAGCGCCACGATGCGTTCGCGTCCATCCTCTCTGCAGCAGCCGGAGCGGCCGAGACTCCCACGCTGGGTGGTGCCGCACCGACCCTGATCATCACGACGACCGAGGAAGACCTGGCCACGCCGAACGGTGTCGCGTTCCTCGAGAGCGCAGCCGGTCCGGTGCCGGTTCCGGCGTCGTTCGCCCGGCACGTCGGCTGCCACCGAACGATCCACCGCGTGACTCTTGCGACGAACGGCCCGATCAAGGCGCTCCGTGTCGAAGACCGCGTGTTCAACCACTGGCAGCGCAAGGCGATCGGAGCCCGCGACGGTGGCTGCGTCATCCCGGGCTGCACCGTATCCGCGGCGTGGTGCGAAGTGCATCATGTCGTCGACTGGGCGAAGGGCGGGCCGACCTCGGTCGACAACGGCGTGCTGCTGTGCTGGCATCACCACCGCGGCATCGAGACCAGCGGGTGGGAGATCCGCATGATCGACGGCATGCCGCGAGTGCGACCACCGGGCTGGGTCGACCCGCAACGACGATGGCGAGAGCCCAACCGGCTCCTGCTCAACGAATTGAGACGCGCGAGGTCCGCGTAGACCGTTCGGCCCGTTCGTGACCGCTGCCCTCATTCGCGCCGACTCCGATGCGGGGATGGATGCCGCGGCGCGAGTCGCCTGCTGTGTTGGGCTCAACGACCGAGGGTGTCGGCCCGCCGCCGGTCGTTGAGCGGAGGGCGCTCTGGCGCCCGAAGACGAAACGCCGTGACTTCCGCGCAACGCCACCTGTGTTGAGAGTCGCTCGCTGGCGCCCCTTGCTCAACGACCGAGGGCGTCGACCCGCCGCCGTTCGTTGAGCGGAGGGCGCTCTGGCGCCCGAAGACGAAACGCCGTGACTTCCGCGCAACGCCACCTGTGTTGCGACTCGGTCGCTCGCGCCCCCTTGCTCAACGACCTGCGAACTCAGGCGGGCAGCTGCCGCTCGCGCTCCTTCACGCGCTGCGGTGGGACCGGAGGTGCCGGCGCGTCCAGGGCGCGCAGCATCCGCTCGAGAGTCTCACGCAGCTCATCCCGCGCCGGCGAGGCGAGGTCGGTCGTGTACTCGACGCCGGCCGGGATCCACGAGAGCCCGTACATGGTCTCGCGGAAGTCGCCGCCCCCGACCGGCCACCGCGTGCGCTCGTCATCCTCGGCCGTCGCGCCCTGGCCCCACTGCCCGAAGTAGTCGCGCATCGCCTCGAACGGCAGCTGCATCACCGCGTCGGCTTCCACCGCCTGGCGCACCCACGACCGCGCCACGAAGATGAACTCCTCGATCTGCTCGGGCGTGAGCGGCTTCGGCTCGAACAGCACACGCGTGTGCTCGACGCCGGCCAGCCGGTCGACGCGGAAGGTGCGCCAATCCGCCTTCTCGAGGTCCCAGCAGAGCAGGTACCAGTGCCGGTCGGCCGGTGCGAGGGCGTGCGGCTCGACGCGACGGTGCGTGACCTCGCCGGATGCCGCCGTATAGGTGAAGCGCACGCGCTCATGGTCCCGGGTGGCGAGGGCGAGCTCGCCGAGCACCTCGCCCGAGACCGCCGCGCCGGCATTGAGACCCGCCGGCTGTACGGCCTCGGCCAGCGCGGTAACCCGGCGGCGCAGGGGAGCGGGCAGCACCTGCTCGAGCTTCGCGAGGGCGGTGATCGTCGTCTCGGGGCCGCTGACGAGCCGCTGGGATGCCGCCACCCGCAGACCGATCGCCATGGCCACGGCCTCTTCGTCAGTGAGCAGCAGCGGCGGCACCGCGCTGCCGGCTTCGAGGCGGTAGCCCCCGGCGGCGCCCGGCGACGACTCGATGCGATAGCCGAGGTCGCGCAGCCGTTCGACGTCGCGCCGCACGGTGCGCTCCGTCACGCCCAGGCGATCCGCCAGCTCTGATCCCGGCCAGTGCCGGTGCGTCTGCAGCAGGTTCAGCAGCGAGAGGGCTCGCGTCGTCGTATCGGACATGGCTCAAGATTGCCCTACATCGCGGACCGGAACTGTCCGCATTGGTTCCTAGCCTGTGGTCATGGCGAACGAATCGATCATCCACGCGCAGGGGCTCACCAAGCGCTTCACTGTGAAAGGCAAGACCGTCGAGGCCGTCACCGACCTCACGTTCGAGGTGGCGCGCGGCGAGCTCGTCGCGTTCCTCGGACCCAACGGCGCCGGCAAGTCGACGAGCCTGCGCATGCTCACGACCCTCATTCCCCCGACCGCCGGCACGGCGAAGGTCGTCGGCTTCGACATCCTGAAGCAGCCCGCCGACGTCCGCGCGCGCATCGGGTACGTCGGCCAGCTCACGAGCGGCAGCTTCTCGCAGCGCGCCCGCGACGAGCTGCTGAGCCAGGGCGCGTTCTACGGCATGTCGAAGGCCGCGGCGCGCACGCGGGCCGACGAGCTCATCGAGTCGCTGGACCTCGCCGGCTTCGCGACGCGGTCGGTGCAGCAGCTGTCGGGCGGGCAGAAGCGCCGGCTCGACATCGCGCTCGGACTGATGCACGCGCCGCCGCTCCTGTTCCTCGACGAGCCGTCGACGGGACTCGACCCGCAGAGCCGCGCCAACCTGTGGCAGCACATCATCGATCTGCGCGCACAGCACGGCACGACGGTCTTCCTCACCACGCACTACCTCGAAGAGGCCGACCGCTACGCCGAACGCGTCATGGTCATGGACCGCGGCCGCGTGATCGCGGATGACACCGCGATGCGGCTCAAGGCCGAGCTGGCGGGCGACGTGCTCACGTTCGGCTTCGCGACGCCGGCGGATGCCGCAGCCGCCGTCACCGTCGTGCAGGGACTGACCGACCGCGAGGTGCGCCGGACCGCGGGCGAGGCAGCCTCCGACGACGCCGCGCAGACGTTCGTGACCGTGACGGCGCCCGAGGGTGATGCGCTGCTGCCCGCGGCGGTGCGCGCGCTGGATGCTGCGGGTCTCGGGGTCCGCACCGCGAACGGCGTTCCGCCGACGCTCGACGACGTCTTCCTCGCGCTCACCGGCCGCACGCTGCGGGAGGCGGGCGAAGGCGAGGGTGAGGGTGAGGGCGAGCCCGACGACGCCGCGGCCGCGGAGAAGAGCGCCGACGCCGCGGACGCGGCATCCCGAACCACCGAACCGGCGACCGAGAAGACAGGAGCGAACCGATGACCGCCCAGACGCAGACCCGGCCCGACATCGCGGTGCGGGCGAACCCGGCGCGCGACACGTGGAACGTGCTCACGCGCGAACTGAAGCCCGTCGTGCGTGACCCGTTCACGCTGATCTTCAGCCTGGTGCAGCCGCTCGTGTTCCTCGGGCTCTTCGCGCCGCTCCTCGTCGGCTCGTCCGGCCAGCCCGTGGGGGAGACCCTGCAGTGGTTCGTGCCCGGCGTGCTCGTGATGATCGTGCTGTTCGGCACCGGGGCGACCGGCTCGAACCTGCAGTACGAGATGATGACGGGCTCGCATGAGCGCACCCTGGTCGCCCCTCTCGCGCGCTCGTCGCTGCTGGTCGGTCGCGCGCTGAAGGAGGTCGCGCCGATCGTCGTGCAGGCGCTCATCATCGTGCTCATCGCATGGCCGTTCGGCTTCACGATCAACGTGCCGGGACTGGTGATCGGCCTCGCCCTGCTCGCGGTGTTCGGCATCGGACTCGGGGCGCTGTCGTACACGCTGGCGCTGAAGACCAAGGACCGCGAGTGGCTGTTCTGGGGCGTGCAGCAGACCCTGATCTTCCCGCTGCTGATCCTGTCGGGCATGCTGCTGCCGCTCGACGACGCCCCCGCGTGGATGCGCGCGGTCGCCACCGTGAATCCGATCAACTGGGTCGTGCAGGCCGAACGGGCGCTGTTCGCCGGCGACCTCGGCGACATCACCGTCCTGTGGGGCTGGGTCGCGGCGGTCGTGCTGGCGGTGGTCGGCCTCGCCGTCGGCATCCGGGCGATGCGCAAGAGCAGCTAGGGCGGCGGGGACGGATGCCTCGGATCGACGTGTGCTGTCGGTCCGGGGCGTTTCGTTACTGCGTTTCGACTCGCAAGCTCGCTCAACGACCGGGTGAGGCCTGCGGTCGTTGAGCGAAGGGCGCTCTGGCGCCCGAAGACGAAACGCCTCGGATCGACGTGCGCTCTCGGCCCGGGGCGTTTCGACTGGCAAGCTCGCTCAACGACCGGGTGAGGCCTGCGGTCGTCGAGTGGGGGGCTCACAACAGGTGTACAACGTCCTCGGGCGACGGTCAGAGGCGCGGCGAGCGCACACCTAGGATCAGAGGATGACGACGGCGCGACGGCGAGGCATCCTCGCTGCCGTCACGGCCATCGTGCTCCTCGCGATCGGTGGGGGAGTCGCGTTCGTGGTCGGCGATGCGCTCGGCATCCGCACCGAGCCGGCCGCGCAGATGCAGCCCGAAGCGCCGGTGGTCGCGGCTGCGACAGATGCCGTGGCCCCGCCCGAGTTCGCCGCGTTCGACGTGCCCGATATCGAGCGCGTCGCGGTGGCGATCGACGAGCTGCGGGACGCCGTCGCGGATGCCTCCGAGCGTGACGGCACGGCCTCCCTCACCGTCGAGATGCTCGGCGCCGATGGCGGCGACGCGGCCGACGGCTACACGCTGGACGGTGACGCCGCGGCGCTGCGCATCAGCGCCGCCACCGAGGCCGGCGCGACACGGGCGATCTACGACCTGGCCGCCCAGGCGCGCGCCGCGCAGCCGCTCACCGACCTGCTGGGTGAGCACCCGGCATCCCGCCTTCCGCTGCGGATGAGCGACCTCGGAGCCGTCGGAGTGATCCCCGACCCGGCCGAGTGGGAGAATGGCGACGACTACTCGCACGCGTCGAAGGCGTTCGCCGCCGTCGTGCGGCCCGAGTCGCCGTACATCGACCAGACGGCGCTCGCCGCGGCGTACGAGGACTTCGACGGCTTCCTGCGCCACTCGCTCGCCAACGGCATCAACGCCGTCGCCTTCCCCGGATTCGTCGAGTTCGTCACGTTCGACGACGTGCCGGGCGGCGCCGTCTACGCGGAGGGCGACGACCACCGCGACAAGGCCCTGGCTCTCCGGGCGGCGTTCGCACCGTTCTGGGAGCGCGCCGACGAGCTCGGCGTGAAGGTGTTCCTGCGCACCGACATGCTCGCCCTCACCGGACCGCTCGAGCGCTACCTCATCGACCGGTTCGGCTCGCTCGACACCGAGGACCCCGAGTTCTGGGAGGTCTACGCCGCCGGCCTGGACGAGCTGTACGAGGCCGTTCCGGCACTCGACGGCATGCTGATCCGCATCGGCGAGGCGGGCCCCGTCTACGACGTCGGCGGCTGGGACTACTACTCCGCGCTCGAAGTGACCACGGTCGACGCCGTGCGGACGATGCTCGGGACCTTCACGGCGCAGGCCGAGGCATCCGATCGCGAAGTCATCTTCCGCACGTGGAGCGTGGGGGTCGGCGCCGTCGGCGACATGCACACGAACGACGCGTCGTACGAGGCCGTGCTCGATGGCATCGACTCGCCCGCGCTCATCGTGTCGACGAAGTACACGCTCGGCGACTTCTACACCTGGCTGCCGCTGAACCACACGCTCGAGCAGGGTGATCAGCGGCGCATCGTAGAGTTCCAGAGCCGTCGCGAGTTCGAGAACTTCGGCGCCTTCCCCAACGACCTCGGCGCGCAGTATCAAGAGGCGCTGCAGCAGCTGCTCGCCGCGAACGACCGTATCGAGGGCATCTGGGTGTGGACGCAGGACGGCGGTCCCTGGCGCGCCGGGCCCATGTCGCTCTACCTCAAATCGGGCTTCTGGCAGTTGTACGAACTGAACACGCAGCTGGCCGCCGCCCTCGCGCAGGACCCCGAGACCGATGTCGCCGAGGTGACCGCCAACTGGGCGCGGCAGTGGTTCTCGGACGATCCCGCGACCGTGCAGGCCATCGCCGAGGCCATGACCCTCTCGCGCGACGCCATCGCCCAGGGGATGTACATCCAGCAGTTCGCCGACAAGCGCGTGTTCGCGATCGGGCTCGAGCCGCCGCCCATGATGTGGATCTTCGAGTGGGACATCCTCACCGGCGACTCCGCCGTGCTGGACGTGCTCTACGCGATCGTGCGCGACAGCGGGCAGTCGGGTGCGGACGCCGTTTCCGGTGCCTCGAGCGCAGGTATCGATGCGGCGATCGCCGACGGCGCGCAGGCGGTCGCCGCCGTCGAGAAGATGCGCGATCTCGTGACGGGAACGGATGCCGCGGCCTGGCACTCCGCCGAGATGCGCGACGCCTTCGTGGGCACCGTCGACTACGAGCTCGACACCCTGCGGCTCCTCGAGGCGTACCGGGCGATGATCCTGCACCAGGGTCAGTGGCACGACACGCTCTCGCCCGAGTCGTACGCCGAGTGGGATGCCGATCGCGCCGCCTACGAGACGCTCGCCGCCACGCATCTCGAGCGCTACGAGGGCGATCTCGACTACCCCGCGTTCAACCTCACGGCGGCGCAACTGGGCGTGGACCGGGCCGAGCGCGACCTCACGATGGCGTGGCTCGCACGCGGCCTGCTGCTGCTCGCGATCGCGTGGGTCGTGATCGGTATGCTCGCCGCGCGCACCCGACTGGTCGCCCGGCCCGGTGCCGCCGCCGCCCGCGCGACCTGGATCGCCTCCACCCGTCCGTGGCGGGCGCGGGAGTCGACGCTCGGCATGCTCGAGCTCGACCGCTGGCTGCTGCTGATCGTGCCTGCCGCGCTGCTCGTCGCCACGCGGGCGGTGCAGACGTCGTTCCTGTCGTGGACGCATCTGGTGGTCACCATCGGCGCATGGGCGGTGTTCGCCATCGTCGTGCGGCTGTTCGTCTGGCAGCGGTCGCCGTGGCCGGTCATCGCCGCGGTCGGCGGCGTCGTGATGCTGCGCTGCATCCTCGCCCTGTTCGCCCTGTCGTTCACGGGGCCTGGCGGCTACTGGTTCGCGTTCTGGACCGACCCGGTGCTGCGCACCGTGTACATCACGGTGGCTTTCGCGCTCTTCGTCTGGGTGTTCGTCGCCGCCGGGTGGGCGCTCGCCGCGCAGGTGCGCGCACGCCGCGCCACCGGGTACGTGCTGGCCGCCGTCGGCGCCGGGCTGCTCGTGCCGTCCGCCGCCGTCGGCGTGATCGGTCTCGAGTCGGCTCTCACGCTGTGGAACGACGAGATGGGCCTGCTGCCATGGGGCCTCGCGCGGATCCTCGGCATCACGACCTACCTCGAGATCCCGGATGCCGCTCCCTGGGCAGCGGCCGGGTTCGCGGCCGTGCTGCTCGTCGTGGGGGTCGTGCTGGCGCTGCCCTGGCGACGTGGGCGAGCGCTCTCCACCCCCTCCTGAAGGAGGGGTGCGCCGCCGGCCGGTCTCGAGCACCCGTTTCGGAGGAGTATTTTTGAAGGATCCCCCGAAACGATTCGAAGAGGTATTCGTCATGCGCTCACGAAGCACAGCACTCCTGTCCATCGCCGCCGTTTCCGGCCTGCTCCTCGCCGGTTGCGCGTCGACCGCCGAGCCCGAGGCCACCCCCACGTCGGCCGCGTCGTCTGTCGTCGAGTCGTCGGTCACCGAGCCGGCGGCCGCCAACGAGCGCGTCGGCGCGGACGGCAACGAGCTCGAGGTGTGGAGCAGCATCGTTCCCGACGAGAGCGCTGCCGCCGTCCTGGACGAGCCGGAAGCCGGCAACCAGTGGGTGACCGTCAACGTCGCCCAGTGGGTCACCGATGAGAGTCTCTCGGACGTCGACGTCGCGCCCGTCCTGCGCTCGACCGAGGACGAGTCCTTCTCGGCCGACGCCGTGTCGCAGCGTTCGGTCGACGTGCCGATGACGCCGGAGAAGTCCTACACGTTCGTGTGGAGCTTCCAGGTGCCCCAGGCGCTCGTCGACGCCGAGACCCTCGTGCTCTGCGTCGGCTCGGGTGACGAGGGCTGCAGCAGCCTGGTCGCCGAGTGATCCCACGGCGCTGACCGCCCGCGGCGGCGCCGGATCCACCGCGTTCGCGCCGTGTGCCTTCGGGTGCACGGCGCGAACGCGTTTCTGCGGGGCCCTGCATGCGGCGCGACTCGTCGAGACGAATATCTTGTATGCCAATAGTTTGTATGCAAAGCTTTCGCCATGACGACGACCGCCACCCCGCTCGAATCGTCGGTGTGCTTCGCGCTGTACACGTCGATGCAGGCGACCCTGCAGCTCTACCGCGACCTGCTGGAGCCGTGGGGCCTGACGTACCAGCAGCTCATGGTGCTCGCGGTCGTGTGGGAGCGCGACGAGGTGTCGCCGGGCGAGCTCGCCGAGGCGCTCTGCCTCGACGCGAGCAGCGTCTCGGGCCTCGTCGGCCGGCTCGAGCGCATGGGCCACCTCCAGCGCGAGCACCGATCCACCGACCGCCGCTCGGTGCGGATCACCGCCACCGCGCACGCGCTCGCAGTGCGCGGCGAGCTGGGCCACATCGAGCGCTGCGTCGCAGAGGCCATGCAGGTCACGCCCGCAGCGGCCGAATCCGTCATCGGCACGCTGCGGTCGCTGCGCACCTCGATGCGCGGCTACGACGCGCGCGCGGCATCCATCGCCTCATGAACGGCAAGGAAGGAAACGCATGACCCTCGAAGAGATCCCCGTCACCACGATCCACGGTGAGAGCACCACCTTCGGCGAGCTCACCGATGGGCGACTCGCCCTCGTCGTGAACGTCGCGTCGCGGTGCGGACTGTCGCCGCAATACGAGCAGCTCGAGGCGCTGCAGAAGGAGTATGCCGACCGCGGATTCACGGTGATCGGCTTTCCGAGCAATCAGTTCCTGCAGGAGCTCTCGACCGAAGAGGCGGTCGCGGAGTACTGCTCGACGACGTGGGGAGTCACCTTCCCGATGGCCGAGAAGGTGCGGGTCAACGGCCGCAACGCCCACCCGCTCTACCAGGAGCTGACCGCAACGCCCGACGTCGACGGCAAGAAGGGCCGCATCACGTGGAACTTCGAGAAGTTCCTGGTCAGCCCGTCCGGTGAGGTGAAGCGGTTCGCGCCGCAGACGAAGCCCGACGCTCCCGAGGTCGTCGACGCGATCGAGGCCTGGCTGCCGGGGGAGTAACCTCCCCGGCGCTCCGACAGGTCAACCGGCCTTCTACAGGAGGTTGGGCCGATCCATTCTCCTGTGGAAGCGCGGTTGACCTGTCGAAGGGGTCAGAGCAGACCGGCAGCCGATGCGGCGGTACGCCGCTGTTCGATGCCGCGCTGCGCCCGGCGCGCGATGCCCACGACACCCGTGATGAGGGCGAACACGCCCAGCACGAGTACGGCGACGGCGATCGCGGTCGCGGGGCTGAGTGACACCAGCCACGACGCGAGAGCGGCCTGACGGGCGGGGTCGGTGAGGAACCACACCGCGCCGGCGGCGATCGCGGCGAGGACGAGGCCCCACACGATGCCCGCCCACCGGACCCGCGGACGGGAGAGGACGACGGATGCCGCGGCCTCAGGCCGGTCGGATGCCGCCGTCGCAGGCTCCCACGCGGGCGGCAGGCTGCTGCCCGTGAACGCCGGCGGGAGCACGGTCGGGGCCGCAGCCGCAGCCGCAGCCGGCGCCTCCGGCGCGGGCGGGACGAGGTCGGCGACCGGGGCGGAAGTGTCGGCGCCGGGTACGGCATCCGGAATCTCAGGAGTGCTCATGGCGGGGCTCATTTCTCGTAGACGGTGACCTCGACCGAGCCGCTGCGCTGGTCGAGCGTGATGTGCTGGGTCGTGACGGCGTCGGTGGCGGAATCTTCGCTGCGGACACTCCAGCTGAGGCTCCCGTCGCGGCCGGGCTCGACCGTGCCGGACTCGATGTCGCCGCCGTCGCCTGCCGGCAGGCGGCTGCACTCCAGCGCGCCGTTGCCGAGGGTGGCGTCGAGCTCGAGCGCCGTGCCGGGGTACACCTCGATGTAGGTGTACCCGTAGCCCTTGGTCACGACGACGTCGCCGGCGCGGACGTCTGCGCTGCGCGACAGCGGCGAGACCGAGAGCGTCGTGCTGCCGAACGGCTGGACCACCGCCTGGTCATAGCTCGCCGTGCCGAGATTCACGCTGCCGACCGCCAGACGGTCGGGACCGGATGCCGCCGCCACCGACGCGCCGATCACCAGCAGCACGATGGTCACGGCGGTCAGGAAGCCGCTGCGGCGGCGGACAAGACCTGCGACGACCATGGCGAGGGCCGTGACCAAGGCCGCGGTGAACACGCCGATGGCTCCGGCGAAAGGAGTGGCGGCGGCGGCGAGGACGGCGAGGGCGCCGGCGACGAGCGCGGCCCCGAGGGCGGTGAGCACGAAGGCGAAGCTCGTGCGCGGTCGCGTGGCCTGGCGGATGCGGCGACGCTCCTCGGCTTCGCGGGCGAACGCCGTTCCCGCGCTCTCGCGTTCGCGGCGCGCCTGCTCGCGGGCCGCGCGGGCCGCGTCCTGCTGGCTGCGCTGCCACGTGTGGTGCTCGGTGCGCCACGCCTCCTGCCGGGCGCGCCAATCGGCGACCTGCGGGTCGGCGGTGTCCGTGGCTCCGGTCGTGGACTCGGCCGGCGCCCGACCGGCCGAGTCCAGGACGCCCGCAGCAGCTGCCGCGAGGGGAGAGGTCGCGTCGTCACCCGACTTAGACGCGACGGTCGGGGCGGGTTGCGCGGAAGCCGTCTGCGCACCCGTCCACGGGGAGCGGTCGGTGCGGGCCGACCGGACGATGAAGTAGGTGGCGAGCCCGATGAAGGCCAGCGCGATGATGACGCCGAAGCCGCCGAGGGGCGTTCCGACGTCCCAGATCGATGAGGGATACCCGCCCCCGAACGCCGCCCACACGGGCCACAGCAGCAGGTTCCGCAGCCACGGCACCACCGGGATGAAGCCGACGGCGGCGAGGATGAAGATGCCGGTCATGGCCGGGTCGTAGCGGCCGTGGAACAGCTCGCGGAGGTGGATGCGGCCCTCCGTGTCGGGAAGCAGCGCCCAGGCGATCGCATAGACCAGCAGCGCCGGGAACCCGAGCAGCGCCACGACGACGAAGATGCCTCGCACGATGAGGGGGTCGATCCGCAGACGGGCCGCCAGGCCGCCGCACACACCGCCCAGCCACGCGTCTCCGCGCACGATGCCGAGGCCTCGCACCCACGCGAAGAACCGGTCGGAGCCCGTCTGCACGCCGGGAGGTGCGGTCGGCGGTGGTCCCGGATCGGCGGGGGGAGCGGAGGTGGTGTCGGTCATGCTTCCACCCTGGCGGCGACGTGACGGTGCCCGCTATGGGGTGATCCCCTGACCCTTCCCTGACCCTGGTGCCCCGGTGTGGTCGGGGGCGGCGGGCGATGATTGGATGGCGGCATGCCCTCGAACGAGACTGTCGCCGCCCCCGCGGCGCACGCGGCGTTCGAGCGCCCCGCTCTCCGGCGTCCCCGGGATTGCGTGGTCTCGGGCGTCTCCGCCGGACTTGCCCGGCACCTCGGCTGGCCCGTCTGGGTGGTGCGCACCGCCTTCCTGGCGCTCGCGCCCGTATCGGGCGCCGGCGTGCTGCTCTATGCGTGGCTGTGGCTCTTCATGCCGTGGGACGACGTCGTGCCCAGGGCGGGCGGCAGCGCCGACGCGCGCTCGCGCGGTGCTGCGGAGAAGGATCGCCCCGGTGCACCCGCGCCGCGGGATCCCGCGCTCGAGGACCACGACCACGGCCCCCAGGTGCCGACGCGCCGTGCGCCGGTTGCGTGGATCCTGACGGCCGCGTCCATCGTCGCCACGCTGGCGACCGTCGCGGCCATCGCCGTGTTCGCCGGGAACGGCGTCGTCGAGGCGTCGTTCCCCGGGTGGATCGGCGGCGTCTTCGTCGCGACGGTGCTGGCAGTCGCGGCAGGCTCTTGGGCGACGCTGGTCGATCGGCGCGACCCGGCACGCGGTCCCCGGCACGAGAACGTCGTCCGCGCCGCGGTGACGGTGGTGCTGATCGTGCTGCTGCTCGCGCAGCTCTCGACGCTCCAGCAGGTCGGCGTGGCAGGCTTCGTCTACGCACTGATGCCCCTCGTGGGGATCGTGCTCGTGTACTCCTCGATGCTCGTGGACAAATGGCGCGAGCTGTCAGGCGAGCGGGTGCGCCGCATCCGCGAGGAGCAGCGCGCCGAGATGGCCGCTCACCTGCACGACTCGGTGCTGCAGACACTCGCCCTCATCCAGAACCGCGCGGGCGCCTCGAGCGAGGTCGCCCGCCTCGCCCGCGCGCAGGAGCGCGAACTGCGCGCGTGGCTCTACGACGGCGACGCTCCCGCCGACAGCGACCTCGCCACCGATCTGCGCGACTACGCCGCCGCGCTCGAGCTCGACTATCCCGTGCGGATCGACGTCGTCTCGGCGGGACTGCCGGCCGAGCGTGCGAGCGGCGAAGTCGCGGCGGCATCCCGCGAGGCGATCCTCAACGCCGCCCGCCACGCCGGTGGCGACGTGTCGGTCTACATCGAGGGCAACGAGAACGCCGTGGACGTGTACGTCCGGGACCGCGGCCCCGGTTTCGACCTGGCCGACGTGCCGGACGACCGGCTCGGTGTCCGTCAATCCATCCTCGGCCGGATGCGGCGCGCCGGCGGATCCGCGACCGTGCGCCGCGGGGTGGGGGGAGGCACCGAGGTGCACCTGCGGTTCGTCACTGCTCCGCCGGCCTATGCGGCGGGCGGCGGCGCGGCGGGAACGGAGGGCGTACATGGCTGAGGCGCCGGTGCGAGTCGTGATCGTGGACGACCATTCCATCTTCCGGTCGGGCCTGCGCGCCGACCTCGACGGCTCGATCGAGGTCGTCGGGGAGGCGGGGGATGCCGCATCCGCCGTGACGGTGATCGAGGCGACGCGGCCCGACGTCGTGCTGCTGGACGTGCACCTGCCGTCGGGCCAGGGCGCGACGGCATCCGGACCAGACGCGGCGGGCGGCGAAGCCGTGATCCGTGCGGCCGGCCGGGCGGTGCCGACGACGCGCTTCCTGGCGCTGAGCGTGTCGGATGCCGCGGAGGACGTGGTGCGGGTGATCCGCGCGGGCGCCCGCGGCTACATCACGAAGGGGTCGTCGGGGGCGGAGGTCAGCCGCGCCGTCCACGCCATCGCCGAAGGTGACGCGGTCTTCTCCCCGCGCCTCGCGGGCTTCGTGCTCGACGCCTTCGGCGCCGCTGTCGGCGAGACCGCCGCGACCAGTGACGAGCTCGATCGCCTGTCGGCGCGCGAGCAGGAGGTCATGCGGCTGATAGCCCGCGGGTACGCCTACAAAGAGGTCGCGGCCGAGCTGTTCATCTCGATGAAGACGGTCGAATCGCACGTGTCGGCGGTGCTGCGCAAGCTGCAGCTGTCGTCGCGGTACGAGCTGACGGCGTGGGCATCGGAGAGACGTCTGCTCTGAGCCCTTGCCGCGGAGTTCCGGGCGTCCGCGGCCGTCGTCGACGAAGGGATCGCGCGAGGTGTGCGGCATCCCTAGGCTCGGGACATGCAGAGGTCGCGGAGGAGCCCGACGCTCGGCGAGGTGCTCGGCGAGATCGTGCGCCGCGCCGCGGACGAGGTCGAGGCGACCCTGCCGGCCGCGCTCGCCGACGAGCCCGACGGTGTGCATCAGCATCGGGTGCGGGTACGGCGTCTGCGCAGTGTGCTCGGAGGCTTCCGCGACGCGCTCGACGCCCGCGCTGCCGAGCGCGTGCGGGTGGCATACGCGGAGTGGGGGCGTGAGCTCGGCGTCGTGCGCGACATCGAGGTGCGCGCCGAAGTCGCGGGCGAGATGCTGGAGCGGGCGGGGATCGACGATCCGGACGTGCAACGGCGGCTCGTCGGCACCGAGCAGGAGGCGTACTCGGTGGCTCAACAGCGGCTGGTGGAGCTGGCAGGCTCACCGCGCGCCGAGGAACGTCGGCGACTGCTGCGCGAGTTCGTCGATGCGGCGAATCCCGTCGACCCCGATCGCGATGCTGCCGAGGTGCTCGCTGCGGCGGTCGCAAGACAGGCACGTCGTGTGGAGAAGGCCAAGTCCCGCCTCGACGGCACGGATGCGAGCTACCACGCCCTTCGCAAGGCCGCGCGACGCCTGCGGTATGTGGCGGAATCCGCAAGGGACGCCGCTCCCGGCGTGCTCACGAAGGAGATGGACGCACTCGTCGAGGCCGGCGACACCATCCACGATGCGCTCGGCGCGCACCGGGACGCCACGCTGCTCGCGCAGCGTGTGGATCATGAGGCCGCCCTCGCCGGGCGTGCGGGGGAGCTGTCGCACGCGTACGACAGGATCGCCCAGGTGGCCCGGGACGAGGCGGGGGAACGCCTGGGCGAGGTCCCGCACGCGATGCGGTTGCTGAAGGCCGCGGCATCCCGTCTGTCGTGAGCAACGACGCGGCGGCGTCCGCGACCGCGAGGTCGGCAGTGGGCCCGACCGGTGTCGGCCGGGCGACCTAGACTTGGTGGGACATGACCGATGCCACTCCCACCGCGCCCGTTGCGGGGACCATTCGTCCGATCGTTCTCGACGGAGGCGCTGCGCCGCGCGTCGGCGCCCGTTCCGATGAAGACCTGCTCGACGGACTCAACCCGCAGCAGCGCGAAGCCGTCACCTACCGGGGGCAGGCGCTGCTCATCGTGGCCGGTGCCGGCTCGGGCAAGACCAGCGTGCTCACGCGGCGCATCGCCTCGCTGCTGCGCAACCGCGAGGCGTGGCCCAGCCAGATCCTCGCGATCACCTTCACGAACAAGGCCGCCGGCGAGATGCGCGAGCGTGTCGAGCACCTGGTCGGCGATTCGGCGCGCGGCATGTGGATCTCGACGTTCCACTCGGCATGCGTGCGCATCCTGCGCCGTGAGGCCGAGCAGTTCGGGTTCACGAAGTCTTTCACGATCTACGACTCGGGCGACTCCCGTGCGCTGATCAAGCGGCTCGTCAAAGAGCACGAGGCCGACGCGTTCGGGCTCACTCCCGCGGCCACGCAGTCGAAGATCTCGAAGCTGAAGAACGAGCTGGCGGATGCCGAGTCCTACGCCCGCACCGCGAACATGAGCGATCCTGCCGAGCGGGTCTTCGTCGAGCTGTTCGCGGCCTACCAGCGCGAGCTGCAGCGGGCGAATGCGTTCGACTTCGACGACCTCATCGCGCAGACGGTGTTCCTGTTCCGCGCCTTCCCGCAGGTGGCGGACGTGTATCGCCGGCGGTTCCGGCACGTGCTCGTCGACGAGTACCAAGACACCAACCACGCGCAGTACGCGCTGATCCACGAGCTGACCCGCCCGCCCGGATCGGATGCCGCACCGCTCGCCGGCTCCGGCGGGATGATGATCTTCGAGGCCGAGCCGGCCGCCGAGGACGGCGCGTCGCTCACCGTCGTCGGCGACTCCGACCAGTCGATCTACGCGTTCCGCGGCGCCGACATCCGCAACATCAGCGAGTTCGAGAAGGACTACCCGGGCGCCAAGGTCGTGCTGCTCGAGCAGAACTACCGCTCGACCCAGAACATCCTCTCGGCCGCGAACGCGGTGATCAGCCACAACTTCGACCGCAAGGACAAGCGCCTGTGGACCGACGTCGGCGAGGGCGAGAAGATCATCGGTTTCACCGGCTACTCGCAGCACGACGAGGCGCAGTTCGTCGCCGACGAGATCGAGGCGCTGCGGCGGGCAGGCGTGGATTACTCGCAGATGGCGGTGTTCTACCGCACGAACTCGCAGTCCCGTGCGCTGGAGGAGATCTTCATCCGCTCCGCCCTGCCGTACAAGATCATGGGCGGCACGAAGTTCTACGAGCGCGCCGAGATCAAGGACGCGCTCGCGTACCTCGTGGCGGTCGCGAATCCCGCCGACGAGATGGCGATGCGCCGCATCATCAACCGGCCGCGACGCGGCATCGGCGATGTGACCATCGAGACCATCTCGCGTTATGCCGTCGATCAGCAGATCACGTTCCGTGACGCGCTGGCGAACTCGTCCGCGCTCGGGGTCGGACCCAAGATCCAGGCGGCGATCGCGCACCTCGACGCGGTCCTGGCCGAGGCGACCGAGATCATGCTGCCCGCGTCGGGCGAGCTCGCGCCGCCGACCGCCGTCGCCGACGGTCTGCAGCTGCTCCTGAACAAGAGCGGCTACTACGACGCGCTGCGTGCCAGTAAGGACGCGCAGGACGAGGCCCGCATCGAGAACCTCGACGAGATGGTCGCCGTGGCGCGCGAGTTCGCGCGCAACAACCCTGAGGGCACGCTCCTCGACTTCCTCACCGAGGTGGCGCTGGTGTCGGATGCCGACGACCTCGAAGACGCGTCGGGCTCGGTGTCGCTGATGACCCTGCACACCGCCAAGGGCCTCGAGTACGACGCGGTGTTCGTCACCGGCGTCGAGGAGGACCTCATCCCGCACCGCATCTCGGCGGGGGAGCCGGGTGGGCCGCAGGAGGAACGGCGCCTCTTCTACGTCGGCATCACCCGCGCCCGTCAGCGCCTCTACCTCTCGCTCGCGATGACCCGCGCGCAGTTCGGCGAGGTCACGGTCGCGATGCCCAGCCGCTTCCTGCAGGAGATCCCGCTCGAGCTGCTGCACTGGCGTCAGTCGCCGGGCGATGTCAACTCCCGCGGCGGCACGCAGTCGCGCGCGCTCAACGCGCGCCGCGGCGGCTTCGGCGGGTCCGGCTCCGGCAAGCGGTACGGCGACGACCTCGTGCCGCTCGCGCGCCGCGAGCCGACCGGCAACCTCGAGCGCTTCGCGAACAAGATCCCGTCCAAGGTGCGCGACAACGGCGATCTCGAGCTGGCGCCGGGCGACCGCATCCGTCACGACGACTTCGGCGAGGGCCGAGTGGATGCCGTCACCGGCGAGGGCGCGAAGCGGGTGGCGCATGTGCGCTTCGACTCGGCGGGGCCGAAGAAGCTGCTGATCAAGATCGCACCGATCTCGAAGCTCTGACCGTCTCGCTTCGCTCGCTCACCGACCGGTACTTCTCTCTCGGTCGTTGAGCGAGCGAGGAACGAGCGAGACGAAACGCGCGCACCCGGCGCACACGGGTGGCTCGACGCGTCGCGACGCGCTTCACTCGCTCAGCGACCGGTACTTCTCTCTCGGTCGTTGAGCGAGCGAGGAACGAGCGAGACGAAACGCGCGCACCCGGCGCACACGGGTGGCTCGACGCGTCGCGACGCGCTTCACTCGCTCAGCGAACCGGGTCGTGCGCGGTTCGTTCCGCGAGCAGGTGGTGGTGGGCGAGGCGGCGCAGCGCGAGCATGACCGGCTCGTACATCGCCGTCCCCAGCACGGCATACGTCACGGCTTGTGAGGGTGACATGCCGCCCAGCGGCGCGACCTCTTCGGCGGCGACCTGGCGCATCGCGCCGCCGTAGCGGCCGAGGACGGCGGGAGAGGCATCCAGCCCCGCCGCATCCAGCGCGCGCAGCGCCTCGTCGAGCTGGGCCACCGCGGTGAAGTCCGGGTCGTAGGTGAGACCGAGGGCCGCGATCGCCTCCCGGGCGCGCGGGTAGTCGTCCCGGCCGCCGTCGACGTAGGGCGGGAGCGCGCCGACCGCGCGTCCGAGGGTCTCCATCGGGTCGTCGAGCGGGGAGTCGACCAGGTCGAGCACTTCGCGCACCCGCACCAGGGGCAGGCCGCGCACATCGGCGAGCGCCGCGATGAGTCGCAGGCGGGCGAGGTGCTCCTCGCCGTACTCGGCGCGCGTCGCCGACACGCTCTCCCCGCGAGGCAGCATGCCTTCGCGGATGTAGAACTTCACGGTCGCGACGGGGACCCCGCTCCGTTCCGACAGCTCCGAGATCTTCATCGCGGCCCTCCTGGGTCTTGTGCTGGATACTATAGCTATCCAATACTGGAGAGCATAACTATCCAACGGAGGTCACGATGGACCCGATCCTCACGATCGTCGCCGGCGCGACGATCCTCACCGTCATCGGCATCATGTCGGGAGGCGCCTTCCTGCTCCGGATCGCCTCACGCGGTCTGCCGTTCAACGGTTTGCAGAAGACGTTCTTCCGCGCCGGTCACGCCCACGCCGGCGTGCTCGTGCTGCTCGGGCTGGTGAGCCTGCTGCTCACCTCGGCCGCCGGCGCGGCGCTCGCCTGGCAGTGGGCGTCGGTCGGGGTGCTGGCCAGCGCGATCCTGATCCCGGGAGGGTTCTTCCTGTCGGTCCTTGGGCAGGACCCGCAGCGGCCGGGGCGCGCGATCGCACTCCTGTGGGCGGGAGTCGTCGTGCTCGCGGCATCCCTTCTCGCGGTCGGCATCGGCGTGATCGTCGCGGGGGTCTCCGCGCTGGGCTGAGCCTGCCCTGGGAACCGGGCACCGGTCTCGCGGCGGCGGGTTAGGCTCGCACAATGGCCTTGTTCTCGCGCCGTCCGAAGAAGCCCGCCGAGCAGTCGACGCCCTCGCCCGAGCCGTCGCCGGCCGATGCGGCGGCGGTCGACGGCGCCGATGTGAGCACGCCCGCAGCGGACGCGGACACGGATGCCGCGGCGAACGTGTCGATCTCGGTCTCATCGTTCGGCGGTCTCGGCGCGAGCCCCGCTGCCCCGCAGCCCGCCGCACCCCGGGAGCCGGCCGAGAGCGACCAGCCGATGCCGTCCGGCCCGCGTCCGCGGCTCGGCACCCGCGGGTGGATGCGGACCGCGCCGGAGCAGACCGAGACCGTGCCCGGTCTTCGCGACAACGTCCTGCTGCGCGCCGCTCTCGGACGCGTCGGCGATGCGCCGGCCTCGCAGGCGCTGCTGGATGTCGCGCGGCAGCTGCTGCAGGGGCACGTCTTCCTCCGGGTCAAGGGAGACGCGCGCACGCTTCTCGCCGAGGGCAAGGGACTGCCGCTCGCGGTCGCGAACTCGGGCGAGCGCACCTTCGCGCTCGTGTTCTCGAGCGGCGCCGCGCTGCAGGCGAGCCTCAAGGCCGATGGCGACACCGACACGTCGGCCATGGGTCAGCCGGTGCTGACGGTGCTGCGGCACGTCTTCGCGAGCTCGTACGACGGGATCATCATCGACCCCGCCTCGTCGCCGTCGCGCGCCGTGCTGCCGAAGGAGCTGCTGCAGCGCGCCGTCGATCAGGCCGACCCGCAGCTCACCGTCAAGACGCTGCTCGCCGCCGAGCGCACGCCGGAGGTCGGCGGCAAGGTGGCGGAGGCTCTCACGCGCGTGCCGCTGTGGGTCGCTGTCGGCACGGCGGAAGGCGGAGTGCCGGGCCTCGCCGAGGGCCGCGACGCCGACGGCGCGCGGTACCTCGAGGTCTACTCGCACCCGCTCGAGGTCGCCGTCATGGGCCGCGGCGACAACGCCGCGCCGATCACCTCCGCCCAACTCTCGCGGGCGCTGCGCGGTGACGCAGCCATCACCGGCGTCGTCGTGGACCCCGCGGGTCCGTGGATCCGCCTCACCCGCGATGACCTCGCCCCGGTGCTCGCCCTGACCGACTGACGGCGGGGCGCTTTCGACCAGTCCCTAATGCGATCCAGGGGTTGACATGCGCGCGTCCGCGCGTACCCTATTCAACATAGACGTTGATAAAGGGATGAGTTGATCAATGGATGATCACGAGCTCGATCGGGCGTTCGTCGCACTGGGAGACCCCGTGCGCCGGGCGATGATCGCACGCCTGAGCCGGGGCCCTGCCACGGTGGGCGAGCTGGCCGAGCCGTTCCCGATCACCATGCAGGCCGTCTCGCGCCACATCAAGGTGCTCGAAGACGCGCGCCTCGTCACCAGGTCTCGGGATGCGCAGCGCCGCCCGGTGCATCTCGAGGCGGCCGCCCTGGAGCAGCTCACGGCATGGATCGACCGCTACCGGCTCGACGCCGAGCGCGCCTACCGGCGGCTCGACGCGGTGCTGGCCGCCGCGAGCACCGTCCCCGCGTCACCCCCCTCACGAACCCCTCGCACGACCGATACGAAGAAGGAGAAGGAATCATGAGCAACCCGCTCATCATCGAAGCCGTTCCCGGCACCTCGTACGCCGACATCACGCGCGAATTCGACGCGCCGGTCGAGGCCCTGTTCCGTGCCCACGCCGATCCGGAGCTGTTCCGGCAGTGGATCGGGCCGGGCGAGGAGCGCACCGAGATCTCGCACTGGGACTTCCGCACCGGCGGCGGCTACCGCTTCGTCCAGCGCGACGGCAACGGCGAGTACGCCTTCCGCGGGGTGTTCCACACCATCCGCGAGAACGAGCTGATCATCCAGACGTTCGAGTACGAGGGCTGGCCCGACGAGGTCAGCATCGACGCCATCCGCTTCGAGGCGCTCGAGGGCGGCCGCTCGCGGATCGTCGACCACAGCGTGTTCTCGAGCGTCGAGGCGCTCGAGGCCATGCAGTCCGAGGGCATGGAGCGCGGCATGCGTGAAGGCTACGAGAAGCTCGACGAGCTGCTGGCCGGGGAGAGCTGAGCCATGGGAAAGGTCGTCTGCTCCGCCTCCATGTCGCTCGACGGCTTCGTCGCGCACGAGGACAACGACCCCGGGCGCCTGTTCGACTGGTACGAAGCCGGAGACGTCGAGGTCGTCACCGCGAGCGAACCCTCGGCGTTCCACCTCACCCCGACGAGCGCTGACTACTGGCGTGAGTGGGTCGGTCAGATCGGCTGTCTCGTCGTCGGACGGCTGCTGTTCAACATCACCGACGGCTGGAAGGGGGAGCATCCGCTCGGCGTGCCGTTCGTCGTGCTGACGCACGCGGCGCCGACGGACTGGGCCCACGCCCACACCGGCAACGCCCACTTCGTGACCGATGGCATCGAGGCCGCGATCGCCCGGGCGCAGGAGATCGCCGGGGACCGCACGGTTGCGCTCGCGGCCGGAACCATCGCCGGTCAAGCGCTGGGTGCCGGACTGGTCGACGAGGTCGCCGTCGACCTCGTGCCCGTCGTCCTCGGCAGCGGCCACCGCTACTTCGCCGACGTCGACCCGGCCGCCGTGCGGCTCGGCGACCCCACGACGATCATCCCGAGCACGCGCGTCACGCACCTGGTGTTCCCCGTCGAGAAGAGCCCCGCCGCAGGGTGACGGATGTCGCCGCCCACGCCTAGGGTGAGACCCATGGCGTCGGAGCGCATCACCCTCACCGTGCCCGGTCCGGACGGCGATCGCGAGGTGGGGATCTCTAATCCCCGCCGCGTGATCTGGCCCGAGCTGGGAATCACCAAGCAGGAGCTGGCCGAGTACCTGATCGCCGTGAGCGGCCCGTTCCTCGCAGCGAACGGCGACCGGCCGGTGTCGCTCGAGCGCTTCCCCGAGGGGGTCGACGGCGAGCGGTTCTACTCCAAGAACCCGCCGAAGGGCGCGCCCGCCTTCGTCGAAGCCCAGACGGTCACCTACAACAGCGGGCGCCGGCATCCGCAGATCATCCTCACCGAGATCGCCGCGGCGGTGTGGGCCGTCCAGATGAACACCATCGTGTTCCACCCCTGGGCGTCGCTGACGGCGAACACCGACAACCCCGTCGAGCTGCGGATCGACCTCGATCCGCAGCCGGGCACGGATTTCGCGAATGCCGCCGCCGTCGCACCCGCACTGCGCGACGTGCTCGCCGAAGCGGGTCTCACGGCGTTCCTCAAGACGAGCGGCAACCGCGGCATCCACGTGTTCTGTCCGATCGAGCCCGAGTGGGAGTTCCTCGACGTGCGGCACGCCGTCATCGCCGCCGGGCGCGAGCTGGAGCGGCGTCTCCCCGACAGGGTGACGATGAACTGGTGGAAGGAAGAGCGCGGCGAGCGTATCTTCATCGACTTCAACCAGGCGAACCGCGACCGGACGATGGCGGGTGCCTACAGCCCGCGGGCGCTGCCCGCCGCCACCGTGTCGACGCCGCTCACGTGGGACGAGCTCGAGGCAGGCGTCGACCCGACCGCGTTCACGGTGCGGACCGTGCCGCAGCGCCTCGCCGAGGTCGGCGACCCGTGGGCGGACCTGCTGGCGAAGCCCGGACGCATCGACACGCTGCTCGAGTGGTGGCAACGCGATCTCGACAACGGACTGGGCGAGCTGCCCTTTCCGCCGGACTTCCCGAAGATGCCGGGTGAGCCGCCGCGCGTTCAGCCGAGCCGCATCAACCCCGAGAACTGGCCGAAGGATGAGTGAGGGCCTCACCGATCCTCGCGTGCTTCCCACTGCTCGCCGGCGGGATCCGCAGCGTGCCGGCGCGGGCGGGCGCCGGGCCGCCGGCGCTGCGGGTCTGGTCGACCGCGTCACGGCGCGCCTCCTCGAGACGCGATGGCTGATGCGGATGCCGATCCCGCTGTACCGCGCGGGACTCGGGTGGATCTTGGGTGAGCGCCTGGTCATGATCGAGCACCTCGGACGCGTGTCGCACGAGCCGCGCTTCGTCGTAGTGGAGGTCGTCGAACGGAAGCGGAACGCCATCCGTGTGGCCTCGGGCTTCGGCGAGCACGCCCAGTGGTATCGCAACCTCCGGGCGAACGGCGTCGCCTATCTCAGCACCGGACGCGCCCGTCGGGTACGGGCGCAGGTGCGCCTGCTCGACCGTGCGGACTCCGAGACGGTGCTGCGCCGGTACGCGGCCGCGCACCCCGAGGCGTGGCAGCACCTGCACGGGGCGATGGACTACGCGGCGGGCGGCGACGCCCACATCCCCGTGGTGGAGTTCGCGCCGCCGACCGGGCCGCCGCCGACCGGGCGGGTCGCTGAGGTGCTTCCCCGAGCTACGGCGAGACTCCGCTTCCGTCAGATGACGCCGGCGGACCTCGACGCGATGTCGGGTCTGTTGGGTGATCCCGACGTCATGCGGTTCTACCCCGCGCCGAAGACCCGCGAACAAGCGGCGGCGTGGATCGCATGGAACCAGCGGAACTATGCCGAACACGGCTACGGGCTCTGGATCATCGAGACGCATGCGGGCGACTTCGTCGGAGACTGCGGCCTGACGTGGCAGGAGGTCAACGGAGTCAGGAAGCTCGAGGTGGGTTACCACGTCACCGCGACCTGGCAACGTACCGGGTGCGCGACCGAGGCGGCGACGGCGTGTCGCGACTTCGCACGCGAACACGTCGGCGCGCGGGAACTCGTCGCCATCATCCACCCGGACAATCGCGCCTCCGAGCGTGTGGCCGAGAAGATCGGGATGCACCGGGTCGAAGACCACCTCGCCGCAAGCGGTTCACGCCGGATCGTCCTGAGCATGACCCTTTGACAAGACGTCCTCCGGGCCATCGTCGGCTCAGACCAGGACGTCGGCCAGATCGTAGGCGGCGATGACCTCGAGCTGCTCGTAGGTGCAGGAGCGAGGGTCGCGGTCGGGGCGCCAGCGCTCGAACTGCACCGTGTGGCGGAAGCGCCACCCCTCGAGCTGGTCGTAGCGCACTTCGAGCACGCGCTCGGGGCGCAGTCGCACGAACGACGAGTCGGCGCGGCCGGCCTGGAAGCGCGACTTCTCACCCTCGCCGCGCAGTGCCTCGCCGTCGGCATCGCGCTCGACCAGCGGAGCCAGTTCGTCGATGAGCTCGAGGCGGCGCGCGTTGCTCCAGGCGGCGACGCCGCCGACGGGATAGAGCGTGCCGTCTTCGCCGTAGAGGCCGACCAGGAGTGAACCGACGCCCTCTCCGGACTTGTGGATCCGGTAGCCGAGGGCGACGACGTCGGCCGTGCGCGCGTGCTTGATCTTGAACATCGTGCGCTTGCCCGGTGCGTACGGCTGGTCGAGGGGCTTGGCGACGACGCCGTCGAGCCCTGCCCCCTCGAACTCGGCGAGCCAGCGCCGCGCGAGGTCGGGGTCGTCGGTCGTGCGTGTGATGTGGACCGGATCGGGCACATCGCGCAGCAACTCTACGAGGGTCTCGCGTCGGGTCGCGAACGGCTCGCTCTGCAGATCGCGGTCGCCGACGGCGAGCAGGTCGAACGCGATGAACATCGCCGGCGTCTGCTCGGCGAGCATGTTGACGCGGGATGCCGCCGGGTGGATGCGCTGCGACAGCGACTCCCAGTCGAGCCGGCGCCGACCGTCGCGGTCGACCGGCACGACGATCTCGCCGTCCAGCAGACACGGCTCGGGAAGAACCCGGGCGAACGCCTCGACGAGCTCGGGGAAGTACCGCGTCAGCGGCTTCGCCCCGCGCGAGCCGATCTCGACGTTCTCCCCGTCCCATGAGATCAGGGCGCGGAATCCGTCCCACTTGGGCTCGTAACTCAGGCCGCCCGGCACCTTCGCCGCATCGGGGACGTCGGGCACGGACTTCGCGAGCATCGGCGCGGGGATCTCGTACGGCATGCGCACCATCCTGCCGTGGTCCGCCGACACCCGACAGTGCACGAGGGAGGACGGATGCCGCAGCGCGGCGCCTGCCCGGATCAGATGGCAGCGGAGGTCGACGTCGACGCCGAAGCCGCGTACAGGGCGGCGGCCTCGGCGCGGTTCGCCGCGCCGATCTTCGCGAGGATCGCGGAGACGTGCACGGACGCCGTCTTGGGGCTGATGAACAGCCGCTGGCCGATCTGCGGATTGGTGAGGCCCTCGGCGATGAGCTCGAGCACCTGAAGCTCACGCGGTGTGAGGGACGCGACGATCCCCTCGCCCGCGTCGGCGGCGGTCGTGCCGGGGATCAGCCGGGCCTGCGTCGCGAGCTCGGTCGCCCAGCGCGCCGCGCGCGCGACACCCAGCGGAGGCGCCTCGGCCGTGATCGCGGCCAGCAGGTCCGCGGCGTCGTCGCGCTCACCGGCGTCGATCAACGCCCAGGCCAGGCGGCAGCGCGCCGTCTGCAGGTGCCACGTCGGCATGCCGCCGGGGGTCAGCTCGTCCACGATGGCGCGCCACGCCGTCACGCGATCGTCGGCCGGGGCGCCGTCGCCGTCCGCGAGCACGGCGCGGACGAATCTCGACACGCGCCCCGCGAGCTCGTTGTCGGGCCAGCCGTCGAGGGCTCGTTCGATGCGCGCCCGAACTCCGGGGTCGCCTGGGCGGCCGGGGGAGTGCGTCAGCAGCGCCGCCGTCAGCACGGCATAGCGGCGCACAGTGCTGCGGCTGCCCTCCGGATCCTCGGCGGCGGCCAGCACGGCCGTGGCGGCATCCGTCCCCTGCCGGGCGTGAAGGGTCAGCGCCGCGTCTGCCCGCTCGACCGCCCACCAGACCGCCTTGTCGGGGGACAGGCGCTGCGACTCCTCGATGCGGCCGCGCTCGGTCGCGAGCAGGTCGTCGCGTTCGCGCGGGCGGTCGTCCCACACCAGGTGAGAGGAGAGCAAGCGCAGCGTGGAGGCCGCATCGGCCCGGCTCATCAGCCGTCGCGCGCGTCGCGCGTAATGGAGCGCAGTCTCGGGTTCTCCGGTGGCGAAGAGGGCGAACGCGACCGATTGGGCGATCGCCGCTCCCGAGCCCCGCTCGATGCCGGCGCGGACGACCTCTTCGTAGTGCTGTGTTCCGACGACGACGGCCTCGTGGAGGCGCCCGGCTGTCACCAGCATGTGGGTGAGCGCGCTGCCCACGTAGGCGCGCATCGGCGGGTCCAGCCGCAGAGCGACGGCCCGCTCCAGCGGCGCCAGTGCCGCCGAATCCTGGTCCTCGTCGCCGGCGAGCCGCCACGCCTCCACGGTCAGCGCGACCGCCAGGGCGGGATCGTCGCCCGTCTCCTCCGCGAGGGCGATGGCGCGCGCGGCGTGCTCTGCGGCGTCCGTGCCGTGCTCGTCGATCGCCATGTTGGTGAGCACGCGCGACAGCAGCACCCGGGCGCGGCGGTCGTCGACGCCCTCCAGCAGCCCGACGGCCTCGTCGAGGTCGGCGGGGCGGCCGGTGTGCTCGAGGTTGAAGGTCTGGACGTACCGCTGCCGCAGCAGCGCCGCGCGCATGAGCGGATCGTCGGGGCAGACCGCGAGGCCCTCGTTGGCGGACCGCAGGGAGCGCTCGGAATCGCCGAGGTCGTGCCACGCCTGCGCGGCGTCGAGGTGCAATGCGGGCAGGGTCGTGCCGGCGCGTGTCTCGGCATCCGGCACTTGACCCCAGAGCTCCGCGAGGCGCTCGGTCAGCTTCGCCGATGTGGCGGGCGAGAACCGCGACCGCGATTGGCGGAGCGCGGCCACCGTCGCGTCGAACGCGGCCGGAAGGTCGCGGGCGGCGAGCCAGTGCTCGGCGACGGCGGACGCGTCGTCGGGCGAGTCACCGCGATGGTCGCTCAGATGCTCGGCGTAGCGGCGGTGCACGCGCACGCGCTCGCTCGGCAGCATCTCGGCCTCGACCGCCTCGCGCGTCAGGGCGTGACGGAACGCGTAGCCGGCGCCGTCGGCGGTGATGACGCGGGTGTCGATCGCCTCGCGCACTGCGGCATCGAGCGCGCGCTCGTCGAGCGCCGTCACCGCCGAGAGCACGTCGTCGTCGACGTGAACGCCGCCTGCGGCCATCGTGCGCACCACCTGCTGCGCGTCGTCGCCGAGGCGGGCGTATCGGGCGAGGACGAGTTCCCGGAGCGTGTCGGGGAGGGCGCGGTCGCCGAGGTCGACCAGCTCTTCGACGAGGAACGGGATGCCGCCGCTGCGCTCCGCGAGGGCTTCCACGACGCGCGGATCCAGGCCGCCTGCCAGCTGGGCGACCTGCTCGGCCACCTCGTCCGGCGTGAGCGGAGCGACCTCGACGCGCACGACGGAGCGGGTGCGGTCGAGCTCGGCGAGCACCGGGCGCAGCGGGTGGAAGCGGTCGATGTCGTCGGAGCGATACGTCGCGACGATGGTGAGGCGCCGGCCGCGGAGCGTGCTGGCCAGGGTCTTCAGCAGCGCCATGGTCGCGGCATCCGCCCATTGCAGGTCTTCGAGCACCACGACGACATGCCGGCGCCGCGAGAGCTGCTCGAGGAGCACCTCGATCGCCTCGGCGAACTCGCCCGCGGGCTCGTCGGATTCGGCGGGCTCGTCGGCGATGCCGGGAACGAGCGCGGCGAGGCTCGCGATCGCCGCTGCGGACCCGGCTGCGTCGCGCAGGGCGTCCGTGCCGACGGCGGCGTGCAGGTCGCGCAGCACGCGACGGATGGGGCCGAACGGGGCGCCGATCGGCCCGAGGTCGACGCACTGGCCGAAGGCGACGACGGGGGCTTCATCCGGTGCCGTCCGCGCCCCCAGCGGATCCGCCGTGACGAGGGCGAGGAACTCCTGGACCAGCCGCGTCTTGCCGACCCCCGCCTCGCCGCGCACCACGACGGTGCGCGGAGTGCCGCCGACGCCCGCGTCGAACGCCTCGAGCAGCGCGGCCAGCTCGGTCTGCCGGCCGACCATGCGCGGGCTCGAGTGGAGTGCGGGCATGCTCATATGGTGGCACCTCCCATGCGTGGGCGGGGGGTGCGGCTACGCGACGGCCGCGGTGCGCGGGTCGCGGTGGGTCGCGGTGCGGAACCACGCCGCGAGCGTGCGCCCGTGGGGGCGCTCGACCGCGCGGCCCTGCTCGCGGTGGGCGACCATCAGCTCGTTCTCGCGAACGAGGTCTGCCGCGCGGTGCTGGTCGAGGATGTAGCCGGTGAAGGTGGTGTCGTTCATGAGTCTCTCCTGTCTGCGGCGGAACGTCGGAGGGTTCCGGTTGTGCTGACAGGTACGACTGTCCTCGCTAAGGCGGGTCCGCCCCATCGGGCGATCGCCTTGTCTTGACGCTGGGGTGCCTTAGACGGACGGCCCCGCGGCCTAAGACGGCGCGCACGAGACCGTTGCCGCCGACGAGGCCTCAGCCGCGCCAGGCGGGGCCTCAGCCCGCGACCGGCCGTTTCGGCCGCGCCCAGCGTGCGGGGAGGTCGGGGCCATCCCAGACCTGGATGACGCCCCAGGCCGCGGCGGTGATGGGCACCGCGAGCACGGCGCCGACGATGCCGCCGAGGACCGTGCCCACGGTCAGGGCGACCAGGATGACGAACGCGTGCAGCTTCATCGACCGGCCCATGAGCACGGGCTGCAGGAAGTTGCCCTCGAGCTGGTTGACGAGAACGACCACCCCGACGACCAGGAGGGCGTTGATCGGCCCGTTCGCAACGAGTGCGACGAGCGCGGCCACGATGCCGGCCACTGTCGCGCCCACGATCGGGATGAAGGCGAGCAGGAAGACGAGCACCGAGAGCGGGAGCGCCAGCGGAACCTGAAGGATGAGCAGACCGATCAGGATGCCGATGGCATCGACGGCGGCGACGGTGGCCGTGCCGCGCACGTACGAGCCCAGCACCGTCGTAGTCTTGTCGCCGATGCGGCGCGCGCGCAGGTAGTTCGCCCCGCGGAACGGCCGCAGCATGAACTCCCACATCTGCGGACCGTCCTTGAGGAAGAAGAACAGGATGGTCACCATGAGCACGAGCCCGGTCACGAAGTTCGCGACCGCCCCGACACCGGCGAGCGCGCCGGAGCCGAACTGCGCGCTCGTGACGAAGTCGGTGAGCGTCCTCACCCACTCATCGAGCTGATCAGGCTGCACGAAGTCGAACGGCAGCGTCTGCATCCAGGCGAGCAGACGCTGGAAGCCGTCTTCGGCCTGCGCGTACAGGTCGTCCCACTGGTCGCGCACCGCCCACACGATGAGCCAGCTCAGGAGGCCAAGGATCACCACGATGGCGAGCAGCGTGATCAGCGTCGCGAGGATCGATGGGATGCCGCGCCGCCGCATCCAGCTCATCACCGGGTTGAATGCGCACGCGAGGATCAGCGCGATCACGAGCGGGATCGTGACGAGGGTGAGCTGCTGGATCGCGAAGATGATGCCCGCAGCCACCGTGACGACGACGATGATCTGGATCGAGCGGATGCCGAGCTTGCCGAAGCCGTCGGCCCACAGGCTCCACGGTGCACGGGTGGCGCGCGGCTCCACATCGTGCGACTCGACGACGACGCGCTGCGGGTCGTTCCGGAACAGTCCCATGAGCCGAGGGTATTGGTCCCCGGCATCCGGGGCGTGCGGGTTGCGCGCGTGGCGCGCGCCGACTAGGCGAACGCGCTCATGCCGGTGATGTCGCGGCCGATGAGCAATGCCTGCACGCTCTCGGTGCCCTCGTACGTGTGGATCGCCTCGATGTCGGCCATGTGCTGCATGACGCCGTTCTCGAGCAGGATGCCGTTGCCGCCGAGCATGTCGCGCGCCGTCGACGCGATCCGTCGTGCGGCGCGGGTGTTGTGGTACTTCGCCAGCGACGCCTGCGTAGGACGCAGTTCGCCGCGCTCCTCGATGTCGGCCATCCAGCGGCAGTAGAGCTGCATCGCCGTGAGCTCCTCGAGCATGTTCGCGAGGCGCTCCTGCACCATCTGGAACTTGGCGAGGGGCTTGCCGAACTGGATGCGCTGCTGCGAGTAGGCGAGCGCGGCCTCGTAGCAGGCGGTGGCGTGACCGAGCGCCGACCACGCGACACCCGACCGCGTCGAGTAGAGGACGGTCGAGGCATCCTTGAAGCTCTTCGTTCCCGGAAGGACGGCATCGGACGGCACGCGTACACCGTCGAGCACGATGTGCGCCTGATGGATGCCGCGCAGCGACGCCTTGCCCTGGATCACCGTGCCGACATAGCCCGGCGTCTGCTGCTCGACGAGGAAGCAGCGCACCGCGCCGTGGAACTCGTCGCCGGGGGAGTCGACGCGCGCCCACACGAACGTGATGCCGCCGGAGGCGCCGTTGCCGATCCACTTCTTGGCGCCGTCGAGCACCCAGTCGTCGCCGGCGCGCCGGGCTGCGGTCTCGAGCGACACCGAGTCCGATCCGTGGTCGGGCTCGGTGAGGGCGAAGGATGCCGGGACCTCGCCGCGGGCGACGGGCACCAGCCAGCGCTCCTGCTGCGCGTCGCTGCCGAACAGTGCGAGGGTGCGCAGGGCGAGGCCGCCCTGGACGGCGAGCACGGTGCCCAGCGACCCGTCGCCGCGGGAGATCTCCATGTTCACCAGGCCCGCCGCCAGGGGCGACAGGCGCGTGAGCGACGGGTGCACGATGCCGTCATTGAACAGGTCGAGCTCGCCGGCGCGCATAGCGATGTCGAGGGGATACTCGGCGGTGTTCCACGCGTCGAGCATGCGCGTGCCCACCTCGTCGATGTACGCCTCGGCGCGCTCCCAGGCCTCACGGTCGGCGGCGGGGATGTCGGCGAACACCGCGTAGTAGTCGGTGCCGCGGCGGGCGGTGACGTCGTAGCCTTCGACGCTCTGACCGGGGCGGGGCTGGAAGTCGGTCACGATCGGGCTCCTGACGCGTGCGGACGGGTGGTGAGGCATCCGGTTCGGGTGGAACTGAATCCCACCGACCATAGTACTCAGTGTCACCCGTTCCGTCTCGGTCGCCACGAGGGGCCGGTCGTTGAGCGAGCTTGCGAGTCGAAACGCAGAGACGTCTGCTAACGTGAGAAAACCGACCAGCCGGTATGTCGCAAGGAGGCGCCATGACCCCTATCGACCACACCCGTCGCTTCGAGGACACGGTGTCGCTCGTGACAGGCTCCAGCCGCGGCATCGGCTTCGCGATCGCCCGGCGCATCGTCGACGAGGGCGGGGCCGTCGTACTCACGGGTCGCAAGCAGGACGCGCTCGACGCTGCGATCGCGGAGCTCGGCGACGCCGCCTCGGCGGTCGCCGGTCGGGCCGACGACGCCGATCATTGCGCCGCCGTGTTCGCGCACATCACGGAGCGCCACGGAAGTCTCGACCACCTCGTCAACAACACCGGCATCAACCCGGTGTACGGCCCGATCGTCGACATCGACGCCGAGGCCGCGCGCAAGATCCTCGAGGTCAACGTGGTCGCCACCCTCGACTGGACGCGCGCCGCTCTCGCCGCAGGGCTCTCCCGCTCCGTCGTCAACATCGCCTCGGTCGCCGGTCTCGGCGCCAGCCCCGGCATCGCGTTCTACGGCATCTCGAAGGCAGCGCTCATCAACCTCACCGCGCAGCTCGCGTACGAGCTGGCGCCCGGCATCCGCGTGAACGCCGTCGCTCCGGCCGTGATCAAGACGGCCTTCGCCCGGGCCCTGTACGAAGGGCACGAGGCCGAGGCAGCCGCCGCCTATCCTCTGGCGAGGCTCGGCGAGCCGGCCGACGTCGCCGGCCCGGTCGCGTTCCTCCTCTCGGACGACGCCGCGTGGATCACCGGCCAGACGGTCGCGATCGACGGCGGTGCCGGCATCCGTCCCCTCACGTGACGGGAAGCGCGACCGGTTCGGGTGAAGGATGAAGGCATGAAGGATTCTCACGTCGCCGACGACGTCACCCGCGCCGCCGTCGAGCTGTTCGCCCGCCAGGGGTACGCCAACACGAGCGTGCAGCAGATCGTCGAGGCCGCCGGCGTCACCAAGGGCGCGATGTACCATTACTTCGAGTCCAAGGACGACCTGCTCTTCGGCATCTACGAGCGCCTGCTGACGCTGCAGAAGGCGCACCTGGATCAGATCATCGCCCGCGGCGGCACCGTCGACGACGTGCTGCGCGCGGTCTGCGTCGACGTGCTCGAGACCTCGATCGACTCCATGGAGGAGGGGGCGGTGTTCTTCCGCAGCCTCAACATGCTGTCCGCGCCCCGCCAGCAGGAGGTCACCCGCCGCCGGCGCGCCTATCACGACGAGTTCACCGAGCTCATCTCGCGCGGGCAGTCCGAGGGCCTGTACCGCACCGACATCCCGCTCGCGATGCTCGTCGCCCACTTCTTCAGCGACGTGCACTACCTCTCGCACTGGTACTCGCCCGAGGGCCCCGAAGACAAGACCCTCGTCGCCGAGCAGCTGACCGACCTGTTCCTGACCAGTCTGAGGAGAACGGATGCCGCAACCTGACCTGAGCGTCGATGCTCGTCTCGGTCGCTGGCGCTCCCTCGCTCAACGACCTGGGTGCAGAGGTCTCGCGGATCCGGCGAGGGGCGGAACGTCAGACGACGGGGGAGAACTGTGTGACGAGCTCGCGCTTGAGCACCTTCCCGCTCGAGCCCAGCGGCAGCGACGGCACGAGGTGCACGATGCGCGGGTACTTGTAGGCGGCGATGCGATCGCGCACGAACGCCACGACGTCGTCGTCGACGCCGAACACGGCAGCGACGGCGATGCCGGGATGCCGAGCGAGCACGGCCTCCACCTCGGTCGGGTAGACGTTGTACCCCAACCGCACGATCATGTCCTTCTTGCGGTCGACGATGGTGAGCACTCCGTTGGTGTAGGTGCCCAGGTCGCCGGTGCGGAACCAGCCGTCGACGACGGCGGCGGCCGAGGCATCCGCTCGTCCGAGGTAACCCTTGAACAGTCCGAGGTAACCCTTGAACAGGTTGTGCCCGCGCACGACGATCTCGCCGAGGGCGTCGTGCGCGTCGACCAGCACGACGGTCTCGTCGACGTCGGGGTCCGCGATCGCGACGTCCACGCCCCAGAGGGCGCGGCCGACGGTGCCCGACCGGATCGGCTCGCGCAGCGGGTTCGACGACACGGTGGGTGCGGTCTCGGTGAGGCCGTACTCCTCGTGGACGTCGGCGCCGAAGGCATCGCGAAAAGCCTCGAGCACCGCGACCGGCAGCGCGGCCCCGCCCGAGACCGCGTAGCGCAGCGGAGGGCGGGCGGATGAGCGACGGGCGACCTCCTTCCGGCCCGACGGCACGGTGACCGCCGGCAACTGTTGCCCGCTCAACGACGGTGCAGCGGCGGTCGTCGTCGTCTCGGACCGGGTGGTCGACGAGCTGAGCCTCGAGCCGCTTGCGCGCATCGTGTCGACGGGCGTCTCGGGACTCTCGCCGGAGGTGATGGGGCTCGGACCGGTGGAGGCGTCGCGGCGCGCCCTGGCGCTCGCGGGTCTCTCGATCGACGACACGGATCTCGTCGAGATCAACGAGGCGCTCGCGGCGCAGGTGATTCCGTCGGCGCGCGAGTTCGGTGTCGACCCGGAGGGCCTCAACGTGCACGGCGGTGCGATCGCCGTGGGGTATCCGTTCGGCATGACGGGTGCCCGCATCACCTCCACCCTCATCAACGGCTTCGCCGCCACCGGCCGAAGGTACGGCCTCGAGACGATGTGCGTGGGCGGTGGTCAGGGGATGGCGATGGTGCTCGAGTGGGTCTGACACGCGAGCGGGTGCCCGCGCCGTCGCCGCTCATCTCCCTTTGCGGCGGCGCCGGGCGATGACGATCGCGACGCCGATGAGGCCCAGACCGGCCACCAGCACGATGGGGCCGATCGTCGCCCACAAGGCCGAGCCGCTCATCACGGACCCGCCCAGCACACCGAAGCCTTGCAGGGTCCAGACCAACCCGACCGCGGCCAGCACCACGCCGGGCACGAGATACGGCCAGATGCGCTTCACGCGACCACCCTAGTTCCGCGGTGCCGCACCCGATAGAGAGGAATGCGCGATCGGTGACGCAGGCGCAGGGTGCCGCTGACGCGATGGCGGGGTCGCCGTGTCGGAGGCGCTGCCTAGGGTGGGGTCCGTGGCCACCCTCGAAGATCTGCGCCGCACCGCGAACGGACTCCCCGGCAGTGAAGAGCGCGCGACGACCGGCGGCGCCGCATGGTTCGTACGCGGCAAGCTCTACGCATGGGAGTGCCACCCGTGGCCGAGCACCCCGCCCGACGTGCGTGCGATCATCGCGGCCGAGCTCGTGGTGGGCGTGAAGATCGCCGACCCGATCGACGCGCTCGCGCTGCGCGAGATGGCGCCCGACGTGTTCCTGGGCGCCACCACGCCGTGGGGCGAGCCGAAGGTGGCCTTCCGCATGGCGGCGGTCGATGACGATCACCTCGCCGAACTGGTCATCGAGGCTTGGCGCGTGCAGGCGCCGCGGTACCTGCGCCGTGAATGGGATGCCGCCGCCACGCCGTAGCGCAGCCGTGCTGCCGCGTCGGCGGTTGGCGGGCGCGCGGAATCGGGGATCGCGCCTTCTTGAGCTATGGCCGGTGGCTGACTGACCGTTCGTTTCCGCGCCTGTAGTCGCCGGTGACCCGTGCCATCACATGCTGACAGCGAGTGAGCGTCGGTGGTGACACTCTGGCCGTGACGAGGCTGGTTGCGGCAATGGGAGGCATCCAATCGGGTAGCTCTCGCGCGAGCTGATGCCCACCATCGAAGGCATCTCAGAAGGACAATGGCACCAGCTGACCCGGTGACCACCAGGTGACAGCGGTCGATTGGAGATCCCACAATGTCCATTCCCATCACCCCCGAGGCGCTTGATGCCGCGATCGAGGCGGAGTCGTTCAGTGGGGTGCTCACGATCGATGTCGGTGGCCGGCGCTCGCTCGAGCGCTGCGAGGGCTTCGCGAACCGCGCCCTCCGTGTTCCGAATACGCCGAGCACACGCATCTCGGCCGCCAGCGGCAACAAGGGCTTCACGGCTCTCGCGATCATGCGCCTCGTCGAGGGCGGCCTGCTCGGTCTGCAGGACCTCGTGCGTCCCATTCTCGGCGAGGACCTGCCCCTGATCGACGACGCGGTGACGATCGAGCACCTGCTCACCCACACCTCCGGTATCGGGGACTACCTCGACGAGGAAGGCGACGGAGACATCGACGACTACGTCTTCTCCCTGCCGCTGCATGGGCTCGCGGAGACCGAGGCGTTCCTACCCGCCCTCGACGGGTTCCCGCAGAAGTTCCCGCCCGGTGAGCGATTCTCGTACTGCAATGGCGGGTACATGGTGCTCGCGCTCGTCGCCGAGCGCGTCAGCGGCCGCGGTTTCCATGAACTGGTCCAGACCGAAGTCTGCGAGCGGGCGGGACTCACCGGCTCGGCATTCCTCCGCTCCGATGACCTCCCCGGGGATGCCGCCCTCGGCTACCTGCACGAGGAGGGCAACCGCACCAACCTGCTGCACCTCCCGGTGCGGGGCAACGGCGACGGCGGGATGTGCTTCACGGCCGACGACCTGCACCGGTTCTGGAACGCATTGCTGGATGGCCGGATCGTGTCGCCGGACACGCTCGCCGAGATGATCCGTCCCCGCTTCGACGTGCCGGCCGAGCACATGCGGTACGGGATGGGGTTGTGGCTGGGCCGCCGCAATTCGTCCCTGATCCTGGAGGGCTATGACGCCGGCGCATCGTTCCGGTCCACGCACATTCCGGAGACACGCACCACGGTGACCGTGCTCGGGAACAGCTCTGAGGGCGCCTGGCCGGTGATCTACGCTCTCGCGGATGCCATGGACGGAACCGTCCGGGGGAAGTTCCCGGACGAAAGCTAGGAGGAAGCCCCGCGACCCTGTCGTGGAGTGGCCGCAGGGAGACCCGCTGGACGATACGCGGACGCAACATCCGGTGCCGTTCACTGGATTCACCCTCCTCGTCGAGAAGGGACGCACGACGGGCATCCAGCCCCGATCAGATCCGGAGACCGGGACGCCATGACGAACACCGCACTGCAGCCCGATCGGGAGGCCGCTCCCGCCCACGCGACCCCGTTCCGCCTGATCGCGGCGTTCGCGATCTACGTCCTCCTGCTCGTGTGGATCGTGCTCTGGAAGCTCGAGCTTCCCTGGGTCGGCGGCGTGGATCGTGTGATCAAACTCGTCCCGTTCGTCTCGACCGCTGAACAGGGAGCCAGCAGGCCCCCCGAGGTCGTCGTCAACCTCCTCCTATTCGTGCCCTTGGGTCTGTTTCTCGGACTTCTCGCGCCGCGCTGGAGCTGGCGCCGCCTCGCGGGCGTCGCTGCCACCGTCAGCCTTGCGCTCGAGGCGACCCAGTTCGTGCTGGCCATCGGCAGCACCGACGTCACCGATGTCCTGGTCAACACCGCCGGCGCCCTCGCCGGGTTCGGGCTCGTCGCGTTCACCCGGCTCCGGTCGCGGGAGCGTGCGCGCGGCATCCTCGTCCGGGTCTGCGTCGTGGGGACCCTGTTGGCCGTGCTCGCGGTCGCGCTCTTCATCGCCTCCCCGATCCACTTCCGCCCGCCGCCGGGCGCGGGCCTCGGCCCCGCAGCGGGTCACGCGATCGACGGGGGCGCCGTCGGCGACGAGTTTCCCTGACGCCGCGGCGTCGACCCCGATCCCGTCAGTTCGCGGGCGGTCGGGCCTCCGGGACGAAGAGCGCCACGGTCTCGGCCACCAGCGCTGGGCGGTCGGAGCTCTCCAGCTCGACCGTCGTCCGCAGGCCCACCCGGTAGCCCTGCGGCGACGGCTCGGCCGAGGCGATCTCGGTCACGCCCCGCACACGGGAGTCGACGACCACGGGCTGCAGGAAGCGCACCTTGTCGAGCCCGTAGTTGACCACCATCGCGGCGCCGTCGACCGCGAGCAGTCCCTGGGTGAGCCGCGGGAGGAGCGACAGCGTCAGGTAGCCGTGGGCGATGGTGGTGCCGAACGGACCGGATGCCGCGCGATCGGCGTCGAGGTGGATCCACTGCCAGTCCTCGGTGGCGTCGGCGAACGCCTGAATCCGATGCTGGTCGATGAGGAACCAATCGCCGACGGCGGTGCTGCCGACCCGTGATCGCGCCCACGGTCTCGGCGCACTGCGCCTCGTCGAGGTCGAGCACGGCGACGGCGTTGCCGTCGGCGGCGAGGCGCTTGGCGGTGGCGGCTCCGATGCCGCGCGCGGCACCCGTGACGATGGCGGTTCTGTTCATGCGTGGTTCCCTTCGAAGGTGATGAGCTGGCGCAGTTCGCCGCCTGCGGCGAGCCGGTCCATGGCGGCGTCGAGGTCGTCGAGGCCGATGCGGGACGAGACGAGTCGCTCGAGCGGCAGGCGTCCCGCGCGCCACAGCTCGACGTAACGGGGGATGTCGCGGCTGGGCACCGCGGATCCGAGGTAGCTGCCGACGATCGTGCGTGCCTCGGCGGTGAGCACGAGCGGTGAGACGCTCGCCCGGGCGTCGGGTGCGGGGAGCCCCACCGTGACGGTGGTGCCGCCCGGCGCCGTGAGCGCCACCGCCGTCTCCCCTCGGCGGAACAACCGGGATCGGGAGGTCTACCGCAGGAGGCTCCGCGGAGACAGGAACGCGCGCCACCCGTGGCCGGGCAGCGCGCGTTCGGTTCCTTCGAGTCAGGCGACGACGGTGCGACGCGCGATGCGCGCGCGACGGATCCACTTCTCGATCTCGATCAGCACGGGCACCAGCAGCGCCAGGCCGAGCGCGGTCAGCCACTCGTCGCCCGAGAGGCTCGTCGTGCCGATGAGGCGCTGCATGAAGCCGACCTCGACGGCGACGACCGTGAGCGCCAGCGGGATCGATAGCCACTTCACGGCGGCGAGGATGGGCGCGGAGAGCCCCGACTCGGGGTCGCGACGCATGACGAGACCACCGAAGATCGAGCCGAGCGCGCAGACCACGAACGCCATCGTCACCGGCACGTTGGGCTCGGTCGAGCTGAGCTCGTCGGGGTAGATCAGCAGGGGGACGAGCGTCGTCAGGAAGATGAGGCTGCCGTACACGAACCAGAGCGTCACCGCGCCGCGGTTGGCGATCGTCTTCTTCGGGTCGCGCGGCGGCTTCAGCATGATGCCGTCGGGCACCGGGTCGAGGAGGATCACGACCACCGGGAAGATGGCGATGAAGAAGTTCAGGAACAGCACCATGATCGGTGTGAGCGGTACGCCGTCGTTGATGCCGAAGATGCTCGCGACGAGGAACAGCAGCACCAGCGAGAACAGCTGCGACATCTGGAAGCGGACGTAGCTGACGATCTTCTCGTAGATCCCGCGCCCGAGCCGGACGGCGGTGACGAGCGTGCCGAAGTTGTCGTCGACGAGGATCATCTTCCCCGCCTGCTTCGTGACGTCGCTGCCCGAGCCCATCGCCACGCCGATGTCGGCCTGCTTGAGCGCGGCCGCGTCGTTCACCGCGTCGCCGGTCATCGCGACGACGGCACCGTCCTCCTGCATGAGCCGGGCGAGGCGCAGCTTGTCCTCGGGGGTGACGCGGCCGAACATGTGCAGGCGCGGAAGCGCCGCCTTCAGTTCGTCGTCGCTCATCGCCTGGATCTCGGCGCCGCTCGCGGATCCCTCGCCGAGGCCGAGCTTGGCGCCGATCGCGGCGGCGGTGATGGCGTGGTCGCCGGTGATCATGCGGACCTCGATGCCCGCTTCGCGCGCGATGCGCACCGCCTCTTTCGAGGAGGTGCGGAGCGGGTCGATGATGCCGACGAGGCCGACGAAGGTCAGATCCGCGATCGCCGCCATCGGGTCGTCCGCGACCGGCGCGTCGGGGGCGAAGCGGCGGAACGCGAAGGCGAGCACGCGCAGGCCCTGCTCCGACAGCCTGCGGTTCGCCTCCAGGATCTCGTCGCGGCGATCGGCGATCGGCATGACACCCTCCATCGTGGCGACGGAGCTGCAGCGATCCAGCACGACGTCCGGGCCGCCCTTGACGTAGCCCACGAGCAGCTCGTTGCCATCGACCGGGATCCGGTGGAAGGTCCCCATGAACTTGTACGCCGAGTCGAAGGGCACCTCCGCGACCCGCGGGAACGTGCTGCGGGTCAGTTCGGCGTCCGCGCCGAGCTTCGCCGCGAGCACGACGAGCGCAGCCTCGGTCGGGTCGCCGATGACGGCGCCGTCGTCCGACACCGTGGCGTCGCTGCAGAGCGTCAGCCCGAGTGCCAGCTGCGTGAACTGCGGCACCGGCAGTCCGGCGGTGTGGCGCACCTCGCCGACCTTCTCGTAGCCGCTGCCGGCGACGGTGAACCACTCGCCGCGGTAGTACAGCGTCTCCACCGTCATCTCGTTCATGGTGAGAGTGCCGGTCTTGTCGGAGTTGATGGCGCTGGTGGCACCCAGCGTCTCGACATCCGTCAGGTTCTTGACGACCGCCTGGTGCTCGGCGAGCTGCCGTGAGCCGTACGAGAGCATCGCCTGGACGAACGACGGCATGCCCGTCGGGATCGCCGAGATCGCCATCGAGATGCCCAGCAGGATGACCGACGCGATCTCCTGTCCGCGCAGCAGGCCCGTGATGATGATGATGGCGACGGCGCCCCATGCGATCCAGCCGAGCACGCCGGTGAGCGAGTCGAGCTCGCGCTGCAGCGGCGACTTCCCCGGCTTGACCGACGACAGCATCGAGGCGATCTGGCCCATCTGCGTCTGCATGCCGGTGCCCGTGATGACCACCGTGGCCGTCCCGCGCGTCACCTGCGTGTTCTGGAACACCATGTCGGTGCGGTCGCCGAGCGCCGTGTCGGGATCGGCGAGGGTTCCGGCATCCTTCGGGATCGGCGCGCTCTCGCCGGTGAGCGCGGCCTCCTGCGTCTCGAGCGTCGCCGAGCGGATGATGCGGGCGTCGGCGGGCACGAGGTCGCCCGCCTCGAGCGTGACGATGTCGCCCGGCACGAGGGTGGTCGCGCCGACCTGCAGCAGGGTGCCGTCGCGGATGACCTTCGCCTGCGGGATCTGCATCTTGGAGAGGGCGTCGACGGATGCCTTCGCCTTGAGCTCCTGCCGGGTGCCCAGGACGATGTTCAGCACCACGAGCGCCCCGACGAGGATGCCGACGCTGACCTGGTTGATGAACAGGCTGATGATCGCGACGGCGACCAGCATGACGTTCATGGGGTCCGCGAGCTGCTGCAGGGCGACCTGCCACGTCGACGGCGGCTTCTCGGCGGCGATCGAGTTGGGGCCGTGCTCTTTGAGCCGCTGCGCGGCGTCGGCGGCGGTCAGCCCGCGGTCGCGGTCACTGCGGAACGCGGCGACGACGGCATCTGGGTCCTGGCTGTACCACGCCGTCTCGGCAGGCGTTCCGGCGGTGGTCTCCACGGCGCTCATGGCTTGAACATACAGCCGTGCCGCCGCCGTCCGACAGCGGAATCGACCGGCGCGCCGCAGCGGTCAGTCGTCGAGCTGTGCGCGCAGTCGCCGCACCAGTTCCGCCGTCGGCATCGCGCGCGGGAAGACCGCGACGACGACCTGGTCGGCGGCAGGATCCGCCTCGCCGTCCGGCAGGACGCCGAAGCGCCGGCGTGCCTCGTCCAGAGCGGTGCGCAGCACCGATACCGGCACCTTCTTGGGCCCCCGGATGAGACGCCGCAGCACGTGATTGTGGATCGCGGTGACCAGCGCAGAGAAGCCCACCGCGTCGAGCGGATCGAGGCCGGGCAGCGACGCGCGAAGGTACTCGTCGAACAGCCGCTCGTAGCGGAACACCGTCACGATCTCGCGGTCGCGCAGGGCGGGCACGCCGCGAACGACCGCATAGCGCCGTCGGGCGAGCTCGGGGTCGGCCGCGAAGTGCGCATAGACGAAGAGGGATGCCTCGCACACGGCCGCCCACGGATCGCGGTGCGGCTGCGCCAGGAACTCGCGGAGGCGATCGAGCAGCACCTCGTGGTCGGTGAAGACCACGTCGTCCTTGCCGCCGAACTGCCGGAAGAACGTCGAGCGAGAGACGCCTGCGGCCTGCGCGATCTGCTCCACAGAGGTCTGGTCGAACCCCTGTTCAGCGAACAGCTCGAGCGCGGCGGCGACGACGGCCGCGCGAGAGGCGCCCTGAGCGGCTGCGGAACTCGGGGCGGCGGAAGCGGCGGCGGTGTCGGACATCTCGGGGAGAGCCTAATGCGCAGGCCCCCGCGTCAGGTGGAGCATCCGTCGCGCGGTACGCGTTCTCACTCCTCCCGATGCCTGTCAACCCGGTGGAGGATCTCGCGGCGCGCGGCTTCACTGTGAACATGACGCCGATCTGGAAGCTCGACCCGGTCCGCGTGACCGGCACGCCCTTCGAGCCGGGCCGGCACCGCGAAGTCGTCGTCGTCGGTGCCGGCCTCACCGGCCTCGCCACCGCACTCATGCTCGCCCGGCAGGGCCGCGACGTCGCCGTCATCGAGGCGGGAGAAGTCGGCGAGCTCGCCTCCGGCGCCAACACCGGCAAGCTGTCCCTCCTGCAGGGCTCCGTGCTCTCGACGCTGCGCCGCCACCACCCGGCGCGGCTCGTGAAGGCATACGTCGAGGCGAATGCCGACGGCGCGCAGTGGCTGACCTCCCTGGCCGACGAGCTCGGCGTGCCGTACTCCCGGCGCACGGCCTACTCCTATGCACAGACCCCGGACGGCGCCGAGACGGTCGCGGCCGAGCTGGAGGCCGCGTGGGAGGCCGGGCTGCCGGTGCGCCGGGTGGAAACGGATCTGCTCGCGCAGTCGCCGTTCCCGATCGTCGACGCGGTCGCGCTCGACCGCCAGGTCGCCATCGACCCGCAGCAGCTCCTCGCCGCGATGGCGCGGGCCTACCTCGAAGCCGGCGGCGTGCTCCACACCGGCGTGCGGGTGACCCACGCGCACATCGTGCCGCATGCCGGTGTCGAGACGTCGGCCGGGTTCGCGGCCGCTGATCAGGTGGTGCTCGCCACCGCGACGCCGATCATCGACCGTGGGCTGTACTTCGCCAAGACGCGGGGGCTGCGCTCGACCTGCGTGGCGTTCGCCACGGATGCCCCGCTGCCCGAGGGCCTGTACCTCTCGGTCGACGGCGCGACCAAGTCCATCCGATCCATCACCCCCGCGGACGGGCCAGCGGGCGCTGCCCAGCTCATCGTCGGCGGCAACGGATTCCCGGTCGGCCGTGCGCCGTCTCCCCGGACGTGCCGTGACGATCTCATCGCCTGGACGCAGGAGCACTTCCCGGGCGCCGAGCCGGTGGCGGCGTGGTCGGCACAGGACTACCAGTCGCACGATCTGATCCCGTTCGTCGGCGCGATGCCGCGCGGCCTCGGGCGGGTGCGGTTCGCCACCGGCTACGCGAAGTGGGGGCTGTCCAACGCCCCTGCCGCGGCGCTGCGCATCGTGGCCGAGATCGGCAAGGTGCCCCGGCGCGAGCGACCGGACTGGATGAACGTGATCGCCACGCGCTTCACGGTCCCCGCCGACCTCGCCCGCGGCGGCGTCGAGAACGTGCGCGTCGGCTGGGAAGCGGCATCCGGCTGGCTGGGAGCGCAAGCGGTGCCGGCGCCTGTCCGCCGCCCCGGCGAGGGCGACGGCGTGGTCGCGAACCGCGGCGGGCACCCCGTCGGCATCTCGACCGTCGACGGTGTGACGCGCGCCGTGAGCGCGGTGTGCCCGCACCTGGGCGGGGTGCTGCGCTGGAACGACGCCGAACGGTCATGGGACTGCCCGCTGCACGCTTCGCGCTTCACGGCGAGCGGGCAGCGTATCGAGGGGCCGGCGCTGTGCGATCTCACCCGGCTGCCCCGTGTGCCCGGCGAGGAGATCGACGACCTCGACCCCACGGCATCCGCTCATCAGGCGACGTCGGCGCGCTGAGTATCGATGGAGCGGCGTGCGCTCGCTCAGCCTGTGCGGAACCGAGGGCGCGTCGCTCCGGTCGGAACCGGACGATGACCGGTAGTAGGCTGGGGCACTGGTCGATATCTCGACGTCGAGACGCTTTTCGCGTCGTCCCACCCCCATTCGCCACCTGCGAAGGAATGCACTGTGGATCTGTACGAGTACCAGGCACGTGACCTTTTCGAGAAGTACGAGGTGCCGGTGCTCGCCGGCATCGTCGCGGACACGCCGGAGGAGGTGCGGGCCGCGGCCGAGAAGATCGGCGGAGTCGTCGTCGTCAAGGCCCAGGTCAAGACCGGCGGGCGCGGCAAGGCAGGCGGCGTGAAGGTCGCCAAGACCCCCGATGAGGCCTACGAGGCGGCGAAGTCCATCCTCGGCCTCGACATAAAGGGCCACATCGTCAAGCGCGTGATGGTCGCCCAGGGCGCCCGCATCGACAAGGAGTACTACTTCTCGGTGCTGCTGGACCGCGCCAACCGCTCGTACCTGTCGCTCTGCAGCGTGGAGGGCGGCATGGAGATCGAGGAGCTCGCCGTCGAGCGTCCCGAGGCGCTCGCGCGCATCGCGGTCGACCCGCTGCAGGGCATCGACAAGCAGAAGGCGGTCGAGATCGCCGAAGCCGCGGGCTTCGCCCCCGAGCTCGTCGACAAGGTGAGCGACGTCTTCGTCAAGCTCTTCAAGGTCTACAAGGGCGAGGACGCGACCCTCGTCGAGGTCAACCCGCTCGTGCTCACCGAAGAAGGCGACGTCATCGCCCTCGACGGCAAGGTCTCGCTCGACGAGAACGCCGACTTCCGTCACGCCGGGCACGCGCTGCTCGAGGACAAGGCGGCGGCCGACCCGCTCGAGGCGAAGGCGAAGGCCAACGACCTCAACTACGTCAAGCTCGACGGCGAGGTGGGCGTGATCGGCAACGGCGCGGGCCTCGTGATGTCGACGCTCGACGTCGTCGCCTACGCCGGTGAGAACCACGGCGGCGTCAAGCCCGCCAACTTCCTCGACATCGGCGGCGGCGCCTCGGCCGAGGTCATGGCCGCGGGTCTGGACGTTATCCTCGGCGACCCGCAGGTCAAGAGCGTGTTCGTCAACGTCTTCGGCGGCATCACCGCGTGCGACGCGGTCGCCAAGGGCATCGTCGGAGCGCTGGCCGAGCTCGGACCCAGCGCCTCGAAGCCGCTGGTCGTGCGCCTGGACGGCAACAAGGTGGACGAGGGCCGCGCGATCCTGCGCGACGCGAACCACCCGCTCGTGACCCTGGCCGAGACGATGGACGAGGGCGCCGACAAGGCCGCCGAGCTCGCCAACGCCTGAGACTGAGATAAGGAACCAGAAACATGTCGATCTTCCTTGACAAGGACTCCAAGGTCATCGTCCAGGGCATCACCGGCGGCGAGGGCACCAAGCACACCGCACTCATGCTCAAGGCCGGCACCCAGGTCGTCGGCGGCGTGAACGCCCGCAAGGCCGGCACCACGGTCCTTCACACCGACGCCGACGGCAACCCCGTCGAACTGCCCGTGTTCGCTTCGGTCGAAGAGGCCATCGCCGCCACCGGCGCCGACGTCTCGATCGCGTTCGTGCCGCCAGCCTTCACCAAGAGCGCCATGGTCGAGGCCATCGACGCCGAGATCCCCCTCCTCGTCGTGATCACCGAGGGTGTGCCCGTCGGCGACACCGCCGAGGCGTGGGCCTACGCGCAGTCGAAGGGCGACAAGACCCGCATCATCGGCCCGAACTGCCCCGGCATCATCACGCCCGGCGAGTCGCTGGTCGGCATCACGCCCGCCAATATCACCGGCAAGGGGCCGATCGGCCTCGTGTCGAAGTCGGGCACCCTGACCTACCAGATGATGTACGAGCTGCGCGAGATCGGCTTCTCGACGGCCATCGGCATCGGCGGCGACCCGATCATCGGCACCACGCACATCGACGCGCTCGCCGCGTTCGAGGCTGACCCCGAGACCAAGGCGATCGTCATGATCGGCGAGATCGGCGGCGACGCCGAAGAGCGCGCGGCCGACTTCATCAAGGCCAACGTGACCAAGCCGGTCGTCGGCTACGTCGCCGGCTTCACCGCGCCCGAGGGCAAGACCATGGGCCACGCCGGCGCCATCGTGTCGGGCTCGGCGGGCACGGCCCAGGCGAAGAAGGAGGCCCTCGAGGCCGCCGGCGTCAAGGTCGGCAAGACGCCGTCCGAAACGGCCGCGCTGATGCGCGAGATCATCCAGGGTCTCTGACCTTCGCACACCAGAACGGATGCCGCGACCTCGGTCGCGGCATCCGTTTCTCGTGGTCTCCGTCAGTCGGCGGCGGAGGCGCCGCCGAAACGCGACACCTGGCCGGCGCGGTCGGCGTCCTCGCTGGCGAGCAGGCCGCCGTTCGCGACGAAGTCGGCGGCGACCTCTTCGAACATGATGCGCACGTCCTGCCGGCGGGCGCCGAGCGCCTCGACAGCGGCGTCGGTCACCAGTTCGGCGAAGCTGCGGCGCTGCTCGACGGTGCGCCCGGGAAGGAGTTCGACTCCCATGTTCGGCATACCTCGACGATAGGGCCGTACGACCCGAGGCTCATCGTCACGGCTTTACGCTGGTGCGTATGCCGCTGACCGGAGAGTACAAGCCGTCCACGTCCGACTGGGCCCGCAAGCAGGCCGAGGCCTACGAGGCGTCGAACGGCGAGAAGGCGAACACGTTGCGGGGTGTGCCCATCATCGTGCTGACCACGGTCGGTGCGAAGAGCGGGGCCCTGCGCAAGACCGCGCTGATGCGCGTCGAGCACGACGGCCGCTACGCGGTGGTCGCGTCGAAGGGCGGAGCGCCCGATGAGCCCAGGTGGGCCGAGAACATGCGCCGCCGGCCCCACGTCGAGCTGCAGGACGGCGACGTCCGCCGCGACTACACGGCGCGCGAGCTGTCGGGTGACGAGCGGGCCCAATGGTGGGCGCGGGCGACGGCCGTCTGGCCCGACTACGACAACTACCAGACGAAGACTGACCGCCAGATCGCGATCTTCGTGCTGGAACCCCACGACGGGTGACCGACATCGAGCTCGCCCGCATCGCGGGCGGCACGGTGACCCTCCACGACGCCCGCCGGAAGGCGCGCTGGAGCGTCGACCTGGAGCCGTTCGAGATCGGCGTCTACGCGGTCACGCAGGAGCAGCTCACCGAGCTGCTGGGCGAGCCGGGCGGGCATCCGCGACGCCCCGCGACCGACGTGAGCTGGCTGCGCGCGATCCGGTTCTGCAACGCGGCGTCGGAGTGGGAAGGGCTGGACCCGGCCTACACGTTCGACGGCGAGGACGTCACCTGGCATGTGGACGCCGACGGGTTCCGCCTGCCGACCGAGGCCGAGTGGGAGCACGCGTGCCGTGCCGGTTCCACCGGCCCGCAGTACGGGCCGCTGGCGGAGATCGCGTGGACGAGCGCCGACGGCGTGACAGCCCCGCAGAACGTCGGCGGCAAGCTGCCGAATCTCAACGGCCTGTTCGACACGCTCGGCAACGTCTGGGAGTGGTGCTGGGATCTGCTCGATCCCGCCCGGTATGCCGACTACCGCGTGTTCCGCGGTGGCGGGTTCGCCGACGACGCGTGGAGCGTGCGCGCCTCGACCCGCCGCGGCGGCGCGCCGCGCACGCATCACGACGACGTCGGGCTGCGCGTGGCCCGTGGGGGCTTCGATGCCACGGATGCCGCGCAAGGCTGGTCGGCGGCCGTCGACGCGGAGCGCGCGGCCTTGGATGGCCCGCTCCCGCCCGGCTGGACCCCGCTGCGCTGAGCGAGGGTGCACCGTGCCGTGTCCGACACCGGTGTCGGCCTGTGGGCGTCTCCCGCGCACATGGTCTCAAAAACCCCATTGAACTTCCGGTTCACACTTCTCCTGACGAGGTCGTGTGAACTGGAAGTTCAATGGCGCCTAACGAGGTCGTGTGAACTGGAAGTTCAATGGCTCCTGACGAGGGCGTGTGAACTGGAAGTTCAGTGGGCTGGGGATGCGGGGGTGTGAACGGGAAGTTCATCGAGGCTCTGTGAACCGGAAGTTCATCGGCCTTTTCGACACACCTCGGCCGGCGAGAGCACCCTCTCCCGCCTGTGCCGTACGGGTGCAGCCGCGGAACTCAGCCCAGCGCGGCCTCGAGGGGCCCGCGGGCGAAGTAGAGCACGAAGCCGGCCGCGACGATCCACAGCAGCGGGCTGATCTCGCGCGCCTTGCCCGACAGTGAGCGCACCACCACCCAGGCGATGAAGCCCGCGCCGATGCCGTTGGCGATCGAGTAGGTCAGCGGCATCACGGTGATCGCGAGGAACACCGGCAGCAGGATCGAGAAGTCCGAGAAGTCGATGAAGCGGATCTGCGACATCATCAGCGCGCCGACGATCACGAGCGCGGAGGCGGCGACCTCGGTCGGGACGATCGAGACAAGCGGCGTGAAGAACATCGCGATGAGGAACAGGACGCCCGTCACGACGTTCGCGAACCCGGTGCGGGCGCCTTCGCCGATGCCCGCGCCGGACTCGATGAACACCGTGTTCGCCGAGCTCGACGTGAATCCACCCGCGACCGCGCCGACGCCCTCGACGATGAGCGCCGACTTGATGCGGGGGAAGTCGCCCTTCTCGTTCGCGAGGCCCGCCTCTTTCGACAGACCCGTCATGGTGCCCATCGCGTCGAAGAAGTTCGTGAACACGAGCGTGAAGACGAGCATCAGCGCGGCGAGCACGCCGATGCGCTCGAACGAGCCGAACGAGACCTGGCCGACCAGCGACAGGTCGGGCACGCTCACGAGTGATGACGGCAGCTCGGGCACCGAGAGGCCCCAGCCGCCGGGGTTGACCTCGTCGCCGTCGAACTTCGGGCCGATGTTCCAGATCGCCTCGACGATCAGCGCGACCACGGTGCCGGTGACCAGGCCGATGAGGATGCCGCCCTTGACCTTGCGGGCGACCAGGATGCCGGTGAGCAGCAGGGTGAAGACGAAGATCAGCGTCGGGACGGTCGCGACGGAGCCGTTCACGCCGAGGCCGACCGGGGGAGAGGAGGCGCCGGTCGAGGTGACGAAGCCGGCGTCGACGAAGCCGATGAACGCGATGAAGAGGCCGATGCCGACCGTGATGGCGAGCTTCAGCTGGATCGGCACGGCGTCGAAGATCATGCGCCTGAGGCCCGTGGCGGCCAGCAGCACGATGATCAGGCCGTTGATGACGACGAGGCCCATCGCCTCCGGCCAGGTGACCTGCCCCACGACCGACACGGCGAGGAACGAGTTGATGCCCAGGCCCGCCGCGAACGCGAACGGCAGGCGGGTCACCAGGCCGAACAGCACGGTCATCACACCCGCGGTGAGGGCGGTGGTGGCAGCGACCTGGGTGAATCCGAGGGTGTCGCCCGAGACATCCGTGCCACTGGACAGGATGATCGGGTTCAGGATGACGATGTACGCCATCGTCACGAAGGTCACCACGCCGCCGCGGACCTCGGTGCCGATCGTCGAGCCGCGACGGGTGATCTCGAAGAACCTGTCGAAGCCGTTCTTCGGCTCGGCAGTCTCGACGTCGTCGGGTGCTGCGGGGGTGTTCGATGCCGCGGATGGGGCTGTACTCATGGTGGACCTCCGACCTGAAAGGGTAGTCGTTCGCCCGTGAACCTGAGGATTCGCTGGACGGATGCCGCACCACGGCGCGGACGCGCCCGGGACGCCCGCGCCCCTCGAAGTAGGGTCGATGGCGCATGCATCGCCTCATCGTCGCCCTCCTTGCCACCGTCGACGCCGCCATCGCGGTCGCCGTCGGCCTTGCCGCGACCCTCGCTCCGCTCACCCTCCTCTGGGTCTTCGGGTTCGGCGGCGGCGCGGACTGGGGAGTGCTGTGGCCGTCCGCCGTCTCGGTATGGCAGATCGGCAACCTCGTGCCCCTGCACATCGCCCTGCCGCCCGAGTACCTGGCGGCCACGGGCATCGACACGGACGCGGCATCCTTCGTCCTGTCCCTCGCGCCGCTGGCGTTCGCCTCGTTCACGGCGATCTTCGCCGCCCGCTCGGGGGCGCGCGCCTCGCATGCGGACGCGTGGCTCACCGGTGTCCTGACCTCGACGGTCCTGTTCGCCGCGTTGGCGACGGGCGCCGCGCTCACCGGCGCGAACGACGTCGCGCAGGTCGAGACGTGGCAGGCGATCCTCATCCCGACGCTCGTGTTCGCGCTCCCTGCGCTCGTCGCGGCGATCGTCACCGAGTGGTCGGAGGCGGGTTCCGGCGCGGTCGCGCGGCTGCGCGATCGCGCGCAAGAGCTGCCCCACGGATGGGGCGACGTGCCGGCGCTGGTCGCGCGGGGCTCCGCCGTGGTCGTGGTGGGTCTCATCGGCGTGGGCGCCGCGGTCGCCGCTGTGGCGCTGTTCGCACGTGCCGGGCAGATCGTGGCGCTCTTCCAGGCCGGCGACGTCGACGCGCTCGGCGCGGCGGTGCTCACCATCGCGCAGCTCGCCTACGTCCCGACGCTCGCCGTGTGGGGTCTCAGCTTCGTCGCCGGACCCGGGTTCACGGTGGGCGAGGGCACCGCCGTGTCTCCTGCGGGCACGCAGGTCGGCGTCGTCCCGGGACTGCCCGTGCTCGGCGCCGTGCCGGATTCCACCACGTCATGGCTGCTGCTGCTCGCGCTTCTGCCGATCGCGGTCGGCGCGCTCGCCGGGTGGATCGCCCGCTCGAGGCTCCTCCACATGGGCGAGGAACCGGTGGCCGTCGCGGCCGAGGATCCGATCGGCGCCCGCCTGGTGGTCACCGCGGGCATCGCGATCGTCGCCGGAGGCGCGGCCGCGCTCCTCGCCTTCGTCGCCTCGGGTTCGCTCGGACCCGGACGGCTCGCGCAGCTCGGCCCCGAACCCGGTCCCGTCGCCCTTGCCGTCGGGCTCGAGGTGCTGCTGGGTGCGGCGATCCTGCTCCTCTCGCCCCGCCGCGCGTCGGGCGCCGTCTCCACGCCGGAGGCGACGACCGAGCCCATCGACCTGCCCCGGTCGACGCCGCCCGGCGACAGGAACGGTTCCGAGTAAGCTGATCGGGTGCTCACGGTCGCCGTCCTCATCTCGGGCACAGGGTCGAACCTGCGCGCTCTGCTCGACGCGGCGGCCGAGCCCGAGTTCCCCGCTCGCGTGGTCGTGGTCGGCGCCGATCGCGAAGCCGAAGGGTTCGCGCACGCCGAGGAGTACGGCATCCCGACCTTCATGGTCCCCTTCGCGCAGTTCGCCAGCCGTCAGGAGTGGGGCGCCGAGCTCGGTGCCCAGCTCGCTGTCTGGCGGCCCGACCTCGTCGTACTGAGCGGTCTCATGCGGCTCCTCCCCGCTGATCTCGTCGACGCGTGGTCGCCACGCATCATCAACACCCACCCGGCGTACCTGCCGGAGTTCCCCGGTGCGCACGGCGTGCGCGATGCGCTCGCCGCGGACGTCGCGCAGACGGGGGCGAGCGTGATCATCGTCGACAACGGGGTCGACTCGGGGCCGATCCTCGCGCAGGAGCGGGTTCCCGTGCTCCCCGGCGACGACGAGCATGCCCTGCACGAGCGCATCAAGCCCGTCGAACGCCGCCTGCTGATCGACGTGGTGCGCCGCGTCGCCACCGGCGACCTCGACCTCGCGGCGGTGTCCGCGAGCGCCCAGCTCTGACCCCTATCCCCACCGAGGAGATCCGCCATGGCCGGACCGAGCCACGACCCCGCCCTGTATCGCACCCGCGACGTCGTCCCGGTCCGCCGGGCGCTCGTGTCGGTGAGCGACAAGACCGATCTGCTCGCCCTGGGCGAGGCGCTCGCCGCGGCGGGCGTCGAGATCGTTTCGACGGGCGGCTCCGCCACCCTGCTGCGTGAGGCCGGTCACACCGTGACCGACGTGTCGAGCGTCACCGGGTTCCCCGAGTCGCTCGACGGCCGCGTCAAGACGCTGCACCCGAGCGTGCACGCCGGCCTCCTCGCCGACCTGCGCCTCGAGGACCACGAGCGCCAGCTCGACGAGCTCGACATCGCGCCGTTCGAGCTGGTCGTGGTGAACCTCTACCCGTTCGTCGAGACCGTGCGCTCGGGCGCCCAGGGCGACGACGTCGTCGAGCAGATCGACATCGGCGGCCCCGCCATGGTGCGTGCGTCGGCGAAGAACTACGCCAACGTCGCGATCGTCGTCTCGCCATCGTCATACCCGGCCGTGATCGAGGCGGTCCGTGCCGGGGGCACGAGCCTCGCGCAGCGTCGAGAGCTCGCCGCCCGCGCGTTCGCCCACACCGCCGAGTACGACCGCGCGGTCGCCACCTGGTTCTCGGAGGGGACGCTCACCGAGGAGGACCTGCCCGCGCACCTCACGATCAAGGCCGAGCGCCTCGCGACGCTCCGCTACGGCGAGAACTCGCACCAGTGCGCGGCGATCTACACGCGCAACGGCGGCCACGGCATCGCCCAGGCGACCCAGCTGCAGGGCAAGGAGATGTCGTACAACAACTACGTCGACGCGGATGCGGCGCTCCGGGCCGCGTTCGACATGGTCAAGCCGGCGGTCGCGATCATCAAGCACGCGAACCCCTGCGGCATCGCCGTCGCGGCGCCCAACGCACTCGACCCGATCGCAAGCGCGCACCTGCGCGCCCACGAGTGCGACCCCGTCTCGGCCTACGGCGGCGTGATCGCCGCCAACGGCACGGTGACGCTCAAGATGGCCGAGAACCTCAAGGACATCTTCACCGAGGTCATCGTGGCGCCCTCGTTCGAGCCCGAGGCGCTCGAGGTCTTCAAGGCGAAGAAGAACCTGCGACTGCTGCAGCTGCCGCAGGACTGGCAGCAGGAGCGCATGGACGTGCGCCTCGTCTCGGGCGGGCTGCTGCTGCAGGACGCCGACCGGTTCCCCGACGACATCGAGTCGGTCGCGAAGGACTGGCAGCTCGTGTCGGGAGAGCGCCCGGCCGACGAGGACATGACGAACCTCATCTTCGCGTGGAAGGCCTGCCGGGCTGTGAAATCGAACGCGATCGTGCTCGCCAAGGGCTCCGCGACGGTGGGCATCGGCATGGGCCAGGTCAATCGCGTCGACTCCTGCCGACTCGCCGTCGAGCGCGCCGGCGACCGCGCCGCGGGCTCGGTCGCGGCATCCGACGCGTTCTTCCCGTTCGCCGACGGACCGCAGATCCTGCTCGACGCCGGCATCTCGGCGATCATCCAGCCCGGCGGCTCGGTGCGCGACGACGAGGTGATCGCCGCCGCCCAGGCGGCGAACGTCACCATGTTCTTCACGGGAGAGCGCCACTTCTTCCACTGAGACGACCGTCGCTCGGGGCGGGTCGGCGCCGCCGCCCGCGTGGGTATGGGTCCATTTCCCCATGTCCCCGCTCCGGGCGGGAGCAGCGGCGTCCGCCGGATAGGGTCGATGCGGAGCGTTCGCCAGGAGGATCCGGTGATTTGGGAGATCGACGACTCGACACACGCCGTCGAGGGCCTCGATGGACGCGGTCGGCCGAGGCCGGAGTACGCCGCGTCCCTCGGGCTGCGCATGGCGCCCTTCGGGCGGCGCGTGCTGGCGACATCGATCGAGCTGGGCATCCTCGTGGTGCTCCAGCTGCCGCTGCTGCTCGTCTCGCTTCCGGTGCTCCTCAACGCCGCCGCGTCCGCCGACCCGGCCGCAGCGCTCACGGACGCCGGCAACCTCGGCCTCGTGATCGCGTGCGCGGCCGCGTCATCGGCCTTGACGACCGCGTTCGTCGTCCTGCAACTGGTCCTGCACGGCCGCAAGGGCACCACGGTGGGCAAGGCCGCGACCGGCATCCGCTCGGTCAACGTGCGCACGCTGGAGCGGCCCGGATTCTGGCGCGGCGCGGTCGTGCGGTACCTGGTGCTCGGAGCCAGCTTCCTCGTCCCCCTCGTCGGACCCGTCCTCGTGATCGCCTGCTCCCCGCTGTTCGACCCGGAGCGTCGAGGGCGCGGATGGGCCGACATGGCGGGCGCCACCTGGTTCGTGGACGCGCGGAACGGCCTCAACCCCTACGACGCGAAGCGCATGCGGATCGCCCGCAAGACGGCGGCGACGGATCTCGCCGACGAGCGCAGCGAGCTGCCGTCGCTGGCGACCTCGGCGGTGGCCCCTGGCTCCGGCGCCTACATCCCCGTGACCCGCAGCAGCGGGGGAGTCGTGGGCGCGCCCCGCGGGGAGGCGTACACCGCGGGCGCCGCGCCGGGCGGAACGGATGCCGCGGCCGTCGCACCGAGTGCAGCGGCCGTGGATCCTGGTGCCCCTGCCGCGGGAGCGGCGGCACCAGCGACCCGCGAGCCGGTCCATCCCGCCGTCGCCTCGCCGACGGGGGCGGCGGCAGCCGGCCCCGGCGTCCCCTGGACACCGCCGCGGCTGCTGCCGGACGCGGCGCCGCCCGCCGGACCGCCGCGGCCCGCTGCCGCGCGTCCTGCCGCGCGGGCACGCCCCGGCACGCCCGCCGTCGCCGCGCCGCCGGTGGCAGATGCGTCGTCGTCCCCGGCCGTCGTGCTGGAGTTCGACACCGGCGCGCGCATCGCCCTCCCCGGTGCCGGCATCCTGATCGGACGCGATCCCTCGCCCGCGCCGGGCGACAACGGGCTCACCCTCGTCCCGATCGAGGATCCGACGAAGTCGATCTCCAAGACCCATCTCGCGCTGCTGCGCACGGGCGGCGCCATCATCGCTGTCGACCGTGCATCGACGAACGGCAGCGCGCTCATCCGCGATGGCGCGGAGCACTCCCTTCCGCCCGGTCAGGGGGTCACGGTCCGCAGCGGCGACACCCTCCTGCTGGGCGACCGGCGAGCGCTCATCCGCATCGGCTGACGCAGACCCCGAGGACAACGCATGAGACTCAGACTCACACTCCAGCGGCGAGACGCGCAGCAGATCGACATCGTCGTCACCTCCGACACCACGGCGACCGTGCAGGACGTGGCCAGGCACATTGTCGACACCGACCCGGCTCGCGAGACGTCCGCCTCTCCGCGCGATGTGCTGACACTCAAGGTGGCACCGCCCACCTCGTCGACCTTCACCATGCTCGCGCCCGACATGCTGATCAGCGACGCCGCCGTCGGCTCGGGCTTCATCGCATCGATCGTGAACCTCGGAGAGGACTACGTCGCGTCGCGGGCGGTCGGCGGTCCACCGGCCGCGATCCTCTCGGTCGTCGGCGGCCCGCTCGTCGGACGCGAGTTCCCGCTGCCGCGCGGCCACTTCACCATCGGGCGCGCCGCCGGCAACGACATCGTGCTCGACGATCCGCTGATCTCCAAGGTGCATGCGCGCATCGAGGTCGGCGGTTCGGTCGAGCTCGTCGACCTGAACTCGGCCAACGGCATCGTGGTCGACGGCGGTCTGGTCCAGCGCCTCCGCGTCATCCCTGGGCAGCGGTTCTCGCTCGGCGACACCGACGTGGTCGTCCGCATGGTCCAGGACTTCGCGCCCGTCGAGCAGGACCCGGTGCTCGAGCGCGGCGGATCGCTGCTGTTCAACCGCAGCCCGCGCGTCGAGCCTCGCTACATCGGGGAAGAGCTCCCGGAGCCGCGGATGCCGAAGGATCCGGTCACGCGGCTGTTCCCGTGGCCGATGCTCGTCGCACCGCTCATCCTCGGCATGGCGCTGTTCGCGATGAACGGCAACCCCCGGTCGCTCCTCGTCGTCATCATGTCGCCGCTGATGCTGCTCGGCAACTTCATCTCCCAGCGCACTCAGGTGGGCCAGCGCGCCCGCAAAGAGACGGAGATCTTCGAGCGCACCTTCGAGGAGCTGGAAGAGACGCTCTACCGCGAGCGCCCGCGCGAGCGCGAGATCCGCAATGCGGAGGCGCCGCCGGTGGCGGTGGTGTTCGAAGAGGCGATGCGGCTCGGCCCGATGCTGTGGACGCGGCGTCCAGAGCACTGGAACTTCCTCTCGGTGCGGCTGGGCATCACCGAGGCCCCGTCGCGCACGACGGTGAAGCGATCCGAGACGCCGGAGGCACTGCAGGAGTTCGTCGATCGCGTCGACCGGCTGCGAGACCGCTACCGCACCATCGACGGCGTGCCGGTGCTGGAGTCGCTGCAGAGCGTGGGCGTGATCGGCGTCGCCGGCGGCGACCGCGAAGCCGCCGATGCGCTGCGCGGCCTGTGCGTGCAGCTGTTCGGCCTGCACTCTCCCAACGAGCTGGTCGCCATCGCGCTGACCGAGCCCCGCTGGGCGACGCAGCTCGAGTGGCTGAAGTGGCTGCCCCACACCTCCAGCGAGCGCAGTCCGTTCCGCGACATGCCCCTGTCGGACTCGGCGTCGACCGGCGCGGCGCTGCTGTCGGGCCTGGAGGAACTGGTGATGCAGCGGTCGAAGGCCGCATCGTCGCCACGACTGCCCCTCGCCGACGACTGGGATCCGATGCGCTACGGCACCGATGTGCGCCGCGCTGCCGAAGAGGCCACGTTCCCCGGCCAGACGGCGGTCGTCGTCATCGTCACCGCCGACGCGCCCGTCGACCGGGCCCGGCTGACCCAGGTGCTCGAGCGCGGCGCCGACGTCGGCGTGTACGGACTGTTCGTCGCCCCCATGGTCGACGCGCTGCCCGCGGTGTGCCGAAGCTTCCTCGACGTCACGAACGGGCTCGAGCGTGCGCGCGCGGGGACGGTCCGCAGCGGTGTCGACTATCCCGAGACGGCGGTGGAGGGAGTCTCGAACGAGCTGATGACGGTCCTCGCGAAGCGGCTCGCGCCGGTGGTGGACTCCAGCACGGTGATCGAGGACTCGTCCGACATCCCGAACTCCGTGATGTTCCTCTCCCTGGTCGGATCGGAGATGGCCTCGGAGCCTTCCTTCGCGATCGAGCGCTGGCGCGAGAACAACACCATCCTGGATCGCTCGGGCGCGGTCCTCCCGCGACTGAAGAAGGCGGGCACGCTGCGCGCGATCGTCGGCCAGGGCGCCACGGACGCGATGGCGCTCGACCTGCGGACGCAGGGCCCGCACGCCCTGGTGGGCGGCACCACCGGAGCCGGCAAGTCCGAGTTCCTGCAGGCGTGGGTGCTCGGCATGGCGGCGGCCCACAGCCCCGACCGCGTCACGTTCCTGTTCGTCGACTACAAGGGCGGCTCGGCATTCGCCGACTGCGTCGATCTGCCGCACTGCGTCGGCCTCGTGACCGACCTGAGCCCGCACCTCGTCCGCCGCGCGCTGACGAGCCTGCGCGCCGAGCTGCACCACCGCGAGCACCTGTTCAACCGCAAGAAGGCCAAGGACCTCCTCGAGCTGGAGAAGCGGCGCGATCCCGACACGCCGCCCGCGCTGGTGCTCGTCATCGACGAGTTCGCCGCGCTCGCGGGGGAGGTGCCGGAGTTCGTCGATGGCGTCGTCGACATCGCCCAGCGAGGCCGATCGCTCGGCATCCACCTGATCATGGCCACCCAGCGCCCTGCCGGGGTGATCAAGGACAACCTGCGCGCCAACACCAACCTGCGCGTCGCGCTGCGCATGGCCGACGAGTCCGACTCGAAGGACGTCGTCGGCGATCCGGTGGCGGCCCGCTTCGATCCCGGCATCCCCGGTCGCGGGATCGCCAAGACGGGGCCCGGTCGTCTCGTGTCGTTCCAGTCCGCCTACGCCGGCGGATGGAGCAGCGACCAGGCGCCCGCGGCGGACGTCGCCGTCGCCCAGCTGCGGTTCGGCTCGGTGCAGCGGTGGGAGCTCCCCGACTCGGGCGAGTCCGACTCGCACGACGTCGACCCCGGCCCCAACGACCAGAAGCGGCTCGTGGCGACGCTCGTGGCGGCCGCCGACGTGGCGGGCATCCCCGCGCCGCGCCGTCCGTGGCTCGACGACCTCGAGACCACGGTCGACATCCGCCAGCTGCGGGCCGGGCGCGCCGGGTTCATCCTGCTCGGCAAGCGCGACGTCCCCGAGCGTCAGCTGCAGGAGCCGGTGTACTTCGAACCCGACCGCGACGGGTCGCTGCTCGTGTACGGCACCAGCGGATCGGGCAAGTCGACGGTGCTGCGCACCGTCGCGATCGCAGCGGCGACGGGCCGCCGCCCGGAGAACGTGGCCGTGTACGGGCTAGATTTCGGCGCCGGCGCGCTCAAGAGCCTCGAGGTGCTGCCGCACGTCGGCTCGATCATCCCCGGGGACGACGCCGAGCGCGTGCAGCGCATCATGCGGTCACTGGGAGCCATCCTCGACGACCGGGGCAAGCGGTTCAGCGCCGCCAACGCGTCGAGCATCGCCGAATACCGCGAGCTGACGGGTCGCGACGAGGCGCGCATCATCATGCTCCTGGACGGTCTGCCGCAGTTCCGCGCGGAGTGGGAGTCCACGACCGCGCGCATGCCGTTCTATCAGGCGTTCATGCGCATCCTGGGAGAAGGCCGCCCCCTCGGCGTGCACGTCGTCGCCACGGCCGACCGGTCGGGATCGGTCCCGACCGCCATCAGCTCGAACGTGTCCCGCCGCGTCGTCCTGCGACTCTCGGACGAGAACGCGTACGCCCTGCTCAACGCGCCGAAGGACGTCCTCGACGAGCGATCGGCGCCCGGACGGGCCATCGTGGACGGCTTCGAGACCCAGATCGCGGTGCTCGGCGGAACGCCGAACGTGGCGGAGCAGACCAAGCTGCTCACCCAGTGGGCGCAGGATCTCCGTGTCGCGGGCGCGCGCGAGGTCGAAGAGATCGGGTCGCTGCCCACACGGCTGCAGTCCACGGCCATGCCGGATCGCATCGGCGACTTCCCCGCGCTCGGCGTCGCCGAGGACACCCTCGCGGCGCGCGACTTCGATCCCATCGGCACCTTCGTGGTGACGGGACCGCCGCTGTCGGGCAAGACGAACGCGATGAAGGCGCTCATCACCTCGATGACGCGCTTCGATCCCGGCGTGCGGCTGTTCCACTTCGGCGGCCGCCGCTCGCAGCTCAAGGAGTTCGCGCCGTGGATGCGCAGCGCGACGACCCCCGACGAGGCGAAGGACCTCGCGACCGAGCTCGCCGACCTGGTCGGCGACGAGTCGCTCGAGGCGCGACTCCTGATCGTCATCGAGGATGTCCCGCAGTTCGCCGACACGCCGGCCGAGCGCCCGCTCAAGGCGCTGTTCCAGGCAGTCAACCGCAGCGAGCACCTGCTGATCGGCGATGCCGACGTCAGCCAGATCGCCAGCGGGTTCGGGCTCATCGGCGACTTCAAGGGCGGCCGCAAGGGCATCGTGCTGCGTCCGGACGCCTTCGACGGCGACGCCATCTTCAAGGTGCCGTTCCCGAAGGTCAAGCGCTCCGACTTCCCGGAGGGCCGCGGCATCTTCGTCCAGTCGGGGCGCGCCGTCACGGTGCAGATGCCGCTCGTCGAGGGATCCACGCTGGAGGTGCCGCAGACCGCGGTCCAGCGATGACCTGGGGACCGGCATGGGGAATGGTCCCCATCGTGGTCGCAGGCGGGGTTTCGCTAGCTTGGAGTCATCGGCCCGGGGTGGGTCGTGAATCTGAGTGAGGGAGTTGACGATGGCCGATTTCGGTGCTTCGTATGCGGAGATGGAGCAGGTGGCGTCGTCGCTGTCGCAGGCTCGTGATGACATCCAGGGCCAGTTGGACTCGTTGAAGAGCCAGGTGGACACGCTGCTGGGTGAGGACTTCAAGACGCAGCACGCTTCGGGCAAGTTCGGTGAGGGTTACACGGAGCTGACGACGGGTCTGAAGGGTGCGGTGGACGGCATCAACGACATGTCGGAGTCGCTGCTCGGCATGATGCGCGCGATCCAGGACCTCGACCAGCAGCTCGCCGGCGGCTGAACCACCTCCATCGCCGGTGCGGCGGGCTTCGCGCCTGCCCGCCGCACGGCGACGGTGACGGTGACGGCGGCGCACGACAATTTGAGGAGTGACGGTGGGGGTCAAGGTCAGCTATGACGATCTCGGCGACCTGAGCACGCAGCTCAAGCACATCATCGACGAGTTCGAGAGCGCGGGCAGCAGGCGACGGGATCTCGAGGACGCTGTCGAGACGCCGTACGACAAGGACGACCTGAAGGACGCGGCCCACGACTTCGAGGGCCGGTGGGACGACCGTCGCAAGCGGCTCATGGACAACTGCAAGGGCGTCGCCGAGCACCTCGACGGCGTGATCGCCGCCTTCAAGGACTTCGACGAAGACGCGGCACGCAAGTCAGAGAACGGATGACGGAATGACCACGCCTTACATGCCGTCGCACACGCCGGCAGGCACCCTGATCGAGAAGCTGCGCGGCGACGCCGGCGACGTCCAGACGCGGGGTCAGCAGATCGTCGACCTCGCGAGCGACATGTCGAGCGCATGGAACCTCATCTCGCGGCTCGTCGATGACGGCGCCGACATGGAGGGGCAGTCCATCGAGAAGCTCCGCGAGCTGTGCGGCAAGGTCAGCAGCGATCTGTCGGAGGCCGCCGAGCTCTACGACGCCGTCGGCCCCCACATCCTGACGTACGGCAAGGAGCTCGAGACGTCGAAGGGCGTCATCGACCCGCTCGTCTCGGATCTGCTGGATCTGTGGGAGGAGTACTACACCCTCAGCCGCACCGCCGACACCGCCGAAGGTGCGGTGCCGAACGAGCCCGACGACGACGCGGACGCTGACGAGCAGTCGGCGTACGACACCGCCTCGGCGAACGCCGACGAGAAGCGCGGCCTCGCCAGCGCCAAGCACGCGGACTGGGTGGAGAAGGCGGGGGAGTACGACACCGCCTGGGACAGCTGGTTCGATGCGTTCGACACCGCCGCGAAGAACATCCGCGAGGGCGTCAGCGGCAAGATCGAGGACGACTGGAAAGACGACCTCCGCGGCGCGCTCGACTTCCTGGCGAACGTCCTGGCGGTTGCGGGAATCGTCCTCGCCGTCCTCGCCATCGTGGTGGGCGGCCCCATCATCCTGGCCCTCGCGGCCATCGTGGCGGTCGCGACCCTCGCTGTCGCCCTCACCCGCAAGCTCGCCTTCGACGACGGCAGCTGGTGGGATGTCGCCTTCGGCGTTCTCGGCGTCATCCCGTTCATCGGCCCCGCCGCCCGCACGGTCCGCGGCCTGGGCTCGGCATCGGGATGGCGCGCGCTGGGGACGGCGTTCGGCGACGACGCCCTGCGGCTGACCGGCATGAACGCCGCCTCCTTCGACGACTGGGCGTCGGGTCTCAACGCCTTGCGCGGCACGACCTTCGCCGACAAGGCGGCGGACTTCTCGGCCGCGCTGTTCTCGGGCAAGAACATCGACGACTGGGCACGCATGGGCTCGACCGGGCGCGACGCGCTCGCCACGGTCGGCACCGTCTGGGTGGCGCAGTTCCAGATCGTCGGCCAGATCAAGGACGCGAGCGGCGGCGCCTTCTCCGGCTCGTTCGACCCTGACCAGAACCCGTTCTCGTGACATGCACCGTGCGGCATCGCACGGCGCGGAACGGGGGCCCGGGGATGGGAGACTTGTCGGGTGAGTGACCTGCGTGCTGAATTGAGGGGCACGGTGGCCCCTGCCGTCCCGCAGTATCGGATGCTGCTGCCGCTGGGCTGGCAGTCATACGACGTGACCGCCGATACCGAGCGGGAACTGCTGGGCGCGGCGCGGACGCGTCTTTCGCAGGCCGGTCGACCGGATCTCGCGTCGGGTCTCGCCGTCCAGGTGGGGGATGCCTTGCGCAGCCTCCGTGCGCAGGACGCGTTCGCGTTCGCGCTGGCCGGCGAGACCGCGCCGTCCTGGGCCCTCGGAGAGGCGAGTCTCGTGGGGCTCCGGCGCAAGTCCACCCCCGAGATCCCGCTGGACGCCGTGGTCGAGGACGCCGTCCGCAACCGGGGCGGCATCGCGATCGGCGAGGGGCATCGCATGGTGCGCTGGACCGAACGTCGTCCGGTCACGCTCGAGGGCGTCGCAGCGGTCTCGTTCCTCATCAACTACCTCATCCCGATTCCTGGAACCCGGCGGACGCAGGCCGTGCAATGGACGGCGACCGTCGCCCATGCGGCCGACATGGCCGAGGACGACCCGGTGCTGCTGGCGTGGGTCGCGCTCTTCGACCACCACGTCGCCACCTTCACGTGGAGCACGCGCTGACATGCAGATCAACCTTCGACACGATCCCGAGCGCAGCCTCCCCGTTCCTCATGTCGAGCGGTCCGCCGACGAGCGCGCGCTCTGGGCACGGGAGACCGCCTACGCCTTCGCCGCACGCGAGGGATTCGACGACGCCACGGCGGAGCGCATCACCGCGGCGCTGAACGACATCGCCGGCGCGACCGGCGACGACCGCCGGAACCTGCTCCTGATCGGGGCGGATGGTCGCGTACTGGCGCCGTTCACCGTGTTCGCGGCATCCGAACCGCTGGCCGAGCCCGAGCAGGCTGCCTTCCTGTGGTCGGCCTCGGCACTGCTGCCGCCGACCACCGAGGTCGTGGAGTCGGCGCAGCTGGGCGCCGGGATCTCGGTGACGCTGCTCGAGCGTCATGACGATCACGACTACGGATTCCGGCGCTGGCTCTTCGTCGGGCAGAACGCCACGCTCGGCGCCGTGCTCGGTCCTGTCGCACCGTACGGCCTGGCGTTCGTGGAGGACTCTGCGGGCGGCATCCTGCACGAGTCGGTCCTCGAGGGCTTCCTGCCGTCGGCCGACCGCACGCGCGTCGAAGCGCTCGATGCCGCAGTGGTGCGAGCGGGAGAGGACTGGCCGCTGTGAGCGATCGCACCCTGACAAGCCTCGTCGACGAGGTCGACGAGTGGGGTCCCGTGGACTGGTGGCGGCTCGAGCTGCGCTCGTTCGTCACGGCGCCCTACGCGCAGCACGCCCTCGTCGTGCTGGCCCCGAAGGAGGCGGTGCGCGCGGAGCATCGCGGCGTCCGTGCAGGAAGCTGCCTGCAGTCCCTCGCGTACATGTTCCTGCTGGTGGCCCCGCTCGTCGGGGCGGCGGCCATGCTCCGCTGGGTCGTCGGCGGAAGCGCGTTCGACTTCCCTCTCGCCTTCGCCGGCGTGCTCACGCTCATCTCGTTCCTCGCCACCGCATGGAGCGAGTACCAGCGCTACCGTCATCCCCGCGCCGTCGCGCAGTCGGGAATCCGCACGACCACGCTGATGCACATCGTGCCCGGCCTGTTCACGGCGCTCATCGCCATCACCGCGGGGCGCGAGCTTCTGGGCGACGGCACCTGGGTCTGGCTCGTCGTCATCCTGGCCGACGTGGTGGTCTACGCGGCGATCCTCGTGCGAGGCGTGACCATCAAGGGCGGTCCGCAGAACCCGCACGACAATGTCGACCAGAGCATGAAGGAGATCCCGCCGTCGACGCTGACCGGGATCATGGCCGAGCGGGATGCCGCGATCGACCTGCTCGTCGCACGCGGCAAGATCACCGCCGACGTCGGAGCAGAGGCCCGTACGACGGCACCGGGGTGGCTCGCGCTCACGCTCGCACCGGAGGCGGGCTCCGCCTATTACCGCCCTGATCAGGCCTGAATCTCTGAATGGGGAATGGTCCCCATGGGCTGATCGCGTCATGCCGGTTACCGTGGAGTCATCGGCCCGGGGTGGGTCGTGAATCTGAGTGAGGGAGTTGACGATGGCCGATTTCGGTGCTTCGTATGCGGAGATGGAGCAGGTGGCGTCGTCGCTGTCGCAGGCTCGTGATGACATCCAGGGCCAGTTGGACTCGTTGAAGAGCCAGGTGGACACGCTGCTGGGTGAGGACTTCAAGACGCAGCACGCTTCGGGCAAGTTCGGTGAGGGTTACACGGAGCTGACGACGGGTCTGAAGGGTGCGGTGGACGGCATCAACGACATGTCGGAGTCGCTGCTCGGCATGATGCGCGCGATCCAGGACCTCGACCAGCAGCTCGCCGGCGGCTGAACCGCGCTCACACCACAAAGCTCGAGAGCCTGACCGGAGCGCCGCGCGCAGCGGCCTCCGGTCGGGCCGTTTCGGAGGGAATGCGATGACGGACGTGAGGATCGACTTCGACGCGATGAGCGCGAGCCGGCATGCGTACGCCAACATGCGGACGATGCTGGAAGACGCCACCGGCGCGCTTGCGAACGTGTCGGGTTCGGCGGTGCCGCAGGACGAGCTGCGACGGCGACTCGAAGACCTTCACGGGTCGTGGGGCGGGGGCATGAAGAAGCTCGCACGCTACGCGGAGGACGCCGGTGCCGGCCTCGAGGGCATCCTCGAGGCGTTCCAGGGACTGGACTCCGAGCTCGGCGCGAGCATGGTGCCACAGGAAGGAAGCTCGGCGTGACCGATTTCACCGCGCTCGGCTTCGACCCCGCACCCGGCGACATCGCGACGCTCGACGGCTATCTCGACGCACTGTCGGCGGGCTGCGACGGCGTCGACGACGCTCTGTCGATGCTCGACGGCGGCGACGACGCCGACTGGGTCGGCCTCTCCGCCACGGCGTTCCGCGCCTCCATGAGCGAGGACTTCCGGCCGCAGCTGTCGGACACCGGCGAGGCCCTGCGGACCTCGCGGAACGCGCTCCGCACCTGGACCACCCAGCTCACCTCCTTCCAGCAGCGCGCACGCGTGCTCGCCGAAGAGGCGGATGCCGCCGCCGCCCGGATCGCTTCGTGCGAGAACGCGCATGCCACCGCACTGGAGCACAAGGACGACGACGCCGCCGATCCCGACGCGGTGTCGGATGCGGCGCTCGCGCTCGGCAGCGCCGACGCCGAGCTCGAGGAGATCCGCGCCGCGGCACGGGCACTGCAGACCGAGGTCGACGACGAGGCCGCTGCGGCCGCGCGTTCGCTGAACGACGCCGGCGGGATCCTCGACGACTACGCCGGCAACGCGTTCTCGAACTTCTTCGGCGACGCCGGGGAGTGGCTCGCCGACACCGGCGCCTGGCTCATGGACAACGTGGTGCCGATCCTGGAGGACATCCTCCGGGCGGCCCTTCCGGTCATCGCGATCCTGTCGCTCTTCTTCCCGGCGCTGGGCGCCGTCGCGCTGATCATGTCGGGTATCCTGGTGGCGATCGACGGACTTCAGGCGCTCACCGGGCGTGGGGACTGGACGGACTTCGCGGTCGGCGCGCTCGGGATGCTCGCGGGCGGCGCCCTCGGCATGGCGGCGAAGTCGCTCATCGGTCCGGGCGGGCAGGTGCTGATCCCCTCGATCCAGCGCATGACGCCGGCGCTGGCCGGCGGCGGGACCGCGGCCGGATCGCTCGCTGTCGCGCTCAACGTGAACATGCAGAACATGGTCTCGAACACCTACTGGATGACCTCGCAGGCCAAGGACGCGCACGACAACGGCCAGAGCTTCGTCGAGAGCCTGAGCGGTCCGTGGCAGAACCTGGGGGAGCGCGTGGACAACACGATCCGCGGCAACGGACCCCGCACCGACGAGGAGCTCTGACCCCATGACGCCGACGACCGGTGACCGCGTCTGGCAGCGCCTGCCGCAGGGCTGGATCGAGTTCCGGGCGTTCGGCGATCGCACCCCGGACGAGTGGCTGGCTTGGTACCTCGCGAGCGGTGACGGCTGGCTCCCCGACGAGGCGCGGACGGCGATCGTCGAGGGCTTCCGCGCCGGCGTCGCCGCTTTCGCGGGAACCGACTTCGACTTCGCGGGCGTCTCGCTCACCGCGGGCGAGCGACCCGCCGCGTCGTTCCTGTGCACCAACGTGGTGCGCGCGGCGCCCGGCGTCGACGTGCCGAGCACGCCTTTCCACCGGCTGTTCCCCCTCGTGCGCTTCGGCGAGGAGGCGGGCGCCGAGACCTTCACCGCGCCGGACGGTCGCGTCGGCACCGTCGCCAGTGGCCGGCTGCTCACGGGCGGCATCCCGAACGTGGCGACCGTCGGCGAGCTGCTTCTGCCGGAAGAGGGCGGAACCGTCCTCGTGATGGGCATGTGCTCGGACCCGTCCCAGCGGGCGGAGCTGGCGCTGCTGACCGCCTTCGTGCTGTCGACGACGCAGGTCCTGCCGGAAGGTGTCGAGCCGGCGCTGCCGCTTGCCGATTCCGGCTCCGCGCAGCGCACCGCGTAATCTGACGTGCATGGCTTTCACCTTCATCCGGCCGGAATCGCGCCCGTGGATCGGCGGCGCGACGGCGGATGACGTCACCGTCGCGGAGGCAGACCGCGTCGCGCTGCTGCTCCGCGGCGACTACGAGCGGTGGTCGCGATGGGCCTTCGGCCTCGCCGCCTTCGTGGTGACCGCGGTCGGTGTGTTCGTCGCCCTGGGCATGGTGGATGCGATCTTGCAGCTGGGACGCCCCGCCGCGCTCGTGGATCTCGTGGTGACGGTCGTCGCCGCGATCCTCGCCGGCGTCGCGGCGTTCGGGCTCGTGCGGCTGTGGCTCACCGGACGTGCGCTCACGACGAGCGCCGCCGCATGGCTGCGCGCACCGTTCCGGGCGGGTTCTCATCAGCGCCGCGCCGGCGGGTGGGTGCAGGCGCGAACCGTCTATCTCGAGCCGCGCAACCTCGTGAGGCTGCTGACGTCCTCGCTGGCGTTCCTCACGGCGATCTTCGGCATCGCGGCCGCGGTTCGCGACCTCGCGGGTGGTGACGTCAACGGTCTGTCGGCCGCCGCGGGCCTGATCGGCCTGATCGCGCTCGCGTGCGGGCTCGGCCAGGCGGGCGGTGTGCTCCGCATCGGCTCCGGGGTCGCCGAGGGCGATCCGCTCTGGCACCGCATCCGCTCCGCCTTCGCCCCGCGCTGAGCTCCCGCCCGCCTCGGAGGGGCCGCACAGCCATGTCCGATTTCCGCGAGCGACTGTCGGGGGAGCGTGTCAGGCTAGGGGCATGAGCCTCACCATGACACCCGGCGCGCGCCTCGGCGCCATGTCATTCGACGAGCGCTATCGAGCGATCGACTCGCGCGATGCGCGCTTCGATGGGCAGTTCGTGACGGCGGTCCGCTCCACGGGCATCTACTGCCGGCCGAGCTGCCCCGCCCGCACCCCCAAGCCGTCGAACGTCACGTTCTATCCGACGAGCGCGGCCGCCCACGAGGCGGGCTACCGCGCGTGCAAGCGGTGCCTTCCTGAAGCGGCACCGGGCTCACCGCAGTGGAACCTCCGGGGCGACACCGCGGGCCGCGCCATGCGCCTCATCGCCGACGGCGTGGTCGAGCGCGAGGGCGTTCCCGGGCTCGCGCGGCGGCTCGGCTACTCCCCGCGGCACCTGACGCGGCTCCTCACGACCGAGCTCGGTGCCGGACCCCTGGCCCTCAGCCGCGCGCACCGGGCGCAGACGGCCCGCATGCTGCTCGTGGGCACCGATCTGCCGGCCGCCGACGTCGCCTTCTCGTCGGGCTTCGCGAGTGTGCGGCAGTTCAACGACACCATCCGCGAGGTGTTCGGGATGCCGCCGCTCGAGCTCCGCGCGCGGCGACGGCTGTCGCGACCCGGCGAACGGCAGGCCGCTGCGCCCGCGCAGGGCGCGCCCGGCGTCACGATCGACCTGGCGCTCCCGCACCGGGGTGCGCTCGATGCCGCGGGTCTCTTCGCATGGATGGCCGCCCGCGCGGTGCCGGGCGCCGAGGCGGCCACCGCCTCGACGTTCGCCCGCACGCTGCGTCTTCCCCACGGGCCGTCATGGTTCGAGCTCCGCCTGGACGACGTGGGCCGTGTCCGCCTGCGCGCGGCGATGACGAACCTCGCGGATCTGTCGACCCTCGTCACGCGTGCGCGGCGTCTGTTCGACCTCGATGCCGACCCGGTCGCCGTCGACGAGTCGCTGGCGCAGCATCCGCAGCTCGCTCCGCAGGTCGCGGGTCTTCCGGGCATCCGCGTGCCGGGCGCCGCCGACCCGCACGAGATGCTCATCCGGGCCATGGTCGGCCAGCAGATCACGGTCGTGGCCGCACGCACGGCGCTCACGGCGCTGACCGCGGCGCTCGGCGAGGAGGTGCCCGCCTTCGCGGGCATGCTCTCCGGGACCCCTGCGGCCGCCCCCGAAGCGGCGGCCGCCGACCCAGCTGGCGTCGGCGCAGCGGACGCGCCTGTCCCTGTCCGGCTGTTCCCGACGATGTCCGCGATCGCCGAGCGCGGGGGAGAGGTGCTGCGCGGGCCCGCCGCCCGCATCCGTGCGATCACCGGAGCGGCCGCCGCCCTCGCCGACGGCACGCTCACCCTCACCCCGGGCGACGACGCGGTCGAGCAGCGGGCGGCCCTCCTGGCGATGCCCGGCATCGGCCCGTGGACCGCCGACTACGTGCGCATGCGGGTGCTCGCCGACCCCGACGTCTTCCTGCCGGGCGACGTCGCCGTCCGCGCGGGCGCCGCCGCTCTCGGGCTCCCCGCCGAGCCGCGCGCGCTCGACGACTGGGCTGCGCGCACCGCGCCGTGGCGCAGCTACCTCACCGCTCACCTGTGGAACGCGGTCCCGCCGAGGGCGCCCGCCACAGCACGCGCCGCACGACCGCTCCGCGAGGCGCGAGCGGACGCATCCGTCCCATCCACTCCGTCCCCATCGACCACCGGAGGCTTGTCATGACCACCGCGACCATCCAGACCCTCGAGACGCCCGACGGCGCCTTCACGCTCCTCGCCGACGACGCGGGGCGCGTGCTCGCCTCGGGCTGGACCGCCGACCCTGCGGCGATCCTGGCCCGGCTGTCGGAGCGCGTGCGCCCCTCGATCGTCGAGACAGGAGAGACGGATGCCGCCGCCGCTGTGGCGGCCTACTACGAGGGCGACCTCGCCGCGATCGACGACGTCGAGGTCGCGCAGCACGGCACCCCGATGCAGCTCGCCGGCTGGGCGGCGCTGCGGCGCATCGCCCCCGGTCGTCCGCTGACCTACAGCGAGTTCGCCGCCGAGCTCGGCTCTCCGAGCGCCGTGCGCGCCGCGGCATCCATCTGCGCCCGCAACGCCCCAGCCCTGTTCGTGCCCTGCCATCGCGTGCTGCGCACCGACGGAAGCCTCGGCGGGTTCGCCTGGGGCCTGCCCGTCAAGCGGCGGCTGCTCGACCGCGAGGCCGCGGTGCCCGCGCTGATCGCGTAAGCCTCCGGCACCCCGGATCGTCCCAGGACGCTCCGGGGCGTGCGGCGTCCACGGGGGCCACCCGCGAAGAACTTCCGGGGAGGCGGAAAGCGCTTGTTGCGCCCAGGGAATTCTCAGGTATAGGCTGGAGGGCTGGCGTGTCGTTTCGGCGGCACCCGGCTCATGTCCCGCGAACAAGGAGGAAGCCATGTCTCAGGCCGTCGTCACCACGAAGCCGATTGTCTTCCTGCCTGCTTCCGGGACGCCGCGCGTCGCCCTCGAGGGATAATCCCCGGGCCGACCTCCGCCGATCCGCCGCACCCGCGGCGCCGCCGCTCGCAACGCCGCGCGGCATAGGATCACCAGCTCCCGCGTTCTGACGTACAGGACGCCTCTCCGGCGACCCCGCACGCTGTCTGTGCAGTGCGCCGTCCCCGCCGTTCCCGCGGCATCGAAACGCCCCCGCCACACCACTCGTCAAGGATCATGACTACGTCTTCCGCTGAGAGACTCTCTACGCCACGCGCGCTCGCGCGCCTTCTCCCCTTCGCCAGACCCGTGCTGCCGCGACTGACGATGGGCGCCGTCAGTGCGCTCTTCGCCAGCCTGCTCGCGCTGGCCATCCCGCTCGTGCTCGAGCAGATCGTCCAAGGCCCCATCGCCTCGGGCGACATCACCGCGATCTGGTGGGGGGCCGGAGCCATCCTGCTCCTCGGCCTTGCCGAAGCGGGCATGGTCTGGCTGCGCCGCTGGTTCGTGCTGGCGCCCGCGACCCTGGTCGAGTACGACCTGCGCCAGACCTTCTACTCGCGCCTGCAGCGCCTGCCGGTCGCGTTCCACGACCGCTGGCAGTCGGGTCAGCTGCTCAGCCGCATGATGCAGGACATCAGCATGCTGCGCCGCTGGCTCGCCTTCGGGCTCGTGCTGCTCGTCGTGAACGTCCTTACGATCGCCGTCGGCACGGCGCTGCTGTTCCGCTGGCACTGGCTGCTCGGAACGATCTTCCTCGTCACGTCCGCTCCGCTGTGGTACGCCGGGTACCGGTTCGAGAAGACCTACGGAACCCTCGCGCGACAGTCCCAGGACCAGGCCGGCGATCTCGCGACCTCCGTCGAGGAGAGCGTTCACGGCATCCGGGTCCTGAAGGCCTTCGGCCGCGGCAAGCACGCGCTCCAGCGCTTCACGCGGCAGGCCGAGACGCTGCGCGAGACCGAGCTGCGCAAGGCGCGCGCGGTCGGCTGGATCTGGTTCTGGCTGGTGCTGCTCCCCGACATCGCCTTCGCGCTGTGCCTGGGTGCGGGCATCTACCTGACCGCCATGGGTCAGCTGCAGGGCGCCGAGCTCATCGCGTTCTTCGCGATGGCCACGGTGCTGCGCTGGCCGATGGAGTCGATCGGCTTCCTGTTCTCGTTCCTGCTGGACGCGCGCACCGCGACCGACCGCCTCTTCGAGGTGTTCGACGAGGAGAACACGATCATCGACCCCGTCGAGCCCGTCTCGATCGAGCGCCCGCGCGGCGCGCTCGTCTTCGAGGGAGCGCACTTCCGCTACCAGGATGCGGCGACCCACGAGCGCGATCTGCTCGACGGGATCGACCTGGCCGTCCGCCCGGGCGAGACCATGGCTCTCGTCGGACTCACCGGCTCGGGCAAGACGACGCTCACCACGCTGCCCACCCGCCTGTACGACGTGACCGGCGGCCGGGTGACGCTGGACGGCGTGGACGTGCGCGACCTGACCCTCAAAGAGCTGCGCCGGCACATCAGCATGGCGTTCGAGGACGCGACGCTCTTCTCCCAGACCGTGAGGGACAACGTGCTGCTCGGCCGCGAGGACCTCGTCCCCGGCAGCGACGAAGCCGAGCGCGTGCTTCGCGAGGCGCTCGACGTCGCCCAGGCGGGATTCGTCGATGAGCTGCCCGACGGCGTCGACACGATCATCGGCGAAGAGGGGCTGTCCCTCTCCGGTGGCCAGCGACAGCGGCTCGCGCTCGCGCGCGCCGTCGCCGCCCGGCCGGCTGTGCTCGTGCTCGACGACCCGCTGTCGGCGCTCGACGTCGACACCGAGGCCCTCGTCGAAGACGCACTTCGGCAGGTCCTGCACGAGACGACCGCGCTCGTCGTGGCGCACCGCCCCTCGACCGTCATGCTCGCCGATCGCGTGGCGCTGCTCGAGGCCGGCCGCGTGACGGCGGTCGGCACGCACTCCGAGCTGCTGCGCACCAGCAGCCACTACCGACACGTGATCTCGAGTCTCGAGGTCGAGGAAGCACGCATGCAAGCCGCTCGACAAGCTCAGGAACCGATGGGGGAGGTGACCCTGTGAGCACCACAGTGACCGGAACCAGCGGCGAAGACCGCTCCGACTACACGCGCGCCGAGAGCAAGGAGATCCGCAGGCGCTCGCTGCGCCTGCTCGGCTCGCTCATCACGCCGGTGCGCGGGCAGCTGATCCTCGCCGGCGTCGTGCTGGTGATCTCGACCGCGCTGCGCGTCGCGGGCCCCTGGCTCATCGGTATCGGCATCAACAACGCGCTGCCCGCTGCGGTGGAGCGGATGGACTGGATGCCGACGATCCTCGTCGTGCTGGTCTACCTGGTGACGGCGATCGGCGGTGCCGCCCTCATCGGCTGGTACGTCGTGGTGGCCGCGCGCCTCACGCAGGCGATCATGCTCGATCTGCGCAAGCGCATCTTCCTGCACACGCAGCGACTCAGCCTGGAGTTCCACGAGTCGTACACGTCGGGCCGCATCATCTCGCGTCAGACGAGCGACCTCGACACCATCCGCGAGCTGCTCGACGGTGGCCTCAACGAGCTCGTCTCCGGCATCCTGTACGGCGCATTCACGCTGGCTGCGCTGTACATCGTGGACTGGCAGTCCGGTGTGATCCTAACGGTGATGGGCATTCCGCTGTACCTGCTCATGCGCTGGTTCTACTCGCGCTCGCAGCTGGTGTACCGGGAGTCCCGCGTCATCAGCGCCAAGGTGATCGTCAAGTTCGTCGAGACGATGACCGGCATCCGCGCGGTGAAGGCCTTCCGCAAGGAGGACCGCAACGACGAGGAGTTCGGCGCCGTGGCGATGGACTACCGCGACGTGAACATGCGCTCGATCCGCCTGTTCGGCACGTTCGAGCCGGGGCTCATGGCCGTGGCGTCGGTGACGCTCGCGGTCGTGATCGCGTGGGGCGGCATCCGTGTCGTGGACGGCGCGATGGAGATCGGCTTCCTGCTGTCAGCGGTGCTGTACGTCCGCAACTTCTTCTCTCCGCTGCAGGAGGTCGCGTTCTTCCTGAACTCGTACCAGTCGGCGACGGCGGCGCTCGAGAAGGTGTCGGGCGTGCTGGAGGAGGAGCCCACGGTTCCCGACCCGAAGCACCCGGTCGACCTCTGGACGGCGAAGGGCCACCTCGAGTTCCGCAACGTGGAGTTCGGATACGGCACGGGGCGCACCATCCTGCCGGACTTCTCGCTCGACATCCCCGCCGGGCAGACGATCGCGCTCGTCGGCACGACGGGCGCGGGCAAATCGACGCTCGCCAAGCTCGTGTCGCGGTTCTACGACCCGACGAAGGGCGCGGTCACGCTCGACGACGTCGACCTGCGGTCCCTGCACCCGAAGGACCTGCGCCGAGCGATCGTCATGGTCACGCAGGAGGCCTACCTCTTCAGCGGCACGGTCGCCGACAACATCGCGCTCGGCAAGCCCGACGCGACGCTCGACGAGATCAAGGCCGCCGCCAAGGCGGTGGGGGCGGATGCCTTCATCGAGGCCCTGCCGGACGGCTACGACACCGACGTGAACAAGCGCGGCGGCCGCGTGTCGGCGGGACAGCGTCAGCTGGTCTCGTTCGCGCGCGCGTTCCTCGCGAACCCGGCGGTGCTCATCCTCGATGAGGCGACGGCGTCGCTCGACATGCCGTCCGAGCGGCAGATCCAGGATGCCCTGCAGACCCTGCTCGCCGACCGCACCGCGATCATCATCGCGCACCGTCTGTCGACGGTCGCGATAGCGGACCGCGTGCTGGTCATGGAGCACGGCCGCATCATCGAGGACGACGCCCCCGATGCGCTGATCGGCGGCGACGGCAAGTTCGCCCAGCTCCACAGTGCGTGGAGGGAGTCGCTGGTCTGACCCGCGCGAGACCCGGATGCCCCGGCCCACCTGTCCACACAGGGCCGGGGCATCCGCCGTTCCTCCCGCGTGCGGGCGCCTCCCGACTCCCGCGAACCGACGCCTCAACAGGGCAACCGGGCTTCCGCAGGATGGACGGTGCGCGGTTCTCCTGTGGAAGGCCGGTTGACCTGTCGAACGCGGATGTCAGCGCGGACGTCAGGCTCGGGCGACCGACACCGCGTGGGCGAGTGGATGCTGGGGGGCGAGGCCCGCGAGGGCGGCGGCGCCGTCGATCCCGTGACCGCGTGGCTCGACGAGCGTGACGTTCAGCTCGCTCGCGGCGATGTGCGAGGCGAAGGCCTCGTGCAGCTGCGGCGAGCGGAACACGCCGCCGATGGCGCAGGCCGCGAAGCGCTCGTCGGGGTCGTCGGAGCGCACCCGGCGCAGGGCGGTCTCGACGCTGTGGGCGAGCTCGCCGCCGGCCCGCACGGTGATGTTCTGCGACACCGCGTCGCCGTCGGAGGCCAGCCGCGCGACGTGCGCGGCGAACGAGGCGACGACGCTCACGCGGTCGTCGTCGGACTGCAGGTGGATGTACGCCTGGGTGAGGTCGGGCCACCGCTCCTCGGCCACAGCGCGGAGCGCCGTGGCCGGACCGCGCCCGTCGAACTCCCGCATCACGGCGTCGAGCGCCTCACGGCCGATCCAGTATCCGCTGCCGGCGTCGCCCATGAGGTAGCCCCACCCGTCGACGCGGGCGACGCGCTCCGCGCCGACCGCGAGGGTGACCACGCCCGTGCCCGCGGCGACGACCGCGCCTCGAGTGTCGCCGAGTGCCCCTAGGAACGACGTCGTCGAGTCGTGCGCGAGGATCACCTCGTGCACCGCCGGGTCGGCGATGCGGGCGAGTAGGGCCGCGGCATCCGCCTCCTTCGTCGTCAGCCCCGAGACACCCGCGCTCACGACCGACACCTCGGTGCCGGTGCGCTCGATCGCGGCGTGCGCGACGGCGGCGAGCTGCGGCAGCAGCGGCTCGTGCGTGCGGATGCCGGGGAACAGCAGGTCGTGCTCCCGCACCCGCACCTTGATGCCGGTCTGCCCGGCGTCGATCGCCAGTACCGTGCCTGTCTCCGTGCGCTCGGTCATCGCTGCTGCTCCATCCCTGTGCCACCCGCACGCAGATGGTACGCGTCGCGGAGGAACTCGCCGGCGGGCTCGCCGTACGGGCAGTAGTCGTCGTTCGCAGCCGCCTCGTCGGCCGCGTAGAGCCGGGGCGGCCAATCCCACAGCATGAACCCATGCACCCACGGGCGCGCGTCGCAGGCGGCGAACATCGCCTCGTAGTAGCGCAGTTGCGCCGCACCTGACGGGGCGCCGGGCAGCGACCAGTCGTTGGGACGGTCCGGCGAGCCCTCGCGCGAGGGGCAGCCGGCCGCCATGAAGAAGAACGGCTTGCCCGTCTCGGCAACGGCCCGCTCGATGCGGTCGAGTTCGGCATCCCATCGGTCGATCGGGTAGTAGCCGCTAGCGGTGACGACGTCGACCGCGTCCCACCACGAGAGGCGGTCCTCCTGGTACTTGTCGCAGTTGTAGGTGACGATGCCCGAGAACTCGGCGCTCACGTCGGCGATGAGCGCGCGCCACTCGGCCTCGCGGGCGTCGGCGCGCACCATCTCGCAGCCGACGCAAAGCATCTCACAGCACTCGGCCTCGGCGATCCGCGCCGCGTGCACGATGAACTCGCGGTACGACGCGAACCACTCTCCCCACGTCGGCTCTCCGGGCACATCCTGGTCGAAGAACCCGATGTACGCGCGCCACGTGCCGTCGGCGACGTTGACGACGGGCTTGAGGCACACCTTCAGCCCGAGCGCCTTCGCATCGCGGATGGCCCAGACGACCTCCTCGTCGGTCACGGTCGGCGCCTCACGGAAGGGCACCTCGGTCGACTGCGCCGTGTCCTGCAGGGCCGAGTACGCGATCGCCGTCCAGTTCACGCCGTGGTCGGCCATAGCCCGCAGGGAGTGGGATGCCGCGGGCGTCGCCCACGTGCCGCGCACGCCTGTCCAGCCCCAGGTCATTCCGGCCACGTACGAACCGAGCGCCTGGGCGGTCTCGGCGGTCACGACGCGACCAGCTCGTTGGCCGTGCGCAGCACCCGAGGATCGGAGAGCGCGGATGCCGCGAGGGGGTTGCCGTCGTGTCGCACGAGCAGCGTCATGCTCTCGCCCGGCAGCAGCGTCACGAGTGCCTCGGAGGCGACCGCGCCCGGGTCGACCTTGTCGACCAGCAGGGTGAGGTCGCGCACCAGGGAGCCCGCGGTGAGCGAGACCAGCGTGCCGCCCGCGGTGGGCTCGGTGCGGAGCTCGACACGCGCGGCGCCGAGCTCCGACTCGCGCGGCTCGGCGAAGAACCAGTGGCCGCGCACGTCGTCGACGCCGGCGACGACGAGCTCGCTCGCCGCGTCGCCGGGCGTGACGATGTCGGTGGGGAGAGGAACGGTGACCGTCTCGCGCGGTGCGAGGGAGACCGGCGTGGTGAACCGGGCGAGCTCGTCGCCCGTGAACCCGACGCGGCGCGCGAGGAGCTCGCCCTCCCAGGCCTCGGCGGTGTCGTTCACGAGGACGGCCGCGAGCCCGCCGTCACGCGGCTGCACGGTCGCCAGACGCGGGGCGAACGCGTTCTTCAGCGCGTAGTACAGGGGCTTCGGGCGCTCGTCTCCGTCGATGGCCGCCCACGACGTCACCGGCCAGCAGTCGTTCAGCTGCCAGACGATCGCGCCCTGGGTGTGCGGCGCCCATGAGCGGAAGTGCTCGAGTGCCGTGCGCACGGCCAGCGCCTGGTTGAGCTGCATCGCCCAATGCCAGTCCTCCATGGCCTCCGGCATCCGGAAGTGGGGGATCAGGCCGTTCGTGAGCTTGGTGTTGCCCTCCATCGCCTTCTGATGCACGATCATGCCGGGCGATTCAGGGGTGAGCGGGTCGTCGCTGATGGAGCGGACGAGGGTGCTCCACGCCGGGGGGCCCTGCCAGCCGAACTCGGCGACGAACCGGGGCTTGTGGTCGCGGTACGTCGTCCAGTCGAGTCGGTTCCACTGCTCCCACAGGTGCATGGAGCCGTGCTGCTCGTCGTTGGGGTGCGGCCCGGTCTGCGCCGTGCCATCCCAGCCCATGCCGGGGCTGAACGGGCTTCCGGGCGCGTACGGGACGTGCGCGGCGAGCTCGGCGACCAGCGCGGGGAACAGCTCGTAGTAATAGTGGGCGCCCCAGGTCTTGCCGTCCAGGCGCTGCTTCCAGCCCCAGTCCTCGTAGCCCCACAGGTTCTCGTTGTTGCCGGTGAGCAGCACGAGCGAGGCATGGTGGCCGAGCCGCACGATGTTCTCGCGCGCCTCCGCCTCGACCTCGGAGCGCAGCGGCTCCTCCTCGGCGTAGGCGGCGCACGCGAACAGGAAGTCCTGCCAGACCAGCAGTCCCAGCTCGTCGGCGAGCTCGTAGAAGTCGTCGGACTCGTAGAGTCCGCCGCCCCACACGCGGATGAGGTTGAGGTTGGCGTCGAGCGCCTGCTCGAAGCGGCGCCGCAGCCGGTCGCGGGTGACCCGCACCGTGAGGGCGTCGTCGGGGATCCAGTTCACGCCCTTCACGAACACGGGCTGGTCGTTGACGACCAGTGTGAACGGCATCCCCGACTCGTCGGGCGTCATGTCCCAGCGCACGTCGCGGAAGCCGACGACGCGGTGCACGGCATCCAGCGGACCCGGGCCGTCGCCGCCCTGCAGCCGGACGTCCACGACGTACAGCGGCTGCTCGCCGTAGCCCGCGGGCCACCAGCGCTCGACGGCCGGCAGGTCCAGTCGCACGTGCGCACGATCGCCCTCGAACTCGACGACGGTGACCGGAAGCGAGCCGTCGCCTAGTCCGGGTCCGTTCACGGCGACGCTCACAGAGAGGGGGACGGATGCCTCGGCCGCGCGCTCGATCTCCACATCGACCTCGATCGTGCCGCCGTCGCCCGACGGCGTCGCGACCACGCGCGTCTGCGCCAGGCGCGCGAGCGACCAGGACTCCAGGCCGACCGGCTTGACGATGCCGCTGGTGTACGTCGCGATGCCCCAGTCCCAGCCGAAGCTGCACGCCGACTTGCGGATGGCGTCGTAGGGGAGCGGGTACGGGCGCTGCCGTACCCCGAGAGCGGCGCTCTGCTCGTTGGCGTACTTGACGGGCGAGCGGAAGCGCACGACGAGGTCGTTGTCGCCATCGACGAGCGCGCCGCGCACATCGAACCGGTAGGAGCGGTGCTGGTTGGCCGTCGCCCCGATCTCACTGCCGTTGAGCAGGATGGTCGTCACGGTGTCGAGCCCTTCGAACACGAGATCCGTGCGGTCTGCGGCATCCGCGGTCCATGTGAACGTGGTCGCGTACGTCCAGTCGACCAGGCCGATCCACGCGAGCGCGGACTCGTTGTCGTCGAGGAACGGATCGGGGATGAGTCCCGCGGCCAGGAGGTCGGTGTGCACGCAGCCGGGGACCGTGGCGGCGATGGTGCCGGCGAATCCTTCCGGCGCCGGTCCGGCGGCGGCGCGGAGGGTCCAGCCCGAGTCGAGGGGACGGAACGAGAGGGCGGTGGTCACTTGACGGCTCCTGCGGTGAGGCCCTTGTAGATCCATCGCTGCAGCAGCAGGAAGGCGACGAGGGTCGGGATGATGACGAGGACGGTGCCGGCCGAGATGACCTCCCACTGGGCGCCGAACGGTCCCTTGAACCGGAACAGCGACGTGGAGATCAGTCCTTCGGACGGCAGATAGAGGAACGGTGCGTAGAACTCGTTGTACACCGCGATGCCCTTGATGATGACGACCGTCGCGATCGCGGGTCGCAGCAGGGGCAGCACGATGCGCCAGTAGATCGTCCACCGGTTCGCGCCGTCGATCATCGCCGCCTCGTCGAGGGAGACCGGGATCGACTGCATGAACTGGAGTGCCACAAAAGGGTGAGCACGGGCGCGAGATAGCGACGTTTCGTGACCCCCGAACCGCCGGGGCGAGCCGCCGGCGGGCGCGGGGGAGCGGTCAGGCGAGAGTCGAGAGGAAGGCGGCCTGCTTGGGGAACTGGAACGCCTGACCGCCCTCGTGGCCGTTGTGGGTGTAGACCTCGATGCGCTTGTCGGCGGTCTCGTGCCGGTTGAACGCGGCGTAGACGGTCGACGGCGGGCAGATCGTGTCCATGAGGGCGACCGAGTACAAGGCCGCGGCATCCGCCCGCTTCGCCATGTTCACGCCGTCGAAGTACGACAGGGTCTCGAACACCCGCTCGTCGGCGCCGCGGTGCACGGCCAGGTAGCGCACGACCTCCTGGTAGGGGTCGTCGCCGGTGAGGCCGACCGCGCGCTCGAAGTGGCAGAGGAACGGCACGTCGGGCATGACGGCCACGAGGCCGTCGGAGAGGCCGGCGGCCGCGATCGCGATGCCGCCGCCCTGGCTCGCGCCGCACACCGCCACGCGGTCGGCGTCCACCTGCGGGAGCGTTCGCACCGCGTCCACCGCGCGCACGGCGTCCGTGAAGACCCGGCGGTAATAGTAGGTCGCGGGGTCTTCGATGCCGCGGGTCATGAAGCCGGACGAAGACGGGCCGGTGCCGTGCGGATCGAGCGTGTCGCCACCCGAGCCCCACATCGATCCCTGGCCGCGCGTGTCCATGAAGAGGTGAGCGTAGCCGGCGGCGGCCCATCCGAGGCGCTCGCCGGGGAGGCCTCGGCCTCCGCCGTAGCCCTGGTACTCGACGACGGCCGGAAGAGGTCCGGTGGCGCCTGCCGGGAGCGTGAGCCACGCCTTGACAGGGTCGCCGCCGAAGCCGGGGAACGTCACGTCGAAGATGTCGACCAGCGTGTACGGCGTGTCGAGCAGCGCGACCTCGGGCGCGGCATCCCACTGTCGCGACGCTGCGATCGTGGCGTTCCAGAAGTCGTCGAAATCGGCGGGTTCGCGAACGTCGGGGGCGTAGCCCGCGAGCTCGGCGGGGGACAGATCGAATCTCGGCACGGACTCACCCTAGTGCGTCGCGCGCAAGCGTTTCGACGATCTTCGAGAGGGCGACGAGGCCTCGATGGGGGAGGGGTATTCGAGGCCCCGCCGCCGGTCTCTGGCGCGCCCGGCGGGCGCTGTGTGGGGAAAGTCTTCCGGGGGATTCGGGCGGCTGTTACGTCAGAGACGGATCTCTGCGATGACCTCACCGTACTCGGTCTCACCGACCGGTGTGAAGCCCACACGCTCGAAGAACTGCTGCGGACCCCCTTCGCCGGCTTCGTAGATGACGCAGACGTGGTCCATGCCGCGGTTGCGAGCCTCGTCGATGAGGCCCTTCACGGCGAAGCGACCGACGCCGCGGCCCTGGTCGTCGGCGTCCACGTTGATGCGCCACAGCACCGAGCGGAAGTGCTCCACCGGATCGTCCGGATCGAAGTTGGCGCTCACGAAGGCGACCACCTCCTCGCCGTCGAGCACGACGCGCTGCCACGCCGTCTGCGGGTTCACTACGGTCGCCGCGATGCCGTAGCTGACGGGGGAGAGGTATTCCTCCTGGCCGGGCTTCAGCGACAGATTGTTGACCGCCACGATGGTCGCGGCGGACAGTTCGACGAGTCGCAGATCACCCATGGGCCCCAGGCTAGCCCGGATGACGACATCCGGCACTCTGAGGGGTCCGGATTAACGCGGTGTTCACACGCGGCGGCGCGGAGCGCCCAGGCTCCGACGTGAGGCCGAAACCGCGGAAACTCGGTGTCACGGCGGGTGGAGATCTCTTGACGTCGAGATATCTCGGGTGCTTGCGATAGGCTGATGGCCGACCCGTGAGAAGGACGTGACTGGTGACCGATTCGACCATCATCTACACCTATACCGACGAGGCACCGGCCCTCGCGACCGCATCGTTCCTGCCGATCGTGCAGGCCGTCACCCGCCAGGCGGGGGTGGACGTCGAGACGCGTGACATCTCGCTCGCCGGCCGCATCCTCGCGGCGTTCCCGCAGAACCTGACGCCCGAGCAGCAGGTCGGCGACGCGCTCGCCGAGCTCGGGGGCCTGGCGACGCTGCCCGAGGCGAACATCATCAAGCTGCCGAACATCTCGGCGTCGATCCCCCAGCTCAAGGCGGCGATCGCCGAGCTCCAGTCGCAGGGCTATGACGTCCCCGACTACCCGGACGAGGCGCAGTCGCTCGAAGACAAGGACGTCCGCGCGCGGTACGACCGCATCAAGGGCTCGGCGGTCAACCCCGTGCTGCGCGAGGGCAACAGCGACCGCCGTGCGCCGCTGTCGGTCAAGAACTACGCGCGCAAGCACCCGCACCGCAACAAGCCGTTCGCCGAGGGCTCCAAGACCCGCGTCGCCACGCTCGGCCACGACGACTTCAAGTCGAACGAGAAGACCACGGTGATCCCGGCCGACGACGTGCTGTCGATCCAGCACGTTGCGGCCGACGGCACGGTCACCTCGCTGAAGACCGGCATCAAGGTGCTGCCCGGCGAGATCATCGACAGCACCTTCCTCTCGGCGGCGGCGCTCGACGCGTTCCTCGCCGAGACCCTCGAGACGGCCAAGGCCGATGACGTGCTCTACTCGGTGCATCTCAAGGCCACCATGATGAAGGTCAGCGACCCGATCATCTTCGGCCACGTCGTGAAGGCCTACTACGCCGACGTCTTCGACCGCTATGGCGACAAGATCGCCGAGGCCGGCCTCACGCCCAACGACGGACTCGGCGCGATCCTCGCCGGCCTCGGCGACATCGAAGGCGGCGACGAGATCGCCGCCGCGATCGCCGCCGCGACCGACTCCCCGCGACTGTCGTACGTGAACTCCGACAAGGGCATCACGAACCTCCACGTGCCGTCCGACGTCATCGTCGACGCGTCGATGCCGGCGCTCGTCCGCAACGGCGGAAAGCTGTGGGGCGCCGACGGCGGCGAGGGCGACACCCTGGCCGTCATCCCCGACTCCTCCTACGCGAGCGTCTACCAGACGGTGATCGACGACGTCATCGCGCACGGCCCGCTCGACCCCGCCAAGATCGGCACCGTGCCGAACGTCGGCCTCATGGCGCAGGCTGCCGAGGAGTACGGCAGCCACGACAAGACGTTCGAGCTGCAGGCCGCCGGCACCGTCCAGGTCGTCAACCAGGCGGGCGACGTGCTGCTCGAGCACTCCGTGCAGCCGGGCGACATCTGGCGTGCGACGCAGACCAAGGACATCGCCATCCGCGACTGGGTGAAGCTCGCCGTCACGCGCGCCCGCGCCACCGGCGCTCCGGCCGTCTTCTGGCTGGATGAGAACCGCTCGCACGACGCGGCCCTCATCGCGAAGGTGAAGGAGTACCTGCAGGCCCACGACACCGAGGGGCTCACCATCGAGATCCTCGCGCCGGCCGACGCCACGCAGTACTCGCTCGACCGGCTGCGCAAGGGTGAGGACACCATCTCGGTGACCGGCAACGTGCTGCGCGACTACCTCACCGACCTCTTCCCCATCCTCGAGGTCGGCACGAGCGCCAAGATGCTCTCGATCGTCCCGCTCCTCGCGGGCGGCGGACTCTTCGAGACCGGTGCCGGCGGCTCCGCTCCCAAGCACGTGCAGCAGCTCCTGGAGGAGGACTACCTCCGCTGGGACTCGCTCGGAGAGTTCTTCGCGCTCGCCGCGTCGCTCGAGCACCTCGCCGACTTCACCGGCAACATCAAGGCGCAGGTGCTGGCCGACACGCTGGATGCCGCGACCGGCACGTTCCTCGAGAACGACAAGTCGCCCGGACGCGCGCTCGGCACGATCGACAACCGCGGCAGCCACTTCTACCTGACCCTGTACTGGACGCAGGAGCTGGCGAAGCAGCAGGCCGACCCCGAGCTCGCGGCGGCCTTCGCCCCCGTGGCCGAGGCACTGGCGGCGGGCGAGGAGCAGATCGTCGGCGAGCTGATCGCCGTGCAGGGCTCGCCCGTCGACGTCGGCGGGTACTACCGTCCCGATGCCGAGCTCGTCGCCGGCGTGATGCGCCCGTCGCAGACCTTCAATGGGATCATCGACTCGCTCTGATCGGATGCCCATGAGAAGAGCGGATGCCCCGGCCCGGGGCATCCGCTCTTCTCATGTGTTCAGGATGTCGGTCACGCCTGGACGCGCACCTCGGTGCCGTTCGGCGCCCACGAGTAGAGGAACTCCGCCATGCCGAGGGACAGGTTCACGCAGCCGTGGCTCATCCGATTGCCGAAGTTGTTGTGCCAGTACGTACCGTGGAAGCCCTGGTCGCCGTTGAAGTACATCACCCACGGCACGTCCTCGGTGCAGTAGCTGTTGACGGCGTTCGGGTTGTAGCAGAGAGCGCCCATGTCCTGCACCCGGACGTGCGAGTTGATGCGGAAGTTCCCGGTGTGTGTCGGGGTGGCTGCCGTGCCCGACGAGACGAGGAAGCTGTTGACCACCTGCCCGTTCTCGTAGATGTAGGTGCGCTGCTCGCTGAGGTCGACGACGATGTTGCGAGCCAGCGTGGTCGTGCTCACCGGCACCTCGTCGACGGGGAGCTTGAAGACCGCGTCGCCCGAGCCGAGCTGGCCGGCGTAGGCCGCCGCGACGCCCGTAGCGTCGCCGAGCTGACGCCCGGACTGACCCGCCGCCATCGTCTGGAGCACCTTGCCGCCGGTGTCGGTGATGACGACGGCGTTCTCGGGGGCGCGGTCCACCGCGGCCGCGAGCGTGTCGACGACGGGCTGGATGGCCGCGGGGTCGGCAGTGATGGCGAACTCGTCCCCCTTCGGGGCGATGGAGAGCCAGGATGCCGCGACCGCACGGTCGATCGGCACCGTGCGCTCGTCGCCCACGTAGAAGCCGGCCGTGTCGAGCATGCCGTTCAGCTGGGCCACGGTCGCGTCGGCGGTCTCCGTCGAGATGTCGGCCGGAACGGCGGCGGACACGGGGTCCACCTGGACCCGTGTCTGCCCGGCTTCGAACGCCGCCTGGATCGCCGCCTGGATGGTCGCGACATCGATGCCCACTCCCTCGACCGCGGGCGTGGCGGCGTACGAGGCCGTGGCGGGGTCGAATGCCAAGGTCGCATCGACCGGGTCGGTGTACAGCTGCGGGGCCGCATCGCGCAGCGCGTCGGTCGCGGCCGCGGCCTCGAGCTCGATCTCCGCATCGGTCGTCGCGAACCACGCGGTCGGGTTCCACATCGGGTGGGCTGCGAAGGCTGCGTCCGCAAGGGCCTGCGCGTCCACGGTGGCGCCCAGCTCTGCGCCGGTGAGCTCGGCGTCCTCGCCCGAGCCGGTCAGTACGACCGTGGTCTCGGCGAGGCGCTGCTCGATGGCTTCGGCGGCGGCGCCCGGGGTGAGCCAGCCGACGGGCACTCCGGCGACGGCTGTGCCCGGTGCGATGAGCACGAGCGAAGAGACGACCAGTCCGACCACTGCGACGCCGGCGGCCGCACTGATCCAGAGGGCGGGGTGCTTCTTCTTCGCCTTCGGCTCCGCGGGCGCCCACGCGTACACCGAGCCATCGGCTGCGGTCTCGGTGGGCGTCGCGGCGGGGGAGGGCGCGGGTCCGGCGGGTGCGAGCACAGCGGTCGCCACTGCGACGGTCGCGAGGTCGGCACCGGAGTCGGCTTCGGTGTCGGAGTCGGCTTCGGCGACTGCCCCGTCCTCGGCGGCGAGGTCGGCTTCGAGCTCCGGCTCCGCGTCCTCCTCGGTGGCAGCGTGCTGCTCGGCTTCCGCTTCTTCATTGGCTTCGGCGTCGCTGTCGATGTCGTCGGGCTCGGGCTCGTCAACCTCGGCCTCGGGCTCGAGATCCTCCGCCTCGGCGGCGGCACCCGTCTCCTCGGCCTCAGCGACGGCATCCGTCTCCTGCGCCTCGGCGGCCGCCTCGAGCTCCTGCGCCTCGGCGACGGCATCCGTCTCCTGCGGCTCGGTGCTGTCCGCCTCGACTGCGGCGGGGTCCTCGGACCCGGCTGCGGGCGCGACAACGTCCTCGGTCACGACATCCGACTGAGTCACGGCATCCTTCTCGTCCATGGCAGGCGACGGCGCGGAATCGGCCGTTGCCGTCGCCTCGCTGTCGACGTCCTGCTCGCCCTCGAGGGCGTCGTCCGCAGACGCCTCTTCGGCACGCGGCTGGGTCGCCAGATCTCTCACGCCACACCCCCGACTGTGATCAACGCTTCCCCTTATGGTAAGGGACGCGAACCCCCCGAACGGTCACGGCCTCATCACAGATGAATCGCCGGTCACAGCCGGAAATGGACCAGGCCTGCGGTGGCCGCTCATGTCCGGTAGGTCACGGTTTTGTAAAGCATCCACGCAAATAGACGTCACGGACTTGCGCAAAGCGGGTTCGTAAGGTCTACTAACAAACATGCCCAACACGGAAGCGCAGCGCGGCCCTTCCCTTGCCGACGCGCCGCACAGCACCGCGAACGCTCGCGCCTTCGTTCCCGGCCGCACGCTGCGGCAGGGGACCAAAGTACTCCCCGAGCACGCCCGCGGCCACAACCGCGCGCTCGTGCTCCAGACCCTGTTCCACCAGGGGGCGATGAGCCGGGCCGACCTCTCCCGAGAGACGGGCCTCACCCGCGTCACCATCTCCGACCTGGTCGGCGAGCTCATCGCCGACGGCTTCGTCGCCGAGATGGGCGTGCGCGAGGCGTCCGGTCCGGGGAAGCCCGCGATCCTGGTCGACCTCGATCACGCCGGGCATCGCATCGTCGGGCTCGACCTCTCCGGCAGCGACACCTTCATCGGCGCCGTGCTGACGCTCGACGGCAGCATCGTCGCGCGTCGCGAAGTCGCGCTCCCCGCCGACGAGGACGTCGTCGCCACGGTCGTCGAGCTGGCGCGTGCGCTCGTCGCCGACTCGCACGCGCCCGTGCTCGGCATCGGCGTCGGGACGCCCGGTGTGGTCGACGACCAGGGTGTGATCCTCACGGCGCCGAACTTCGGCTGGGCCGGCTTCGATCTCGAGGGTGCGCTGCGCAGCGCGCTCGGGGTTCCTGTCCTGGTCGCCAACGACGCCAACGCCGCCGTACTCGCCGAGTACACGTTCGGCGGCGCCCCCGACGACGTGCTGCTGGTCAAGGTCGGGCGAGGCGTCGGCTCGGGGCTGCTGCTGGCCGGTCAGCCCATGCGTGGCAGCCGCTTCGCCGCGGGTGAGATCGGCCACGTCACGGTCGGCACCGACGGCGGCCCGCAGTGCGCGTGCGGCAAGGTCGGATGCCTCGAGGCGTGGCTCTCTGTGCCCTCGCTGACGTCGCGGCTGAGCGCGGCATCCGATCCCGAAGCGTACGAGGGCATCCTGCGCGACGCGGGGGAGCGGCTGGGCATCGCGCTCGCTCCCGTCGTCGGTGCGCTGGACGTCTCGGAGATCGTGCTCTCCGGTCCCCCTGAACTTCTCGGCGGCTCCCTCGCGGAACAAGCCGTCGAGACCCTCCGTGCGCGCACGCTCGCGCCGTCCGTGGACGAAGGCGTGCGAGTGCGGATGACGGAGCAAGGCCAGGACATCGTCCTGCGCGGCGCAGCCGTCATGGTCCTGTCAGGACAACTCGGGGTGTCCTGACACAGCGCTGTCCCCCGGAGGCTCCGCACGGAGCCCCGGCCCTACCCTCCGGGTCACCACCCGGAAGCCCCGGTTCCCCCCGGATGGGTCACCCGGCCCACCCGAACACCAAGAGAACACACGAAGGAAGACACCATGAAGAAGACGCTTGGAGCCGTGGCGCTCATCGGCGCCTCGGCACTGGTGCTCGCCGGCTGCGCCGGCGGGACCACCCCCGGTGGATCGGACGATGCCTCGGGGTTCGACCCCGACGGCGCCAAGGACCAGGACATCACGTTCTGGGTCATGGGCGGAGACACCCCCGATGAGCTGCGCGAGTACTTGAAGGACGAGTACAGCGAGGCGACCGGCGGCACCCTCACGATCGAGGAGCAGTCCTGGGGCGACGCGCTGACCAAGCTGGCCAACCAGCTGCCCGACGCGAAGAACACCCCCGACGTGACCGAGATCGGCAACACCTGGTCGCCGACGTTCACCACCTCGGGCGCGTTCAGCGACCTGAGCGAGATCTACGACGACCTCGGCGGGTCCGACCTGCTCCAGTCGTTCGTCGACGTCGGCACGGTCGACGGCGCGCAGTACGCGCTGCCGTACTACTTCGGCTCGCGCTACATCACGTACCGCAAGGACATCTGGGAGGCCGCGGGCCTCGAGGTGCCCACGACCCTCGAAGAGTTCAACGAGGACATCAAGACGCTGCGCACGGCCGACCAGTCGGGCTTCTACATCGGCGGCGAGGACTGGCGCAACGGCGTCTCGTGGATCTTCGCGAACGGCGGCGAGCTCGCCACGAAGGACGGCGACACCTGGGTCTCGACGCTGAGCGACGAGAAGACCATCACCGGCCTCGAGCAGTTCCAGGACCTGTTCACGAAGGCCTCCAACGCTCCGGCGACCGAGGATGACAGCACGCCGTGGGTCAACATCAACAACGACAAGAACGGCAACCCGCCGACGGCCGCCACGATCATCGCACCCGGCTGGGCGCACTGGTCGATCGGCGACTTCGTCGAGGAGAAGACCGCTGACGACGGCACCGTGTCCGAGGTCCGCGAGTGGAACGACGACACCTTCGGCGTCTTCCCGCTCCCGGGCACGACCGCGGGAGAGGCGGCTCCCGTCTTCGCCGGCGGCTCGAACATCGGCATCTCGGCCAAGAGTGAGAAGCAGGCGGGCGCCAAGGAGCTGATGCGCATCATCTTCTCCGACGAGTACCAGCAGATGCTCGGCGAGAACGGCCTCGGCCCCGCGAACACGAAGTTCGTCGACTCGCTGGGTGACGACATCTTCGCCACGGCGCTCATCGACTCGGCGCTGAACTCGAAGCTCACCCCGGCCGCGCCCGGCTGGGCGGCGGTCGAGGGCCAGAAGATCCTCGAGGAGTTCTTCGGCAAGGTCGCAGCGGGCGGCGACATCCCGGAACTGGCCGCGGAGTACGACGAGAAGATCGACGCCATCATCAACGGCTGAGACCTGCACCACTCCCGGGGTCGCGGACACGCGTCCGCGACCCCGGTCCCCTGCGATACCCTGAAGGAGGCGGGCATGGCGGTTCCTGCCCCCACCACACTGAAAGCGTCCGGCAAGCGCGGCGCCGGCCGCGACGCCGACACCGAAGCATCCGTCGGCGGCCGACGCCGCTCACCCGTTCCCTACGCCCTGCTCGTCCCCGCGATCGCGATCCTGCTGTTCGGCATGGGCTACCCCGTCGTGTGGCAGGTCATCACGTCCTTCCAGAAGTACGGCGCGCTGCAGCAGCTCGGCGGCAAGGCCCCCGACTTCGTCGGACTCGAGAACTACATCGCGGTCGCCACGAGCCCCACCTTCTGGGAGGTCGCGGTGCGCTCGGTGATCTTCTGCCTGGTCACGGCGCTGATCACGGTCGCCATCGGCATGGGGCTCGCCCTCCTGATGACCCGCGTCCCGTCGGGCGTGCGCATCACCCTGCAGATCGCGCTGCTGCTGGCCTGGGCTATGCCCGTCGTCGCGGCGATGACGGTGTGGATCTGGCTCTTCGACCGCCGTCGCGGCGTCGTCAACTACCTCCTCGACCTCATTCCGGGCGTCGACATGAACCAGTTCAACTGGATCGGCGGGGAGCCGTTCGTCTTTTTCATCGTCGCGTCGATCATCGTGACGTGGATGTCGGTGCCCTTCGTCGCCTTCTCGGCCTACGCCGGACTCACGCAGGTGTCGACGGAGATGGTCGAGGCCAGCCAGCTCGACGGCGCGACCGGCTGGCAGCGTCTGCAGTACATCGTCCTGCCGATCATCCGCCCGGTGCTCATGATCGTGCTGCTGCTCAACCTCATCTGGGATCTGCGCGTCTTCACGCAGATCACGATGCTGCAGGACGCCGGCTCGAACTCGAGCGACTACGACCTGCTGGGCACGTACATCTACAAGATGGGCGTCGCCGGCCTCAACTTCGGTCAGGGCGCGGCGATGGCGATCTTCGTCCTCGCGCTCACAATCGTCCTCAGCTGGTTCTACATCCGCAGTCTCTTGAAGGAGGACCAGGTCTGATGTCCGCGTCCGCACAACTCGCGCCTACGCAGGCGCCGCCCCGGTCCGGATCCGACCGCCCCTCGGCGCCCGCCCCGAAGCGCCGCCGCCGCGGTTCCGCCGCGACCTGGGGCTGGAGCATCCTGGCGATCCTCGTCGCGCTGATCTGGGTGTTCCCGGTCTACTGGATGTTCAACTCGTCGATGCTCTCGTCGGCGACGCTGGAGTCCTTCACGCCGACCTTCGTCCCGTTCGGCGGCTCGTTCGCGAACTACCGCGGCGTGATCGACGGCTCGTTCTTCAGCGCGCTGGGCATCAGCCTCTCGGTCACGATCATCGCGGTGTTCTGCTGCCTGCTGTTCGCCTTCCTCGCCTCGGTGGCGATCAGCCGGTTCCGCTTCCGCGGCCGTCTCTCGTTCATCCTCGCGATCCTCGTCATCCAGATGCTGCCGGCCGAGGGCCTGTTCATCGCGCAGTACAAGATGATGAGCGAGCTGGGGCTGCTCTCGAACATCTTCGGCCTCAGCCTGCTGTACATCGCGGCCGTCGTGCCGTTCACCGTGTGGATGCTGCGCGGCTTCGTGGTCGGCGTCCCCGCCGAGCTCGAAGAGGCGGCGATGGTCGACGGCCTCAGCCGCACCCAGGCGTTCATGCGCATCACCCTGCCGCTGCTCGCGCCCGGGCTCGTCGCCTCCGGCGTCTTCGCCTTCCTGCAGTGCTGGAACGAGTTCACCGTCGCCCTCGTGATCATGAACGCCGAGAACCAGACACTGCCGCTGTGGCTGCGCGGCTTCGTGCAGCAGAGCTCGAGCCGGGCGATCGACTGGGGCGAGGTGATGGCGGCTTCCACCATCGTCGCGATCCCGGTGATCGTGTTCTTCGTGATCGTCCAGGGCCGCATGACCAGCGGACTCGTCGCGGGGGCGGTCAAGGGCTGATGCGCGCGCACGACGACGCGGCCTTCCGTGGGGAGGCCGGCCGATGAAGGTCGGGCTGGACGTGGGCGGCACCAAGACGGACGCCGTCGCGGTCGACTCCGCAGGAGCGATCGCCGGCCGCATCCGCATGGCCACCGGCTGGGGGCCGGATGCCGTGGCCCAGACGGTCGTGGACGCCGTGCGCGCCCTCGGGGCCGAAGCCGGTGTGGACCTCTCGGCCGTGCGGTCGGTCGGGGTCGGCATCCCGGGGCAGATCGAGCCGGGCACGGGTCGCGTGGTGCACGCGGTGAACCTCGGCGTCGACGAGCTCGACCTCGCGACCATGGTGGCGCCGCAGCTGCGGCGCGTCACCCCGCGACTGGGCGGGCCGGTGCAGGTCGAGAACGATGTGAAGGCCGCCGCACTCGGCGCTCATGCGCTGCACACGGGCAACGCCTCGCCCGCGCCGGGTTCGATGGCCTACCTCAATCTGGGCACCGGCATCGCCGCGGGCATCGTGTCGGACGGCGTGCTGTGGCGCGGCGCGCGAGGCACCGCCGGCGAGGTCGGCCATATCTCCGTGGACCCGAGCGGCCCGCTCTGCCGGTGCGGTCAGTGCGGCTGCATCGAGGCCTTCGCAGGCGGCGGCGCGATCGCCGAGCGGTGGGCGAAGCGCTCGGCCCTGCCGGTGCGCGACGTCTTCGACGCCGCGGACGAGGGCGATCCGTCGGCGCTCCAGCTGCGTGCCGGATTGGCCCGCGGCGTCGCGGCGGCGGTGCGGGTACTGGTGCTGACGGCCGACGTCGATATCGTGGTGCTCGGAGGGGGTGTGACGGCCTTGGGCGATCGACTGATGACGGATGTCGCAGCCGAGCTGTCGGCCAGCGCCGAGGCATCCCCGTTCATGCGCTCGCTGCAACTGACCGAACGGGTCGAGCTGCTGCCGCCGGGGTCTCCGGCCGCAGCGCTCGGCGCGGCTCTGGTGGGTGCGGACGGCGACGCCGCACACGACGCCGAGGAGGCACTGGTTCATGGCTGAGATCGTCATCGTCCGAGACAAGGCGGCGGCCGGGGCGCTCGTCGCCGACCACATCGCCGGTCTGCTGCGCGCGAACCCCGAGACCGTCCTCGGGCTCGCGACCGGATCGACGCCACTGCCCGTCTACGAGGCGCTGCGCACGCGGCTGGAGGGCGTCGACGTGTCGCGCGTGCGCGGGTTCGCGCTCGACGAGTACGTCGGCATCGACCCGGCGCACCCCGAGAGCTATCGCTCGGTCATCACGCGCGAGGTCGTCGAGCCGCTGGGGTTCGACCCGTCGCGCATCCGCACGCCGGACGGCACCCCCGAGGGCATCGAGCATCACGGCGAGGAGTACGAGGCCGCCATCCGCGAGGCGGGCGGCATCGACCTCCAGATCCTCGGCATCGGCACCGACGGTCACATCGGCTTCAACGAGCCCGGCTCGTCGTTCGCCTCGCACACGCGCGTGAAGACGCTGACCGAGCAGACCCGACGTGACAACGCGCGCTTCTTCGCGTCGGTCGACGACGTGCCCATGCACTGCATCACGCAGGGCCTCGGCACCATCCTCCGTGCGCGGCACCTCGTGCTGCTGGCGTTCGGCGAGGGCAAGGCGGCGGCGGTCGCGGGCGCCGTCGAGGGCCCGCTGTCGGCGTCGCTGCCGGGCTCCGCGATCCAGCTGCATCCGCATGCGACAGTGGTCGTCGACGAGGCGGCCGCAGCGCAGCTCACCCGCGCGGACTACTACCGCTACGCCTACGACAACAAGCCCGACTGGCAGGGCATCTGAGTCCTAGGCTGACAGCATGACGGATGCCGCCGACGGCGTGACCGCCCCTCCACCCGTTCCACGAGGCACCGGTGGCGCGTCTCACGTCGCCCCATACCGCGCAGACGCGCCCCCCGCGCGAGCCGACGGGTTGCCGCGCACCCTCATGTTCGGCGGCGTGCTCCTCATCGTGAGCGCTGTCGCCGCGTTCGCGGCGCCGAACGCATTCGCGGCGAGTCTGCCGTTCCACACCGTCCTCTACTGGGGTTCGATCGCCGCGTTCTCGACGAGCGTGCTCGTCTTCGCGTTCGGCGTGGGCCGCGGCGGGAGCATCGTCGCGCGACGTCCGCTGGGCGTGACGGCGGGGCTCGTCCTCGCGCTGTGGCCCTTCGCGGAGCGCGTGCTGACGTGGGCGATGCCTTTCGATGAGGCCACGACGGAGTTCTATCAGGTCTGGGGCTACATCTCGCTGACCGCGAAGGTTGCGGCGGCGGTCGTGCTCGTGGTGCAGATCGCGCGCGCCGGGGTCGTGACCGGACGGTTGCGGTGGGCACCCACGTGGGCGCTCGCAGCCGTCGTCGTGCCGCAGATCCTCGCCCAGGTGCTGGCGATCGCGATGGGGATCGACCAGAGCAGGACCGAGGTCGATGGGCTGATCCTGCTCTTCGGGCTAGGACAGCTCGCGTCGTTCGCGGCGCCGGTGACCCTCGGCATCCTCGCCATCGTCCTCGCGCAGCGTCGCCCGGCACCCTCCGGCGACCCCGTCCAGGTGTTCCCTCCCGCCGCCTGACCGTTCCCTCCGGCTCGCGTGCCCGTGCCGAAATCAGGTGATTTCGCCGGGGTAGGACGTTTCCGCGCGAATTCTCCTACCTCCGCGAAATCACCTGATCTGGCGACAGGGGGAGTCCGGCGGGGGGGGGGGGGGGGGGGGGGGGGGGGGGGGGGGGGGGGCAGGCGGGGGGTCAGGCGGCGAACACCTTGCCGGGGTTGAGGATGCCCTGCGGGTCGAAGACGCGCGCGATCTGCCGCTGCAGCTCCCACTGATCGTCGCCCAGCTCGTCGGCGAGCCAACGGCGCTTCAGCACACCGACCCCGTGCTCTCCGGTGAGGGTGCCTCCGAGGCGCAGCGCGGCGCGGAAGAGGTCGTCGGCGGCCGCCCAGACATGCTCGGGCGCCTCGATCACGCCGGACTCGTCCGGCTCGCCGGCGAAGATGAAGTTCGGGTGGAGGTTGCCGTCGCCGGCATGGGCGACGGTCGGGATGACCATCCCGTGCTCGCGCTCGACGCGCGCGATCTCGTCGAACATGGCGGGGAGGGCGCTGCGGGGCACCGAGACGTCTTCGATGAGCGCCGTGCCGAGCGACTCCATGGCCGGATGCATCGACCGTCGGATCGTGAGCAGCCGCTCGCCCTCTTCACGGTCGTGAGAGAGGGCGACATTGCCGCCGGCGATGCGCAGGACCGCCGCGATCGCGTCGGCCTCCGCTGCCGCAGCGGGCCCGTCGGTCTGGATCGTGAGCTGGGCGGCCCCCGCCGTGGGCGGGTCGAGCGAGAGGAGCGCGTGCACGGCCGCGAGGGACGCGGCATCCATCAGCTCCATGATCGCGGGCTGCGCACCGGATGCGGTGACGGCGGCGGACGCCTCGGCCGCCCTCCGTACGTCGGGGAAGGTGGCCGCGATCGTGCAGACCTCGCCGGGCACGAGGCGACGGAGCTTGAGCGTGGCGCCGACCACGACGCCGAGGGTCCCCTCGGAGCCGATGACGAGCGAGGTCAGGTCGAGGCCGGTCACGCCCTTGACGGTGCGGTGGCCGAGCTGCAGCAGGCGCCCGTCGGCGAGCACGAGGTCGACACCGAGTACGGCGTCGCGCACCACGCCGTACTTGGCGCAGAGCAGGCCGCCGGCACCCGTGGCGATGTTGCCGCCGACGGTGGAGATCGCGCGGCTCGCGGGATCGGGGGCCCACCAGAGCCCGAACGGTTCGAGGGCGGCGTTGAGGTCGGCGTTCAGGATGCCGGGCTCGACGACGGCGAGCAGATCATCGGGGCGCACCTCGAGGATGCGGTCCATCTCGCGCACCGAGAGGGCGATCTCACCCTGTCCCGCGTTGGCGCCGCCCGCGAGGCCGGTGCCGGCGCCGCGCGTGACGACGGGGGTGCCGGTGCGGGTTGCGATGCGGAGGGTCTGCTGGACGTCTTCGACACTGCGCGCGTGGACGACGGCGATGGGCTGACCGGATGCCGCGTGCCCCGACTTGTCGGCGCGCGCGGCGGCGAGCGACTCCGGCGCGGTGTCGACTCGTTCTCCGAGTTCTGCGCTCAGGAGAGCGAGCGCGTCCGCGCCCGGGCTCACGACAGACGCCGGCGACCGGCGATGACCCCCGCGGTGACCGCGACGACGCCGAAGGCGAGCCCGATCCAGGCGTTGCCCATCGACCACCACGCGATCGTCGCCGACGCGTACACGAGCAGCTCGACGATCGCGCGCACGAACGGGTGCACCGCGAACACCGCGCGCGGCGATACGAACAGAGCCCACAGCAGGATCGCGACGGCAGGCGCCGCGATGCCCGCCACGATGTTCCACGGGAACGGCCACATCGTGAAGCCCCACAGTGCGAGCGTCCCGAAGGCGAAGATCTCGCACACGAACGCGACCAGGTCGATCGCCGAGAGCGGCGCGCGGGTTCCCGGCGCCGGTTCGGCGGGCGGTGCGGGCGTGACGTTCGGCGTGTCGGACATGGCCTCCAGTCTACGGCGGAGGCTCGGGCGCAGCCGCCTCGGGCGCTGCCCCGCGACGCAGGGATCGCGCCGTGCAGACGGTGGGGCTACGGCGCGACCGAGGTCCCAGCGCCCGCGGGCGTCGAGGCGGCTGCAGGTCCGGCATCCGTGTCGGAATCCACAGCGGCAGCCGGCGCGTGGGCCAGTGCTGCCGACGCGCTCGGCGCGGCGGGGGTCTGACCCGCCGGACGGCCACCGCGAACGGGCCTGACCTCGAGGTCCAGTACGGCGGCCGTGCCGTACGGATGCGCCGAGCCGTTCACCGTTCCAGCGGAGTTCGGCTTGCCGTTCTCCGCGCCGTTCCCCTCACCGGGGTTGCCGCCGTTGCCGTTGCCGGTGCCGGTGTTGCCGCCGTTGCCGTTGCCGGTGCCGTTCGGGGGGGTGCCGTTTCCGGTGGTTCCGCCGTTCCCTGTGTTGCCGCCGTTGCCGCTGCCCGTGCCGTTCGTGGGGGTGCCGTTCTCGCCCGGGTTCCCATTGCCGGCGCCGTTGCCGGCGCCGTTCTCGGCGCCGCCGTTGCCGGTGTTGCCGTTGCCGGCACCGCTGTCCTCTTCCGGGGGCGTTCCGGTGCCGGCGTCGTCGCCGCTGCCGGCGGCGCCGCCGTTGCGAGGCGTGACCGCGTTGCCGGACTGTCCTTCCTCCACTGTTCCGAGCTCCGCGATCAGCGGGAGGTCCGACGGACCCGGACCGGGCGCCGGCAGCTGCAGGATGCCGTCTTCGACGCCCTCGGCGTCGGCGTCTTCGTTCTCGGTCACCTCGGTGGGGGTGAGGACGGTGGAGTCGACCACGCTCGTCGGTATGGGGGCGGGAGCTGCCGGAGGAAGCCCGACGGCTGCCGCCACGACACCGCCGACGACGACGAGGCTCGCCGCAGCGAGCCCGGATGCGGCCCCGATGCCGACGGCGACGGATCCGCCGGCAGCGCTCGCCGCCACGGCGGTGGTCGTTCCGACGGCGGTGGCCGCACCGGCGGCTCCGGCGCTCGTGCTGACGGCAGCGGCGCCGGTGGTGCTCGCCGCCGCACTCGTGGATCCTGCGGCCGCGCCGGTCACGCCGACAGGGCTCGCGGCCACGCCGCCCTGGACGACGCTCGACGGCATCGCGGCCAGTGCGACCAGCGGTGCGCCGCCGCCCTGCATCGTCGCGAGGTAGCCAGTGGTGCCGGCCGCGCCGAGGGCGAGGGGGAGCAGCACCAGCGCCAGCCGGCTCGAGACCTCCTTGGCCTCGCTGGCGACGATCGAGCACCGCACGCAGCCCGCGAGATGCCGCTCGACCTTCATGTGGTCGCGGCGGCCGACATTGTGGCGCGCGTAGGCTCCGAGGCGCTCGATGGTCCACTGGCAGTCCGACCCGTCGGCGATCGAGCGCAGATGGGCCTGGATCCACGCCTCGCGGAGCCCTTCGCGGGCGCGGAACGTCAGCTGCGCGACGGCGGTCGCCTTCATTCCGAGGAGCGGTGCGATCTCGGCGGGCTTCATCCGCTCGATCTCGGAGTACCAGAGCACCTCCTGCCACCGGGTGGGCAGACTCCGGAACGCCTGGTGGGTGAGGCTGCGGTCGAGCGCGGCCTCGCTCTCGTGCTCGCCGCCGGAGGGGGCCTCGACGCCGTCGAGCTCCTCGTACGGCGTCTCGCGCCGTGCGCGACCCCAGGCCGCAGCCGTGTTGCGGATGCTCGTGAAGAGGTAGGCGCGGAAGGATCCTGTGGGCCCGCCGCCGTTGACGATGGAGTGGTAGATGCGCGTGTAGGCCTCTTGGACGAGATCGTCGGCATCGAGACTGGACGTCATGTTGCGGGCGACCGTGACCCCCGCGCGATAGTGACGCCGCCACAGCTCGGCGAACGCCGAGGTGTCGCCCGAGCGCGTCTGCAGCACCAGGTCGGTGTCTGCGACGACGTCGGGATCGTGCTCGCGCACTTCGTCGTGATCCATCAGGCCCCCAGTCCCGCGGGCGCACGGCGAACGTCGTGCATCCCGGGTTCGCGTCGCGATCAGCGGCGCGGCTCGTTCCATTGTCGTCGCCGTGACGCGATTTGACCAGTGGCGGATGATCGTCGCCCGCCGCGGCTTCCGAGTCCGAGAAAATTCTGAGGAAGTGACGTAATAGATCGCCCTGCGCGCGGTCTCTTTGGTCAGAGTGGTTGGCCGCCCTTGTGTGGGGCATGACGGCGGCCGCCCCCCCGCGGCGAAGTCGCGGACATGGCGGGGCTCGAAGGTATCTCGGGGGAGGGACCTTCGGCCCCGCCTGCATTCGTCTGCACGGCCGTCACGACCCCCGTGCGGCGGTGACAGCCCGGCGATCACTCCGGGCCCGCTGAGCCGAGCCCGCCGAGCCATCCCGCTGAGCCGAGCCCGCTGAGCCGATCCCGCTGAGGCGCCGGGTGTCAGACGGCGCTGCCGGCGACCCACACCCGGCGGACCGCGAGGCCCGCGTCGAGCAGCACGGCGTCGGCCAGTGCGCCGATGTCGAGGGTCCCGAGATCGTCGCGGCCGATCGCGCGCGCGGGCTGGGCGCCGAGCGCGCGCACGACGACATCGAGGGGGACGCCCGCACCCGCGACGTGGCGCAGGGCGGCGTCCTGCGTGAGGGTCGAGCCGGCGATCGCGCCTCCCTGTTCCAGCCGCGCCACGCCGTCGGTGACGCGCACGCCCAGACCGCCGAGCTCGTACCGGCCGTCCTGCGAGCCGGCGGCCGCCATCGCGTCGGTGATGAGGGCGATCCTGTCGCCGGCGACCGTGAAGAGCGTCGCGATCAGCTCGAGGTCGACGTGGACGCCGTCGGCGATGACCTCGAGCGTGACGCGGTCGTCGCGGAGCGCTGCGACCACGGGGCCGGGCGCGCGGTGGTGGATGCCGGGCATCGCGTTGAACGCGTGCGTCAGCAGCGTCGCGCCGGCGTCGAACGCGCGGCGGGTCGTGGCGGCATCCGCGTCGGTGTGGCCGACGGCGACGGCCACGCCGGCGTCGACGAAGCGCCGGATCGCATCGAACGCACCCGGCCGTTCGGGGGCCAGCGTGACCTGGCGGATGGTGCCGCGGCCCGCTTCGATCAGGCGATCGACGGATGCCGCGTCCGGCGCACGCAGCAAGGACTCGGTGTGCGCGCCCTTGTGGCCGGAGTCGAGGAAGGGGCCCTCGAGGTGCGAGCCGAGGATCGTGGGATCGGCGTCGCAGAGATCGGCCACCATGGCCACGCGTGCGGCGAGCTCATCGATCGGGGCGGTGATGAGCGACAGCACGGCGCGCGTCGTCCCGTGTGCACGGTGGATCGCGCGGCCGGTGGCGATGGCGTCCGGGCCGTCGTCGAAGCCGGCACCGCCACCGCCGTGCCCGTGGATGTCGACGAAGCCCGGGACGAGGCATCCGCCCCCGCCGTCCACCGTCTCGTCGGCACGGGGGAGTTCGTCGCCGGCGCCCGCCGCCACGACCCGCTCGCCGTCGAACAGCGCCCACGCGTCGTCGCGACCGCTGTCGACAGCGGCGGAGCCCAGCAGGCGTACGGAGTGGACGAGGGTGCTCATGCGGTCTCCCGGTCAGTGGGCGGCGTTCGTGCGGAGACGGGTCATTCGGTGGCCCAGGGGATCTCCTCGGACGGGTGGAAGCCGATGCCCATGCTCGTCCACAGCGGTCCGAGTGCGCCGACGCGCTCGCGGAAGGAGGCCCACGTGCGCAGCTCGCTCGTCCCTGTCTTCGGCGACCAGGCTGCTTCGGCGGCCGCAGCCGCCCGCGGGAATGCCATGGTGTCGATGTCGGCCGCCGTGCTGATCGTCTCTGTCCACAGCGGCGCCTCGACGCCGAGGATGCCGGAGTCGTCGATCCCCGGGATCACGTCCGACGGCTCCCACGAGTAGGCGCGCTCGACGCTCGTCGGCCCGTTCGCCCACGTGAGGCCGAGCTCGGGACCGGTGGGGTACTTCATGTCGAGGTAGATGGCGTCGGCGGGGGAGAGGATCAGCTGCGCGCCGTTGTCGACGAAGGCGCGTGCCTTCTCGGCCATGCCCTCCTGGGGTGTGCGGTAGCCCCAGTACTGACCGAGGGTGGTGTCTGCGATGTCGGCCGCGGCGCCGGCCTCGTGCCACGCGACGGGTGTCTTGCCGAGGTCGGCGATGATGGCGCTCGCGCGGGTGACGAAGGCCGCGAAGTCCTCGTCACTGGTCGAGAGCGACTCGTCGCCTCCGAAGTGGAGGTAGGGCCCCGGCGTCATCGCGGCGAGTTCGCCGAACACGTCGGCGACGAAGTCGTAGGTCGCCTCCTCATGCACCTTCACCGAGGAGAAGCCGACGGCCATGCCCTCGTACGGCACGCCGGCGTGGGGCTCCTCGCCGCCGTAGTCCCGGATGATCTCCCGCATGTGATCGCTGATCGTCGGGTCCTCGGCGAGGTCCGGGTAGGCCAGGCCGACGGCGTGCGTGTGGCCGGGCATGTCGACCTCTGGCACCACGATCATGTGCCGGGATGCCGCATACTCCACGATCTCGCGGTAGTCGTCCTTCGAGTAGAACCCGCCGGCATCTCCGCCGACAGCGGTGGCCGAGGCGCGCGCGGTCAGCTCAGGACGCGAGTCGAGGTGGATGCGCCAGCCCTGGTCGTCGGTGAGGTGGAGGTGCAGCGCGTTCAACTTCAGCGAGGCCGCGCGGTCGATGTACCCCTTGACGGTCTCGACCGGGTGGAAGTGGCGGGCGACGTCGAGCATGACGCCGCGGTACGCGAAGCGCGGGGCGTCTGCGATCGTGACCGCCGGCACGGTCCACTCGCCGCCGTCGAGGGCGATCAGCTGGCCGAGCGTCTGCACGCCGTAGAACAGACCGGCCGCGTCGGCGCCGGTAACGACCACGGATGCCTCGTCCACCGCGATGCGGTACGACTCGGCGCCCGAGCCCGCCGAGCGGTCGATCCGCAGGTCGATGGCGGCTCCGTCGTCGACGGATGCCAGGGACAGTCCGGCGCGGGCCTGGACGACCGCCGCGAGGGCGGCGGCGGCATCCTTCTCTCCGGTCACCGTCGTGGCGGACGACAGCCGGAACGGCGCACCGGACCCCGCCTCGATCGAGGCGGGCGCGGGGACGACGGCGGGAAGCGACACGGTGTCTCCATTCTGTGCGACCGGCGCGCAGCCGGCCAGCAGCGCGACGACGAGGACCGCAGCGGCGGCAGTCCGTCCTCGTCGACGATTCATGTAAAGAGTCCTAACAAAAAGGATGCGGTTCAGCCTACCGGAACCTCCGATGCAGGCGTCACCCGGCGTCCGTTATGCTCGGGGTGTCGCGACTGGCGTTGAGGTGGGACACCACCGGGGAGCGACCGACTACGGCATTCGACCGCACGCCTGGGCCGATGTGACCCCGCCCCGGGGATTATCCAGCAAGCCGTCGTCAGGAGATCGCATGACCGATCAGTTCTTCAACGCCCCTCTCTCTGAGGTCGATCCCGAGATCGCCCAGGTGCTCGACCGCGAGCTCGAGCGCCAGCGCGGCTACCTCGAGATGATCGCCTCCGAGAACTTCGTGCCCGTCTCGGTGCTGCAGTCGCAGGGTTCGGTGCTCACCAACAAGTACGCCGAGGGCTACCCCGGCCGCCGCTACTACGGCGGCTGCGAAGAGGTCGACGTCGCGGAGGAGCTCGCCATCCAGCGTGCGAAGGCGCTGTTCGGCGCCGAGTTCGCGAACGTCCAGCCGCACTCCGGCGCCACGGCCAACGCTGCCGTGCTGCACGCCATCGCGCGCCCCGGCGACACGCTGCTCGGCCTCTCGCTCGACCAGGGCGGCCACCTCACCCACGGCATGAGGATCAACTTCTCGGGTCGCCTCTACAACATCGTCGCCTACGGCGTCGACCCCGAGACCTCGACCATCGACATGGACGAGGTGCGTCGCCTTGCGATCGAGCACCAGCCCAAGGTGATCATCGCCGGCTGGTCCGCCTACCCGCGCCGGCTCGACTTCGCCGCCTTCCGCGCGATCGCCGACGAGGTCGGCGCGCTGCTGTGGGTCGACATGGCGCACTTCGCCGGCCTCGTGGCCGCCGGCCTGCACCCGAGCCCGGTGCCGCACGCCCACGTCGTCTCGTCGACCGTGCACAAGACCATCGGCGGCCCTCGCTCGGGCTTCATCCTCACGAACGACGCCGACCTCGCCAAGAAGCTCAACACCGCGGTGTTCCCGGGTCAGCAGGGCGGCCCGCTCATGCACGTGATCGCCGCCAAGGCGACCGCGTTCAAGCTCGCCGCGACCCCCGAGTTCAAGGAGCGCCAGGAGCGCGTCCTGCGCGGCGCACACATCATCGCCGAGCGCCTGTCGCAGCAGGATGTGAAGGATGCCGGCATCGCGGTCCGCTCGGGCGGCACCGACGTGCACCTCGTGCTCGTCGACCTCCGCAACGCCGAGATCGACGGCAAGCAGGCCGAAGACCTGCTCCACGAGATCCACATCACCGTCAACCGCAACGCGGTGCCGAACGACCCGCGGCCGCCCATGGTCACCTCGGGCCTGCGCATCGGCACGCCGGCGCTCGCGACGCGCGGTTTCGGCGATGCGGAGTTCACCGAGGTCGCGGATGTCATCGCCCTCGCGCTCCTGCCGAACGCCGACGTCGAGGCGCTGCGGGCGCGGGTCGCCGCGCTGACCGCAGCCTTCCCGCTCTACCCGGGGCTCGAGCAGTGACCGCGCAGAAGCTCGACGGGCGCGCCGCGGCGGCCCGGATCAAGAAGGAGCTCCGCGAGCGCGTCGCGGCGCTGAAGGCGAATGGCATCACGCCCGGCATCGCGACGGTGCTCGTCGGCGCCGACCCGGCGTCGCAGCTGTACGTCGGCATGAAGCACCGCGAGTCCGAGGCCATCGGCATGAACTCGATCCAGCGCGAGCTGCCGGCCGACGCCACGCAGGCCGACGTCGAGGCGCTGATCGACGAGCTCAACGCAGACCCGGAGTGCCACGGCTACATCGTGCAGCTGCCGCTGCCGAAGCACATCGACACCGACGCGATCCTCGAGCGCATCGACCCCGCGAAGGACGCCGACGGCCTGCATCCGACCAACCTGGGCCGGCTGGTGCTCAACGTCAACGGGCCGATCACCACGCCGCTGCCGTGCACGCCGCGCGGCGTGATCGAGCTGCTGCTGCGTAACGACTACGACCTCAGGGGCAAGGATGTGGTCGTCGTGGGCCGCGGGGTCACGATCGGGCGCTCGATCGGCCTGCTGCTCACCCGCCGCGAGATCAACGCGACCGTGACGCTGACGCACACCGGCACGACCGACCTGCCGCGCCACCTGCGCCAGGCCGACGTGATCGTGGCGGCCGCGGGCGTCAAGCACATCGTGCGCGCCGAGGACGTCAAGCCCGGCGCCGCCGTGCTCGACGTCGGCGTCACGCGCGAGGAAGACCCCGAGACCGGCAAGTCCAAGGTGTATGGCGACGTGCACCCGGACGTCGCCGAGGTCGCCGGGTACCTGTCGCCCAACCCCGGCGGCGTCGGCCCCATGACGGTCGCCCTGCTCATGACCAACGTCGTCGAGGCCGCGGAGCGCGCCGCAGGCTGAGGCATCCATCCCTGTCGACGCGGCAGGTGGCACGACATCCCGGAGACGGGTGCCGCGGCGCCCGCCGCTTCCGCGTGGGTGCTGCGACGATCAGGCGTGGACGAGCTCGTCCCTGGTACGGGCGACGACGGATCCGGCATCCGTCGTCCCGGGGGATGCCATGCCGCCGACCCAGCGCTCGCGGTCGGCGTCGCTGCGGTGGCGCACCTCTGCGAGCCGCGTGACGGCGCGGACGCGGATGCCGCAGAACTCCAGCGTCGCGTTGCGCAGCGACCGGATGGCGGCGTTGCGGTAGACCCAGGCGTTCCAGATCTTCGGGGAGTCCATCGTCATCACGATGCGCGCCGTGCGGCCGGTGAGCAGCTTGTCCCACAGGCGGCCGGTGGCGCGGTAGCGGTAGGCGAAGCCCGACAGGAAGACGCGGTCGATCCAGGTCTTGAGCGCCGCCGGGTACGAGCCCCACCACTGGGGGAAGAAGAAGGCCAGGTGATCCGCCCAATCGACGTCGGCGACGTAGGCGGCGACCTCAGGGTCGAGCGGCACGTCGGCATCGCTGCGGGGGAGGCGCATCTCGTTGCGCTCCGACGGATGCCGCGGCACCGCGTCGCGCGCGAGGTCGACGAGGCGCACCTCGGCGCCGGCGGCGCGCGCCGCGTCGGCGTAGGAGTGGGCGAGCGCGTGATTGAGGCTGCCGGCGAGCGGCGTGCCGATCACGACGAGGATGCGGGGAGCGTTCATGCGCGGGTCTCCTCTGGTATGGCCGTGCGTCCGCGGGGCGAGGGCTGCTGCTTGACGAAGGCGGTGAGGGCGATGAGCTGCGCGTTCAGACGGGGCGCGTCGATCGGGTCGTCCCCGAGCGCCGGGTCGGTGAGCATCGCGGCGAACTCCCGCTCGAGCGCGGCGCCCGCGTCACGCACCAGCTCGGTGCTCTTGGGTGTGAGGGAGAGCAGGATGCTGCGGCCGGCCCCGGGCGGGGACTGCGCGGTGATCCACCCCTCCTCGACGAGGGCGGGGACGCGCTTGCTGACCGCGGCCTTGGTGACTCCGAGGCAGTGCGCGAGCGTCGTCATGTCGGCGGGCTCGGCGTCGTACAGCACCGCAAGGAACTGGAAGTGGTTGAACGTCACGCCGTAGCCGGACCGCAGTGCGGCGTCCGCGAAGGCGTCGAGTTCCGCGAGGAGCTCGTGGAGGGTGAAGGTCAGCCGGTCGGACACACAATAAGTAAACCAGTTGACTCGCAGTGAGTCAACAGGTTTACTCAGCGGGGCGGTTGCGGGACGATCATCGGGCGCGCAGCCGGTCCTCCGCGGCGGCCAGCGCGGCCCGCGCGCCGTCGGTCGGTGCGATGGCGACGAGGCCCCGGTAGAGCTTCACCAGCGACTCGATGTCGAGCTCGCCGGTCCGGGCACGGTCGCAGTGCACGGCCTGGATGGCAGCCTCGAGCTGGAAGCGGCCGAGCGGTCGGCCGAGAGCGGAGGCGCGGCGCAGCAGCGCGGCGCCTTCGGCGATAAGCGCGCGGTCCCAGAGCGTCGGATCCTGCTCGTCGAGCGGTGGCCAGGGCTCCTCGGCTCGTGCTGGCGCCCGGGACTGCGCGTAGGTGAGAAGCGCGGCGAGTCCCCATGCCTCCGGCTCGTCGCCGAGGAGCGTCGCCGTGAGCACCGCGAGCCAGCGGGCCTCATCGGCGAGCGACTCCCGCGGCTCGTCGCCCTGATCGAGCCAGCCGATCGCGTAGGCGCCGTAGATCGCCTCGAGCACCGCGGGCAGGCGAGCGGGCATGTCGGTGCGCGTCGGAATGCGGAACGGGATGCCGGCGTCGCGGATCCGCCGCTTCGCGCGCACGAGCCGCTGCGCCATCGTCGCCTGCTCGACCCCGAACGCGCCGGCGATGGCGGCGGCGTCGAAGCCGAGCACGGTCTGCAGCATGAGCGGGGTCCGGACCGCGGGGTCGATCGCCGGGTGCGCGCAGGCGAACAGCAGCTCCAGTCGCTTGTCGGGGATCGCCTCGCTCTGCTCGAGCGCCGTGAGCGCGTCGACGGCATGCTCGTCGGCACGCGCTGCGGCGATCCCCTCGTCGAGGGGAACGCCGCGGCGGTGCGACGCGGAGCCCAGAGCGTCGCGCAGGCGGTTGCGAGCCACGGTGACCAGCCACCCTTCGGGATTGGCGGGGATGCCGGCATCCGGCCATGTGCGCAGTGCGCGCTCGAATGCGTCGGCGAGGGCGTCCTCGGCGAGAGCCAGGTCGTTCGTGGAGGCGGCGAGGATCGACAGGATGCGGCCGTACGACGCCCGCGCAGCGCGCTCGGCGACCGAGAGGGCGGCGTCCTGGCGTGCGGCGTCATCGGGATTCACGCTCCCGGGTGCTCCGTGCAGCGCGCCGCCGCCGTGCGGAGGGGGCGCGGGGTCCGTCGGCATCAGCGCGCGAAGGTCGTCCAGGCGCCGTCGTGGAAGTGGGTCGCGCTCGGCCGCACCTCGACCGCTCCCCATCCCGTCGACGGAGCTCGGCCGGCCCACGCGATCGCAGCGTCGAGGTCGTCGACGTCGATGACGAAGGTGCCCCCGAGCTGCTCCTTCGTGTCGGCGAAGGGGCCGTCCTGCACACGGAGCGAGCCGTCGGCCGCGGTCACGGTCGTCGTCACCGCGGAGGGCTGGAGCACCTCGGCGGAGATCAGCACGCCGGCCTCGTCGAGCGCCTTGGCGTACTCGTCGAACTCGCGCATGCCCTCGGCCAGCGCTTCGGGACCGAGGTCCTCAGGTGTCATCTCGGGGTAGTGCAGGAGCAGTGCGTACCGCATGGCGTCGTCCTTTCTGGTGGATTGCGACACCCCTATGACGATCTCCGCCGTCCCCGATCGACAGATCGGGCGAATCAGCCTTTTCCGAGCTCGTCGAGCATGCGGCGCTGCTCGTCGGTGAGACCGTCGTTCAGCTCGCGACGACCCGCTTCGGTCGCGGGCGCCGGTGCACCGGGATAAGTGTCCCGAGGGCTCGGGACCCCGGGCGCCGAGGTCGCGGCAGCCGTCCCCGCGGCCTGGGTCCCGGTCGCCTTGTCGTAGAGCGTCCCCGCGTGACCTTCGACCTTGTCGTCTATCGCGCCGTAGATCGCCCAGCCGATGAGGAGGAAGACGGGAGGCAGGACCCAGCCCCAGAACGCGCCGAAGATGCCGCCGCCGATCGAGACGCCGGTGAACAGCACGGTGGCGATCCACACGAGGAAGGCGACCGCGAAGGCCAGGAAGAACTCGACCAGCTTCTCGCCGGCCCTCGTGCGCTGCCCGGCGGACTTGGCCGCCATCGAACGGAACCACTTCTCGACGAGCGGCTTGATCCAGATGACGAGTGCCGTCAGGACGATGCCCGCCCACAGCGCCGCCCAGCCCACGCGCGCCGGCGTGAGCCAGCCGACCACGAGCAGAACGAGGATGTTGAACACGAGCAGCGACGCGAACCGCACGACCCACTTCTTCATGCGTTCACTGTGCCACGTTCCGCCGACGGGAGGAATCGGGCGGATGTCGCTGCCGGCGCGTCAGTACGACGTGCGCTCGCCGGCGGCGTCGGTGGGGACGAAGCGGGCGGCGAGAGCCTCGGACCCTCGCGCCAGGAGTGCGACGTCGGCGCCGACGAGCACGAACCCCGCTCCCGCCTCGACGTAGGCGTCCGCCGCGACCGGGTCGAACGCGTTGACCCCGACCGGCTTGCCCGCCGCGCGCACGGCGTCGAATGCGCGCAGGGCGGCGGCGACGACATCCGGATGTGTCTGCTGGCCGAGCACCCCCATCGACGCGGCGAGGTCGGAGGGTCCGACGAAGACGCCGTCGACGCCGTCGACCTCGGCGATCTCGGCGGCGGCCTCGACACCCGCCGTCGTCTCGATCTGCACGAAGAGCGATACGTGGGCGTCGGCGTCCTGCAGGTACCCGTCGACACGATTCCATCGCGCCGAGCGTGCGAGCGCCGAGCCCACACCGCGGGTGCCGCGCGGGGGATAGCGCACGGCCGCCACGGCGGCCTCGGCATCCGCTCGGGACGACACCATCGGCACCAGGAGGTTCTGAGCTCCGAGATCCAGCACCTGCTTGATCGTCACGACGTCGCCGATGGGCACGCGCACCACCGGCGTCACCGGATAGGCGGCGACGGCCTGCAGCTGCGCGAGGACGGACTCGAGGCCGTTGGGAGAGTGCTCCATGTCGATGAGCACCCAGTCCAGGCCGGCCCCGGCGCAGATCTCCGCCACGAGCGGAGATCCGGTGCACACCCACATGCCCGCCAGCGGACGCTCGGCGCCGGCGAGCGCGTCGCGGAAGGTCGGGGTCAGACGAAGCGGCATTCGATGACTCCCATCGGTCCGTAGTCGCACAGCACGCTATCGCCTCGCGACACCCACATGGGGCGCGTGAACGATCCGGCGAGGATGATCTCGCCGGCCTCCAGGCGCGCGCCGTGCTGGTGGAACTTGTTGGCCAGCCATGCGACGCCCGTCGCGGGGTGGCCCAGCACACCCGCGGCGACGCCGGTCTCTTCGATCTCGCCGTTGCGGCTCAGGACGCCGGGGACCCAGCGCAGGTCGATCTCGTCGGGGCGCTTGCGCACGGTGCCCAGCACCATCGCGCCGTAGGCCGCGTTGTCGGCGATCGTGTCGATGATCGTGCGACCCTCGAGCTCGATGTGCGAGTTGAGCACCTCGAGGGCGGGGACGGCGTAGTCGATCGCCGCGAGTGCGTCGTCGAGCGTGCAGTCGGGGCCTTCGAGCGGCGTCTTGAGCACGAATGCGAGCTCGACCTCGATCCGGACGTTGGAGAAGACGTCGACCGGGATCTCCGCGCCGGAGCGGTACACGGTGTCGTCGAACATGACGCCGTAGTCGGGCTCGGTGATTCCCGTCGCGTGCTGCATCGCCTTCGACGTGAGCCCGATCTTGCGCCCCACGAGCGTCCGGCCGGCAGCGACGTTGGCGTCGCGCCAGACCCCTTGGATCGCGTAGGAGTCCTCGACGGTCGCGTCGGGGTACCGCGCCGTGATGCGTGGGATCACGCCGTGCGTGCGGTCGGCCTCGGCCAGCTCGTCGGCGATCGCCGCGATGTCATCGGGTGACAGCATCCGTTTCTCCTGTCGTGTCTGGTGAGTCCAAAGCGTTTCGTCTCGCTTCGCTCGCTCAACGACCGGATCCTTTCACCCGGTCGTTGAGCGAGCGAAGAACGAGCGAGACGAAACGCGACGAGTCCGCCCTAGAGCTGGTGGCCGAGCTTGTACTCGCCCTGCTTCCAGCTGGGCAGCTCCTCGTCCTTCTCGTCGGGGCGGGTGTACGAGAACCCGTCGGCGCCGATCGTGACGGCCATCTCGGACTCGTCCGTGCGGGCGACGACGGGCTGCGGGTTGCCGTCGAGGTCGAGCACGAGCGAGGCCTCGGTGTACCAGGACGGCACCACAGGGTTGCCCCACCAGTCGCGGCGCTGGTTGTCGTGCACGTCCCAGGTGATGACGGGGTTGTCGGGGTCGCCGGTGTAGTAGTCCTGCGTGTAGATCTCGACGCGGTGGCCGTCGGGGTCGCGCAGGTAGAGGTAGAACGCGTTCGAGACGCCGTGGCGGCCGGGTCCGCGCTCGATCGCGTCCGAGCGGCGGAGCGCGCCGAGCTTGTCGCAGATCGCGAGGATGTTGTGCTTCTCGTGGGTGGCGAACGCGACATGGTGCATGCGGGGGCCGTCGCCGCCGGTCATGGCGGTGTCGTGCACCGTCGGCTTGCGGCGCATCCAGGCGGCGTAGACGGTGCCGCCCTCGTCCTGGATGTCTTCGGTGACGCGGAAGCCCAGCGACTGCATGAAGTTCACCGCGCGGGGCACGTCGGGGGTGACCTGGTTGAAGTGGTCCAGCCGCACCAGCTCGCCGGGGGTGTGCAGGTCGTAGCGCCACGAGAGACGCTCGACGTGCTCGGTCTGGAAGAAGAACTCGTAGGGGAATCCGAGCGGGTCGGTGACCCGCACCGAGTCGCCGATGCCCTTGACGAAGCCGTCCGGGCGGCGCTCGACGCGGCAGCCGAGCTCCTGGTAGAACGCGACCGCCCGGTCGAGGTCCTCCGGGGTGCGCACCCGGTACGAGAACGCGGCGGCGGCGGCGACGGGGCCCCGACGCAGCACGAGGTTGTGATGTATGAACTCCTCGGTCGAGCGCAGGTAGATCGCCTCGTCGTCCTCTGCGGTGACGTAGAGCCCGAGCACGTCGACGTAGAACGTGCGCGACGCGGCGAGGTCGGTCACGACGAGCTCCATGTAGGCGCAGCGCAGGATGTCGGGGGCCGGGCTCTCCGGCGTCGGTACCGGGTTGTCGGTGTGGATCGGCGCCTCCTGGCTCACGTAGAAGCCCGAGGAGGTGAGGGTCATGTCGTCACGGCGGGTCATGTCGCGTCCTTGCGTGTGCGGATGGTCGGGGCGTATGCCTCGGCTCAGGCCTTGCCGAAGGTCGGGTTGTGGGCGGGGCCGAGGGTGATGTGCACGGCCTGCTGGTCGGTGTAGAAGTCGATCGAGCGGTAGCCGCCCTCGTGGCCGAGGCCGGAGGCCTTGACGCCGCCGAACGGGGTGCGGAGGTCGCGGACGTTGTTCGAGTTGAGCCACACCATGCCGGCCTCGATGGCCTGCGAGAAGTTGTGGGCGCGCTTGAGGTCGTTCGTCCACACGTACGCTGCGAGGCCGTACTTCACGCCGTTGGCGAGCTCCAGCGCCTCTTCGTCGGAGTCGAACGGGGTGATCGCGACGACCGGGCCGAAGATCTCCTCCTGGAAGATGCGGGCGTCGGGCGCGACGTCGGCGAACACGGTCGGGCGCACGAAGTTGCCCGCGGCGAACCCGTCGGCGCGGCCGCCGCCGGCGACCAGGCGCGCTTCGCGCTTGCCGATCTCGATGTAGCTCATCACCTTGTCGTAGTGCTCGGGGTGCACGAGCGCCCCGACCTCGGTCTTCGGGTCGTGCGGGTAGCCGACCACGACGCGCTCGGCCTGCGCGGCGTAGCGCTCGACGAACTCGTCGTAGACGGCGCGCTCCACGAGGATGCGCGAGCCGGCGGTGCAGCGCTCGCCGTTGAGCGAGAAGACGCCGAAGATCGTCGCGTCGATCGCGGCCTCGAGGTCGGCGTCGGCGAACACGACGGCCGGGCTCTTGCCGCCCAGCTCCATCGACAGGCCCTTCAGGAACGGTGCGGCGTTGCCGAAGATGAGCTGACCGGTGCGGCTCTCGCCGGTGAACGAGATGAGCGGCACATCGGGATGCTTCACCAGGGCGTCGCCGGCGTCTTCGCCGAGGCCGTTGACGAGGTTGAAGACGCCCTGCGGCAGCCCGGCCTCCTCGAAGATGCCCGCCCACAGCGAGGCCGACAGCGGCGTGAACTCGGCGGGCTTCAGCACGACGGTGTTGCCCGTCGCGAGCGCGGGGCCGAGCTTCCACGACTCGAGCATGAACGGCGTGTTCCACGGCGTGATGAGGCCGGCGACGCCGATGGGCTTGCGGTTGACGTAATTCATCTGGCGGCCGGGCACCTTGTAGGCGTCGTCGGCCTGCGCCACGATCAGGTCGGCGAAGAACCGGAAGTTCTCGGCGGCGCGACGCGCCTGCCCGAGCGCCTGGGTGATCGGCAGCCCCGAGTCGAACGACTCGAGCTCGGCCAGCCGGGCGTCGCGGGACTCGACGATGTCGGCGATGCGGTGCAGCACGCGCGAGCGCTCGCGGGGCAGCATCCGCGGCCAGGGCCCCTCGGTGAAGGCGCGCCGTGCGGCGGCGACGGCCCGGTCGATGTCGGCCTTCTTGCCGGCGGCGGCCTGCACGTAGGTCTCGTTGGTGACGGGATCGAGCACGTCGAACGTGTCGCCGTCGGCCGAGTCGACGAACTCGCCGTCGATGTAGTGCTGGATGCGGGTGGGGAGGCCCTCGGGCACGTGCCGCGTCGCCGCGGCGGCGTCAGGCGCTTCGCTTCCGGGACGGGTCGTGGTGGTGTCGGTCATTGCTTGCTCCTTCGTCGGAGGTCGTGGTCCGGATGCCGGGGGCGCCGGCATCCGGAAGGTTCAGAACGCCGGGAGGCCGAGGGCCTCGTCGGGATGCTCGTGGATCATGTAGGCGTCGAGGGTCGCCGAGCGATGCCGTCGCGCGGCCTTCTCGATCTCGCCGAGGGGGGCGCCGGTCTCGATCAGCTGCAGGATGTTCTCGTGCTCGCGTACCGACTCGGCGGCGCGGCCCGGCACGAAGCTGAAGGTCGAGTCACGCAGGTGGCCCAGCCGGCCCCACTCGGCGTCGACGAGATCGAGCATCCGCGGGTTCGCGCACTTCGTGAACAGCGCCGCGTGGAACTCCTGGTTGAGTCCCGTGAACGCCCGCGGGTCGAAGTGCTCGAGGGTCTCGATCATGAGCTCGTTGATCCGCCGCGCCGCGCGGATGTCGTCGGGCGTGAGTCGTCGCGCCGCCAGCGCGGTGGCCGCTCCCTCGAGGATCGACAGCGCCTGCATGCTGAACCGGTACTGCGAGTCGTCGACCATCGACACCCGCGCGCCGACGTTGCGCTCGAACGTGACGAGTCCCTCGGCCTCGAGCTGGCGGATGGCCTCGCGCACCGGCACGACGCTCATGTCGAGCTCGCCCGCGATGCTCCCGAGCACCAGCCGGTACCCCGGGGTGAACTCCTGGCTGGCGATCCGCTCCTTCACCCAGCGGTACGCGAGCTGCGACTTGCTGAGCGTCGTGGACGTGTCGGGGGTCATCGTCCAGCCTCCCGCGCGGCCGCGAACCGTGCCCGCCATTCGGCGTTCATCGGGAAGAGCCCGTCGACCGGATGCCCCTCCGCGACGCGCTCGGCGATCCACGCGTCCTCGTCCTCCTGGGCGAGCGCCCCGTCGACGACCTCCTCGACGATCGCGGGCGGGATCACGACGACCCCGTCGGCGTCGCCGACGATGACGTCGCCGGGCTGCACGGTCGTGCCGCCGCATGCGATCGTCAGGTCGGCGTCCCACGGGACGTGCTTGCGCCCGAGGACAGCGGGGTGCACGCCGGACGAGTACACCGGGATGCCGACTGCCGCGACGGCTGCGGCATCCCGCACCCCGCCGTCGGTGACGATGCCGGCGGCGCCCCGAGCATGCGCGCGGATCGCCAGGATGTCGCCCAGCGTGCCCGACCCGGCCTCGCCGCGTGCCTCGATCACGACGACCTCACCGTCGCCGACGGCGTCGAACACGCGCTTCTGCGCGTTGTAGCCGCCGCCGTGGGTGGCGAACAGGTCCTCGCGGTTGGGGACGAAGCGCAGCGTGCGCGCCGTGCCGACCAGCTTGGATGCCGGATGCAGCGGCCGGACGCCGTCGATGTGCACGTTGTTCAGCCCGCGCTTGCGCAGCTGCGCCGAGAGCCCGGCGACGGGAACGGCTTCGAGCTTCGCGCGCAGCTCGGGGGAGAGCCCCGCGGTCGTTGAACGAGCTTGCGAGTCGAAACGCGCTTCGGCTCGGTCGCTCGTCGGCTCGGCGCGTACTCCGGTCGTTGAGCGAGCTTGCGAGTCGAAACGCGCTTCGCCTCCGTCGCTCGTCGGTTCGGCGCGTACTCCGGTCGTTGAGCGAGCTTGCGAGTCGAAACGCGCTTCGCCTCCGTCGCTCGTCGGTTCGGCGCGTTTCGTCTCGCTCGTTCCTCGCTCGCTCAACGACCGAGTTCCTCGCTCGCTCAACGACCGGGAGGCGGCTTCCGGCGAGCCCCACGCCTCGGTGCGCTGCAGGTCGTCGGCCTCAGGGAGCGAGCCGAGGTCGGCGTCGAAGTCTGCGACGCCCTGGACGACCGTCGTCACCAGCCGCCCGGAGGACGACCCGCCCGGGACGTCGACCTCCACTTCGACGACGTCGCCGGGCTGCGCGACGGACGAGCCGGCGGGGGTTCCGGTGAGGATCACGTCGCCCGGCTCCAGGGTGAAGTGCTGCGACAGGTCGGCGACGAGCTGCGCCAGCGGGAAGAACATGCCCGCGGACGTGTCGTCCTGGACGAGGTCCCCGTTGAGCCAGGTGCGCACGCGGAGCGCGTCAGGGTGCACGAGGCGGGCGTCGATGAGCGCCGGGCCGATCGGGGTGTAGCCGTCGCCGCCCTTCGACCGCACGTTGGAGCCCTTGTCGTTGGCGCGCAGGTCGTACAGGCCGAAGTCGTTGGCGGCGGTGACCCCAGCCACGTGGGACCAGGCGTCGGTGAGCGCCACGTGCCGGGCCGCCTCGCCGATCACGAGCGCGATCTCGCCTTCGAAGGCGAGCAGCTCGGTGCCGGCGGGGCGCTCGATGGTGCTGCCGGACGCCGCGACCGAGCTCGACGGCTTGAAGAAGTACGACGGATGCTGCGGCCGGCGCCCGCGCTGGTCGGCACGCGACGCATAGCTGAGGTGGACGGCGACGATCTTTCCCGGGCGCGCGGGGAGGGCCGCGAACCGCGGATCCGCCGGGGGATCCGCCGCACCCGACGGGGCGGCATCCGTGATCTCGTCCATTCGAGCTCCCTCACTCTTGCGTCGTATCCGAAATCGTATATGATCGTGCAGCATCCGGCAACCAACCCCGAAACACCGCCGGAGACGACGACGTCAGCCCCCGACACAGGAGTCACCATGAGCACATCGCAACCCGAGGCGGGGTTCACCCCCACCGGAACCATCGCCGCATCCGTCGACCGCCGCCGGGTCGTCTTCGCGACCGTCGTCGGCACCACCGTCGAGTGGTACGACTTCTTCATCTACGCCACGGCCGTCGGCCTGGTGTTCGGTCAGCTGTTCTTCGCGCCGCTCGGTGCGAACAGCGCGATCGTGGCCTTCGCCACCGTCGGCGTGAGCTTCCTGTTCCGCCCACTCGGCGCCTTCCTCGCCGGCCACTTCGGTGACAAGTACGGTCGCAAGGTCGTGCTGATGTGGACGCTGATCCTGATGGGCGCGGCGACCGCGCTGATCGGCGTGCTGCCCACCTACGAGGCCATCGGCATCTGGGCGCCGATCCTCCTGGTGCTGCTGCGCATCCTGCAGGGCATCTCGGCCGGCGGCGAGTGGGGCGGCGCGGTCCTCATGGCCGTCGAGCACGCGCCGCGCACCCGCCGCGGCGCCTTCGGCGCATCGCCGCAGATCGGCGTTCCCCTCGGCCTGCTGCTCGCCTCGGGCGTCATGGCGCTCATGGCGATGATCGCCCCGGGCGACGCGTTCCTCGTGTGGGGCTGGCGCGTGCCGTTCCTCCTCAGCGTCGTGCTCATCCTCGTCGGCTACTACGTGCGCCGCCGTGTCGAAGAGAGCCCCGTGTTCGCCGAGCTGGCCGAGCGCAAGGAGAAGGCGCGGATGCCGATCGTCACGCTCTTCCGCAAGCACGCCCTGCTGGTGTTCATCGCCGCGCTCGTGTTCGCGGGGAACAACGCGGTCGGCTACATGACGACGGGCGGCTACATCCAGGGATACTCGACCAACCCCGAGGGTCCGCTCGCGCTCGAGCGGGGTCCGGTGCTCTGGGCCGTCGCCGGCTCCGCGGTGACGTGGCTGCTGTCGACGCTGGCCGCCGGGTTCGTGTCGGACCGCATCGGCCGGCGGACGACGTACATCATCGGCTGGATCCTGCAGCTCGTCGGCGTCTTCCTGCTGTTCCCGCTCGTGAACACGGGGAACATCTGGCTGCTGTTCCTCGGCCTTGCGATCCTCACTTTCGGCCTCGGCTTCACGTACGGGCCGCAGGCGGCGCTGTACTCCGAGCTCTTCCCGGCATCCATCCGCTTCTCGGGGGTCTCGATCTCGTACGCGATCGGCGCGATCCTGGGCGGCGCGTTCGCCCCGACCATCGCGACGGCGCTCGTGCAGGCGACCGGCTCGACGCTGTCCGTCACGTGGTACCTCGCCGGCATGACGGTCGTCGGCCTGCTCGCCACGCTGCTGCTGCGCGATCGCTCCGGCATCCCGCTCGGCCCCGACCACGAGGCGGAGCAGTCGGTCAGCCCGATCTACGGCATGGCGAAGGCCTGACCTTCTCCGTCCCACTGCTCGCCTGTCACGAAGTGCGGCCCACGCCCACCATTCGTGACAGGTGAGCGGTTGGGCCTCGGGCCGGGCGTCAGCGGGTGCGCATGCCGTCGAGGGCGACGGCGACCACGTCGTGCGCGAGGCGGTCGCGGTCGACCGGGCCGGTGGGGCGGTACCACTCGACGATCGAGTTCACCATGCCGAAGAGCAGGCGGGTGGCGACGGCGCCGTCCACGTCGGCGCGCACCTGACCCGCGCGCTGAGCCTCGACGACGAGCGCGGTGACCCGGTGGTCGAATGCGCGCCGCCGCTCGAGCGCGGCGCGCTCCACGTCGCTGTTGCCGCGGACGCGGAGCAGCAGGGTGACGTGGGGCAGCTTGTCGACGAGCACTCGGACCGCACCGCGCAGCACCGCGCCGAGCCGCTCGGCGGGGTCGTCGACGGCGGCATCGGGGGCGTCGAGCACTCCCTCGAGCCCGTCGAGGGCCTCGTCGAGCGCAAGGGCGAGCAGCTGCTCCTTCGAGTCGAAGTGGTGATAGAGCGCCGACTTCGTGAGGCCGAGCCGCGAGGCGAGGTCGGCGACCGACGTGGCGTCGTAGCCCTGCTCGTTGAACAGCGTCACGGCGACCGTCAGCACCTGGTCCCGGTCGTAGCCCGGGCGCCCGCGGCGGGCGGGGAGGGGCTCGGCGGTCGCGGACATGCGCCCAGTCTGGCACCGGTCTGCACAGGATCCGCACAACGGAGGGATATTACTGAACGATCGGTCAAGTATTATGGTCGCGACCGCGATGGAGCGGATCGAGAGGATGCCGATGCCAGCGTCGAGTGCAGGGCCGCTGCAGATCCAGCGCCGCGTGGATCGCGTCGTCGCCACGCTGACGCGACCCGAGGTGCGCAACGCCATCGATCAGGACATGATCAACCGGCTGCACGAGCTCTGCGACGAGCTGGAGCGCGAACCCCGCACCCTGATCCTGACCGGCTCCGACGGCGTGTTCGCCTCGGGAGCCGACATCGCACAGCTGCGCGAGCGCCGCGCCGCCGACGCCCGCCGCGGCATCAACACCCGCGCGTTCCAAAGGGTGCGCAGCCTCCCGATGCCGGTGATCGCCGCGATCGACGGCTACGCGCTGGGCGGGGGCGCCGAGCTCGCCTACGCGGCCGACATCCGCATCGGCACGCCCGCACTCCAAATCGGCAACCCCGAGACCGGCCTGGGCATCATCGCCGCCGCGGGTGCCACGTGGCGCCTGCCCGAGATCGTCGGCGAAGCGCGGGCAGCCGAGATGCTGCTGACCGGACGGATACTGGATGCCGGCACCGCCGTCGCCTGGGGACTCGTGTCGTCGCTGTACGAGCCGGCCGATCTGCTCGCGGCCGCCCACGCGATCGCCGACCGCATCGCGCGCAACGATCCGCTCGCGACGCGCTACACGAAGACCGCCCTGCGGGCGCCGCGCACCGCGCACCCCGAGATCGAGCTCGAACTGCAGGCGAAGCTCTTCGAGAGCCCCGAGAAGGAGCGGCGCATGGCCGCGTTCCTTGAGAGCCGCAAGCGATGAGCGTGCCGGAGCGCGTCGGCGTGATCGGCGGCGGCCGCATGGGCGCCGGCATCGCGCACGCGTTCGTGCTCGCGGGCGCCGAGGTGATCGTGGTCGAGCGCGACGTGGAGGCGGCGGCTGCGGCATCCGCTCGCCTGCTCGACACGGTGCGGCGCAGCGTCGAGCGCGGCGCAACCGACCGTGACGTCGACGCACTCGCCTCGGCGATCGGGACGGCGACGGATGCCGCAGCTCTCGCCGGCTGCCGGCTGGTGGTCGAGGCGGTGCCGGAGGAGCGCGATGTGAAGGTCGCGGCCCTCACGCGCGCGGAGCACGTTCTCTCGCCCGATGCCGCGCTCGCCAGCAACACGTCGTCGATCTCCATCGACGACCTCGCGTCGGTGCTGGCCCGGCCGGAGCGCTTTCTCGGGCTGCACTTCTTCAACCCCGTGCCCGCGTCGCAGCTCGTGGAGGTCGTGACCGGGGCCGCCACCGAGCCGGACCTCGTCGACGAGGCGAGGACGTGGATCGAGGCTCTCGGCAAGACGCCGATCGTCGTCCGCGACAGCCCGGGCTTCGCGTCGAGCCGCCTCGGCGTCGCGCTCGGCCTGGAGGCCATCCGGATGCTCGAGGAGGGCGTCGCCTCGGCCACCGACATCGACGCGGCGATGGAGCTCGGCTACCGGCATCCGGCAGGGCCGCTGCGCACGACCGACCTCGTCGGCCTCGACGTGCGGCTCGGGATCGCCGAAGAGCTGCACCGACGGCTGGGGGAGCGGTTCGCGCCGCCGCTGCTGCTGCGGCGCCTCGTCGCCGAGGGACATCTCGGCCGCAAGAGCGGCCGCGGCTTCTACGAATGGAGTGAACAGCGATGATCGAGCAGACAGGGACCGTCGAGCGGCCGGGCACCATCGAGCCGTCCCCGACCGGCATCCTTCCCAGCTATCTCCGCGACGAGTGGTGGAGTCCCGACACCGGCGACGACGCGACCCCGGTGCTCGATTCGTCGACGGGTGAGGTCGTCACGTATCTGAGCACGCAGGGCGTCGATCTCGCGGGCGCGATCGCCCATGCCCGCACGGTCGGGCAGGTGGGCCTCGGCGCGCTGACGTTCCACCAGCGGGCGCTGCTGCTCAAGCAGTTCGGCATCGCTCTGACCGCGCGCAAGGAGGAGCTCTACGAGCTGTCGAAGCGCGCCGGCGCCACGGTGCGCGACTCGCTCAACGACATCGACGGCGGCATCGGCGTGCTGTTCACGTACTCGTCGAAGGGGCGCCGTGAGCTGCCCAACGCGCAGGTGTACCTGGACGGCCCGGTCGAGTCGCTGTCGAAGGACGGCTCGTTCCTCGGCCGCCACGTCTACACGCGGCTGCCGGGTGTCGCCGTGCAGATCAACGCCTTCAACTTCCCGATGTGGGGTGCGCTCGAGAAGTACGCCCCGGCCTTCCTCGCCGGCGTGCCGACGATCGTGAAGCCCGCGTCGCCGACCGCGTACGTCGCCGAGGCGTGGGTGCGCATCCTCGTCGAGACCGGACTCCTGCCCGCCGGGTCGCTGCAGCTGGTGAGCGGCGCGGTGCCCGGCCTGTTCGACCATCTCGGGCTGGGCGACCTCGTCGGCTTCACCGGCAGCGCGTCGACGGCCGAGCGGCTGCGCGCGCAGGCCGCGCCGGGGCTGCGGTTCACGAGCGAGACCGACTCGATCAATGCGTCGGTGCTCGGGCCCGACGCGGTGCCGGGCACGCCGGAGTTCGACGCGTACGTCACGCAGCTCCTGGTCGAGCTGACGACGAAGGCCGGTCAGAAGTGCACCGCGATCCGCCGCGCCATCGTCCCGTCCGACGCGGTCGCCCCGCTCGTCGAGGCGCTGCGGCAGATGATCGCCGAGCGCGTCGTCGTCGGTGATCCCCACGCGGAGTCCGTCACGATGGGACCGCTCGTCTCCCTTGCGCAGCGCGACGAGGTGCTGCGCGCCGTCGACGCGCTCGAGGCCGCCGGCGGGCGGATCGTGCTGGGAACGACGGACGCGCCCGACGTCACGCGCGCGGACGGCTCCACAGGGCCTGCCCCGGACGGCGCGTTCGTCGGCCCGATCCTGATCGGGTTCGACGGTGAGGCGGCCGCCCTGCCCGACGCGGTCCACGACGTCGAGGCGTTCGGCCCGGTGGCGAGCGTGCTCGCGTACCGGACAGTGGAGGAGGCCGCCGACCTCGTCGGTCGCGGCGGCGGATCGCTCGTCACGAGCATCGCGACGTCCGACCCCGGCGTGGCGGCGACCCTCCTCGCGCGCACCGCGGCGTACAACGGGCGACTGCTGTTCCTCGACCGGGACGACGCCCGCACCTCCACGGGGCACGGCGCGCCCGTGCCGCACCTCGTCCACGGTGGGCCGGGCCGCGCCGGCGGCGGGGAGGAGCTCGGCGGCATCCGCGCGGTGCTGCACCACATGCAGCGCACCGCGGTGCAGGGCTCGCCCGCGATGCTGACGGCGCTCACCGGCGTCTGGCACCAGGGGGCGGCATCCCGCTCCGACCGCCACCCGTTCCGCAAGTCGCTCGCCGAGCTGGTCATCGGCGACCAGCTCGCGTCGCCGTCGCGCGCGGTCACCCTCGACGACATCGAGACGTTCGCGAACTTCACGGGCGACCGCTTCTACGCCCACATGGATGAGGAGGCGGCGGCCGCCAACCCATTCTTCCCCGGTCGCGTGGCGCACGGCTACCTGCTCGTGTCGTGGGCGGCCGGGCTCTTCGTGGACCCGGATCCCGGTCCGGTGCTGGCGAACTACGGGCTCGAGAACCTGCGCTTCATGACGCCGGTGTCACCCGACGACGAGATCCGTGTCGTGCTGACCGCGAAGCAGATCACCCCGCGCGAGACCGACGACTACGGCGAGGTGCGGTGGGACGCCGTCATCCTCAACCAGCGCGACGACATCGTCGCGACCTACGACGTGCTCACGCTGGTCGCCAAGACCGCGGAGGGGGCCGCGGCAACCGGAGATCCCGTACCGGCAGAGGTCGGAGCGTGAGCGAGCCCGCCGACCACTTCGCCGGGGAACGGAGCATGCTGCAGCGTGACCGCGCATCGGCGGCGCTGGGCATGGTGGTCGAGCGCGACGTGCCGGGCGAAGCCATCGTGTCGATGCGCGTGCGCGACGACATGACGAACGGCTTCGCGATCACGCACGGCGGAATGGTGTTCGCGCTCGCCGACACGGCGTTCGCGATGGCGTGCAACGCCGTGGCCACGGGTGAAGATGGCGCGGATGCCGACATCACGGTGGCGGCCGGCGCCGACATCTCGTTCCTCAAGGCGACGCGCGCCGGGCAGACGCTGACCGCCCACGCGCGCCGCCGCGCGCTCGCCGGCCGCAGCGGGCTGTACGACGTGACGGTGACCGACGAGACCGGGGATGTCGTGGCCGAATTCCGCGGGCGGTCCTTCACCACGCGGCCGTCGGGCTCCGACCGCCCCGGCGCCGCCGGCTGACGGTGGCCGCGGTATCCGTCCTGGGTTAGACTTACTGAACGAACGGTCTGTAATCCTTCGACAGGCTCAGGAGCCGCGGAGGACAGGCTCACGAACCGGAACGGAGTCGATGATGACGACCGATGTGCTGATCGACGAGGCTGCCGAGCAGGCGGCCTTCGACGCGATCATCGAGGCGGATTCGCGCATCGAGCCGCGCGACTGGATGCCGGCCGCGTATCGGAAGACCCTGATCCGGCAGATCTCGCAGCACGCGCACTCCGAGATCATCGGCATGCAGCCCGAGGGCAACTGGATCACCCGTGCGCCGAGCCTCAAGCGCAAGGCGATCCTGATGGCCAAGGTGCAGGACGAAGCCGGTCACGGGCTGTACCTGTACTCCGCCGCGCAGACCCTCGGCATCACCCGCGACGAGATGACCGAGCAGCTCATCGAGGGCCGCGCGCGCTATTCGTCGATCTTCAATTACCCGACGCCGACCTGGGCCGACATGGGGGCGATCGGCTGGCTCGTCGACGGCGCCGCGATCTGCAATCAGGTGCCGCTGTGCCGTGCCTCGTACGGCCCGTACGGCCGGGCGATGGTGCGCATCTGCAAGGAGGAGTCGTTCCACCAGCGGCAGGGATTCGAGATCCTGCTGACGCTCATGCAGGGAACGCCCGCGCAGCGACGGATGGCGCAGGATGCCGTCGACCGCTGGTACTGGCCCTCGCTCATGATGTTCGGGCCTCCCGACGACGAGTCGCCCAACTCGGCGCAGTCCATGGCGTGGAAGATCAAGCGGTTCTCGAACGACGACCTGCGGCAGCGCTTCATCGGGATGCTGGTGCCCCAGGCCGAGGTGCTCGGTGTGACCCTTCCCGACCCCGAGCTGCGATGGGACGAGAAGGCGGACCGCTGGCACACGAGCGAGATCGACTGGACGGAGTTCCACGAGGTGCTCGCCGGCCGCGGGCCGATGAACGTCGAGCGCATCCGGCACCGCCGCACCGCGCACGAGGACGGCGCCTGGGTGCGCGAGGCGGCCGCCGAGTACGCGCGCAAGCAGGTCGGCATCCGGTCGTTGAGCGAGCGAGGAACGAACGGGAACGAGGTGGCGCGATGACGACGTCAGGCGCCTCGCCGCGCGAGTCATGGCCCCTGTGGGAGGTGTTCGTCCGCGCCGGACGCGGCCTCAGTCACGTGCACGCGGGCTCGCTGCACGCACCCGACGCCGACTTCGCGCTCCGCAATGCCCGCGATGTCTACACGCGCCGGAGCGAGGGCACGTCGATCTGGGTGGTTCCCGCCGATGCGATCACGACGAGCGACCCCGACTCCAGGGGCGCGTTCTTCGAGAGCCCCGCCGGCAAGAACTACCGCCACGCCACGTACTACACGGCGTCCGAGGGGGTGCCGCACCTGTGATCCACGTGCATCCCGACGGCCGGGGAGTTTCGTCTCCGCGTTTCGACTCGCAGGCTCGCTCGACGACCGCAACACCGCCGGTCGTTGCGCGACCGAGGAACGAGGCAGACGAAACATCGCGACCCGATCTCCGAGACGACGCGCACGGCGAGGTGACCGTCGAGCGCGTGGAGCTGTCGGCCGAGCTCGCGGGGGGTGAGGGCCGCGCCGCCACGGCTGACGTCGCCGAGTACGCGCTCTGGCTGGGCGACGACGCGCTGATCCTCTCGCAGCAGCTCGGCGTGTGGATCGCACGAGCCCCCGAACTCGAAGAGGACGTGGCAATCGCCAACATCGCGCTCGACCTGCTCGGACACGCGCGCTCGTTCCTGCGCTACGCGGGCGCCTACGACGACCGCACCGAGGACGACCTCGCGTACTGGCGCGAAGAACCGGAGTTCCGCTGCGCCTGGCTGTTCCAGCAGCCCAACGGAGACTTCGCGCAGACGATGGCTCGCCAGCTGGCGGCATCCGTCTACCTCTTCGAGCTGTACACCGCGCTGCAGAACTCGTCCGACGAGACGCTCGCCGCGATCGCGGCCAAGGCGGTCAAGGAGGTCGAATACCACCGCGACCACGCCGTGCAGTGGACGCTGCGCCTGGCCGGCGGTACCGACGAGTCCCGCCGCCGCATGATCCGCGCGGTGGGCGACGTCTGGCCGTACGTCGGCGAGCTCTTCCGCGACGAGCCGCTCATCGACCGGCTCGAGGACGTCGCGGTACGGCCGTCGACCCTGCAGCCGGCGTTCGACGCCGTCATCGCCGCGGTGTTCGCGGAGGCGCAGCTCGAGCTCCCGTCCGCACCGATGTCGTCGGCGGGCGGTCGCCACGGTTCGCACTTCTCGACCCTGGGGTACCTCCTTGCCGAGATGCAGGTGCTCGCCCGGCAGCATCCGGGGGTGACATGGTGACCGGCTCCGCAGCTTCCCCCGCCCGCCCCGTACCGTTTGCAGGATCGGCGGGCTCGGCGGCGCGCACATCCGCGGAATCCCGCGGGTCCGCATCGGCACCGGCCGTGGCGATCCTGCGCACGGTACGCGTGGAGGCTCAGACAGGGGGAGCCGGGGATGCCGCTGATCTCAGGGCGCGCGCGTGGGCGGTGGCGGCATCCGTTCCCGATCCCGAACTGCCGGTGCTCACCATCGAGGATCTCGGGGTGCTCCGTGACGTCGTGGTCGACGGCGCACACGCCACGGTGACGATCACGCCGACGTACTCGGGATGCCCGGCGATGGACGCGATCCGCGAGGACGTCGTGCTCGCGCTGACCGCGGCCGGATTCGACGACGTCGACGTGCGGCTCGTGCTCGCACCCGCCTGGACGACGGACTGGATGACGGATGCCGGCAAGCGCAAGCTCGTCGACTACGGCATCGCGCCGCCGACCGGGCGTGCCGGGGCCACCGGCCCGATCCGCCTGGCGCTGTCGGTACGGTGCCCCCGCTGCGGTTCGCTCGACACCCGCGAGATCGCCCGATTCGGCTCCACCTCGTGCAAGGCGCTGTACGAGTGCCGCGCCTGCCTCGAGCCCTTCGACCACTTCAAGGTGCACTGATGGATCGAGACCATCCGCCAGGGTCGAACCACGGGGTCTCGGCGGGGGAGAACCAGCGCATCGCCGAGACGCTGCTCACGACCGCGGTGGGCGGACCGCGTGGCGGCCGGCACCGTGCGCGCTTCCACACACTGCGGGTGGCCGCCGTCAGGCCGCTCACCGACGCCTCGGTCGAGGTGACGTTCGCGATCCCGGAAGAGGCGCGCGGCGAGTTCGACTACCTGGCGGGACAGCACGTGGCGCTGCGCACGATGCTCGACGGCCACGAACTGCGCCGCTCGTACTCGCTGTGCCGAGCGGAGGATGCCGGCGGGGGCGACGGTCCGCGCACGATCAGCGTCGCGATCAAGCGCGATCTCGGCGGACGCTTCTCGACGTGGGCGCAGACCGAGCTGCACGCGGGCGACGAGATCGACGTGATGAGCCCGCAGGGCACGTTCACCTCTAAGCTCGCCGACCTCGACGGTGCGCACGTCGCCGGCATCGCGGCAGGGTCGGGCATCACGCCGTTGATGGCGCTCGCCGCGACGGTGCTCGCGCGGTCCGACACCTCGCAGTTCACCCTCGTCTATACGAACCGCTCGAGCCTCGACGTGATGTTCCTGGACGAGCTCTCGGACCTCAAGGATCGCTACCCGACGCGGCTCGCCCTGCACCATGTGCTGTCGCGCGAGCAGCGCACCGCACCACTGCTGTCGGGCCGCATCGACGAGCCGCGCCTGCGGCGCATCCTCGAGGAGCTCGTGCTGCCCGACACCGTCGACGAGTGGTTCCTCTGCGGGCCGTTCGAGCTCGTCCAGCTCTGCCGCGACACGCTCGCCGACATCGGCGTCGATCCCGCGCACGTGCGCTACGAGCTGTTCACGACCGGCGAGGGGGAGCGGGCCGAGCCCGCGGCCGGCCGGCCGGTGGTGGTCGCCGAGGATGAACCGGTGCGTCGCCTCGAGTTCACCCTCGACGGCCAGTCGCAGGCCGTCGACAGCCCGGTGGCCGCGCACGAGTCCATCCTCAACGCGGCGCTGCGCGTGCGCCCGGACGTGCCGTTCGCGTGCGCCGGCGGCGTCTGCGGCACCTGCCGCGCACGGCTGCTGCAGGGCTCGGTGACCATGACCGAGAACTACGCGCTCGAGCCCGACGAGCTCGAGCGCGGTTACGTGCTCACCTGTCAGTCCCATCCCACGACCGACACCGTCGTGGTCGACTACGACGTCTAGGAGGACGAGTTGATCGAGCTTTCCATCGCCGGCGATGTGGCCGAGGTCGTGCTCAATGCGCCCGAGAAGCTCAACGCCCTGTCGCTGCGCGAACTGGGAGAGATGGATGCCGCCTACCGCGCGGCCGAAGACGCCGGCGTGCGGGCGCTGGTGCTCCGTGCCGAGGGGCGTGCGTTCTGTGCGGGTCGCGACATCGCCGGCGTCGACCCCGAGACCGACGATGTGCCCGAGTACCTCACGGGCGTCGAGACGCTCATGCGGCGGATCGCGGCGTTCCCCGCTCCCACGTTCGCGGCCGTGCACGGCGCATGCCTCGGAGTGGGGCTGGGGCTCGCCATCGCGACCGACGTCGTCTATGTCGCCGACGACGCCAAGATCGGATCGCCCTTCGCGAGCCTCGGCGCGATGCTCGACTCGGGCGGTCACGCGCTCCTCTACGAGCGGCTCGGAGCGCATCGCGCGCTCGACCTGATCTATACCGGCGAGCTCATGAGCGGCGCCGAGGCGGTCGCGGCCGGACTCTTCAGCCGTGCCATGCCGGTCGAGGAGGTGTTCGACTTCACGCAGCAGCGGGCGTCGGTCGCGGCATCCGGCCCCACCGCCGCCTTCGTGACGTCGAAGCGCCTCATCGCGCGTCTGCGGGGCGAGCGCCTGTGGGATGCCGTCTCCGAAGAAGCCCGCGGGCAAGAGGCGCTGCGCACCACCGCCGACTACCGCGAGGGGTTCCAGGCCTTCCAGCAGAAGCGCCGCCCCGACTTCCGCGGTGAGTGACCCTCACGATCCGGCGTTCGGGGGTTGCGTTGTGTGGGTTCGCTCGGTGGGATGCCGCGTGTTGTGGCACCCGAGCCGCGGGGTCGAAGGATCACGCGAGGTCGGAGCCCGTCCGCTCGGCGATGAGTGCGGCAACCCCCGCCAGCAGGCGCTCGATGCCGAAATGCAGCGCTGCGTCGCGGTCGCCGTCGCGCGCGGCGTCGGCGAAGGCGGCCGACGAGCGCGGATAGTCGGCGAAACGCGCCGCCAGCACCGGCCCCAGCTGGGCGGCGAGATTCTGCTCGGGATAGGGTCCTTCGGCCTGCTGCCGCACCATCGACTGCGCATGGCCGGCCAGGAGCGCCAGCAGGTCGAGTCGCTCTCCGCCGCGAGCGGCAGCTCGCTCATCGCCTCCAGCCCCGCTCGTACGCATGCGCGACTGGTCGTTCCGCAACGCGCTGATGTATCGGATGATGCTGTGGATCACCGACGCGTTCGCCACGGACGCCGGTCTGCCGGACTACGACCTGCGATGAGCGGCGGTGGCCGGTGGCCGGTGCACGAAGCGGTGGCAGGAGGCATCCGCTCTCCGCCCGCGGGAGCAGTGCTCAGGAGTTCACGCGGATGATCTCGCGCTGGTACGGCGCCACGACCGTGCCCGAGATGCGGCAGTCCAGCACCAGGAACGGGCGGGATGCCGCGGGCTCGGTGACCCACGTCGCCAGGCGCTCCAGATCGTCGAGGTCGCGCACGACCACGCCCTCGGCGCCGACGCCCGCTGCGAGGGCCGCGAAGTCGACCTCGGGGATGAGCATGGGCTCCTGCGCGAGGCCCTTGAGCCCGTAGAGGTTCACTTCGGCGCCGTATGCGGCGTCGTTCCAGACGACCGCGAGTCCGCGCCCGCCCGCGACCCGCACCGCGGACTCGAGGTCGGCGAGCGCCATGAGCCCACCGCCGTCTCCGGTCGTGAGCACGACGGTGGCCGACGGCTTCGCGAGTACGGCGCCGGGGACCGACGGCCAGCCCAGCCCGATCGACTGGAACGCCGTCCCGACCATGATCATCCGGTCGGGGGCGGCAACCGGCCAGTACATGTTCGCCCATCCGATGAAGTGCCCGCCGTCCGACACGACCACACGGTCATCGGGCAGCAGCTCGCCGATCCGGGTCGCGACCGATCGGGGGTCGAGCCGGCCGTCGGGTGCCACGCCCTCGCCGGGGTCGTATGCGCGAAGGGGCATGATGTCCACGGCCTCGCGCCAGCCGCTCGGGCCGGTGCTCCGCCCCCGCAGTCTGTCCGCGACCGCGCGCGCGACCGTCGCGGCATCCCCGCGCACATATCCGCCCACGTGGGGGTGGGTGGCTGCCGGCGCCACATCCACCTGGAACACACGCGTGCCGGGCGCGAAGAGGTCGCCGAACCGCATCGTGAACTGGTTGAGGGACGCCCCGAACACGACCGCCACGTCGGCCTCGCGGACCAGCTCCATGGCGCTCTCGGCGCCGAAGCCTCCGGTCACGCCGAGGTCGAACTCGCTGCGGGGGAAGATCGACCGACCGAGCGCGGTCGAGGCGGTGATGGCGCCGACGGCATCGGCGACCTCACCGAGCGCCTCACCCGCGCCCGATATCCAGGCGCCGTGACCGGCGAGCAGGAACGGGCGCTCGGCCGATGCCAGTGCCTCGACGATCCGCTCGACGGCGCCCTCGGCGAACGGTCCGGCCGGCACCAGCGGCCCGGGCAGGCGAGGCTCATGAGCCTCGGGCATCGGGCCTGCGTCGCGCGCCGCCACGTCGTACGGGATCGCGAGCACCGTTGGCACGCGGTAGGTGAGCGCGTGCTCGATCGCGATGACCGTCGTGGCCGCGGCATCTGCTCGCCCGACGGTGTACGTCCTCGCGCCGACGGCCGACGCGAGGGCGATCTGGTCGACGTCCCACGGGCGCGGACCCGATGTCGGCTCGTCGCCGACGACGAGCACGAGCGGAACATGCGCCTGCACCGCCTCGGCGAGGGCGGTGAGCGTGTTCGTGAATCCGGCGCCGTAGGTCGCGGTCGCCGCCGCGAGCCGGCCCGAGGCGCGGTGGTAGGCGTCGGCGGCCACGACGCCGCCCGCCTCGTGGCGCACGGCGGTGAAGTGCACCTCGGTGGAGCGCTCCAGCGCGTCCAGGAAGTGGGCGTTGCCGTTGCCCATGACGCCGAAGACGTGGTCGATGTGACGGGCGAGGGTGAGGGCGACGTGGGCCGAGACGGTGCTCATGGCGGGGGTGGCGGGCACGGCGACGCCTTTCGAGACGGAACGGATGATGAGGCCGTATGTGTCTCGCGCGTGCGCGCTGCGTGCCCATTTTTCGAGCACCGGCGGGCGACGATGCCGCCGGACCTGTCGAGTATAGGTCTTCCGCCAAGATGGGAGTCATGAAGACGATCCAGCTGCGCCGGTACACGCTCGTCGACGGGGAGTACGACGCGTTCGTCGCCTGGTGGAACGAGTGGATGCCGAAGGTGCGGCTCGCCGCCGGCTTCGCCATCGAGTTCGCCTACGGCCTGCCCGAGACGAACGAGTTCGTGTGGGCGGTCAGCGCCCCCGGCGACGCGGAGGCGTTCCTCGCCCTCGAGAAGGAGTACCTGGGATCCGAAGGGCGCGCCGAGGCGTTCGTAGGGGTGCCGCAGCGCGTCGCCGAGCACAACATCCGCCTGGTCACCGAGTACCCCACGACGGCGTAGTCGAACCGGCGGGTTCGAGGAAGCTGCCGTCCAACAAACGCAGGTTCCGGGCATCCCGAACCTGCGATACGTGGACCGCATCCGGGGTGTCGCGGCCTCGTGAACCCTGCCGTCCAGGAAACGCAGGTTCCTGGCATCCCGAACCTGCGAAACCTGGACCGCATCCCCGGGATCAGCCGCCGAGCGCGTCGCGGATCGCGGTCGCCGACTCCGTCAGCCGTGCCGCGATCTCGTCGTCGCTGTGCGCGCTGGCCACGAACACGACGGCGACCGCCGCCGGTCCGCGTCCGCGCACGGCGAGCGGCACCGCGACGGCGCGCAGGCTCGGGATGACCTCGTCGTGGCTGGTCGCGAAGCCGCGGGCGGCGGCATCCCGCACCTCCGCCGCCAGCGCGGCCGACAGATCGCCCGGCCACGACGGCTCGGGCAGCAGCGACAGGATCGCCTTGCCCGGCGCGCCGCGCGTGATCGGATGCCGTGTGCCCGGCCGCTGCGCGACGGGGTTCACGGCGTGCCGCGGCTCGACGCTCGAGAGCGTCACGCACTCGTCGTGGTCGAGCACGGCGAGGAAGCAGGTCACGCCCAGGTCGCCCGCGACCGCGGTGAGCTCGGGGAGGGCCTCTGCCTGCAGATCGTGCGCCACGCCCGCGGCGAGGGCGGCCATCCGCGCACCGAGCTCGACGCGGCCGGCGGGGTCCCGCTCGACCAGCCCGTGATCCTCGAGCGTGCGCAGCAGCCGGTAGGCGACCGAGCGGTGCACGTCGAGCCGCTGGGCGATCTCGTCGATCGACAGCGGCCCGCGCGCCTCGGCGAGCACTTCGAGGATCCGGATGCCGCGGCTCAGGGTCTGCGAGGCGGGAGCGGTGGAGGTGGCAGGGGACACGAGGCTCGCTGTCTCGTCGCACGGCGGTCTTGCCGCGTCGACGCGGGTCATATACGATCTGTTCAATAGTAGAACGCCGTGTTCGAATATAGAACACGGCGATCCTCAATACAAGCTCCCATGCCCCCAAGCCCTCGACACCGTCGTCCGAGGAGGACACCGATGCAGTTCCACCACCACGGCTACGTCTCGGCCGACCCGCGGGTGCAGGATGCCGCCGGCACCGGCGTCGATCGCCCCGCCGCACTGCCCGACGAGGTGGACGTGCTGATCGTCGGGTCCGGCCCCGCCGGCATGCTGCTGGCCGCCCAGATGTCGCAGTTCCCCGGCGTCACCACCCGCATCATCGAGCGCCGCGAGGGACGCCTGGTGCTCGGCCAGGCCGACGGCATCCAGCCGCGCAGCGTCGAGACGTTCCAGGCGTTCGGCTTCGCCGAGCGCATCGTCGCCGAGGCGTACAACATCGCCTACATGAACTTCTGGGGACCCGATCCCGAGAACCCGCGCAACATCATCCGCACCGCGCGCACCGAGGACTACGCCTTCAAGATCAGCGAGTTCCCGCATCTGATCGTGAACCAGGCGCGCGTGCTCGACTACTTCGCCGAAGCCGCAGCCCTCGGCCCCGGCCGCATCGTCCCCGACTACGGCATCGAGTTCGTCGGCCTCACCGTGCACGACGGCGCCGGCGAGAGCGCCGGCGCTGGTGAGTACCCCGTCGAGGTGCGACTCCGGTACACGGCGGGGGAGCGTGCCGGCGAAGAGCGCGTCATCCGCGCAAAGTACGTCGTCGGCTCCGACGGCGCCCGCAGCGGTGTCCGCGAGGCGATCGGACGCTCGCACGTCGGAGCGTTCTCGGCACACGCGTGGGGTGTCATGGACGTCCTCGTCAACACCGACTTCCCGGATTGGCGCACCAAGTGCGCGATCAACTCCGAGGCCGGCAACATCCTCCACATCCCGCGCGAGGGCGGCTATCTCAGCCGCATGTACATCGATCTCGGCGAGGTCGCAGCCGACGACGACCACCGTGTCCGCCGCACCCCGATCGAGGAGATCATCCGGCGCGCCAACGAGATCCTCCACCCGTACACGATCGACGTGAAGCAGGTCGCGTGGCACAGCGTGTACGAAGTCGGCCACCGCGTCACCGACAAGTTCGACGACGTCGACGTCGACCAGGGCCACGACCCGCGCGTGTTCCTCACCGGCGACGCCTGCCACACGCACAGTGCCAAGGCCGGGCAGGGCATGAACGTCTCGATGCAGGACGGCTTCAACCTCGGCTGGAAGCTCGGGCACGTCCTCACCGGCCTCAGTCCTGCTTCCTTGCTCTCGACGTACTCGGCCGAGCGTCAGCCCGTCGCGCAGCAGCTCATCGACTTCGACCGCGAGTGGTCGGCGCTCATGGCGCGCAAGCCCGAGGAGATCTCCGACCCGCAGGAACTCGCCACGTTCTACCTCGGCACCGCCGAGTTCCCCTCCGGGTTCATGACGCAGTACGGCCCGTCGATGATCGTGACGGATGCCGCGCACCAGCAGCTCGCCGAGGGCTTCCCGCTGGGCAAGCGCTTCAAGTCCGTCGAGGTCGTCCGGGTGTGCGACGGCAACGCCGTGCACCTCGGTCACCACGCCAGAGCCGACGGCCGCTGGCGCGTGTATGCCTTTGCGGACACCCCGGCGGCGGGGGAGGCATCCGTTCTCTCGGACTGGGCGGAGTTCATGGCGTCGCCGCAGTCGCCCGTGCACCGCTTCACGCCGGAGGGCGCCGACATCGACGCCGTCTTCGACGTGAAGGTCGTCTACCAGCAGCGCTTCGACGACGTCGACATCTCACGGGTACCCGAGTTGTTCCTGCCGCGGACGGGACCGCTCGGACTCATCGACTGGGAGAAGGTCTATGCGGCGGCGCCCAGCGCCTGGACCACCGACGACATCTTCGAGGAGCGCGGGCTCTCGCGCGACGGCGTCGTCGTCGTGGTCCGCCCCGACCAGTACCTCGCCGCCGTGCTCCCGCTCCGGGCGACCGACGAGCTCGCCGCCTTCTTCGCCCAGGTGTTCCTGCCCCAGCACGAGCCGGCGACCGCCGCCGGTTGAGTGCGTCCGCGGCGGCGAAACAACACGCAGAGCTGTACATCGCGTATATCGGCCGCTTCGGCGGCGGCGGGCAGAATTGGCCCGGTAGACATCGACAGAACGGATGCCGTGAGCTGCGGCGTCCGTGAGACGACAAGGGAGTCCCCGTGACCACGACGATCACCGAAACCCGTGAGTCCGAGCTGCTGGCGTCCGTGCCCGACGGGCTGTTCATCGGCGGGCAGTGGCGCGCGGCATCCGGCGACAAGACGCTGAAGGTCTACGACCCCGCCAACGGCGAGGTCGTGAAGGAGATCGCCAACGCGTCGCCCGAGGATGGCAAGGCCGCGCTCGATGCGGCCGTCGAGGCGTTCCCCGGGTGGGCGGCGACGCCGGCGCGCGAGCGTGCCGAGATCCTGCGTCGCGCGTTCGATCTGCTGCAGGAGCGCAAGGAGGACTTCGCGCTGCTGATGACGATCGAGATGGGCAAGCCGTTGGCGGAGGCGCGCGGCGAGGTCGCGTATGGCGGTGAGTTCCTGCGCTGGTTCAGTGAGGAGACGGCCCGGGTGCAGGGCCGCTATGGCGCGAACCCCGAGGGCACCGGTCGCATGATCGTGTCGCAGCATCCGGTGGGTCCGTGCTTCCTGATCACGCCGTGGAACTTCCCGCTGGCGATGGCGACCCGCAAAATCGCGCCGGCGCTGGCCGCGGGCTGCACCGTGGTGATCAAGCCCGCCGAGCTCACGCCGCTGACCACGCTGTTCTTCGCGAAGCTGCTCGAGGACGCTGGCCTGCCCAGGGGTGTCGTCAACGTGTTCACCACGTCGACCTCGGGCGCCGTGTCGGAGCCGATCATCCGCGATCCGCGCCTGCGCAAGCTCTCGTTCACCGGGTCGACTCAGGTCGGTCAGCGCCTGCTCGAGCAGGCCTCCCAGGGCGTGCTGCGCACGTCGATGGAGCTCGGCGGCAACGCGCCGTTCGTGGTTTTCGACGACGCCGATCTCGACAAGGCGGTGGACGGCGCGATGCTTGCGAAGTTCCGCAACATCGGCCAGGCGTGCACGGCCGCGAACCGGTTCATCGTGCACCGCTCGGTCGCCGACGAGTTCGCGCGGCGGGTGACCGAGCGGGTGAACGGCTTCACGATCGGCCGCGGCACCGAGGAGGGCGTGACCATCGGCCCGCTGATCGATGACCGTGCGGTCGCCAAGGCGTCGCAGCTGGTGCAGGATGCCGTCTCGCGCGGCGCCAAGGTCGCCACCGGCGGCAACGAGATCGAGGGGCCGGGGACGTTCTACGAGCCGACCGTCGTCACCGACGTGCAGCCGGGGTCCGACATCCTCCGCGAGGAGATCTTCGGACCGGTGCTCGCCATCATCCCGTTCGACACCGAGGACGACGCCGTGCGCCTCGCGAACGACACCGAGTACGGGCTCGTCTCGTACGTCTTCACCGAGAGCCTCGCGCGCGGGCAGCGCATGATCGAGCGCCTCGAGACCGGCATGATGGGCCTGAACATGGGCGTCGTCTCCAACGCCGCCGCGCCGTTCGGCGGCTGGAAGATGTCGGGCCTGGGCCGCGAGGGCGGCGCCGAGGGCATCCACGAGTACCTGCAGACGAAGTACACCCTCACACCGAACCCGTTCTGACCCCCGCGGCCCCCACTACCCTGGGCGCAGACAAGCGAAGGAGCTCCCATGGGCGAGTCGACGAGCGGATCGGGCTGGATCACCCCGGCCGAGTTCCACCGAGCGCCGGGGGTCTCGGACTGGCGCGTCACGGGCAGAGGCCCCCAGGCCGTCTTCACCTCGATATCGCTGTCCCACGCGGCGGGGCTCCTCGCCCCGGTCATCACCGCCGCCGAGCGATTCGGGGTACTGCCCGACGTCGACGTGCGTCCCGAGGGTGTCGTCGTGCGCATCCCTCACCGCGGCCCGGAGGGGATCCCCGCGGCCGCCGTGGAGTTCGCCGCTGCCGTCTCCCGAGCCGCCGCCGAGCTGCAGCTGACGCCCGATCCCTCGCTCGCGCAGTCGATCGGCATCTACGTCGCCCAGCACTCCCAGGCCGATGTGCGACCGTTCTTCACCGCCGCGCTGGGCTACGAGGCCTTCGGAGACACGGATGCCGTCGACCCGCTTCGCTGCGGGCCGCAGCTCGCCTTCAACCCGATCAGCGGCGACACTCCGGCGAGGGGCCGGACGCACTTCGACGTCTTCGTGCCGGCCGACCAGGCCCGCGCGCGGGTGGATGCCGCGCTCGCCGCCGGCGGCAGACTCGTCGACGACTCGCACGCGCCCGCGTGGTGGTCGCTCGCATCGCCCGACAACCACGGCGTCGACATCGCGTCCTGGACCGACACCCACGACTGATCAGAGCACGACGAGGAAGCCCAGCACTGCACTGGCTGCCGAGAGCACGGCGAGGACGATCGACGGCGTCGCGTTCTCCTTGCGACGGGCGTGGACGACGATTTGCGCCGACCATGACGATGGTGAGCGCCGCGGCGGCGATCGGGGTGAGGATCGGCGCGATGCCCGTGAGCAGCGGGAGGATCAGGCCGAGGCCGCCGATGAGTTCGGCGGCGCCGATGAGCTTGACGGTCGGGTCGGCGAAGTCGTCGGCCCAGGTCATGCCGCTCGCGACCAGGGCGGGCTTCGGACGGGCGATCTTCATCGAACCGGCCGCGATGAACGCGAGCGCGAGCAGGCCGTTGAGGATCCAGAGGGCGATGGTCATTTGTACCCAGGGAGAGATCGTGGGGTCTGTTACTTCGGTTCACCGAGCTCCAGCGCCACATCCCGGGCATCTCGCAGCGCATGCTGACGCTCACGCTTCACCAGCTCGAGCGGGACGGGCTCATCACCCGCACCGTCCACGCCGAGGTGCCGCCGCGCGTCGAGTACGAGCTCACCGAGCTCGGCGGCACCCTCATCCAGCACGCCAGGGCGCTCGCCGACTGGGCGATCGAGAACCAGTCGAGCATCGAGGACTCCCGAGCGGCCTACGACGACGCACATCAGCGCTGACCACCCGATCGCGGACACCGCACGTCCGCGGCCTGCGCCATGATGGGCGGATGGACGCAGCCTCGACCACGCGCGACGAACGGCTCCGGTCCCATCGTCTGAGCGCTCCCGCGCGGAGCGTCGCGGACACCGCGCGCCACATGCTGGCGACGCAGGGCCAGGAGTTCTGGGGCGGGCGCTGGGCGCTGGCGGCCCGCACGAGCGGCCGGACCACGATCCGCGACGTGGATGCGGCGTTCGACGGCGGCGATATCGTGCGGTCGTGGACCATGCGGGGAACGATCCACGTCATCCCCGCCGAAGACCTCGCGTGGGTGCTGTCCATCACGGGGGAGCGGCAGCGTCGGCAGGCGGCGGCCGTGCACCGCGCGGAGGGCATCGACGGGCCGGAGCTCGACCAGGCCGAGGCGGCCGTGCGCGCCGCCCTCGGCGGCGGCAACCGCCTGACGCGCAAGGAGCTCTTCGAGGTGCTCGAGCTCGCGGGTGTCTCGACCGCCAAGCAGCGCGGCTATCATCTGCTCGTCGCGCTGTCGCTGCGCGGAGTGGTGTGCCAGGGACCTGTCGTGCCACGCGAGAGCGGTCCGACCCGCGAGCAGTACCTCGTGCTCGTCGACGAGTGGGTGCGCGAGCCGGCGACGCCGGGTGATCCGCTCGCAGAGTACTTCTTCCGCTTCATCGCCTCGCACGGGCCGGCAGGCGCCCGGGACTTCGCCTGGTGGTCGTCGCTGCCGCTCGGGACCGCCCGCAGCGCGGCGGAGGCGGCATCCGATCGCCTGGTCGTCGTGGGCGACGAACCCGAGCCGCAGTACATCGTCGCGGGCAAGCGACCCAGGCTCGTGCCGACCGCGCCCCAGGTCGTCGCGCTCCCGCCGTTCGAGGAGTACTACATCTCGTACGCCGATCGCACGGTCCCGTGCGCGCCGGAGTTCCTGACCGCCATCGGTCCGAGCATGAACGGGATCGTGCGGCCGATCATCGTGGCCCGCGGCCAGATCGTGGGTGTCTGGACCCACTCGGTCGCCGTCGGACGCCACGCCGACGATCCGATCCCCGAGCTGTTCACCGCCGAGCTGTCGACCGACGAGGAAGTCGCGGCCGCGCTCGACCGCTACCGCAACTTCATCACTGCCTAGCGCCCTTCGACAGGCTCAGGGGCCGGGCTCTCGTCAGGCATGGCGATCGAGGAAGTCGTAGACCTCGTTGTCGTCGACGCCGGGGAACGCCCCGCGGGGGAGCGGCGAGAACATCTGCATGTGCACGCGCGCGCTCGGCCATGCTTTACCCGACCAGCGCTCCGAGACGTCCGAGGCGACGCGTCGACAGCACGACTCGTCGGGGCAGGTGGAGGTGGCGCGCTTCTGCGTCTCGCGTCCGCGGAACCACCGCGCGTCGTCGAAGGGCACTCCGACGGTGATCGAGAACTCGCCCGCCGAGGTGCTGCCGGTCTGCGTCGAGCACCAGTAGGTGCCCGCGGGGGTGTCGGTGTACTGGTAGTGCTCGGTCGTCCGGTTCTGCTCCGAGAACGCGGCGCGCGCCGAGAACCTGCGGCAGGCGATCTGCCCGTCGACAGCGCCGGTGACGTCCATCGGCAGGGGCAGGTCGTCGTTCTCGTAGACGCGCGAGATGGCTCCCGAACCGTCGACTCGGAGGAAGTGCAGCTTGATCCCCAGGTGGTGGGTCGCGAGGTTGGTCAGGCGCATGCCCGCCGCCTCGTGGGTCACACCGAACGCGTCGCGGAAGTCCTCGACTGCGAGGTTGCGGTCCTTCTTGGCCTGCTGGAGGAACGCGACCGACGCGGTCTCGGGCATGAGGCAGCACGCCGCGTAGTAGTTGATCTCGAGTCGCTGCTGCAGGAAGTCGGCGTAGTCGGTCGGGCGCTTGTGCCCGAGCAGGCGGTGCGCCATCGCCTGCAGTGCCATCGATCGCAGGCCATGACCGCCGGGGATGGATGCCGGAGGCAGATAGATGCGGCCGTGCTCGAGGTCCGTCACCGAGCGGGTCGAGTGCGGCAGGTCGTTGACGTAGATGAGTTCGAAGCCGAGCTTCTCGGCCATGATGCTGACGGTGCGGTGGGTGAGCGCACCCGAGACGTGCCCGGCCGACTTGAGCTGCTTCTCGGCGAGCTTCTCGATCTCGGGCAGGTAGTTGTCGCGCGCGCGCATCATGAGACGCAACTCGGTGTTGGCGCGACGCGCCTCCTCGGGAGTCGCGATGGCCTCGCGCTCCCGGCGCTGTAGCTCGCGGTGCAGGCCCAAGACCGACTCGAGCGTGTCGTCGCTGATACCCTTCGACACCTTGATCGGCGGCACGCCCAGCTGGCGGAAGACCGAACTGGTCTGCGCGCGCTGGAGCTCGATCTCGAGCGCCGCCCGCCGGTTCGGTGGCTCGGTCGACAGGAGCTCGGCCACATCGACGCCGGTGGCGGTGGCGATCGCCTGGAGCAGCGAGAGCTTCGGCTCGCGCTTGCCGTTCTCGATGAGGCTGAGCTGGCTTCCGGCGACGCCGACCAGGGCTCCGAGCTCATCCAGGGTGTAGTCGTGGGCGAGACGATGATGGCGGATGCGGTGGCCCAGGGTCGACAGTTCCAGGGAGGTGGGGGGCATTCCTTGATGGTAGCGAAAGAATCGCGACTCTTGACGCGAGATTTCGTGGGAAGAGGCATCCATCAGGGCCGAAAGTAGAGGAAGAGCACGAAGCTGCATCGTCGAACCATCCGACGGTCGAATCAACGAGGAGCGACACCATGGCCCTTGCCGACATCTTCACCCGGACCGAAGGCTCCGCTTCCACCGCGCGTCCCGCTGCCACACCGAACGGCACCACGCGGGCGTATGGCGAAGTGCCGACCGTTCAGGGCGAGGGCATGGTCGCACTGCGCGCGTGGGTTGATGAGGTCGCTGCGCTGACCCGGCCCGCTCGTGTGCACTGGGTCGATGGTTCGCGGGCGGAGAACGACGCGCTGCTGCGTGAGATGGTCGACGAGGGCAAGCTCATCAAGCTCAACCCCGAGTGGCGCCCGGGCTCCTACCTGGCACGGTCGCATCCCAGTGATGTCGCTCGCACCGAGGGGCGCACGTTCATCGCGTCCGAGCGTGAGGAGGATGCCGGCCCGACGAACAATTGGGTAGCGCCGGACGAGATCCGCGCGACGATCACGCCGCTGTTCGAGGGTTCGATGGTCGGCCGCACGATGTACGTCGTGCCGTTCTCGATGGGCCCCGTCGGCGGGCCGCTCTCGCACATCGGTGTGCAGGTCACCGACAGTGCCTACGCCGTCACCTCGATCGGCATCATGACGCGCGTGGGCACCGCCGTGCTGCGCGAGATCGCCGGCGGCGCCGCCTGGGTCAAGACCGTGCACACGGTCGGCGCGCCGCTGCAGCCGGGCCAGGCCGACGTGGCGTGGCCCTGCAACGACGAGAAGTACATCGTGCATTTCCCCGACACCCTCGAGGTCTGGTCGTACGGGTCGGGCTACGGCGGCAACGCGATCCTCGCGAAGAAGTGCTTCGCCCTGCGCATCGCCTCGGTGATCGGCCGCGACGAGGGCTGGCTCGCCGAGCACATGCTGCTCATCCGCGTGATCGACCCCGCGGGACGCGCCTACCATCTCGCCGCGGCCTTCCCCTCGGCGTGTGGCAAGACGAACCTCGCGATGCTCCGCCCGACGATCCCCGGCTGGCGCGTCGAGACCCTCGGCGACGACATCGCGTGGCTGCGTCCGGGTGAGGACGGCCGCCTGTGGGCGATCAACCCCGAGGCGGGGTTCTTCGGCGTCGCGCCGGGCACCGGCGCCTCGACCAACGTGACCGCGGTCGAGACGCTCTGGGGCAACACGATCTTCACGAACGTCGCGCTGCGCCCCGACGGCGACGTCTGGTGGGAAGGCCTGACCGACGAGCCGCCGGCAGAGCTCACCGACTGGCAGGGCAACCCCTGGACACCGGCATCCGGTCGCCCCGCCGCCCACCCGAACTCGCGCTTCACCGTCGCCGCCGCGCAGTGCCCGCAGATCGCCGACGACTGGGACGCCCCACAGGGCGTGCCGCTCGACGCCATCCTCTTCGGCGGGCGCCGCGCCACCAACGTGCCGCTCGTCGTCGAGGCGACCGACTGGACCCACGGCGTCTTCATGGGCTCGAACGTCTCGTCCGAACGCACCGCGGCCGCCGAGGGCACCGTCGGCGAACTGCGCCGCGACCCGTTCGCCATGCTGCCGTTCTGCGGCTACAACATGGCCGACTACTTCGCCCACTGGCTGAAAGTCGGGCACAAGCTGCGGTTCGATCGCGCGCCCCGCGTGTTCCAGGTCAACTGGTTCCGCAAGGGCACGGACGGACGCTTCCTGTGGCCCGGCTTCGGCGACAACTCGCGCGTGATCGACTGGATCATCCGCCGCATCGAGGGCGAGGTCGGCGCGATCGACAGCCCCATCGGCCGCCTCCCGCACACCGAGGACCTCAACCTCGGGGGCACCGACGTGACCCAGACCGACCTCGACGAGCTGTTCGCCGTCGACCCGCAGCTCTGGCTGCAAGAGGCCGACCTCACCGAGGAGTTCTACCGCACCTTCGAGGGACGCGTCCCCGCCCCCCTCTGGGCCGAACTCGCCGCCCTGCGGTACCGCCTGCAACGCGCCTGACCTCGGCGGACTCCCGTTCCACGAAGAGCGGATGCCCCGGCCTCACCTGTGCGGTGGCCGGGGCATCATTCGTCGAACCGGTTCATGTGGGCGCCGAGGGGGGGCGGCAGGGGTAGCGGCTGCGGCGACCGCGAGGCGGGCCGCTCAGACCAGCAGCTGGTGCTTCGCGAGCTCGCGGTAGAGCGGCGTCGTCCGCACCAGTTCGGAGTGCGTGCCCTGCCCGACGACCTGGCCGTGGTCCATGACGACGATGTGGTCGCTGTCGACGACGGTCGAGAGGCGATGCGCGATCACGATGAGCGTGCGGCCGGCGGCGACCGCGTCGATCGCCTCGCGCATCCGCTGCTCGTTGAGCCCGTCGAGCGACGAGGTCGACTCGTCCAACAGCAGGATCGGGGGAGCGGCCAGCAGCGCCCGCGCGATCGCGAGACGCTGGCGCTCGCCGCCCGAGAGCATGACGCCCGACTCGCCCACCGGAGCGTCGACGCCGAGCGGGTTGCGGTCGAGCACGTCGCCGAGATTCACGGCGCGCAGCACCGCATCGCACTCGGCATCCGACGCTTCGGGCGACGCCAGTCGCAGGTTGTCGCCGATCGTCCCGGCGAGGGTCGGGGCGTCCTGCTCGACATAGCCGAGCTGTGCGCGCAGTGCGTCGCGGTCGAGAGCCCGCACGTCGGTGCCGTCCAGCAGGATGGCGCCGTCCGTCGGGTCGTAGAAGCGCTCTATGAGCGCGAGGGTCGTGCTCTTGCCGGCGCCCGACGGGCCGACGAGCGCGACGCGCGCACCCCGCGGCACCGAGAACGACACGCCCCGCAGCACGTCGGCATCGGCGGAGGCGGATGCCGCGGCATCCGTCCGCCCTTCCGCCTGAGCAGGTGCTGACTCGTCGCCGAGCGCGATGGTGGACGTGTCGACGTGGGCGCTCTCGAGCACCGCGCGCGCCTCGGACTCCGCCTTGCGACGCGCCTCGACGACGTTCTCGGGGTAGCGGAACCGTACGTCGCGGAACTCGATCGCCGCCTGGACGGCGGCATGCGAGCCAGACGGCGTCTCGGCCGCGCGCACCCGGGCAGCGACCTCGGCGTCGCTCTGCGACTCGGTCGGCAGGTCCAGCACCTCCTGGATACGGCCCAAGGCGCCGAGCGCCTGGCTCACCGACGTGATCGCGCCGAAGAACGAGCCGAGAGGCGCGATCAGCATGAACAGGAACATGATGAAGGTCACGAGGCTGGCGATCGACAGCGCACCGGTCGCGACGCGGAAGCCGCCGAGACCGATCACAACCAGCAGCGAGACCTGCAGCGCGATGCCGGCGATCGGCACGACGAGCGCCGACACCTTGGCGATGCGGACGCCGACGGTGTAGGCATCCGTCGCCTGCGCGGTGACCGACTCGACCTCGCGGTCCGTCGCACCCGACGCGCGCACCGTGCGGATCGACCCGACGGCGCGCTCGACACCCGAGGCGAGCGCGCCCACCTTCTCCTGCTGCTCTGTGGACGCGGTCCGGATGCGGCCGCTCAGAGTCACGACTCCGAGCACCGAGATGCCGATCACGAGCACGATGATCCCGAGCAGCACCGGATCGATGAGCGCCATCGCGATCAGGGCGCCGGCGAACAGCAGTGCGTTGCCGATGGAGTCGGCGAGGCCCTGGGTGAGCGCGGCGTAGAGGAGGGTCGTGTCGCTGCCGACGCGCGAAACGATGTCGCCGGTGCGACGCGCGTCGAACTCGCTGATCGGCAGATGCAGGATGCGGGCGATGAGCCGGCGTCGGCTGGAGTACACGACGGCAGTGCCGGTGCGCTGCAGCAAGTAGTGCTGCCAGCCCGAGATGAGCGACGAGAGCAGCACGAACCCGACGAGCGCCCAGATCAGAACGCCGAGGTCGAGATTGTCCTGCACCCGGGTGATGACCTCGCCCACGAGCAGCGGCTGCACCAGCGACGTGCCCGCGCTCAGGATGCTGAGCACGACCACCACAGCGAGAGTGCGCTTGTGCTCGAAGAGGTAGGGCAGCAGCTGCCCGAAGCTCGCGCGCGGGCCTTCCTGGTTCTTGCCGCGCCGCCCGCGTCCGCGCGAAGGGCGCGGGGAGGACGCCGCGGGGGATGCGGCGGCGAGGGCTTCGTCGAGTTCGGCGGAGGGCATGGGTGTACCTCGTTCGTGAAGGGGGCTTACCTTCGACCGTACTTCTTGTGGACGGCCTGTCTGCTCACGCCCAGGGCGCTCGCGATCGCCTGCCACGACAAGCCGAGGTTGCGGGCCTTGCGCACCTGCACCTCTTCGGCGCGAGCGAGCTCGCGGCGGACCTCGGCGAGACGGTGCAGTTCGGCGAGCGGCTCGCGCGCGTCCGATGCGCCGATCAGGGTGCGCAGGTCGTCACCGCTCATCGCATCGCCTCTCGTTTCGCAGACGGATGTTGCGGGCCGCAGCATCCGTCGTCAACCGTAGTTGACAGGCCTCGTGCCGTCAACTCACGTTGACGCATCCTGCGCCGCCCGTCCCGGCCTCACCATCCCGGTTCACTTGCGCTGGACGTGCGCCGCGCCCGGCGGGTCGCGTACGCATAGCGCAAGTGAACGGGTCGGTGAGGGGAGCAGCAGGCGCGCTGTGCGGTGTCGGAGCGGGGGGTTAGTGTGGTGCGGTGCCTGCCCCCGTGATCACCGCTGAGAACCTCGTCAAGGCCTACAAGGTCAAAGGCAAGCCCGACTTCCTCGCCGTCGACGGCCTGTCGTTCGAGGTCGCGCCCGGAGAGTCGTTCGGCCTGCTCGGCCCCAACGGCGCCGGCAAGTCCACGACGATGAAGATGGTCGGCGCTGTCTCGACCCGCACGGGCGGCGAGCTGTCGATCCTCGGGCTCGATCCCGACCGCTACGGACCCGAGATCCGCTCGCGCCTGGGAGTCGTGCCGCAGCAGGACAACCTCGACGGTGAGCTCAACGCGCGCGAGAACCTCTACATCTACGGCCGCTACTTCGGGCTGCCCGGCAAGGTGTGCCACCAGAAGGCCGACGAGCTGCTGGCGTTCGCCCAGCTCGAAGACAAGGCGAAGAGCAAGGTCGAGCAGCTCTCCGGCGGCATGAAGCGCCGCCTCACGATCGCGCGCGGCCTCATCAACGACCCGCGCATCCTCCTGCTCGACGAGCCGACGACGGGCCTCGACCCGCAGGCGCGCCACGTGCTGTGGGACCGCCTGTTCCGGCTGAAGGAGCGCGGCACGACGCTGGTGCTCACGACGCACTACATGGACGAGGCCGAGCAGCTCTGCGACCGGCTCATCGTCGTCGACAAGGGCCGCATCATGGCCGAGGGCACCCCCGCCTCGCTCATCCGCGAGCACTCCAGCCGCGAGGTGCTCGAGGTGCGCTTCGGCTCGGAGCGCAACGAGCAGGTCGCACCGCAGCTCGCGGGCATCGGCGAACGCGTCGAGGTCCTGCCCGACCGCATCCTGGTCTACGCCCACGACGGCGAGGCGGCCCTCGAGACGGTGACGCAGCGTGGGCTGACGCCGATCACGTCGCTCGTGCGGCGCTCCAGCCTCGAGGACGTGTTCCTGCGCCTCACCGGAAGGTCGCTGATCGAATGACCTCCGTTCCCGAAGACGCTCCGCCCGCCGGCGAGCCAGGCGAGTCACGGATGCCGCGGCCCGGCAGCGCGCCGGCCGCCACGTCCACGCAGCTCTCGCTCGACGAACTGCGCGCCGAGGCGATGCAGTGGGGACGCAAGCCCCGCGCATTCGGCACGTGGTACGTCACCGAGCACATGGTGCGCGCGATGCGCGCATACGGCTGGACGATCGTGGTCGGCGCCCTCGGGCAGCCGATCCTGTACCTGCTGGGCCTCGCAGTGGGACTTGCCGCCCTCATCGACGCGCCCATCTCGCAGAACGGCGTCGAGGTGTCGTACCTCGTGTTCGTGGCGCCGGCGCTGCTGATGACCGCGGCGATCTCGGTGGCGTCCGAGGAGTTCTCGTACCCGGTGATCGCCGGTTTCAAGTGGCGTCGCTACTTCTTCGGCTTCAGCGCCTCGGCGCTGTCGCCGGGGCAGATCGCCGGCGGCGTCGTCGCCGGCGCGTCCGCGCGCATCATCGTCGTCGTGGTCGCGTACTACCTGTTCCTGTGGCTCTTCCAGGCCGTGCCGGACCCGGCGACCGGCTGGCTCACGATACCGATCGGACTGCTCGCGGGCCTCGCCTTCGGCATCCCGTACATGGCCTACGCCGCGTCGATCACCGACGACAAGGGCCAGGTCGCGCTCGTGCAGCGCTTCATCTTCATGCCGATGTTCCTGTTCTCGGGCACCTTCTACCCGCTGGCCACCCTGCCGCTGTGGCTGCAGTGGATCGGTTGGGTCTCGCCGCTGTGGCACGCGACCGAGCTCGGCCGTATCGCCACCTACGGCATGCCGGTCGATCCGTTCGCGATCGCGATCCACGTCGGGTATCTGCTGTTGCTGTCGATCGGCGGGTACGTCATCGGTCGCCGCATCTTCCAGAGGAGGCTCGGCGCATGACCGTCGCGACCGGAACCGAGACCGTGGTCACCCGTGCCGGCGGCGTGCGGGCGCTCTGGGCGGGCAACCCGCAGTCCGTCGTGCAGCGCGGTCTCATCGCCGCGCGCTCGTCGAGCTGGGCGGTCGTGCTGTCGGGCTTCTTCGAGCCGGTGTTCTACCTCGCCTCGATGGGGATCGGTCTCGGAGCCCTCATCGGCGACGTGCAGACCTCCAGCGGCATCGAGGTGCCGTACGCGGCCTTCATCGCACCCGCTCTGCTCGCCGTCTCGGCCATGAACGGCGCGATCTACGACTCCACGTGGAACGTGTTCTTCAAGCTCAACTACGGCAAGCTCTACGAGGGCATGCTCGCGACCTCGCTGGGGCCCCTCGACGTCGCGCTGGGAGAGATCCTCTACGCGCTGCTGCGCGGCCTGCTCTACGCCACCGGCTTCATGATCATCATGCAGATCCTCGGGCTGAACCTGGCCTGGACCGCCATCCTCGCGCTGCCCGCCGTGCTCCTCATCGCCTTCGGTTTCGCGAGCCTGGGCATGGCGGTCACGAGCTACATGAAGACGTTCCAGCAGATGGACTGGATCAACTTCGTGCTGCTGCCGATGTTCCTCTTCTCGGCGACGCTGTACCCGATCACCATCTATCCCGAGTGGGTGCAGCACATCATCATGGCGTTCCCGCTGTGGCACGGCGTCGAGCTGGTGCGGGGCCTGACGACCGGCATCCTCACGCCCGAGATGTGGTGGCACGTGCTGTATTACGTCGTCATGATCGCGATCGGCCTCGTGTTCACGACGAAGCGCCTGCGCGCCCTTTTCCTCGACTGAGGTACACAGCCCCGAACGACGGATGCCGCAGCCACGTGGGCTGCGGCATCCGTCGTCTTGGGTACCGAGGTCAGAGCGAGCCGGTCGCCCCGACGCCGAGGTCGGCGTCGTAGTCGATGTCCCTCGTCTCGGGCGCCAGGATCAGCGCGATGAAGGTCAGCACACTCATCGCCGAGAGGTAGAGACCGACCAGCACCGGGCTGCCGCCGGCGGAGGCCCACAGCCACACCGCGACGATCGGCGCGAGCGCGGCGCCGAGGATCGACGACACGTTGTACGAGATCGCCGAACCCGAGTACCGCACGTTCGTCGGGAAGAGCTCCGGGAGCACCGCACCCATGGGTCCGAAGGTCGACCCCATCAGCATGAAGCCGAAGACGAGGAACGCCTGCACCAGCGCGCCGGTGAACTTCGGGTCGACCTGCGGCAGCAGGAAGATGTTGAACGTGAGACCGAACACGATGATGAGGCCGGTCACCCACAGCAGCAGCCGTCGACGCCCGATCGCGTCGGCGATCGGGCCCGACAGCAGCGTGAAGATGCCGAAGAACACGACGCCGATGATCTGCATCACCACGAAGTCGGTGTAGCCGAAGCCCAGACCGGGGTAGAACTGCGCGGCGAAGGCGGTGGCGTCGAATGGGTTGCCCGCGGCCTCGGCGGCGGCCTGCGCGGCGGCGGACGCCGTCTCGAGGTCGGCAGCCTTCGTGCCGTACGAGAGCGTGAAGTTCGTCATCAGGTAGAACAGCACGTAGGTCGCCAGCATGATGAACGTGCCGAGGATCAGGTGCCACCAGTGATGGCGGAGGACGGTGGCGAGGGGGAACTTGCGGATCGCGCCCTTCTCCTCCGCCTTGACGAAGGTCTTGGACTCCACGAGGCGAAGTCGCACCCACAGGCCGATGATGACCATGACGGCCGAGAACAGGAACGGCACGCGCCAGCCCCACGCCAGGAACTCCTCCGATCGCTGCCCGGCGCCGTCGGGGTGGGGGAGCAGGTAGTTGATCGCGAGGAACACCGAGTTGGCGATGATGAAGCCGAGCGGCGCGCCCAGCTGCGGGAATGTGCCGTACCAGGCGCGCTTGCCCTTCGGGGCGTTCTCGGTCGCGACGAGCGCCGCGCCCGACCATTCGCCGCCGAGCGCGAAGCCCTGCGCGAGGCGCAGCACCAGCAGCAGCACGGCCGCCCAGACGCCGATCTCGTTGTAGGTCGGCAGGCACCCGATGAGGAAGGTCGCGATGCCCATCGTGAGCAGGGACGCGACGAGGGTGGCCTTGCGGCCGAAGCGGTCGCCGAAGTGGCCGAACACGATCGCGCCGAGCGGGCGGGCCACCATCGCGGCGCCGAACACGCTGAACGACAGCAGCAGCGACGTGGTGTCGTTGCCGGTCGGGAAGAAGAGGATGGGGAAGACCAGGACGGCGGCGGTCGCGTAGACGTAGAAGTCGTAGAACTCGATCGTCGTGCCGACGAGGCTGGCGAGGATGACGCGGGAACGGGGATTTGCGGGGGCCGCGGGGATCGCGGCGGTGGTGGGGGAGGTCAATTTTCACCTGGGCATGCGCGGAGCGGGGCATCCTGGTGGGATGCGGCGGTGGGCGTCCGCATGGCGCAGGGTGACGCGTCAGGCGGCACTGCACTGGATCACCGTGAGCGCGGACGGTGTCGCCCGGCACGAGGAAACAGCCTACTCCCGCAGCGGCGCACCGAGACCCGGATACGGAAAGCGGATGCCGCGGCCGGGGCCGCGGCATCCGCTTTCGACGTTCTGTGGGCGTGTGTCAGCGCCAGATCACGGCGATCGCGGCGTTGGCGAGCGTCAGCACGCCGACGGCCCAGAACATCGCCGGCGGGAGCGACCCGGTCTTGCGCTGGCGGCCGCGGCCGATGCCGAGGAGGGCGCCGATCACGAGCAGGATCACGAGCTTGACGCCGAGCTTGACGTAGTTGAGCTCGTACTCGATGCCCCACGGTGCGGCGAGGATCAGACCGGCCACCGCAGCGATCGCGAGACCCCAGTCCATGACCCGGGTGAATCGCCGCTTGCCGTTCACCGCCTCCACCACCCAGGCGCCGAACAGCACGGCGAAGCCGACGAGGTGGATGAGCACGACGATGTGGCGAAGGATTTCCATGCCATCAGTCTAGCTGAAGGTTATTCGATCACCAGGGTCCCCGGTCGTGAGCGAGCGAAGAACGAGCGAGACGGAATGTCCGAGGCGTTTCGTCTCGCTTCGCTCGCTCAACAACCGACCCGCGTCAGCCCCGGAGTTCCCGCAGCGCGAGGGCGGTGCGGATCGCCGCATCCGCCGCCTCGAAGCCCTTGTCCTCCACCGAGCCCTCGAGGCCAGCACGGGCGATGCCCTGCGCCTCGTCGTCGAGCGTCAGCACGCCAAACCCGACCGGCTTGCCCGTGTCGAGCGCCACGCGCGTGAGCCCGTCCGTCGCCGCGTTCGAGACGAACTCGAAGTGGGGCGTCCCGCCGCGGATGATGACGCCGAGCGCAACGACCGCGTCGGCGCCGGCATCCAGTGCCGCCTTCGCGACGACGGGCAGCTCGAACGAGCCGGGCACCCGCACGATGCGATGTGAGGCGCCGGCGGCCGTCACGGCGCGTTCGGCGCCGGCGATGAGGCCGTCGGTGATCGTCTCGTGCCACGTTCCCGCGACGACGACGACATCGATTCCCGTGCCGTCGACCGCTCCTGTGACCAGGGGTGCGCCCTTGCCGCTCATCGTTCTGCTCCCTCGTGCATCTGTGCGAGTGCGTCGGCGAGGTCTGCCTCCGCGATGAGGTGACCCATCCGGTCGCGCTTCGTCGCCAGGTACTGGTGGTTGTTCGGACCGACGCCGACCAGCAGCGGCACCTGCTCGACGATGTCGAGACCCAGTTCGCGTAGCTGGTGCACCTTGTCGGAGTTGTTGGTCAGCAGCCTCACGCGCGCGACGCCGAGATCCGACAGGATGCCGGCGGCGGCCGCGTAGTCCCGCGCGTCGGCGGGCAGGCCGAGCGCCAGGTTGGCGTCGACCGTGTCGAGGCCGCGCTCCTGCAGCGAGTAGGCGCGGAGCTTGTTGATGAGTCCGATGCCGCGGCCCTCGTGACCGCGCATGTAGATCACGACGCCGCCGTCCTGCTCGATGGCGTCGAGCGCGGCCTCGAGCTGCGGGCCGCACTCGCACTTGAGCGACCCGAAGGCCTCTCCGGTCAGGCACTCGGAGTGCACACGCACGAGCGGCGCATCGCCGAGCTCGCCCGAGACGACGGCGATGTGGTCGGTGCCGGTGACGCGGTCCTTGTACGCCAGGAACCGGAACGCCCCGTGCGAGGTGGGCACGTTCGCCTCGGCGCGCAGGCTGACGCGGCGCTTGTCGGCGCCCCGGATCGCCGGGTCGCAGGGGGCGTTCTCGTCGAGGTAGGCGATGAGGAGCTCGATCGTGATGACTGGGATGTCGTACTCAGCGCCCAGCTCCTGGAGCCCCGGCAGCCGCATCATGCTGCCGTCGTCGGAGACGACCTCGCCGATGACGCCCACCGGTGCGAGCTCAGCGAGCTTCATGAGCTCGACCGCGGCCTCGGTGTGACCGGCGCGCTCGCGCACGCCGCCGTCGACGGCGCGCAGGGGCAGGATGTGGCCGGGCCGGATGACGCTGGTCGGCGTCGACTCGGGGTCGGCGAGCACGTTGAGCGTGTGGGCGCGGTCGCCGGCGCTGATGCCGGTCGAGATGCGGTCGGCGGCGTCGACGCTCACCGTGTAGGCGGTGCCGCGCGCGTCCTGGTTGTTCTCCACCATCGGCGGCAGATCGAGTCGGTCTGCCCAATCCGAGGGCATAGGGGCGCACAGGAATCCGCTCGTCCAGCGGACCGTCCAGGCGACCCACTCGGGAGTGGCGAGCTGGGCCGACAGGATGACGTCGCCCTCGTTCTCGCGATTCTCATCGTCGGCGACGATGACCGGCCGGCCGGCGCGCAACGCCTCGACGGCCTCGGGGATCGTGGAAAGGCTCATTTCGAACCTCCTTCCGTCGGTGCGGATGCGTCCGCAGGGAGTTCGGGTGCGGCCGGAGCCGCGAAGGCAGCCTCGCGGAGCGCGGGTGCGGTCGGAGTCGCGAATGAGAGGAGTCGCTGCACGTGGCGCGCCAGGATGTCGGTCTCGAGGTTGACGCGGTCGCCCGGCACGCGGGCACCCAGGGTGGTGGCCGCGAGCGTCTCGGGGATGAGCGACACTTCGAACCATGCCTCGGTCGCGGGAGCGGGGCTCGCGGCGCTGACGGTGAGCGAGACGCCGTCGACGGCGATCGAGCCCTTGTCGACGACCAGGGGGGCGAGATCCGCCGGAACCGAGATGCGCAGCACCTGCCACTGGGCGCCGGGGCGCACCTCCAGCACCGTGCCGGTGCCGTCGATGTGGCCTTGCACGATGTGCCCGCCGAGTCGGCCGTGTGCCGCGGTCGCGCGCTCCAGGTTCACGGCTCGGCCGGCAGCGACGCCGTCGAGCGTCGACATGTCGAGTGTCTGTTTCATGACGTCGGCGGTGAACCAGCCGTCGCCCTGGCCGACGACCGTCAGGCAGACTCCGCTGACCGAGATCGAGTCGCCGTGCCCGGCATCCGACACGGCCTTCGGCCCGCGCACGGTCAAGCGCACGCCGTCGCCCGAGGGCTCCACGGCGGTGACCTCGCCGATCTCCTCCACGATTCCGGTGAACATCACTCGTCTCCTTCCGACGACGGTTGATCCACGCGCGCGGATGCTCGCAGCGCGTCAGCGGCGGCGGGCGGCGTGGGGCGGGCGACGTACAGCAGGTCGTCGCCGAGTGGGGTGACGGATGCCACGACCAGGCGCTTCGCCTCGCCGATGGTCGTGACGCCGATGTCATGCAGCGCTAGGCGGTCGCCGCCCAGGAGCACCGGTGCGACGTACACGAGCAGCTCGTCGGCGAGCCGCTCGCGCAGGAACGAAGCGGCGACGGCGGGACCGCCCTCGACGAAGACGCGCTGGACACCGCGCGTGCGCAGGTCCTCGAGCGCTGCGGCGAGGCCTCCCGACGCTGGATCGCCCGGGTACTGCAGGAACGGGTGGGGATGCCGGCGCAGGGCGGCATCCGCGGGCACCGGTCGCGCGCCGACGACGACGGGAACCGGCTGGTGGGACAGGAGCGTCCCGTCCTCGGCTCGCGCGGTGAGCGCCGGGTCGTCGGCCAGCACGGTGCCCGTGCCGGCGACGATCGCGTCGGCCTCCGCGCGCCGGCGGTGGACGTCGGCGCGCGCCGCCGGTCCGGTGATCCACTGGCTGGTGCCGTCGGATGCCGCCGCGCGGCCGTCGAGGCTCTGCGCCCACTTGACGGTGACGTGCGGACGGCCAAGGCGCTGGACCGTGAGCCACGACTCGAGGAGCGTCGTCGCCTCATCGGCGAGAAGGCCCGCCTCGACGTCGACCCCGGCGGCGCGCAGCCGCGTGCCCCCACCAGAGGAGTGGTCGCCCGGATCTGCGATGGCGTACACGACACGCGTCACGCCCGCCGCGATGAGGGCCTCGGAACAGGGGCCGGTGCGGCCGGTGTGGTTGCAGGGCTCGAGCGTGACGATGGCCGTCGCTCCGCGCGCCTCACCCGGCGCGAGCTTCGAGAGGGCGTCGACCTCGGCGTGCGGCGTGCCCGCGCCGCGATGCCAGCCTTCGGCGATGATCGAGCCGTCGCGGCCGAGCAGCACAGCGCCCACCTGCGGGTTTACACCGCGCGGACCGCACTGTGCGATCGCCAGTGCCCGACGCATCGCGTCGTGTTCCGCCGTGCTCGCCATCCCGCCCCCTCGTCTCGTCGGCTCGACGCTCCGGGGCAGGGGAAGCGGCGACGCCATGGCGTCGCTGGTGTGCTGCCTCCCATCCGGACTAGCGACCGCGCTCCCGAAGGAACCCTGTCGCATCACCGTCGGTTCCGGAATTCCACCGGACCGGCCGCGGCGTCATCCGTCACGGATGCTGAAGCCTTGGCTCGCGGACTGTCACCGCCGGCTCGGATTCTCACCGACCCCGGAGCACGTTGATGCTCTCGAGTGTAGTCAACGCGGCATCCGGCCATTCATTCCATGTCTTCGCATGAACCCGCGCCCCGTGCGCACCGGGCGTCGCTCGGCCCGATGTCGTGGCGCCGACGTAGCCTGGGAGGGGGATGGTGAGGCGATGAACACGGCGGGATCGATGCGGGCATTCGAGGAACTGGCGGCGCGGCCTTATGCGGACGTGCTGATCATCGGCGGCGGGATCAACGGGCTCGCGACGTTCCGTGACCTCGCCATGCAGGGCGTCGACGTCGCGCTCGTGGAGCGAGACGATTTCGTCAGCGGCGCGTCGGCGGCATCGTCGCACATGATCCACGGCGGCATCCGCTACCTCGAGAACGGCGAATTCCGGCTCGTTCACGAGGCGGTGACCGAGCGCAACGCGCTGATGCGCATCGCCCCGCACTACGTACGGCCGCTGCAGACGACGATCCCGATCTTCTCCACCTTCTCGGGCGTGCTGTCGGCGCCGTTGCGCTTCCTGCGGCACGGCGGGGGCAAGCCGCGCGAGCGCGGCGCGGCGCTCATCAAGATCGGGCTCGTGATCTACGACTCGTTCTCGCGAGGCGGGGGAGTGTTCGGCGGCGGGACCGTGCCGCGTCACACCTTCCACGGACGCAAACGGTCGCTCGCCCAGCTGCCGCTGCTCAACCCCGCCGTCAGATACACGGCGACCTATTGGGACGCTTCGCTGCACGACCCCGAGAGGCTCGCCCTCGACGTGCTGCGCGACGGCCGGACGGCGGGCCGCGACCGGGCGCGCGCCGCGAACTACACCGCGGCGGCGGGCATCGACGCGGGCCGGGTGGTGCTGCGCGACGCGGCCACCGGCGCAGAGACGCCCTTCGCGGCATCCGTCGTGGTGAACGCGAGCGGTCCCTGGACCGATGAGACCAACCTCGCGCTGGGGGATCCGACCCGCTACATGGGCGGCACGAAGGGATCCCACATCGTGCTCGACCACCCGCAGCTGCTCGGGGCGACGGGCGGCAGGGAGCTGTTCTTCGAGAACGAGGACGGCCGGATCGTACTCATCTATCCGCTCAAGGGCCGGGTTCTCGTCGGCACGACCGACCTCGAGCACGACATGGGCGAGCCGATCGTGTGCACCGAGGCCGAGGTCGACTACTTCGTCGAGCTGATCGGCCAGGTCCTGCCCTCGATCCCGGTGGAGCGCTCGCAGATTGTCTACCGGTTCGCGGGCGTGCGTCCGCTGCCCGGCCATGGCGAAGTCTCGCCGGGGTTCGTCTCGCGCGATTACCGCGTCGAATCGGCGCCGCTCGTCGGCGGCGACACCACGGTGCTCAGCCTCGTCGGCGGCAAATGGACGACCTTCCGCGCGTCGGCCGAGCACGTCGCCGACCTCGTCCTGGAGGCGCTCGCCATGCCACGCCGTCGGTCGACGCGAGGTGTGCCGATCGGCGGCGGCCGGGGCTTCCCGACGACCGAGCGCGCGCGCCAGCAGTGGATCACCGCGCACGCCGTCGATGTGCCGGCCGCGCGCGTCGCGACGCTGCTCGACCGCTACGGCACGGTGGCCGAGGCCGTGGTCGACGCGATCGCCGCCGATCCCGAGGACGCCGCACTGGAGCACCTGCCCGGCTACAGCTCGGGGGAGCTGCGGCACCTCGCCGCGACAGAGGATGTGGCGCACCTGGACGACGTGCTGCTGCGGCGCACCAGCATCGCCTTCATCGGCGCCGCGACAGACGAGGCGGTGGCGGAGGTCGCCGCGGCGGTCGCCCCCGTGCTCGACTGGGATACCGCACGCTCGGCGGTGGAGGTCGCACGCGCGCTCGAGCGCGTCCATGCCGCCGATCCCACGTGGGCGCCGGCGTCGGCGCGATAGCCTGACCGCACCCGGGCGCAGCCCGCGGCACCGACGGCGATGCCGCCCACCGACGAAGGAGACGATGTTGCCCGACCACGTGCTGTCTATCGATCAGGGCACGACTTCGACGCGTGCGATCGTGTTCGACCCCGAGGGCACGGTCGTTGCCGTGTCGCAGCGCGAGCACGAGCAGATCTTCCCCCGCGCGGGATGGGTCGAGCACGACCCGGTGGAGATCTGGACCAGCGCCGAATGGGTGATCGCGTCGTGCCTGACGCGCGCCAGGATCAGCGCCGAAGAGGTGGTCGCCATCGGCGTGACGAACCAGCGCGAGACGGCCATCGTGTGGGAGAAGCGCACCGGCCGACCTGTCCACAACGCGCTCGTCTGGCAGGACACACGCACCCAGCCGCGCATCGACGAGATGACCAGCGACGGCGGCGCCGACCGGTTCGCCGACACCACCGGCCTGCCGCTGGCCACGTACTTCTCGGCGTCGAAGGTCGAATGGATCCTGGATCACGTCCCCGGCGCCCGCGCCGCGGCCGAGGCGGGGGAGCTGCTGTTCGGCACTCCCGACACCTGGGTGGTGTGGAACCTCACCGGCGGCGCGCGGGGCGGCATCCACGTGACCGATGTGACCAACGCGTCGCGGACGCTCCTGATGGACCTGCGCACTCTCGACTGGTCCGACGACCTCCTGGCCGCCTGGCGCATCCCGCGGGCCATGATGCCCGCCATCCGCTCGTCGTCCGAGGTCGTCGGGCACTCGCAGCTGCCGTCCGTCCTCGACGGCGTCCCGATCGCCGGCATCCTCGGCGACCAGCAGGCGGCGACGTTCGGGCAGGCAGCCTTCGATGCGGGCGAGTCGAAGAACACGTACGGCACCGGCAACTTCCTCCTCGTGAACACCGGCACCGAGATCGTGCGCTCAGGCAGCGGCCTCATCACGACGGTCGGCTACCGCATCGGCGACGAGCCGGCACGGTACGCGCTCGAGGGGTCGATCGCGGTCACCGGCTCGCTCGTGCAGTGGCTGCGCGACAATCTCGGCATCATCCACCGCTCGGAGGACGTCGAGACGCTGGCCGCCAGCGTCGACGACAACGGCGGCGCCTACTTCGTGCCCGCTTTCTCCGGGCTGTTCGCTCCCTACTGGCGGCCGGATGCGCGGGGTGCGCTCGTCGGACTCACCCGCTACGTGAACAAGGCGCACATCGCCCGCGCCGCGCTCGAGTCGACCGCCTTCCAGACCCGCGACGTCATCGAGGCCGTGGTCGAGGACACCGGACGCACGCTCGACGAGCTGCGCGTGGACGGCGGCATGACGCGCGACGACCTGCTCATGCAGTTCCAGGCCGACATCCTCGGCATCCCGGTCGTGCGTCCGAAGGTCGTCGAGACGACGGCACTCGGCGCCGCCTACGCGGCCGGGCTCGCGACCGGTGTCTGGGGCGGGCTGGATGAACTGCGCACGCACTGGCGCGAAGACGTCCGCTTCGAGCCGCGGATGCCGGAGGACGAGCGCGAGCGGCGCTACCGCCAGTGGCGCAAGGCCGTGTCGAAGTCGCTCGACTGGGTCGACGACGACGCCCGCCTGCTCATGGGCACGACGAGCGACTGACGCATTTCGAGCGTGAGCCAACGTCCCGCCGGTGCGGACACCGGTCGTCGAGCGAGCGAGGAACGCGGTCGTTGAGCGAGCTTGCGAGTCGAAACGCAGAGACGAGACGCCCCGAGCGCTCCGATCTACTTCAGCAGCCGCGACAGGCGCCGGTCGGCGAGGATCTTGCCGCCGGTCTGACAGGTCGGGCAGTACTCGAGGGAGTTGTCGGCGAAGAAGACGCTGCGCACCTCGTCGCCGCACACCGGGCACGTCTCACAGCGGCGTCCGTGCACCTGCATGCCCCGTCGTTTGGCGTCCTTCAGTTCGGCCGGCGGCTTGCCGGATGCCTCGGCGACGGCATCCGTCAGCGTCTCGGTCATCGCGTCGAAGAGCCGGGTGACCTCGTCGTCGGTGAGCGAGGTCGCGAGGGCGTAGGGCGACATCTTCGCCGCGTGCAGGATCTCGTCGGAGTAGGCGTTGCCCACCCCGGCGATCGTCGCCTGGTCGCGCAGCACGCCCTTGATCTGGGTGCGACGGCCCGCCAGCAGCCCCGCCAGCGTGTCGCGCGTGAACGCCGGGTCGAGCGGGTCGGGGCCGAGTCGTGCGATGCCGGGGACGTCGGCGGGGTCGCGCACGACGTACACGGCGAGCGACTTCTTGGTGCCCGCCTCGGTGAGGTCGAACCCGGCGCCGTCCGACAGGGCGACGCGCAGCGCGATCGGCGTCTTGCCCGGCCGGATGACCGTCTTCGGCAACTCGTCGTACCAGCGCAGCCATCCCGCCTTGGCCAGATGGAACACGAGGTGAGGGCCGGTCGTCGACAGGTCGACGAACTTGCCGTGGCGCGAGGCGCCGGTGATCTCGGCATCCGCCAGCGCCTCGATCGGCGGGTCGTACGTCTTCAGCGCCGCGATGTTGGCGATGGTCGCGCGTGCGATGCGCACGCCGGTGAGCCGCTCGCGGAGGAAGTCGACGAGTCCCTGCACCTCGGGCATCTCGGGCATGCGCTCATCCTGCCACGCAGCGGCGACACGAGGGCCGCACCGTCACCCACCGGTCCAGCCGTCTGCAGTGTGGGCTGGTGGGCGAGCACCTCCCCGCCGAAGCTGCCGGCAACGCGTTCCGTACTCAGGAACGAACCGGGCGCCGGGCGCCGGCGCCCGCGGATTTCCGCGATCAGTCTGCGGCCGCGGCATCCGTGATCCTGAGTACGGAACGGACTGCTTCCTCCCCAGGCAGGGGCCTCGGCGGGGAGGGAAGGAGTTGTGCACGGATCCGGAGCCGACGGCTGAGAAGCCGTGCGCGCACGCAGCAGTGTGACTGGTCATGTGGGAGATGCACCGGACGCGTGCGGACCTGTTCGCCGACGGAATGACTCGCCGCGGGATCACCGCTGCGGTGAGAGCGGGAGACCTCATCCGCGCCCGACGTGACCGTTACCTGGCGCCCGATGCGCCGGATGCCATTGTCCGCGCGGTGCGAGTGGGCGGGCGGCTCACCTGCGTGTCGCTTCTGCAGTTGCTCGGAGTCTTCGTATTGGCGAACTCGAGCCTGCACGTGCACCTCACCGCGCAGTCGAGCCGCCTGCGGTCTCCACATGATCGAAGGAAGCGACTGAGCCGCCGGCGCAGGCATGGCACATGTCTGCACTGGACAAGCCTGCCGGAGCAGCCTGGGGCGGCGACGTGCGTCGGCATCGTCGCCGCCCTCGCGCATGCCGCGCGATGCCAGGCGCCTGGTGCGGCGGTGGCATCCATCGACAGCGCGCTGAACAAGGGATTGATGGCCGTAGATCAGGTCAGCGACATCTTCGACCTGCTTCCGTCGCGGTACGGCGTGCTGCGTGGATTGATCGATGGGCGTGCGCAATCCGGCCCGGAGACGCTCGTGCGCCTAATGGTTCGCAAGCTCGGAAGTACCGCAGAGCCTCAGGTCGAGTTCGACGGTGTGGGCTTCGTCGACATGGTGGTCGACGGATGGCTCGTCATCGAATGCGACAGCAAGGCTCATCACAGCGATTGGGAGCAGCAGCTTACGGACTACCGTCGCGACCTGAAGCTTGCGCAGCACGGCCTTGTCGTGCTCCGGCTGGCCGCAGAGAACATCATGTACGACCCGGATTCGGTGTTCCTCGCCGTACGCGGAGTCCTTGCCGCACATTCCCGCCGCTGAAGGCGGTCGACCCGTCGGGCCCGCCGCTCGTTCCGAATTCAGGATCGCTTGATGTGCCGCCCGGGACCGCAGCGTGATTCCGCGGACTCTCCGCCCACCTGCTCCGCCGTTCCTGAGTTCGGAACTACGCCGAGCGTTGCTGTCCGGCAACATCGGTTCCGTACTCAGGAACGGCTCGGCGGCCGCACAAGCACTGCCGCAGAGATCCGCCCCACCGTGCGCCCGAGTGGGTTGGTGTTCCTGAGTTCGGAACGGGCGACGAGGAGCAACCGCAGCCGCGACACAAGAGGGAGCCACGACCCGCCGGAGAGGCGACGCAGAGCGCCGGATGGATGCCGCGGCAGCGGCGGCGGGTTCCGTCCACCGAATCGGAGGCGGCGGGATCCGTCCGCCGAATCAGCGGGTGCGGCGGAGGAGGCCGACCTTGTCGTACACGTCGGCGAGCGTGCGGTTCGCGACGGACTCGGCCTTCGCGGCGTTCGCGGCGAGCACGCGGTCGAGCTCGGCGGGATCGTCGAGCAGCTCCAGGGCGCGCTGGCGCACCGGCCCGAACTCGTTCACCACGACCTCGGCCAGACCCTTCTTGAAGTCGCCGTAGCCGCGGCCGGCGTACTCGTCCTCGATCGCCGGGATCTGTCGGCCCGTCAGGGCGGCGTAGATGACCAGCAGGTTCGAGACGCCGGGCTTGGCCTCGCGGTCGTAGCGCACCGACCCCTCGGAGTCGGTGACGGCGCGCATGATCTTCTTCGCCGACACGGCCGGGTCGTCGAGCATCCACAGGACGCCGGCATCCGACTCCGCCGACTTCGACATCTTCGCCGTCGGATTCTGCAGGTCGTAGATGCGTGCGGTCTCCTGCTGGATGACCGGCATCGGCACCGTGAACGTCTCGCCGAAGCGGCTGTTGAAGCGTTCGGCCAGGTCACGGGTGAGCTCGACGTGCTGCTTCTGATCGTCGCCGACCGGCACGATGTCGGTCTGGTACAGCAGGATGTCGGCCGCCATCAGCACCGGGTACGTGAAGAGGCCGACCGAGGCGACTTCCGCGCCGTAGCGCTGCGACTTGTCCTTGAACTGCGTCATGCGCCCGGCCTCGCCGAAGCCGGTGACCGTCGACAGGATCCACGCCAGCTCGGTGTGCGCCGGCACGTGCGACTGCACATACAGCGCCGACTTCGACGGCTCGATCCCGGCGGCGATGTACTGCGCGGCGGTGCGGCGGGTCTTCTCGCGGAGGTGCTCCGGGTCCTGCGCGACAGTGATGGCGTGGAGGTCGACCACCGAGAAGAACGCGTCGTACGACTCCTGCAGATCGCGCCACTGCATGAGGGCCCCGATGTAGTTGCCGATCTGGAGCGAGTCGGCGGAGGGCTGCATGCCGGAGTACAGGCGCGGTTTGCTCATCCGGCAAGTCTATAAAGCGGATGCCGCGGCGCGCGCCGCGCGGGAGCGACCGCCGCGCAGGAGCGACCGCCGCGCGGGAGCGACCGCCGCGATAGCCTCGCACGGAAGCCCCGGGCGGGCGGGGCTTCCGTGCGCCATGCCTCGCGCCCGGTTCAGCCGGCGCGCCGTTCGAGCCCTTCGAGGAGGATGTCGAGGGCGAACTCGAACTCGGTGCGGTCGTCGCACCAGCCGAGCGTTCCGGCCTCGTCGTCGTGGACGACGTCCTGCAGCATCGCCTGCACGTTCGGCATGAGCCTGCCGAACTCGGCAGCGGCGGTGGGGTCGAGCTCGCCGTCCGTACCCTGCGGATCGTCGAGGATGAGCTCCTGTGAGAAGCCGAACTGGCGGCTGCCGAGCGTGTGCATCGCGTGGTGGATCAGATCCCACGACAGCCCGCCAGACCTCATGACGGCGACATTCGTGTCGACCCAGCCGGCGAAAGCCGGCGTCATCGTGCCTCGGGACTCCAGTGCGCGCGGCGCCCACGGATGATCCAGGAGCACCTCGCGGGCAGCGAGGATGCGCGCACGCAGGTGCTCGCGCCACGACGACGGAGGTGGAGTCGTCGCCGCAGCGGCACGGCGCGCGACGTCGTCGAAGACGAGGTCGAGGGCACCGCCGTGACGGGCGCCGACCTTGCGGAGTTCGCCCGGCTCGCCGCGGCGGGCGACGTGCGTCCGGTGATCGACCGCGTGTACCCGCTCGATCGGATCCGCGAGGCGCATGCCTACGTCGACAGCGGGCGCAAGCGGGGGAGTGTCATCGTCACTCTGGCGGATCCCTCGTGAGGCCCCGTGGCCCGCGCGTCGCCCTGCGTGCAGTTCGCGGGCCACTCAGCGTTCAGCGTCCGAGGGTGTAGTCGGCGACGACGGGGGAGTGATCGCTCCAGCGGGTGTCCCACGACGGCGCCCGCACGACGCGGTAGTCGACCACCCGGTCGCCGAGCTCGGGCGTTGCGAGGTGGTAGTCGATCCGCCAGCCGGCGTCGTTGTCGAACGCGCGCCCGCGCATCGACCACCAGGTGTACGGGCCGTCGACGTCGCCGTGGAAGCGGCGACCGATGTCGACCCAGCCGAGTCCCTGGCCCCGAGAGCCGTCGGCACCGGTCACCTCGGTGCCCTCCTCACCGAAGAAGCGGTCGAAGTACGCACGCTCGCGGGGGAGGAAGCCGGCCTTCTTGACGTTGCCCTTCCAGTTGCGGATGTCGAGCTCGCGGTGGCCGACGTTGAGGTCGCCCATCACGAGCGCCAGCGGCGACGCGGTCCTTAACTGCGGCATCCGCCTCTCCATCGCGTCGAGGAAGGCCCACTTCGCATCCTGCTTCGGGGTCTCGGCCTCGCCGGTGTGCACGTAGGCGCTGACCACGATGAGCCGCTCGCCCTCGATGTCGAAGTCGGCCTCGATCCAGCGGCCCGCGCTGTCGAGCACCTCGGCGGCGTCGTCGGCGGCCGCGCCGAGAACCCGTCGCACCTCGATCGAGGGGACGCGGCTGGCCACCGCCACACCGGCACGACCCTTGGACAGTGCCTCGTCGTTGACGATCTCCCATCCCGGGAGGGCCGCACGCAGTTCCTCTTCGGTCGCCCGCACCTCTTGCAGCGCCATCACGTCGATGTCGGCGGCATCGAGCCAGTCGATCATGCCCTTGCGTGTGGCGGCGCGGATTCCATTGACGTTGACAGAGGCGATGCGAACACGGCGAGACACGACGGCAAGACTATCCGGCACCGCCGACACTCACTCGAACAGGCTGCCGGCCTTCTTCTTCGGAGCGGGCGGGGCGGCCGCCTCGACCTGGGACAGCTCCTGCTCTGCGTCCTTCAGTGCGCGGTCGGCCGCCCATCGCCGATACCAGGGGGCCGTGTCGCGCGACTCCTGCGCGGTGCGCAGCCGCACCCGCGCCGCCACCAGCAGCGCCGCGTGTTCGGCGGCGAGGCGCTCAGCCTCGGTCTGGGGAAGCAGCGGGATCTCCTCGTCCTCCGCCGCGACGGCGATCCACGCCGCGGCGACCAGCATGATGATGCCGATGATGCGGAACCAGAGCAGGAGGCCGACGAAGATCGCGAAGGTCGCCAGCAGGGCGTTCGTGGGTGTGTAGATGAACAGCCAGCCCGTGAAGAGCTGCAGCACGGTGATCGCTCCGCCGCCGAGGAGCGCCCCGGGCCAGATCCGGCGCCACGGCAGCTTCGTGCCGGTGAGGAAGCGGATGAGCCCTCCGAGAGCCGCGCTGTAGATCACGAAGGAGATGACGATCGTGCCGATGCTCGCGGTCGCGCCGATCCAGCTGGACGCGTTGCTCCAGCCGAAGAACCCGAACGCCCAGTTGAGTGCCCAGGTGCCGATCGACGTGGCGGCGAAACCGACGACCAGGGCGAGTGCGAACATGCCGGCGCCCACCAGATCGCGCGCCTTGAGATAGATGTAGCTGCGGAGGTCGGGCGGCAGCCCGAAGATGTCGCGCACGGCGCGACGGGCGAAGGTCACGAACCCGATGGCGGTCCAGATGAGGGTGCCGAGGGCGATGATGCCCGTGATGCCGAGGACACCGGCGCTGCTCGTGGCGATCTCGGTCACCTGATCGGGGGTGAAGAGCCCGCCTTCGTCGGCTATGAGCCCGGGGATGTACAGGTTGATCAGGTCGATGAGTCCCGACACCGCCTCCGCGCTGCCGCCGAGCCAGAGCCCGGTGATCGCGAATGCGACGTAGATGGCGGCGAAGGTCGCGAAAAGCGCCTGGTAGCTGACGCCCGCCGCGAGCAGGAATCCGTTGTGCTGGAGGAAGTGGCGCCACACCCGCACCGGGAACCACGCCATCGTGCGCTGCGTGAGCGCGGTCGCCCTGCTGAGGGGCTGGTCGAACCGCTCGCGCAGGTTCTCCTGCGTCGCTTCCCAGCGAGCCCTGAGCGACTCCTCTTCGCGTTGCGCGGCATCCGCCTGATCGCGCGCCTCGTCGTGCTCCTGCGCACGCGCGCGATCCTGTCTGCGCGCGTCGTCCCGTTGGCTCACGGAAGCCAGAGTATCGACTGCCGTATGCTGCACCCCGCCGCGCCGCGGCATCCGCGCGGCGAATCGGGCAGAGCGTCTACGCGCGTCCGCGCAGGACCGCCTGCTTGACCTCGGCGATCGCCTTCGTCACCTCGATGCCGCGGGGGCACGCCTCGGTGCAGTTGAAGGTGGTGCGGCAGCGCCACACGCCCTCCTTGTCGTTGAGGATGTCGAGGCGCACGTCGCCCGCGTCGTCGCGCGAGTCGAAGATGAAGCGGTGCGCGTTGACGATCGCGGCGGGGCCGAAGTACTGGCCGTCGGTCCAGAACACGGGGCACGACGACGTGCACGCGGCGCAGAGGATGCACTTCGTGGTGTCGTCGAAGACCTCGCGGTCGACGATCGACTGGATGCGCTCCTTGCCGGGCTCGGGCTTCGAGCTCGCGATGAGGAACGGCTGCACCTCGCGGTACGACGCGAAGAACGGCTCCATGTCGACGACGAGGTCCTTCTCGAGCGGCAGGCCCTTGATGGCCTCGACGTAGATCGGCTGCGAGATGTCGAGGTCCTTGATGAGGGTCTTGCACGCGAGCCGGTTGCGGCCGTTGATGCGCATCGCATCGGACCCGCAGATGCCGTGGGCGCAGGAGCGGCGGAACGTCAGCGACCCGTCGACCTCCCACTTGATCTTGTGCAGGGCATCCAGCACACGGTCGGTCGAGTACAGCTCGACGTCGTAGTCGACCCAGCGCGGCTCTTCGTCGACCTCCGGGTTGAACCGGCGGATGATGAAGGTGACCAGGAACGACTGGATGCCGGTGTCGTTCGTGGTCTCCTCCGCGCGGGTAGGGGCATCCGCGTCGGTGCGCTCGATGACGTCGGTGACCGAGGTCGACATCAGTACTTCCTCTCCAACGGTGGGTAGCGCAACTCGCCCGCTTCGTTCTTCGTGAAGACGACGGGTTTCCAGTCGAGGCGGATGTGGTCCTCGGATTGCGAGGACCCGGCATCGCCCGACAGGTACGCCATGGTGTGCTGCATGTACTTCTCGTCGTCGCGCTTCGGGAAGTCGTCGCGCATGTGGCCGCCGCGGCTCTCCTTGCGGTTCTTCGCGGTCACGACGACGACCTCGGCGATGTCGAGGAGGAAGCCGAGCTCGACGGCCTCGAGCAGGTCGGTGTTGTAGCGCTTGCCCTTGTCATCCACGTGCACGTTCTTGAAGCGCTCGCGCAACTCTTCGATGACCTCGAGCACCTCGCCGAGCGACTCGTCGGTGCGGAAGACCTGGGCCTTGCGGTCCATCTCGTCCTGCAGCGTCTTGCGGAGCGCGGCGATCCGTTCGGTGCCCTGGTTGTTACGCAGGCCCTCGATGAGCCCGCGCACCTCGGCGGCGGGGTCCTCGGGGAGGGGCACGAAGTCGGCGGTCTTGACGTACTCGACCGCGTTGCGGCCGGCGCGCTTGCCGAACACGTTGATGTCGAGCAGCGAGTTCGTGCCGAGGCGGTTCGAGCCGTGCACCGAGACGCAGGCGCATTCGCCGGCGGCGTACAGGCCCGGCACGACGGTGGTGTTGTCGCTCAGCACCTGCGCGTCGTTGTTGGTCGGGATGCCTCCCATCGCGTAGTGCGCGGTCGGCATGACCGGCACCGGCTCGACCACGGGGTCGACGCCGAGGTAGGTGCGAGCGAACTCGGTGATGTCGGGCAGCTTCGTCTCGAGCACCTCGGCGCCGAGATGCGTGCAGTCCAGCAGCACGTAGTCGCGGTGAGGACCGGCGCCCCGGCCTTCGGCGACCTCCTGCACCATGCAGCGGCTGACGATGTCGCGCGGCGCGAGGTCCTTGATGGTGGGCGCGTAGCGCTCCATGAAGCGCTCGCCCGAGACGTTGCGCAGGATCGCGCCCTCGCCGCGGGCTCCTTCGGTGAGCAGGATGCCGAGCCCGGCGAGGCCGGTCGGGTGGAACTGGAAGAACTCCATGTCCTCCAGTGGGAGGCCCTTGCGCCAGATGATGCCCACGCCGTCGCCGGTGAGGGTGTGCGCGTTCGAGGTCGTCTTGAAGATCTTGCCGAAGCCGCCGGTCGCGAAGATCACGGCCTTCGACTGGAAGACGTGCAGCTCGCCGGTGGCCAGCTCATAGGCCACGACGCCCGCGATCTGCTTGTCCGTGCCCTCGCCGACCGTGATGAGGTCGAGCACGTAGAACTCGTTGAAGAAGTTGATGCCGAGCTTCACGCAGTTCTGGAACAGCGTCTGCAGGATCATGTGACCCGTGCGGTCGGCGGCGTAGCAGGCGCGGCGGACCGGGGTCTTGCCGTGGTCGGCGGTGTGGCCGCCGAAGCGCCGCTGGTCGATCTTGCCCTCGGGCGTCCGGTTGAACGGCAGGCCCATGTTCTCGAGGTCGATGACCGCGTCGATGGCTTCTTTGGCGAGGATCTCGGCCGCATCCTGGTCGACGAGGTAGTCACCGCCCTTGACGGTGTCGAAGGTGTGCCACTCCCACGAGTCCTCTTCGACATTGGCCAGCGCCGCCGCCATGCCTCCCTGCGCCGCACCGGTGTGCGAACGCGTCGGGTACAGCTTCGAGATGACCGCCGTCCTCGCACCCGGCCCGGCCTCGATGGCCGCGCGCATGCCGGCCCCGCCGGCTCCCACGATGACGATGTCGAACTGGTGGTAGTGGACGCCGTCCTTGACGTAGCTTGCAGTGCTCTCGGTGCCGGTAGGGGTCTCAGTGCTCACGCTGGATGCTTTCGGTGGTCGATGCTCGGGGGGCGCCCGAACGCTATGCGCAGATTCCGATGATGAGGTCGGAGGCGGTCTCGGAGTCGAAGCCGATGCACGGGTCGAAGGTGAACACGACCAGCGTGCCCAGCACGATGAGGAACGCCGCGGCGAGCCACAGCACCCACACCAGCACGCGACGCGTCGTCGGGTGCGTCACGTAGTCGTTCACGATCGTGCGCATGCCGTTGGCGCCGTGGATGAGCGCGAGCCACAGCATCAGCACGTCCCACCACTGCCAGAACGGCGAGGCGTACTTGCCCGCGACGAAGGCGAAGTCGATGCCGTGGATGCCCTCGCCGAGCATGAGGTTGACGAACAGGTGGCCGAAGATGAGGACCACGAGCAGCACGCCCGAGGCTCGCATGTAGATCCAGCCCCACTTCTCGAGGTTGGGGCCTTTGCGCCGGACCGGGGAGTACGGGGCGCGGGGGTCGGCGATCGTGGTCATCAGTGACCTCCTCCCGGAGCGAAGGCGAGCATGAGATGGCGCGGCGTGAAGCCGAGCATCGTCACGACCCACAGCCCGAGGACGCCCCACCACAGCTGGCGCTGGTGGCGGGTGGCCCACGACCAGAAGTCGACCAGGATGATGCGCAGTCCGTTGTAGGCGTGGTACGCGATGGCGCCGACGAGTGCGACCTCGCCGAGGGCCATCACCCAGTTCTTGTAGGTGCCGATGACCGCGTCGTACGCCTCGGGCGAGACCCGGATGAGGGCCGTGTCGAGGACATGGACGAGCAGGAAGAAGAAGATCGCGACGCCGGTGATGCGGTGCAGCACCCACGACCACATGCCTTCGTTCCCGCGATACAGCGTGCCGCGGGGAACTCGGGAGGTGGTCTCGGATACCGACGGTGTGACGCGTGCTGGTGCAGACACGGCCGTCCTCCTTGGATCGAAACACGGTGGGGCTGACCTCTGACTGCGAGGACGGCCCCCGAAGACGGCCCGCAACATTGCGCTTCGGGCCGTCGGCGTCACGCGGGCGCTGCGACCATCCTATTCCCGTCGCGCCGCAGTGGGAGATTAGGTGGTCCTAACTTCTCTCGACGTCGAGAGATCTCGGAGCGAGTCGACGGTCCCGTGGAAAACGCACCGAAACCTTTTGCCCTGCCCCAAAGCGCCGCCTAGCGTTTGTTGCACGCAAGAACATATGTGCCGCTCCGGCGATGCGTATGACCGACAACGATGTCAGGAGTTCCCCATGCGCCGATCTGTACGATCACTTCTGGTGGCCACGGCTGCCGCTGCCCTCGTCCTGCCTCTCCTGGGCGCGACGGCAGCGAATGCCGAGCCGCCCGGGTACAGCCACGCCGACAAGGACACCCTGCGCAACCAGGCGCCGCGCGATCTCGCCATCGGCAGCGCCGTCTGGGGCCAGCGGGACCTCGTCGACTACGACCGCAGCGCCCCCACCGAGTACCAGCAGGTCCTCAGTGCCCAGTTCTCGTCCCTCACGCCGGAGAACGACATGAAGTGGGATGCCGTCCACCCGGCTCCGGACGTATACGACTTCACGTCCGCCGACGCGCTGGTCGCCTTCGCCCAGGCCAACCACCAGCAGGTGCGCGGGCACACGTTGCTGTGGCACAGCCAGAACCCGGCGTGGGTGACCGCGGCGAGCCAGACGTGGACGTGCGACCAGGCACGTGCGGTGCTCGAGGACCACATCCGCACCGTGGTGGGCCACTTCAAGGGCGAGATCTACGAGTGGGATGTCGTGAACGAGATCTTCCAGGACACCTGGGACAACGGCGGGGTGCGGCTGCGTACCGAGGCGAACCCGTTCCTCAAGGCCTGTACCGCCGACCCGATCGCGCTCCTCGAGGACGCGTTCCGCTGGGCGCACGAAGCCGACCCCGAGGCTGTGCTGTTCCTGAACGACTACAACGCGGAGGGCATCAACGAGAAGACCGACGCGTACTACGCCCTCGCACAGCGGATGCTCGCCGACGGCGTGCCGCTCGGCGGTTTCGGCGCCCAGGGCCACCTCAGCCTGCTCTACGGCTTCGACACCTCGATCCAGGCGAACTTCGAGCGCTTCGCCGCGCTGGGACTGAAGGTGGCGGTGACCGAGGCGGACGTGCGCATCCCGCTGCAGGAGGGTGAGACCGGCCCGACGCCCGAGCAGGTCGCCGTGCAGGCCGAGCGCTACGACGCCATGCTCACGGCGTGCCTGAACGTGACCGCCTGCTCGTCGTTCACGGTGTGGGGATTCCCGGACGCCAACTCGTGGGTTCCCGACGTGTTCCCTGGTGAGGGCTGGGCGACGATCCTCGAGGACGACTACTCGCCGAAGCCCGCTTTCGACGCGATGCTCGAGTCGCTTCGCCAAGCGACCCCGGGCACTTCTCCGCGGCGCGGCTGAATCGGGTGCGACGGCGGCCGGCCGCGAGGTCGACCGCCCTCGCGCGCGCGGGTTCGGCGGTAGCCTCAGAGGCATGCCAGGACCCATCGACGACTTCTACGCCGTGATTCCCGCAGGCGGCATCGGCAGCCGGCTGTGGCCGCTGTCGCGTGCCGACGCGCCGAAGTTCCTCCACGACCTCACCGGGTCCGGACAGACACTGCTCCGCGACACCTGGGACCGCCTGGCACCCCTCGCCGGCGACGACCGCATCGCTGTGGTCACCGGGCGCGCGCACCGCGCGGCTGTGGAGCGGGAACTCCCCGGCATCGCCGACAAGAACGTCTTTCTGGAATCCGAGCCCCGTGACTCCACGGCCGCGATCGGCCTCGCCGCCGCGATCCTCTCGCGCCGTGAGCCGGACGTCATCATCGGCTCCTTCGCCGCGGACCACGTCATCCGCGTGCCGCAACTGTTCGAGTGGGCGGTGAACCAGGCGGTGGCCACCGCGCGTGAGGGGTACATCTGCACCATCGGCATCCAGCCGTCCGAGGCGTCGGTGGGTTTCGGCTATATCAAGAAGGGCGACGCGCTGTCGATCGACGGCGCGCCCGAGGCCGCGCTGGTGGAGAGCTTCGTGGAGAAACCCGATCTCGACACCGCGAAGGAGTACTTCGCCGACCGCAACTACCTCTGGAATGCGGGCATGTTCATCTCGCGCGCCGACGTGCTCCTCGGCGAGATCGCCGAGAACGAGCCGCAGCTGTATGCGGGGCTGATCGACCTCGCCGAGGCGTGGGACGATCGCGAGGAGCGCGGACCGGTCGTCGACCGGGTGTGGCCGACGCTCAAGAAGATCGCGATCGACTACACGGTCGCCGAGCCGGCAGCCGCGAAGGGTCGCCTCGCCGTCATCCCCGGCCACTTCGACTGGGACGACGTCGGAGACTTCGCGAGCCTCGCCAAGCTCAACTCGCACGGCCGCAAGAACGATCTCGCGATCCTCGGCGAGAACGCGCGCATCCTGTCCGACGCCGCCAGCGGCATCGTGGTCAGCCAGACGCGACGCGTCATCAGCCTGATCGGCGTGCGCGACATCGTCGTCGTCGACACGGAGGACGCGCTCCTGGTCACCACGAGCGAGCACGCGCAGCGCGTGAAGGGCGTCGTCGACGCGCTCAAGCTGAGCGGGCGCGGCGAAGTCCTCTGACCGGCCGCGCATTCGCGCGCACCAGCCGTCGGCATGCGCGCGGACACCGGCGTGCACGGCAGGCGGGGGCGGCGGCATCCGCTCTCCTCATCGCCCCCAGATTGCGTCTTTGTAACCTTTCGCGAACAGGGGCCTCTGGAGTACGCAAACGCGCCGTCACAGTGGGTAACTTTGTGCAGTCCCCGTGAAGGACGCGGGGGAACGTAGTGGAGGCTGAGTTGACCATCTCACGCACCAAGAAGCTCGTCGGCGTCACAGCCGCCGCGGGCCTGCTGATCGCCCTCGCGGGCTGCGGCTCCGCCCCTGAGGAGACGGACCCCACGGGCGACGCCGGCAACGTCGTCGAGGGCTTCACCCCCTGCCTCGTCTCGGACGACGGCGGGTTCAACGACAAGTCGTTCAACCAGTCCGCGCTCGAGGGCATGGAGCGCGCCGCCGACGAGCTGGGCGTCGAGGCCATCGAGGTCGAGTCGAGCTCGGCCAACGACTACGCCCCGAACCTCGAGAACCTGATCGCCGAGGGCTGCACGTTCATCGTGTCGGTCGGCTTCAAGCTGTCCGCCGACACGATCGCCTCGGCGAACGCGAACCCCGAGGTCAGCTACGCGATCATCGACGACTGGGCCGACAACACCGGCGCCACCGACGACGACGGCAAGGACATCGGCGACGGCACCACCGACGCCCCCAACATCAAGCCGCTCATGTTCGACACGGTCCAGGCCGCGTACCTCGGCGGCTACGCCGCGGCCGCGTGGTCCGCGAACGCCGGCGTCAACAAGGTCGGCACGTTCGGCGGCATCCCGATCCCGCCGGTCACGATCTTCATGGACGGCTTCGTCGACGGCGTCGAGAAGTACAACGAAGACAAGGGCGCCGCGGTCGAGACCTACGGCTGGGACGTCGAGGCCCAGCAGGGCTCGATGACCGGTGGCTTCGCCGCCAACGACACCGCCAAGCAGACCGCGCAGGGCATCCTCGACCAGGGCGTCGACGTGATCCTCCCGGTCGGTGGCCCGATCTACCAGAGCGCGCGCGACGCCATCACCGACGGTGGCACGGGCACGGTCATGCTGGGCGTCGACTCCGACCTCGCGGTCGCCGACCCGTCGGTCGCCGACATGGTGCTGGTGTCGATCATGAAGCGCATCGACGAGGCCGTCTACCAGGCGACCCTGGAGGCCTCCACCGGCGAGTTCGACGTGACCCCGTACGTCGGCACGCTCGAGAACGAGGGCGTTGGCCTGTCGGGCTTCGGCTCGTTCGAGTCGCAGCTTCCTGAGGGTCTGGCCGACGAGCTCGCCACGCTGCAGGAGCAGATCATCTCGGGTGAGCTCGAGGTGACCTCGCCCAGCTCGCCGTAAGGCAGCAGGAGACACAGCACGCGGCCGGGTGGACGAGACTCCACCCGGCCGCGTTCTTCCGAGCCCACCGGCGCGCACACCTGATGGCGCCATGGCCGACTGGATATATAGGGTGCAGATATGAAGCTCGAGCTCCGTGGGATCACGAAGCGGTTCGGGTCCCTCGTCGCCAACGACCACATCGATCTCGTGGTCCAGCCCGGTGAGATCCACGCTCTCCTCGGCGAGAACGGCGCCGGCAAGTCCACGCTCATGAACGTGCTCTACGGCCTCTACCAGGCCGACGAGGGGGAGATCCTCCTGGACGACGTCGTCCAGCACTTCCGGGGCCCCGGCGACGCGATGAACGCCGGCATCGGGATGGTGCACCAGCACTTCATGCTCATTCCCGTCTTCACCGTCGCCGAGAACGTCATGCTCGGCCACGAGGACACGAAGGCGCTCGGAGCGCTCGACCTGGGCAAGGCCCGTCAGCACGTCCGCGCGGTCGCAGAGCGATTCGGGTTCGAAGTGGATCCCGACGCGATCGTGGGCGACCTGCCCGTGGGCGTGCAGCAGCGCGTCGAGATCATCAAGGCTCTCTCGCGCGACGCGAAGGTGCTCGTCTTCGACGAGCCCACAGCGGTCCTCACTCCGCAGGAGACCGACGAACTGATGGCGATCATGCGGCAGCTGCGCGACGAGGGCACCTCGATCGTCTTCATCACCCACAAGCTGCGCGAGGTCCGGGCGGTCGCCGACCGCATCACCGTCATCCGGCTGGGCAAGGTCGTCGGCGAGGCGTCGCCGACGGCGTCCAACGCCGAACTGGCGTCGCTCATGGTCGGCCGCGCGGTCGAGCTCACCGTGCACAAGGACGCGCCCAAGATCTCCGACGCGGGCGGCCTCGAGGTGCGCGACCTCCGCGTCGTCACCGCCGACGGCACCGTCGTCGTCGACGACATCAGCTTCGACGTGCGCCCGGGGGAGATCCTGGCCGTTGCAGGCGTCCAGGGCAACGGACAGACCGAGCTGATCGAGGCGATGGTGGGTCTCGCCGACCGCGTGAGCGGATCGATCGAGCTCAGCGGGGTCGAGCTCGTGGGCAGGAGCGTGCGCGCCATCCTCGACGAGGGCGTCGGTTTCGTTCCCGAGGACCGCACCGAGGACGGACTGGTCGGCAGCTTCTCCGTCGCGGAGAACCTGATCCTCGACCGGTCGGGCGACAAGGCCTTCGTGTCGGGCGGCACCATCCGCCGCGGAGTGCTCGACGACTTCGCGAAAGCGCGCATCGCCGAGTACGACATCCGGACCCAGGGAGCCGACGTCCCCGCCGGAACCCTCTCGGGCGGCAACCAGCAGAAGGTCGTGATCGCTCGCGAGATGAGTCGTGATCTCAAGATCCTGGTCGCGGCGCAGCCCACCCGCGGCGTCGACGTCGGCTCGATCGAGTTCATCCACAAGCGCATCGTCGAGACGCGGGATGCCGGCATCCCCGTCGTCGTGGTCTCGACCGAGCTCGACGAGGTCGCGGCGCTCGCCGACCGCATCGCGGTGATGTACCGCGGCGCGATCGTGGGCATCGTGCCCGGTGACACCCCCCGTGACGTTCTCGGTCTCATGATGGCCGGCGAGAAGCCAGAGGAGGCGGCCCTGTGAGCGGTCAGATCCCCGCCGCGAGCGGCGACCCGCTGAAGGGCCTGCCTCCCGAACAGCTCCCGCCCGTCTCCGGCCCCCTCACCGGATCGCCCGACATCCCGGCACCGACCACCGAGGCGCCCGGCGCCGTCGATGGCGAGGTGCCGCCCCCGCCGCGGCAGAACGTCTTCATCAAGGACCTGCTGCGCAGCAACTGGGTCACGACGGTCCTCGCGATCGTCGTCGCCATGATCGTGGGCGGCATCCTGATGGCGCTCACCGACGAAGACGTCCAGGAGTCCGCCGGCTATTTCTTCGCCCGGCCGGGCGACACGTTCGCAGCGATCTGGAGTGCGGTCTACGGCGGCTACGAGGCGATGTTCCGCGGCGCCGTGTTCAACCCCCGCGCCAACGACTTCGCGACGCAGATCCGTCCGCTGACCAACACCCTCGGCTTCGCCGCCCCACTCATCGCCGCCGGTCTCGGCGTGGCGCTGGCGTTCCGCGTGGGCCTGTTCAACATCGGCGGCCGCGGCCAGATACTCATCGCGTGCGCGACGGCGGCGCTGCTGACGTACAACCTCGGCCTTCCGATGTTCCTCCAGCTCCCGCTGACGCTCGCCGCGGGCATCGCCGGCGGCGCGATCTGGGGTGGCATCGTCGGTGTGCTCAAGGCCCGCACGGGTGCGCATGAGGTGATCCTCACGATCATGCTCAACTACGTCGCGTTCTATCTCGTGACGTGGATGGTGCGAACCCCCGGCATCCTGCAGCGCCCCGCGGGCGACCAGCCGATCTCGGCGGCGACGCCCGCGAACGCGCAGTTCCCGGACCTCCTCGGACCCCGCTTCCCGCTCCTGGACTGGGGCTTCATCATCGTCATCGCGGCCACCGTGTTCGTGTGGTGGCTCGTCGAGCGCTCGAGCCTCGGCTTCCGCCTGCGCGCGGTCGGCGAGAACCCGCATGCCGCACGGGCATCCGGAATCTCGGTGCAGCGCATGTACATCTACGCGATGCTCTTCGCCGGCGGCCTCGCGGGCCTCGCCGGCATGAACCAGATCCAGGGCTCGGTCACCGCCGGGTTCGACGGGCTGATCGATGCCGGCATCGGCTTCGACGCGATCACCGTCGCGCTGCTCGGCCGCAGCCGGGCGTGGGGGGTGTTCGCCGCTGGCATCCTGTTCGGGGCGCTGAAGGCAGGATCGTTCACCATGCAGGCCTCGCAGGGGATCCCCGTCGACATCGTGCTCGTCGTGCAATCGCTGATCGTGCTGTTCATCGCGGCGCCGCCGCTCGTCCGCACGATCTTCTTCCTGCCGAAGACCGACGCAGAGAAGGCCGCGAAGGCGAGAGCCAAGGCTGCGAAGAAGGCGGTGTCCGCATGACCGCGCTTGCTTCGGCTCCCGTGCCTGACAGCACGATCCAGCTCTCCACGGTGAAGGTGCGCCACCTCAAGCTGCCCGTGACCCTCGCGATCGCCACGGTGCTGCTCGCATTGCTCTTCCTGTTCGTCCCGCGCAACGGCGTCTCGACGTTCCGGCTGGGCGACCCCGGATCGTCGATCGCACTGCCCAACGTGAGCGTTCCGACCGCGCTGACCTGCTGGATCGTGGTCGCGCTGCTGGTGCTGCTCACGTTGTGGGCGTTCTGGGACGCCGTCTCGTACCGCCGGACCGGGATCTGGCTGCCGATCGTTTTCGGCTTCCTCGCCATCTTCGCGTTCCTGGTCTGGGCCTCGGCAGGCGGTCTGGTGCCGGTCACCGGACTGCTGTTCGGGTCCCTGTCGCTCTCGGTGCCCCTCATCTTCGGTGCGCTCGGAGGTGTCATCGGCGAGCGCGTCGGTGTCGTCAACGTGGCGATCGAGGGGCAGTTCCTCTTCGGCGCGTTCAGTGCCGCGCTGCTGGCGAGCATCACGCACAACCCCTTCGTCGGGCTTGTCGGAGCGATGATCGGCGGCGTCCTGGTCGCATTCGTCCTGGCGGCGTTCTCCATCAAGTACCTCGTCGACCAGGTGATCGTCGGTGTCGTGCTCAACGTCCTCGTCACGGGTCTCACCGGGTTCCTCTACGGTGCGCTGCTCGTTCCGAACGAGGCGGAGCTGAATCGGCCGGTGCGCTTCGCGCGCTGGGAGATCCCTGTCCTCAGCGAGATCCCCATTATCGGGCCGGTGCTCTTCAACCAGACGTTCATCGTCTACCTCATGTACATCACCGTGGCCGTGGTCGCGTGGGGTCTCTACCGCACTCGCTGGGGTCTGCGTCTGCGGGCAGTGGGCGAGCACCCGCAGGCTGCGGACACCGTAGGTATCAAGGTGAACATGAGCCGCTTCTGGAACGTCTCGCTCGCCGGGGCGATCGCCGGGATCGGCGGTGCCTACTTCACGCTGGTGTCGGTCGGACAGTTCACCAAGGAGATGACCGCAGGTCTTGGCTTCATCGCTCTGGCCGCCGTGATCTTCGGCCGGTGGGACCCCGTGCGTGCGACGCTCGCGGCATTGCTCTTCGGCTTCGCGACGAACCTGCAGAATCTCCTGACCGTGCTGCGGACCCCGATTCCCAGCGAGTTCATGCTGATGCTGCCGTACTTGGTGACCATCATCGCCGTCGCCGGCTTCGCCGGGCAGATCCGCGGCCCCGCCGCCGCGGGCAAGCCCTACATAAAGGGGTGACCGTGCCCGCCGCGACCGTGACGAGCGACGGATGCCGAGCCGCGGCATCCGGACCCGCCGCCGCCGACCCTCCGGATACCCGGACAGTCGGACGGACGGTCCGGTGGGCTCGACGCAACGGCAGGGGACCCCTGTGACGCTTTCCCTCACCGTGAACGGAGTCCTGAAGTGACCGATATCGACTGGGACGAGCTGCGCGCCGCCGCGACCGATGCCATGCAGCGCGCGTATGCACCGTACTCCCGCTACAAGGTGGGAGCCGCCGCGCTCGTGACTGACGGGCGCATCGTCACGGGCTGCAACGTCGAGAATGCGTCGTACGGCGTGGGGCTGTGCGCGGAGTGCGGCCTCGTCAGCGAGCTGCAGATGTCGGGCGGAGGAGGCCTCGTGGCCTTCGTGTGCGTGAACGGCCACGGCGACACGATCATGCCCTGCGGACGCTGCCGGCAGCTGCTCAACGAGTTCGCCATCCCGGGCATGCTGCTCGAGACCGTCTCGGGCATCCGCACGATCGACGAGGTGCTGCCCGACGCGTTCGGCCCGCGGGATCTCGAGGAGGCGGCGCGATGACCGGTGACGCTGTCGAACCGTTCGACGCGGTCGACGTCATCCGCGGCAAGCGCGACGGCGGCGCCGTGGCGGAGCCGGCCCTCCGCTGGATGGTCGACGCGTACACCCGCGGCTACGTCGCCGACTCGCAGATGGCGGCGTTCGCGATGGCGGTGCTCCTCAACGGGATGACGCGCGACGAGATCCGCGTCATGACCGACGCGATGATCGCGTCGGGGGAGCGCATGAGCTTCGCGGGACTCGGCAAGCCCACCGTCGACAAGCATTCGACCGGCGGCGTCGGCGACAAGATCACGCTGCCGCTCGCCCCGCTGGTCGCCTCGTTCGGCGTGGCGGTCCCACAGCTCTCGGGCCGAGGGCTCGGTCACACCGGCGGCACGCTCGACAAGCTCGAGTCGATTCCGGGATGGCGCGCGGCGCTGTCGAACGACGAGATGTTCGCGCAGCTGCGCGACGTCGGCGCGGTCATCTGCGCCGCCGGCTCCGGGCTCGCGCCCGCCGACAAGAAGCTGTACGCGCTGCGCGACGTCACCGGCACCGTCGAGGCGATCCCGCTCATCGCGTCGAGCATCATGTCGAAGAAGATCGCCGAGGGCACCGACGCGCTCGTGCTCGACGTGAAGTTCGGCTCGGGGGCGTTCATGCGCGACGTCGACCGCGCGCGCGAGCTGGCCCGCACCATGGTGGCGCTCGGCACCGACTCGGGCGTCGCGACGACCGCGCTCCTTACCGACATGAACACGCCGCTCGGGCTCGCCATCGGCAACGCGAACGAGGTGCGCGAATCCGTCGAGGTGCTCGCCGGCGGCGGCCCCGCCGATGTCGTGGAGCTGACCGTCGCGCTCGCCCGCGAGATGCTCGCGCTCGCGGGACAACCGGACGCGGACGTCGAGGCGGCACTGCAGAACGGCCGCGCGATGGACGCCTGGCGCGCCATGATCAGCGCGCAGGACGGCGAACCGGATGCCGCGCTGCCCGCCCCGAACGAGACCCACACGGTCACGGCCTCCCAGGCCGGATACGTCACCGGCATGGAGGCACTGCCGTTCGGCATCGCCGCGTGGCGCCTCGGTGCCGGTCGCGCGCGGGCGCAGGACCCGGTGCTGCATGCCGCGGGCATCGACCTCCATGTCAAGCCAGGCGATCAGGTGGCTGCCGGCCAGCCGCTGTTCACCCTGCTCGGCGAGGATGACTCGCGCTTCGAACGCGCCCTCGACGCCGTCGACGGCGCGTGGCAGATCGGCGCCGAGGCGCCGGCTGCCGCTCCTCTCGTCCTGGAACGCATCACCGCCTAGGCTGGGTCAGTCCCGCGCCGGGGATCCGGCGCGGCGCCGGGTCGCGGCATCCGTCCTCCACCCCCACTCGCGATCGCAATCGAGGAGAAATCCATGCCCATCGACCAGCACGGCGACGCCATTCTCGACGGTCTGTCGCTCAGGAGCCTGCCCAAGGTGTCGCTGCACGATCACCTCGACGGCGGCGTGCGGCCGGCGACGATCATCGAGCTGGCCGATGCGATCGGGCTCGATGTCCCGGAGTCCGAGCCGGACGACCTGGCGGACTGGTTCGCCGAGAAGAGCGATTCGGGTTCCCTCGTGGAGTACCTGAAGACGTTCGACCTCACGACCGCCGTGATGCAGACCCGCGAGGGCCTCACGCGCGTCGCGCGGGAGTTCGTCGAGGACCTCGCCGCCGACGGCGTGATCTACGGCGAGGTGCGGTGGGCGCCCGAGCAGCACCTCGCGCGCGGGCTGTCGCTGGACGAGGTCGTCGCCGCCGTCCAGGAGGGCATCGAGGAGGGTGAGGATGCCGCTGAACGTCGGGGCAACGACATCCGCGTCGGTCAGCTGATCACCGCGATGCGTCACACCGACCGGTCGCTGGAGATCGCTCGCCTTGCCGTCGAGTGGCGCAACCGCGGCGCGGTCGGCTTCGACATCGCCGGCCCCGAGGACGGGTTCCCCGCCTCGAACCACCGCGCTGCGTTCGACTACCTCGCGTCGGAGTTCTTCCCCGCGACCGTCCACGCCGGTGAGGCGGCCGGGCTCGAGTCGATCCGCTCGGCGCTCATCGACGGCCGTGCGCTGCGGCTCGGCCACGGCGTGCGCATCGCCGAGGACCTCGAGGTCGTCTCCCGCGCCGGCGAAGAGGTGCTGGTGCAGTTCGGCGACCTCGCCCGCTGGGTGCGGGACCGCGAGATCCCCCTCGAGCTGTCGCCGTCGTCCAACCTGCAGACGGGCGCGATCGAGCGCTGGGGCACGACGATGGAGGACCACCCCTTCGACCTGCTGTACCAGCTCGGCTTCTCGGTGACCGTGAATGTCGACAACCGCACCATGAGCCGCACGTCGCTGACACGCGAGCTCGCGCTGCTCGTCGAGACCTTCGAGTACGGGCTCGACGACCTCGAGGCGTTCCAGCTCAACGCCGCGGCCGGCGCCTTCCTCCCCGTGGAGGAGCGCGAGGAGCTCATCGACCTCATCGCCGAGGGCTTCGACGCGTAGTCGTTTCGCAATCGGAGAGCGGATGCCTCGGCTCGAGGCATCCGCTCGTTCGTGCGGCGCCGTGCAGCCGCGGGTCTCTTGCGCAGGCGCGGTCCAGGATCCGCGGGTCTCTTGCGCAGGCGCGGTCCAGGATCCGCGGGTCTCTTGCGCAGGCGCGGTCCAGGATCCGCGGGTCTCTTGCGCAGGCGCGGTCCAGGATCCGCGGGTCTCTTGCGCAGGCGCGGTCCAGGATTCGCGGGTCTCTTGCGCAGGCGCGGTCCAGGATCCGCGGGTTCTGGGCGCGAGGAGCCTGGGATTCCTGGACCGGACCCAGGTGCGAGCAGGTGTGCCGAGGTATGCGGTCCAGGTTTCGCAGGTTCCGGAGGCCGGGTCCCTGGGATTCCTGGACCGGACCCAGGTGCGAGCCGGACCGCCGAGCGCACGCGCGCCGGCGACGCCGTCGGATAGCGCCTCCTCCACAGCGAGGTGAACTGTGGCGATGCGCACAGATCAGGTCAGCTGGGACCAGACCGCGCGGCCGCTGCGCTGGACTCGGGTGTGTGACGACAAGGGAATCCCCGTTCGGCAGCGAGCCGTTCCGGGTCGGCGACGCCATTGCCCGCGGGGTCGGGCGCGGAGCGCTCGACGGACCGCTCTTCGAGCGACCTTTCCACGGAGTCCGCGAGTGGCGGCATGTCGACGAACTCGACGCGCGCCCTCCGGCGCAGCTCTCGCGGAGCGAGCTTCGGTTGCGCGCTTTCCGAAGGCGCTGCAGGCAGTTCGCTACGCGCATGCACGAGAGCGACTTCTTCAGTCACTCCACCGCGCTGATCCTCCACGGGGCACCGACGCCCGACGCGTGGGACGAGGTGATTCACGTCTCCGCGATCAGACCGCGGAATCCCGCCCGTACGAAGACCGTCGTATCGCACCGGCTGGCGACGCGAGAGCCCGCCTCGCAGCGGGTGGCGGGACTGCGCCTCGAAGCGCCGGATCGGGCCTGGGTGCAGGCATCGGCTCATCTCTGCGATGTGGAGCTCATCGTTGCAGCCGACTTCCTCGTCGCGCGCCGCCGGCGGCTGGCCACGATCGATCAGCTGCGCGCGGAGGCGTCGAGGGCGCGATGCGCCCGACTGCAGCCGCTGCTCGACCGGGTACGCGAGGGTTCGGAGTCGCCTCGGGAGACGAAGCTCCGCTTGGAGCTGACCGATGCGGGACTGCCTGAGCCGGAGTTGGCGCTGGAGTTGATCCGGCCCGATGGCGGCCTCGCCGCGCGCCTCGACCTGGCGTACCCGGCGTACCGTGTCGCCGTCGAGTACGACGGTCGACAGCACGCCGAAGATGTCTACCAGTTCGCGCGCGATGCCGACCGGTGGCGAGACATCGCCGAGCTCGATTGGCAGCTGGTCAGAATCCTCCATCACCACGTGACGCCCGACCCGAGCGTCGCCATCGACCTCGTCCGCCGGGCATTGGCGCGCGCGGGATGGCGTCCTTAGCTGTCGCGACATCGGATGTGGCCCGGATACGCAGGCGCGACCGAGTTGAGTGCGGTCCGGGTTGTGCAGGTTCTGGGTCCCGGAAACCTGAGATTCCTGGACCGCTGGGTGTGCAATCGCGCTACCGAGTTGAGTGCGGTCCGGGTTGTGCAGGTTCTGGGTCCCGGAAACAGGAGATTCCTGGACCGAGCGGCTGAGAACGGCGGATGCCTCGGCTCGGGGCATCCGCTGCTCAGCGGCGTGCGACGCCGGGATGCGTGGCCAGGTACGCCTCGAACGCCTCGGCCGAGGTCTTGCTGGGCGTGTAGCCGAAGTCCTGCTTGAGGGCGCGGTTGGCGAGCACCGGACGATGGCGCAGGAAGCCGACCTGCTCGGGGCCGTGGACGGTGAGGCGCAGCATCCGCCCCACACGGAGGCCGAAGCCGAGGACGCCGGCGGGCACGGTCACGACCGGCTTGCCCAGGCGCTGCGCGATCTCCGGCACGGTGACGCGGCCGTCGCCGGCGACGTTGTAGACCCCGGGGGGTCCGTCGGTGGCCGCGCGCGCCATCGCGGCGGCGACGTCGTCGACCCACACGAAGACGAACGGCGACTCCGAGCCGCGCACCTTGAGCAGCGCCCGGCCGTCCCAGAGCGCGGTGATCTGGTTCTGCACCGTGGGACCGAGGATCGTGCCGATGCGGAACACCACCTGCTCGAGCTCGGGGTGCGCGGTGCGGTAGCCGGCGAGCAGCTGCTCGACGAGGCGCTTGTGCTTGGAGTATGGGAACTCGTCGTTGCCGCGCACGGGGTCGGACTCGCGCAGCCACTCGGGATTGTCGGCGTGGTAGCCGTACGCGGCTCCTGACGACGACACCACGACGCGCCGCACACCGGCCTCGACACAGGCCTCGAGCACGTGGCGCGAACCGTCGACGTCGACGCGGTACTCGAGGTCGTGGTCGCGGCCGGGATGGACGATCGCGGCGAGGTGCACGACGACGTCGATGCGGTGACGCTCGAGCAGCGGCACCAGTCCGGCGGCGCGCGTCACGTCGCAGTCGTCGTACACGACTCCCTCGATGGGATGCTCGGGCCGCCGCACGTCGCCCGCAACGACCAGGTCCACGTCCGGGTGCGCGACGAGCGCTGCGGCCACGTGCGACCCGAGGAAGCCGGCGCCGCCCGTGACCAGCACCCGCACGCGCTCGTGGCGGACGCGGTGCGCAGCGGGATCGGTCACGGTGATCGGCTGCGTCGAGAGGCTGCTCAGCGCGGCGGCAGCGCGCGCCGCGCCGGTGTGCCCGGCGCGGCTCATTCCGGTGCTCCCGCCGAGGCGCCGGGTTCCGCGGCGCCGGACCGGGGGTTCCCGCTGCGCACCGCGTGGCGCGAGGCGTCGCCCTTCGCCGACCCGGTGCGCCGCCTGGTGTGGCGGGCCCAGAGGCCGGCGACGGCGAGACCGGCGATGATGTCCCAGATGCCCCACCAGCCGGCCACGATGGCCATGCCGCCGAGGCCGCCGAAGAACGCGAAGACGAGGCCGAGACCGAGACCCGCATTGCGGATGCCGACCTCGAACGTCATCGCCTTGCGCTCCCGGGTGCCGAGGCCGCCGACGACGGCGGTCGTGTAGCCGATGCCCAGCGCCACGGCGTCGTGGATGGTGACGACGAGGACGATGATGCCGAGGAACGCCACGAAGTAGGCCCAGTTGCCCGCGAGCGCGGCAACGATGAACCCGACCAGCGCGATCAGCGAGAACCACTTCACCCACGGCTGGACTCTTCCCGCGAAGACCGGGAACCGGTTGCGGATGAACAGGCCGAGGGCGAACGGCACGCCGATGATGAGCAGGATGTCGCCGAGCATCGACCACGGGTTGAGCTCGACCGCGACGAGCAGGTCTCGCGCCGTGGGGTGGAGCGACCCCCAGAACGCGACGGAGAGCGGCAGCACGAAGATGTAGAGGAGGTTCGACACCGCCGTCATCGACACCGACAGCGCGACGTTGCCCCCGGAGCGGTGCGTGAGCACCTGCGAGATATTGCCGGGCGGGCAGCAGGCGACGAGGATCATGCCGAGCGCCATGGACGGTGTCACGGGCAGGATCAGGGTGAGCCCGAAGGTCACCGCCGGCAGCACGACGAGCTGAGCCAGGATCGCGATGACGAAGGGCTTGGGCTTGCGGGCGACGACCTTGAAGTCGTCGATGGTGGTGTCCAGCGCGATGCCGAACATGATGAGCCCGAGCACCACGTTGAGGATGACGAGCGTCCCGGGATTGAAGTTGAGCAGGACGTCGTCCGGGTTCATGCCGTCACCTTCTTCTCAGCGGCGTGTGAACCGCCGCCTTGCACGCCTGCGCCCTGCACGCCGACGCTCTTGCGGACCAGGCGGCTCCGCCGCGACGGCCGGGTGGCGGCATCCGTCCTCAATGCCTGCGTGGCAGCGCGGACGGCGCGGCGGTAGGCGTCCTTGTTGACGTAGTACGACATGCGTTCGAGGCCGAGGTAGTGGTACCCGCCTGTCAGGTCCGGCCAGGGTTCGCTGATGACCCTCGTGCGGAAGGCCGCGGCGCGGTCGGGGTGGCGCTCGAGCGCCGCGAGGTAGGCCGCGATGAGCTCGGCCTGCTCGTAGCGCCCCTGCCAGCCGATTCCGGATGCCTCGATCATGCCCATCACGTAGAGCCCGTTGAACGACGGGGTGAACGCGTTGAGGAAGAGGCGCGGTGCCATGCCGCTCCAGGCGAGCGCGCTGCGATCGACGAATGGGTAGTCGAGCTTGTAGCCGGTGGCGAGGAGCACGGTGTCGTACTCGCCCGACGAGCTGTCGCGGAAGCGGACGGTGCGGCCGTCGAAGCGGTCGATGTCGGGCACGATGCGCAGGTCGCCCTGGCCGAGGTGGTTGAGGATGAGCGTGTTGACGATCGGGTGCGACTCGTAGATCTTGTAGTCGGGCCTGGGGAAGCCGAACCGCACCGGGTCGCCGGTGAAGGCGCGCAGCACCCGCGTGTCGACGAACTGCTTCAGTCGCGCGGGCAGCGGCCGCCCCTGGTTGAGCGTGTCGGACGGCTTGCCGAAGAGATACCGTGGCACGAAGTAGTAGCCGCGACGCGCGCTCATGTCGACGGATGCCGCGTGATGCACGGCGTCGACGGCGATGTCGCAGCCGGAGTTGCCGGCGCCGATGATGAGGACGCGCTTGCCGGTCAGCTGGGTCGCGGACTTGTAGGCGCTGGTGTGCAGGAGCTCGCCGCTGAACTCGCCGCGGAACGCCGGGACGTTCGGCTCCGCGAGCGTGCCGTTCGCGAGGATCACCCCGTCGTAGCGCTGCTGCGTCGCCTCGCCCGTGCCGCCGGCGTCACCGCCGGTGCCGGTGGCCCGCAGCATCCAGCCGCCGTCTTCCGTGCGGTCGAGCGACGTGACCCTCGTGTCGAAGCGGAAGTGCTCGGTCAGCCCGAAGTGGTCGGCGAAGTCGCGGAAGTATGTGATCAGCTCACGGTGGCTCGGGTAGTCCGCCGTGGTGCGCATGGGGAACTCGGAGAACTCCGTCGTGGTCCGCGACGAGATGAGGTGCGCGGAGTCGTACATCGTCGAGCGCGGGTTCTCGATGTCCCAGAGGCCGCCGACGCCGCGTGACGCCTCGAACCCGTCGAAGTCGATCCCGGCCTTCTGCAGGGCGCGGGCTGCCGACAGCCCCGATGGCCCGGCGCCGATGATGGCGTAGCGGTGGTCGCTCATTGATCCTCACGTTCGTCGATGCGCACGTCCTCGTGCCGGCGTGACGATTCCGCCGACAGAACACTAAGCGTGAAGCGGCATTAACCGAAATCGGTGCGCGGCGGATGAGCGTAGCCCGACCGTGCGGCTCAACCTGCGAACACGCTCAGCCCGCGAGCTCGGCCTGCCGTGCAGCGACGACCGCCTCGACCTTCGGGAACAGTGGATGCTGCGGCTCGAGGCCCGTGACGGATGCCGTGAAGCCGGCAGCATCCTGCTCCCGCAGCATCCGCTGCAGGTCCACCGACTGGGCGTCCTCCGTGTCGTCGAACGCGAGCGCCGCACCCATCGCGGCGACCAGTGCGTCGACGCCGAGACCGCGCTCGGCGGCTTCGGCGGCGGGGCCGACGAACCGCTCGTGCCGCGACAGCTTGCGCAGCGGCTGGCGGCCCACGCGCCACACCGTGTCGGGGAGGGCGGTGTTGCGGAAGCGGCTCAGGATCGTGGCACGGTACGCCGCCAGCGACTCGGCATCGAGTCCGTGCTTGGCCTCGAGCAGCGCCGAGGTCTCTTCGAGCGCCGCCTCCACCCGCGCCGCCAGCGCCGGGTCGGAGAGAGCCTGCGCGATCCCCTCGACGCCCGCCTGGGCACCGAAGTACGCCGTCGCGGCGTGCCCGGTGTTGACCGTGAAGAGCTTGCGCTCGATGTACGGCTCGAGGTCGTCGACGAAGTGGGCGCCGGGGATGCGGGGAGGGTCGTCGCCGAACGGCGGCCGCTCGATCGCCCACTCGAAGAACGGCTCGACGGTGACGTCCACGCCGCCGCCCTCGGGCTGGCCGGGCACGATGCGGTCGACCGCGGTGTTCGCGAACACGGCGCGTGAGGCGAGTGCGTCCCAGGCATCGCCCGCGAGCGCCTTGATCTCGTCGCGGAGCAGATCGGTGGCGTTGATGGCGTTCTCGCACGCCATGATCTGCAGCGGAGGGCTGGACGGATCGCGGAGGGCGAGCCCACCGACGATATGCGGCGCCACGAACTTCAGGATCGTCGGTCCGACGGCGGTCGTGACGACGTTGGCGCCCGCGATCTCCTCCACGACGAGCTCCGGATGCTCGGCGCTGTTGATCGCCCGGAAGCCGGTGACGACCGTGTCGCGGCCGCCGTCGCCCACCTCGTGCACCGTGTAGCGGGACGCGTGGTTGATCGCGTCGACGAGCGGTGCGGCGACATCCGAGAACACGAGCTCGTACCCGCCCTCGTGCAGGAGCAGCCCGACGAAGCCGCGGCCGATGTTGCCCGCACCGAAGTGGACGGCCTTCATCAGACGCCCGACGCAGACACCAGGCCGAACAGCTCCTCGGGCGTCTGCGCCTGCTTGAGGCGGGCGACGTCGTCCTCGTCGGAGAAGAGGATGGCGATCTGGGACAGGATCTCGAGGTGCTCGTCGCCCTTGCCGGCGATGCCGACCACGAACGTCACGGGGTTGCCGTCCCAGTCGACGCCGCGGTCGTAGCGGACGACCGACAGCGCGGACTCGAGGATCTCGCCCTTCGTCTCGTTCGTCCCGTGCGGGATCGCCAGCTCGTTGCCCATGTAGGTCGACACGGTCTGCTCGCGCTGCAGCATGGCGTCGTAGTACGCGCCGGTGACCGCGCCGGCGGCCTGCAGGATGTCGGCGGCCTCCTTCATCGCCTCGTCGCGCGTCGCGCTCCCCGAGTGGATGCGCACCTGGCCGATGCTCAGAACCTCGCGTGCCATGTCTTCGCCTTTCGCCGTTGTCTCGTTCTGTCGTCGTCACTCGTCCTGCCCGGGGGACGGATGCCGCCCCCGGCGTTCCCGCCGGCCGCGGCGTGCGCACGACCGGAGCGAGGGCGATGGGGCCGGGGGCATGAAGCGCCCGCCCGGCCCCACCGCGGTCTCAGCTACGCACCATCCTTGTGCTGCGACCGCACCAGGTCCACGACCTCGTCGTATCGCGGCGAGTTCATGAAGTTGTCCACCGACACGTGCACCGCGGTGGGCGTCTTCTGCCGCGCCCGGTCGGTGAGCTGGTTCTGCGTGATGACCAGGTCGGCCGAGGCATCCAGGTTCGCGATCGCCTTGTTGACGACCGTGACGTCCTCGATGCCCGCCTTCTTGATCTTGTTGCGCAGCACGCTCGCGCCCATCGCCGACGAGCCCATGCCCGCGTCGCACGCGAACACGATGCTCTTGATCTCGCGCTCGGTCATGGTCGCCGGCTCGATGCCGCCCTCGGCTCCGGTGGCGGCGCCGCCCCGCAGCCCCGAGAGCGCGTCCGAGGACTTGCCCTTGGCGGCCTCGGTCTGCGTGATCGCCGCGCCGAAGGCGTCGTCGGTCGCCGCCATCGCCGCGAGGTCGCGCTTGCGCGAGGCCCGGAGGATGAGTGCGGCGATCAGGAAGGTGACGGCGGCCGACAGGATGACGGACAGGATCACTGCGAAGTACGCCCCCTGCGCCGTCTGTGCGAGCACCGCGATGATGCTGCCCGGTGCCGCCGGAGCGCGGAGCGCACCGCCCAGCAGCATGTTCGTCGTGACGCCGGTCATGCCTCCGCCGATGAGGGCGAGGATCAGGATCGGCTTCATCAGCGCGTACGGGAAGTACACCTCGTGGATGCCGCCGAAGAACTGGATCACGGCCGCGCCCGGGGCCGAGGCGCGTGCCGCGCCGAGCCCGAAGAACGTGAACGCGAGCAGCAGCCCGACACCGGGGCCGGGGTTGGCCTCGAGCAGGAACAGGATCGAGGAGCCGGTGTCAGCGGCCTCCGAGACGCCGAGCGGCGTCAGCACGCCGTGGTTGATGGCGTTGTTGAGGAAGAACACCTTCGCGGGCTCGATGATGATGCTGGTGAGCGGCAGCAGGTTGTAGTCGACCAGCCAGTTCACGGCGTTGCTGAGGACCTGCATGATGCCGTTGACGAGCCAGGCGATCGGGTAGAACCCGACGATGGCCATCACGAAGCCCCAGATGCCGGCCGAGAACATGTTGACGAGCATCTCGAAGCCCGCCTTGATCTTGCCCTCCCAGAGGCTGTCGAGCCACTTCATCGAGTAGGCGGCGATCGGGGCCATGATCATCGCGCCGATGAACATGTGCACCTGGCCGAGCTGGTTGTCGGCGGGGAGGTCCGCGTTGATCTGCGCGATCAGCAGGTCGGAGCCGGCGATCGCGCCCATCGTCGCGATCGACGCCACGACGCCACCGCGGATGCCGTAGATGATGCTGCCGCCCGTGTAGGCGATCAGCAGCGGGAGCAGGTAGTGGATGAACGGGAGGACGATGGTCGCCAGGTCCGCGTTGGGTGTCCACCCGACCCCGATGAAGAACGCCGTGAAGATGCCCCACGCGATCAGAGCCGGGATGTTCGGCATGATCATGCCGGACAGGAACGTGCCGAAGCGCTGGACTCCGACCCGTGCCTTGCTGGTGCCCGATGCGGGCACAGACGCCGTTGTCATTTTGCTGTCTCCTTCTTCTGGTTGTGCCGCAGCTGCGGGCGGCCTATCGGGTGGCCGCCGTCTGGGCGGTTGTGCGTGCGCTGCCGGCCGCGGCCTGCTGCGCCGCGGTCCTAGCGGATCCCGCGTCGGACGCGGCGAGGGCGGCTGCGGCGATGTGGCGCGCCTGGTCGACGGTGTGCTGCAGCAGGGTGGCGCGCACGTCGGCGAGCGCCGTGGGCGCCATCGACAGGCTCGTGGCGCCGAGGCCGACGAGCACCACGGCCAGGAGCGGATCGGCTGCCGCCTCGCCGCAGATGCCGACGGGCTTGCCGTGCGCCCGGCCGGCGTCGCCGACCTCCCGGATGAGCCGCAACACTGCGGGGTGCCACGGGTCCTGGAGCGACGCGACCGAGCCGAGCAGCCGGTCGGCGGCCATCGTGTACTGCGTGAGGTCGTTGGTGCCGATCGACGCGAAGTCGGTGTACGACAGGATCCGGTCGGCCAGCAGCGCGGAGGAGGGCACCTCGACCATGACCCCGGCGGTCTTGATGCCGTAGTCGCGGGCGATGTCGGTGAAGTACTCCGACTCCTCGACGGTGGCGACCATCGGCGCCATCACCCAGAGGTCCGCGTCGGTGGCGGCATCCGCCTCGGCCAGCGCGGTGAGCTGCTCGCGCAGGATGTCTTCGCTCGCCCGCAGCGCCCGGATGCCGCGGAGCCCGAGCGCCGGGTTCTCCTCGTGGGCGTCGTTGAGGAACGCCAGCGGCTTGTCGGCACCGGCGTCGAGCACGCGGACGACCACCTTCTTGCCGGGGAACGCCGAGAGCAGCTTCGTGTACGCCTCGCGCTGCTGCTCGACGGTGGGTGCCTGCGCCGAGCTCAGGAAGAGGAACTCCGTGCGGAAGAGCCCGACCCCCTCGGCGCCGAGCGCCACCGCGTCGATCGCGCCTTCGGGCTTGCCGAGGTTCGCGAGCAGCGGCACCGGCGTGCCGTCGGCGAGGGCGCCGTCGGTGATCGGCGCGGACGACGCGGATGCCCGGTCCTCGGCGCGGCGCTCCGCCCGCTCGAGCTCGTCGGGCGTCGGCGCCGTCGTGACGACGCCGGCGGCGGCATCCACGATCACCGTCTCGCCGTCGCGCAGGTTCTTGGCGTCGACCGCGCCGACGATGGCGACGATCGACTTCTCGCGGGCGAGGATCGCCGTGTGCGACGTGGGGCCGCCCTCGGTGGTCACGAGCGCCAGCACCTTGTCCAGGTCGAGGAGGGCGGTGTCGGCCGGCGCGAGATCCTTCGCGACGAGGACGAACGGATGCCCGGGGTCGGGCACGCCGGGAGCCGGCTCGCCGCGCAGCCGCGCGATGACGCGCTGGGCGACGTCGTCGAGGTCCGCCGCGCGCTCGCCGAGGTAGCCGCCGAGCGCGGTGAGCTGGTCGCGGAACGACGCGAACGCGTCGAACACGGCGAACTCGCCCGTGCGGCCCTGGGCCAGCCGGGTGCCGACCTCGTCGGCGAGGGTCGGGTCCTCGGCCATCATCGCCTGCGCCTCGAGCACCTCCTGCGCGGCGCCGCCCGCCTGCGCCCCGCGGGCTTCGAGCTCACGGGCGACGGCGGCCACGGCATCCGTCACCCGCGCCTTCTCTGCGTCGACGCTCAGCGTGCTGGGCGCGTCGGACGGCGCCGGTGCAGGCTCCGCCATCCGCGCGACAGGTCCCTGGGCGACGCCCAGGCCGATTCCGACACCACGCAGCTCGGTCATCTCAGGCCTCCGCGTCGTGGTCGGTGGTGAGCAGCTCGGCGAGGGTGTCGAGCGTGGCGTCCGCGTTGTCGCCGTCCGCCGTGAGGGTCACGTAGTCGCCCTGCTCCACGCCCAGCGCGATGACGCCCAGGATGCTGGCCGCGTTGACCGGGCCGCCGGCATCCTTCGCGATCGTGATCGGGATGCCGGCATCCTTCGCCGCCTGCGCGAAGAGCTTCGCGGGGCGCGCGTGCAGCCCGTGGGCCGATCCGATCCGGACGGTGCGGGAGATGGGAGGCATGTCGTGACCCCTTTTCTTGGATCTGGTTCAGGAGTTCTGCTGGATCTCGTTCAGGACTGCGCTGTCGTGAGCTCGTGGTCCGGGGACGGTCAGTCGGGGGCGTCGTGCGCGCCCGCCTCCGCGGCCGGATGCGGCCCCCCGGGGCTTCCGGTCGCGGCGCGGACCAGCGCGAGGGTGCGGGTTCCGTCGCGATCTCCGAAGATGTCGGATGGCAGCAGCACCACGGTCGTGCCCCGTGCGGCGGCATCCCGCTCGATGCGCTCCAGCGCGTGAGCGAGATGCGGCCCGACCAGGACGACGTCCGCGGCATCGAGATCGATGGGCAGGGACTGCTCGGTGCCGGCGAAGGCGGAGTAGTCGAGCCCCTCGGCATGTGCCGCGTGACGCACGCGCTGAGCGACGAAGGTGCTCGAGGCACCCGCTCCGCAGACCACAAGGATCCTCATCGACCCGCCTCCTCACTGGCCATTCTTGTGAGAACGCTGAGAGGGGACAACCACTCCTTCTTCCGCAGGGGCGGAAACGCGCTGCGTCGTGCGGCGGGTTCGGGGCGTTCCCCTTGCCCAACGACGGGTTCCGGTCGTTGAGCGAGCGAGGAACGAGCGAGACGAAACGCCTCGGGCATGAGTCCGGCGTGCGCGGGTTCGCCGCGTGCGCTTTGCCCAACGACAGGTTCCGGTCGTTGAGCGAGCGAAGCGACTGGGGCTGGGGCTCCCGGCGCCGGTTCCGGTCGTTGAGCGAGCGAAGCGAGACGAAACGCCTTGGGCCTGCGTCGGCGTGCGCGTGGTTGACTGGGGAGGTGACCCGGGCCCGGCAAGATCGCGTGCTCGGACTGCTCCTGCGCGACGGCGACTGGGTCACGGCATCCGCCCTTGCCGACGCCCTCGGTGTGACTCCGCGCAGCATCCGCTCCTACGTGACCGCCGCCAACGCGCGCGTGGCGCCGGGCACGGCGGTCGAATCGGGGCCGCAGGGCTATCGGGCAGGGGCCGAGGCCGCTGCCGCCGTGCGAGCGGGCGGCGACGCCGGCACGCCGCGCGACCGGCTCCACACCGTTGTCCGGGCACTCCTCGACGCCCCCGACGGCATCGACGTGTTCGAGACCGCCGACGCGCTGCACGTCTCACCCGCGACGCTCGACGCCGACCTCGCGCGGGTGCGCGGGCTGCTCGGCGGGACCGAGCTCACCCTCGAGCGTTCGGCGTCGCGCGCCCGCCTGCGCGGCACCGAGGGTGCCCAGCGGCGGCTTCTCAGCAAGCTCGCCCACGACGAGATGGATGCCGGATCCTTCGACCTCGCCGCCCTCCGGCGGACGCTGGGCGAGGGGTCGGTCGGGGCCGAGGCCTTCGGCCCGTTCAAGACCGAGCTGGTGGCGCGCCTGGGCGAGCTCGGGTGGTTCGTCAACGAGATCGGCATCGCCGACGTCGTCATGCACATCGCGATCGCCGCCGACCGCACCGCGCGCAACCGGCCCCTCGACGCGATCGGCTCGGACGCCGGCGAGCGCCCCACGCAGACGCAGGTGGCGGCCATCATCGAGGAGCTCTCGGAGCGGCATCTCGGCGTGCGGCTCGGCAGCGCCGACCTGCAGCACTTGGCGACCCTCGTGCTCACCCGCGTCGTCGCTCCCGACGGACTTGCGGGAACGGCATCCGCCACCGCGCCCTCGACCCTCGACCCCGAGGTGGAGGCCGCGGTGCGCGACGTCGTGACCGCCGCCGCCGACGAGTTCCTCGTCGACATCGCCCACGACGACTTCGTGGTCCGCCTGGCGCTCCACGTCCAGAACCTGCTGCACCGCGCGCGGGAGCAGGCGTGGTCGCGCAACCCGCTCACGCGCTCGCTCAAGTCGACGTATCCGATGATCTTCGAGGTGGCCGTGTTCATCGCGAGCCGCCTGCAGCAGCGCCTCGGCATTCCGCTGCCCGACGACGAGATCGCCTACATCGCGATGCACGTCGGCGGGCGCCTCGAGCGCAGCCGGCGTGCCGACCAGCTGCTGACCGCGACCATCGTGTGCCCGGGGTACTACGACCTGCACGAGCTGCTGCGCTCCAGTGTCGATCGTTCGCTCGGGCAGGCCATCGAGGTCGTCGGCGTCGAGACGCGCGTCGATCCCGCCTGGGCGTCGATCGACACCGACCTCGTGCTCACCACCATCGACCCGCCCGTGACCAAGGAGCGGATCGTGCGCATCCAGCCGTTCCTCACCGACGCGGACGTCGAGCGCGTCCAGGCCGCGGCAGGCCGCATCCGTCGCTCGCGGCGGCTCGCGAGGCTGCGCGCCGAGCTCGAGCGCTACTTCGAGCCCTCCGCCTTCGTGCGTGGGCTCGACGATGCCGCGGCCTCCGGCGAGGAGGGGGTGATCCGTGCGCTCGGGGCGCTTCTCCTCGAGCGCGGGGTGATCGACGCCGCGTACGTCGAGCGCACGATCGAGCGCGAACGACTCTCGTCCACCGCGTTCACCGACGCCCTGGCGGTGCCGCATGCCCTCGAGATGACGGCATCCCGCACGGCCATCGCGATCGGGATCGCCGACCCCTCGATCGCGTGGGGCGACGGGCGGGTGCAGGTCGTCGCGCTCGTCGCGTTCTCGGAGACCGATCGCGAGGCGTTCCAGACCGTGTTCGAGCAGTTCGTCGAGGTGTTCAGCGAGCGCGACAGCGTGCAGCGGATCGTGCGCCGCGGCACCGACTTCAACGCCTTCCTCGACGAGCTCGTCGCCGTCATCGACGGCTGACCCGCGGCATCCGGCATTCTTCTCGGGTTCGGGGCGCACGGCGGTGGGGGCTTCGGGTTTGGGGCGCACGGCTGACGTTCGGGGCGTGCGGCGTGCGCCCCAACTGCGCGCGGTGCGCCCCAAACGCGGCAGTGGACGGATGCGGCGACCCGGTGTCGAGTGACGGCACGGCACGGCGCGGTGCGGCCTTCGGGTTTGGGGCGCACGGCGGAGGGGCGTCGGGGCTTCGGGTTTGGGGCGCACGGCGGACGTTCGGGGCGTGCGGCGTGCGCCCCAACTGCGCGCGGTGCGCCCCAAACCCGGGTAGGGCGTCAGTGCGGAGGCCGGATGCGGAAAGCCTCGAGCCGCGTTCTCAAGTCCGCGGCCGTCGTGAGGTGGGGCCACCCCCACCGCGCGTACGGGCGCTGCGTGGTCCCGCGGATCCAGTCTTCGCGCTGCTTCTCCTCGTCGAACACCTGTGACGACGTTCGGCCGTCGAGGATCTTCCCGTCGACGTACTTGATCGCCCCGTCGAACTCGCCGAAGGCGTGGGCGTCCTCCAGACCGAAATCGACGAAGTACGGATGGATGCCTCGCCCCGGCACCGGAACTTGCAGCTCGATCACGCGGAAGCCGATCTCGCGGAGCCGGACCCGGCTGATGCTCTCGCCTGGCAGCTGCGCATGCCCATCGGCGAAGTCGAGGACACGGCGAGCCCGCGTGAGACCGTGGGCCGATCGCTGAGCGATCACGAGCGACGCCTGCCGGAATCGTTCTGCGCCATCGAAGTCGTACTCGCCCGGACCACTCACGAATTGCTGGCGGAGCGCGGCGTCAGCCACAGTGACCGCCTGCTCGAACGAGGCCGTGCGCGCGATATCGGACACGGTGCGTGCGAGCGAGGTCACCGTCAATCCGTCGATCTCGACGACGTCACCGTCCGTGAGTTCACCGCGGTGGCGGATCACGCCGCCGGCGGCGCCTGGTCGTGCGTCGGGTGCGATGACGTGCACGCGACGGGGATCTGCCCGATAGAGAGGCAGTCCATGTGCGGCGGCCGCCGTTTCGTGCGACGCAACCGGCGGCGCCGCGGCGGTGAGCGCGAGGGCACGAGCGCGAGCTACGACGCGGATCTCGGGCTTGGCGGCTTTCCAGTCCGCAGCGCGGACGTAGATCGCGAGGCGAAGGCGCATGAATTCGCCTGCTCGGACGGCCGAGTCGAGCTGCCGGGCCGTCATCGTCGCCAGAAGTTCGTCGCGTCGGAGAAGGACGAGGTGAGCCACACCGCGAGTCTCGGACGAACGCAGCCTCAGTGTGGGCCGGAATGGCGGCCTGTGGACAACTACCCGCCTGGGGAGGAAGGGCGCCGGGGCTGCGGCATCCGTCCCGCACATCCGGCAGTTGGGGCGCGCGGCGAACGTTCGGGGCGTGCGCCGTGCGCCCCGAACGTGCGCGGTGCGCCCCAAACCCGGAACGCCCGGGCGGGGAGGGGGAGGAACGACGATGCCGCGGACCACGGCGAACGTTCGGGGCGTGCGCCGTGCGCCCCATACCCGGAACGTCCGGGGGGAGGGGGATGAACGACGGGTGCCGCGGACCACGGCGAACGTTCGGAGCGCGCGCCGTGCGCCCCAAACCCGGAACGTCCGGAACGTCCGGGCGGGGAGGGGAGGAACGACGGATGCCGCGGACCACGGCGAACCGACGCGGCAGCATCGGGGTCAGCAGACGCCGCAGCGGCCGGGTCAGCCGCGGGCGAGGCGCTCGGTGAGGCCGAGGCGCACCGCGGGCCATTCGTGGGGGAGGATCGAGAACACGACGGTGTCGCGGAGCGTGCCGTCCGGACCGAGCCGGTGGTTGCGCAGCACGCCGTCCTGCCGGGCGCCGAGCCGGGCGATCGCGGCGCGGGACTGCAGGTTGTGCCAGTGCGTGCGGAATTCGACTGCGATCGCGTCGCACGCCTCGAACGCGTGGCCCAGCAGCAGCAGCTTCGACGCCGTGTTGACCGCGGTGCGCTGCGCCTCCCGGCCGAGCCAGGTGTGCCCGATCTCGACGTGGCGATTCGGCTGGTCGATGTTGCAGAAGGTCGTCGTGCCCACCACGCGTCCGGTGTCCAGGCGGCGGACCGCCCACGGGTTCATGTGGCCCTCGTCGCGCCACGCCAGCCGCTGCGCGATGTCGGCGGCGACCCCGTCGGGACGCGGCACCGACGTGTACCAGGTGTGCTCCAGGCCGACCGCGGCCGCGGCGAGGTCGGCCTCGTGCTCGGGGGCGAGCGGTTCGAGGCGCACGTACGCGTTCTCCAGCGCGATGGGCAGGGTGAGCAGCATCCTCCGAGCCTAGGGCTCGATGTGCTTGTCGCCGCGTCGACATACTTCGCAATTGTTCGGCCGATCGGAGCCTCCCGCTCGGGGGCCGACCTAGGCTCGAACGGTGCGTTCATTCGGGCGCATGCACAGCGAAGAGGACTCCAACCACGATGAAGACCCAAGAGCTCGTAAAGACGAGACGGCGAGTGATCGCCCCCATCGCACTGGCACTGGCGGCGACCATCGGACTGGCGGCCTGCGCGCAGGGCGAAGCGACACCCGAGACGAGCAGCGCCGAGGCGACCGGACAGTTCACCTACGCGATCGCGAGCGACCCGACATCGCTCAACCCGATCAACGTCGGCGACCGCTGGGGCCTGACGGTCACGAACCTCGTGTACTCGCCGCTCGCGCGCGTCGAGGGCGACGGCACGGTCGTCAACGAGCTGGCCGAGTCCATCGAGCCCGCCGACGACGGCCTGTCGGTCACCGTCACCCTGAAGGACGGCCTGACCTGGTCCGACGGCGAGCCGCTCACGGCCGACGACGTCGTCTTCACCTACACGAACAAGGCGGTCCGCGAGAACGGCAACGCCGACCTGCTGTGGATCGGCGACCAGCCCATCACCGCCGAGGCCACCGACGAGCGCACCGTGGTCTTCCACCTGCCCAGCGTCAGCGCGGCGGCGCTCAGCAATATCGCCACCGAGACGTACATCATCCCCGAGCACGTGTACGGCGACGTCACCGACTTCTCGGTCTCGGAGCTCGACCCGATCGCGGTCGGCTCCGGCCCGTACAAGCTCGCCGAGTACGAGCGCGGCCAGTACCTCACGTTCGAGGCGAACGAGAACTACTACGGCGAGGCGCCGAAGATCCCCGAGGTGACGCTGCGCATCGTGTCGGACGCCGACACGGTCAAGACGGCGCTGCAGACCGGTGAGGTGGACGCCTCGTTCGCGACCCCCGACCAGGTCGCCGAGCTCGAGGGTGCCGCGCTGAACGTGAACCCGTACGCCGAGGGCCGCGTCGCCTACCTCGGTCTCAACGCCGCGAAGCTGACCGACCCGAAGGTGCGCCAGGCGATCTTCTTCGCCCTCGACCGCGACGAGATCAACACCGGCGCGTTCCTCAGCGAGGACTACTACGAGAACGCCTACACGATCCTTCCGCCGAGCAACGCCTACGCGACGGAGGACGTCGAGCAGTACCAGCAGGACGCGGATGCCTCGGCCGCCCTCCTCGAGGAGGCCGGCGTGTCCGACCTCACGCTCACGCTGGCGTACGCGAACTCCGATCCCGCGCAGACGACCGAGGCGACGCTGATCCAGCAGCAGCTGCAGGATGCCGGCATCACCGTGGAGCTCGCGGGCATCGAGCCGGCCGCGGTCTTCGAGGAGATCCAGAAGGGCGCCGACTCGCAGTACGACGCGTTCCTCGGTGGCTACATCATGGGCCAGGACCCCGACGCGTACAGCCTGCTCTACCGCACGGGCGCCTCGGCGAACTACTTCTCGTACTCGAACCCGGCGACGGACGCGCTGTTCGACCAGGGCGCCGTCGAGCTCGATCCCGACGCGCGTGCGTCGATCTACGCCGATCTGCAGGCGCAGATCGCCGAGGACGCGGTGGTGTTCCCGCTCGCCGACAACCTCAAGATCCTCGCTGTGAACCCGCGGATCGGCGGCGTCGAGGACGCCAAGCTCGTCCCGATCTACACCTTCGAGAACTTCGGGCTTCTCACCGAGCAGTGAGCGACGGACGTCACGGGCACCCGCCACGGGTGCCCGTGACGTCGTCATGTTCGGCAGGTCGCTCCCGGCGACCCGGCTGCGCCGAGTCCGAGCATCCGTCGCCCTCGTGGGGAAAGGAGAACGATGGCGGTCTACATCCTGCGCCGCCTGCTGCAGGTCATCCCGATGCTGCTCCTGGTGACATTCGTGGTCTTCCTGCTGCTGCACGCGGCGCCCTACGACGTCGTCGACGCGATCACCACGCCGCAGATGTCGGAGGAGACCGAGGCGGCGATGCGCGCCCGCTACGGCCTCGACCAGCCGATCGTCGTGCAGTACGGGCTCTGGCTCGTCAACGTGCTGCAAGGCGACCTGGGGTACTCGCTCGTGAGCCGGCACTCGATCGCCGAAGAGCTCGCCGCCCGCATCCCGAACACGATCATGCTGGTGGCGCCGGCCTACCTCGCCGCCCTCGTCATCGCCGTGGTGCTCGGCCTGATCGCCGGCTCGCGTCGGGGCACGATCGTCGACAAGACGATCGACGGGCTCGCCGGCATCGGCATCGCGACGCCGTCGTTCTGGTTCGCGCTCCTGGTCATCTACGTCTTCGGCTACCAGCTGCGCTGGTTCCCGATCATCGGCATGCACTCCGTGGGCAAGCAGGGCGATCCGGTCGACTTCCTGATGCACTTCGTGATGCCGTTCCTGGTGCTCGTCGTCGCGTTCTTCCCCGAGTTGGCCCGGTACGTGCGCTCCGCGACCATCAGCCAGCTCTCGCAGGACTACGTGCTGGTGCAGCGCGGCTTCGGCGCCTCGCGCCGTCAGGTGCTGACCCGCCACGTCGGCCGCAACGTGATGCTGCCGATCATCACGCAGCTGGGTCTCGCACTTCCGATCCTCGTCACCGGCGCCATCGTGACCGAGTCGATCTTCGGCTGGCCCGGCATCGGCCCCTACTTCCTCACGGCGACGCGAAGCCTCGACTACCCGGTTGTGCTCGCGGTGCTGCTGCTGTCCGCGGTGCTCGTCATCGTCGGAAACCTCATCGCCGACATCCTCTACGTCGTCGTCGACCCGCGTATCCGGATCGGAGCGGGCTCATGACCGCCACCACTCCCAACGTCGCCGCCGCCATCGATGCGAACACCCTCGTGCATCGCGCGCGGTCGTTCCGCTCGGTGGCGGCCCTGCTGGCCATCGCGTTCCTCGTCGTCGTCGGTGCGGTGTCGCTGCTCGCCCCGCTGCTGCCGCTGGATCCGACCTCGACCGACCTCGCGATCCGCTGGCAGCCGCCGAGCGCCGCGCACTGGTTCGGCACCGACGAGCTCGGGCGCGACTACTTCTCGCGTGTCGTCTACGGCGGACGCATCTCGCTGACCGTCGGCATCCTGGCGATGATCGCGGCCACCGCGATCGGCGTCGTCGTGGGCCTCGTCGCGGGGTACGCCGGCGGCCGGATCGACGACCTGCTGATGCGGTTCGTCGACTTCCTGTCGTCGATCCCGTGGATGGTGCTCGTGATCGTCGCCAGCGTGTTCCTCAAGCCGGGGCTCTGGACCATCATCTTCGTGATCGGCGCGTTCTCGTGGATGGCGACCGCCCGCCTGGTGCGCGCCGAGACGCTGACGCTCCGCGAGCGCACGTTCGTGCGCTACGCGCGCTACATCGGCGTGCGGCGCGAGCTCGTGATGTGGCGGCACGTGGTGCCCGACGCCGCGCCGACCATCATCGTCGCCGCGACGGCGAGCATCTCGACCGCGATCCTCACCGAGTCGGCGCTGAGCTTCCTCGGCCTCGGCATCCAGCCGCCGATGGCGTCGTGGGGAAGCCTCCTCGAGTCGGCGCAGGGAAGTCTGCAGACGGCGCCGTACCTGGCGCTGATCCCCGGCATCCTGATCCTGCTCACGGTGCTGTCGTTCAATGTGCTCGGCGATGCGCTGCGGCAGTCGGTCAGTGAAGGGGGTGCGTCATGACGGTCCCCGCGACGACTTCCCCCGGCGGTGACGTGCTGCTGAGCGTCGAAGGCCTCGACGTCGACCTCGCCGGCCGCACCGGCGGTCGCGTGCGCGTGCTCGACGACGTGTCGTTCGAGGTGCCGCGGGGCCGCGTCGTCGGCATCGTCGGCGAGTCCGGGTCGGGCAAGACGATGCTGCTGCGCGCGCTGATGGGCATCCTTCCCGAGGGCGCCACGCGCGAGTGGCGCCACGTTCTCCTCGACGGCCGCGAGGTCACCGCGGCGATGTCGCGGGAGCGGCTGCCGGCGGCGATGGTCTTCCAGGACCCCATGACCTCGTTCAACCCGCTCGTGCGCATCGGCGCGCACCTCACCGAGGTCGCGCAGCGGTTCCAGCGCGTCGGGCGGCGGCAGGCGACGGCGCTCGCACGCGAAGCGCTCGTCGCGGTACGCATCCCCGAGCCCGACCGTGTGCTGTCGCGGTACCCGCACGAGCTGTCGGGCGGGATGCGCCAGCGCGCGATGATCGCGATGGCCCTCCTCGCGAGGCCGGAGCTGCTGCTCGCCGACGAGCCGACGACGGCGCTCGACGCCACGATCCAGGCGCAGATCCTGGCGCTGCTGCGCGCCCTGCAGGCCGAGCGCTCGCTGACGGTGCTCATCGTGACGCACGATCTCGCCGTCGTGGCGGCCGTCTGCGACGAGGTGCTCGTGATGAAGGACGGTCGCATCGTAGAGTCCGGCGACGTCGAGCGCGTCTTCCGCGAGCCGCAGCATCCGTACACGAGGGAGTTGCTGGATGCCGCGCCCGACGCGCCATCGGCAGGGGAGGGGGACGCATGACCGGGCAGCCGACGGACGATCTCGTCCGGGTCGAGGGACTCGTGAAGACCTTCCCGCTGCGCAACGCCTGGGGACGCACGACCGGCACGGTGCGCGCCGTCGACGGCGTCGACCTCACCATCCGCCGCGGTGAGACGCTCGCCCTGGTGGGGGAGTCGGGGAGCGGCAAGTCGACCCTGGGGCGCTGCATCCTGCAGATGGACGAGCCGACCAGCGGCACCGTCACGTACGACGGGGTCGAGCTCACGACGCTCGCCCGTGCCCGGCGCGCGCCCTACCACCGGTCGATGCAGGTCATCTTCCAGGATCCGTTCTCGTCGTTGAACCCGCACCGCACGGCGCTTCAGAACGTCTTGGAGCCGCTCACGGTGCTCGCCCCCGACGCGGATCCGCGCGCGCAGGCGATCGAGGCGCTCGCCGCCGTCGGGATCGACGGCGACGCCGTCCACCGTCGTCCGCGCGCGTTCTCGGGCGGTCAGCGACAGCGCATCGTGATCGCGCGGGCCATCGCCATGCGTCCGGGATTCGTGGTGTGCGACGAGCCGCTCTCGGCGCTCGACATGTCGATCCAGGCGCAGGTCACCGAACTGCTGCTGCGCCTGCAGCGCGAGCTCGCGCTGACGTACCTGTTCATCTCGCACGACCTCTCCGTGGTGCGAGAGATCGCGACGCGCACCGCCGTGATGAACCGCGGCCGCATCGTCGAGCTCGGCCCGACCGCCGAGGTGTTCGCGTCGCCGCAGCACCCCTACACGCGCCATCTCCTCGACGCCGCGCTGTCGACGGAACCCGTGCAGGCGCGACGCCGTCTGGAGCGCATCTCGACGCGACCGGAGCCGGTCGGCCTCGAGCCCGACGGCGCCGCGCTCGCCGAGATCACGCCCGGCCACTTCGTGCTGCGCTGACGAGGGGCTGAAGTCTTCGCGGTCGTCCGGCGCGTTTCGTCTCGCTCGTTCCTCGCTCGCTCAACGACCGGGGGCGGCAGCGGCCGAGACGAAACGCGGCGAAGTCTCTGCGATCGTCCGGCGCGTTTCGTCTCGCTCGTTCCTCGCTCGCTCAACGACCGGGGGCGGCGAGGTTGCGGTCGTTGAGCGAGGGAGCGGCAGCGGCCGAGACGAAACGCGGCGAAGTCTCTGCGATCGTCCGGCGCGTTTCGTCTCGCTCGCTCAACGACCGGAGGCGGCGCGTCAGCCGCCGTACTCGACGAGCAGCGCCCGGGCGCCGTCCGCGAGCGCGGCGACCCGCGCGGCGGCGTCGTCGCGGGACTCGCCGCGCACGTCGAGGTAGAGCTTGAGCTTGGGCTCGGTGCCGCTCGGCCGCACGATCACGCGCGAGCCGTCCGCCAGCCAGAGCCGCAGGACGTCGCCCGGCGGGAGGTCGTCGAACCCGTCCTGCAGATCGTCGATGCGGTCGACCGCGACATCCCCGATGGATTCAGGATGCCGCGCCCGCAGCGCCGCCATGATGCTCGAGATCTGCGACACGTCGTCGACGCGGATCGACACCTGGTCGCTCGCGAAGGCGTCGAACTGCTCCTCGAACTCGGCGAGGAGATCGCCGAGCGTCGCGCCACGACCGCGCGCCTCCGTCACCATGCCGAGCATCGCCACGGCGGCCGAGATGCCGTCCTTATCGCGCACGGTGCCCGGGTTCACGAGATAGCCGAGCGCCTCCTCGAATCCGAACACGATGCCGGGGGCGCGGGAGATCCACTTGAACCCGGTCAGCGTGGCGTGGAAGTCGAGGCCGTAGTGCTCGGCGACGGCCTGCAGGCCGGGGGAGGAGACCAGCGAGCAGGCGAGCGATGCGCCGTCGGGGGCCGGGCCGTCGGCCGTCGCGAGCTGCGCGGCGCGCCACCCCAGCAGCAGGCCGATCTCGTTGCCGGTCAGCCGTCGCCAGCCGCCTTCGGCGGAGTCGTCGGGCAGGGCGACGGCGAGCCGGTCGGCGTCGGGGTCGTTGGCGATCACGAGCTCGGCGCCGGTCTCGCGGGCGGCGTCGAAGGCGAGATCCATCGCGCCCGGTTCCTCGGGGTTCGGGAACGCGACCGTCGGGAAGGCGCCGTCGGGCTCGAGCTGCGCCGACACCGGCACCGGCGCCGGGTAGCCGGCGGCCTCGACGATGCGCGACAGCGTCTCCCAACCGACGCCGTGCATCGCGGTGTAGACCCAGGTGAGACCGTCCGCTCCGGCCGGCGCCGGGGCGACGGCGGCGGTCGCCGCGATGTAGTCGTCGACGACGCTCTCGGCGGCCACCTCGAAGGCGAGCGAGCGGGGGAGCGTGCTGATGTCGCCGGCCTCGGCCACCCGTGCGATGTGCGCGGCGATCTCGGCGTCGGCGGGTGAGACGATCTGCGAGCCGTCGTCGGCGCCGCCCAGGTACACCTTGTAGCCGTTGTCGTCGGGCGGGTTGTGGCTCGCGGTCACCATCACGCCGGCCGCGGCGCCGAAGTGCCGCACCGCGAACGCGAGCACGGGGGTCGGGAGCAGGCGGGGGAGCAGGATGGCTCGCAGGCCCGCGCCGGCGAAGATCTCGGCGGAGTCGCGCGCGAACACGTCGGAGTTGCGACGACCGTCGTAGCCGATCACCACGATCGGGGCCTCGTCGAGGATGCCGGGAACCTCCGGCCCCTCCGCCTCGAGCGCATCGGTGGACGGCGGCTCGGTGAGCTCCGGTGCGTCGGGCATCGCTGCGGCGGCGGCATCCGGTGTCTCGGTCCCCGCCTCGACCTCCGCGGCGGCGTCCGGTGCCTCCGCAGCGCCCCCGGCGGCATCCGCTGCGCCCTCGGCGCTGGCATCCGCTACGCGCTCGGCGGCGGCATCCGCTGTGCCTTCGGCGACAGCCGCGTCAGCGTGCTCCGGGTCCACCGACGCGTCCTGCGCCGCAACGTCGCCGTCGGCATCAGCCTCCGTGCCGGCGGCGTCCGTCGCGGCGGACGCCAAGGGCCCAAGCCCGGTCTGCTCGCGCACATACGCGGCGAGACCCGCGGCCGCCTGGGCGACGAGCACGCGGTTCATGCGGTTGCTGCCGGCGCCGAGCGCGCCCCGCAGGCCCGCAGTGCCGAACGCCAGGCGCGTCGAGAAGCGGTCCACGAGCTCGTCCGCGGCCGCCGGATCGCCGGACTCCGCGGCCTCGATCAGCGCTCGCAGTTCGGTGCGCGTCTCGCCGTCGGGGTCCTGCGCGAGCCACGCGTGCGCGCGCTCCAGCACGCCGGTGGCGGCATCCGACCCCGCCGGAACCTTCTCGGGTGCCGGCTCCTGCACGTCCGGGCTCGCGGCCGGAACCTCCGCGCCGCTCACAGCGCGCCGATCACACGGGCGAGGAGCGACGAGATGACGGGCTCGGCCTCGCGGCCGGCGTCGAGCACCTCCTGATGGCTGAGCGGCGTCTTCTGGATGCCGGCGGCCATGTTGGTGATCAGCGAGAAGCCGAGGATCTCCATGCCGGCCTGGCGTGCGGCGATGGCCTCGAGCGCCGTCGACATGCCGACGATGTGCCCGCCGATCGCCTTCGCCATCTGCACCTCGGCCGGAGTCTCGTACTGGGGTCCGCGGAACTGGCAGTACACGCCTTCGTCGAGGCTCGGATCGATCGATCGCGCCAGGTCGCGCAGGCGGAGCGAGTAGAGGTCGGTGAGGTCGATGAACGTGGCACCCTCGAGCGGCGAGTCGCCGGTGAGGTTGATGTGGTCGCTGATGAGCACCGGCCGACCCGGCGTCCAGGTGTGCTTGATGCCCCCGGCGCCGTTGGTGAGCACCATCGTGCGGGCTCCGGCCGCGGCGGCCGTGCGCACACTGTGCACCACCCGTCGCACGCCGTAGCCCTCGTAGTAGTGGGTGCGGGCGCCGATCACCAGCACCCGGCGGCCCTTCGGTGTGACGATGCTCCGCAGCGTCCCGACGTGACCGCTGAGCGCGGGAGCGCTGAAGCCGGTCACCTGTGTCGCTGGGAACGTCGCGGTCGTCTCGCCGAGGAGCTCCGCGGCCTTGCCCCAGCCGCTTCCGAGGGTCAACGCGATGTCGTGACGCTCGACGCGGGTGATGCGGGCGATGTCCTCCGCGGCGGCGGCGGCGACCTCGAAAGGGTCGGCCGTGGGGTCGTCGAGAGGATTGCCGGTGGTGTCTGACATGCCACCACTTTAGGAACCGGCGGGCACAAGGGCCAGCGAGTGCGCTGCGCCGGGTCTTCGGGAGTGTCGCCGTATGTGTCGTCGCCGCGGCATCCGGCAGGGGAGAATGGAATCCATGTCGATCAGCTTCGAGACCACCCAGAGCGTCGCCATCCTCGGCGGCGGACCCGGAGGCTACGACGCGGCGCTGGCCGCCGCCCAGCTCGGAGCCGAGGTGACGGTGGTCGAACGGGCCGGCATCGGCGGCTCGGCCGTCATCACGGACGTCGTCCCGTCCAAGTCGCTCATCGCTACCGCCGACGCGGCCGTCGCGATCGCCGGAGCCGGTGACCTCGGCGTGCAGCTGTTCGCGAAGGGCAAGGACGGCAAGCCCCTCAAGCCCGAGATCGCGATCAACCTGAGCGCCGTGAACAAGCGCCTGCTCACGCTCGCCCGGCAGCAGTCCGACGACATGCGCGCGTCGCTGGTCGAGGCGGGCGTCCGCATCATCTCCGGTCACGGGCGACTCGAGGGCGACCATGCCGTCGTGGTGTCGACCGGCCCCGGCGGCACCGACTTCGACCGGATCGAGGCGGACACGCTCGTCGTCTCGACAGGCTCGTCGCCGCGCGAGCTCGCCAGCGCCAAGCCGGACGGCGACCGCATCCTCACGTGGACGCAGCTGTACAACATGAGCGCGCTGCCCGAGCACCTCATCGTGGTCGGATCGGGCGTGACCGGCGCCGAGTTCGCCGGCGCGTACATGAACCTGGGCGCGAAGGTGACGCTGGTCTCCAGCCGTGACCAGGTGCTCCCGGGGGAGGACAAGGATGCCGCTGCCGTCCTCGAGCGCGTCTTCAAGCGCGGCGGCATGAAGCTGCTGTCGAAGTCGCGGGCCGAGAAGGTCGAGAACACCGGTGAGGGCGTCGTCGTGACGCTGTCGGACGGCCGCACCGTCGAGGGCAGCCACTGCCTGATGGCCGTCGGCTCGATCCCCAACACCACGGGCATCGGCCTCGAAGAGGCCGGCGTCCAGATGACCGAGTCCGGCAACATCCAGGTCAACCGCGTCGCGCGCACGTCGGTGCCGAACATCTACGCCGCCGGCGACTGCACCACCTTCGTGCCGCTTGCGTCCGTCGCCTCGATGCAGGGCCGCACCGCGATCTTCCACGCGCTCGGCGATGTCGTCATCCCGCTCGAGCGCCGCCGCATCACCTCCAACATCTTCACCGCCCCCGAGATCGCGACGATCGGTTGGCAGGAGAAGGACATCGAGGACGGCCACATCAACGGCGTCGTGCACAAGCTGCCGCTGGCCGCCAACCCGCGCGCGAAGATGATGGGCGTCAAGGACGGCTTCGTCAAGCTCATCGCCCGCGAGGGCAGCGGCACCGTCATCGGCGGCGTGATCGTCGCCCCCCGCGCCTCGGAGCTCATCTACCCGATCGCGATCGCGGTCGAGCGCCGTCTCACCGTCGACCAGGTCTCTCGCGTCTTCGCGGTCTACCCGTCGCTGTCGGGCAGTATCACCGACGCCGCCCGCGCGATGCACGTCGTCGACCACAACGTCTACGGCGGCTAACCCGGGCTGACGGATGCCGCGGGCGCGCGGCATCCGTCCCGCCGGCGGCACCCGTCATCGCCGCTTCGCCGGCGATGCTGCGCGCCGCGTCCGTGGCCGCCCGGCACAGCATCCGCCCGGCTCGCGGCGCGGTTGGCATCATCGGAAATGTCGCCTCGTCGCACCTTCCACAGGTCAACCGCGGCTCCACAGGACTTGTGCGAGCCGGGTCTCCTGTAGAGGCGCGGTTGACCTGTTGAAGGCGAGCGCATCAGCGCACTCATCCGCGGGTGAGGATCGGGGGGCGACGACCGGTGGATTGACGCGCGATGGACTGACGGATGCCGTGGGCAGCCTGCATCCGTCATCGCGCCGTCAGCCGAGTCCGCTGTTCGCGCGCCACAGTTCCGCGGCCCGGTTCGCGCCGGCGTCGACGACGGCGCGCAGCTCGGGATGGTCGGGCATCGCGAACGAGACGTATGCCCCGCGTCCGCCGGCGACCGGGCGGCCGTAGGCCTTCACCGCCAGGCTGCCGTCGGGCAACAGCCGCACGGTCAGGGTCTGCAGCTCGAACTCCTCGCCGCGGCGAGTGTCGTGCCAGCGCAGCTCGGGCGGGATCACGAGGTTGATGGCGAGGGCCGACACCTCCGGCGCTGCCGCTGTCGAGGCATCCATTCGGCCATCCTGCCACCGCCGCGCCCGCAGACACCCTCTGTGGGGTCGATGAGCTTCCGGCGCACACTTCCGGTGCGGTGTGTCTGCTTCGCTGAACTTCCTGCTCACACGGTGTGGGGTGTCGTGGCGATGAACTTCCGGCTCACACTGCCGTGCGGTGCGGTGCGGTGCGGTGCGGTGCGGTGCGGTGCGTGCGTGCGTGCGTGCGTGCGGGCCGGTGTGTGTGCTCCGATGAACTTCCTGCTCACACGGGTGTGGGGGTCGTGCCGATGAACTTCCGGCTCACACGGCGCGCGTGGGCGTGCCGCTGCTCACACGGCGTGGGTGACTGCTGTCGCTGAACATGCTGCTCACACTCCTGGCAGGTGGAGCGACGTGCCTCGCACGAGGTGTGTGAGCCGGAAGTTCATCGGCCGAAAAGGGATGGGTCACACCCTGGCAGCACGCGCAGGCGCCGAGCGAATCCGCCGGATCAGCTGATCGTCAGCAGCTGGTGACCGGCCGACACCGTGGTGCCGGGGTTCGCGTTGATCGCACCGATGACGCCGTCCTTGTGCGCCTGGATGGGCTGCTCCATCTTCATCGCCTCGAGCACAACGACCAGGTCGCCCTTGACGACCTGCTGGCCCTCCTCGACGGCGACCTTGACGATGGTCGCCTGCATGGGCGACTTCACCGCGTCGCCCGATGCGCCCGCCACCACGGTGGGGGCGTGGGAGCGCCGCGACGGCGGCACGGCGGCAGGGCGACCGGCGACACCGGGTGCGGTGACCACGCGGTCGGGCAAGCTTACCTCGAGGCGCTTGCCCGCGACCTCGACGACCACGGTGTGCCGTGCCTCGGCGGGCGCCGGCGCGTCGAGCTCGCCGTCCCACGGCGGGATGTCGTTCACGAACTCGGTCTCGATCCAGCGCGTGTAGACGCCGAACCGGCCGTCTGCCGCGACGAACGCGGGGTCGCGGACCACCGCCCGGTGGAACGGCAGAACGGTGGGAAGCCCGGACACCTCGAACTCGTCGAGGGCGCGACGCGAGCGCTCGAGCGCCTCGGCGCGGTCGCGGCCGGTGACGATGATCTTCGCGAGCAGCGAGTCGAAGGCTCCCGACACGCTGTCGCCGGCGGTGACGCCGGAGTCCAGACGGATGCCGGGGCCGCCGAAGGTCTTGAAGACGTGGATAGGCCCTGGCTGGGGGAGGAATCCGCGCCCCGGGTCTTCGCCGTTGATGCGGAACTCGATCGAGTGGCCGTCGGCGATCGGGTCGTCGTAGCCGAGCTCCTCGCCCTCGGCGAGGCGGAACTGCTCGCGCACGAGGTCGATGCCGGTGACCTCCTCCGACACGGGGTGCTCGACCTGAAGGCGCGTGTTGACCTCGAGGAAGGAGATCGTGCCGTCGGCGCCGATGAGGAACTCGCAGGTGCCCGCACCGACGTAGCCGACCTCCTTGAGGATGGCCTTCGACGCGTCGTAGAGGATGGCGTTCTGCTCGTCCGAGAGGAACGGCGCGGGCGCCTCCTCGACGAGCTTCTGGTGACGCCGCTGCAGCGAGCAGTCGCGCGTCGAGATCACGACGACATTGCCGGCGGCATCCGCGAGGCACTGCGTCTCGACGTGGCGCGGCTTGTCGAGGTACTTCTCGACGAAGCACTCGCCGCGACCGAACGCGGTGATCGCCTCGCGCGTGGCCGACTCGAACATCTCTGGCACTTCGTCGATCGTGCGGGCGACCTTGAGGCCTCGCCCGCCGCCGCCGTACGCCGCCTTGATGGCGATGGGCAGACCGACTTCTTCGGCGAAAGCGACGACCTCGTCGGCGCCTGCGACGGGGCCGGGGGTGCCCGGTGCGAGGGGAGCTCCGACCTTCTCGGCGACCGCGCGGGCGGTCACCTTGTCGCCGAGGGCCTCGATCGCCTCGGGTGACGGGCCGATCCACACCAGCCCGGCGCCGATCACGGCGCGGGCGAAGTCGGCGTTCTCAGCGAGGAATCCGTACCCGGGGTGCACGGCGTCAGCGCCGGAGCGGCGGGCGACCGACAGGATCTTGTCGATCGACAGGTACGTCTCGGCGCTGGTCGAGCCTTCGAGCGCGTATGCCTCGTCGGCGAGGCGGGCGTGCATGGCGTCGCGGTCCTGGTCGGCATAGACGGCGACAGACGCCTTGCCCGCATCGCGGGCGGCGCGGATGACGCGAACGGCGATCTCGCCGCGGTTGGCAATGAGAACCTTGGCGATCTGGGGCATGGATGCCAGCCTACCGACGGCACCACCGGGGCTTTTGACCGGTTCATACAAGAACCGACGAGAAACGTGGGATTCCTACTACAACGCCGGTCGCCCGTCGGAGGTGCCTCCTACAGCGTGACCGGATCGGTCTCGGACCGACCGAGCGACGGATCGGACGTGTGCCACAACGCGGTCCACTCCACGCCCACCTCCCGGACGAGCCGGCGCAGCGTCGATACCGACATGCCGACGACGGTCGAGGGGTCGCCCTCGACGCGTTCGATGAAGGCCCCGCCGAGGCTGTCGACGGTGAACGCACCGGCCACGTGCAGCGGCTCGCCGCTCGCGACGTACGCGTCGATCTCGGCATCCGTCACGTCGTCCACGAAGGAGACGGATGCCGCTGCCGTCGCATGCACCTCGCGCGGCGCCTCGCCCGGCTCGATGCGAACGACGGCGTGCCCCGAGTGCAGCACGCCGCTGCGCCCGCGCATCGCCCGCCAGCGGGCCGCGGCGCTCTCGGGCGTGTACGGCTTGCCGAGCACCTCGCCGTCGAGCTCGAACATCGAGTCGCCGCCGATGACGATGCCGTCGAATCCCGGGATGTCGTCGCGCAGCCTCGCGGCCACGTCGGCCGCCTTGCGCCGAGCGAGTAAGAGCACGTGCTCGTCGGGAGCCAGCGCGCGCTGCTCGGCCGCCTCGACCGCGGCGATCAAAGCCTCCTCGTCGACGTCGGGGGCGATCGTGAGCGGACGGATGCCGAACTGTCCCAGCAGCATGAGCCGGGCGGGCGAGGTCGAGGCGAGGCAGACGCGCATGCTCCCACGGTACGCGGCGGGAGCGAACGTCGATCGCTCGATGAGCATCACTGCACGGTCGTTGAGCGAGCTTGCGAGTCGAAACGCACGAGCCCCACGAGCGACGTCGGACGAACGGGCGCGGCGTAGGCTCGACGGATGAGCGGAACCGGCGACCTCCTCGACCTCGACATCACGGGCGTCGCCCACGGCGGCGTCTTCGTCGCCCGGCACGAGGGACGCGTCGTGTTCGTGCCCGACACGATTCCGGGGGAGCGTGTCCGCGTGCGCCTCACCGACACGGCCAAGTCGTCGTTCTGGCGTGCCGAGACGCTCGAGGTTCTCGAGGCGTCGCCGCATCGCCAGCTCCACGTCTGGCGGCAGGCCGACGTCGACGTGCCGCCCGAGCAGCGTCCCGGCGGCGCCGACTTCGGCCATATCGAGCTCGCGCATCAGCGCAGCCTCAAGCTCGAGGTCCTGCTCGACGCCCTTCAGCGCTTCGGCCGCATCGACGCGCCCACGGCGACGATGAGCGCCGTCTCTGCTCCGCCGACGCCGGACGGCGCCGAGGGCGGCGCCCAGGACGCCGACGGCGAGACCGTCGACGGCACCGGGTGGCGCACGCGGGTGAGCCTGCATGTCGACGACGACGGCAACGTCGGGCAGTACGCGGCGCGCAGCCATCGCGTGGTGCCGCTCGAGGACCTGCCGCTCGCGACCGCGGAAGTCGAGCGCACCGCGCTCGAGCTGCGCGGCGGCGAGCCCGGCCGCATCGATCTCGTACAGCCCGCGGACGGTCGCGTGCGGGTGCTGCCCCGGCCACAGACGCATCGGGATGCCGCCACCCGGCGTGGGCGCGGTAGCCGCCCCGCACCCGGGCGGCGTTCCGGCAAGACGCCCGCGCCCGAGGTCGTGGTCGAACGCGTCGGCGGCCGGGAGTTCCGCGTCGACGCCGGCGGCTTCTGGCAGGTCCACAGGCTTGCGGCGCACACGCTCACCACGGCCGTGTCGGCCGCGGTGAGCATCCTCCCCGGAGATGCTCCTGCCGTCGACCCCGAGGCGTGGCATCTGGACCTCTACGGCGGCGTGGGATTGTTCGCGGCGACCCTGGGTGCGCTCGGCGGGCCGTCGACGCGCGTGACAAGCGTCGAATCCGACGCGCGCGCCACCGAGCACGCGGGCGAGAATCTCGTCGACTGGGTCGGCGCCCGGGCCGAGACTGCCCGGGTCGACCGCTGGCTGGCGCGGCTCGCCGCCGAGGCATCCGTCTCCGAACGAGAGCGCCTGTCCCGGGGAGTCGTCCTCCTCGACCCGCCGCGCTCGGGAGCAGGACGCGATGTCGTCGAGCACATCACGGCGCTCTCGCCGAAGACGGTCGTCTACGTCGCCTGCGATCCCGTGGCGCTCTCCCGCGACATCGCCACCTTCCGCGCCGGCGGCTACGACCTGGCGAGCGTGGACGCCCTGGATCTTTTCCCGAACTCGCATCACGTCGAAGCCGTGGCGGTTCTCACCCGCGGGTGACGCACGTGGCTAGGCTGGCGGAATGACGCGCGTGGCCTTCATCGACGACCACGAATCGGTACGGCTCGGGCTGGAGGCGGCCTGCGTCCGTGCGGAGGCGATGAACGTCGCCTTCTCGGGCAGCACCGTGACCGAATATGTGGAGTGGCGGGCACGATCGCGCCAGCCGCCGGCTGACGTCGTGGTGCTCGATCTGACGCTCGGCGATGGCACAACGGTCACCGAGAACGTGCGGCGCCTGGTGCTCGACGGGTCGAGTGTCATCATCCATAGTGTCGCCGACCGCCCGGCAGCGGTGCGCGAAGCCCTGGCCGCCGGCGCTGCCGGTGTCGTCAGCAAGTCCTCGCCCATCGGCGACGTGATCGCAGCGGTGCGCACGGTGGCGCGCGGCGAGCCGCTCAACAACGTCGAGTGGGCCAGCGCCGTCGAGGGCGACCGCGCATTCGCCGACGCGCAGCTGTCGGCCCGGGAACGCGACGTGCTGCGACTCTACGCCGCCGGCCTTCCGCTGAAGGTCGTCGCCGACCGCCTCGGGGTCGCGTACTCGACGGCGAAGGAGAACATCACGCGCATCCGCGTCAAGTACGTCGAGGTCGGGCGCCCCGCTCCCACCAAGATCGACCTGCTGCACCGCGCCGTCGAAGACGGCATCCTCGTCGAGCCATCAGCCGACCCAGGAGACAGTGCGCGTGGCCGTTGACGCGCAGACCGGCGTGCTCGACACGGCGTGGGGTCAGATTCCCCACTCGCCGCAGGCGACTGCGGGCGTCGGGTCGTTCACGCGTTCACGCGTGGAGCGGATCATCTCGCTCGTCGGCGGCGCCTTCGGATCGCTGATCCTCGGCGTCCAGGCGTTCCTTGCGGCGCTGGGCTCGACCGACGAGCGGCCCGGGTGGCACGAAGCCCTGATGATCTCGGTGTTCGGCACTCTCGCGGTGATGATCCTCGCGTGCGTCATCGGGCGCGGCGTCCGGGTGGCTGCGGGTGTCTTCGCTCTCGTCTACGTGCTCGCGCTGGTCGCCTGGCCGATCGCCACTGCGGGAGTGACGCCTGCGGGCATCGAAGAGCCGTGGATCTGGTACTTGGTCAACCTCGCGACCCTCGCCGCGGTGCTGGCCTTCCCCTTCCCGCTGCAGATCGGCTGGACGATCCTCGCCCCGGTCCTCTTCGGGCTGGTGCGGATGATGCAGGTCGACTTCGACAGCGACTACTGGATGACCGTCGGACTGGACGTGTCGTTCGCCCTCATCCTCGGCGGCGTGATCCTCACACTGGGCTGGCTGTTCCGCTCGATCGCCGTCAACGTCGACGAGACGCGTGCCCGGGCGGTCGCCTCCTACGCGCAGGCTGCGGCGGCGGATGCCGCGGAGCAGGAGCGCGTGGCCGTCGCAGCCCTCATGCACGACAGCGTTCTGGCAGCGCTCATCGCCGCGGAGCGGGCGAGCACGCCGCGCGAGCGCACGCTCGCGGCGTCGATGGCGCGCGAGGCGCTCACGCGGCTCGCCAACACCGAGCAGGATGCGCACGAGGGCACCGACGAGCCGTGGGATGTCGCGGCCCTCGCCGCCGAGATCGATGCGGCCGCCGCCGAGCTGGGCGTCGACGTCGACGTGCAGTGCGAGTTCGACGACGCCGGGTCGCTCATTCCGGGGCGCGTGGCGCGGGCGCTCGCGCTCGCCGCGACGCAGGCGGTCGCGAACGCCCTCCAGCACGCCGGTGGCGCCGGCCTCGGCGTCGCGGTGATGGAGACCCACGGGCGCGTGCGTGTCGAGGTGCACGACGCCGGCGAGGGCTTCGACCTGGATGCCGTCCCGGACGACCGGCTGGGCATCCGCGCGTCGATCATGGCCCGTGTCGCCGCCGTGGGCGGGCATGCGGATCTCGAGACCGGTCCGCACGGCACCGTCGTGCGGCTCACCTGGCAGGAGTCCGCCGCATGATCAGCGTCAAGAACGTCCTGGTCGTGCTCGCCGTCGCCTTCACGGCGTACCTTGCCGCGCGAGGCCTCTCGTGGACCGGACCCATCACGCAGCCCCTCGTCGTCGTGGTCACTCTCGCGTTCTATCTCGCGACCACCTGGCTCTGCATCTTCTGGGAACCCGCATCGACGCGATCCACGCCGCCTCCTGCCCCGTCGCCCGCGACGGGCTCACGCGCCGAGGACGACGCGAAGACGGCGGTGGACGGCATCCGCGGTCCTGTCCGGCTCCCGCCGATCGCGCAGGTCCTGGCGCTCGCGTGTGCGGTCATCGTGCCGAGCGCGATCTCGGTCTCGGTGGGGGCCGACGCGCGCACGGCACCGTTCGCGACCTGGTACCTGGGCGGGATCGGCGCGCTCATGACCATCGTCATGGTGCGCCGTCGCCCATGGACGGCATGGACGGGCATCGTCGCGCTCACCGTCGCGTCGATGCTCTGGATGGGACCGGTGAATGCGCTCGCGCTCGGGCTCGTCGGCTCCATCGTCTGGGTGACGTGCGCGCAGCTGCTGGTGTTCTCGATGGACCGGGCCGCCCGCGACACGTCCCGCCTCACGCGGCTGCAGCGCGCGGCGACGGGATGGCAGACCTCGCAGATCGTGCGCCAGCGGGAACGCCGGGTGCAGGTGCAGAAGGCGCTCGCAGTGGCGGGGCCCGTGCTCACGCGCACCGTCGCTCACGCCGGGGTGCTCAGCGATCCCGACCGTCTGGAGGCGCGGATCGCTGAGGGCAAGTTGCGCGATGAGATGCGCGGACCCCGCCTGCTCGATGACGAGGTGCGCGCCGAGCTCGAACGTGCGCGGCGTCGTGGCGCGAACGTCACGGTCCTCGACGAGGGCGGGCTCGACGACGTCGACGACGAGCAGCTGGGCGTCATCCGCGCGCAGCTGGCCGACGCGCTGCGGTCTGCCACATCCGACCGGCTCTACATCCGCACCTCGCCTGACGAGCGGGTGGCGGTCACGGTCGTGGGACGCTCGCCGTCCGTCGCCGGGCCCAGCGACGAGGACTCCGTCGACCTCTGGCTCGAGATCCCGCACCCCGGCCGGGCCTGACCGCTCTGGCGGGCGCTTCCGATGGTGCTCGCGGCTCGGGGCTCGCATGGCGCTGATCGGTGACCGCTGAGCCAGTCGGGATGCCGTCGCATCATGCGAACGAGTCGGATGCGTTCGGTCAGCGCAGCGCAGCGCAGCGCAGTAGCCGCCGCGCGGGGACACGAGCACGGATGGCGTACTCGCTCCCCGCCAGGAGGGGGAGGAACCAGGCGGGGAACGGAGAGGAAGGAGGCGAGGGGCGGCGAAGCCGCCCGCCCCTCGCCTGCGCGGACGGTTACCCGAAAACCGTCCGCATGGCCAGATCCGGGGATACCGCAGTGCGGGGTCGGACCGACCGAACGCAGAAGCGTTCCAGCGGATCAAGTATCTCCAGGTATCAAGGGCTGTGTCTGTAGGTATTTCGGGGGACAAGACCCACGAGCCCGGCGCAAGCGCTTTGGAGGCCTCTGACGAGGGCCGCGTGATCAGCCGAAGCGACCCCAGCCCAGGTCGCGGTCGAGCGGCTGCCGCAGGGCGCGCTGCGAGAGCTCCCAGCCCGTGCGGCGCACGCGGTCCTCGGCGACGGCCTCTGCCGCCTCGCCGGTGTAGGCCTCGCTCACGACGGCGATGAGCGCTGCGAGCTCCTCCTCCGTGGGCGTGCCGCGACGCATGTCGATCGTGACGCTGTCGGGCGCGGCGGAATCCCCGCCGGCCTCGGCAGGGACCGCCTGGTCGTCCGCGAGGCTCACAGCGGGATGTTCCCGTGCTTCTTGGGGGGCAGGCTGGCGCGCTTGCCGCGGAGCGCCCGTAGGGCCTTCGCGATGGAGACCCGCGTCTGCGCCGGCTCGATGATGCCGTCGAGCTCGCCGCGCTCGGCGGCGAGGAAGGGTGAGGCGACGTTGTACGTGTACTCGTTGGCGAGGCGTGTCCGCACGGCGGCGACGTCCTCGCCCGCCTCTTCTGCACGCTTGATCTCGCCGCGGTAGAGGATGTTCACGGCGCCCTGGCCGCCCATGACGGCGATCTCGGCCGTCGGCCACGCCAGGTTCACATCGGCGCCCAGCTGCTTGGAGCCCATGACGATGTAGGCGCCGCCGTAGGCCTTGCGAAGGATCACGGTCACCAGCGGGACGGTCGCCTCGGCGTACGCGTAGAGCAGCTTCGCGCCGCGGCGGATGACGCCGGTCCACTCCTGGTCGGTGCCCGGCAGGTAGCCGGGAACGTCCACGAGGGTGACGATCGGAATCGAGAAGGCGTCGCAGAAGCGCACGAAGCGGCTCGCCTTCTCGCCGGCCTCGATGTTCAGCGTGCCCGCCATCTGCGAGGGCTGGTTGGCGATGATGCCGACAGAGCGGCCCTCGATGCGGCCGAAGCCGATGACGATGTTCGGTGCGAACAGCGGCTGCACCTCGAGGAAGTCCTCGGCGTCGACGATCCCGCGGATCACCTGGTGGATGTCGTACGGCTGGTTCGGCGAGTCGGGGATGATCGCGTTCAGCGCGCGGTCGGCATCCGTCGTCTCGAATTCGAAACCGCTCTCGTAGACGGGCAGCTCCGCCATGTTGTTGTCAGGGAGGAAGCCGAGCATCGAGCGGACGTAGTCGATCGCGTCGTCCTCGTCCTCGGCGAGGTAGTGGGCGACGCCCGAGCGGGTGTTGTGCGTGTACGCGCCGCCGAGCTCCTCCATGCCGACGTCCTCGCCGGTCACGGTCTTGATCACGTCGGGACCGGTGACGAACATCTGGCTGGTCTTGTCGACCATGACGACGAAGTCGGTGAGGGCGGGGGAGTACACGGCACCACCGGCAGCCGGGCCCATGATGATCGAGATCTGCGGGATGACGCCTGATGCTCGGGTGTTGAGGCGGAAGATCTCGCCGTACTTGCCGAGGGCGACGACGCCTTCCTGGATGCGGGCGCCGCCGGAGTCCAGGATTCCCACGATCGGGATGCCGGAGCGGAGGGCGAACTCCATGACCTTGATGATCTTCTCGCCGGCGACCTCGCCGAGCGATCCGCCGAAGGTCGAGAAGTCCTGCGAGTAGACCGCCACCGTGCGGCCGTGGATCGTGCCGACGCCGCTGACGACGGAGTCGCCGTAGGGGCGGGAGCGGTCCATGCCGAACGCCGTGGTGCGGTGGCGCACGTACTCGTCGAGCTCGACGAAGCTGCCGGTGTCGAGGAGCATGTCGATGCGCTCGCGGGCGGTGCCCTTGCCCTTCGCGTGCTGCTTCTCCTTCGCGACCTCCTCGGGATCGAGGACGGCCTCCTGGAAGCGTGCGCGGAGGTCGGCGATCTTGCCGGCGGTCGTCGAGAGGTCGGGCTGATCGGTCACGGATTCCACCCTATCGGCGGGCTCGAGGGATCTGTTGGAGGGTTCACACAAGGGGTCGCGGCATCCGCTGTGGGACCCCGGCGGGACGGGTGGCCGCTCGAGCGGCGCCGACGGGGCGAGGCGCGTACGGTGAGCATCATGTCGTACTCGTCCGAGGGGTTCCCGCTTGCGGCCGCCGTGAGCCCGCGCGTCCAGGTCGTGGAGACCACTGACTCGACCAACGCCGACGTCGTGCGTCACGTCGTCGACGCCCCGCACGAATGGCCCCATCTGTCGCTGCTGCTGACAAGAGACCAGCGCGCGGGTCGCGGCCGCCTGGACCGCACGTGGGTCACGCCGCCCGGATCCGCCCTCGCCGTTTCGGTCGTCATCGATGCCGCGGCGATCCCCGCAGCGGCCAGGGGCTGGATCCCGCTGATGGCAGGCGCCGCGATGACGCGTGCGATCGGTGCGCAGCTCGCAGGCTCTGCGCATACCGCGACGCTCAAGTGGCCGAACGACGTGCTGATCGACGGCGGGAAGGTCTGCGGCATCCTCGCCGAGGTCGTGCCCGGCCACCCCGATGTCGTCGTCGTCGGATCGGGCGTGAACACACGGATGCCGCGCGCCGACCTCCCCGTCGACACCGCGACCTCGTTCGCGGTCGTGGGTCTGACGTGCGACGAGGATCGCCTGCTGGTGGACTACGTCGCCGCCCTCGACGAACAGCTCACCGCGCTGGCCGCCGCCGGCGGGGATGCCGCCGCCTCGGGCGTGCTCGCAGAGGTCGAGGCGCTCTGCAGCACTCTGGGAAGCGACGTCGCGGTGTCGCTGCCCGACGGCCAGACGCTGTGGGGCCGGGCCCAGCGCGTCGACCCCGACGGGCGCCTCGTCGTCGTGCAGGACGGCGAGTACGAGAGCGTCGTGTCGGCCGGCGACGTCGTGCACGTGCGAGCCCGTCGCCGCTCCTGAGTCCCGGTCGTTGAGCGAGCGAGGTACGAGCGAGACGAAACGCTGCACCCGGCGCACACGCCGGCCCCGAGGCGTCCGAGCTCCGGTCGTTGAGCGAGCGAGGTACGAGCGAGACGAAACGCTGCACCCGGCGCACACGCCGGCCCCGAGGCGTCCGAGCTCCGGTCGTTGAGCGAGCGAGGAACGAGCGAGACGAAACGCGCGCGGATGACGTAAAACGGCGGGTTCACCCCGGACTGTCGGCGGCTCGCCGCACAATGGGGACATGACGCAGCCGACGAGCTACGGTGGCAGGCCGCTGACGCCGGCCCCCGGCGCGCCCACCCCGGAGCTGCTCGTCGCGCGCTTCCGCCCCCATGCGCGCCGGCTTACGTGGTCGGCCCTCGTGCTCATCGCCGTCGCCGGTGCCTGCGGGTACTTCTACGGCAACCTGCCGGCGCCGTTCGAGAACTGGATGCTGCTCGCCGCGGCCGCCGCCGTGGTGCTCCTGATCGTGGTCCTGCCCTACCTCGCGTGGCTGGGGCACGTGTACACGATCACGACGCGGCGGGTGATGGAGCGTCGCGGAGTGTTCTCGGCGAAGCGCAGGGAGCTGGCACATGTCCGTGGCTACACGCTGAAGGTCCATCGCGGCCTGCTGCAGCGCATGTGGGGTGCGGGCACGATCACCCTCGCCAATGGGGTCGACGAACCGCTGCGGCTCGTCAACATCCCCAGCGCTGAGCTGGTGCACGAGGCGCTGGTCGATCAGGTCGAGGTGAATCAGATCCTCGCGCACCGCGACGCCCAGCCGCTGCCGCCCGGCCCGCCGCCTGCTGTTCCGCCTCGGCCGCCCCTGCCGCCGTCCTGACCGGCTCGTCCGCCATTCCGGTGTGCGGGATGATGGAAGGAGTCTTGAGTCGAGAGGGAGTGGCATGGCGCTGCGAGTCGGAGTCGTCGGAGGTGGCCAGCTGGCCCGCATGATGATCGCACCGGCGGTCGAACTCGGAGTCGAGCTGCGCGTGCTCGCCGAAGACGAGGGGATGTCGGCATCCCTCGCCGCCACGGCCGTCGGCGACTACCGCGACGCCGCCACCGTGCTCGCGTTCGCGCGCGATGTCGATGTCGTGACTTTCGACCACGAGCATGTGCCGCAGGACGTCCTGGCCGCGCTCGTCGGCGAAGGCATCGCCGTTCATCCCGGCCCCGATGCGCTCAAGGTCGCGCAGGACAAGCTCGTCATGCGGGCGCGCCTTCAGGAGCTCGGGATGCCGCAGCCGGACTGGGCGGCGGTCACCGACACCGAGGAGCTGCAGGCCTTCATCGACGACCACGGCGGGCGCGCGGTCGTGAAGACTCCCCGCGGGGGATACGACGGCAAGGGCGTCCGCGTGGTCTCGGCGGGCACCGAGGCCGAGGACTGGTTCGCGACGCTCGCCGAGGACGCCCGTGGCGGCGCACTCCTTGTCGAGGAGCTCGTCGACTTCACGCGAGAGCTCGCCCAGCAGGTCGCCCGTCGTCCGTCGGGCGCAATGAAGGCGTACCCGGTCGTCGAGACGGTCCAGCGCGACGGTGTATGCGCCGAGGTGATCGCACCGGCCCCGCACTCGAACGAGCGACTGCAGCGGGTGGCGACCGACATCGGCGTCGCCATCGCCGAAGGACTGGGCGTGACCGGGATGCTGGCGGTCGAGCTGTTCGAGACCACCGACGAGCGGCTGCTCGTGAACGAGCTGGCCATGCGCCCGCACAACAGCGGTCACTGGAGCCAGGACGGTGCGGTGACCAGCCAGTTCGAACAGCACCTGCGCGCCGTGCTCGACCTTCCGCTCGGCGACACCGATCCGGTCGCGGGGTGGGCCGTGATGGTCAACATCCTCGGCGGGCCGGCGGACGACCCGCTGGACGCGCGCTTCGCGGCCGCCATGGACGAGCACCCGCAGGCGAAGGTCCACACCTACGGCAAGGCACCGCGTCCGGGGCGCAAGGTCGGGCACGTCAACGTCGTCGGCGACGACCTCGACGACGTGGCCTACCGGGCGCGAGCCGCGGCATCCTTCTTCCTCGACGCTCGTTGAGTGAGCGAGGAACGCGGTCGTGAGCGAGCTTGCGAGTCGAAACGCAGACGAAACGCGCTGAGCCGACGTGGTCCGTGGCGCGGGCACACTCGTCCCGTTCCTCGCGCAACGACCGGACCTGCCGCGCCGTTGCGGGGATCTTCCAGCCTTCGCCCCTAGCCTTGACGAGTGACTGCGCCCCTTCATTCCTCCGAGGCGCCGCTCGTCGGCGTCGTCATGGGCTCCGACTCCGACTGGCGGGTCATGAGCGACGCCTCGCAGGCGCTCACGGACTTCGGCATCCCGCACGAGGTCGAGGTCGTCTCGGCGCACCGCACGGTCGACAAGCTCATCCGCTACGGGCGTGAGGCTCGCGCACGCGGCCTCCGGGTCATCATCGCCGGCGCCGGCGGAGCCGCGCACCTTCCTGGCATGCTCGCCTCGGTCACCGCGCTCCCGGTCATCGGCGTGCCGGTGCAGCTCGCGACGCTCGACGGCATGGACTCGCTGCTGAGCATCGTGCAGATGCCCGCCGGCATCCCCGTCGCGACCGTCTCGATCAACGGCGCGAAGAACGCGGGACTCCTCGCAGCCCGGATCCTCGGTGCCTCGGACGATGCCGTCGCGGACCGCGTCGAGGCTTACGCCCGCGATCTCGAAGCGCAGGTCGAGCAGAAGAACCGGCGGCTCAAGGAGTCGCTGTGAGCGTGATGAGCCCACCGAGCGCCAAGGTACGTCCGGTCCGACCGGGCGTGGTCGAAGAGCGCCCGATGCGCCACCCGGATGCCTCGTCCCGCGCCGTCATGACGCGCCGCGGTTGGTGGCTGGTCGGGCTGAACTTCCTCATTCCAGGGTCCGCGCAGGTCCTCGCGGGCAACCGGAGGCTCGGTCGATTCGGAATCGGCGCGACGCTCGTGATGTGGGTGCTCCTCGTGATCGCGCTGCTGTTCGCGCTGCTCGCCCCCACTGCGGGACTCAGCATCGTGACGAGTGCGTGGCTGCCCGACTGGCTCGGGCTGCTTCGTCCGCTGCCGCTGCTCATCGCGCAGGGGTTGCTGATCGGCTACGCCGTGCTGTGGATCGTGCTGACCGTCGACACGCTGCGGCTCGTGCGCCTGGTCAAGACCGGGCGCGGCGCGCGCTTCGCGATCGCCGTCGTGGCCGTCGGACTCATGGTCGTCGCCAGCGGCACCGCCGCCTATGCATCGACCGCCGTCGGCGCCGCGCGCAGCACCATCAGCACGATCTTCGGCGCGAGCGGCCCGACCGTCCCGCCGTCGGACGGCTACTACAACATCCTGCTGCTGGGCGCCGACAGCGGCGAGGGCCGCGACTCGATGAGGTTCGACAGCATCTCGGTCGTGTCGGTCAACGCCGACACCGGTGCGACCACGATCACCGGCATCCCGCGCGACATGCCCCACTTCCCGTTCGCGGAGGGTCCCATGCAGGACACCTACCCGAACGGGCACGAGGGTCACGCCGACCCGACCTGCGGGTGGGGGAGCGGCATCAACCAGCTGCGCACCGAGGTCGAGGTCTGCCAGGACGGCACAACGCTCTACCCGGATGCCGAGGCGAACGGCTCCGAGCCGGGCATCGAGGCGACGAAGGACGCGGCCGAGGGGATCCTCGGCATCGAGATCCCGTACTACGTCTTCGTCGACATGCACGGGTTCGCCTCTCTCGTCGATGCGCTCGGCGGGGTCGACATCACGGTCACCGAGCGCCTTCCGAAGGGCGGCGGGCCGTCGTATCCGGGTGAGCCCGCTGAGGACTGGGCCATCGGCTGGATCGAGCCCGGTGCGCAGCACATGGACGGCGACACCGCGCAGTGGTATGCCCGCTCGCGGTACACGACCGATGACTTCTCGCGCATGAAGCGTCAGCGTGAGCTGCAGGCGGCGATCCTCGCGCAGTTCACACCGCAGGTCGTCCTGACGCGCTTCCAGGAGGTCGCCACCGCGGGCTCGGACCTCATTCAGACGGATCTGCCGCAGTCGCTCATCCCGACGCTCGTCGACCTCGCGCTGAAGGCCAAGGAGCAGCCGGTGCAGACGATCGAGCTCACCCCCGCCGAGGGGATCGACGAGTTCAACCCGGACTACGCCTATATCGCCGACCTCGTGCAGACGACGCTCCACCCGCCGACCCCGACGCCCGAGGGCTGAGCCGTGGTCGCCACCCTGCGTGTCGTGCTCGACCAACTCGTCGCACCCACCGAGCCCGAGATCGCCGAGGCGTCGCGCGAACTCGCCCGGGCGCTCGTGCTCGGTGCGCCCTCCGGGTGCGAGGTCGAGGCGATCGCCCCCGCTGGTGGGCCGGACGGGGCTCTGGACGCGGTGCCGGGTCTGGTCGGCGTGCGTCGCACGGCGCTGCCCCGGCGCGAGCTCGCGGCCGCACTGCAGCTGGGCGTCGGCACGGGGATCGGCGGGGGCATGATCCACTCGCCGTCGCTCTTCGCGCCGCTCGTGCGCCATGATCGGGTGCACGACCACGACCAGACCGCGGTGACCGTGTGGGACCTCCGCCCTTGGGAGTCGCCCACCGAGCTGCCCCGCGCCGTCGTGGCCTGGCACAAGGCGATGCTGAAGCGCGCGGTCAAGCACGCCGACGCTGTGGTGGTGCCGACTCACTCGCTGGCGGCGCGGCTGCTCGAGATCGCGCCACTGGGCGACCGCGTGCGGGTCATCGCCGGCGCGTCGCCGCTGACGTTCTCGGTGCCGGTGGATGAAGTGGGCCGTCGCCGCGAGCTGGGGCTGCCCGAGGGGTTCATCCTTTTGGCGGGCGGGCCGCTCGGCTCAGAGGGGCTGGATGCCGGACTCGCCGCGGTCGCGGCATCCGGTGTCGACCTCCCCATCGTGGTGATCGACGTCGAAGAGGGCCACGAGCCCGCGGTGGCCGATCTCGCGTCAGCTGCCGGAATCCCGGAACGCGTGCTGCACGTGCGCGGCGTGCTGTCAGCGATCGATCGTGCCGCGGTGTTCGGCGCGGCCGTCGCCTTCGTCGCTCCATCGCGTCGCGCGGCGTTCCCGTGGCGTGTCGTCGACGCCCTGACGCTCGGCGTGCCGGTGGTAGCGGCGGCGTCGACGGTGCACGACGAGGTCGTGTTCGACGGGGGAGTGCTGGTGCCTTCGTCGAGTGTGGCGGAGCTCTCGGAAGGGCTCGGTGCGGCTCTGGCTTCGGGACTCGGCTCCACCGCGGCGGCGGAGCGGCTCGGTGTGCTCGCGGGGGATCGCGGGCGGGCGTTCTCGTGGCGCGAGGCCGCCGACAAGGTGTGGATGCTGCACGCCGAGCTGTGACGGCGGCTCGATAACCGCGCAGATCGGGCTATTCCTTCGGCGAGGCGCCGCGTTAGCATGTGTCCCATGCGTCACACTGTTCACGTGGCTGCAGGTTACAGGGGGGAACGTCGCGCGCCTGCGCGACGCCGAGTCGGTGTCGCCGCGACGGTGTTGAGCCTGATCGCGGCCCTGCTCTTTGCGCCGGGGGTGGCGTCGGCAAGTCAGGTGGCGATAGAGAGTCCGCCCGCGGTTGCTGCAGGCGGGGTCCCCAGCGGGGTTGTGAAGACGGCGGACCTCTCACAGTTCCAGGCCGGGTACATCATCAGCGATGCGAAGTTCTTCGATCGTTCGACGATGGGCGAGGCGCAGATCCAGCAGTTCCTCCAGTCGAAGGTTCCGAGCTGTCAATCCGGTCATGTGTGCCTGAAGGACTGGTACGACACGTCGCGCGCGACTAGCGCCGACGCCATGTGCGGTGCCTACCCGGGCGGAATGCGTGAGCGCGCCTCGACGATCATCTACAAGGTTGCGCAGGCATGCGGCATCAACCCGCAGGCGATCCTCGTGATGCTGCAGAAGGAACAGGGGCTGGTCACGCACACTTGGCCGTCCGATTGGCGCTACACGATCGCGATGGGGCAGGGCTGCCCTGACACCGCAGCGTGCGACACCAGGTACTACGGCTTCTTCAACCAGGTGTACGGCGCAGCGTGGCAGCTGAAGCGGTACGCCAACCCGCCAGGGACTAGTCAGTACTTCACGTGGTACGCGCCGGGCAAGACATGGAACGTGCGCTGGAACCCCGATGCCGCGTGTGGTTCGTCCCCCGTCTACATTCAGAACCAGGCCACGGCGAACCTCTACTACTACACGCCCTATCAGCCCAACGCCGCAGCGCTGCGTGCGGGCTACGGCGAGGGCGACGCGTGCTCGAGCTACGGCAACCGGAACTTCTTCCAGTACTTCACGGACTGGTTCGGCTCGACGACGGGCGGCGGTAATCCGTTCGGCAATGTCGAGTCCATGATGGGCGACTCCGGCTCCATCCGCGTGACGGGTTGGGCCGCGGACCCCGATACCACCAGCCCTATCGAGGTGCACATCTACGTCGGGTCGGTCGGTACCGCGTTCGTGGCCGCCGACGAACGTCCAGACGTAGGGGCCGCCTATCCGGCCGTGGGCTCCAAGCATGGTTTCAACGTCCGGGTCAAGGTACCCGCTGCCGGCACGCACACGGTGTGTGCCTACGCCATCAACGCGGGCGCGGGAACGAATAAGCTGCTGTCGTGCGGCACCGTCTCCGTGACCGGCCCCATCGACGGAGGCAGCGCCCCGATCGGTTACCTGGAATCGCTGACCGTGTCGGGCACAACGGCTACTGCCTCCGGCTGGGCCATCGACCCCGATACCGCTTCGCCAATCAAGGTACGACTCACGGTCGGTGGCTCCACCACCGAGGTGACCGCTGATCGCACCCGACCCGACGTGGGAGCTTCATATCCTTCCGCCGGCTCCAACCACGGGTTCTCAGCACAAGTCTCGTTGCCGACCGGCACCTCGACGATGTGTGCGGTCGCCGTGAACACGGCCGTCATCGGCGGCAACACCGACATCGGCTGTCGTACTGTGACGGTGGCTGCGCCGACCCCTGCGGTCAACAAGGCGCCGTTCGGCAACTTCGAGTCGGTGGGTGTGTCATCGGGGAACCTGACGATCGCTGGTTGGGCGATCGACCCGAATGTCACTGGACCGATCCAGGTGCACGTCTACGTGGACGGGGTGGGCAAGGGTTACACAGCGGACGTGTCGCGTCCGGATGTCGGAGCGGCGTATCCCGGATACGGCGACCGGCACGGGTTCGTCGTCCAGACGTCGGCCTCTCCCGGCTCGCATTACGTGTGCGTGTACGCGATCGATGACGCGGGCGGCTCCAATCCGACGCTGGGTTGCCGTACGGTGACGGTGGCCGCACCGACCCCCGCGGTCAACAAGGCTCCGTTCGGCAACTTCGAGTCGGTGGGTGTGTCGTCGGCGAACCTGACGATCGCTGGTTGGGCGATCGACCCGAATGTCACGGGACCGATCCAGGTGCACGTCTACGTGGACGGGGTGGGCAAGGGTTACACAGCGGACGTGTCGCGTCCGGATGTCGGAGCGGCGTATCCCGGATACGGCGACCGGCACGGGTTCGTCGTCCAGACGTCGGCCTCTCCCGGCTCGCACTACGTGTGCGTGTACGCGATCGATGACGCGGGCGGCTCCAATCCGACGCTGGGTTGCCGTACGGTTACGGTGACCGCACCGACCCCCGCGGTCAACAAGGCGCCGTTCGGCAACTTCGAATGGGTCTCGACTTCGGCGGGCGCGCTCACCGCGTCAGGATGGGCGATCGATCCCGATACGACGAACCCCGTCGCCGTCCACGTATATGTCGACGGCGTCGGCCGGGAGTTCATCGCCAATCTCGCACGTCCCGATGTCGCGAGCGTGTATCCGGCCTCGGGCAGCGCGCATGGATTCGTGGCCTCGATCCCGGCTTCCGCCGGCTCCCACAGGGTGTGCGTCTACGCCATCGACACCGCGGGCGGGTCCAACCCGGCTCTCGGCTGTCGCGACGTGACCGTGCCCTAGGTTCGATCCGCCGGCGCAGGTTCCTGATTCCCGGGGGATTCGCTGATCCGGCGCCGGGTGCCTGCCAGGACGCCCCCGCGCAGCGGTCGGCCTCCCGGCAGACGGGCGGTCAGCGGATCAGTTCGCGTCTCAGCGTGTCCAGTGCGTCTGCGGGCTCGAACCCCGTCGCGCGGATCTTCTGGAGGTCGAGCACGCTGTTACGTGGGCGCGGGGCGACCGGCGCCGTGGCGGCGGCGAAGTAGTCATCGGTGCTCACGCCGGTCACCCGCGATGCATCGTGCCCGGTGAGCGTGAAGACTTCTCTGGCGATCTCAGCCCACGTCAGCGGCTGTCCGCCACCCGTGAGGTTGTAGGTGCCGAAAGCTGCTTCCGAGTCGATCAGGTGCGCGATCCCGCGCGCGATCTCAGAGGTGAACGTCAGCCGTCCGCGTTGATCGTCGACGACACTCGGGTCGACACCCCGTTCCGCGAGTGACGCCATCGTGCCGACGAAGTTCTTGCCCTCGCCGATCACCCAGCTCGTACGGACGATGTAATGGCGCGGCGCGGTCGCAGCCGCCGCGTCACCGGCGGCCTTGGTCTGCCCGTAGACACCGAGCGGAGCCACCGGCTCGGCTTCGTTGTACGGTGCATCCTTCGTCCCATCGAAGACGTAGTCACTCGAAAGGTGGACGAGCGTGATCCCGTTCGCAGCCGCGATCCGTGCGAGCGCGCCGACGGCGGTGGCGTTGGCCGCCCACGCGTCGCGACGCCCGGCCGGAGTCTCGGCGACATCGACCGCCGTGTACGCCGCGGCGTTGATGATGACGCCGTAGTCGCGCCAACGCCGAGCCGACTCGAGATCTGGCGCCGTGAGATCCAGGTCGGCTCGCGTCGCGTATTCCACGTGATCCGCGCCTGCGTACTCCGCGCGCAGGGCGCGTCCGAGTTGTCCGGCGGCGCCCACCACGAGGATCTTCCGCGGCGGGATGGGCGTGACGACGGCGAGGCGCGGGTGTGCGCGGTCCTTCGCCGAGATCTCGACCTCCGACAGGGGGATGGGCCAGTCGATCGCGGCCGTCTCATCGGCGAGGTTGAGGAAGGCGTACTCGGCGTCGGGCGACCAGTGGTCGTTCACCAGGTATGTGTACGCTGTGTCGGCCTCGAGCGTCTGGTACGAGTTGCCGACACCACGAGGGACGAAGATCGCTCGTGACGGATCGAGCTCGGCGGTGAAGACAGCCCCGAAGGTGGCGCCCTCACGCAGGTCTACCCAGGCGCCGAAGATGCGGCCTGTGGCGACCGACACCCACTTGTCCCAGGGTTCTGCATGGATTCCGCGCGTGGTCCCCGCGGCGTCGTTGAAAGAGATGTTGTTCTGCACCGGTCCGAAGTCGGGGAGCCCAAGAGCGGTCATCTTCTCACGCTGCCAGTTCTCCTTGAACCACCCGCGCGAGTCCCCGTGCACCGGAAGATCGAACACGACCAGGCCCGGGATGTTCGTCTCCGTGCGCACGAGGCCCTTACCGAATTCGGTCATCACTGGCCCTTCGACGCGTAGAACGCTTCGACGCCGTCTTTCGCCGACGCCCACCAGTCCTCGTTGTCGCGGTACCACGCGATGGTCGCTGCGAGCCCCGCCTCGAAATCGCCGTAGGCCGGGCGCCAGCCGAGCTCCGTCCGCAGCTTGCCCGAGTCGATGGCGTACCTGAGGTCGTGGCCGGCACGGTCGGTGACATGGTCGTACGCGTCCCTGGGCTGCCCCATCTGTTCGAGGATGAGCTCGACGACGTCCTTGTTGTTCTTCTCACCGTCCGCACCGATGAGGTATGTCTCGCCGAGTCGACCGTGTTCGAGAATGGTCAGCACTGCGGACGAATGGTCGTCGGCGTGGATCCAATCGCGGACGTTCTCGCCGGCACCGTAGAGCTTCGGACGGATGCCGCGGATCACGTTCGTGATCTGGCGCGGGATGAACTTCTCCACGTGCTGGTACGGGCCGTAGTTGTTGGAGCAGTTCGAGATCGTCGCCCGGACTCCGAACGATCGCACCCAGGCCCGCACGAGCAGGTCACTGCCGGCCTTGGTCGACGAGTACGGCGAGGAGGGGTTGTAGGGGGTCTGCTCGGTGAAGCGCGCCGGGTCATCGAGTTCCAGGTCGCCGTAGACCTCGTCTGTCGAGATGTGGTGGAAGCGGCGGTCGTGCTTGCGTGCGGCCTCCAGCAGCGTGTAGGTGCCGATGATGTTCGTGTCGAGGAATGGGCGCGGCTCGTGCAGTGAATTGTCGTTGTGCGACTCGGCCGCGTAGTGCACCACGGCGTCCACACCCGAGAAGAGATCATCGACGAGCGCCGCGTCGGCGATGTCGCCCTGGACGAACGTGAAACGGTCGGCTGGAAGTCCGTCGAGAGACGCGAGGTTGCCGGCATACGTCAGCTTGTCGAGGACGGTGACGTGGTCATCGGTGTGCTCGAGGACGTGGTGGACGAAGTTCGAGCCGATGAAACCGGCACCGCCAGTGACCAGGAGTCTGCGCATCGGTCCAGGATACCGGGCAGCGCCACGCGCCCAGGTTTGGTGCTCCTCGGCGCATGCCGGAGACTAGAGGCATGCGTGGCATCATCCTGGCAGGCGGCACGGGCTCGCGGTTGCACCCGATCACCCTCGGAATCTCGAAGCAGCTCGTGCCCGTGTACGACAAGCCGATGATCTACTACCCGCTGTCGACGCTGATCCTGGCGGGCATCCGCGACATCCTCATCATCACCACACCGCAGGACTCGGATCAATTCCAGCGGCTGCTCGGTGACGGCGCCCGCTTCGGCGTCTCGATCACCTACAAGACGCAGCCCTCACCCGACGGGCTCGCGCAGGCGTTCATCCTGGGCGAGGAGCACATCGGGGGCGATTCGGCCGCCCTGGTGCTCGGCGACAACATCTTCTACGGGCAGGGAATGGGCACGCGCCTTCGGCAGTACACTGACCTGTCGGGCGGCGTGGTGTTCGGCTACTGGGTCGACGATCCCACCGCCTATGGAGTGGTCGAGTTCGACGCCGCTGGGAGCGTGGTCTCGCTCGAGGAGAAGCCGATCGATCCGAAGAGCAACTACGCCGTCCCCGGCCTCTACTTCTACGACAACGACGTCGTCGAGATTGCGAAGAATCTGACCCCTTCGCCGCGTGGGGAGCTCGAGATCACCGATGTCAACAAGGCCTACCTGGAGCGAGGTGACCTGAAGGTCGAACTCCTTCCGCGGGGGACGGCGTGGCTCGACACCGGCACGTTCGACTCTCTCAGCGAGGCCACCGACTTCATCCGCACGGTGGAGAAGCGCCAGGGGCTTTCGATCGGATGCCCGGAAGAGGTCGCGTGGCGCATGGGCTTCCTGACCGACGAAGACCTTCGCGAGCGTGCTGAGCCGTTGGTGAAGAGCGGGTACGGCGCCTACCTCCTCAAAGCGCTGCAGCAGGGCCTGAACTGAGCGGCTCCGGGCGACTCATGAGCGACGTCGACGTGCGCGCCGGACAAGACGCCGACGCGGCAACAAACGATCGCCGACTCATCGTCTACGCCGTGTCCCGGACGGACCGCCGAATCGACGACTTCGTGATGCACGCGCTGGCAGCGTTGCGCCCGCATGGCGAACGCGTGGTGGTGATCGTCCCGGCCGGCACTCCCGAGATCGAGATCGAGCGTCTGCGCAGCCTCGTCGACGACGTCTTCTCGGTCCCCGCAAGCGGATTCGACCCGGCCGGCTACGCGCTCGCGGTGGACGCCGAGGCTGATATCGAACGCTATGACGAGGTGGTTCTCACTGGAGACGCCTGGTTCGGACCCGTTTCCGACTTCGGCCCTGTGCTCGAACGGATGGCCGGCGAAGCGACGACGGTGTGGGCGATGGTCGAGAACTCGGGGAGTGGCCCCGAGACATTCCCCGACGCCGGAGTCACTCCGTCGTCGCTGCCCTGGGCCTGGACCGCGCTGCGGCGGGACGCCTTCGCCTCCGGTGCATGGCGACGTTATTGGGACGGGCGCGGACGCGGCGCCGGCGCCGCGGAGGAGACAGCCTTCCTGCGTCACTTCGCGCCGGGCGACGCGAGCGTGTCGTTCGCGTTTCCGGCGGATCAATATCCCAGCACGAACCCGGCGCTCTTCACACCGAGCCTGCTGCTGGACGACGGATGCCCATTCGTCTTGCGCACGGTGTTCCTGCAGTACCCTCCCTACCTCGACCGGTTCGCGGTCATCGGTCGTGAGCTCTTGCAGCACGTCGACGAACTGGGCTTCCCGCTCGCCCTCGTGTGGCAGAACCTCGCGCGGACGGTTCAGCCGAAGGCGCTGTACGCGATCGCCGGAATGCTCGAAGTGCTGCCCGACACAGATGTGGCATACGACCGCGCGTCACCGTTCCGCATTGCCGCCATCGTCCACGTCAGCGACCTGGATTCGGTCCAGGACCTCTTCTCGCGCCTCGGCTACATCCCGTCCCCCTATCACCTGTACGTCACGACCACCGACGGAAAGCGGGCAGAGAAGCTCCAGCGCATGCTGGAGCGCCGTGACGACCCGCAGCTGGCTTCGTTCGACGTCCGCGTGACGCCTGCCAACCGTGGTCGCGACATGAGCGACCTCTTCGTCGGATGCCGCGACGTCCTGCTCAGCGGGAACTTCGACCTGATCGTCAAGGTGCACGCTCGTCGCACTCGCGACAAGACGGTGAACGTCCGCCGATACTTCCGCCGCTATCAGTACGACAATCTCCTGCACAGCCCGGGTTACGTCGCGAATCTGCTCGCGCTGTTCCAGAAGGAGCCTGGACTAGGCGTGGTGTTCCCGCCGATGATGCACATCGGCTACTCGATGATGGGGCACGCGTGGGGTGGCCTCCGTGAGCCGGCAGAGGATCTCGGGCGCAGCCTGGGGATCACCGTCCCGTTCGACGCGGTCTCTCCACTCGCGCCATTCGGCGGGATGTGGATCGGCCGGCCGGAAGCGCTGCTTCCGCTGATGGGCAAGCGGTGGATGTTCCGTGACTACGGCAAGCGCACCGGTCAGACGTACCGCGATCTCGCCCGCGTGCAGGAACGACTTGTCGCGTATGCGGGAGCAGAACTGGGTTATCACGCGCGGACGGTGCTCACGAGGGAGCACGCCTCCATCAGTCATACGATCCTCGAGTCGAAGATCGACAATCTGTTCTCCACCACCCGCGGCTGGCCCGTCGAGCAGATCGCCCTCATGCAGCGTGCCGGGGATGCCGGACACATGGGGACGGTCGCGCTCGCACGCATGTACATCCGTGTGAACCACCGTCGGCTCTCGCGTCTCACGATGCCGTTGTTCGAAGCGGCGCTGCGGACAGTGGTCATCCTGAAGTACATGCGTCGAGGCGTGGGCATCCTCACCTCGGTCATGAGAGGCCGCGCACCGGAGAGTCGGCGATGAAGACCGCAGAACTGATCACCTTTCCGACCAAGGACGCGAACGAGTTCCCTCCTGACGGTCGCCGGCTGCTCATCTACGTCGTGTACGACGTGCGCGGCGATGTGGAGGAGTACATCCCCTACGCGCTCACACGGCTGCGTGAGCACTGCGCGCGGATCATGGTCGTCGTCAACGGCGCGTTGACCGAGACCGGGAGATCTCGGCTCGCACCGCTTGCGGACGAGATCATCGTCCGCGAGAACCGTGGCTACGACATCTGGGGATACAAGGCAGGGCTGGATGCCGCAGGCGATGCCATCGCGGAATACGACGAGGTCCTCCTGGCGAACGACACCTGGTTCGGTCCGGTGCGCCCCTTCGGACCCTTGTTCGATCGAATGGATCGCAGCCCCCTCCATTTCTGGGGAATGACCGATCATGTACGCGTCGAACCGAACCCGTTCACACAGACGGGGTATCTGCCGTACCACCTGCAGTCGTACTGGCTGGCGGTGCGGCGCGACATGTTCCTGTCGGAGGACTGGATCGCGTATTGGCGCGACCTTCCGCAGATGGACACCTATGCTGACGCGGTCGTCAAGCACGAAGGCATCTTCACCGAGCATTTCACCGACCTGGGTTACGTCGGCGAGGTGGCCTTCCCGACACTCACCGACAAGGTTGAGAACCATGCGGTGCTCTACGCCGAGCAGCTCATCCGCGCAGGGTGCCCGACACTGAAGCGACGCCCCTTCTTCCAATGGCCACCGTACCTCGACCACCTTGCGGTCATCGGTCGTTGGACGCTTGAGGCGGTCAGGGAGCTCGGCTACCCCGTCGAGCTGATCTACTCCGACCTCGCGCGCAATGTCGAGCCGCGCACTCTCAACGCCGATGCCGCGATGCTCGAGGTGCTGCCCGACGTCGAGCTCGAGTACGATCCGACCATCCCCCTTCGGACCCTTGTCGTCGTTCACGTGTTCTACCCCGAGATGACGGATGAGATTCTCGACCGCGTCGACTTCTTGCCTGGCTCATACGACCTCGTCGTCACGACTCCGGATGAGGGGAGGGCGGTACGGATCCGCGAGACGATCGCGACTCGAACGCCACGCGGTTCCGCCGAGGTGCGTGTCGTGGCATCGAACAACGGACGGGATCAGTCCGCCTTCCTGATCGGATGCCGCGACCTGCTACTGGGCGACGGCTATGACCTCGTGGTGAAACTGCACTCCAAGAAGACACCGCAGGATGCCCACAACGTCGGCACGCACTTCAAACGGCAACAGTTCACCAATCTGCTGAATAGCCCCGGATACGCCGCGAACCTCGTGGGACTGTTCCAGCGCGAGCAAGGCCTCGGGCTGGTGTTCCCGCCGACCATCCACCTCGGCTATCCGAGCCTCGGCCACGGCTGGTGGGCGAACAAACCCGCGTTCGAGGCCCTCGCCGGTGAACTCGACATCCGCGTTCCGGTCGATGAGGTCTCACCCCTTGCGCCGTTCGGGTCGATGTTCTTCGCTCGCCCCGCCGCTCTGCGCCTCCTCGTCGAACACGAGTGGACGTACGACCAGTTCGGAGGAGCGGAGGCATACCAGGACGGGGGGCTGGCGCACGTGCTGGAGCGGATGCCGGTCTATGCGGCCGGGGAGCTCGGTTTCCACAGCCGCACCGTCGCCAACACTGCGTACATCGCCTCGAGCTACGCAGCACTCGACTACAACCTCGATCAATTCTCGAGCACGCTGCGAGACAGCACGATGGAGCAGATCCAGTTGCTGAAGGCTGCCGGGCCGGTCGAGTACGGAACCCTGACGGATTTCGCGCGTATGTACGCTCGGCTGCATCGGCCGGGTTCGGAGTCGAGTCTGGTGGCGGCCGCTCACCGGATCCTGCGCGTCCGGAGCCTGATCGGTCGCGCCCGTTCCGCCGTCGTGCGGCGCCTGCCTCGCCGCTGAACAGCGCTCCGCCGGCGCACCGTTAGGATTGACCAGTTATGCCCGATTTCACCCCTGTAGCCGAAGAGCGCTTCACGCGCCTGGGCGGACTGCCCATGCGAAGCGTCGGTGCGCTCGGCTCGGGACTGGACGGTTTCGTCCGCCCGGTGCGCGAGATCTTCGCTCACCGGGAGATGCTGGGTCTGCTGGTCAGACGTGATCTGAAGGCCCGGTATAAGGACTCCGCCCTCGGATTCTTGTGGGCCCTCGCCCGACCGCTTGTACAGCTGGCGATCTATTACGTCGTCCTCGGTCATTTCCTGGGCGCCGCGCGGGGCATCCCGGACTTCGCTGTCTATGTCTTCGCCGGCCTCACAGCGATGGGCCTCTTCCAAGAGATCGCCGTCGGTGGCACCGGTTCCATCATCGCCAACGCGGGGCTCGTCAAGAAGGTCTACATGCCGCGGGAGGTCTTCCCGCTCGCAAGCGCCGGCTCCGCGTTGTTCAACTTCGGCGTACAGCTGGTCGTGCTCTTCCTCGCAACTCTGCTGGTGGGCAAGCCTCCGTTCACGCTCGATTTCTTCTACGCTCTCCCGTCGCTCGGCGTCCTTCTGGTCTATGGTCTGGCGTTCGCCCTGATCTTCTCGGCGTTCAACGTCTACCTTCGGGACATTCAGTACCTCGTCGAAGTGGCGACGCTGCTCCTCTTCTGGATGTCTCCAGTCGTCTATTCCTGGCAGATGGTCGCATCGATCATCACGAACCCGATTCTGCTCGACATCTATACGAACAATCCGCTGACACTGGCAGTGCTGGGATTCCAACGCGCCTTCTGGGTCGCGGGCGACGATCTGGAGCAGCCGGCCAACCTGCTTCTCCGCCTGGTCATCGCGCTCGTCATCGGACTGGGTCTTCTGCTTGTCAGCCACCGCGTCTTCCTGCGTCTGCAGGGCGACTTCGCCCAGGAGCTGTGAGCATGTCCCCCGATCCCGCAACATCCTCGTCATCGGCCGCGCGCCCCGAGGTCGTTCGCATCTCCAACGTCTCCAAGCGTTTCACCGTACGCAAGGACTCCTCGCTCAAGGAGCGGATCATCACGCTGGGCCGAGCCGGCCGCGCGCACAAGCAGGACTTCTGGGCTCTCAGCGATGTCAGCCTCGATATCCGAGCGGGCAACACGATCGGTCTGATCGGTCACAACGGGTCCGGCAAGAGCACGCTGCTCAAGGTGATCGGCGGCATCATCCAGCCGACGTCGGGCAGTGTCGAGCAACGAGGGCGGATCGCCGCGCTGCTCGAACTCGGGGCCGGGTTCCACCCTGACCTCACAGGCCGAGAGAATGTCTTCCTCAACGCCTCAGTGCTCGGGTTGAGCTCCGAGGAGACGGCCGCGCAGTTCGATGCCATCTTGGAGTTCTCAGGCGTCGGCGAATTCATCGACACGCAGATCAAGTTCTATTCATCGGGCATGTACGTGCGACTTGCGTTCGCGATCGCCGTCCACACCGACCCCGACATCCTGCTCGTCGACGAGGTCCTCGCCGTCGGTGACGAGCAGTTCCAGCGCAAGTGTCTCGACAAGATCAGCGAGTTCCAGTCCGAGGGGCGCACGATCATCATCGTCAGCCACGCTCTGGACCAGATCGCCGCTCTCTGCGACCGGGTCATCGTCATGAATCGCGGCCAGATGGTGTTCGACGGCATCCCGGTCACGGCGATCGAGCGCTTCCGCGAACTGCTGGCGAACAACGCCGTCGGTCAAGCCCGCCCCGATGAGATCAGCACTGCGATGGCGATCCAGGGCATCGACATCGTCGGAGCCGACGGGGTGGACTGCGATACCCTCGCTGTCGGTGAATCCTTCGCCATGCGTGTGCGTGTCAAGTCCTATCTGCCCATCGATCAGTGGGCGATCGGGTTCAGCATCGACACCGCCATGGGACAGATGGCCCTTGCCTCCAACACAGATCTCCTGCAGCTGCGCCTGGCGCCGCTCGACGGCGAGACGTCGGTCGAGATCGCGGTGGAGGGTGCGCAGCTCAGCCCTGGTCGGTACGTGGTCAACGCCAACGTCTCGGGCATCAGCGTCGACGCCTCTCACTCGCTCATGCAAGGCGCCGAGTTCACCGTCGAAGGCCTTCCGACGACGATCGGTCCGGTTGCGGCGGCGATCCGTATCGACGAGAAGTAGCCGCCGGATGCCACAGGGCTCGCGGAGCGTTCAGCGCCTTCTGTTCCCGCAACCAGGCGATGAGGCGGCCCACGAGCTCTACGTCCGCGCAGAGTCGGACGCGGTGTCATGGGACCGCTTCAGCCTCACCGTCGCGCCGGGAGCGACGGCATCCCTCGCGACGTACTTCGGCGCGTTTCCCGCAGGGTACTGGAACGCCCATACCGACATCGAGCGGATCACTGTCGTCGGCGAGTTCGACGGCGCCGCGATCGTCAGGGTATGCGCGGCTGACGAGGAAGACGGGCGGCGTGTGCTGGCGACGGTTCCCGCGGACGGTGCGTTCTCGTGGGACATCCGCATCGGCGACGGCGCGTGGTTCTGGCTCGAGGTGGAGGCCGGCAGTGAAGGCACCACGTTCCGCGATGGTGCGTGGCTTGCGCCCGATGCGAAGACCGCGACGGCGACGGTCTGCATCACCACCCACAATCGCGGAATCGATTGCGTAGGCGTCCTCGAGCGCCTCGCCGCTGACGGCCTGGTGCGCGAACAGCTGGTGCGCGTCATCGTGGTGGATCAGGGAGATCGTCCTGTGCGCGAAGTCCCGGGTTTCGACCGGGCCGCGGCGGCGCTCGAGGGACGATTGAAGCTGATCGAGCAACGTAACCTCGGCGGTTCCGGCGGATTCAGCCGTGGAATGGTCGAATCGCTCCAAGAGCGGGCTGACCACGCATTGCTCCTCGACGACGATGTGCTGCTCGAGCCGGACTCTGTCCTACGCATGCTGGCGTTCGCCGCTCGCACGACGCGCGAGACCATCGTGGGTGCCCACATGCTCAGCCTGCTCGAGCGAACGGTTCTCCATTCCGTCGGTGAGCGTGTTGATCGGCGCGGCTTCTGGTGGACCTCCGTGGAGCCCGCCCTGGCGCCGGTCGATCTCGCCGTCGCGACGATCGAATCCACACCGGGGCTGCGTCGTCTGCACCACGTCGACTTCAACGGCTGGTGGATGTGCCTGGTGCCCCTCGGCCTCGTCCGCCGGGTCGGAGCTTCGCTGCCGCTCTTCATAAAGTGGGACGACGCCGAGTTCGGGCTGAGGGCTGCGGCGGCCGGCGCGCCGACCGTGACTCTTCCCGGTGCCGCGCTCTGGCACATGCCATGGACCGGGAAGGACGACGGGCTCGACTGGCAAGCGTATTTCCAGCTGCGCAACCGCCTCGTCGTCGCGCTAGTGCATTCCGCCTCGGCGAGGGGCGGCGGCGTACTGTCTGCGTCATTCGCGCAAGACGTGAACCATCTGCTGTGCATGCAGTACGGCTCGGCGGCGGCGCGTCGCGTGGCGCTGCGAGATGTCCTCGACGGCCCCGCCCACCTTCCTCGGACGATCCAAAGGCGCACGACTGACATGCGCGTTCTCATGGCTCGCGCGGGACAGTCCGTGGTGCCCGAAGCCCAGCTTCCGGCTGAACGTGGCGGACCGGTCCCGGCAGCCCCGGCCGGACGTGTCGAAGCGGTCCGGCGACTCCTCCGCGTGGCCGTCCATCAGTTCAGGCGGTCGCGCGCAGCGAACGTGTCGCTGGTCGATGCTGCACTCCCGCGCGCGGAGGGCAAGTGGTGGGTGCTGGGTCTCCTCGACAGCGCCACCGTGGCCAGCGCGACGGGAACGGGTGCTTTCGTCGCCCGTCGTGACCGTCGCGTCGCATCGCGTCTGCTGTGGGATGCGGTCGGTCTCCGTGCGCGTCTATGGGTACGGTGGCCGCGTTTGGCGCGAACGTACCGCGCGGCCGTTGCCGAACTCGCCTCGCCCGCGGCGTGGCACGATCTGTTCGATGGGCCCGTGGACGGTCGCGGGGGTCGCACCCCGTAGCCGGAGTCCGGCGGCGCCGATTCGCGACAGTCGTCACGGGCGCCTATGCTTCAGGCAACCCGAGCAACGGAGCAACGGCCTATGGAAGTGTCCCTCGAGATGAAGGGAGCCGAGCTGGATCACGAGACTCCGCCTTTCTGGCTCCGCCCAGCGTCGTATTGGCTTCCGGTTCATTACCCCGACTCCGCGTGGATCACACACGCCCCGTTCGCAGCTTGGCTGGTAGACGTGCTGCGACCACGCGACATCGTGGAGCTCGGTACGCACTACGGCTACTCCTGCTTCGCGTTCGCGGAGGCAGTGAAACGGCTCGGCCTGAACACCACGATCAGCGCACTCGACAGCTGGGAGGGCGATGATCACGCCGGCCACTATGGGCACGAGGTGTACGACTACGTCAGCGGCGTCGCGCAGCGGGATTACCCCGACACCGTCAGGCTGATTCCAGGCTGGTTCGCGCAATCACGGCACCTGTTCCAGGATGCCTCGGTGGATGTTCTGCACGTCGACGGGCGCCACGGATACGAGGATGCTCGCGCCGACTACACCGAGTGGCGCAGCGCAGTCCGGGACGGTGGAGTGATCCTCTTCCACGACATCGCCGAACGCGAGAACGGCTTCGGGGTATGGCGGCTCTGGGACGAAGTCGCCGATCCGACGCGCTCCTTCGCTTTCGAGCACGGTCACGGACTGGGCGTGTTGGCGGTCGGGGAAGTGGAGCACGAGCCGCTGCGGGCACTGTTCGACGCCGACGAGGCGACAGCTGCTCTGGTCCGCGCGGACGCCGAGCGCCTCGGGCAGGTTGTGGCCCGACAGGCGTGGCTCGAGAGCGTCGTGGAAGACGCGGAACGCGCCTGGGCGGAAGTGCGGCTGCGAGCCGTGCACGAAGACGAGCTGCAGTCGCAGATCGACGCGCTGAAGGACAGCACCAGCTGGCGACTGACCGCGCCTCTGCGCAGCCTCGGCCGACTGCGTCGACGGCGTGGCTGAAGCGCGACGACTAGTCGCGCTGCAAGCGCTCGCGCCGGGTGAGCATCTTCCTGCGTACCAGTGCGGGTCCGCCCTGCTTCCAGTAATGGCGCACGAGCGCAAAGTCGCGACGGGGTCCCCGCGGCATCGCGAGGATCCTCTCGAACGTCGTGCCTCCCACCGCTGAGACGCGACGCAGCACGAGGTCGCGGTCGGGGGCGGGCTTGGGGTCGGTGCAGAAAGCGACGAGGGGCGCGAGCGCGCGCGACCACATGAACTCCTCGCGGACGGCCTTGAGGTTGTCCGCCGCCACGCGCCGGGCATCCTCGTCCCACACCATCTCGACGATCGCTGCTGCCAGGGCGGGCGCGTCCTGGGCGGGCACGACGCGCCCGATGCCGCGATCCCGGATCAGTGTGGCGAAGCTGTCGCCGTCGGTCGCGACGATCGGCAACTCCGCCCACAGGTAGTCAAGGATGCGTGTGCGGAAAGCAAAGCGCGTCTCAGCATGGATGAGGTGCGTGCTCACGCCGATGTCGGCGTCCAGCAGATAGTCCGCCCGGCGTTCATAATCGACCCACGCGTCGTTGAAGAACACGGTGCGATCGAGGAGCCCGAGGCGCTCAGCGGATTCGACCGTGTCGGTGAGTGCCTGCATCTCGGGTATGTCGGGATTGAAGTGTCGCGCGCTGAGGAAGAAGAGCTTTATCTCGGGGTGCTCGTCGGCCAGAAGTCCCATTGCCTCGACCAGGGTGACCGGGTCGAACCAGTTGTAGATCCCGCCGCCCCAGATCAGCACCTTGTCGTCGGTGGCGATACCTGGCACGGTTCCCTTGATGCCGTGTCGTCGCTGGACCGGTGGTTCGCCGGGCACCCCGAAGGGAACGAGCCGCAGCAGGGATTCGAAAGTCGGGTCGTCGGAATAGGTCGTCGGGTTCAGGCGACCCATCGACGACAGGCCGCCGAGCCAGAGGTTGCGCTGAGGTTCCGAGGCGCACAAGAAGCAGTCCGCCCTGGCCAGCTGCTCGTTGAGGAGCGAAACCGCCTTGGTGACCTCGTCCGCCCACTCCGCAGGGGGAGCGTATTTGTTCATCTCCAGCTGCTCCAACTGGAAGGGATCGTAGAGGTCGGCGACGACGATCTTCTGAGTCTGGGCGATGCTAGGGAAGACACGGAACGATGTGCCCTGGACGATGATGACGTCGGCCCACGCCTCATGGTCGCGCATCTGCCGGTCGTCGGCTTCTCGCACATGAACGGTGTCGAAGAGGTCTGAGGTGCGCTCGATCCGGTTCCACGAGACGATCCGCACGTCACAGGCCGCGGACAGCGCTTCAGCCATGTTCCATACGCGGATCGCCGGTCCGGCCATCCGCTCGCCGATCAGGTCGCCTGTGATGATGAGCACGCGCGTACGGCCGGTCATTGCTGGCGACATCATTGCGTGGTGCCTTCGGTGGCGACCACGTGGTCGCCGCGGACCCCGTCTTCGTGCCCGGCAAGAGCGCTCCCGCCACCGCCTGCGCGGGACTTCGCGACGGTCTCGTCAGGCCGCGAGTCCGCCACGGCGGGCGCTGATGCCGATTCGGATGGCTCTCCGCCTACAGTCGCGAATGACCGCTGCTCGTGATCGGCGACCACTTCGCCGGCGGGGAGCAGCAGCACCAGGAGTGTGAGGACGGCGGCGAAGGCAAGGCCGCCGCCCAGCCACACTACGACGGGACTCGGCGCCCATGCCCACCACCACTCGGCGTTCGCGCCGGGGTCTGCGCTGAACTGGTCGAGGCCCGTCGTGTAGCGCTGGATATTGGTGTGCAGAGCGACGATGTTCGCGACGGCCAGCGCCGCAACGGCTGCTATCGAGCGGAAGCCCCGCCATGCGCGCGCGATATCGAGACGCGCGGACGCGACACCGATGGTGATGATCATCAGCGGCATGAGGTAGCGCGGCTGGATGAGCTCGCCCACCAGCATCCGCGACTGCGCCAGCAGAACCACCGGCACGAGCCACATCGCCGCCACGCCGAGCCCGATGGCGATTCCGCGCCGCACGGATGCACGGCCGCCTCCGATGAAGAAGGAGCCCCAGAAGACGGCACCGGCCAGGACGGAAACTGCTGCGGGCATCGGGGTGTCGAGCCAGCCGAGTCCCCAGCCGCCCAGGGCGCCCATCCAGAGGCTGGGTGCCGACAGAAGGTTCGACACGTGCAGTGGCCCCGAGAGCGGCGGGCGTTCGCTGTCGAGGCCCCCGACGATCGATGCACCCTGCCAGGCGCTCAGATAGAACGCGACGCTGATCACCACGATGATCGCCGCCGCGAGCAGCGGCACCAGCGGCATCCGCTTCCGTCGCACGACGAGGAAGACCGCCAGGAGGGCGCCGAACACCGCGTAGACGGCCGAATCGGCGCGAGCGCCCCCACCCATCACCGCGCCGAGCACGGCAAGGCCGGCAAGCACCCACCTGCGGCGCCCGTCGACCTGGAACGCGCCGTACAGCGAGATCCACACCGTCGCGGCAGACAGCAGCGCCCAGGACGAGGGATTCGTCGACCCGTAGATGAACATGCCGAGAGGCACCGCGGTCGCCGCGACCGATATGACGAGCGCGGGACGAAGCCGGCGAGGCAGGGCGAAGAAGACGCCGGTGAGCAGGCCGACGGCGATCGCGCTGTTGACGAGCTTCATCACCATGACGGATGCGGCGACGTTGGTGCTGGCGAACACCGACATGGTGCCGTAGAAGAGCGGGGGGTACAGACGATCGACGTTGGCGCGCTTCACCTTCGACATGCCGTCGTCTTCGCCGTTCCAGCAATCTGCGCTCGCGCCGTTGTGGAATGCGTAGCACATCGCCGTCGTGACGGGGGTCGGCACAAATCGCTCTACGGCGTCCTCGTCGCGGTTCTCGCACAGGCCGGGCCGGTCGCCGAGTCCGCACCATACGGAGGCGAGGTGGAAGTCGTCGTCCGGCGTCGCGCCGACGGGGGACGCGACCGACCATGCGCCGAGTGACAAGAACGCCAGAAGGGGAATCAGGATCGCGAAGACGAGCTTCCGGCGAGGCGATGGGGTGCGGGCTGTCACTTGAGCATCGTACCCGCAGGCATGCCGAGGTCAGTTTTCACAGGCTCCACCCACTATTGTTCAGAAGGCGCTTCCCGGTTGAGCCGCGCCGCAGAAGGAGAGCTGGGATGCCGTCACCTGTGGGATCGCATCGGCGGATGATCTTGCTCGGAGCCTATGCCGCTCTGCTCGTCGCAGCGTGCGTGTGGCCGCTCCTCGGTGGTTCCTTGCTGCTGCTCGTCGTAGTGGTGCTCATCCCCGCGCTCCTGCTCCTCCGAGCGCGGATGTCGCTCAGCGCGAGCCTCGCACTGATGTTCGTCGCATTCGCCTGGATCGTGCTCGTGGTGATGATCGCGGCGCGCTACACCCGCATCTCCCCGCTGGTGCTGTTCCTCGTCATCGGAGTCGCCTCGGGCGCTTTCTTCGCCTTTCGGCTGTATCGCGCCGGATCGTCCTTCGGGCGCATCGACGGATCCGAGCTCGGCTTCGCGGCCTTCGGTGGCCTCGTCTGGTGCGGGGTTCTTCTCGCTGCGGCCGTGATTCCCGGTGGCACCCCGCTGGCGTGGGCGATGTCAGGTGACGCCGCCAACAACGTGCTCTTCGCCCGCGAGCTTCTGCAAGCCGGCGGGGTGACACTGGGAAGCGGAAACCCGGTGCCGCTTACGGCCGCCCTCGTCGCCTTCTTCACACTGCCAGCTGCGCTCGGCGGCGCACCCTCCGCGGGCGCCCAGATCATCGCGCTCGCGGAGATGTGGTCGTTCGCGATCGTCGCGGCTTGCGTCCTGTGCGGCGCGTTCGCTCTCGCCATCTCGCGGGGACGCTCGATGATGACGCTGGTCGCGACCGCGATCACGTCGGCGGTCCCGCTCACGTGGATCATGCTGTCCGGGCCGGTGACCTTGGGCTTCGTCAATTTCCATCTCACCATCGCGCTCCTGATCGCCTCACTTATCACGCTGGTCCACGCAGATCGCGCCGTGCTGACGTCCCTCGTAACGCTCGCGCTGTCGATCGCTCTCACGCTCGCTTTGTGGGCACCGCTCGCGGGCATCCCCGGGGTTGCGTTCCTCGTTCTGTTGATCGTGCAGCGCAGAGCGGTGTTCGCCCTTCGACGGGGCAGGCTGCTGCTGGCCATCGCCGCCGTCCTCCAGCCGATCGGCGTTTTCGTGACGCTCTCTGTCCCCGCGCTGATTGGTCAGGGAGAGTTGCTCACCGAGGCCCTCGGTGCAGTCTTCGAGTTCAAGAAGGTGATCGTCCTCGTCGCGCTCCTCCTTGCGGTCGGGTTCGGACTGCTGCTTGCGCGTGCGACACGGTCGCTTGACCTGGTGTGGGTGCTGACAGCGCTGGTGGGTGGGGGTGGACTATGCCTCGGCCTACTCCTGTGGCTTCGCCGGAGCGAGCAGAATCTGTGGAGTTACTACCAATTGAAGTTCCTGTGGTTCTTCCTGGCCATGCTCCTGATCGTCGGCGTCGCTGCCGGCCTGACCTATGCGGCGGCAATCTCCGCCAAGAGTCTGCGCTCTGCATTCGCATTCATGATCGTGCTGACAGCGCTGGTGGGTGTGGGCGAGTTCGCTCGTGCGACTGTACCGACCTTCAGCAATGACCCGCAGGCGGTGAAGGACCCGCTCGCGCGGATCCTGTCTGGGGACTACTTCTCTGTCGGAGAGGACGACCGAGTCTTCGACCGAGTCGTCGAGCTGACCTCGGCGGGCGACAAGACCATGCTGTGGCAGTCGACGGACCCCGACGAGGATTGGATCATGTTCTGGGTCGTTCAACTCTCGTCGAGTGGCATCAGCGATGTCGAACTGCGGAAGTACGCCTATTACCACGACGGCCAGTCGATGGGTGATCTGTGCACGATCAGGCGACTGATGGGCGCGCCGGTCACCGTGATCACAGCGGACGAGTCGATCGTGGAGCGAGTCGAGGAGGCATGCCCCGAACTCGGCCCTGTTGTCTTCGCCCCCTGACGCTCACGGAAACGGACACACTCGATTGATAGGATGGCGGCACCATGCCTGAGCATTCCGAGCGCACGCTCATCATCGTGCCCGCATGGAACGAATCCAGGAACGTCGGCAACACCGTGCGCGAGATCCTCGATCAGTTCATGGAGTACGACGTCGTCGTCGTGGACGACGGATCGACGGACGACACCGCCCGCGTCGCGCGTGAGGCCGGAGCGCGGGTGCTGGTGCTCCCGTTCAACATGGGTGTCGGCGGCGCCATGCGCACCGGATTCACCTACGCGCATCGCCATGGGTACCAGAGGGCGATTCAAGTAGACGCGGACGGGCAGCACAATCCACGAGACATCCCTGCGGTGCTGGCTGGGCTCGAACGCGCGGACATCTCGATCGGCGCACGCTTCGCGGATGTCGGCGACTATGAGGCGAAGGGACCGAGACGCTGGGCGATGGTCTTCCTCGCCAACGTCCTCTCCCGAGTAGCGAAGACGCGATTGACCGATGTCACCAGCGGCTTCAGAGCGGCGAACCGCCGGGCGATCGACCAGTACGTGCACTACTATCCGGCGGAGTATCTAGGGGACACGGTCGATTCGCTCGTGAGTGCGATCCACTCGGGATTGTCGGTCACCCAGGTGCCGGTGGCCATGCGTCCTCGTGTCCACGGAAAGCCTAGTCAGAACCCGATCGGCTCCACCATCTATCTGCTGCGGTCTGTGTTCGCACTTTCTCTGGCGCTGATGCGCGGGCGCCGTGGCTCAACGGAGGTGAGCGCGTGATCGTCATCGCCGGGATCGGGCTCGCGTTGCTGGTCCTCACGATCATCATCTCGCTACTGCTGCGCCGGCGACTTCGCGAGAAGTATGCGACGCTGTGGCTTCTCATCGGAATCGTCATCCTGGTGCTGGCGATCTTCCCAGGGCTACTACTGGGCCTGTCCAATGCGCTCGGCGTCGCTGTGCCGTCGAATCTGATCTTCGCCCTCGCGCTCGTTCTGCTGGTCGGGGTCGCCCTTCACCTCTCTTGGGAGCTCTCACAGGCCGAGGACGAAGTGCGCCGGGTCGCCGAAGACGTCGCGATCGTGCGCACGGAGGTCGATGAGCTTCGGCAGGCTATGGGGACGGATACCGGCCGACAGGATCCGGCGCCGTCGGCCGACATCCCCACAGCGGACACGGATACCGCCGGTCGAACTGACGATGAAAGCTGAGGGCGCCGCAACAGGCGTGCGAGCGATCCTCATCGCCACCGTGGTGGCGGGAATCCTCGGCTACGGCATCCAACTCGTTGCCCCGGCACTTCTGCCTGACGGGGCTGCCTACGTCACGTTCTCGATGTACTGGTCCACGCTGTACCTCTGCGTCGCGGCGCTGTCGGGGGTGCAGCAGGAGGTCACGCGGGCGTCGCGTCGCGCCGCGGAATCGTCACCGAACGCGACGCTCCGCTCGTTCACGCTGATTGTGATTGGCGTTGTCCTACTGGCTGCGGGGGCGGTCGCCCTTCTGGCCGGTCCCACCGTTTTCCGGGGCCCGACCGGGATGCTGGCAGTGGCGCTCGGAACCGGTATGGTCGGCTACGTCCTGATCGCCGTGCTGAGCGGCGTTCTCTACGGACTGCACCTTTGGACGGCTGTCGCCGCGACCACAATCGTCGACGTCGCGATCCGGACTGTGCTTCTTCTGGCGGCATTCCTCTCGGGGTGGTCACCCGAGTGGATTGCGCTCGCGGTGTCGTTGCCGTTCGGGCTGGCGTTCCTCCTGGTCTGGCTCCGTGTGCGACGGCATGTCGTCGGCGCCTTCCGCCTCGACGTTCGGCTTGGCCGCCTCCTCGCCAATGCCGCCGGCACGGTGACCGCTGCGTCGGCGATGGGTGTCATGATGAACGGGATGCCGTTGCTCCTCGGCCTCACCGCAGATGATACGAGCGATATCGTGCTGGCGGGGCTGATCCTCACCATCACACTTACCCGCGCACCGCTAGTCGTGCCTCTCCTCGCACTACAGAGCTACCTCGTCGCCATCTTCCGCGACGCCGGACGTGGTGTGGTGAGGCGAATCATGACCGCGCTGGCTCTTTCTGCGGCTGCCGTCGCGCTGCTGGCGGCGGCGGCATGGGCGATCGGCCCATGGGTGATTGACCTCTTATCACGTGGTCAGTACGCGGTCGCCCCCGCAATGATGGCGGCGATCACCGTGAGTGCGGGTCTCGTCGGAATGATGTGCGTGACTGGCCCGGCCCTGCTCGGACGGAGTCGGCACGTGCCGTATACCGCAGGGTGGGTTACCGCGGCGGTGCTTACGGTGGTTTCGATGACACTGCCGCTCCCGTTCACCTCGCGGCTGATGGTGGCACTCCTGCTTCCGCCCGCCATCGGATTGGCTGTTCACATCATCGCCGTGTGGCGACACCCCGAAGTCGATGCGCGCACGACCGATCCTGTCACGTAGCTCCAAGCTCCGAGACATACGAAAGGGATCTCGCGACCCTCAACCATCGCGACAGGGCGGCTCGAGCGCCCGCGTGGCGCTACGTGAGCGCGAGTTCGAACACGGCAAGCGTCTCTCGAGCAGTGCGCTCCCACGTGAACAGGCGCTCGCGCATGAGTCCGTCGGCGGCCATGCGCTTCTGCAGTTCCGGATCGTCGACGACATGCTCGATGAGGTGGGCGAGGGCGTCGACGTCGTGGGGAGGGAAGAACCGCGCGGCTTCGCCGCCGACGTAGCGGTGCACCTCGATATCGCTGAGCAGTACCGGGACCCCCGCGCTCATTGCCTCCAGCGTTGGGAGTGAGAACCCTTCCGCCAGCGAGGGGATCGCCAGCGCCGTCGCGGTTGAATATAGATGGGCGACCTCGTCATCGCTCACCCAACCCCGCAACTCCACCCACTGCCCGACGCCGAGCTCATCGACAAGAGGCGCGAGCGGGTCGTAGCCGCGCCCGCCGGTGATAACGACCCGTGGGCGCTTCTCTGGGGGCAGAGCTGCGACTGCCCGCGGCAGCGATTCCCAGTTCTTGTGGGGGCGTCGGTTTCCCATAGCGATGATAAGAGGCCCCTCCGATCCAGCGAGAGCGCGGTCCACACCCTCCGGATGCCCTCCAGCCAACGGCACAACATGCAGCGTGTCGGGATCGACCGCGAGGTACTTCAGAATCTCGGTGGCCGATCCGGGACTGATCGTGACGATCTGAGCTGCATTCCGGGCGACCTGACGCTCCATCCACTTGACCGGTGCGGTGTAGAGCGGAGTTGACATGTACTCCGGGTGGCTCCAATAGAGCATGTCGTGCATTGTGACGACCGTCGGCATGCTCGAGTGCCGTGGCCCGAGCGTGGCCGGTGAGTGCAACAGATCGACGCCGAGCTTGCGGGCGCGGCGCGCCACCGCGAAGAGCTCACCAAATGCCCAGGCGAACCTGTTCTCGCCGCTTATCCCGGAGTTGATCGTCTCGCCCGGGAACCACGTCCGGTCCAGCTCGTAACCCTCGCGGCTCAAGTAACCGATGAACTCCCAGGACGGGGCAATCTCGCCGAGCTTTCGATACAGTTCGCGCGTGTATACCTCCATGCCGCCTTTTGTGCCCGAGTAAGACAAGAGATCGACGAGCACGCGGGGCATGGGCAGATCCAATCGATCGGGGAGGAACCTCTGGTGACTTGTGCCAGCGGAAGCGGTCAGGGGTCAGGCAGTGTCGGGAGCCGGAGCGGCCGCCGGTTTCGCCGATGTGTGAGTGCCGCGACGTGTCGCGCGCATCACCGGACGCTCGATCAGCAACCAGCTAGCGGTGGCGAATACGATCGTCGCGAGGATGTTGACTCCCATGAACACCCACACCCCTGCACCTGCGACGCCCAGCAGGACGAGGAGCTGGGCCGTCGGCCAGGCATAGATGTAGAAGCCGTACGAGATGTCGTGCTTGGCGATCAGCCGAGGCTGAGGCACGACGGTACTTAGCCACAAGAGGGCGTATGCGAGCAGCGGCGCGGCGAGCTGCCCGCCGAAGCTGGGGACGACGAAGATCGGGATCAGCGCGCCGACGAGACACGCGATTCCAACCGGTGCACGCATACCCCACCGGTCGAAGACCACATACGCCACCACGCCACCGAGGAAGAATGGCAAGAGCTTGAACAAGAGCGCGAAGTCGCCATCAAGCCCGAGTTGATTCCAGAAGCCCATCGTCGCGTGCACGCCGAGCGACAGCACCCAGAGTAGGACAGAGAACCATACCGTCCGGCGGAAGACGGCGAGGAAGCCCAGGGTCCAGACGATGATGTAGCAGAAGAACTCGTAGTACAAGGTCCACAGAGACCCGTTCCATGCGCCAGGGTATGGAACTGTCTGCAGCGACCATGAGATCGTGTACGAGTTGACATGCAGGCCGATGTTGCCCCAGATGTACTGCAGCGGAGTTACGGGTGTCGTCCAGAATCCGCCCAGCTCTCCCCGCTCTAGGAGGCCGGCGATAGGTGCGAAGATCATGGCCGTGACGACGAGCACGACAAGGAAGGCGGGGTAGATCCTCGCGATGCGGTGCACGAGGAAGTCGCCCGTCGAATGGCGAAAACGGCTTCCGGTGATAAGGAATCCGCTCAGCACGAAGAAACCAGCGACGGCCCACCCGCCGAGGTTCTCACCGTGCAGCATTGGGCCGGTGCCGTTCCCCGTGATGTAGAAGGCGTGTGCAAACAGCACCAACCCGGCAAGGATCAGCCGAAAGAGGTTGAGGCTGTTTTGACGGTGAGGGAAGGCGCGGCTCGACGTTGGGGCGGTGACCATTATTTTAGCAGGCTCCGCTCCACCATCTCCTTCAACGAGCGCTCGTACCCGCTCTCCTCGACAGGCTCCGCAAGTACCCATTCGACGAATCGAGCGACACCCGTGCGGAAGTCCGTCTGCGGTTCGTACGCGAGCACGTCGCGGAGGACGGAGGTCTCGGCGACGTTGTGGCGGATGTCGCCGAGACGGTAATTGCCCGTCACGGTGGTCGGCACCTCGGTCCCGAATGCGGCGAACAGTGACGCGACCACCTCGTTCACGGTCGTGGCGACGCCGCTGCCGACGTTGATGGTGCGGCCGGCGGCCGCAGGCATCGTCGAAGCACGGAACGTCGACTCGACCACGTCGTCGATGTATACGAAGTCCCGGCTCTCGAGGCCGTCCTCGAAGATGTTGATCGGCTTCGCCTGCCGGATGAGCGTCGAGAAGATCGAGAGGATGCCCGTATACGGGTTCTTCAAGGACTGCCCGGGCCCATACACGTTCTGGTATCGCAGCGCGACGCCTTCGACGCCGATCGTCGGCGCGACCACCATCACGAGGGATTCTTGCATCTGCTTGGTGATGCCGTAGACCGACGAAGGGTGCAGCTTCGCGCCCTCGTCGGTCGGGACCATCTCGACCGGTCCCTCGCCCGGCATGTGCACGTCGAAGTCGCCGGCGGCCATCTGGGCGTCGGCCCGGTGCGGGGGATACACGATCCGGCCATCCGATGTGCGATATGCGCCTTCGCCGTAGATCGACCGCGACGACGCAATGACAAGTCGCTTGACGGCGTGCGGCTCGTTCGTGAGGAGGTCGAGCAGCTTGGCAGTTCCGCCGACGTTCGCCTCGACGTACCGGTCGATCTCGTACATGGACTGACCGGTACCGGTCTCGGCTGCAAGATGCACGACGATCGCCGCACCGTCCAGCGCGCGGCGCAGGTCGTCGCTGGAGGTCACAGAGCCCTCGATCACCGTCGCCACGCCGTCCAGCGAACGCAGCAGAGCAGACGTGTTCGTCGGGTCCTCGCCGTGCACCTGGGGAATCAGCGAATCGAGCACGGTCACAGTGTGGCCGGCGTCGACGAAGCGACGTGCGAGCCGGGTGCCGATGAAGCCTGCGCCGCCGGTGATGAGCACGTGTTCGGGCATGCGTGGTCTCCTGGAAGAAGGGGACGCGCGTTCAGATCGCCGCGCGCGAGTCTAGAGGGCGAAGATATGCGCCAGCGTCGATTGTAGCCCGGCGGCAGATCCGTGCCTGATCACCCCCGGAAGTTCCGCGACGCCATGCAGTCGTGACATCACGCGCATGCGCGCCGTGGTTGCTGTCCGTCGCCATCCCTTGGAGTTCGCGAGCGCGCGCGCCTGCGCGTAGTAGGTGCGTTCGTCGCGGAAACGACGACCGTCCAGGAGCGTCTTCTGCGAAGCGCTCGCGCCGTGGCGCCGATACGAGAAAGCCAGCGTGGGGTTGTACGCCAAGCACCCGCCCTCGAACGCGACATCCATCAACAGCGCCAGGTCCTGGATGATGGGCAGGCCCTCGCGGAAATCGATCCGTCGGAGCGTCTCAGTGCGGAAGGTGAGAGAGGGCCAGTAGAGCCAGTCGCCTCTAATGAGGCTCGTCGCCATGGCCTCACCACGGAGGACGGCGACGCCCTGCCCGTTGCGAGGGGCGAGCAGGCCGGTCTTGACGCGGTCCACGAGGGGCCGAACGACCACCCCGTGCTCGTCGATCACCTCGACGCCGGGTTGAATGACGTCGGCGTCGGGGACCGCGGCGATGGTCGCGAAGATCACGTCGAGATAGTTCGCCTGCAGAAGGTCGTCGCAGCCGAGGATGGTGATGTGATCCGATGTCGCCTGTCGGATCGCCTCACGGTAGTTCTCGGTGATGCCGAGGTTCACCTCGTTGCGCACATACGTGACCCGTTCGTCGTCGAGCTCGGCGAACCACTTCGCGACCGTCTCGTCCGGGTAGCAGTCGTCGATGACGATGAGTCGCCAGTCGGGATTGTGCTGGGCACGGACGGACTCGACAGTCAGGTAGAGCAGACCGGGGTCGCCCCAGAAGGGTACGAAGATCTCGTGTGTCATAGCGCGACGAGCCTACGAGATCAGCCTGAGAGTCGCGCTGGCGTCGAAGGCGATTCTCGGAGGATCCTCCTGCGTGCGTAGACTTCCAGGTCGGCGGTGAGTTCCGCCGACCGCGCAAAGCGCCCGGTTCGACCGACCAGAAAGCCTGCCGCATGGATCTGCTCATCGTCGGCTCCGGATTCTTCGGCCTGACCATAGCGGAGCGTGCTGCGACTTCCGGCCGAAAGGTCACCGTGATCGACCGCCGCCCTCACATCGGCGGAAATGCGTACAGCGAAGCCGAACCCACGACGGGGATCGAGGTCCACAGGTACGGTGCGCACCTCTTCCACACCTCGAACCCTGGCGTCTGGGAGTATGCGAACCGGTTCACGACCTTCACCGACTACGTGCATCGCGTCTACACGAACCACAAGGGCGTCGTGTTCCCGCTGCCGATCAACCTCGGCACGATCAACCAGTTCTTCCAGGCGGCCTACTCGCCCGAGGAAGCGCGGATGCTGGTGCATCAGCTGGCCGGGGAGTTCGACACGAAGGATGCCTCGAACCTCGAAGAGAAGGCGATCGCCCTCATCGGTCGACCTCTGTATGAGGCCTTCATCCGCGACTACACGGGCAAGCAGTGGCAGACCGACCCGAAGGACTTGCCGGCCGAGGTCATCAGCAGGCTCCCGGTCCGCTACAACTACGACAACCGATACTTCAACGACACGTGGGAGGGGTTGCCCACCGACGGCTATACGGCGTGGCTGGAACGGATGGCCGATCACCACAACATCGATGTGAAGCTCGATACCGACTTCTTCGACCAGGGGCACCCACTGAGCAAGAACGCCACGGTGGGCCAGGTGCCCATCGTCTACACCGGCCCTGTCGACCGCTACTTCGACTACGCCGAAGGCGCTCTGTCGTGGCGGACGCTCGACTTCGAGGAAGAGGTGCTCGAGGTCGGTGACTTCCAAGGCACTCCGGTCATGAACTACGCCGACGCGGAAATCCCCTATACGCGCATCCATGAATTCAAGCACTTCCACCCCGAGCGGGCGGACCGCTATCCGACCGACAAGACCGTGATCATGCGCGAGTTCTCGCGCTTCGCGTCTCACGACGACGAGCCGTACTATCCGGTCAACACCCCGCAGGACCGGGCGGGACTGGTCGCGTACCGTGAGCTCGCGAAGGGTGAGCGGGACGTGCTGTTCGGAGGTCGGCTGGGCACGTACCAGTATCTCGACATGCACATGGCTATCGGGTCGGCGCTGTCGATGTGGAACAACCAGCTGGCGTGACCGCGCCCGCATAGACTCGTCACCGTGACCACAGCCGCCGTCGGCGCCCCCGGATCGCCCCGGCGCTACCTCCACTCGTTGTGGCTGCTTTCGGCGCGCGATCTCAAGGTGCGCTACTCCACGAGCGCGCTGGGCTACCTGTGGTCGGTGCTTGATCCGCTCGTGATGAGCGCGATCTACTGGTTCGTGTTCACGCAGGTTTTCCAGCGCACGGTCGGGCACGAGCCGTACATCGTCTTCCTCATCACCGCGCTGCTGCCGTGGGTGTGGTTCAACTCGTCGGTGTCGGACTTCACCCGCGCATTCAACAAGGATGCCCGCCTCGTGCGCTCGACCGCGATCCCGCGGTCGATCTGGGTCAACCGGATCGTGCTGTCGAAGGGCGTCGAGTTCCTCTGCTCCCTTCCGGTGCTCGCGCTCTTCGTCGTCGTCTCGCAGTTCACCGAGAATCCCGCCCAGCTGAACTGGGGATTGCTCTGGGTCCCGGTCGCCGTCCTGCTCCAAACCGTCCTTCTGGTCGGACTCGGGCTGCTGGTCGCTCCTCTGTGCGTCATCTGGAGTGACCTGGAGCGCACGACGAAGCTCATCCTCCGTGCCCTGTTCTATGCTTCGCCGGTGATTTACGGGGTGGAAGACCTGCCCGGAGCGTTCGAGACTCTTGCGGCCTTCAATCCGCTCTCCGGGATCTTCGCCCTCTACCGCGTCGGGTTCTTCGCCGACGAGTGGGATGCCTGGGTCATCGGGATCGGCGCGATCATGTCGTTCCTCTTCCTCGCCCTCGGGGTCTTCGCGTTCCGGCGGCTCGAGCGTCCCGTCCTGAAGGAGCTGTGATGACGGCATCCGGTCTCGCGATCGAGGTGCAGGGCCTCGGCGTCCGCTTCCGGCGGAATCGCCGGGGGAGCCGCAGCATCAAAGACCTGTTCGCGGACTCGTCTCGACGGTCGAAGCCCGGAGAGTTCTGGGCGCTGCGCGATGTCGCCTTCGACGTGAAGCCGGGTGAGTCGATCGGTGTCGTCGGCCGCAATGGTCAGGGCAAATCGACGCTCCTCAAGCTCGTCGCAGGCGTCCTTCTCGCCGACGAAGGATCCGTCTCCGTGAACGGGGGTGTAGCGCCGCTGATCGAGATCACCGGTGGGTTCGTCGGCGACCTCACTGTCCGCGAGAATGTCCGCCTGACCTCGGGGCTGCACGGGATGTCGAAGGCCGAGGTCTCGCGCCGCTTCGACGGCATCATCGACTTCGCCGAGCTCGAGGACTTCATCGACACCCCCTACAAGCACCTCAGCAACGGCATGAAGGTGCGGCTGGCGTTCGCGGTCGTCTCGCAGCTCGAGGAGCCCATTCTGCTGGTCGACGAGGTGCTGGCCGTGGGCGACAAGGCGTTCCGCGAGAAGTGCTACCGGCGCATCGACGAGCTGCTGGCCGATGGGCGCACGCTGTTCTTCGTGTCGCACAGTGAGCGCGACCTGCGCCGCTTCTGCACGCGCGGCTTGTATCTCGACAAACATCGACTGGCGATGGATGCCCCGATCAACGAGGTTCTCGACCGCTACAACGCCGACTATCCGACTGGCGTCTGAACGTCAGGCCTGCGCCGTTGCGGCCTCAAGCGGCGGCATCGGCTGCCACGAGGCGTCCTTCGCGATCTTCCGCCCGTCACGCAGGCCGCGGAAGAGGTTCGACGTTCCCCGCACCGTGCGCTCGACGAACAGCAGGCGAATCAGCTCCTTGCCGAACGTGAGGCTCGTGCCCACCCCGAACAGGACCGGGTTGTAGACGCCGAGCGTTCGGTAGTACTTCTTGATGTATGCGCGGTTGCGCATGATGTAGTAGCGATAGGCGTTGCTGGAAGCATTCATGTGGCGGATGCCCATGTCCCACTGCTTGATCTCGCGCGTGCGGCGCAGCACGAACTCGTCGACGATCACGGACTGCGTCTTTCGCGACGCCAGCCATCCATACGTCTGGTCGTCCCAGTAGATGAAGAATCGGGGGTCGGGCAGGCCGATTTCCTGCACGATGCCGCGGTGGATGAACATGCCCTCGAAGCATCCGGAGTTCATGGGCTTGTAGCCCGACGCGTCAAACTCGGCAGGCGCAAAGGGGATCGGGATGCCGAGGGGCTCGGCGACGCGGTACTGCCAGTAGAACGCGCTGCCGTCATAGTCGTAGCGACGTCCCTGGATACTCTTGAAGCGCGGAGCCCACTTGCCCATCTTCGCCAGGCCGTCGGGGAGCACTTCGACGTCGTCGTCCATAAGCCAGATCCACTCGGATCCGAGTTCGTACGCGACCCGCATGCCCTCACTGAAACCGCCCGAGCCGCCCGTGTTGGTCTCCATCCGGCGGTAGACGAGTACGGACGGCTCGAGGCGCTCCCGGAACGACTCGACGACGTCGGTCGTGTCGTCTGTCGACGCATTGTCGATGATCACGATGTGACCGGGCTTGGGGTCCATCACGACAATGCTCTCCAGGAGGCGCGTGAGCAGCCCGGAGCGGTTGTAGGTGACGATCGCGATGGTCGCGGTCGCGGGATCGAAAGGGGAAGTGGGCACAGAGGTCACAGGGGAGATTCTCCGAGTGCGAAGTAGAGCGGCCGTAGATGCGTCGGCCGAGTGCAAAGCCTACCCGGTCAGGGTGTCGGCCACGCTCAGCTTGGCGTGCGCGGCGGCCTGCTCCACGCGCACTGTCACGACCTGACCCGTCATCGAGGACGCCAGCACTCGGAGGCTGACCTCCGCCACGTGCTCCGGCTCGAGCAGGCTCGACGGCGCCTCCTCGCCGAAGGCAGAGGAGCGCATGGGCGTGCGCGTGCGCTGCGGGTTGATGCAGTTGATGCGGACACCGCTCACAGTCCATTCCTCGGCCAGCGCCTGGGTGAGGTTCACGACCGCGGCCTTGCTCGCCGAGTAGACGCCGTAGTTGGCGCGCCCGCGAGTATATGAGCTGGACGTGAAGAGCAGGACCTGCCCCTGGGTTGCGGCGAGGTACTTGTGAGCGGCCCGCGAGACGATCACCGGGGCTAGGAAGTTCGTCTCGATCGTGCTCTCGAGGTCCCTGATCCGGGTGTCGGTGAGAGCCCCCATCTGGAGCACACCCGCCGTCAGGACGACGGCATCGATGCGCCCTTCGGCCGCGAAGACCTGCTTGAGCGCACGCTTGACGAGCGCGCGCGAGCGCACATCGGTTCCTGTGGTGGACCGGCTGAACTCGTGCACCACCGCGCCGCAGACGCCGGCCAGTTCCACGACGCTGCGACCGATCCCATAACTGCCACCGAAGACGACGACTACCTTCCCGGAGAGATCGGGCAGGGACGCCGTCTCGGCGGAGAGGCTCTCAGACTGGAGCTGGAATAGCTTGTCGGCGATGTGCACGTCGATCGGCTCGGTGACCTTCATATTCTGGGGCGTGCCCTCGACGACGTAGATCGGCACGTCGGGAAGGTACGTGAAGACGACGCCGCAGTCGTCGGTCGCGTGGAATGAGGCATCCTGGGCGGCGCGCTCGTAGGCGCGACGGATGGTGCCCAGCCGGAACGCCTGCGGCGTTTGGCCACGCCGCAAGCGCGCCCGCTCCGGAATCGCGGTGATGTGGGAGGCGGCGTCGACCTCGATGATCGTGTCCGACGACGCGATGCCGGTGTCTACGGCGTCGTAGCTGTCGAGCGCCTCGACGCAATCGCGGACGATCCGGTCGTCGACGAACGGGCGCACGGCGTCGTGGAAGAGGACCTTGGTATCGGGGTCGTCTCCGAGGACGGCCAGCGCGGCCTGGGTGGAGTCGTTGCGGGTGGCGCCGCCCGGAATGATCCGGGTCAGCTTCGGGAAGCGCTCAGGGTCGACGAGCGAGTCCAGCTCATGGATCGCGCCAGCGTTCATGACGATCATCACCTCGTGGATGTACGGGCTGGCGTTCAGCACTTCGAGGGTGTGCTCGACGATCGCCTTGCCAGCGATCTTGATGAGCTGCTTCGGGATGCCGAGTCCTACGCGGACGCCGACACCGCCGGCGAGGAGGACGGCCACAGTGCGAGAAGCGGGCATGAGTTATCGGGTCTTCTTTCCGGGGAGGGGGAGGAGGCGTACCGGGCGCGTGTTGCTCAGGACCAGGTGGCCGGGTGGTTGTCGGATCGGTGCTTCGCCCTGCGCTCGATTGCGCGCAGCTTGCGGCGGAACCCATACCGGCGCTGCGCCTCTAGGAGAAGGCGCGGCAGACCGGTCGTACGCGCGAACGTCATCGGCCAGCTCCTGGTGACGGAGCCGCGCGTATCCCGGTTGAGGTAGTTGAAGAACAGCGAGACCGACAGCGCGGGCGCGAACTCGCGCTCTTCACCACCCAGCTCCACGGCGTCGCGCAGGGGCGCGAGATGCGTCAGGTACGGCGTGGTCGCAGGCCTGGTGCGGAAGTGATCGAAGGCGAACGCGAACAGGCCTCGGCGCGTGCGAGCCGGCTGGGTCAGCTGAAGGCGCAGGAATTCGCGTGTGAACTCCGGAAGCTCGGACTCGAGAGCATCGTGCAGATCCGCATCATTCTGGCGCGGTTCCACGATGGGCTCCCACCCTCCCGAACCATGCCGATAGCCCTGCACCGTGCCGTGGTCGAGGTTGGCGAAGATGGCCTCGACGGGAAGCATCGAGAAGGCACTGGAGGTGAAGTTGTGGCGGGCGCATAGCTCATCGCTGCCGTAGATACTGCGCGCGTAGTAGAAGGGTAGCGCCGACGTCGAGAGGCTGACGGCGGAGAGTATCCGCTTGAGACACTCCTGGGTGTAGCCCCGTCCCCAGTACTCGACCACTGCGAAGCTCTCGTCGAACACCATCTCCTGGCTCAGGTACGCAACGCATGCACGTCTCTCCTCGGCCGCCCGCTGGAGAAGATGAGCGTCCAGAACGGCGGAGGCCGACATCGCGGCGCGCAGCGCCGCCTGTGATGCTTGCGAAAGGCGGACGTCGGGTGCGAACGCGGTAGCTTCGGGGATGACTGCAGAGAACTCGGCGATCGACAGCCCGGCGATCTCGGCCAACGCGGACACGGTCCTGGCGCCTGCGAACGTGCCGAATTCCCCGAAGAACTCTTCGTCGATGCTGTCGATCTGCGAGGCCAGGCGCCACGCCTTACGGGACCCGAAGATGTAACGCGTTCGCAGGTCGAGCCCGAGCTCCTCGATAGCGGCGTCAGCGATCCGCTTGAGGTGATGTCCGTCCCGCGAGAGGAAATACAGGGTCCGGTAACCTCGTGCGACGGCGTCGTCTAGCACCCACAGCACGTATGGCACGAGGAAGAGGCTGACGTACCGGAACGCGAACGGCGTGGGACCTTCAGCGGATGCAGCGAGCCGACGGTCGTGTAACAGCCCGGCCACCCGGTAGCCGTCGCCGGTGCCCAGCGCGGTGGCCAGCGCTGACTCGTACGTGTCGAGTTCGCGTCGAGGAAGCAGCTTCGTGCTGATCCCGAGCGCGCCGGCAGCCTTGCGGTCGGCGTGCGAGTTGTCACCCGTATGACGCCACACCCGATGGTCGTAGCCGACGTCGTGGTACGCGTGCAGGTACAAGTACCCGGTCGACTTCTGCACACCCGTGCTGCTGGACAGATACAGGGGAATGTCGTGGAATGACTGATCCGCCTTCACGAGCAATTCGCGGACCACGGACTCCGGAAGATACATGTCGCTGAGGAACACCACGTGCTCGCCGGCGTCGCGGAGCGCGCGCACGTGCGCGACCTCCGCCGGCAGCGGCCGGGTCGCAGCGAGCTCGGCCTCGATCTCCCATGACATGAGGAGGTCCCGTTGGTCGGCGCTGAGGTCGAGGATCTCCGCCAGACGCCGGTAGATGTCTGCGAGCGTGATCTCGAATGCGCGGGACTCCCGCAGCTCCGGATCCTTCCGTTTCATCTCGCGCAACGCGTTCTCTGCAGTCTGGCGATCGCGTACGAAGTCGCGCGCGATCTCGGGTGGGAACCGGCCGCGTGCGTTCAGGATGCGGTCGCGGATGTCAACGAACACCGACACCGGGACGATGCCGCGCCGGCCGATGACCGTGTCGAAGACGTCGAAGCTGTACAGCGTCGGCAGATCGACATCCCGGAGCGAACGCGTCAGAGCCGTGTCGACCAGCCGGGTGAAGGTGTCGTCGTCGTCATAGGCCCAGAAGTGGTCCGCCAGACGTGCGCGCTCGTCGGCGGCCACGGTGTTGTCGCCCCCGAGTGCGGCGAGCAAGTCCTCGAACGTCGAGGCCAGCGTGCCTGCAGAGAGGGAGAGGTAGTCGTGGCTGTGCTCCTGGACGCCGGCGTCGTCGAGATCGAACGCGTAGCGGATGAACTTCCCGACACCCGCCGCCAGCAGGTCATAGTGGATCGACGAATAGTCGACGATGCCGAGGTCGACGTCGCCGAAGATCTCGTAGATGTCGTCGCGGTTGTCCCAGAAGCGCAGGTTCGGTTCGTCGCCGAACCGTTCGCGCAGGTGCACAAAGCCGGGGTCTTTGGCCATCGAGGGGTGCATCTTGAGGATGAGGAGGGTGTTCGTCTCGCGCAAGACGCGGATCAGCCGCTCCGGGTCGGGGAAGGCGGCTCGCAGGAACGACTCGCCCCGGTGCTCGGTGCGGTAGGTGGGCGCGTAGACCGCGATCCTGGCGTCGCTGGAGAGCCCGTGCCGCGCGCGGAGGTCGTGATCGAACGAGCTATACCTGCCGTACAGGCGAGCGTAGACGTTCTGTGGGTAACCGCCACGAATGAGTTGCTCGTCGTCCAGCCCCACTTGCTCACGGAAATGCGCTTCCATCGCGGGTGAGGTGACGAGGAACGACATGGTGTCGTGGTAGACCTTGTTGTTCTCGATGTACTTCCTGGCGATGCGCGCCTGCAGGCGGCCCTGGGTGAGCTTGCGCTCGATCGCCTTCACACCGACGCCGTGCCAGAGGTTGAGCAGGAGGATCCCCGACATCTCGGGCGGGATGCGCTCCTTCACCTGGTTGACTACGAACACGCCCGCACGCTGCTGGAGATTCTTTCCTCGGCGAGATGTCAACAGTTCCGCGCGGAAGCCGAGGGAGCGGACGAAGTGGACGGTCGGCTTCGAATCGGTGACCCAGACTGCCTCTATGTCGGGGCGATGATGCACGACATAGAGGAACAGCCATTTGGGATTCCCGGAGAAGGTGTCAGCGCAGTTGAAGATCCAGGTGAGTCGGCTTCTCATCGTGTCCGTTCCGGTTCTGTCATGAAGCTCAGCAGTGAGGACGCGAGCAGCGGTGCTGCGTCCACATCCGCATCGAGCTGAGTGAAGTCTTCTCTGACCCGCCGCAGCTGGATGTCGTCCGCGTCACCGCGGCGAATTGAGTCCACGAGGTCGTCGATCGAGGCAGCAAACGGGAGTCCGAGGTCGTCCGGATAGTTGAGGTAGAAGTCGCGCGACACGAGATACTCATCCAGGTCGAGCGCGAGCAAGTACGACGGCACTCCGGCCACGGCGGCTTCGAATACCGCCGACGAGTAGTCGGTGACGAAGACGTCGGCGACGAGCATGAGGTCCTGCGTCGACATTCCGGGGGCGGTGCGAATCTCTGCATGCTCCGGTGGGGCGACGAGTGGGTGCAGCTTTGTGATCGTGGTGTATCCGGCGGCGTGCAGCGCTCGAGTGAGTTCTAGCGGATCGACGGGCTTTCGCGCAGCACTCCCAGGCGTGCGGAATGTCGGCGCGTACAGCACAATCGGTCTGTCCCCGAGGTCGGGGTACAGTCGGGCGAAGCGCGCCCGGGCTCGCTGTCGCGCGATCGGATCGCGGAGTCGATCAACGCGCGGAAGCGAAGCGATCATGATTCTAGAAGGATCGGTCCCGAACGCTTCGGCGTATGCAGGACGGCATCGCTCCGCGCTGGTGACGACGACGTCGTACCGGTCGTGCATTCGAAGCGCTTTGGCAAGGCGGGGGTCTCGGCCTTCCGGCCGCCCGAGTATGCTGATGCCGAACTTCTTCATCGCGCCTAGGGCGTGCCAGATCTGTACGACCGTGAGGCCGCGGCCGTGCCTCGCGGCTGATGCGACGAAGGAGTAGCCGTCCAGCACAACCACCCGCGACGTTGCGACGTGGTACAACTCGACCAGCAGATGAAGGGCGTAGCCGAGCTTCGGCAGCACCCCTCCGGGCACCGTGCGGGAACTGATGACAATGTGGACACGTTCGTCAGCCGCGCAAATGGCGTCTCGCAGGAGCACGAAGTCGATGGGCGGCTTGTCTGCCTCCCTGCTGAGCATCGTGATCTTGCGACGCCGTGGCAGAACGACCATCGCGGTGCTCACCGTGGTGAGTACCAGGCGCGAGGTGTGGGCGGCGACCAGGTCGAGCCCGATTCGCCGCATGAGACGCGCCGGAGCGGAATCGATGCGCTTCGGCTTCGCACGAAGCGGATCCACGATGAGCAGGTCGCGAACGATCCGCTCCGACGAGTGCCCGTCCAATGCACCGCAGAACTCCCTGAGAAACGCCGTCAGCTTGGCGGAGTCCACGGTTGCGTGCGCGATCGTCCTAGCAAGCTCGGCTGGCTCTGTCACCACAGGGCCGATGGCATACTCCGAGAACGGCCGGTAGAAGTCGCGCGAAGTCGTGTATTCCTCCAGGTCCGGGACGAAGAACACCACCGGTCGTTTCAACAGCGCGAACTCGAAGATCACCGAAGAGTAGTCAGTGATGAGCACGTCCGCAGCGGCGAGGAGGTCGTTCATCTCTGTGCCATGCGACACGTCGATCACATTCGATGGCAGCTGCGATGCCGCGCGAGACGTGAACGGATGTTGTTTGACGGCCACACGCCAACCGGGGCCGAGCTGCGAGGCGACGGAGCCCCAGTCGGCGCTCTCTTCGGCGTATGCGGAGAGCTGGCCGTTTCCGCGGAATGTCGGGGCGAAGAGAGCGAGCTTCACGTCAGGGCCCACGTCGAGCGCCGCGCGCACCGACGTCCGCGTGCGTTGTAGCCGGCCCGTATCGAAGAACACGTCGCTGCGGGGGACTCCGAGCGCGTGCACCCGCTCGACGGGAATCCCGTAGGCCTCCGCGTAATCCGCCCGCACACCTGGCGAACTGACGGTCGCGGCCGTGTAATTCCGGTGTATGCGGCTGCCGGGAGTAGGCCCCCCGGGCAGTCCGGCGCGACTATGGCCGACTCGCTTGAATGCGCCGGCTGCGTGCCAGACCTGGACGAGCCGCGTTCCGCGCCGAATCCGCAGCGGGTATACGAGTGGATAGAAGTCGTCGAGCACGATGACCGCGCTCGTCGCCATGAAGTATGGCAGGCGGAGGGCGTCGAGAAACGATCGGCGTGCGCGAAGGCTCGGCTTGAAGATGCCGATGATCTCGGTGTCAGGTTGCTGGCGACGCAACTCGTCGCGGATGTAGGCCAGGTTTCCGCCGAAACCCCGGCGGGAGTCCGAAAGGAAGAGGACACGGTTCGTCCGGGGGCGCGCAACCGCCGACAGCAACCGATAGGGCGCTGAGTAGGGCAGGAAGCGTAGTGCGCGCACGAGGGGCGAGCCTCGCAGGTGTTCACGCAACGTTCACTCGCTCGAGGTTGAAGGATCGGGTGAAGCAAGTGTAAGGGTTGGATACATCAACGTATGCTGAGCGCCCTTTTGGCTGTCACCGAGTTCTCCGCGCGCCCTTAACTGTCCCCCTTCACGTGAGGCAGCCCCGACTCCTCCGCTGCGCCGCCGTCTCCGGCATCCGTCCCGCCGCCGAGGCTCTCGCGCCACGAACGCGACTGCCCGGCTCTCACGGCGCACAGCACGAGCATCAGCCACCCGAGCCCGGTGAGCGCGAAGCTCTCGAACATCGAGTCGATGAGCAGGGTGACGAGGATGAGCGGCGTCCAGGCGTAGACGACCGAGCGGCGCTCGCCGGCGACGAGCCACGAACGCGCCAGCGCCAGCGCAGCCAGCGCCAGGAACAGCACCAGGCCGACCCAGCCGAGCTGCAGCGCGACGTCGAAGTAGGCGTTGAGGCCGGTGGCGTGCTTCGTGTCGAGCCAGAAGTTGATCGCGTTGAACGGGTACTCCTTCTGGTCCCAGACGCCGAACCAGCCGAAGCCCTGTACGGGCTTCTGGCGGAGGATGTCGACCATGAAGTTCCACAGCTCGACGCGCATCGAGAAGTCGGTGCCGGCGCCGAGCAGCGCGATGATCGGATGCCGCGCCGCATAGCCCACGAACACCCCGATGACGACGAGCGCTCCCAGTGCGAGCTGCAGGCCGGCGCGACGTTCGGGCCGCGCGTGCCGAACGAGGGCGAGGGCTCCGACGGCGAGCCCGACGCCGAGCGCGAGCACGACCACGGTGGGGGAGTCGCTGAGCGCAGCCAGGCCCCCGGCGAGTACGACGGAGGCCACCGAGACACCCGGGCGGACCGACTGGGTGCGGTACTCGATGAGGAAGGTGATGAGCGCGATGACGGCGACGAAGCCCAGCAGGTTGCGCGTGCCGAAGATGCCCTGCACCGGACCCAGCTGGGCGATGTTGCCCTGGATGCCGAGAAAGGTGAAAGGCAGGTCGAGGAGGACGCCCGACAGCACCTCGAGTGCGAGGGAGGCGCTGAGCAGCACCCGCAGCACGTCACCCAGCGCGCGGACGGTCTGCAGCGTGTCGCGCACGTGCCCGATGACGACGGCGAGGAACGCCAGCGCGGCCATCGACACCCAGCTCCAGAACGACGCACTCGTGTCGCTGCTCCAGACGACGCTGGCGAAGGCCCACCCGATGAAGATCAGCACCGTCGTCGGCACCAGCCGCAGCAGCGAGATCTCGCGCCGGCGTGCCACCATGACCGCCAGACCCAGGATGCAGAGCCCGGCCACGATGGTCACGTAGGTGACGTGTCCGGCGATGCGCTCGATCGCGAATGCCGAGAAGACGGTGGCGAAGACGACGAGAGTGAAGGCGCGGGCGAAGGCCGCCGAGTCCAGCAGGGCGCCCAGCCACCCGGGCGATGCGGACCGCGGCGTATCGGTCACGCGCCGGACCCTGCCGGGTCGCCCGCGGCGGCCACGCTCGACTCGGTGCCGGACGCGCGTCGCGCGGGTCGCCGTGCCGGGAGCCGCCGGCCCACGGGCTCGCCCAGTTCGACGGGGTCGCCGCGCTCGATCGCGGCACTCTGCTCGGCGGGGCCGACGCCGACGTGCGGCGACTGCTTGATCTTCGCGCCGAGCATGACGACGAAGAGCCAGCCCCACAGCAGGAGCGGTGTGGACTCGGCGAGACCCTGCACGAGCAGGATCGCGCCCACGAGCGTGGGCAGGAGCGTCAGCGGCGAGTACGGTCGGTCGGCGCGGAGATCCCAGCGCGGCCGGTCGACGGCGAAGAACCATGCCCGCCACACGAAGGCGAAGTAGAGGACTGCGAGGAGCACGACGCCGATGATGCCCAGCTGCATCGCGACATCGACCCACATGTTGTGCGCCTGCATCACGGTCTGGCCGTGGTCGATGATCCACTCGTCGAAAGCCGGATCCGAAGGCACCCACGGGGTCGCGTAGCCCCAGCCGACCCACGGGCGTTCCGCGGCGCGAGCCAGCACGGCCTCCCAGATGCCCTCGCGACCGGTGAGGTCGGCGCTGCGGCCGAGGGCGGTGAAGATCGCGTCCCGCAGCAGCCACAGTCCGAGGAGGCCGCCGATCCCGACCGCGGCGTACGCGGCGTAGTACTTGGTGCGCTCACCCGGCCTGGTCGCGCGCCGCATGAGGAGCACCGTGACGAGGACCACCGCGACCGCAGCGGCCGCGAGATAGGCGGTCGCCGACGATGCGCGGATGAAGAGGTAGGCCGACAGTGCCATCCAGATCCACAGGAACGTGCGGCGCGGCGCACCCGATGCGAGGCGGATCGCGAAGACGACGATCGCGAGCAGGGCGACCGGGGCGAGCAGGTTCGCGTTGCCCATGATGCCCTGGAGCCGCCCGGGGAAGTCGAACAGGTTGTTGCGCGACCAGTACTCGATCGGGTCGTCGGCCTTCTCGACCACGAATCCCGGCAGGACCGGCTCGCCGATGAAGACGGCGACCCACAGCTCGAAGAGGATCGACAGTGCCAGGACCCACTTGAGCGCCGAAGCGATGGCGCGCACGAGCTCCCGCCAGGTGAGCACGCTGCCGATGAACAGCGCCTGCAGGCTGGTGATGTACAGGAGCAGCAGCGTGAGCGCGGTCGCCTGCGGCCAGGCCGACCATGCGAGCGAGAGCGTCGCCCACACGACGTAGGCGACGACGAACCACGGCAGGCGGCGCCACTGGACGGGTGGGCGCAGGACGATCCACAGCACGGCCGAAAGCACACCGCCGGCAATCGTGATGACGGTGGCGGTGAGCTCGCCGAATGCGTGCACCCAGGCGGTGCCCGACAGCGCCATGAAGAGCACGAAGATGCACCAGCCGCGCAGCATGAGGTGGCCGGTCTTCTCGCGGACCGGCGGGCCCGGCGGTGCCGACGCCGGGTGCTTGGAGTGGACGGCCATCGCCTCACAGCGTACCCCGGCGCCCTGCGCGGTCAGCGGGGGCGCGGGCGAGGTCTGCGACGGCCGCGTCGCTAGGCTGTTCGGGTGCTGATCCCGCTTGCCAACGACCCCCGTGACTACGCGTGGGGCTCGCTCTCCCTGCTCGCCGAACTCGAGGGGCGCGAGACGTCCGGCCGCGCTGAGGCGGAGGTGTGGTTCGGGGATCACCCGGGCGACCCGGCCGAGACGCCCGACGGCCGCACGCTCGACCGGTGGGTCGCCGAAGAAGGGGCCGCAGCCGGTATCGATGCGCCGCTGCCGTACCTGCTGAAGCTGCTGGCGGCGGCATCCGCTCTCTCCATCCAGGCGCACCCCTCCAAGGCGCAGGCTGAGGCGGGCTTCGCGCGCGAGGAGGCTGCGGGGATCCCGCGTGACGCCGCCGAGCGCACCTACCGCGACGCCAATCACAAGCCCGAGCTGATCGTGGCGCTCAGCGACACGTTCCGGGCGCTCGCGGGCCTCCGCGAGCTCGAGGCCACGCGCCGCCTCATCGCCGCGCTCGGACCCGGTGCCGCACCGCTCGCGGAGCGTCTGGAAGCCGAGGACGCCTCACTCTCTGCCGTGATCGGCTGGCTCCTCTCGGACGGGGCCGACGTCGCGCGCGACGTCATCGCCGCCGCGGTCTCGGCCGAGTACGACGAGTTCTCCGCCGAGCTGGAGCTCGCGCGCACGCTGGATGCCGCCTTCCCCGGCGACCCCGGCATCGTCGTGGCCCTGCTGATGAACCTGGTGACCCTGCGTCGCGGCGAAGGACTCTTCGTGCCGGCCGGCGTCTTGCACGCCTACCTCGACGGTCTGGGTGTGGAGCTGATGGCGGCGAGCGACAACGTGCTCCGCGGTGGTCTGACGCCGAAGCACGTCGACGCGGCCGAGCTGGTGAGCGTGCTCGACCCGACGCCGGGGCTGCCGCCGGTGATCCGGGCGCGGGTACTCGGGGAAGGCATCGGCCAGTACGACGTGCCGGTCTCGGACTTCGCCCTGCTCGCCGTCGCCCCGACGCGGGAGGGGGTCGAGGTGCCGCTGGCGGGACCGGCGATCGCGGTCGCCACCGGCGGGTCCCTCGAGGTCGTCGGGCTCGCGTCGGGAGCGGCGTCGGACCTCGTACCCGGGGCCGCCGTGCTCGTGACCCCGGACGAAGGCGGGGTCCGCGTGGCAGGTGAAGGAGAGCTCTTCATCGCCCTTCCGGGACGCTGAACCGCGGGCTCATCGCTTTCTCATCGGACCGTTATCACAGCGCGACACGCCGTCGGCGCGTCGTGAAGGTTCAAGAGGCGGTTGAGCGTTTACTATCTGCGACTTGACCTCGGCGAACTACACGGGTGTAATTATCCGTACACGCACCAGCGTGGAGCAGGATCACGGGGGGTGAGAACGACATGACGGTTTCTCAATACCGTTCCGGCGTTCCCGACGACTGGTTCGTCGATCCGGTTCAACTGGGGGTACCGGGGGTTCGCCGCAACATCGACGCGGAAGAAGACAATCCGCTCGCATGGCAGACCGACGCACTGTGTGCGCAGACCGATCCGGAGGCGTTCTTCCCCGAGAAGGGCGGCTCCACGCGTGATGCGAAGCGCATCTGCACGTCGTGCGACGTGCGAGGCGAATGCCTCGACTATGCGCTGCAGAACGACGAGCGATTCGGTATCTGGGGCGGTCTCAGCGAGCGCGAACGTCGCAAGCTGAAGCGTCGAGCCGGCTGAAACGCACGCTGGTCGGCCGGTTCGATCCGGCCGACCCGGCGCGTTCGCCCGAGTTGGCGATGGAGCGCGACCTAGGCTGACCAGGACATGCCCACCGTTTCGCCGAGCCCTGTTCCGCCGACCAGTCCGTCGTCGGACGGTGTCACCTCGAACGCTGCCCTCGCGAGCTCCGGTCCCTCGGAGTCCGCGCTGACGCGCGCCTCCGCGTCGAACCGGATACACGCGGTTCTCGTCGTCCGTCCCGATGGTCGCACGCCGGCCGCATTCCACCTGCGACGCACTCTCGCGGCACTCGCCGAGCAGACGCGTCCGGTCGACGCCCTCACGATCGTGGTCTGCGGCGGTGACGACCACCTCTTCGAGATCGTGGATGCCGCAGGCGCCGAGTTCGTCGTGAAGGCTCCGGCATCCACCGGTTTCGCGGCGGCGACGGCGCTCGTGTCGCCGCGCGGCGGCGAGAACGTCGACGCCGACGCGCTCTGGCTGCTGGCGCAGGACACGGCGCCGGAGCCCGACGCGCTCGCCCGGCTGGCCGGAGCCCTTGAGCTGTCGCCGTCGGTCGCCTTCGTGGCGCCCAAGCTCGTGCGCTGGGACGACCGTTCCGAGATCGTCTCGCTCGGCGTGAGCATGACCCGGGTCGGCCGCACGGTAGGCCTCGCCGACGGCGAGCTCGATCAGGGGCAGCACGACGCGCAGGAGGACGTGCTCGGTGCCGACGTGCGCGGCATCCTGGTCCGCTCCGATGCCTGGGACCGGCTCGGCGGCCTCGACCGCGGCCTCGCAGGCGCCGACGAGGGACTCGACCTCGGGGTGAGGGCGCGACTGGCCGGGGGCCGCGTGTCGCTGGTCCCGGCAGCACTCGTCGCCACGGCAGGGGACGGCGTCGCCGGTCTGCCGGTGCCGCTGACCCCGCAGCGCCGACGTCGCGCGGTCTATGCCGAGCGCGTGGCGCAGCTGCGCCGACGGCTGGCGTACGCGCCGACCGTCGCGACGCCGCTGCACTGGCTGTCCGTGCTGCCGCTCGCGCTCTGGCGCACCGTCGTGGATCTCGTACGCAAGCAACCGGGTCGCATCGCCTCCGAGTGGGGCGCGGCGGCCGTGGCGTTCGTCGGGATCGTGCCGGTATGGCGCGCACGTCGCCGCATCGCGCGCGCACGCACGGCGTCGTGGGCGCAGGTGGCGCCGCTGCGCACGACGCAGGCCGAACTCCGCGAACGTCTCGACGACGACCCCGAGGTCGCGATCGGCGGCCATCGGCGCAGCGACCTGAGGTTCTTCGCCGGTGGGGCTGCCTGGCTGGTGCTCGCCGCGCTCGCCGTCTCTGTCGCCGCCTTCCCCGCGCTGCTGGCATGGCCGGTGCTGGGCGGGGGAGCGCTCCAGCCCCTCGCGAACACCGTCGGTCAGCTGTGGGATGACGCCGCGTACGGACAGCGAGCGCTCGGACTCGACACGATCGGGCCGGCGGATCCGTTCGCAGCCGTGATCGCGGTGCTCGGCTCGCTCTGGCCGTGGGCGCCGTCGCGGGCGCTCGTGCTGCTGTGGATCCTCGCGCTGCCGCTCGCCGCGCTCGGCGGCTGGTTCGCGGCTACACGGGTGACCGAACGGGCCAGCCTGCGGCTGCTCGGCGGTGCGGTGTGGGCGCTGTCGCCGACGCTCCTCGTCGCGCTCACCCAGGGGCGGCCCACCGGAGTGCTCGTTCACCTGCTGCTGCCGTGGCTGTTCTATGCGGGTGCGGTCGCGCATCGGTCGTGGGCAGGGGCGGGGGCGGCCTCGCTGCTGCTTGCCGCCGTGCTGGCGGCAGCGCCATCCCTGGCGCCCGCGATGGCGGTGCTGTGGTTCGGCGCCGTCGTGCTCGGCATCGTCCTCCGTGCGGGTCGCGGCGTGGCACGCCTGGTGTGGACGCTCGTGCCGTCGCTCGCCCTCGCACTCCCGCTCGTCTGGAACGCGCTGACCCACGGACGCGCGTGGGGACTCGTCGCCGACCCGGGTGTGCCCTGGGCAGGACCGCAGGTCGCGGCCGACGCCGCGGGCCGCGCGCTCCTGGCAGCCGGCATCCCGACCTCGGATCTTGCCGGGTGGGCGACTCTGCTGCCGGACGGGCCGACCTGGTGGGTGCCCCTGCTCAGCGTGCCGCTGGCCCTGCTCGCCCTCGCGGCGCCGTTGACGCAGCGCTGGGCCGCCGGCATCGTGCTGCTCGCAGTGACGGCGCTCGGCCTCGGCACGGCGTTCGCCGCGGTCGGGGTGTCGGTGTCGTTCGTCCAGTCGCTCACCGTTGCGCTGTGGCCCGGCACCGGGCTGAGCCTCGCATGGCTCGGCGCGCTCGGAGGGGCGCTGGTTGCCCTGGATGCCGGTCTCGCCCCGCGTGTCGCGCTGGCGCGCGGGCTGGCGGCCACGCTCGTCTTCGCCGCGGCCGTGATGCTCGCCGTGCCGTCGCTCACCGCCTTCACCCGCGGCACCGCGACGATCGCCAACGGTCCCGCCAGCACGCTTCCCGCCTTCGTCGCGGCCGAGGGGCGCGACGACCCGGATGTCGGAACCATCGTGCTCACTCCGCAGGCCGACGCCGGTGTCGCTGCCCAGGTGGTCTGGGGTGCGAGCGAGACCGTCGGCGGTCAGACCACGCTGCTGTCGACCCGCTCTCAAGCGAGTCCTCAGGACGAGGAACTGGCGGCCCTCGCCGCCGATCTCGTCACCCCCTCCTCGGAGGATGTCGTCGCCGAGCTCGCCGACCGGGGCATCGGGTTCATCCTGCTGGCGCCGTCGACACCGCCCGAGACCGATGCCGCGCGGACGACGCGGCTGTCTGCCGTGACGGCGCTCGGCCAGCGCGACACGCTCGTCGTCGTGGGCGACACCGCCAAGGGAGAGCTCTGGCGCGTCGTGGATGAGATCGCACCGCGTCCGGCGGAAGCGGCATCCGTCTCCGCCGTCGCGCGGTGGATCGCGTTCGGGCAGTTCGCCATCCTCGGGATCGCCCTGCTCCTCGCGCTGCCGACGGCGACGTCGATCCGCGAGGCGCGCCGCACCCCACGCGTGGTGGGACCTCACTGGCAGGAGGGTCGATGAGCGACCGACGGGTGTTCCGCTGGGCGACGACGAGCGCCCGCCTGCTGATCGGCACGGCCGTGTCGATCGTCGCCGTGGTCGCCGTCGTCACCGCCGTCTCGGTGCCGTGGCCGACGGTCGCGCGCGAGCCGCTGAGCGTGCGGGCCACACCGGCGCCCGCGGCGTCCGTGATCGCGTGCGACGGCGGGCTTCTGTCGATCGGCCGCAATCCGGCGGCCGCCGACGCCATCACCGTGGTCGCGCCGCAATCGGTCGTCGTCGGGGTGGCAGACGGCGAACGGCCTGCGGAGCAGCGTCTGGAGACCACCGACGTCGGGCCCGGCCCGCTGGCCTACACGGCTCCGCCGCTCGACGGCCAGGCGGTCGACGTGGCAGCCACGGGCGCGGCGACCGCGTCGGCCGACGACCTCTCCGGCTTCGCCGCCTCGGCATGCCGGCCGCCACTGCTGGACTCGTGGCTCGTCGGCGGGTCCGGGGCCACCGGCGCGGCCGACCTCGTGCTGCTCGCGAACCCGGGCACCGTTCCGGCGACGGTGCAGCTGACCGTCTACGGGGCCGCGGGGCCGCAGAGCCCTCCCGGCGGCGTCGACCTCGTGGTCCCCCCCGGCACGCAGCGCGTCGTGCCCCTGGCGGGCATCGCGCTGGGCGAAGAGACGCCCGTGGTGCGCGTGTCGGCTGTCGGCGCGCCGATCCGGGCGTCCCTCCAGGCGAGCATCACGCGCACGCTCACGCCGGGCGGCGTCGACCAGGTCGGTCCTGTCGCGCATGCCGAGACGACAGAGGTCATCACCGGCATCACCGTGACGCGCGCGATAGCCGCGGACGGCGCGGCCGACGAGGTGACCGTGCTGCGGATGCTGGCGCCCGCTGCGCCCGCGACCGCACGGGTGACCGTCACCACGGTCGGCGGCCGCGAACCGGTGCGCGAGCCGCAGGAGGTGGCGCTCGAGGCCGGCAAACCGCTCGAGCTGGCGCTGGACAGCCTGACCGCCGGCTCGTACACGGTGACGATCGATGCGGACGAACCCCTCGTGGCGGCGGTCTGGCAGGCGACCGGTGTCGACGAGGGCGACGACTTCGCGTGGTACACCCCGGCGCCCGAGGTGGCGGTGGCATCCCTCTTCGCGACGCCCGGAGGACCGACTCCGTCGCTCTCGGTGGTGAATCCGTCGAACGAACCGGTCGCGGTCGCCGTCACGCCGGTCGACGGCGGATCCCCGCTCGATCTCACGATCCCGGCGAACGGCTCCGTCGCCGTGCGACTGGCCGCGCGCACGGTGTACCGGTTCGAGCCCGAGGCCCCCGTGCGCGCCGGCCTGTCGTTCGCGGGAGATGGCGCGCTGGCGGGCGTGCCGGTGTGGCCGGCGGACGTCGCGACCTCCGAGATCCTCGTCTACCCCTGAGTCGAGCCTTCTGGCGCCCCACGGTAGGGGTTTCGACTCGCTTCGCCCGCTCAACCTCGACGCGGCTCGCGTCAACGCTCGCTGGCGCTCGCATTGATCCGAGCCGCGTCAGAAGTAGCGGAAGCGCTCCGGGCCGAGGTCCCACGGGTCGCGGTCCAGATACTCCGCCGCGGCCCGGAAGACGGCGCCCTCGACGAGCATGCGTCGATGCAGCTCGTCGTCGCGGTGCAGATGGCTGAGCCGCTCGATCGGCAGGCGATACAGGATGATGCGGCCCGCGTCGGGCAGCACCGTCCATCGAGGGATGCCGTCGTCATCGGTCGCCGCCGGCATGTCGGCGACCTCGAACCGCACGTCGCGGAGCTCGGGCCAGGCCGAGCGGAGGAACTCCGCCGCGGTGCCGACGGACAGGTCGAAGCGGTCGACGCGGGTGTCCAGCGGCGGGAGGGGAGGACGAACCACGGGGCTCCGGCCCTCGCGGCCGTGTCGGCCATGGCGAGACGCGCGCGGCTGCGCGCGCTCGCTCGTCCGGGTACGCCGCCACGCCATATGCCCATCCTAGGGCGGGGTGAGGGACAGGCTCCTCTCCCACGATGTCGCGGCTTGCGCGCTGCCCGATGCTGACGGGGCGGAGACGCCGCGGCGCGGCATCCGTCCGCATGGGTCGGGGGCGCGGTAGCGTCGACCCGATGCGCGAGAGAGTCTGCTCCAAGGTCGGCTGCGCCCGTGAGGCGGTGTCGACGCTCACCTACGACTACGGCGACCAGATGGCGGCACTCGGTCCGCTCGGCGCCGGGGGCGATCCTCACGCGCACGACCTGTGCGCGATCCACACCGACCGCCTGTCGGTACCCAAGGGCTGGGTGGTCGTGCGGCACGAGACCCTCCGCGCCTGAGCCGGCATAGACGTCATCAATCGCGGTGGGGCAACACGCGGCCCACCGCCCGCAATGCCGCGGTCACCCGCCAGCTCGTACTCGATTCCAGCTCACTGATGCGCTGATCCCGTTCGGAGACGGCCTGTCGTAGGCCCTCTGCCTCTCGTACCAGCCACGCGACCTTGTCCTCGAGTTGAGAGGCATGAAGCTCCGTGTGACGAAGTTTCTCCGGTAGCGGGGCAAGGCGGCTTCGTATCTCGACCTCCGCACCGAGGCGCTCAAAGTCGTCGCGGATGCGGTCGGCAGTCGCGTCGTCCGCCGAGAACAGGCGCTGAAGTGCGTCGACCTTCACGTCGCCGACCGAAAGCACGCCGAGCCCGTGGCCGTGATGGAAGGCGAACGTCCGGTGCTCCCTCTCGAGTCGCTCCCAGAGCCGCCAGACGCCGAATCCTCGGTCTCGCTCCGCGATGTCATGGAACAGGATGACACCGCCTTCGCGAACGACGCTCCGCCACTCCTCGTAGTCTTCGACCGCGTTCTCATACCCGTGCCGGCCGTCGATGTGGAGCAGGTCCGCGGAGGCGTCTTCGAAGAGGGGGCGAGACTCGGTGAACCACCCGCGCACCAGCCTCACCGAGCCCGGATAGTCACGCTCGGCGATCAGCCGAACCGATTCCAGGACCTCCTCACCGTAGAACCCGGCGTGGTCGTCCCCCTGCCAGCTGTCGAGTGCGCTGATGACCATCGGGTGACCAAGACGCGCGGCGGCCTCCGCGAAGGCGAAGCATGAGAATCCGGTGTGCGTTCCGAGTTCCACCACCGATGCCGGACGCAGGACGTCGATGAGCCACGCAGCGAAGGGTGCGTGCGTGTTCCACGCACTCACCGGGAATTGGACCGGCAGCCAGTACGAGGTCGGCCGCAACCAGAAAGCGTTCTGGTCCATCAGCGGTGCTCGTTGTGACGCCAAGGGCATGGTCAACTCTTTGCTCCGTCGCTCGAGGTGATGCCCAGCATACGTGCGGGGGAGGCCGCGGGCTCGGGTCCCCGCGTGGGAGAATGGGCGGATGCCGACCTCCACGCCTGTCGCCACGCCTGCCGACTCCACGGCCACCAAGGCCCGCGAGGGCTTCGAGTACGAGGTCGCCGACCTCTCGCTGGCCGAAGCGGGCCGCCATCAGCTGCGTCTCGCCGAGAACGAGATGCCGGGCCTCATGGCGCTGCGTGAGGAGTTCGGCTCGACGCAGCCGCTGAAGAACGCGCGCATCGCGGGCTCGCTGCACATGACGGTGCAGACCGCGGTGCTCATCGAGACGCTCGTCGCGCTGGGCGCGCAGGTGCGCTGGGCGAGCTGCAACATCTTCTCCACGCAGGACGAAGCCGCCGCGGCCGTCGTCGTCGGTCCGAGCGGCACGGTCGACGCCCCGGCGGGCGTCCCGGTCTTCGCGTGGAAGGGCGAGACGCTCGAGGAGTACTGGCGCCTCGCCGACCGCATCTTCGACTGGTCGGCCGAGGGCTTCGACGGCCCGAACATGATCCTCGACGACGGCGGTGACGCGACGCTCCTCGTGCACAAGGGCGTCGAGTTCGAGAAGGCAGGAGCGGTTCCGGATGCCGCGGCCGACGACTCCGCCGAGTACCGGATCATCCTCGACACGCTGCGCGCCAGCCTCACGCGCGACCCGCAGCGCTTCACGCGGATGGCCGAGGACCTGCTCGGCGTCACCGAGGAGACGACCACGGGCGTCCACCGGCTGTACGAGCTGGCGGCGGCAGGCGACCTGCTCTTCCCGGCCATCAACGTCAACGACTCGGTCACGAAGTCGAAGTTCGACAACAAGTACGGCATCCGTCATTCGCTGCCGGACGGCATCAACCGCGCGACCGACGTGCTGATGGGCGGCAAGGTCGCCTTCGTCTGCGGCTACGGCGACGTCGGCAAGGGCGCCGCTGAGGCCCTGCGCGGTCAGGGCGCCCGCGTCATCGTCAGCGAGGTCGACCCGATCTGCGCGCTGCAGGCAGCGATGGACGGCTACCAGGTCGCGCGCCTCGCCGACGTCGCCGGTCAGGTCGACATCCTGATCACGGGCACCGGCAACAAGGACGTCGTCACCACCGAGGACCTCCTCAAGCTCAAGCACCTGGCGATCGTCGGCAACGTCGGGCACTTCGACAACGAGATCGACATGGCGGGCCTCGAGGCGCTGCCCGAGGTCGAGAAGATCGAGATCAAGCCGCAGGTGCACGAATGGCGGCTTCCGAACCGGCGCAGCGTGCTCGTGCTGAGCGAGGGCCGGCTGCTGAATCTGGGCAATGCCACCGGGCATCCGTCGTTCGTCATGAGCGCATCGTTCACGAACCAGGTGCTCGCGCAGATCGAGCTGTTCACGAAGCGCAACGAGTACCCGACCGCCGTGTACACGCTGCCCAAGCACCTCGACGAGAAGGTCGCGCGCCTGCACCTCGACGCGCTGGGCGTGCAGCTCACGACCCTCAGCGACCAGCAGGCCGCCTACATCGGCGTGCCGGTCGAGGGCCCCTACAAGCTGGACCACTACCGCTACTGAGGCAGGCCCGGTCGTCTCACCGTCCACCCGCGTCGGCGCGGGCGGTCTCCAGGCGCAGCGCGCGCAGCTCGCGCTCGCGCCGCACTGCCGCGACGCCGATGAGGAACGTCTCGTGGTCGACGGCCGGCACGGGTGAGACGTGCACGGCCGTCTCCCGCGCGAGGGATGCCGCGACCCGCGCACGCGCCGTCGGCTCCATGTTGGCCGCCGAGCGTGCGAACTGCGCGAGGCGTCGGGACAGCCGTTCCGGCAGGCGTGCGACGTCGGCGACCGCCGCCCAGTCGGCCAGGACCGGTGGGATGCCGAGGTGCACGTCGGGAAGACGAGGGGTGCGCGTGCGCTCCGAGTAGGTGCCGGCGAGCAGGTCGCCGAGCCGCTGCGAGCGGGGGGTGAATGCTCCGACCAGCGCCGCGACGGCGCCGACCGTGAACCACAGCTCGAAGACGCCGACGAGCGCCCGGATGAACGCGTGCCGGAAGCCTGCGGCGCCACCGTCGGCGCGGACGATCCGCCCGCCGACCGCGAGGCGTCCGAGGCTGCGGCCCCGGGTGGTCGTCTCGACCACCGTCGGGATCACGATCATGACGAGGACGAGGACGACGATCGTCAGGATAGGCACCACCGCCGGGTCGATCGCCCCCAGGCCGAGCAGCCAGCTGAGCCCCCACGCGAACAGCAGCAGCACGGCGACGCCGAGCAGCATGTCGATGAGCACACCGAGCGCTCGCAGGAAGTAGCCGAGCGGCTGCACGTCCAGCGCGACGGCCTCGCCGGTGAGCACCTCGTCTTGATGGATGTCGACGATCGCGGGGCGCTCAGCGGTCATGGCTACAGTGAAACACATGGACCTCGACGCGCTCACGGCCGCTCGGCGCGAGGAGTGGGCGCGTCTCGACGAACTCAGCCGCCGGCGGCACCTCTCCGGCGCGGAGGTCGACGAGCTCGTGACGCGGTACCGCGCGGCATCCGCCGATCTCGCCGACGCGAAGACGTCCGCCGGACGCAGCGTCCAGGGCGATCACATCTCGACGATGCTCGGACGCGCGCGGCTGCGGCTCACGGGTGCGCCCGAGAACGTCATGCGCCAGATCCCGCGGTTCTTCGCGCTGCAGCTTCCCGCCGCCCTGTACCGGGTCCGCTGGACGACGCTCGCCATCGCGCTGGGCTTCGTGGCCGTGGTCACCGTCGTGGCCCTGTGGGTGTCGGGCGACCCCGCTCTGGTGGCCAGCCTCGGCAGCCAGGCGCAACTCGAGCACTACGCCGAGAACCAGTTCACCGAGTACTACAGCGAGAACCCGGCGGCGGTGTTCGCGGGCACGGTGTGGACCAACAACGCCTGGATCGCGGCCCAGTGCGTGCTCTTCGGCATCACCGGGGTCTGGCCGATCATGGTGCTGGTGCAGAACGCCGTCGGCGTCGGCACGGCGGCGGCGATCATGGCGGCGTTCGACCGCGGCGACGTGTTCGTGCTGTACATCCTCCCGCACGGGATGCTCGAGCTCACCTGTATCTTCGTGGCCGGTGCGGCCGGCTTGCAGATCTTCTGGGCCTGGGTCGCGCCCGGCCCGCGGTCGCGCGGCGAGTCGCTGGCCGCCGCTGGACGCTCGCTGGCAACGATCGCGATCGGCCTCGTCATCGCCCTCGGCTTCTCGGGGATCATCGAGGGCTTCGTTACGGCGCAGCCCTGGCCGTGGCCCGTGAAGATCGGCATCGGCGCGGCAGCGCTCGGACTGTTCCTCGTCTACATGCTCGTGGTCGGACGCCGCGCGCACCGCCTGGGGGAGAGCGGCGATCTGACCGAGTACGAGGCCGGCACCCCCACCCTCGTCGCCGGCTGACCCCCGCGGCGTCTTCGCCGCCTTTCTCCCGTCGTTCACTTGCGCTGAACGTACGCTCCACGCCGGGATCGGCGTACGTTCAGCGCAAGTGAACTCGGGGGCGGGGAGGGAGAGGGCGCGTGCGCATAGCACTGTTTTGAATCAATCAAAACAACGGTAGGCTGAGGGCATGAGCCCGCACACCGCCGTCGACACGCACGCCGTCGACACAGCGGCACGCCTGCGGGCGGCAGGGCTGCGGGTCACCGACTCCCGGCGCGCGGTCGTCGAGGCGCTCATCGAGCGCCCGCACGCCAGCGCCGACGAGCTGTTCGGCATCGTCGCGCGGACGGTTCCCGGGACGAGCCTGCAGTCGGTGTACAACGCGCTCGGCGACTTCGTCGACGCCGGACTCGCACGCCGCATCGAGCCCGCGGGCCGGCCAGGTCTGTTCGAGCTGCGCGTCGACGACAACCACCACCACCTCATCTGTTCCGAATGCGGCGCCGTGCAGGATGTCGACTGCATCGTGGGCGAGGCGCCCTGCCTGACGCCGTCCGACGCGCACGGCTACGCGCTGCAGGCGGCCGAGGTCACCTTCTGGGGTGTGTGCCCCGCCTGTGCGACGGCCGAGGCGAGCGTCGCCGAGCCGGTCGCCACCGCGCGCTCCTGACATCCTGTCCGACCCTCTGATAGCCCATCCCGATTGGAAGGAAGCTCATGACCGATACCAACGACACGATCCCGGAGATCGGCGAGAACCCCACCGACGCCGACCAGGCGGTCACCCCGATCGACACGCCGCTCGACGAGCGTGAGGACGGCGAGAGCCGCCCGCGTCCGAACGAGTCCGAGGGCTGCCCGGTGATCCACGGTGGTCAGCCGCACCCGACCACCGGCAACGCCAACAGCGTGTGGTGGCCCAACCAGCTGAACCTCAAGATCCTCGCGAAGAACCCGGCCGTCGCCAACCCGCTCGGCGAGGACTTCGACTACAAGGCGGCGTTCGAGTCGCTCGACCTCGCCGCGGTCAAGGCCGACATCGCCGAGACCCTCATGACGTCGCAGGACTGGTGGCCCGCCGACTTCGGCAACTACGGTCCGCTGATGATCCGCATGGCGTGGCACAGCGCCGGCACCTACCGCGTGACCGACGGCCGCGGTGGTGGTGGCGCCGGTCAGCAGCGCTTCGCGCCGCTGAACAGCTGGCCCGACAACGTCAACCTCGACAAGGCTCGCCGCCTGCTCTGGCCGGTCAAGAAGAAGTACGGCCAGTCGCTCTCGTGGGCCGACCTGATGATCCTCGCGGGCAACGTGGCGCTCGAGTCGATGGGCTTCACGACGTTCGGCTACGCCGGCGGCCGCCCCGACGTGTGGGAGCCCGACGCCGACGTCTACTGGGGCCCCGAGACCACCTGGCTGGACGACGAGCGATACTCGGGCGACCGCGAACTCGAGAAGCCTCTCGCGGCCGTGCAGATGGGTCTCATCTACGTCAACCCCGAGGGTCCCAACGGCAACCCCGACCCGCTGGCCTCGGCCCGCGACATCCGCGAGACCTTCGGCCGCATGGCGATGGACGACGAGGAGACCGTCGCACTGATCGCCGGTGGCCACACGTTCGGCAAGACGCACGGCGCCGCGCCCGACACCAATATCGAGGACAACCCCGAGGCTGCCGGCCTCGAGCAGCAGGGCCTCGGCTGGAAGAACAACCACGGCACCGGGCACAGCGACGACACCATCACCTCCGGCCTCGAGGTCACGTGGACCTACCACCCCACCCGCTGGGACAACGAGTTCTTCCACATCCTCTACGCCTACGAGTGGGAGCTCATGCGCAGCCCGGGCGGCGGCCACCAGTGGCGTCCGATCAACGGCGGCGGCGCCGACATGGTGCCGCTGGCGCATTCGAACGGGCGCCGTGAACCCCGCATGCTGACCAGCGACCTGGCCCTGCGCACCGACCCGGCGTACGACGCCATCTCGCGCCGCTTCAAGGACGACCCCGAGGCATTCGCCGACGCGTTCGCACGGGCGTGGTTCAAGCTCACGCACCGCGACATGGGCCCGATCGACCGCTACCTCGGCCCCGAGGTCCCGGCCGAGGAGCTGCTGTGGCAGGACCGCGTCCCGGCCGTCGACCACGAGCTCATCGACGCGGCAGACGCTGCGGCGCTCAAGGCCCAGATCCTCGACGCCGGCCTCACGGTCTCGGAGCTCGTCGAGACGACGTGGGCGGCGGCATCCTCGTTCCGCGGCAGCGACAAGCGCGGCGGCGTCAACGGCGCCCGCATCCGCCTCGCCCCGCAGAAGGACTGGGAGGTCAACAAGCCCGCCCAGCTCGCCACGGTGCTCGCGAAGCTCGAGCAGATCCAGGCCTCGTTCAACGACGGCCGCACCGACGGCAAGCAGGTGTCGCTGGCCGACCTGATCGTGCTCGCCGGCAACGCGGCGGTCGAGAAGGCGGCCGAGGACGCGGGGGTCGACGCCGAGGTGGTCTTCCACCCGGGCCGCACCGATGCCACGCAGGAGCGGACCGACGCGCAGTCGTTCGCGTTCCTCGAGCCGATCACCGACGGATTCCGCAACTACTACGGGCCGCGGGCTTTCATGCCCGAGGAGCACCACCTCGTCGACCGGGCGAACCTGCTCACGCTGAGCGCTCCCGAGCTGACGGTCCTCGTGGGCGGTCTGCGCGTGCTCGGTGCGAACTGGGACGGCTCGGACTATGGCGTCTTCACCGACCGCAAGGGCGTGCTCACGAACGACTTCTTCGTGAACCTGCTCGACCTCGGCACGACCTGGAAGCCGCTCGACCCGGGCTCGCACGCCTTCTCGGGCGCGAAGGACGGTTCGGGCGAGCCGGTCGGCATCGGCACCCGCGTCGACCTGCTGTTCGCCTCGAACTCCGAGCTCCGGGCCGTCGCCGAGGTGTACGCCTCGGATGACGCGAATGAGAAGTTCGTGCGGGACTTCGTCAAGGCGTGGGGCAAGGTCACCGAGCTCGACAGGTTCGACCTCGTCTGACCTCGCGACGCACGAGAGAGCGGCCCGCCCCCGATCGGGGCGGGCCGCTCTGTCGTGATGCTTGCGAGTCCTACTTGAGGCGCGCCTCCGCCTGGACCGGCGGCAGCGTGCCCTTGGGCTCGAAGAGCGCGCGGTGCAGGACGCCGGCGAGCAGACCGCCGACGATCGGGAAGACGATGAACACCCACAGCTGCGCCAGGGGCTCGGGGCCGCCGTAGATCGCCGCGGCGATCGATCGGGCCGGGTTCACCGAGGTGTTGTCGATCGGGATCGAGATCAGGTGGATGAGGGTCAGTGTGAGGCCGATGGCGAGCGGCGCGAGCGCCGCCGTGCCGCGGGTCGAGTGCGTCACACCGAGGATGATCAGCACGAAGACCGCCGTGAGGAGGATCTCTGCGATGATCGCGGCGCCGAGCCCGAAGCCGCCCGGCGAGCCGAAGTCGCCCGTGCCGAAGCCGTTGGACGCGAAGCCGCTGTCCTGGGCGTTCGCGAGCCAGTTGTCGGTGCCGAAGATGCCGATCAGCACGATGAGCGTCGTGCCGAGGGCGCCGCCGATCAGCTGGGCGATGATGTAGCCGATCGTGTTCTTCCACTCGAAGCGACCGGCGGCGGCGAGGCCGAGCGTGATCGCCGGGTTGAAGTGGCCGCCCGAGATGGGACCCCACGCGTAGGCGCCCACGACGACCGTGAGACCGAAGGCGAAGGCGACGCCGACGAACCCGACGCCCAGTGGGTTGCTCTCCGCATCTGCCGGGAAGTTGGCGGCGAAGAGCGCCGTGCCCACGCCGCCGAAGACGAGCAGAAACGTTCCCAGAGCCTCCGCGACGAGCCTGTTCACCGTGGTGGGCGGGATGGTGGTATCCGACATGGCGGACTCCTTTCCTCGTCGTGAGGCTAGCGCTACGCCCAGCGGATTCCCAGGAACCGGGCACGGAGTGTCTGAGTGTGACGCGTGATCTCGCGAGGTTTCCCTTCGTGTTCAGGCATTCGTCGCCGGCCGTTTCGGCGTCCTCCCGCGTTTGGGGCGCGCGAGCGGCGTTCGGGGCGTGCGCCGCGCGCCCCGAACGTGCGCGGCGCGCCCCAAACCAGTGAGAGAGGATCGGATGCCGAGACCCCGCGTGTTGCGCCGTCAGAGCCGCCCGGCGGCTTTGAGCGCGAGATAGCGGTCGGCGATGCGCGGCGGCAGGTCCTCCGGGGTGGCGGCGATCGCCTCGCCTCCCGCGCGGCCGATCGCCGCTGCCACGACGGCGGCGTCGTGCGTGCTGCGCTCGATGGCGGCGGCGCGGTATACGTCGGCGGCGTCGGGGCGCTCGGGCAGGGGCTCCTGCTCGTCGGTCACCGCCCCGACCAGCACGTGGGCGGCTCGGGAGAGCGCGGGCAGCGATCCCAGGAACCCGCGCGCGGCCTCCGGGGCGTCCTGCGCGGTCAGGAGGACGACCAGCGACGGGCGGGACGTGAGCGTGCGCACCTGGGCGAACGCGGCATCCCAGTCGGTGTCGATGAGCTGCGGCTCGACGGGCGCCATGGCGTCCACCATCGCCGGCAGGAGTCCCGGGCCGTCGACACGGGTGACGCGGGCGCGGATCGTGCGGTCGAACATCAGCAGGTGCACGTGGTCGCCGGCCCGGGTCGCGAGGGCGGCGAGCAGCAGCGCGGCCTCCATCGCGGCATCCATCCGGACGCCGTCGCCGACGCGTGCCGCCGCCGTGCGTCCGGTGTCGATCACGATCACGACGTGCCGGTCGCGCTCCGGGCGCCAGGTGCGCAGCATCGTCGTGCTCGATCGCGCTGTCGCGCGCCAGTCGATGGCGCGCACGTCGTCGCCGCGCACGTACTCCCGCAGGCTGTCGAACTCGGTGCCCTGGCCGCGCACCTGCACGCTCGTGTTGCCGTCGAGCTCGCGCAGCCGCGCCAGCCGCGAGGGGAGGTGCCGTCGCGCCGTGAACGGCGGCAGCACCCGCAGCGTGCCCGGCTCGTCGAGGCGCGCCTGGCGTCCGGCGAGGCGCAGCGGCCCGTCGGATCGCACCACGACGAATCGCGATCGCAGCTCGCCGCGTCGACGGGGGAGGAGCGGGATGCCGATCGCCCGGGACTCGCCGGGCGGGATGTCGATGACCGGGCGCGCTACCGGCGCGCCGGCAGTGGGCTGCCAGGCATCGCGCACGCGTCCGCGGACGGTGCGGTCGCCGGTGTTGCGCAGCACGAGCTCGGCCTGCACCGCCTGTCCGAGCAGTACGCGGCTCGGAAGGCGCCGCAGCACCGTCATCCGGCGCGGATCGGGCGCCGCCGCCGCGTCGGCGAGCGCCGCGATCAGGCACAGCAGGATCCACGCCGCCGCTGCGAGCCACGGGTCTACGCCCGCCGCCGAGAGCAGCACGACGGGCGCCGCTCCGACGGCGAGGAGCAGCGGCAGGCGGCCGGTCACGTACATCAGGCGTCGTTCCGTTCGGCGCGTTTCGTCTCGCTCGTTCCTCGCTCGCTCAACGACCGGCTCCTAGATCGGGACGCGGGTCTGCTGCAGCACCGACCCGAGCACGGCGTCGACCGACACGCCCTCGAGCTCGGCGTCGGGGCGCAGGCGGATCCGGTGCCGCCACGTCGGCAGCAGCATCGTCTGCACGTGGTCCGGCGTGATCGCGGGGTACGCGCCCAGCCACGCCCACGCCTTCGACGCCGCCAGCAGGGCGGTCGCCGCGCGGGGACTGACGCCGAGCTGCACCGACGGACTGCTGCGCGTGGCCTGTGCGAGGTCGACGATGTAGCCGAGCACGTCGTCCGAGACGGTGACGGATGCCGCGGCCCGCTGCGCCGCGCGGATCTCCTCGGCGGTGGCGGCGCGGCGCAGGCCTGCACCCGCGAGATCGCGGGGGTCGAAGCCGCTCGCATGGCGGCGCAGCACCGCGAGTTCGGCATCCCGAGCCGGTACGTCGACGATGAGCTTGAGCAGGAATCGGTCCAGCTGCGCCTCGGGCAGCGTGTAGGTGCCCTCGTGCTCGATGGGGTTCTGCGTCGCGGCCACGAGGAACGGGTCGGGAAGCGACCGCGTCACACCGTCGGTCGAGACCTGGCGCTCCTCCATCGCCTCGAGCAGCGCCGCCTGCGTCTTGGGCGGTGTGCGGTTGATCTCGTCGGCGAGGACCACGTTCGTGAACACGGGTCCCTCGCGGAACTCGAACTCCCCGGTCTTCGCGTCGTAGACCAGCGAGCCCGACACGTCGCCCGGCATGAGGTCGGGGGTGAACTGGATGCGGGTGGTGTCGAGGCCGAGCGCCGTCGAGAACGACCGCACGAGCAGCGTCTTCGCGACGCCCGGAACGCCTTCGAGCAGCACGTGCCCGCGTGCCAGCAGGGCGATCAGCAGGCCTGTCACGGTGCCGTCCTGGCCGATGACGGCCTTGCCGACTTCGAGGCGCACGCGATTCATCGCTTCGCGCAGGGCGGCGTCGTCGGGGGGTGCGGTCGGGCGGTCGACCGCGTCGGACGCGGTCGCACTCGGCGCCACGGGCGAATCCGTCATCGGGGGCTCCTCTCGGGGCGGACGGCCGCGCGCACGGCGTCCTCCAGGTCTCTCAGGCGTGTGCTCAGGGCGACGAGCTCGGCGTCGCTGCGCGGGATCTCGTCGAGCAGGATGCCGCGCACCGCGCGGCGGTCGAGGCCGGTGCGGCCGGCCGCGGCGTCGGCGATCTCGGGGGCGGCGGCGTTCGCGGCGAGGCCGAGCAGGGTCGCCAGCCGACGCAGCGCGCCGATCCGCAGCCGGTCCGCGGCGTGGAGCGGATCGCCCGCGCGCGCGTACAGGCGCGCCCGTCCCTCCGTCGTCTCGGACGCCCGGACGGTCACCGGAAGCCGCTCGGCGACGAGCGGGCCGAACCGGCGGCCGCGCCAGATGCCGGCGGCGACCCCCGCGACCAGCAGCAGCACGATCACGGGACTCACCCACGGGGGCGTGAGTTCGCCCAGCGACGGGTCGGCGTCGGCGAGGTCGGTGTCGCCCGCGCCAGGCATGTACCAGACGACGAGCGGATGCCGCCCCATGAGGTTCACCGCCAGCGCCGCGTTGCCGTTGTCGGCGAGGTGCTCGTTCGTGAAGAGTGCCCGGCCGTCGACCGCGGCGACGCGGCCGGCGTCGGTGGTGTGGACGACCAGTCCGAAACCGTCGGCCGCCGGGTAGCAGGCGGACGTGTCGTCACCCGCGCGGTAAACCGCGCCGGGGGCGACGGCGCCGGCGCGGACGGCATCCTCGAGTCGGCAGTCGGGCTCGACGCGCTCGTCGGGTGCGACGCCGGCCGGCGCCGACCCGGCGACCAGCAGATCGAGCGTCCGAGAACGTGGCTCGATGAGCACGACGTCATCGGCGGCTTCGGCGAGAGCGGTCACGACGCCGTCGGACAGCGCCGGCGCATCGGGCATCACGAGGGTCGCCTCCACGGCCGCGAGGGCTTCCGACGCCGCCGCGCGATCCCGCACGACGACCACGTCGACGCCGTGCTCGCGCAGGATCTCGGCGATCGCGCGCGTTCCCGCGGGTCCCGTGGAGTCGGGGTCGAGTGCGCCGCGCTGAGCCCACTGGTTCGCAGCCGACACGGCGCCGCCGATCCCTCCGACGACGAGCAGCGCGAGTCCGATGGCGATCCACGCCGCGATGCGGCGGCGTCGTCCGGTGGCTGCGTGGATGGTGGCGGCGTCCTGCCGCGGGGGAGTGGCCGTCGCCGTCATGCCGGCACCTCCTCGCGCACCGCCGGTCGCGCCGACACGACCGCGTCGTCGACCGAGGCGACGAGGCGATAGAGCTCCGCCGTGCCGGGACGCCTCAGGTAGCGGACGTCGTCGAACGCCGTCGCGGCGTCCTCCAGCCGCGACGCGAGTGCGGGGAAGGCGCGGGCGGCGGCCCGCGCGAAGGCGTGCACCGTCGCGCCCGGCGGCGGGTCGACCACGCCGCGTTCGAGGCAGCCGCGGGCGAGCGCCCGGAAGCGCAGCACGATCGCGGCCTCCCAGTCGGCCGCCCGCGCGCGCTCGGCGGCGGCGGCGCGCAGCTCGGCGGCCGAGCGGTGCTCCGTCTCACCGAAGAGCAGCGGTGGGCGAGCTGCCGCGCGGCGGGTGGCGCGCGGCACGCCCCACACGAGGAAGGCGGCGACGATGATCACGACGACGACGATGGCGGCGACCAGCGCGAAGGTCGATCCCCAGCCGCCGGAGAGGTCGGGATTCAGCAGCGACGCGATGAAGTCGCCGATCGCCCGCGCGATGCGATCGAACGGAGTGGGCTCGGCGATGTCGTAGGCCGGGTCGGACAGCTCCTCCTCGGCCCAGCGCCGCGCCTCGTCACCGTCGGGGGTGAGCGGCGGCACGGCGTCGGCGGCACGCGCGAACGCCTGCACCAGAGCGGAGGTCAGGCCCACGGCGAGTCGCGGTCGGTGCCGTCGGACGCGGCGCCCGGCGCCGTCCAGGCCGTCGCCGAACTGGCATCCTCGGGTGCGACATCCGCCGGAGTGTCCGGGGCCGAGACCTCCGAGGCAGGGGGAGCAGCCGGCGCCGCGGGAGCCGGGTTCGCCGCCGGCGGATACGGAGGCTGCGGGGCCGCCGTCGCCTGGGCGGGGTACGCGGGCGGTGCGCCGTACGCGGGCTGCGCGCCGTAGGCGGGCGGAGCCCCGTACTGCGGTGGTGCGCCGTATGCGGGCGGCGCACCATACGCAGGCGGGGCACCGTACGCGGGCGGCGCTCCGTAGCCCGGTTGCGCTCCGTAGACGGGCTGCTGCCCCGGGGCGGCGTAACCCGCAGGAGCGTACCCCGGCCGGTACGCCGGGTAGCCCTGACCCGGGAACGCGCCCGGCACGCCACGCGGCGCGATCGCGCGTCCGACGTGCTCGCGGTACGGATCGGGCAGGTCGGCGGCTCCGGAGTCCCGTCGCTCGACGTACGCCAGCAGGTCGAGGTCGAGCCCTTCGCGGCGCATGCGGCAGTCGATGTAGATGAGCGCCGTGGCGGTGGACTGCACGACGACCGCGACCGCCTGCAGCAGAAGCGTGAGAACCTGCGTGAGCAGGGCCGCCGCGATGAAGCCGATGATGGCCGTCGGCTCGGCGGCGCCGGTCGGTGCGATGATCGTCGTCAGCCCCATCGACAGGAAGCTCATCGGCAGGCTCACCACCTGCGCCACGGCCGCGAAGATGACGCTGATCACGATGATGACGCCGAGGGCCGGCCAGAAGCGGCCGCGCGTGAGCGTCCACGAGCGCGACAGCGCCTGCAGAATGGTCGCGTGCTCGACGATGATCGCCGCGGGCACGAGCAGCAGCTTGATCATCAGCCACCACGTCAGCGGGATCGCCGCGAGGATGACCACGATCGTGAGGGCGATGGCCGCCGGGGGTGCGGCGATGGCGATGCCGACGATCGCCAGGACGACGACGGTGACGAGCGCCGCCACCGCGAGGACCACCAACAGCGAGTAGCCGATCAGCCGCCAGGCGATCGGCTTGACCTGCCGCCACAGCGCGCCCAGGGTGAGCTTCTCGGCGACGGCCGCGTGCGTCACCTCCACGACGACGATGCCCTGCACGATCACGCTCAGGGCGCCGGCGGCCAGCGACAGCACGATGCCCGCCACGGCGGTCAGAGCGATCGAACCGGCCATGACCGTCTCGTACTCGTCGCTGCCGGGCTGCAGGGTGTTCAGGCGCGAGAACGTGGCCCACATGACACCGAGCACGCCGGCGAGCACGACGACGTACGCCAGCGTCTGCACCACCAGGGCGAAGCCCAGGAGCACGCGCGGGTTCTGGCGCAGCGCCGCGAAGGAGCGGCCCAGGATCGTGCCGAACGACAGCGGATGCAGCGGGATGATCCCGGGGCGGGACGCCGGCGTCCAAGCCGGGTACGCGGTCACGGTTTCCCCTTCCGTCGGCGCCGAGGCGTCGGTGACGGCGCGGGTCGGCTGATCCCTATCGTTCCACATCGACCGGATGCCGCACCCGCCGCGCTCGGGTGGCTCCCGGCGCCTGCTCGGGCGAGGCTCGGCCGCTCCACAGGCCGTGTCGACTACTCTGTGTGAAGCGCATGGGGACGGCGCGTGCCGTCTGTGCCTGGAGAGAAGGAACGAACGCGCGCGATGACTTCACGCATCCTGGTGGTCGACGATGACACCGCCCTCGCCGAGATGATCGGCATCGTGCTGCGCACGGAGGGTTTCGAGACGGTGTTCTGCGCCGACGGCGCCGAAGCCGTCGACGTCTGGCGCACCGAGCGCCCCGACCTCATCCTGCTCGACCTGATGCTTCCCGGCATGGACGGCATCGAGATCTGCACCCGCATCCGCGCCGAGTCCGGCATCCCGATCATCATGCTCACCGCCCGCACCGACACGGCCGACGTCGTCAAGGGACTCGAGTCGGGAGCCGACGACTACATCGTCAAGCCTTTCAACCCGAAGGAGCTGGTCGCCCGCATCCGCACGCGTCTGCGCCCGGCGAGCCAGCAGGCGAACGACTCGCTGCGCATCGGCGACCTGACCGTCGACGTCGCCGCGCACGAGGTGCGCCGCGGCGACGGGCCGATCGCACTCACGCCTCTCGAGTTCGAGCTGCTGGTCGCGCTGGCATCCAAGCCTCAGCAGGTGTTCTCCCGCGAGATGCTGCTCGAGCAGGTCTGGGGCTACCACTACAAGGCCGACACCCGCCTGGTGAACGTGCATGTGCAGCGGCTGCGGGCGAAGGTCGAGAAAGATCCCGACAACCCCAAGATCGTCACGACGGTGCGCGGCGTCGGATACCGCGCCGGCGCCGTGGTCTGAGGCTCCCATGACAGCGCCGATCACGGGCGTGGCGCCGACGCGTGCGCACGTCGCGTGGTGGCGGCTGTGGCGGGCGTGGCCCGGCACCATCGCCGGGCTCTGGCGACGCTCGCTGCGCTTCCGCACGCTGCTCGTGACCATCGGCCTCACCGCGCTCGCCGTCGTCGTCGCGTGCGTGTGGATGGGGCTCGCGATCCAGAACGACCTGTTCACCTCCCGCAAGGACCAGGTGCTGCTGGACGCCGAGCAGGCCAGGGGGGCGGCGCAGCGCACGCTCGACGCCGCCGTGCAGAGCGACGTCGTCCAGCTGCAGAACGTGATGACGCTGGCGTTCACGGCGCTGCGCGACCAGTCGTCGGCTCACATGGTCGCGGCCTACCGCATCGGTCCACCCGTGCCCAATGCCCCGCAGGACTTCAGCACCGACGAAGCCGAGATGCCCGATCTGCTGACGACGTCGATGCGCTCGCTCGTGCGCACGAACCCCGACCAGCAGATCTGGCAGCCGGTGGCCCTCCCCGACGGCGCCGATACCAGCGTGCCGGGGATCCTGGTCGGCCAGCAGCTCACGATCGAGGGAGTCGCGTCGTACGAGCTCTACTTGGCGTACGATCTCGCGAACGCGCCGCAGACACTGACGTTCGTGCAGCGCACGCTATGGGTGGTCGGCATCGGGCTGGTGCTGCTGATCAGCGGCATCGCGTGGTTCGTGCTGCGCTCGGTCACCGCGCCGATCAGCGAGGCGGCCGACACCAGCGCCATGCTCGCAGCCGGCCGCCTCGACGTGAGGCTGCAGGTGCACGGCGAGGACGAGCTCGCGACCCTCGGCCGCTCGTTCAATGCGATGGCAGACAGCATCGAGTCGCAGATCAAGGAGCTCGCCGAGCTCTCGCTCGTGCAGCAGCGCTTCGTCTCGGACGTGTCGCACGAGCTGCGCACGCCGATGACGACGATCCGCCTCGCCGCCGACATGATCAACGACCAGCGGGCGGACTTCGACCCCGCGACGGCACGGGCCGCCGAGCTGCTGAACGCCCAGGTGCAGCGGTTCGAGACGCTGTTGACCGATCTGCTCGAGATCAGCCGCTACGACGCGGGATCGGTGCAGCTGGAGCTCGAGCCGACGAGCCTCGCGCACCTCGCCGAGGACGTCATCGCATCCATGCAGCAGCTGGCCGAGCAGCATGGCACGGACGTGCGTCTCGTGGCTCCCGGGGGATATTCCCCGGTCGACATGGACCCCCGGCGTGTGCGTCGCGTGGTGCGCAATCTGCTGGGCAACGCGATCGAGCACGGCGAGGGGCGCCCGATCGTGGTCACCGTCGACAGCGACCAGCAGGCCGTCGCCATCGGGGTCCGGGACTTCGGCCTCGGCATGAAAGCGGCGGACGTCGAGCACGTGTTCGACCGCTTCTGGCGCGCCGATCCGTCCCGCAAGCGCACGATCGGCGGCACCGGACTCGGCCTCTCGATCGCGCTCGGCGACGCGAAGCTGCACGGCGGCGAGCTCGCGGTGTGGTCTGAACCCGGCCGCGGCACCAACTTCGTCCTCACGCTGCCGCGGCAGGACGTCCCGCTGGCCGGTGCGTCGCCGATCCCCGTCGATCCGGGCGACGATTCGGTGGCCGCCCTCGATGACCTCGGTCTCACGGCGCCCATCGATGTGTCGCGCGTGGACGCCGGCACGGACGGCGATCGCCGGACGGCGACGGATGCCGGATCGCCGGGAGGGACACGATGACCCGGGCGCGCGGCATCCTGGCAGTGCTGCTGACGCTGTGCGCGGTGGTCGTCACCGGGTGCGCCGGTTTCCCCACGAGCGGGCCTCCGGAATACGGACTCGAGAGCGGCGGCACGGACGACGACTCGCAGAACGTCGCCTTCATCCCCAACAGTCCGCAGCCCGGGGCCACACCCGAGCAGATCGTCGAGGGCTTCGTCGACGCCGGGTCGGGGCCGGGCGTGCGGGGCGACTGGACGGTCGCCCGTGAGTTCCTCGCGCCGTCGTTCCGTGAGACCTGGAAGCCCGAGACAGGCGTGTTCGTCGACGAGCGCGCGGAACGCGACTACGTCGAGACCCAGGAAGGGTCCGTCGACTTCGTCTACGACGTCGTGGCATCCGTCGACGACAAGGGCGCCTACGAGCGCGCCGACATCGCCACCGCGAGTTCGACGTTCCGCCTCGCGCAACAGTCAGACGGCGAATGGCGCATCACCGAGGCGCCCGACGGCATCTGGCTCGACGAGGCCCAGTTCCCGACTGTCTTCAACCGCTATCCGGTGATGTACTTCGACCCCACGTGGCAGTACCTCGTGCCCGACGTGCGCTGGTTCGCGATCACCAGAGCCCCGGGCAGCATCGCGGACGCCCTCGTCAACAAGCCTCCGAGCGAGTGGCTGGCAGGTTCGGTGGACACAGCCTTCCCCGATGGCGTGGCCTTCGTCGCGGCTGTGCCGAACGACGAGGACGGTGTGGACGTCGCTCTCACGGGCGACGCGATGCTGGCGGTCGACAGCGACGTCCTCGACCGTATGCAGACCCAGCTGGAGGTGAGTCTGCGGGCGGCGGGGGTGACTCAGGTCGCCATGACCGTCGACTCCACGCAGATCGACGCGGAGCCCGTCGCGGTGCGCTCCACGCGGGTGCCGGCGGCGCCGCTCGTGCTCACCGAGCAGGGCTTCGGCTTCCTCACCGGCGACGAGATCGACAAGATCCCCGGCCTTTCGGCGGCCGTCGAGGCGAACGCACCGGTCAGCGTGCAGGTCGGCGCCCAGCGCGACCTCGCTGCAGCGAAACTCGCCTCGGGCGCGGTCGTGCGGCTGAACTCGGCGGGAACCGACGCCGAATCGCTCGATACCCGCGTGGGACTGGTCGATCCCGTCATCGACGGCTCGGGCGCGGTGTGGAGCGTTCCCGAGGACCAGCCGTCGGCGCTGCGCGCCTTCCTGCCCGGGGGCGATGTCGTCGAGATCGCCGATGCGTGGAGCGAGGCGACCGCCATCGCCGGGATGTCGCTGTCGCGCGACGGCACCCGGATGGCCGCCGTCGTCAGCGCCGGCGGCCGGACAGTGCTGGTGGTGGCCGGCGTCCTGCGGAACGCTGACGGCATTCCCGTCGGACTCGGCACCCCCACGATGCAGCTCGCCATCGTCGGCGGCGCTGTGGTCGGCGTCACCAACATCGGCGTCACATGGATCGACGACGTGTCGATCGGCGTCCTCGCCGACGCGGAGTCCGAGTCGACCGTCGTCGAGCAGGTCGTCGGCGCGCCGACGTCGCTGTCTACGGCGTCAGCGGGCATGGCATCGATCGCCGGCGGCACAGGTGGCTCGAGCCTGCGCCTGAGGGCCGACGACGGCACGCTCTACGTCAAGCGCGGGACGGCGTGGCAGCCGACCGCGACCGGCGTCCTCGTACTCGCGACGCAGCAGGGGGCGCCGCAGTAGGTTCCTCCCCAGCGGTGCGCCGGGGCGGCCTCTCCACGGATCGGCCGGGCGGCAGCCGCGGCCGCAGACGCCGACGCGAGGCTGATCCCCGTGATGGCAAAGCTGATCGTGGCGGTGCGCGAGGCGTGCGCCGATGCGCTCGCCCTGCTTCTGCCCGTCTGGTGCGCGGGATGTGACGAACCCGACGTCGCGCTCTGCGAGCGGTGCGCTCTGGCGCTGCAACCGGAGCCGCGGTGCCGGGTCATCGATGCGCCCGGCGGCGGGGTCGCGGTGTGGAGCGGGCTCGCGTTCGAGGGCGTCGCGGCGCGGGTGCTGCGCGCGATCAAAGAGGAGGGGCGAACCGGGCTTGCCAGGGCGCTCGCACCGGCGCTGGCGGCCGCTCTCGACCGGGCCGGCGCCGCCGGCTGCGTGCTCGTTCCGGTGCCCACCTCCCGCGCGGCGCACCGGCGGCGCGGGTTCCGGGTGCCCGAGCTCCTGCTCCGCCGTGCACATCGCCGCGGGCGACGGCTGCTGCGTATCGCGCGGCGGACGGACGACCAGCGCGGCCTCGATCGAGACGCGCGGCGCCGCAACGTCGCAGGCAGTCTGGTCGCCACATTCGCCGCGGCCGCACCACCCGTTGCGGGGACGCTGCGAGGCGCTTCGGCGAACGTTCGCCCCGCCGCGGGCATGCGGGTCGTGGTGGTCGACGACGTCGTCACGACGGGCGCAAGCCTCGCTGAGGCGGTCCGTGCGCTGCGGGCCGAAGGTGTCGACGTGGTGGCGGCGGTCACCCTCACGGCGACGCCGGGACGGGGTGGCACTCGCGGATGAACAGGACCCGTCGCATTCGAAACTCACAGGTGACAGAGTCCGGACGCCGGGCTACCGTGGGGGTGACAAGGCGACTGATGGTCCGCCCTTGGCCGGGCGGACCGGAACAAGGAGGCAGGGATGGAAACCAGCATCGTCGGCGTGGGAGTAGGGATCACGGATCGCTTCCGCGGAGTCGTCGAAGAGAAGGCTCTCCGCATCGAGAACCTCGCGCCACGCGCTCAACGCGTCGAAGTCAAGGTCACGCACCGCGCCTATCACAACGGGCGGATGGAAGACGAGACCGTCGAGCTCACCGTGAACGGCAAGGGTCCCGTCATCCGGGCCGAGGCCACGGACGGAGACAAGTTCACCGCGTTGGACCTCGCCGTCGACAAGCTGTGCGAGCAGCTGCGTCGCGCGAAGGACAAGCGCGTCGACGCGCGCAACCACCCCCGGGGAGCGAAGTTCGAGAAGGGCAGCGGTGCGATCGAGGGGATCGACGTGCAGCCGGCGTCCGTCGAAACGCTCCGCGCCGTCGCCACCGGCGAGATCCCGATCGTCACCGGCAACGAGGAGGAAGAGGGCTACACGCCCGTCGTCATCCGGACGAAGGAGTTCCACCCCGAATGGATGTCGGTCGAGGAGGCCGTCGATCGCATGGAGCTGGTGGGCCACGACTTCTTCCTGTTCATCGACGCCCGCACCGACCACCCCAGCGTCGTATACCGCCGCAAGGGCTGGGACTACGGCGTCATCTCGCTGACCACGCAGGCGCAGCCGGAAGAGCTGGCGTCCTGAACCGGCGCACGTCGTTCTGACAGGCGGCAGCCTGACAGACAATGAGGGGTGCGGCCGTCTCGGCCGCACCCCTCATCTGTCTCCGCGCGCGCCCGGTCCTGCGCGGCGGCATCTCATCCGGAAGGACCAGCGTGATCATCCGCAACGTGCGCCCCTGGGGCGCCGACGCCGCCGACATCCACATCGAGAGCGACCGCATCGCCGCGATCTCACCACACGACGCTTCGGTGGCGCAGGGCACGGACGACGTGGACGGGCGTGGACGACTGATCTTCCCCTCATTCAGCGACGTGCACGTGCACCTCGACTCGTCCCGGATCGGGCTGCCGTTCCGTCCCCACACCGGTGCACCGGGAGTCTGGGGCATGATGCTCAACGACCGCAACAACTGGCGCGACACCCAGGTGCCGCACGCCGAGATCGTCGCGGGAACGCTCGAGCAGATGATCGCGAAGGGGACGACCCGCATCCGCTCCTACGCGCAGGTCGATGTGGACTGCAAGCTCGAGAAGTTCGACTCCGTCCTCGCGGCGAAGGAGAAGTTCCGGGGCCACGCCGACGTGCAGATCATGACGTTCCCGCAGGCAGGGATCCTGCGCGAGGCCGGCACGGTGGAGTACCTCGAGGAGTCGCTGAAACAGGGCGCCGACGTCATGGGCGGCATCGACCCGAGCCAGCTCGATCGCGATCCGGTCCGGCATCTTGACATCGTGTTCGGGCTCGCGGAGAAGTACCAGGTCGAGGTCGACATCCACCTGCACGAGCCGGGTGCACTCGGCGTCTTCAGCACCGAGCTGATCCTCGAGCGCACGCGTGCGCTCGGCATGCAGGGAAAGGTCACGATCTCGCACGCCTACGACCTCGGCTCGGTGTCGGAGGCCGTGAGCCGCCGACTCATCGACGAGTTCGCCGAGCTGGATGTCGCGATGGCGACGGTCGCTCCATCGACGACGGGGCACCTGCGGCTCATCGATCTGGTCGAAGCCGGCGTCCGGGTCGGGTTGGGCGAGGACGGCCAGCGCGACTACTGGAGCCCGTACGGAAACTGCGACATGCTCGACCGCACGTGGCAGCTCGCGTTCGTCAACGGCTTCCGCCGCGACGACCACATCGAACTCGCGCTCGCGGTCGCCACGATGGGCGGTGCATCGATCATGAGCCACTCGACGCCGCGCGTCTCGGGCGTGGGGGATCGTCCCGGCGTCTCCGCGGGCGACCGCGCCGACCTCGTGCTCATCGACGGCGAGACCCCGACGAGCGCCGTCATGGACCGGGGCATCGATCGCACGGTCATCCACGACGGCCGCATCGTCGCGGACGGGCATCGCGTCGTCGGCAGCTGACCGGCCGCGTGCGGCGGTCGTGGCGGACTGAGGCGCGGCGTCCCGCGCCGGCGGTCCGAACCCGGACCCGCGGCAGCGTCAGTCGATGAAGCCGTCGAGGATGCTGCCGATCACCAGGCCGCCGAGGATGCCGCCCATCAGATCGCTGCCGCCGCTGCGGCGACCGCCGCCCCAGCCGCCCTGCTGACCGTAGCCCGGCCCGCCCCACTGGTCGGGCTGCGGGCGGGCGGCATCGATGTCGCGCTGCGCGAGCTGCAGCGCCTCGCTCGCGAGGAAGGCGGCGCGGCGGGCCATGGCGAACGCCTGCTCGCGGTGGTCCTCGTCGATCGTGGTGACCGCGGCTGCCGACGCCCCGAGGTAGCGGTCGAGGTCGAGGCGCACGCGCTCGGCCTCGGCGAAGCGCGTGCGGGCGTCGGCGCCGATCCAGCCCCGGTGACCGGCGATGACGTCCCGGGAGACAGCCAGCTGCCGATCGGCGTCGTCGATCGCGTGCCGGACGTGCTCGAGCGGTGGGATCGGACGAGCGGCGCGTTCGCGGGCGGCCGCGATCGCGGCATCCAGCCCGGCGTTCGCCTCGCGCAGGCGCGTGAGCTGCTCGAACGGATCGGTGTTGACGCCGGCGGCCGGAAGCGCGGCCAGAGCGGCCTGCAGCTCCGCGATCGCGGCGCTGACGGCGGGGGACTGGGGCTCTCGGAGGGCGACGACGAGGTCGCCGCGGGAGTCCTCGATGATCGCGGCGAGCGTGGACTCGGCGCGCAGCGCCTCGACCTCGAAGGTCTCGACGGCGTCGATCAGCGTCTCGGCGCGGCGGACCGACTCGGTCGACGCCTCGAGTGCCATGTTCGCCTGCTCGCGCTGTCCGGCCTCGCGGCGCCGCTCGGCGACGTCGGCGCTGTGCTCGGCGAACCCGAGCAGCTGCTCCGCCTCGGCGGGGTTCGCCTCGATCTGCGAGAGCGCGTGCGCCGAGTACCGGACCGCCAGCCGCTCGACGGTTGAACGGGCGTCGGGGAGGCGCAGTCGCAGCCGAGCGGCATCCGCTCGCACCCGCGCGATGACTTCGGGAGCGCGACGTGCTCGCTCGATCGCCGCCGCGAGCGCCTGGGTGCGGTCGTCGAGCAGATCCTCGGCCCACTCGCACAGCTGCACGATGCGCGCGTTGCGGGTGCGCAGCTCGTCAGGCGTGTCGGGGATCTCGTCGTGGTTCAGCTGGTGCAGGTGGAACGCTTCCTGCATATGGGTGCGCACGGACTCCACCGCCTCGCGGAGCTCGGTGGTCGGACCGGCGCCGAGTTCGGCGTCCGCGAACGCGAGCTCGTCGGTGGTGAGCCGCAGGCGCTCGTCCGCTGCCACCAGCGTCTGCTGCGCGCGGCGCGCCAGATCGGCGTCCTGCGTGTTCAGCTCTTCCTGCTCGCGCTTGCGTCTGCCCCAGAATCCGGCCATGGATCGATCCTACGGGGGCCGCTGAGAGCAAGCTGAAGCGAGCGGGCGGCGGTGTGCAATGTTCGCGCACAGCGTCGCCGCGCCGGGTGAGTGATCGCCCGGCGCGCCGTCACCCGTGGCGGCGGGGTGTCTCAGCCGTCGGTGCGCTTGTGCCGGGGCTTGCGCGCCGGCCGGTCGTCGTACGAGCCGCGGGCGCTCGAGTCGCCATAGCCGCGGCTGGTCGAACCCCGGTCGTCGCGGCGGGGGCGAGAGGCGCCATCCGTCCGGCGCTGCGGGCGGCCGCTGTCGGGGCGCAGCTCGATGAGCTGTCCCGAGATGCGGGTGTCGGCGAGCCGGTCGAGGGCGTCGCGCGAGAGGTTCGCGGGAAGCTCGACGAGCGAGAAGTCGGGCATGATCTTGATCGCGCCGAAGTCGTCGCGGCGCAGGCCACCCTCGTTCGCGAGTGCGCCCACGATCTGACGCGGCTCGACGCGCTGGCGCTTGCCGACGGCGATGCGGTACGTCGCGAAGCCCTCGCGCGGGGCACGGCGCTCGCCGCGCTCGGGACGGTCACCACGATCCGGCCGGTCGCCGCGGTCCGCACGCTCTCGCGAGGGCGAAGGCTCGGCGTCGGGCTCCAAGAGAAGTGGCGTGTCGCCCTGCGCCACCACGGCGAGGGCGGCGGCCACGTCGGCCTCGGGAACGTCGTGATTGCGGACGTAGTGGGCCACGATGTCGCGGAAGGCCTCGATGCGCTCGGCCTCGCCGAGGGCAGCGGTGATGCGGTCGTCGAAGCGCGAGAGGCGAGTCACGTTCACCTCGTCGACGCTCGGCAGCGGGATCTCGGTGAGCTGCTGACGGGTGGCGCGCTCGATCATCTTGACCAGGCCGCGCTCGCGCGGCGTGACGAAGCTGATGGCGTCGCCGCTGCGGCCGGCGCGACCGGTGCGGCCGATGCGGTGGACGTAGGACTCGGCATCCGTCGGGATGTCGTAGTTGACGACGTGCGAGACGCGCTCGACGTCGAGGCCACGGGCGGCGACGTCGGTCGCGACCAGGATGTCGAGCTTGCCCGACTTCAGCTGGTTGACCGTCTTCTCGCGCTGCGGCTGGGCGATGTCGCCGTTGATGGCGGCGGCGGAGTAGCCGCGTGCGCGGAGCTTCTCGGCGATCTCCTCGGTGACGCTGCGCGTCCGGCCGAAGACGATCATGCCGTCGAAGTTCTCGACCTCGAGGATGCGCGTGAGGGCGTCCATCTTCTGCTGCCACGCCGTGATGAGGTAGCGCTGCGAGATGTTCGCCGAGGTCTGGGTCTTGGACTTGACCGTGATCTCTTCGGGGTCGCGCAGGTACTGGGACGCGATCCGTCGGATCTGAGCGGGCATGGTGGCCGAGAACAGGGCGACCTGCTTGGTGGCGGGAGTCTCGGCGAGGATGGTCTCTACGTCCTCGGCGAAGCCCATCTTCAGCATCTCGTCGGCCTCGTCGAGGACCAGGTACTGCAGCGCAGAGAGGTCGAGAGTGCCCTTCTCGAGGTGGTCGATGATGCGGCCCGGCGTTCCGACGACGATGTGCACGCCGCGTCGGAGAGCGGACAGCTGCACGCCGTAGCCCTGGCCGCCGTAGACGGGGAGGACGTGCACGTCCTTCAGGTGGCCGGCGTACTTCTCGAACGCCTCGCACACCTGCAGCGCGAGCTCGCGCGTCGGGGCGAGCACGAGCGCCTGCGGGGTCTTCTGCGACAGGTCGAGCCGGTCGATGATCGGCAGCGCGAACGCGGCGGTCTTTCCGGTTCCGGTCTGCGCCATTCCCACGACATCGCGCCCGCCGAGGAGCGTCGGGATGGTGGCCGCCTGGATCGCCGAAGGCGTCTCGTAGCCGATGCCCTTCAGCGCCTTGAGGACGGGCTGGCTGAGCCCGAGGTCGGAGAAGGTCATCGCTGCGGGCTCGGTCTGAGCCTCGACTTCGATCTGATCGGCGTTCGTGTGCACAGTTAAGCGTAGCGGGACCCGCCTGGGAGACGACAGGATGCCGCTTCCCGCGCGATCTCGGACGCCCTGAGCTGCGGCATCCGCGGTCCCGGATCAGGTGATTTCGCGGAGGTAGGACGGTCTGCGCCGAAACGGTCCTACCCCGGCGAAATCACCTGAATTCGTAACAGGGGGGGCGCGACCCGCAGGAGCGTGCGGCGACGGTGGCTCGAACCGACGACGCGGCAGCGGGGACCGATACGTCAGGTGATCGCCGTGCGGCGGGTGAGGTCGGGGTGCCGCGGTGGCACGAGCCAGTTCACGAGTGCGATCGCGAGCGGCAGGCCGAGACAGAACGCGCCCAGTACCTGCCACGGGATGTCGGCGAGCAGAAGAGCGCCCTGCGACTGGATCGCGAAGCCGATGGGCGGCAGGATGCCGGCGATGGCGCCCGCCATCGTGCCGAAGCCCGCGATGATGAGGCCCTGCCAGAATCCGACGTTCCGGCGCAGCACCGGCGTCCCGCCCACGCCGGCGAGCGTCGCGTCGTCCGGCCGCCGTTCGAAGCGGGCCAGCCCCAGGGCGACGGCGCTCGCGCCGAGTACGAGGACGGTCACGACGGACAGCAGCGGGACGAGCCAGGTAGCGTCGCTCGGCGGCCCCGCCTCGACGGTCTGCGCGAGCGTGAAGTCCTCACCGCTCGCGAGCTCGACCTGAGCCTGGAGGCGGTCGCGCTCCTGCGTCGACAGCGGCGCCTCGAGCGAGGCGATCACGCGTTCGGGGACCGCGGCGATGCCGAGTCGATCCGCCGTGGCCGGGGCGATGGCGATCGCGGTCGGCTGCCGCGGTGCGTCGACGACGATCGCGTCGACCTGCTCCGTCCATGCGGGGTCGGCGATTCGCCGGTCCGACGACGGTATCCAGACGTTGCTCGGCATCCCATCGATGAGGTCGCCGCCCGACCATGCCGCGATCGAGATCTCGCCGTCCGTGACGAAGCGCTCGTCCGCCACGATCGCCGCGCCGTCGCGGTAAGCGGCACGCTGACCGGCAGTCAGCGTGATGCCGAGCACCGTCTCCAGATCCTCGGGTTCCACCACGGACAGCGGATTGTCGGGATCCTGGCCGTTCGAGGTGAAGCTGTCGTCCCGCTCAGGATCGAGCAGGTGCTGCGGGGGAAGCAGGGCGATCGCGAGGGTGAGCTCGTCCGGCACCTCTTCCGGCGAGCCGTAGTTCCAGTGACTCGGCTGCTGCCGCGCGACGACGGCGAGATCGGTGGCGCCCGTATCCTCCGCGACGTCCACCGCGGCGGCCCTACCGTCCTCCGCCGCGTCGGGGTCGATCAGCCCCGTCGTGCCGGCGGCACCCGGCCAGATGTTGATCGAGAGACTCCCGGGAGGGGCGGCGTAGTACCAGGTGCGCGCGTTCTGAGCCGTCTGCATCGAGGACTGCCCGACCGCGAACACCCCGATGAACACCGTCGCGGCGATGGCCGCGAAGGCCGGCACCGTGCGCCCCGCATTGGAGGCGGCATCCCGCGACGCGATCCTGGCCGCGAGCCCCACGCGGGAGAGGATCCGGGACGTCATCCACAGGAGCCAGCCGCCCGACATGAGGATGCCCACCTGCGTGAGGATCGGACCGACGACGATGCCGAACGCCGGGATGTATCGCAGCGGGGAGTCGCCCGGGAGGTCGGAGACGTTCACCGCGGCGACCACGACGGCGCACGCGATCGTCACCGCGACGCCGACGACCAGCACGATGGATCCCCACACCGGCCGCGCCACTCCCGGCTTCTGCGGGCGCCGAGCGCCACTCAGCGCGCGGAGGACGTCGGTCTTCGCGACCGTGCGAGCCGGGACCAGCGCTGCCGCGGTGCCCACCACGATCGCGAACACCAAGATGGCGGCGAGCCCCGGCCAGGGCACGTGGAAGCCCCAGTACTGCGTGGCGCTCCCGTCGGCCGTGAGCGCGACGACGAGTGCCGCTGTTCCGACGCCGAGGATGAGCCCGATGAGACCGCCGAGTGCGCCGAGCGTCGTGCCCTGGAGCAGGACGATCCGCGAGAGATCGCCCCGATTCGCTCCGACGCTCGCGGCCACGGCGAGCGACCGCTGCTGACGGCGTGCCGTCACCGCGAACGCGGCGCCCGCGAGCATGACCACGACATAGGCCGCGAACAGTCCGCCCGCCGAGATCACGAGCACGATCGGCCACACGCTCGCCCACTGGTCCAGCACCGAGCCGCGCACCTCTTCGCGCAGCGCGGTCGGCGGATCGAGCACCACTGCGCGCGAGTACGCGACGACGCCGTCTTCGTTGAGCGCCTGCACGCCCTCCCACGACAGGGCGAGCGCGGGCAGATACCAGCGTCGCTCGCCGCCGATCACGCCGCGCAGTTCGGCGGTGCCCGGCAGGAACACCGCACTGGCGGCATCGGGCAGGATCGCGGCATCCAGCGTTCCTACGATCTCGAAGGTGCCCGCGCCGTCGGCGAGCGTCAGATCCTCGCCGATACCGACGTCCAGCCGTTCGAGGGTCGCCGGAGTCACCATCGCCTCGGTCGCGCTCGTCGGACGCTCGCCGTCGACGATGTCGAACGCACCCGAGAATCGCGGGTCCCAGGCGTCGCCCGTCCACGCCGCGACGAGACCCACGCCGTCACGCGTCTCGATGCGCGCGCTCGCGCTGGTGAGGAGGACCGTCTCGGTGCCTGCCGGCAGCGCGTCGGTCGGGTCATCGGCGATCGGTCCGTCGGGCAGCTCCCAGCTGCCGTCGTCGCCCGCCGGATAACCCGTCCACTGCGGCTGCGTGGGCGCTTGCCAGAACCCTTCGCCCGGGACGCCGGCGGGAGCGACCCATGCCTGCATCTCACCCAGCTCGGCCCGCAATCTGTCTTCTGGCGCGCCGAGAGTGCTCGCGGCGAAGATGCCGTAGGCGCTCATCGCGGCGATGGGAAGCGCCACGAGTGTCGCGATCAGCAGGCTCGACAGCCTGGTGCGGCGCACCTGCCGGCGAGCCAGCAGCGCCGCGACGCGCCACCGCGACCATCCGCCCCCGCGCGCACGCAGCGCTGAAGCCTCCTGCTTCACGCTCGCCTCGACGGGCGCCTCGAGAACCCCCGTCATCGCGGCCCGGCGAGCAGGGACTCCGCGCCGGCGCGGCGGGACTCGTCGATGATCCGGCCGTCGCGGAGGAACACGATGCGGTCGGCGAAGGCGGCATGGCGGGCTTCGTGGGTGACCAGGATGCCGGCGGCTCCGGCATCCACCCGCGCGCGAAGCATCTTCAGCACGAGCTCGCCGGTCACCGAGTCGAGTGCGCCGGTCGGCTCGTCCGCGAGGATCAGACGGCGGCCGCCGACGACGGCCCGTGCGATGGCGACGCGCTGCTGCTGGCCGCCCGACAGGTCGTCGGGGTACGCGTCCGCCTTGGCCTCGAGGCCGACCGATGCGAGCGCGTCGCGTCCGGCGCGACGGGCGACCCGGGTACGGAACCCGTCCAGCTCCAGCGGCAGCGTGACGTTCTCCAACGCCGTGAGCGTCGGGATGAGGTTGAAGTCCTGGAACACGAAGCCGAGCGAACGTCGCCGCAGGCGTGCCAGCTGCTTCGGCGACTGCTCGCTGAGGTAGGCGCCTTCCACGACGACTTCGCCCGTCGTGGGGATCGCCAGCCCGCCCGAGATCGCCAGCAGCGTGGACTTGCCCGATCCCGACGGTCCCATCACCGCGACCAGTTCGCCGCGGCACACCTCGAGGTCGACGCCCGAGAGAGCTGAGACGGCGGTGGCACCCGTGCCGTACTGCTGCGTGACGCCGATGAGCCGCAGCACCGTGTCGGTCATCGCGTCGTCTCGACGGGTTCGACCGGCGACTCCTTCGCGGGGCGGCCGCGCTTTGGCTTGTCCGTCGACAGCTGCAGGGCCATCGCGTGATCGGGATGCAGCGCCAGACGCTGCTCGGAATGATCGAGCCAGCGCACCTCGGCCTCGGCGGCGAAGATCATGGAGTCGACGACGAGCGACCAGGCGAGCTCCTCGGGCCCGTCGGGGTTCGCACCCGCGTACTTGGCCCGGTTGAGCTCCTGCAGCTGGGTGAGTGACGCGCGGCGCTGCGTCTGGATGATGTCCGAGACGTCGACGCCGGGGAGAGTCGCGGCGACGGCCAGCTTGATCGCCAGCTCGTCGCGGGTGCCCTGGCTGCGCTGGACCGGCGAGCTCAGCCAGGCGTGCGCCTCGGCGGCTCCGGCATCCGTGATCTGCCAGTAGACATGGCCCTGTTCGTCGATGTCTCCCTTCTCGACGAGGCCGTCGCGTTCGAGGCGGTCGAGCGTGTTGTAGATCTGACCGACGTTGAGCGGCCAGGTGGACCCGGTGCGGCGGTCGAACTCAGCGCGCAGCTGGTAGCCGTAGCACGGACCTTGATCGAGGATGGCGAGCAGACTCTGTCGGACGGACACGGGAGCTCCTTCGGGTCGGAGGTGACGGATTCGCGTCAGAAGCGCAGCGCGTCGATGACGTTCGAACGCACCGCGACGAGGGCGGGGATGAACCCGGCGAGCGCGCCGATCGCCACAGCGGCGACGAGACCGGTCAGGGCCGCGCGCATCGGGAACGGCGGGACGTCCTGCATCCCCTGGAACATCTCGAGCACGAACGGGGCCTTGAGGACGGCGACGGCGATGGCGATGCCGACCACGCCCGCGACCGCCGTCGCGACGACCGACTCGAGCATCACGGATGAGAAGATGCGGCTGCCGGTCGCGCCGAAGCTGCGGCGGACGCCGATCTCGCGGATGCGCTGGCGCATCGCGACGAGCTGGATGTTGACGAGGCCGAGACCACCGAGCAGCAGCACGAGGCCCGCGATCCCGCCGGTGACCAGCTCGAACGTCTGCGCGTACTGCGCCTGATCCGGTCGCGACGCCCAGTCGGTGCGGCTCACCATGACCTCGACACCGGCGTCCAGGCCCGCCCGGAGATCGGCGGCGAGGACAGGGCCGATCTCCGCCGCCATCTCTTCGGGAACCCACGTCTCCCACATGATCGCCATGTCGGGGGGAAGGATGCCGCTCTGCGCGGTGTAGTCCTCGTACAGCATCGTCAGGTGCTTGTCTTCGTCGCCGGTGTACTCCCGCGGCGTCACTCCGACCACGGTGTACGTCCCGCCGGCATCGCCCCCGACCTGCAGCGCGAACCCTGATGCGAGGTCGGGGCGACCGTAGACGTCCCACAGCGCCTCGGTGATGACGACCGGGGGAGAGGCGAGCTCGACGTCGGCAGCGGTGAACCAGCGTCCTTCGAGGAGCGGCGTGCGGTGGATCACCGGGTACGCCGGGTCGACGAGTCGTGTCGGCACCTGCCGCACCTGCTCGGGAGTCTGCAGCGGCAGCATCACCGGATCCACGAGCCGCGTGAGGTGCGAGAACTCGTACCGCTCGGCCACCCGGTCGACGTGGGCGCCGAACGCCTCCCAGTCCATCGGTGCGCCGTCGGAGCTGTTCGCGGTGAACTGCAGCGTCGCGGGGCGGCCTCCGATTCGGTCCGACTGCTCCGCCATCTGCTGCTGCTGATACTCGCTGAGGGCGACGACCGCGGTGATCGCCCCGACCGAGACGGCGATGCCGATGAGGCTCAGCAGCACGCGCAGCTTGTGGTGGCGGATCTCCGACCAGGCCTCGCCCAGGGCGCCGACCAGGCCGCTCATGAGGGCGCTCCGATCGGGTCGGGCGCGGTGTCGGCCTCGGAGGCGGCGTCGGGCACCGCCTCGGCATCATCGGCGTCGACATCGGCTGCGAGGTCCGTGCCGGGGTGCGTCTCGACAGCGCCGGCGGCTGCGACCGTGGTGGCGGCATCCGTCCCGTCGTCGATGTTCGCGGCGAGGCCCGACGCGTCCGCGGCGGCGGCGTTCGCCGGCAGGTCGAGCTGGAAGGAGGTGAGCACCCCGGCGTCCAGACGGTAGTGGCGACGGGCGCGGGCGGCGACGTTCAGGTCGTGGGTGATGGTGACCAGTGCCGCGTCGGCCTCGGAGGCGATCTCGTCGAGGAGCGCCATGACCGACGACCCCGTCTCGACGTCGAGCGCGCCCGTGGGCTCGTCGGCCAGGATGAGCGCGGGGCGGCGCACGAGCGCGCGTGCGATGGCCACGCGCTGCTGCTCGCCGCCGGAGAGCTGCTCGGGGGTGGACTCGATGCGGTGGCCGAGGCCGACGCGCTCGAGCATGCGGGTAGCGGCGGCGCGGCGCGTCCAGAACTCCCGACCGCGCGCGTAGCCGAGCGGCATCATCACGTTCTCGAGGGCGGTCCGTCCGGCGAGCAGATTGAACTGCTGGAACACGAAGCCGACGTTGCGCCCACGGAGCCGGTCGAGCCGCGCCTTGCGCATGCGCCGCACCGGCTCGCCGCGGAAGGCGACGCTGCCCTCCGAAGGCGCGTCGAGCATTCCCATCAGGTTGAGGAGCGTCGACTTGCCCGAGCCGCTGCGTCCGACGATGGCGACGTGATCGCCGGCCCCGATCTCGAGGTCGATGCCGCGCAGGATGTCGAGCCGGGTGTCGTCGGGGAGCAGCACGTGCTTCGCGACCCCTTCGAGCCGGACGAGGCTCACCAGTTCCACCCCTGCGGCTCGCAGTACTCGCCGCCCATGCCGTCGTCGTAGCAGACCGGCTCGTCGTCGGCGGCGACGCCGGGGACATACTGACGCACCTGCTCGCCCTCCTCGAGACCCGTCGTCACCTCGACGATCGTGCCGTCGCTGACCCCCAGCGCGACATCCCGCTCCTCGAGCTCGCCGGTGCCGGCATCCACCCACACGACGCCCGTGCCGGCGCCGCCCTTGACGGCGGTCGTGGGCACGACGAGCACCTCCGACACCGTGCCGAGGTCGATGTCGAGCTGGGCCTGCAGTCCCGCGAACACGGTCTGGTCGGCCGGCACCGCGCAGGTGACCGTCGTCGTGCCGTCCTCGGCGACCTCGACCTTCAGCCCCGTGCACGTGAACGGCGCGGGGCCGCCCTGGATCGTCACCGCTCCCTCGGCGGGCGCGCCCTGCAGGCGGTACAGCTGCACCGGTTCGACCGTGGCCTGCACGTGGTAGCGCGCCGGGGTCAGCGTCGCCAGCTCGCCGCCGATCGACGCGGGCTGGCCCTTCACCACGGCGAGCTCAGTGACCTCACCGGCCTCGGGGGCGACGACGTCGATGCTCTTGACAGGGTCGGCCTGCTTGATCGTGAAGAGCTTCTGCCCCGCCGCCACGGACTGGCCCTCGCCGACGTGCACGGCGGTGACGGTGCCGTCCACCTCGGAGCGGACGGCGTAGGCGGTGTCGCGCGCGATCGTGCCCGGCAGGCTCAGCGCGTTCGCGACCTCGCCGCGCTCCACCGCCACGACGGGATCGGCGATCTGCGCGGACGGCTCGACAGCGGCTGCCGGCGCGGTGTCGGGGAAGAACGCGATCTTGACCAGCGCGGCCGCCGCCGCACCGAGGATGACCACCATCAGGATCGGGAAGACCCACCGCCGCCAGACAACCATTCCGCACCTCTCCATCGGGCATACCGAGTATGTAGTCACCGAGTATATGCATACCCGGAATGCAACCAACGGATGCCGCGACCGGCGCGTCGCGAGTGGGTGCGCTTCCACACCCAGCGCACACCAAGGTCACGGGTGGATAACATAGGCAGGTATGCCTGGGGCCATGCGCCCGGGCGGCACCGGCGGCGTCGCAGCCGCACCCGAAAGCCTGAAGATGGAGACACTCCGTGGCCAACCCCCTCGAGAAACTGCTTCGCGCCGGTGAGGGCCGCATCCTCCGGCGGCTCCAGCAGGTCGTGAAGGCCGTCGGCGCGCTGGAAGAGGACTACGAGCAGCTCACCGACGAAGAGCTCCGGGGCGAGACCGCTGAGCTGCGGGCGCGCTACCAGGCAGGCGAGACTCTCGACCACCTCATGCCCGAGGCCTTCGCCGCGGTGCGCGAGGCGGCCAAGCGCACTCTCGGCCAGCGCGCGTACGACGTGCAGATCATGGGCGGCGCGGCCCTGCACCTCGGCAATATCGCCGAGATGAAGACCGGTGAGGGCAAGACGCTCACCGGCGCCTTCCCCGTCTACCTGAACGCCATCGCCGGCGAAGGCGTCCACGTCGTCACGGTCAACGACTACCTGGCGTCGTACCAGTCCGAACTGATGGGCCGCATCTATCGCGCGCTCGGCATGACCACCGGCACCATCGTCGCCGGCCAGACGCCCGAGGTGCGTCGCGAGCAGTACAACGCCGACATCACATACGGCACGAACAACGAGTTCGGCTTCGACTACCTGCGTGACAACATGGCGTGGCGCAAGGAGGACCTCGTGCAGCGGGGCCACTTCTACGCGATCGTCGACGAGGTCGACTCGATCCTCATCGACGAGGCCCGCACACCGCTGATCATCTCGGGGCCCTCGTCGGGCGAGGCGAACCGCTGGTTCGTCGAGTTCGCCAAGATCGCCAAGACGCTCGAGGCCGGCGTCGACTACGAGGTCGACGAGAAGAAGCGCACCATCGGCGTGCTCGAGCCCGGCATCGAGAAGGTCGAGGACTACCTCGGCATCGACAACCTGTACGAGTCGGCGAACACCCCGCTCATCTCGTTCCTCAACAACTCCATCAAGGCGCTCGCGCTCTTCAAGCGCGACACCGACTACGTCGTGATGAACGACGAGGTCATGATCGTCGACGAGCACACCGGCCGAATCCTGGTCGGGCGCCGCTACAACGAGGGCATCCACCAGGCGATCGAGGCCAAGGAGGCCGTGCCGGTCAAGGCCGAGAATCAGACGCTCGCCACCGTCACGCTCCAGAACTACTTCCGTCTCTACGACAAGCTCGCCGGCATGACGGGTACGGCCGAGACCGAGGCGGCCGAGTTCATGTCGACCTATCAGCTGGGTGTCGTGCCGATCCCGACGAACAAGCCGATGATCCGCAAGGACCAGGCCGACCTCGTCTACAAGAACGAGACGGCCAAGTTCGACCAGGTCGTCGAAGACATCGCCCGGCGTCACGAATCCGGCCAGCCGGTGCTCGTCGGCACCGTCAGCGTCGAGAAGAGCGAGTATCTGTCGCGTCTGCTCGCGAAGAAGGGCATCAAGCACGAGGTCCTCAACGCCAAGAACCACGCGCGTGAGGCCGAGATCGTCGCCCGCGCCGGCCGCCTGGGCGCCGTCACCGTCGCCACGAACATGGCCGGCCGCGGCACCGACATCATGCTCGGCGGAAACGCCGAGTTCCTCGCGGTGCAGGAACTCAAGGCCAAGGGCCTCGACCCGGAGGAGACGCCCGAGGAGTACGAGGCCGCGTGGGGCTCGGTCTACGAGGCGACCCGCGACCACGTCGCGTCGGAGGCCACCAAGGTCGTCGAGGCCGGCGGCCTGTACGTGCTCGGCACCGAGCGCCACGAGTCGCGCCGCATCGACAACCAGCTGCGCGGTCGCTCGGGCCGTCAGGGCGACCCCGGTGAGAGCCGCTTCTACCTGTCGCTCACCGATGACCTGATGCGGCTCTTCCAGTCGGGTGCGGCAGAGGCGATCATCGCCCGGACGAACTTCCCCGACGACGTCGCGATCGAGTCGGGCATGGTCACGCGCGCGATCAAGTCCGCGCAGAGCCAGGTCGAGGCGCGCAACGCCGAGATCCGCAAGAACGTCCTCAAGTACGACGACGTCCTCAACCGGCAGCGCGAGGCGATCTACTCGGACCGCCGCCACATCCTGCACGGCGACGACATCGCCGACCGCGTGCAGCACTTCATCGAAGACGCGATCAACACCGTGATCGACGACCACACCGGGTCGGGGCACAGCGAGAACTGGGACTTCGACGCCCTATGGACCGAGCTGAAGACGCTCTACCCGGTCGGCGTCACGATCGACGAGGTCGTCGCGGAGGCCGCCGGTCGCAAGGGCGGCATCACGGCGGAGGGCCTCAAGCGCGAGATCCTCTCCGATGCCCGGATCGCGTACGAGACTCGTCAGACCACGCTCGGCGAGGCTGCGACGCGCGAGCTCGAGCGCCGAGTGGTGCTGCAGGTGCTCGACCGCCGCTGGCGCGATCACCTGTACGAGATGGACTACCTGAAGGACGGCATCGGCCTGCGTGCCATGGCCCAGCGCGACCCGCTCATCGAGTACCAGCGCGAGGGCTACCAGATGTTCCAGGCGATGATGGGGCAGATCAAGGAGGAGTCGGTCGGCTACCTCTACAACCTCGAGGTCGAGGTGCGCCGTCAGGGCGAAGCCGGTGCCGAGCAGGTCACGCAGGTCGAGGCCAAGGGCCTGGGCGCCCAGCCGGTCGAAGGCCAGCGCCTGCAGTACACCGCGGCCAACGACGCCGGCGAGGTCGAGGTGCGCAACGATCGCGGGCAGGTGCAGCAGGCGGCGACGCAGCTGCGTCAGGCGGCCGCGGCCGCTGCCGCCGCACCCGCGCAGCCTCAGGCGCAGCCCGCCGCCGAGCCGCAGCGCGGTGCCTTCGGCCAGCGCACGGACGGCGAGGCCCCGGCCGCGCAGCAGGCTCCGCTCAACCGCGCCCAGCGCCGCGCCGCCGAGCAGCGCAAGAAGTAGGGGAGGATGCCTCGGCACGGCGTACGACGTCGAGCCGAGGCATCCCATCTCCACGACCGGCCTCGTCGACGTCGCCGGCGCTTCGACGCCGGCTCGCGGCATCCACGCCTCCAGATCAGGTGATTTCGCGGAGGTAGGACGATTTCGCGCAGATCGTCCTACGCCGGTGAGATCACCTGATCTCGCGACCGCCTGGGTCGCGAGCCACGGGGCGTCCATTGGCCCTCGCCGGCCGCGGATATCCTGATGCGATGAGTCCCCTCCGTACCCTCGACCAGTCGAGCAAGCTCCAGAACGTTCTCTACGAGATCCGCGGGCAGGCACTGGCCGAGGCAGACCGGCTGGAGGACGAGGGTTACACGATCCTCAAGCTGAACACCGGCAACCCGGCGGTGTTCGGCTTCGAGGCGCCGTTCCAGATCGTCCGCGACATGATCGAGGCGGTCCCGCACGCGCACGGCTACAGCGACAGCAAGGGCATCATGTCAGCGCGGCGCGCCGTGGTGTCGCGGTACGAGCAGGTGCCCGGGTTCCCGCAGTTCGACCCCGACGACGTCTACCTCGGCAACGGCGTCTCGGAGCTCATCACGATGACGATGCAGGCGCTGCTCGACGAGGGCGACGAGGTCCTCATCCCGGCGCCGGACTACCCGCTGTGGACCGCGATGACGAGTCTCGCCGGCGGCACGCCCGTGCACTACCGCTGCGACCCCGACGACGACTGGCAGCCGGATCTCGAAGACATCCGCGCGAAGGTGACGCCGCGCACCAAGGCGATCGTCGTGATCAACCCCAACAACCCGACAGGGGCGGTGTACACCCGCGAGGTGCTCGAGGGCATCATCGAGATCGCGCGCGAGAACTCGCTGCTGCTGCTGTCCGACGAGATCTACGACCGCATCCTCTTCGACGACGCCCAGCACATCCCCCTCGCGACACTCGCGCCCGACCTGCTGTGCCTCACCTTCAACGGCCTGTCCAAGACCTATCGGGTCGCGGGCTACCGGTCCGGCTGGCTCGTGATCACGGGGCCCAAGCGCCACGCCGCAGGCTTCCTCGAGGGCATCCAGCTGCTCGCCTCGACGCGGCTGTGCCCCAACGTCCCCGCGCAGCACGCGGTGCAGGCGGCGCTGTCAGGGGTGCAGTCGATCGACGCGCTCATCGCCCCCGAGGGCCGGCTCCACGAGCAGCGGGACGCCGCGTGGGAGGGTCTCGAGCGCATCCCCGGCGTCACGTGCTCCAAGCCGAAGGGCGCTCTCTACGCGTTCCCGCGACTCGACCCGAACGTGCACGAGATCCGCGACGACGCCAAGCTCGTCTACGACTTTCTCGTCGCCGAGCACGTGCTGCTCGTCCAGGGGACGGGCTTCAACTGGCCGACTCCCGATCACCTGCGCATCGTGACGCTGCCGGAGGCCCGCGTGCTGTCGGAGGCGATCGAGCGCCTCGGCAACTTCCTGTCGTCGTACAGGCAGTGAGGCGTAGGGTGCCGCCGGCGGCGGCATCCGTCAAGACCCTCGCCGGCGGACAGCGCGCGACGTAGCGTCGCGACATGGCCATCGAACTGAACCAGCCGGCGCTGCGCCACGCGCGAGCGCTCATCCGGGACGGCAAGGTCGTGCGCGATGAGCGCGACGACTGGTCGGAAGCGGCACCCACAGCTGATGAGGAGAATTCGTTCATCGAGCGAGAAGGATGGACCGAGTACTCCCACTGGCATCTCGGCATCGACCGGCGGGAGAACGCGGAGACGAAGCAGGCGTACTCGTTCCCGTTCGGTGACTTCACGCGCGTGCACCGCTCAGGGGTGATCTCTGCGGAGAGCCGGGCCGGCCAGTACGACCACTACGAGATCCGCGACGCACTGCGGACGCTCCTCGACCTCATCGACAAGGACGACAAGGACTGACGGGGCCGGCCGCATCGTCGGGACCGGCTCCGTCGTCGGGTGCGCCCCGGGTCGGGGCGCGGCTCAGGGGTGCACTAGAGGAGGGCGAGGGAGGTGGCGCGCCAGCGCCCGTCCATACCCTCGATCCTCACGGCGAGCGCGCGCGTACGCGCGGGACCGCGGACCACGACGACCGCTTCGACGATGCCGTCGGCGGGCGAGGACTCGTGCACGGACAGGATCGTGTGCACCGGCCGCTTCGCCGCGACACCGCGTGCGCTGCGCGCACGCGTCGCGAGGTTCGCGCGCGTGACGAGCTTGCGGTAGGCGTCTTCGGTGAGCCAGCGGGCCAGCTGATCGACCTCGCGGACTCCGGCGAAGACCTCGAGCACGCCGAGCGTGAGGTTGCGCAGGAAGGGTTCCGGAAGGGGGAGGGCGGTGGAAGGCGTCCGCTGCGGCGCGAAGAACTCTGCGAGCTGCGTGCTGCGGAACGCGTGTGGTGCGCGGGCGGTGCCCGCGGGCGTCGTTGCCATGGGTGCCTATCTCGACAGGGGGATGTCTTCTCTCGACAGGGGGATGTCTTCCGGACAGTAGAACACACGGCGAACTCACAGGAAAAATCGAGCGGCTCCACCTGTGGATAACTCGGGGCCCGATCGCCTGACGTGTCCTACTCTCACTGAGTGCGCTGGGACCGCTTCTTCGACGATCTCGAGGATCAGCTCGCCTCCGAATGGGAGGCGGAACGGGCCGCGCTCGACACCGAGGCCGAGCGACTACGGCTGTCGCGGGTGCAGCTGACGGAGCGACTGACGCTGCTGACGGCGCGCGATCCTGGCGTACCGGTGGTCGCATCGTTCGACCTCGCCGACGGCACCAGCGTGCGCGCGAGTGTCACCGGTGTGGGTGCGGACTGGGTCTCGCTCGCGCTCGCCGAGGGCCCGGTCGGTGCGGTGATCGTGCCGTTCGCGGCGATCTCCTCGATCGGGATGCCGCATGCCGACCTGCTGCGCACCGCCCGCCCTGCGCCCCCACGGTCGCCGCTCGCCGACCGCCTGACCTTCGGGTTCGTGCTGCGCGACCTCGTGCGGCGCCGGGCCGGCGTCGCGCTGCACCTCGTGTCGGGACGCGTGCTCACCGGCACGATCGACCGCGCGGGCGCGGATCATCTGGACCTCGCGCTGCATGAGCCCGGCGCGCCACGGCGCACCGACGCCGTCGCGGGCTACCGTCTGGTGCCGTTCGTCGCGATCGCGTGGCTGCGGGCGGACGAGGCGCCGGCGCTGCCCTGAGCCCGCCAGACCGTCGACGGCGTCTACCGACGGGCGGGCCGTCCGGCCCGCGTCTGCGGCGCCGCGCTCGGCTGGCCCCGCGCCCCGCCGCCCGTGTCTGCGGCCCCGCGCCGGAGGGCCGGGTCGATGGTCTGTGCCGGTCTCCGCGTGCTCAGTCCGGTCGGCGGACGATGCCGCTGCCCCACAGTTCGGGGAAGCTCGCCGTCTGCGACTGGCGCCACAGCGCCATTCGCCGTGCCTCCTCGGCCTGGTCGTCGAGGTACTCGTCGATGCTCGCCGCATCCACGCGCCAGCGCGCGGGGGACCCGACCCGAAGACCGCGGAGCCGTCCTTCGTGCACGAGTGCCATGACCTCGTCGACGGAGACGCCGAGCACCTCGCCCACCTGGGCAGGGGCGAGCAGACGCACGTTCGACGTCGGGTCATCGGACATGCCCCCATTATGGACCCGCCTCCGGAGTACGGGCAGGGGCCCGGAGGGGCTGTGGATAACGCCCGACGCCGACGCGCCGAGTCGGCGACGATGGGTGCCATGACGGCCCACAGCGACCCTGTCCGCACCCCCCGACGAGCCTTCTGGGGCGACGCGCGCTTCTTCCTCGGTGTGCTGCTCGTGGCGGCATCCGTCGTCGGCGTCTGGTTGGTCGTCTCGGCCGCACGGCAGACCGTGCCGGCGTACGCGGCAGCGCACACGATCGTGCCGGGCGAGACGATCGGCACCGGCGACCTCAAGGTCGTCGACGTCGCGCTCGGGTCGTTGGCGGGCACCTACCTCACCGCCGACGACCTCGATGAGACTCAGGTCGCGACCCGCACGATCGAGGCGGGCGAACTCGTGCCCGTGGCCTCCGTGGGCGACCCGGCCGCCGCCCGCACCACCAGCGTCGTCGTCCGCAGCGCCGTCCACGTTCCGGGCTCGGTCGAGGCGGGCACCGTCGTCGAACTGTGGTCCGCACCGCTCCTGGAGCAGGGTGCGTACGACGAGCCGCGCATCCTCGTCGCCGACGCCACCGTCGTCTCGGTCATGCGCGACGACTCGATGATCGGCGGCGGCGCCGCTGCGCTCGAGATCGTCATCCCACGCGCCGATGTCGCGGCGACGCTGGCAGCGATGGCCGACGAGTCCGCACTCTCCATCGTGCCGACGACGGGCGCCGGCTCGTGAGGGTCGTGGTGGCCGTCGACGACGCCGTGCTCCTCGTCGAGGGACTGCGTCGCGAGGGGATCGACGTCATCGCCGAGGTCGCGGCCGCGGCTCCCGCGCTCGCCGCGGCAGATGGGATGCTGGGCGACGACGGCGAGGCGCTGCTGCGGGCGCTCGCCGACGCCGACGCCCTGGTCGTCTCGGTGTCGCGCGCCACGATGTCGCCCACCGTGGTCGCGCTGTGCGACCGGGCGGGGACGCGTGTCGTACCGCTCGTCGAGGACGCTGCGGGGGAGCGCGTGGCCGCGGCGTGCGGGCTGGAGGCGCCGCTGAACCGGCACACCGAACCGTGGAGCATCGCCGAGGCGCTCTCGATCGGTCCCACGACTGCGGCTGCGCCGCCGCGGGAATCACGCTCGCAGCCGAGAGTGATCGCTGTCTGGGGTCCGTCCGGGGCGCCCGGACGCTCCACCGTCGCGACCGAGCTGGCTGTCGAGCTCGCGCGCGGCGGCCGCCACGTGGGACTCGTCGACGCCGACACGCACGCGCCGTCCCTCGCTCTCACACTCGGCCTCGCCGATGAGGGGCCGGGCTTCGCCGCGGCCTGCCGGCAGGCCGAGCTCGGCGGTCTCGACGTCCGCGAACTCACCCGCATCGCGGTGCCGCTCGGCCGCACCGGCGTCGACGTGCTCACCGGCATCAACCGCCCGTCGCGCTGGCCCGAGCTGAGCGACCGGCGGGTCGCCGCCGCGCTCGCCGCCTGCCGTGAATGGGCCGACTACACCGTCGTCGACGTGGCGTCCTCGCTCGAGCGCGACGAGGAGATCGTGAGCGACCTCGACGGTCCGCGGCGCAACGCCGCCACCCTCGCCGCCCTGCGAAGCGCCGATCTGGTCGTGGCCGTGGTCTCCGCCGACCCCGTCGGCATCGCCCGGTTCCTCCGCGGGCACGCCGACCTGCGCGCGACCATCGGGGCGACGCCGGTGGCGGTCGTGGCGAACCGGCTGCGGCCCGGCACCCTGGGCATCGATGCCCGTGGGCAGGTGCGACGCACGCTCGACCGGTTCGGCGGCGTCGAGGACGTGTGGTTCCTCCCGCAGGATCCGAGATCGACGGATGCCGCGATCCTCGCGTCGCTTCCCATCGCAGAGGTCGCGCCGCGCTCTCCGCTCACCCTCGCGCTGCGACGATTCGTCGGTGAGGCCGTCGTGCCCGCACCGGAGCCGCAGCGCCCGGCCACCGGCCGACGTCGTGGCGCCGGGACGGGTCGCGGCCGCCGGGCCGCGCGAGCGGGTGCCGACGAGGCCGCCACGGTCGGTGCGCCGGTCGCCTGAGTTCAGCGCCTTAGGCTAGACGGGTGTCGACCCTCAGCGATCTCGTCTACGCCCAGGGCCGCTCCAGTGAAGAGGACGTGGAGTGGCTGCACCGTCTCGCGGGGGATGGTCAGCTACTCGCCGATCTGGCGTTCGCCGACATCGTGCTGTGGGTGCCGACATCCGATGACTCGTTCGTCGCGGTCGCCCACACGCGACCAGGCGGCGCCGCGACGCTGTTCTACCGTGACATCGTCGGCGACCGGGTGCGGCCGCAGTGGCGCACGCAGGTGCGCGAGGCGTTCCAGACAGGCGGCATCGTCGACTCCGCGTCGCCGGACTGGTTCGAAGAGACGCCGACACGGGTACGAGCGGTGCCCGTCGCGCGCAAGGCCGGAACGACGGTCACGGTGATCGGCGTGCTCACCCGGCACACGAACCTGGGGGAGGCGCGCATCCCCTCGCGCCAGCAGATCACCTTCAACGACTGCGCCGACGACCTGTTCGGCATGATCGCGTCCGGCGACTTCCCCGACCTCGCCGCGCCCACCTCGCCGCGCCGCGGCGCGCCCCGCGCGTCCGACGGACTCGTCAGGCTCGACGTCGACGGCATCACGACCTTCGCGAGCCCCAACGCGCTCTCGGCGTTCAACCGCCTCGGCTTCGACGACGAGCTCGAGGGGGAGTCCCTCGTCGAGGTCGTGACCGGCATCCTGCCGACGAAGCGGCAGTTCGACGAGTCCCTGCCGGTCGTCGTCACGGGGCGCGCGCCCTGGCGTGCCGACCTCGAGGCACGGGGCGTCACGGTGTCGCTGCGGACGATCCCGCTCCGCGACAAGGGCACGCGCATCGGCGCCATCGTGCTGTGCCGCGACGTGACTGAGATCCGCCACCAGGAGCAGGAGCTCATCACCAAGGACGCGACGATCCGCGAGATCCACCATCGCGTGAAGAACAATCTGCAGACCGTCGCCTCGCTGCTGCGCATCCAGGCCCGCCGCTCGCACACCGAAGAGGCGCGCGAAGCACTGACGCAGGCCATGAGGCGTGTGTCGGCCATCGCGGTCGTGCACGACACGCTCTCGGAGGGCCTCGCGCAGAACGTCGATTTCGACGAGGTCTTCGCCCGCGTGCTGAAGCTGGTCGCCGAAGTCGCCGCTGCTCCCAACACCCGGGCGCGCACGCATTCGACCGGTCGCTTCGGCACGCTGCCGAGCGAGTACGCGACGCCACTCGCCCTCGCGCTCACCGAGCTCGTCACGAACGCGGTCGAGCATGGCTTGGCCGGCCAGGAAGGTGACGTCGAGATCATCGCCGAACGCGGCGACGACCGCCTTGAGGTGCGTGTTCGCGACACGGGCTCGGGCCTGCCGGAAGGTCAGGTCGGCCGCGGTCTGGGCACGCAGATCGTCCGCACCCTCATCCAGGGCGAGCTGGGCGGCACGATCGATTGGCACACGATCATGGGCAGCGGCACCGAGGTCACGATCGACATCCCGCTGCGCTACATCGAGCGCGCCAGGAGCTGACGCCCGGGAGGGAGACCAGTACTCCGGTGACCCTTTCGGACGGCACGGCGACCGAAGAAGAGCGGATGCCCCGAGGGGCATCCGCTCTGGCGTCTCTCTAAGTCAGGACGCGCGGCGGGCGCGAGCGGCGCGGCGCTTGAGCGCGCGGCGCTCGTCCTCGGAGAGGCCTCCCCACACGCCCGAGTCCTGTCCGGTCTCAAGGGCGTACTGGAGGCAGATCTCGGTCACTGTACAACGCGCACAGACCGACTTGGCCTTCTCGATCTGATCGACGGCCGGTCCGGTGTTCCCCACGGGGAAGAACAGTTCGGGGTCGACGGTCAGGCAGGCAGCCTTGTCGCGCCAGTCCATGGTGGTGCTCCTTGTGACAGAGGGGATGAGGTTTTGGGTCGGTTCGGGTCCGATACCCTGTGGGATGTGCGAGATTGACTCGCCCCACGTCGCTGTGGGAGCACACGGCTTCACCAATCGTCCCATAGCGGTTTACCTGAATCAAGGGTTGATCGGCGCGTTCGTGTAGGACTTGCTGAGTGTTCCCCATGCGGTGTGGAGGGTTCACACAAACCATTGGTCATGCAAGAGGGAGTCGACGGAGAATGCGGACAAACCTGTCCGGAAGGATCGCGGCGCTGCTGTTGGGGCTCGAGGGAATCGGCCTGGCGGCGCTGACGGTGCGCGAGGTGCTCGCGATCGTGGCGGGCGACACCGGATCGATCGAGAGCGCGATCGCACTGGCGGTGCTGACGCTCGTGGGCGCCGCGGCGGTGATGGCGTTCTCAGTGGCCATATGGCGCGGACAGTCCTGGGGTCGCTCGGGGGGCATCGTCACTCAGTTGCTGATCCTTGCGGTGGCGTTCGGCGCGGCGACGGGGTCCTTCGCCGATCCGTCGATCGCCCTGGCTCTGGCCGTCCCGGCCCTGCTCACGCTGGTGCTGCTCGTGCTGGCCGTGCGCGACGCCGGTCGTGCGGCACGCCGCCAGGACGGCAGCGCCGACGACGAGGCCCCGGGCGCGGCATCCCGCTGACGTCGCAGGACGCGAGTCGCGGCCATCCGGCGACCGCCGGGAAGCTCGGCGAGGCCGCCCGCAGCCGGCGGACCCCCTAGACGCCCAGCAGGGTGCGCAGCCGTGCGACGTGCCCGGTGGCGCGCACGTTGTAGAGGGCGTGAGAGATGCGGCCCTGCTCGTCCACCACGAACGTGGAGCGGATGACGCCCATGAACGTCTTGCCGTAGTTGACCTTCTCGCCCCACACGCCGTACTTCTCGTGCACCGCGTGGTCGGGGTCGCTCAGGAGGTCGTACGTGAGGCCGTCGCGTTCGCGGAACCGGCGGAGCTTCTCGGGCTGGTCGCGCGAGATGCCGAGGATCGTGTACCCCGCCGCCTGCAGCGGCGCGAGGCTGTCGCGGAAGTCGCAAGCCTCCTTGGTGCAGCCCGGTGTCATCGCCTCGGGATAGAAGAAGAGGATCACGCGGCCGCCGCGGAGGTCTTTGAGCGTCACGGCCTTGTCGTCCTGATCGACGAGGGTGAAAGCGGGGGCGGCGGATCCGGGTTCGAGTCGCGTCGTGGTCACCGCTCCACTCTAGGTGGGGAGCTTCCGGTCGAGCGGACGGGGTCACACCCCGGAGACGACCAGGACCCTGTCACGGCTGCTCAGGTGCCAGACTTGTGGGACTTGTCGGCGAAGGTCTCGAGTAACCGCTGCAGCGAGTCGAGGCGCGCCGGCCCGCCGGGCCCAAGTGTTCCTGCCTCGACGGCTTCGACGATGGCGCAGTCGGGGGCGTCCGGCAGGTGCGTGCACCCGCGTGGGCACTCTTCGGCGACCTCGGCGAGATCCGTGAACGCGCGGAGGATGTTCGCGGGATCCACGTGACCGAGGCCGAACGAGCGGACGCCCGGCGTATCGATCACCCAGCCGTTGCCGCCCGCGCCGAGGTAGCGCAGCGACACCGTCGAGCTCGAGGTGTGACGCCCGCGACCGGTGACGACGTTGACGTGGCCCGTCGCGCGTCGGGCGTCGGGCACGAGGGCGTTGACGAGGGTGGACTTGCCGACGCCGGAGTGTCCCACGAACACCGTCGAGTGCCCCTCGAGAGCGGCGCCGATCCGTTCGAGCGGCATCTCGTCGCGCCCGCTCGTGAACACCATGAGGTCGAGGCCCTCGAAGTGCGCCAGGAACTCGGCAGGGTCGGCCAGGTCCGTCTTCGTCACGACGAGGAGGGGGCGGATGCCGGCATCCAGCGCCGCCACGAGGTACCGGTCGACGAGCCGCGGGCGGGGTTCCGGATCGGCCGCCGCCACGACGACGAGCATCTGGTCGGCGTTGGCGACGACGATCCGCTCGACCTGGTCGGTGTCGTCTGCGCTGCGGCGCAGCAGCGATGTGCGCTCCTCGATGCCGACGATCCGGGCGAGGGTGCCGTCGTCGCCCGAGGCGTCGCCCACCACGCGCGCGCGGTCGCCCGTGACGATCGGCATCTTGCGCAGCTCGCGGGCCCGCACGCCGAGCACGGTGCGCTCGCCGGGCAGGTCTTCGTCGAGCAGCACCGTGTAGCGGCCGCGATCCACCCCGAGCACGCGGGCGATCTGGGCGTCGCTGTGCGCGGGTCGCCGCTTGGTACGGGGCCGGTTCGCCTTGGGGTTGGGCCGCACCCGGATATCGGCTTCGTCGAACTCCGACTCGTCCTCGTCGTCGTCGAGATCGTCGAGCCAGCTCATGACGTCGTCCTGAGCTGCTTCACCATGGTCATCCCGTCAGCTCCGCCACCGACTACTCGCCCGTTCACGAGGCGCGCATCGTCTCCTCGGAGACGCCGCCGTCGGCGTGCTCGCCGTCGAGCATGCGCTGCCAGATCTGCGGGAACTCGGGCATCGTCTTGGCGGTGGTGCCGATGTCGTCGACCTCGACGCCCGGTACGGCCAGGCCGATGAGAGCACCGGTGGTCGCCATGCGGTGGTCGTGGGAGGCGTGCCACACGCCGCCGTGGAGCGGGCGCGGCACGATGCGGATGCCGTCGGGAAGCTCTTCCGCCTCTCCGCCCAGGCCGCGCAGCTCGGCGACGAGTGCCGCGATGCGGTCGGTCTCGTGTCCGCGGATATGGCCGATCCCGTGGAGCGTCGAGGGCGAGTCGGCGAACGCGGCGAGTGCGAAGATCGTGGGGGTGAGTTCGCCGGCGGCCGACAGGTCGAGGTCGACGCCCTGGATGCCGGCGCCGCCGGTGACGGTGAGCGCCCCGCCGCGGCGGACCGCACGAGCACCCATCAGGGAGAGGATGTCGGTGAGCATGGCGCCAGGCTGCGTCGAGTGGGCCGGCCAGCCGGTGACCGACACGGAGCCGCCGACGACCATCGCGGCGGCGAGGAACGGCGCGGCGTTCGACAGGTCGGGCTCGATGGCGACGTCCTTGCCGCGGATAGGCCCCGCCGGCACGATCCATTCGCCGACGCCCGGACGCTCGACGTGCACGCCGCGGTGAGCGAGGGCCTCGACGGTCATGTCGATGTGCGGAATGCTGGGAAGCCGATCCCCCGAGTGGCGGAGCTGCAGGCCGACGTCGAATCGCGGGGCGGCCAGAAGCAGGCCCGACACGAATTGGCTCGAGGCGCTGGCGTCGATCGTGACCTCGCCGCCGCGGACGTGGCCATGCCCGCGGATGCTGAACGGCAGTGCCCAGTGGCCGCCGTCGTCGATGTCGACCCCGACGTCGCGCAGCGCCGTGATCATCGCGCCCATCGGGCGGTGCAACGCGCTCTCGTGCGCCGTGACGGTGACGTCGCCGCGGGCGAACCCGCCGAGCCCGGCGACGAAGCGCATGACGGTGCCGGCCTGTCCGCAGTTCACCTCGGTGCCGCCGCGCAGCGGCCACACCGGAGTCACCTCGATGTCGTCGCCATACCGCCCGGTGCCGGGGACCAGCTCGATCCCGACGCCGAGCGAGCGCAGCGCGTCGATCATGCGAGCCGAATCGTCGGAGTGCAGCGGGGCGATGAGGCGGCTCGGAGCGTCGGCGAGAGAGGCGAGGATGAGCTCGCGATTCGTCAGCGACTTCGAGCCGGGGACGGTCACCGTCGCGTGCAGCGGCCCGTCCGCCACCGGAGCGTGCCAGTGGCCGCGCCCGATCGGCGCGGAGGTCGGGGAATACGCGTCGGCTGTCATCGGGTTCTACCCTACTGAACCCGGTCGACAGTGGCCGGGAGCCACCCACTGAGCGGAGCCGGATGTTCGCCACTCTCGATCGCCTCGATCTCGAAGCGCCGCTGCACAGCGAGCCCGTCGTGCGGGTCCCGGGCGGCGTGCAAGCCGCCGCCGTAGACTGGCGCGTGATGAGCGACCCGATCGACCAGACGGACCAAGTGCAGGATCCGCGTGCGCAGTTCGAAGAGCAGGCACTGCCCTTCATGGACCAGTTGTACGCGGCCGCCATGCGCATGACTCGCAACCCCGCGGACGCGGCAGATCTGGTGCAGGAGACTTTCGTCAAGGCGTTCGCGTCGTGGAAGACCTTCACCCAGGGCACGAACCTCAAGGCGTGGCTGTACCGCATCCTGACGAACACCTACATCAACACGTATCGCAAGAAGCAGCGCGAGCCGTACCAGGGCACGATCGACGACCTCGAGGACTGGCAGCTCGGCGGCGCCGAGTCGACCACCGCGTCGAGCACCCGCTCGGCCGAGGCCGAGGCCATCGACCACATGCCCGCGTCGGTCGTGAAGGACGCGCTGCAGTCCATCCGGGAGGACTTCCGGCTGGCGGTGTACCTCGCCGACGTCGAGGGCTTCGCGTACCAGGAGATCGCCGACATCATGAAGACCCCCATCGGCACGGTCATGAGCCGCCTGCATCGTGGCAGGCGGATGCTTCGTGAGCTGCTGGCCGACTACGCAAGAGAGCGCGGCATCGCGACTGCCGCCACGAGGAGCACGAAATGACCGACTGCGGCTGTGAGAAGGCGCGGCGCGACCTGGAGGAGTACCTGCGCCACGAGGTCTGCAAGACCGAGCAGAGCGACATCGCCGAGCACCTGGAGCACTGCGCGGGCTGCCGCGACGAGGCCCTAGTGGCGCGCACCCTCACCGAAGTGGTGGCGCGGGCGTGCAAGGAGAGTGCACCCGAAGAGCTGCGCGATCAGGTGCTGGCGAAGCTCCGGGCGGTCCAGGCGGCGCATTGACGCCTCTGGCGCCGGCGGTCAGCCGGCGGGCGTGAAGATGGTGAGTGCGCCGGGCGCGACGTCGACCGTCAGCGGCAGCGCGCCGATCGGGTCTCCGTCCGCATAGGCGGTCACGCCCGGCGACGAGAGCCGCACCGAGCGCACCCGCCGGATCGACACCCCGGGCACCGTGCCGTGCGTGCCGCGGTAGACGCGCGGCAGCAGTCTCAGCAGACGCAGGCGGCCGGCGGGACGGACCAGCACGAGATCGAGCAGGCCGTCGGCCGGGTCGGCGTCCGGGCAGATCGGGATGCCGCCGCCATATGTGCGCCCGTTTCCCACCGTCGCCATCACGAGGTCGCCGCGCTGCTGCACCCGGGTGCCGTCGGCGAGCTCGAGCTCGACCTCGTACGGGATGCCGGCCAGCGTCAGGAACTCGACGAGGATCGCGATGTTGTACCGGGAGCCGCCTCGCGGCCACCGCATCGCGTTGGCGCGGTCGTTGACCTTCGAGTCGAAGCCGCTGGCGAGGACGGACCCGAAGTAACGGGTCGAGCCGTCGTCGCGCGTGACGCGCGCCAGGTCGATGCGGCGCGTGCGGCCGCCTGCGATCGCGTCGGCGGCCGCGGCGACGTCGAGCTCTCGCAGCCCGAGCGTGGCTGCGACGTCGTTGCCGCTGCCCGACGGCACGATTCCCAGCGGGATCCCGGTGCCGGCGACCTCCTGGATCGCGAGGTTCACGGTGCCGTCGCCCCCCGCGACGGCGACGGCATCCACTCCGACCTGGATCGCGGCGCGCAGCAGCGCGGATGATTCCGCCGCGCTCCCGCCGCTGAGGATCGAGGTCTGCACCCCGTGGGTGCGCAGCCGCTCGGCAGCCTGGGTCGCGGCTCCCGTGTGGGCGCCCGCCCGCGCGGCGGGGTTGACCAGGAGGGCGACCTTCATGCGGGATCGGCCGGCGTGGTGACGAGGGTGCCCGGGTTCATGATCCCGGCGGGGTCGAGGACTGCCTTCACCGCGCGGAGCACCTCGAGGCCGAGCGCGCCGATCTCCGCCTCGAGATACGGGCGGTGATCGCGGCCGACTGCGTGGTGGTGGGTGATCGTGCCGTGAGCGTCTCCGATCGCCCGGGAAGCGGCATCCTTCGCCCGCGCCCACTGGCCCTGCGGGTCGTCGGTGAGCGCCGCGACCACCGTGAAGTAGAGCGAGGCGCCCGCCGGGTACACGTGCGAGATGTGGCACAGCACGATCGGCTTGGTGCCCGTCGCGGTGAGGCTCTCGGTCAGCGCGGCGGTGACGGCGCGCTTGAGCGCCGGCAGGTTCGCCCACGTCGTCGCCGTCTCGAGTGTTTCGGCGAGGACGCCGACGTCCATCAGCGTGTCGCGCAGCGCGGGAGACGCGAAGCGCCCACGCTCCCACGAGCGGGCCGGATCCTCGCCGCGCGACGTCGCCCCGTGTGCGGTGAGGACGGAGTCGAGATCATCGCGCGCAGCCTCGGCGTCCGCTGACGTCGTGCCTTCGAAGGTCGCGACGGCCAGGCATCCGCGCAGCCGGGTGAGGTGGCCGCCCATCGCGGCGTTCACGCGCGTCTCGGTCTCGTCGCTGAGCCGGAGGACGGTGGGACGGATGCCGCGCTGCGTGGCCTCGCGGAACGCCGCCGATCCGGACGCGAAGTCGGGGAAGGACCATGCCCGGTACGCGGTCGCCGCGGGGATGGGCCTCACGCGCACGGTGATCTCGGTGAGCACGCCGAACGCGCCCTCCGAGCCCAGGAGGAGCTGCCGCAGGTCGGGGCCGGCGGCGCTGGCGGGGGAGCGGCCGAGGCTGAGATCACCAGCCGGCGTGGCGGCGCGGAGGGCGTGGACGAGGTCGTCGAAGCGGCCGTAGCCGCGCGAGGCCTGGCCGCTCGACCGCGTCGCGGCGTAGCCGCCGAGCGAGGCGTAGGCGAAGCTCTGCGGGAAGTGGCCGAGGGTCAAGCCGTGCTCAGCGAGCAGCTCCTCGGCCTGCGGACCGGTCGTGCCGGCCCCGAAGGTGGCCAGGAGCGACACCTCGTCGAGCGCGAGGAGGGCAGCGGTCCGGCTGAGGTCCAGCGCGATCACGGCGCGGTGCGCTCCGCGCACGGGATCGACCCCGCCGACGACCGATGTGCCGCCGCCGAAGGGGACGACGGCGATCCCGCGCTCCGTGCAGAGCCGCAGCACGGCGCCGACCTCGTCGTGACCGGCAGGGCAGGCGACGGCGTCGGGGGCGGCCTGGGGATCGTCGAGGCGGCGGCGCAACAGGTCGGGCGTGCTCTTCCCGCCGAGGTGACTCATCCGCACGGCGTCATCGCGCGTCGCGTGCGCGCTGCCCACGATCGCCGCGAGGGCGTCGAGGTCGGCGTCCGCGAGCTGCGAGGGTGCGAGGACCGGCGCCGCGCGATGCGGCACCGGATGCGCCTTGCCGGGCAGGAGTGTCGCGACGATCGCCTTCGCTGCGGCCGGGAGGCGCGCGGGCTCGTCGCCCCAGGCATCCCATCGGCCGCGAGGGCGCGGCGCGGGGATCGCGAGCGGACGCGGCGGGGGGGCAGGGTCGCTCGAAGTGTCGGTGTGCGCCGTCGCAGCCATGGCGACAGTATGACACATTCTGTATGGTTGTCACATGGCCGATGGAGCGCTCGACACGGAGACCGCGATCCTGGACGCCGCGCTGGCGGAGGTGCTGGCGCACGGAATCCGCCGGACGACGGCATCCGACATCGCCCGTCGCTGCGGAATCGCACGGCAGACGCTGTACCGCTACTGGCCCGACGCGCAGGCGGTCTTCGCCGCCCTCGTCACGCGAGAGCTCGTGGCGGCACTTCCCGCGGGCGAGCGCGAGTGCACCGACCTCGATGAACTCGCCGCTCTGCTGGTCGAGACCGCCGACCGGGTGCGCCGGCTGCCGCTCGTCGACCGGCTGCGCGACACCGATCCTGAGCTCTTCGCGCACTACATCCTCGACCGGCTCGGCACGAGCCAGCGGGCCATTCACGCCGAGACCGCCCGGCGCATCGCCGCCGGGCAGCGAGCCGGCTATGTGCGTCCGGGCGACTCCGCCCAGCTGGCCGCGATGGTGCTGCTCATCGCGCAGTCCGCCGTGCAGTCCGCACCGCTGGTGGCGGAGTGGCTGCCGGACGACGCCTGGCGCACCGAGCTCGGGCACGCGCTGCGCGGCTACCTCTCACCCTCCGGCGAGCAGACCCGATGACGTCGCGGATCGTCGGGCGCACGCCGCTCGCATCGGCTCTCACCGCGGCCCGCCGTGCGCGCGAGCTCGAAGCGCTCGCCGGCGCTCGCGAGATCGATCTGCTCGTCGTCGGCGGCGGCATCACGGGAGTGGGGATCGCCCTGGATGCCGCGAGCCGCGGGCTGCGCACCGTCCTGGTCGAACGGCACGACCTCGCGCACGGGACCAGCCGCTTCAGCTCGAAGCTCGTGCACGGCGGCCTGCGCTACCTCGCCTCGGGGCAGGTCGGCATCGCCCGCGAGAGCGCACTCGAGCGGCACATCCTCCTCACCCGCACGGCGCCGCATCTGACGCGCGCGCTGGCGCAGGTCGTGCCGCTGCACGGGCCGGGTCACCTGTCGCGCGGCGCCTACATCGGACTGGGGTACGAGCTGGGCGACGGGCTCCGCCGCGCGGTGGGCACCCCGGGCGCTCTCCTGCCCGGCCCCGGCGCGATCAGTCGCGGCGAGACCCTCCGCCTCGCCCCGTCCGTGCGCGCCGAGGGCCTGCGCGGAGGTGTGCGGGGCTGGGACGGTCAGCTCATCGACGATGCCCGGCTGGTCGTCGCCGTCGCGCGGACGGCCGCCGGGTACGGGGCATCCGTCCTCACGCGTGTCGAGGCGCTCTCGGCGACCGGGCGCACCGCGACCCTGCGCGATCTGGTGACCGGCGCGACCGTCGACGTCCGCGCCCGGGCGGTGGTGAGCGCCACGGGCGTCTGGGCGGGCGACCTGGATCCGCAGGTGCGGCTGCGGCCGAGCCGGGGCACCCACCTGGTGGTGTCGACGGAGCGGCTCGGCGGATCGGACGTCTCCCTCACGGTTCCGATCCCGGGATCGAGCAGCCGCTTCGTGTTCACCCTCCCGGCGCAGCACGGCCGCACCTACATCGGGCTCACGGACGTGCCGGCCGACGGGCCGATCCCGGAGGTCGCGCACGCGACCGAGCCCGAGATCGACACTCTGCTCGGCACCGTCAACACCGTGCTCGCGGATCCCCTCCAGCGCGCCGATGTGCTGGCGACCTTCGCGGGCCTGCGTCCGCTGCTGGCGGGCCAGCACGACGACGACACCAGCGACCTGTCGCGTCGCCACGAGCTCATCGAGTCGTCGTCCGGCGTGCTCAGCATCGTCGGCGGCAAGCTCACCACCTACCGGCGCATGGCGGAGGATGCCGTGGACGCCGTCATCCGCCGCGACCCCGGGCTGCCGTCGCGGCCCTCGCCCACCCGGTCGATCCCGCTCGTGGGGGCGTGGCCGCGGCCTCGGCTGGGTGAGATCGCCGCGCCACCGCGCCTCGTGCGCCGCTTCGGCGCCGAGGCGGCGTACGCGGCGTCGCTGCCCGAGGGGCCGGGGGCGGCGTGCGGCGTGACGCCGCAGGAGCTTCAGTGGGGCGTCGCCGTCGAGGGTGCGCTCAGCATCTCCGACCTCCTCGACCGGCGCACGCGACTGGGCCTGGTCGAGGCGGACCGTGCGAGCTCGACGCATGCCGCCGCCGCGGCATTCGCCCGCGCGGGCGTGGAACCGCTCGACGACTGAGGGCACCGACGTGGAGGGTCCTCAATTGAGGACAGGAGCCGAGACGAGGGTCGACACGCCGTGGCGGGGTCCGCATCTCGGCGCAGCTCCTCAACTGAGGACCGTTCCCGTTCTCCTCGACTGAGGACCGCACCCATCTGCTCGCAGCGGACCGGCGTCGAGTGGCTCCGGGGTTGGCAGGAATCCGTCCCAGGACGGCGGCGAGGACCGTCGAGGTGGAGACGACGACGCCCACGGGCTGACGCGATCAGGCCCCGGACGCGTCCTCAGGGAGGAGGGCGTCCGGGGCCGGATCGGCGAACTCGTGGCCTAGACCGTGAGCGCCTGCTGCATGATGGCGGCCTGCTCGGCGGCGTGCACCTTGGGCGATCCGGTCGCAGTCGATGCCGCGGACGCCCGCGAGACGCGGCTGATGGTGCGGCCACGCAGGTGCTTCACGACCTCGAGCGCGATGAACGGCCACGCACCCTGGTTCTCGGGCTCGTCCTGCACCCACACCAGCTCGGCGTTCGGGTACGAGTCGATGACGGCGTTGAGCTCTTCGACCGGGGCCGGGTAGTACTGCTCCAGGCGGACGAGCGCGATCGTCGGGTTAGGGTTCTTCTCCAGCTCGGCGCGCAGATCCCAGTGGATCTTGCCGGCGTGCAGCAGCACGCGCTTGACGGCGGACTTGTCGACGCCGCGGTCGTCGTCGAGCACCGGCTCGAACCTGCCGGTGAGGAAGTCGTCGACCGGGCTCGTCGCCCCGCGCAGGCGCAGCATCGCCTTGGGCGTGAACACGATGAGCGGGCGGCGGGGACGCGCGTACGCCTGGCGGCGCAGCAGGTGGAAGTACGAGGCGGGCGTGGACGGCCGCGCGACCGTCATGTTGTCCTGCGCGCACATCTGCAGGTACCGCTCGATGCGTGCCGACGAGTGATCGGGGCCCTGACCCTCGTAGCCGTGGGGGAGGAGCAGCACGACGCTCGACTGCTGGCCCCACTTCTGGTCCGCCGACGAGATGAACTCGTCGACGACCGACTGCGCGCCGTTGCCGAAGTCGCCGAACTGCGCTTCCCACAGCACCAGCGAATCGGCGCGCTCGACCGAGTAGCCGTACTCGAAAGCCATCGCCGCGTACTCGCTGAGCAGCGAGTCGTAGACGTAGAACCGGCCCTGGTCCTCACTGAGGTTCGTGAGCGGGATCCACTCCTGGCCGTTGGAGCGGTCGTGGAGCACGGCGTGCCGCTGCACGAACGTGCCGCGACGCGAGTCCTGGCCGGCGAGGCGGACGTTGGTCTTCTCGAGCAGCAGCGAGCCGAAGGCCAGCAGCTCGCCGAAGCCCCAGTCGATCGAGCCGTTGCGGCTCATGTCGAGCCGCTTGTCGAGCAACTGCTGCAGCTTGTTGTGGACCGTGAAGCCCTCGGGCTTGTTGACGAAGGTGTCGCCGATGAGGCTGATCATCTCGCGCGAGACGCCCGTGGTGTCGGGCTCGCCGGCCGCGGGCTGGGCGGCGGCGGCCTCCGGGGCGACCACCGGCGACGAGCCGGTCTCGGCCGCATGGGTCTCGGCGAAGGCGATCTCGAGGCGGTTCTGGAAGTCCTGCTTCGCCTTCTCGTACTCCTCCTCGGTGATGTCGCCGCGGCCGACGAGGGCCTCGGTGTACAGTCGGCGCACGGAGCGCTTCGCCTCGATGAGGTTGGTCATGAGCGGCTGCGTCATCGAGGGGTCGTCGCCCTCATTGTGTCCGCGGCGGCGGTAGCAGACGAGATCGACGACGACATCGCGATGGAAGCGCTCGCGGTAGGCGAAAGCCAGCTGGGCGACCCGCGTCACGGCTTCGGGATCGTCGCCGTTCACGTGGAAGATCGGCGCCTGGATCGTCTTGGCGACGTCGGTGGCGTACACCGAGGTGCGCGCGTCGGTGGGCGTCGTGGTGAAGCCGACCTGGTTGTTGACGACCACGTGCACCGTGCCGCCCGTGCGGTAGCCGCGCAGCTGCGACATCTGCAGAGTCTCGACGACGACGCCCTGGCCGGAGAAGGCCGCGTCGCCGTGCACGAGGATCGGCAGCCAGGTGAAGGTGCCGATCGGCTTGCGGTCCTGCTTCGCACGGACGATGCCCTCGAGCACTCCGTCGACCGTCTCGAGGTGCGAGGGGTTCGCGGCGAGGTACACCGGCAGCTCGGACCTGTTGTCTGCGACGAACGTGCCCTCGGTGCCGAGGTGGTACTTGACGTCGCCCGATCCGCTCTTCGAGCCGATGGCGACGGACCCCTCGAACTCGCGGAACACCTGGCCGTAGGTCTTGCCGGCGATGTTGGTCAGCACGTTGAGGCGGCCGCGGTGGGCCATGCCGATCGCGGCGCCGTCGAGGCCGGCCTCGGCCGCACCCTGCAGGATCTCGTCGAGGAGGGGGATCAGCGACTCGCCGCCCTCGAGGCTGAAGCGCTTCTGCCCGACGTACTTCGTCTGCAGGAACGTCTCGAACGCCTCGGCCTGGTTGAGCTTGTCGAGGATGCGCAGCTGCTCGTCGTGACCGGGCTTCTGGTACTTGATCTCGACGTTCTCCTGGAACCACGCGCGCTGCCCGGGGTCCTGGATGTGCATGTATTCGATGCCGATCGTGCGGCAGTAGGAGTCGCGCAGCACACCGAGGATGTCGCGGAGCTTCATCTGACGCTTGCCGCCGAACCCGTTCGTGACGAACTCGCGGTCGAGGTCCCAGAACGTCAGGCCGTGGTTCTCGATCTCCAGGTCGGGGTGCGTGCGCTGCACGTACTCGAGCGGGTCGGTGTCGGCCATCAGGTGGCCGCGGACGCGGAACGAGTTGATGAGCTCCTGCACCCGCGCGGTCTTGTCGACGCGCTCGGCGAGGTCGACGTTGATGTCGGCGGCCCAGTGGATCGAGGCGTACGGGATGCGCAGCGCCGCGAAGATGTCGTCGTAGAAGCCGCGCTGGCCGATGAGCAGCTCGTGCACCTTCTTGAGGAACTCGCCCGAGCCCGCACCCTGGATGACGCGGTGGTCGTACGTGCTGGTGAGCGTGATCGTCTTGCCGATCGCGAGCTCGTTGAGCGTCTTGTCGCTCGCGCCCTGGAACTCGGCGGGGTACTCGAGCGCACCGGCGCCGACGATGCAGCCCTGCCCCTTCATGAGGCGCGGCACCGAGTGGACGGTGCCGATGCCGCCGGGGTTGGTCAGCGAGATCGTGGTGCCCTGGAAGTCCGCGGCGGTCAGCTTGTTGCCGCGAGCGCGGACGACGAGGTCCTCGTAGGTCGTGAGGTATTCGTTGAACGTGAGCTGCTCGGCGCGCTTGATGCTCGGCACGAGCAGGGCCCGGGTGCCGTCAGGGCGCGGCAGGTCGATCGCGATGCCGAGGTTGATGTGCGCCGGGGCGACGACGGACGGCTTGCCGTCGATCTCGGCGTAGAACACGTTCTGGCTCGGGAACTCCTTGAGCGCCTGGATGATCGCCCAGCCGATGAGGTGCGTGAAGCTCACCTTGCCGCCGCGCGTGCGCGACATGTGGTTGTTGATGACGATGCGGTTGTCGATCATCAGCTTGGCCGGCACGGTGCGCACGCTCGTCGCGGTCGGAACCGTCAGCGACTCGTCCATGTTCGCCGCGAGCGTCTTCGGCATGCCCTTGAGCGTCGTGACGACGTCGGCCTGCGGCTGGGGCTGCTCCGTCGAGGACGACGGCTGGGCCTTGGGTGCCTGCGCCGGGATCGGCTGCGGTGCGGCCGGGCGCGCGGTGGTGCGCGCCACCGGCTGTGCGCCGATCACGGGGATCGGGGCGGTCACCGGTCGGGGCTCCTCGGATGCCGCCGGCGGGGTTGCTCCCGCGGCCGGGGTCTCCGGAGCCGGCGCGGAAGGCGCCGTCGGTGCTGCGCCGTCGGCAGGGTGGTAGGCCTCGAGAACGGGCCACCACGCCTTGTCGACGGAGTTCCGGTCGATTTTGAACTGTTCGTACAGTTCCTCGACGAGCCACTCGTTGGCTCCGAACTCTCCCTCGTTCGAAACCCCGACGCCCGTCACCTGGCTCGACACGCTGAATCGCCTGCTTTCATCGGTGAAGTTCTGGGATGCGCGCGGGGCGCTGAAAGCCCGCACACGCGACGGTTAAGCCTAGCCCAGTCTGCGCGGGCCGTTCCGGCCCCACCGGCTGCGGAGGCTGAAAGAATCCGCAGGATTATCCGCACAGGAACTGTCACTACCCTTGGCGCTCATGGAGTTCTACGGCGAAACACCCGACGTCGACCTGACCTATTCTGACGTCTTCCTCGTTCCGCGGCGTTCGGCGATCACCAGTCGCCTCGACGTCGACCTCTCGCCCGGCGACGGCACGACGGCGACGCTTCCGCTCGTGTCGGCCAACATGAACTCCGTCACCGGCGCCCGCCTGGCTGCCACGCTCGCACGCCGGGGCGGACTCGGCGTGCTGCCTCAGGACATGCCGCTGCAGGAGCTCGACGCCGCCATCCGCTGGGTGAAGGCGCAGCCGGTCGAGTGGGACACGCCCATGGTCCTGCCCCCGGACGCGACCGTCGCCGACGCCGCGCGGCTGCTCCCCGCCACCGACGGGCACGGCATCGTGGTGGCCGACGCCTCCGCGGCACACGTCGATGCTGACGACATCCTCGGCATCGTGCCGGCGACCCGGCTGGGCACGGCCCTGCCCGACGCGCGCCTCGGCGATCTCGCGCGCGGGCGGGGTGCATCCGTCGACGCCGACGACATCGAGGGCGCGCGCCACGCGTTCGACGTCATCGTCGCAGCCGAGGCCGAGACGGTGGCCGTGTTGCACCACGGCCACCTCGTCGGCACGCTCTCGCGTCGCAGCGCCCTGCGCTCGACGCTGTACCGGCCCGCCGTCGACGCCTCGGGACGCCTGATCGTCGCTGCGGCGATCGGGATCAACGGCGATGTCGCGGCGAAGGCGCAGGCGCTGGCCGCGGCCGGTGTCGACGTGCTCGTCGTCGACACGGCGCACGGCCACCAGGAGGGCATGCTGCGGGCGCTGCGCACCGTCGCCGACCTCGACCTCGGCATCCCGATCGCCGCCGGCAACGTCGTGACCGCCGAAGGCGTGCACGACCTGGTCACCGCCGGCGCGACGATCCTCAAAGTCGGCGTCGGACCCGGCGCGATGTGCACGACCCGCATGATGACGGCGGTGGGACGGCCCCAGTTCTCCGCGGTCCTCGAGACCGCCGAGGCCGCACGGGTCATGGGCGCGCACGTGTGGGCGGACGGCGGCGTGCGGTACCCCCGCGACGTGGCGCTCGCGCTGGCCGCGGGCGCGGCATCCGTCATGATCGGCTCGTGGTTCGCCGGCACCATCGAGGCTCCCGGAGAGCTGCAGGTCGACGACGCCGGCCGCGCCTACAAGGAATCGTGGGGCATGGCCTCGACGAAGGCGGTCCACGATCGGTTCGGACGCCTCGACCCGTACGAGCTCGCCCGCAAGGAGCTGTTCGCCGAGGGGATCTCGTCGTCGAGGATCTACCTCGACCCGCTGCGTCCGGGACTCGAGGACCTGCTCGACATGATCACCTCGGGTGTGCGGTCGTCGTTCACCTACGCCGGCGCATCGACCGTCGCCGAGTTCCGTGACCGCGCCCTCGTCGGCCTGCAGTCCGCCGCCGGCTACGAAGAGGGCAAGGCGCTCCCCGTCAGCTGGTGAACACGACGGCGGGGTGAACCACTCCGCCGGACGACGCGGGGACTCATCGGTCGGTCTGACGCGTGCTGGCGCCCGGCGGCGAGGGGTGGCAGCCGACCGGTCGGACTGCGGAACGCCTGCCGTAGACTTGTCGGCACGATGGACGACCCCCCTAGTTGCAGACCCTCGCCCCACCGACCCGCCTCCCGTTCGATCGGGGGTGATGCGTGATGGATTACGTCATGTTGGGCGTGGGGCTTCTGCTCACGATCGGGACCGGCCTGTTCGTGGCGAGCGAGTTCGCGCTCGTCAACCTCGACCGGGCTGATCTCGAATCCCGTCAGGAGGCGGGTGAGACCCGTCTCTCGCTCACGATCAGCGCGCTGCGCATCACGTCGACCCACCTCTCGAGCGCGCAGCTCGGCATCACGCTGACCACGCTCCTCACCGGTTACACGATGGAGCCGGCGATCTCGAACCTGCTCGCACCCGTATTCGACGCGTGGGGCATCCCGCCCGGCGTCTCGCGACCGCTGGCCGCGATCATCGGCGTCTCGATCGCGACGGTGTTCTCGATGATCATCGGCGAGCTCGTCCCCAAGAACTTCGCGCTCGCCATCCCGCGGCAGACCGCCAAGCTCGTGATGCCGTTCCAAGTCGGGTTCACGACGGTGTTCCGTCCTGCCGTCGTGGTGCTCAACGGCAGCGCGAACGGCGTGCTGCGCGCGGTCGGCATCGAGCCGAAGGAGGAGCTCTCCGGTGCGCGGACGGCCGAGGAGCTGTCGAGCCTCGTCCGCCGCTCCGCCAGTGCGGGCGTGCTGGAGGAGGACACCGCCTCGCTCCTCGACCGCAGCCTCACCTTCGCGCGATTGTCGGCAGCCGACGTCATGACGCCCCGGCCGAGCATCCACGCGCTCGCCGCCGACGACTCCGCCGAGGATGTCATCCAGCTGGCCAGACGCACCGGGCACAGCCGCTTCCCCGTGTACGGCGAGTCCATGGACGACATCACCGGCATCGTGCATCTCAAGGCGGCCGTGGGCGTGCCCCGCGAGCGCCGCGCCGACGTGCCCGCCGCCGCGCTCGCGACCGAGCCGCTGCGCTTCCCCGAGGCGGTCCACCTCGATGTGCTCATGTCCGAGCTGCGCGCCCGCGGCTATCAGATGGCCGTGGTCGTCGACGAGTACGGCGGCACCGCGGGCGTCGTCACTCTCGAAGACCTCGTCGAGGAGATCGTCGGCGAGGTGCTCGACGAGCACGACCGTCGCCGCGCGGGCATCGTGCGCGTCGAAGACACCGTCATCTTCCCCGGCGAGCTGCGCCCCGATGAGGTGCGCGATCGCACCGGCATCCGCATCCCCGAGGGCGACGTGTACGACACCGTGGGCGGCTACATCATGAGCGTGCTCGAACGCATCCCGGTCGCCGGCGACACCGTCGAGATCGAGGACGGCGCCCTCGAGGTCCAGCGCATGGAAGGACGACGGGTGGACCGCGTCCGGTTCACGCCGACTCCGATGCCGCACGAGGACGCGGCGATCGAGGCAGGTGATCGCCGATGAGCGACTGGGCCGGAATCGCCTGGCTGGTGGTGCTGCTCATCGCCAACGCCTTCTTCGTCGGCGCCGAGTTCGCCGTCATCTCGGCGCGCCGCTCGCAGATCGAGCCGCTCGCCGAGAAGGGATCGCGGTCGGCCAAGACCGCGCTGTACGCGATGGAGCACGCGACGCTGATGCTGGCGACGAGCCAGCTGGGCATCACGATCTGCTCGCTGCTAATCCTGAACGTCTCGGAGCCAGCCATCCACCACCTCCTGGCAGGGCCGCTAGGTCTCACCGGCTGGTCGGAGGCCGTCGTGGACGGTGTCGCGTTCGCGGTCGCACTCGTGCTGGTGTCGTACCTGCACGTCGTCTTCGGCGAGATGGTGCCCAAGAACCTCGCGTTCTCGGTGCCGGATCGCGCCGTCCTCATGCTCGCCACGCCGCTGGTGTGGGTGTCGAAGCTCTTCCATCCGATCATCGTGAGCCTCAATTGGATCGCCAACCACGTGGTGCGCCTGTTCCGAGTCGAGCCGAAGGACGAGGCCGCCTCGACCTTCACGCTCGAGGAGGTCGCGACGATCGTGAACCAGTCGCGCATCGAGGGGGTGCTCGCCGACACGGCCGGCACCGTGTCGGCCGCGCTGGAGTTCACCGACAAGAAGGCCACCGATGTCGCGGTGCCGCTGTCGCAGCTCGTGACGCTCCCCGAGACCACGACCCCTGCCGAGATCGAGCGCGCGGTCGCCAAGCACGGCTTCTCGCGCTACGTGATCGTCGACGAGGCGGGCGTGCCGGGCGGCTACGTCCACCTCAAAGACATCCTGCGGGCGGCGGAGGGGCCGGATGCCGCCACCGACGTGGCTCGCCCGATCCCGACCAAGCGCATCCACCACATGGTGCCCGTGCTCGAGTCGACCGACCTCGAGGACGCGCTCGCTCTCATGCGGCGTGCCGGCCGTCACCTCGCCCAGGTGCGCGACGACGCCGGAGAGATCACCGCGGTGCTGTTCCTCGAGGACATCATCGAGGAGCTCATCGGAGAGGTGCAGGACGCGACCCGTCGTCGCGGCTTCTGATCCACGACCACGAGCGGATGCCGCGGCCCTGTGCCGCGGCATCCGCTCATCGTCTTCTTGGGTCTGCGCGGTTCGGGGCGCGGCGCGAACGCGTGGGGCGTGCGGCGTCCGCCCCGAACGCGCGCCGCGCGCCCCAAAACGGCCGAGCGCCGGCGGATCAACGGCGGGCGCGGAGGTACTGCTTCGGCCAGTAGTCGATCTCGGCACCGAGCTCGTCGGCTGCGCGCAGTCCGTAGTGCGGGTCGCGCAGCCATTCGCGGCCGGCCATCACGGCGTCGGCGGCGTCGTCGGCGAGCACGCGCTCGGCGTGGGCCGCGTCGTCGATCATGCCGACGGCGTTCACCGGCACACCGGCCTCCCGGCGCACCCGTGCGGCGAGTTCGACCTGGTAGCCCGGGCCGGTCGTCAGCTTCTGGTGGGCGACGAGCCCACCGCTGGAGATGTCGAAGAAGTCGGCGCCGCGGTCCGCCGCCCATCGTGCAACGGTCGCCGTCTCGTCGGCATCCCAGCCGCCGTCGGCCCAGTCGGTGGCCGAGAACCGCACGATCACGGGAACGCCGGGAGCGGCATCCGTCACCGCGTCGAGCACCCGCAGCAGCAGCCGTGCGCGGTTCTCGAGCGAACCGCCGTACTCGTCGTCGCGCCGGTTCGACAGCGGGGACAGGAACTGGTGCAGCAGGTAGCCGTGGGCCCCGTGCAGCTCGAGCACCTGGAATCCGGCGGCGACGGCACGGCGTGCGGCGGACGCGAAATCGGCGACGATGCGATCGATGCCCGCATGGTCGAGAGCGAGCGGCTGGGCGAAGCCGTCGAACGGGATCGCCGACGGTGCGACGGTGCTCCAGCCGCCCTCGTCGGCCGCGACCGATCCGCGCCGGCCCGAGAACGGCCACCACGTCGACGCCTTGCGTCCCGCGTGGGCGAGCTGGACCCCGGCGACCGCGCCGCGGCTGCGGATCGCGGCGACGATCGGCGCCCACGCGTCGCGCTGCTCGTCGTTCCACAGTCCGGTGTCGTGCGGCGAGATCCGGCCCTCGGGCGACACTGCGGTCGCCTCGGCGACGATGAGGCCCGCACCGCCTGATGCGAACTGCGCGAGGTGGGTGTGATGCCACTCCTGCGGCACCCCGTCGATCGCGCTGTACTGGCACATCGGCGAGACCCAGAGGCGGTTGCGCACCGTCACGTCGCGCAGCGTGAGAGGGGTGAACAGGCGGGCCATCGGGTCTCCGGATCGGATCGGGTGCGCGGTACTGTGACCACATGGTGAGGACGTGGACGCGCGCTGACACCGCTCGCGCCCTGCGGAGGCCAACGGCCGACGATGACAAGTATTCCCGAGGCGTGCTCGGCATGCGAACGGGCTCCCAGACATATCCGGGCGCGGCCGTGCTGGGCGTCGAGGCGGCCTGGCGCACGGGCCTCGGCATGGTGCGCTACCTCGGCCCCGACCGCCCGAGCGATCTGGTGCTCGCGCGCCGGCCAGAGACCGTGACGGCCGACGGGCGGGTTCAGGCGTGGGTGATCGGATCGGGAACGGATGCCGCGGTCCGCACCGCCGCCGACACCGACGCGCTGCGGAGCCTGCTGTCGGACACCGATCCGGTCGTCGTCGACGCAGGCGCGCTGGATCTCGCGGCCGAAGCCACCGCGCCGCGCATCCTCACGCCGCACGACCGCGAGCATGCGCGACTGCGCTCAGCACTCGGTCTCGGCCATGCGCCCGCCGACCGCGCAGCTGCGGCCCGCGAGACCGCCGAGGCCACGGGCGCCGTCGTGCTGCTGAAGGGCGCCGTCACCGTCGTGGTCGCCCCCGACGGATGGACCGCCACGATCGAGTCAGGAACCCCGTGGCTCGCCACCGCCGGCACCGGCGACGTGCTCGCCGGGGTCATCGGCGCCCTCGTCGCAGGCGCGGTGGCGCGGGACGAGCACACGGATGCCGCCGGGCTCGCGGCGATCGCGGCCTCGGGCGCGTGGCTGCACGGGCGGGCGGGCGCCATCGCGGCGACGGGGGCGAGCATCGCCGGGTCGCCGAGTTCGCCGCCCTCGGGGGACGGGCCGATCACGGCGCTGGACGTCGCCGAGGCGCTTCCGCAGGCGGTGGCCGAGGTCCTCGCGCGGGGCTGAGCCACGGCGCCGGCCGCGGAGTGAGCCACGGCGCGACCGCGGAGTGAGCCACCGCGCGGCCGTGGAGTGAGCCGCGGCCTGGCCGCGACGCTGAACCGCTGCGCAGCCGCGCACTGAGCCGCGGCTCGACCGCCGACGCTGAACGCGGCGCGGCAAGGACGCTGAACGCGGCGCGGCAAGGACGCTGAACGCGGCGCGGCAAGGACGCTGAACGCGGCGCGGCAAGGACGCTGAACGCGGCGCGGCCGCGTTCTCGCGGCTCCCTAGGATGGTGGGGTGGCGCGACGGGCGGTGGTGTGGGCGGCTTTCGTCCTCGTGCATGCCGTGGTGATCTGGCTCGGTTTCGCGGCCGATCACGCCGCATCGTGGGACGTCGACCAGCTGTACCGGTGGTGGGCGGGACGCACCCTGATGGGTGGGGCCATCCCGGGCATCACCGAGGAGTGGGTCTACCCGCCGCCGGCGCTCCTGCCGATCCTCCTGGTCGGCGCCTTCAGCGGCCTCGTGGACTACACGCTCGGGTGGGGGCTGCTCGTCACGGCGCTCGACGCGGCGGCGTTCGCGGTGCTGCTCGGGAACGCCAGGTCACGCGGCCGCCTGGTCGCCGCCTGGTTCTGGCTCGCCGCCATCCTGGCCCTCGGCGGTGTGGGCATGTTCCGGCTCGACGCGGTCACCGTGCCGCTGGCCGTCGCCGGCGGGCTGTGGCTCGTCGGCCGGCCGTGGCTCGGGTCGGCGCTCCTCGCCGTCGCCACCTGGATCAAGGTCTGGCCGGCGGCGCTGCTCGCTTCGGCTGTGATCGCGGTTCGGCGACGGTCGGCCGTCGTCGGTGGTGTCGCGATCGTCTCGGCCGTCGTGGTGATCGCCGCACTGCTGGCCGGTGGTGGCGGCCACCTGCTCGGCTTCGTCGGCGACCAGACCTCCCGGGGTCTTCAGATCGAGGCTCCGGTCAGCACGGTGTACATGATGCTCGCGGCGGCCGGCGTGCCGGACGCGACGATCTTCTACGATCGGGACCTGATCACCTTCCAGGTGACCGGCCCCGGCGTGGACCCGGTGATCGCCGTCATGACGCCCGTGCTCATCGCGGGGATGCTGGCGATCGCGGCGGTCGGGGCCGTCAAGGCGTGGCGGGGAGCGTCGTTCGTCGCGCTGTTCCCGCCGCTCGCCGCCGCACTCGTCCTCGGGTTCATCGTGCTCAACAAGGTCGGCTCGCCCCAGTACATGACGTGGCTCGTGGCGCCCGTCGTCGCCGGGCTCGTCCTCCAGGTGCGGCGCTGGCGGCGGCCGGCGGTGCTGACGCTCGTGATCCTGGCGCTCACACAGCTGATCTTCCCCGTCTGGTACGACGCGATCCTGACGCTCATGCCCGCGGCGGTGGCGCTGCTCGTCGTGCGTAACGTGCTGCTCGTTGGCCTGTTCGCCTGGGTCGTGGTGCGCCTGGCGCGGGTGCGCGTGCGCCGGCCGGTGCTGCTGCGCGTGCCAGAGTAGGTCGGGGTCGCGCCACCGTCGTGGCTCCGCGACACCCCTCGAGAACCGGAGGTTCGAATGCTCGTCGCCTTCTCCGTCGCCCCCAGCGGGACCGGCCGTGCCGACGGCTCGGTGCACGATGCCGTGGCCGCCGCCGTGCGGGTGGTCCGCGACAGCGGCCTGCCGCACCGCACGACGTCGATGTTCACCGAGATCGAGGGGGAATGGGACGAGGTCTTCGACGTCGTAAAGCGGGCCACCGACGCCGTGGCGCCCTACGGCTCGCGGATCTCGCTCGTGCTCAAGGCCGACATCCGGCCCGGATACACGGGAGAGCTCGACGGCAAGATCGAGCGACTGGAAGCCGCGGTAGAGCGGCAGGAGGTCGACGGCGGGCTCGAGTAGAGGCCGGTCGCACCGCCGCGCCGTCTTATGCGACGTCGGGTGCCGAATCGATTCGACAGCGGGCGCGACCGCCGCTAGCGTGACGTGGTGCCCTCCTCGGACCTGACGACCTCCTCCCTGTCGAAGAAGGCCGCGATGTGGGCGCTCCTGTCGCTCGCCGTCGGCAGCTTCGGCATCGGCATGACCGAGTTCGTGGTGATGGGCCTCCTGCCGAACATCGCGGAGGATCTGCTGCCGTCGCTGTGGGCCACGCGCTCCGAAGATGCGATCGCGCAGGCCGGCTGGCTCATCTCGCTCTACGCGCTGGGCGTGGTCGTCGGTGCTCCGACCATCGCCGGCGCGGTGGCGAAGTATCCGCGCCAGCGGGTCATGATCGGGCTCGCCCTGGCGCTCACCGTCTTCAACGCGCTCACGTTCCTCGCCCCGACGTTCGAGTGGGTCGCTGCATCCCGGTTCCTCGCGGGGCTCCCGCACGGCGCGTACTTCGGCATCGGCGCGCTCGTGGCCGCCGACGTGCTCGGCCCGGGCATGCGCGCGAAGGGCGTCGCGTTCGTGCTGACCGGCCTCACCGTTGCGAACGTCGTCGGTGTGCCGCTCGGGACGTACCTCGGGCAGCAGGTGGGCTGGCGTGCCGCGTTCATGGTGGTGGCGGCCATCTTCGCCGCCGCGACGATCCTCATCGCGTTCTTCGTGCCCGAGCGGCCGGGGGATCCGAGCCGCACGATGCGTGCCGAGCTCAAGGTCTTCCGCATCGGGCAGGTGTGGCTCGCGCTCGGTGTCGGTGCGATCGGCTTCGGCGGCTTCTTCGCGGTCTATAGCTACATCGCCCCGCTGGTGACGGAGGTCGCGGGCTCGCCCGAGTGGGTCGTGCCCATCGTGCTCGTCGTCATGGGCCTCGGCATGACCGTCGGAAACCTCGTCGGCGGGCACCTCGCCGACGTCGACCTCAAGCGCACGCTCATCGGCGGGCTGATCGGGGTCGCCGTCGTGCTCGCGCTCCTCGCCGTCACGGCGGAGTGGATCTGGGCGCTGGGCTTCTTCGTGTTCGCGACAGGCTTCGTCGCGTCGGCGCTCAGTCCCACGATCCAGACGCGCCTGATGGACGTCGCACAGGACAACCAGTCGATCGCCGCGGCGCTCAACCACTCCGCCCTCAACATCGGCAACAGCCTGGGCGCGTTCCTCGGCGGCGTCGTGATCGCGGCGGGCTGGGGCTTCCTCGCGCCCGCGTGGGTCGGCGTGGCGCTCGCCGGCGCCGGTCTCGTGCTCGCTGTGGCGAGCATTGCGGCCGAGCGTCGCCGCGTGCTCGTCGCGGTGTGAGCGTCGCAGCGTGCTCGTCGCGGCGAGACCGCGGCGTCCGGCATCCGCTCAGCCGCACTCCGGGGCCGTGGACGCGGTTCGGGCGCTGGGTAGAGTGAGCGGATGCCGGAGCCCACGCCCGCCGACCGTGCGCTGCAGGCGCTGAGCGACTCGATCGGCGGCGCGCGGAGTCGTCGTCCCGAGGACGCCAACGACCCGTCGGTCCCCGTGGCGGCGACCGTCGTCCTCCTGCGCGACACAGCCGACGGGCTCGAGGCACTGATGATCGAGCGGCCCGACCGCGGCTCGTTCGCCGGCGCGTGGGTGTTCCCGGGCGGCAAGCTCGAGGCCGCAGACCGCCGCGTCGCCGACGAGCCGGAGGAAGAGGTCGCCCGCACCGCGGGCGTGCGCGAGACGCGTGAGGAGACGGCGCTCGCTCTCGATCCGGACGCCCTCGTGACCCTGTCGTGCTGGGACCCGCCGCCCGGACTCGCGCTGCGGATCCGCACGTGGTTCTTCGTCGCACCGGCTGCCGCGGGCGTGCTCGCGCTCTCGGCCGACGAGGCGGTCGCGGCCGAGTGGCTGCGTCCGGCCGACGCGCTGGCACGGCATGGCCGCGGGGAGTTCACGCTGTACCCGCCGACCTGGGTGACGCTGCACGGCCTGGCCGGCCACGCCGACACCGCGTCCGTCATCGGCGCCGCGCGACTGGGCGGCGTGCACCACTTCGAGACGGTGGCACGCCGGGGCGGCGACGGACCGATGCTGGTCTGGCGGGGCGACGACGAATGGGATCCGGATGCCGCAGCCGCGGCATCCGGATCCCGTCATCGCCTGGAGATCGGCGCTCTCCCGTGGCGCTACGAGCGCACGGGCTGAGCCGGCCTCAGGCGCCGATCACATCGGCGACGCGCACCAGGTCCGCGAACGTGAACGCGCCGGGGGCTGCCCCGAGCGTCGGGATGAACGAGACGTTCAGCATCGACAGCGCGTCCCGGCGCAGCAGCGTGACGAACGTATCGGCCACGATCTTCGCCCCGAGCGGTCCGAGGTGCTCTCCGGCAGTCGTCACCATCGCCTCGCGCAGCACGTAGTACCAGAGCGGCGTCTTCTCGAGGAGGAGGCCGTCCTGCTGCTCGAGGACCGCGATCTCGTCGGCGGGAAGACCGTCGGTGAGCTGGGCGGCGGTGAGCACGGGCACGCCGAGCGCCGCCGCCGTCGCCTGTCCGCTCGGCAGGCCGAGGACGAGGCCGCGCAGCAGGTTGCGCGTCGCGAGGATGCTCATGAGCGCGTTGGTGCCCGACCCGTCGAGGTCCTCGAGCGCGCTCGCCAGCACGCTGTCGATCTTGCGTGCGCTGTTGAACACGGGGACGGCGAAGCCGATCTCGAAGAACGCGTTGAAGTCGACGACCCAGTTCGAGCGCACCGGCAGGTGCGGTTCGTGGATGAAGGCGAAGACGTCCGACATCGGCTTGTTGCGCAGTTCGAAGTTGAGCCAGTACTCGTCGCGGATCATGCTGTGCCCGAACCGGTAGGCGGCGACCGAGAACTCCACCGGCATCTGGAACCTGCTGTTCGGCTTCGCCTTCACGTTCGCCAGCGCGTCGTCGACCGCCGCCTGACCGCAGATGCGCGGCAGGAAGTCGTGCACGACCGCCCACTGATAGTGCAGCGTCGCCTGTCGCTTCGCCTCGACGAAGATGTCGCCGGTGAAGCCCGACGCGATCAGCTGGTCGACGATGGCGTTGTGCAAGCGGAGCATCGCGTGGTGCAGCTGCGACACGATGAGGTTCTCGTTGTTGCGCGGGTCACCGATGATCGCCGTGAGCGCCGAGGTGCGCGGCACGTCGAAATCGGTGTGCGCCACCATTCCGCCGCCGCCCGCGGCGCCGCCGGCGCCCCCGAGACCGCTGGGAAGGTTGGTGCCGAGCAGCATGCGGAACGCGGATGCCGGTTCTCCCGGTGCGGGCGCGGCGTAGAGGAACGCGTCCACCGCCGGACCCCTGCCGTAGACGCTGTCGAGATCGAGCATCGGCGAGCGCATGTTGTTGATGATCGTCGCGTCGACGAGAGCCGGTGAATCGAGCGCAGAGGACACGTCGAGGGTGATGTCGTGGTCGACGAACTGCCCGACGTAGGTGTAGCCGGCCGGCGTCGCCGAGTCGGCCGCGGTCTCGCGGCCGCTGTTGGCCATGAGGTTGCCGAGCTGGCTCAGCAGGTCTCGTGTCGCGTCGTCGAGCGGCAGTCGGCTGGCCGCGCGCACCTTGGCCTTCGTCAGGTACCCGAACTTGTCGGCGTCCGACGCGAAGACGTCGTGCGCCGGAAAGTACCCGAGCGAGAACTTGGCGCCGTGGAAGCGTCCGTGCTCCGGTCGTACCGCCTCCAGTGAGGACCGGATGTCGACGGGGAGCCGCGGCGCCTGCCGCTTCTCACCGGGCGACCTCTCGCGGGTGCCGTTCAGGCCCAGCTGCTCGCGCAGGAAGGGCTGCGCGGCGAATGCGTCTTCGGGCGACTCGGCACCCGATCTGGTATCAGTGCTCATGATTCCCTCCTTGGGACATTGCCCAGTGGGAGGGGGACACCTACAGCGGTGATACGCCGACGGCGCGAATCAGGACTCGAGCAGTCGCCGCAGGTGCGCACCGACCGCGTGCGTCTCGATGAGGAAGCCGTCGTGGCCGAAGTCGCTCGAGAGCACGACGGCGCGGTCGCCGTCGAGGGTGCGGCGGATGCCGCGCGCGATGCGGTGCTGCCCGTCGATCGGGAACAGCCGGTCGCTGTCGATGCCGAGCACGAGCGCGGTGGCGGTGACGAGGGCGAGGGCGTCCTCGACCCCGCCGCGGTCGCGGCCGACGTCGTGGGAGTTCATCGCCTCGACGAGCGTGATGTACGAGTTCGCGTCGAAGCGCCGCGTGAACTTGTTGCCGTGGAAATCGAGGTACGACTCGACGGCGAAGCGTCCGCCGTGGCCGAGCGGGCTCACGCCGGACTGCCAACTGCGCTGGAACCGCTGATTGAGCTCGGTGGGGGAGCGGTAGTTCAGGAGGGCCATGCGGCGGGCGAGCGCGAGTCCGCGGTTGGGGCCGTCGCCGTCGCCCGCGTCGTAGTACTCGCCGCCCAGGAAGCGCGGGTCGATGCGGATGGCCTCCTGCTGCACCGAGTTGAGCGCGATCTGGTCAGCGGTGTTGACCGGCGGCGACGACAGGATGCCGACGCGTGCCACGCGATCGGGCAGCATCACCGCCCACTCGAGCGCGTGCATGCCGCCCATGGACCCGCCGACGACGGCCGCCCAGACGTCGATGCCGAGCGCGTCGGCGAGGCGCACCTGCGCCGCGACCTGGTCGCGGATCGTGAGGTACGGGAATCGCGAGGCCCACTCGTAGCCGTCCGGGCCGATGGATGCCGGACCCGTCGAGCCCTGGCAGCCGCCGAGCATGTTCGGTGCGATGACGAACCAGCGGTCGGTGTCGATGGGGGCGCCGGGGCCGACGATGTCGTCCCACCAGCCGGAGGTCGGATGCCCCGCGCCGGCCGGTCCGCGCAGGTGGCTGTCGCCGGTGAGGGCGTGCAGCACGAGCACGGCGTTGTCGCGCGCGGCGTTGAGCTCGCCCCACGTCTCGTAGGCGAGGCGGTAGGCGGGAAGCTCGCGACCGCCCTCGGTGCGGAACGAGCCGAAGGCGGCGAAGTGGCGGTCGCCGACGGGGTCGCCGTCACGCCACGCGCCCGTCGCCGGCGGTCGCCCCAGCAGCAGCCGGGCGTCGGCCTCCGTCACCGGCGCGCTCGGCACCGTGTCTTCGGAGGTCTGCCAGTCCAATTGACACTCTCGTTTCGGAGGTAGTTGCGTTTACACGAGGGTATCCGGCGCGGCGCGGGCGATGGCCGGTGTTACGGCGGGTGAAATGCTGGCGCCGTCGCACAAGTCGACTTGCGCGAGTCGACGTACGATTTGCCGTCAGACCTGGGGTTTCACGCGTGCTACGCTCGCCGAGGTGGCGCTCGCTGGGAGCGCCGAGAGAGGGTCGAAATGACCAACGATGTTCGGGTCCTTGCCGAGATGATCGAGCGGCACGGGGCGCCGGTGGTGGAGACGGCAGGATGGCGCCTGGCCGCCAGGGTCGACGAGACGCTCGCCGAGACCGTGGAGGGCGTCCTCGCCGCTGAGGGCGCTTGGGGGCTCGTCGACCTCGTGTTGGTCGGTTCGGCGCTTGGCGGGCTCGGAGAGGCGCACGTAGCGCGTCTCGTGAGCCTTGTGGAGGCGCGAGTGAACCGGCACGCGCTGGCGGCGTGAGGACCGACCGGAGCTAGGTCTAGTAGCTCCGGGCGGCCTGTCGCCCAGGATAGGGCCCTCGGCATGATGCCGGGGCCCTTGTCGCGTGCTGCGCGTCGGCGGCTGGCGATACGGTCCTGTCATGAGGACTCTTGTGGCGGACGCCGCCGACGTGATGACGGTGGGCGACTGGATCCAGGTGGGCGTCGGCGTCGTGGCGTTGGTGGCCGCCATTGTTGCGCTCGCGGTTGGGTTGATCGACCGCCGGACGCAACTCCACATCGCGCGCCGCTCGCTGGAGCACGACCGCTTGAAGCTGGAGCTTGAGTACGCCGTGAGGCTCGCCACCAACAACAACCGGGGCGGGTCGACGGATCCCCTGGAGCGAGCACAGCTCGGCGCCGAAGCTCTCGCACTCACGACGGTCGTGGGTCCTCGTTGGGTGCCGCGCCAGTGGGAGCGAGTGACCAATGGCAAGACGCTGGAGGAGATGGCCGCCAAGCTCGACGCGCCGGAGGACGAGATTCCGCGCTGGGTCAAGGACAAGAACGAGACCGGGCTGGCGATTCGGGCAATTCTCGCCGAGCTGTACAAGGAGAAGTAGGCCAGGAACGACGAAAGGCCCCCGCTCCTCATGAGGGCGGGGGCCTTTGTCATGCCGCCGAGTAGGGGACGAGGGCGGCGTCGATGTTGCCGGCGGCGCGGCGGAGCGCGATGGTCGCGTGGCGGAGGGCCTCGACGGCGCCGAGGTAGCCGGCGCGGAGTTGGAGGCGGCGCTCGTCGGTGGCGGTGCGCTCGGTAGGCCGGGGGACGTCATTGGAGCTGGCGGCGACATCGTTTCGTTCGACGGGTGCGCCGGGTGGCGACTCCCACTGGACGGCGCCGGCGGTGCGGGCGATGTCGACGAGTTCGAGGGCGGCCGAGGCATGTTTGAGGGCGGCGTCACGGAGGGCGTTGGCGTCGCCGGCGGGGCGTGGGGTGGAGGTCATCGGGTGGGGTCCCTGTGGGTCGGGGGCGGTCGGCGCATGCGGTGATGCATGCATGGAGAGACCGCCTCCGGAGGGCTCGTTGCCCGCCGTCGGTCAGAGTTCCGGCGCTGGAACGGCTACGGGCTCGGGCTCGCCGACGAACGCGAGGAACTCGCGCCCGACGCCGGTGACCTTGGCCCAGGTGGGGTCACCTGGCGTGCGCTGGAGCGCCTCGGGGATGCGGACGAGTCGCTCAGCATCCAGGTCGGCGACCCGGCGAGCGACCTGGAATTGCCAGACCTCAGCGGGCACGCGGAATGCTGCGTTGAGCGGGTGATCCGGGCCGGGCGGGACGAGACCGTCGCCGACGTACGGGATGCCGTGAGCTTGAAGCCAGGCCTCGGGGTCGTTGAGGTACTGAAGCATCCAGACATGGAGGTCGTCGTAGTCGTTGACGAGCTTGGTGAACCGCTCGCGCCGGGCGGACGGGAACGCGGCCCACGGTCCGCCATTGGCCACGGCGGCGGCGAGGCGGCGGCGCTTGGCGTGCGATGAGGTCTCGGACGCGACGCGGGAGGCGCGAGTCATGCTCGCGATGAACTCGTCCGAGGCGATGACGTCCTCGACCGTGAGCGCCTCATCGACGCCCGCGGCGACACGCTCAAGCTCGCGTGCGACGGCGGCGTTGAAGTCGTGTTGCATCGCCGCCTGCCGAGTCGCGACGGCGTGGCCGAGGACCTCGGCAAGGATCGGGCCGGCGCCGGGGATCATGAGCGAGAGTGCAATCTTGCCGACCGTGGCGAGTGCATCCTCGGCGGGCTCGTGCGGTGGGACGAGGGAGTCGATGTCGGCCATGGGGACATCATGCCGCGCGGTCGGCGTCGTGGACGGGCGTGTCACGCCAATAGAGGCAGGATGGCGCTCAGAGGAGGCCGTCTCTGCGGTAGCTCTGGACGCGCTCCTCGAACTCCCGCCGACGCTCGCGCTCGTACGGCGTCTGCAACTCGGGTGTGTTGGTGACGTCGCGGCCGTTGAGATGTGGTCGTTCCCACGGCGGATCCGCGCCGGCGCGTAGGTAGGTGAGTTCGAGGTCGCGGTTGGGGCGACCGGGCAGAGAGCCGGGGCGCGGGTCCATGGCTCGACGGTAGGCCGCGCGGCAGACAGACGCCAGGGGAACGACGAAAGCCCCCAGGACGCCGGGAGAGGCGAGCCTGGGGGCTGGGGATCAAAACTGGGCGTCGGCGGATGCGGCGCGGTCGGGTGAGACCCCCGCAACGGCCATCCGCCCGGCGTCAGGAGGGGATGATTGCGCCCGGATTCTCGACCGTGTTGTCCGCGGTTACGTCGAGCCGGAAGCGGGGGAGCGAGGCGCCGACGAGAGCGAAGGAGACTTCGTAGGTGCCGATGGCCAGATCGGCCTCCGCGAGCCCCGTAGCGTCGAGTGTCGCGGTGACGAGGCGGGGCGCGATGGTCGCCGGCGGTTCTGCATCCGGGAGGTGCGCGGGCTCGACGCGCCGGAACCGCACCGCGCCGCGCATGGCGTCACCCGTGGGGTCGCTGTAGCGGCCCCAGACGTGTCCGGAAAGTGGCATGAGGTTCCAATCGATGGGAAGGCGAGGACGGTCAGAACGGCGCTGGTTCCGAGTCGCCGCGACGTGCCGCGTACGGTTCGCCGGCCTCAACGTGGACACAGGCGCCGACATCGGTGAAGTAGGGTGCGTCGGCGTGCTCACGGGCCGTGCGGAACACGACGGCAGCGCGCTCCTGGAGAAGGCGGGCGCGGTCGACCGAGGAGGCCTCGGACGTGGCCGAGGACACCTCAGGATGCTCGCGCACCGCGTCGAGGGCGGCGCGGAGTGGGTGGACGCCGGCGCCTACGGCGCCCGAGACGTCCAGGGGGGCAAGCGCCGCGATACGCGCGGCCGGACCGGTGTGCCCCGCGCGGCGTTCGGAGGAGGGTGCCCTCATCGGGTTCCGCCGTGTCGACCTCGGGCCATGCGCTGGGCGCGGCTGGTCGGTGGGACGAGCTTGGAGAGAATGCTGGCCGCCGCGGTGCGAACGAGGCGGGCCTCGGTAACGGCCGGGTGCAGGACGACTTGCCCCATGGACCCAGTCGACGTGTGGCCGGCGGCGGTGGCGACCTCGTCGAGCGCGTAGGCGGTGGCGAGGAGTTCGCAGGCCTCGACGAGAGAGGCGAACGCCGGGCCGGCGAGTTCAGGCAGGAGGTCGAGGGTGCCGTCGTAGGTGTCGACGACGGCCTCGGGCCAATGCGAGGGATGGTCGGTGATGGTGGTCAATTGGCTCCTAGAACCCTTGAAGTCGGCCGGGTGACCGAGAGGTTGATGGCGGGACGACTACGTCCTCGCCGGGGTGCGAGGGCTCCTCGCCCTTGAAACAGTCCCAGCACTTGCCGAGGCCGCGAGTGGGGAACTCGGCGACTCTCAGGAGGCGGCCGCAGGGGCCTACGCATCGTTGCATCGTGGTGTCCTTCCGGGGGTGCGTGCGGTGGAGAAGCGGAGCGATGCTATCCAAAAATCAGGGCTCTGCTGGGCCGCACAAAGCCACGCTATGCCGCTCCGGGCGGGAAGGGAGGGGGCGGGAGGGGAGTCCTCCCCCAGGGGTCAGGCGGTCAACGCCGCGTCGATGCGGAGATGCTCGGATCAGAAGTGCCGTGCCACGTCGGCGCTCGCATGTATGTTGACCCTGTGACGGTGCCCGAGTCCCTGCCCCAGGTGCTGATCTTCGTGGCCATGCTCGTGCCGGGATTCAGCTTCGTGACGGTCCGCACGGGTTACGTCGGCTGGCGAACTCCTGACCACGGTGCCGGCTCGCGCATCCTGGAAGCGCTGTACGTCAGCGCCATCTTCCTCGTGGTCTACGCCGGGCTCCTCGTTCTCGGGTTTGGTGTGGCTGCCATCTGGACGGGGGAGGGAACGCTCAGTGCGCTCCAGCGTTGGATCGAGACGGGATGGAAAGGTGCCCCCGCCGGACTCGTCGCCGTCGTGGCGGTCTTGCTTCTCGTCGTGGTGCCGGGAGGCATTGCGGCGCTGATCAGTCGCCGGACGAAGGTGACCACCGTCCAGGAGGACGGCACGCTTGCAACGGTCTCGAAGCCGGTGAACCGGAATCAGGCGATGCCGCGGGCGTGGGATCATGCCGCCTACGGCGCGGACCTGCCGCGGTTCGTGCGTATCAAGACCTCGACCGGTGTCTACATCGGTGGCTGGTTCGACGCCGCGGGGTACATCAGTACCTACCCGTATGAACGTGACATCTTCATCGCGCATCAGTGGCGCATGAGCAAGACCGGTCAGTTTCTTGAGCGGATCGAGGACTCGCTCGGTGTGTGGGTGCCGATCACAGATGCGTGCCACGTCGAGTGGATCAATATGAAGCCCAGCGAGGGCGACGACAACGAGTAGGGAGAGATATGTCAGACGACAAGGGACAGTCAGACCACCTGTCACACGGGAGCGCGCCGCGACTGATCCAGGAGGGCGCGAAGCCCAACGCAGGGAGCAAGCCCACGCCTGCCATCAAGCCGCCGACGAGCGGGCCGTCCGGGGGCGCGGGCGACTCCGGCGCGGCGTCGGAGTAGGTCGATGGCTGAGGAACGAGGCACCGAGAACCGCGGTGCACAGCCGAAGAGTTCCAACGGTCAGTTTGGAGCGCGGCCGACGATGATGAAGCCGGTTGATGTGAAGCCGCCGCCCACGCAAGGGCCGAGGGGTTCCGCCGGCGACTCAGGGGCGGCGAAGAAGTAGCGCCCTAGCGGGCCGTCGCCTCCACCTGATCGGGGCCCACGCGGTCGGATGCGCGTGGGCCCATGTTGCACTCCTCGGTGTCAGCGTCGGAGAGTCGCCGCGACGGATCGTTCGAGGTTCGTCTGGGCGCGCTGGAGCTTTGCCCGCTTGTCCTCGGTCGACGTCGACTAGTCGTTGTAGGTGGTGGAGTAGTTGTTGCCAGTGATACCCGCGAGGCTGGCAGTGATGGCCGCCGCGGTGCGCTCCGCGATGCCGCCCTCGACGTTGCCAACCTCGACGCCTGACAACGAGTCGACGGCGGTCGAGGCGAGGCTCAGGCCAGCGGCGCTGATCTGGTCATCGGTGTCGGCGAGACCGATGGCGAAGCCCTCGCCGGTCCACTCGCCGAGTTGGCGCATGAGCTTGGAGGGGGAGGCTATGCCAAGGAAGTCCTTGACGCCGGCGATGGCGTCCTCAATCGGGGCATTGATTGCGTCCCAGATGTCGCCGGCCATGGAACCGATGCCGTCGAGGAGGCCCTGGATGAGATCGGAGCCGGTGTCGTAAAGCCAGTCGCCGACGTCGCCGAGCCAACCCTGGATGTTTGGCCACAGGTCCTTGAACCATGTTTCGAGGTCGCCGAGGGCGTTGTCGACGGCGGACGTGATGCCGTCCCACGCGTCCTCAAGGATGCCCTTGATGCCGTCCCAGACGGCATCCCAGTCGCCCTCAATGGCCGAGGTGACGACCTGGATGACGCCCTGGATGACGTCTAGGGCGACCTTGATGATGTCGGTGATGAGGCCGAACACAACCTCGACGACAGGCATGAGTGCCTCGATGATCGGGATGAGGAAGTCCGCAATCTGGGTGATGAGCGGGACCACGGCCTCGGCGAGGGCGGCGAACAATTCGCCGGCAACAGTGAGGATCGGACCGAGCGCAGTGAACAGCGACGACACGATGGGCAGGGCCGCCGCCAGGACGCGCGAGATGACGTCGGCGATGATCGCGATGACCGGGGCGAGTGCCTGGGCCGCGGTCGTGAGGACGCCGGCCATGACGGTCGCGATCTGAGCGAGGAGGGCGCCGATCTGGGGGAGGACCGGGGCGAGGCCCTGGAACAGGATGCCTAGCGGCGAGATGCTCGGCAGGAGTTGGACGAGGGCGCCGCCGAGTTCGGTGAACGCCGGGCCGACGGTGGCGAACAACGATGAGAGGCCGGGGCCAATCTGGTTGATGAGGGGGCCGGCGCCGTTGACGATGTCCGCGAGGACCCCGGTGACGGACGAGGCGGCCGGCAGGAATGCGGTGCCGATGGTCGCCTTGAGGTTCTCCCAGCCGGCGGAGAGTTGCGCCTGGCGGGCCTGGAGCGACCCGGACTCGCGGGCGGCGGCGCCGTGGGCGTCGGCGGTCTGCTGCATGATGAGCGCGAGCGTCGCGGCCTGGGTCGCCTCGGCGGAGAGGGAGCCTCCGACCTTCTCGAAGCCCATGGCCGCGGCCTGCGCGTCGATGGCTGCCTGAGTGAGGCTGACGCCGTAGCGTTCGATGGGGTCGCGCTCGCCCTTGAGGGCAGAGGAGAGCGCCCCGACAGCATCGGAGGTCGTGCCTCCGAACATGGCGGCCAGGTCCGCGCCGACGCCGATGAGTTCGGTGGTCTTGCCACCGAGTTCCTCGACGGCCGTACCGCCGTTCTTGAGCTGAGACCCGAGCACGGTGGCGAGGTTGTTGGCCTCGTTCGCGGTCAGGCCGAACGCGGAGGACGCGTTCGCGGCAAACTCGTGCATCGCGGGGGAGGTGCCCTTGAACACGGCGTCGATGGCGCCGCGGGACTGTTCAAGCTCGCCGGCGGCCGAGATGGTGCCCGCGACGAATGCGCCCATGGCCGCGACGCCGGCGGTGGCGATGCCGGCGGGGCCGAGAACGGCCGCGCCGAAGCCGGCAAGCATGCCACCCCCGAGGGACTTGCCGCCGGCCTTGCCGGTGCTGTCGAACTCTCCGCCGAGCTGGCCCTTGAGGGCGGAACCGAATCCCTTGGTGGACGGGACGACGTTGAGGGTGGCGTGGCCGATGACGTTGGACATGGGGGCGCCCTTTCGGGATGCACGAGAAAGCCCCCGCCGGCGAGGAGGCCGGACGGGGGCTGATGAGGAGGTGGGGACTAGTTGGCGTGCCGGTTGCCATGACCACCGCGGGCGCGGGATACGGCGGTCATGGCAAGGAGGGCACGGCGATGCGGAGGCATCTCGGCGAGGAGCCGGTCACGCTCGGCGCGCACCTCGTCGAGGTACGCGCGCTGGAGAGTGGGGAATGGGACTGACGGGCCGGTCACTGGAAGATGCCGACTATGCCGGCCCAGATGCCGACCAGCGCCCAGATGCCGAGGGAGACGAGCACGGCGCCGGTGAGGACCGTGAGGAGGCGGCTGAGGGCCGTGGGCGCCGGCGCTGAACGCTGGATCGTTGACAGGGCACGGAGCCGCCTGGCGGAGCCTTTGGTGTGCGCGGACATGTGGCCTCCTAGAGGGAGTTGGTCGGGGAGGTAGGTGCGCGCGAGCCCTCGGCGAGGCTCGCCAGTTTGGCGACCTGGCGCTCGATGTCTGCGGCGGTTGCGCCGGTGAGGAGGTCGAGGGCCGGCTCGATGGCGGGATGGCGTCGGAGCGCTCGCTCGATGTAGAGCGCTCGCCGTGTGTCCGTCAGCTCACCGGCGAGGGCGAGACGGGCGGCCTCGCTCGCGGCTAGCTGGGCCGGCACGCTCGCGAACGGGTCAGGCGGTGCGCCGGCGGCGGACGCCGTCACCGGTCTCCTCCGCGGATGCTCGCGACGATGGCGTCGAGGTCGGGCTCCTGCTCGTTGTCCTCGCCCGCGGCGATGACCTCGTCGGCGATGCGGTGGGCGATGTCCTGGGAGGTCATGCGCGGGTCACCTTGGGCGCGACGCCGAGCCGCTGGGCAAGCGCCCGGAGTTCGCGCGGGGTCGCGACCGTCCCGGCGAGCGTTGCCTCGGCGGCCGTGACCGCATCGGTGAGCGGAGCGTTGGCTCGTCTCCCGATGACGCCTAGAAGGTACTTGGTGTCATAGACGACGCCATCCGGACGGTTGACGCGCTGACGGCTCGTGAGGCGGTCGAGCGCGGCGCGGCGCGTGAACGCCTCGGCAAGCGCGGCGTGAAGCTCTGAGACGCGCTGTGTGGCCTCATCGGCGTCGTCCAGGAGGCGGGACATCTCGCCCGCATTGGCGGCCTCTGCGAGGAGCCTGGAGGCGCGCTGGTGGGCTGTGCGCTCGGCGCGCTGGGCCTGCTTGGCGGCGGCGGATGCGGTCTCGGCGGCGACGCGTGCGTCGTCGAGGTCCCGCTCCAGGACGCCAGGGCGCGGGATGAGGCCGTGGTCGCCGTGGCGGGCGAGTGACCACAGGTGCTCGCCGGCGGAGTGCTCGGCCGCGGTCGCCTCTGCCAGCGCGTCGCGGGCTGTCTGCCACGCGGCGATCACGGGCTCGATGGAGGCGGGGGCGTGGGCGAGGACCTCGTCCGGGAAGCCCACATCACGGGAGGAGAGCTGGAGATGGAAGCCGCGGCCAGGGGCGGCCGTAGGGGTGGAGTTGCGGGGCATGGGTGCCGTTTCGTGAGGAGGTTGCGCGCCCAGATGCCGAGGGGCGAGACGCGCGTGAGGCCGATGGCCTCGCTTGCCGGGCTACGGCCGAGGAGGCCGCCCGTCGGGCCAGACGTGCACCGGGAGGCGGTGGGGCTCGCGGGCCAGTTTGGACAGGAGGTCCGTCGCGATCTGGTCGAGTCCGGCGTGGGCGGTCGTCCGACGCAAGGGGCATTCGGCGAACCGCTCGCGGAGCCGATGCGCTGTGTGGGGGTGAAGGTAGCCGAGGCGTTCGAGCGGCGAGGCGCCGGCGGGGACTGTGAGGACGGGCATGGGTGCCTCTCGTGAGGGCGATGAACCGCGCCCAGATGCCTAGGGCGAGACGCGGCGCGCTTGCGGCCCGCGGGGGCCGGACAGGTGAGGACGAGCCCCGCGTCTCATCCGCGTCGAAGGTCCGTGGGGCTCGTGAGGGGATGCGCGAGCCGCCCGTCGTCCCTTTCGGGACCACAGACGGGACGGACGGCTCGGCAAGTAGGGGCGCTACGCGGCGACGCCGGCGAGGCGGTCGGCGGCGGCGCGCACGGCGGCGAGGTCGCCGGCGATGAGCGCGGCGTCGAGGGCGGCGCGGGCGCTGGTGCGCTCGGCGTTGCGCTCGGCGGCCTTGCGGGCGTTGCTCGCGTGCGTACGGCACGACGCGGAACAGTAGCGGCCAGGCTTGCGGAGGGTGGCGGGCCGGCCGCACTCGCGGCGGGCACAGGTGATGTCGTAGGTCATGCGGTCTCCCGTGGCAGATGAGGAACCGGCCCCGGCGGGCGCCCGATGGGCAGATGGCGGCGCCGCGACCGGGAACGGCGGATGAGGGCGATGCACGCGAGGCGCGGATCTTTCCCTCTGAATGGATAGACCGCCTAGGCGCCCGCTGGCGTCAGATGGCGTATGTGCCCGTGGCCTCGGGTTTCTGCGATTCTCTCGGCCGAGACTGCCGCCGACCCCGTTGGGTCTCAGGGGAAACGCTCAGGATAGGGACGCCCGTGAGTGGCGCGGTGCGCCGGGGTTGCCGCGTCAGTGGTGGCGAAGTGACGAAAGTGGTGGTTTGACGGGTATCTCCTATTCCTTTCTTGAGAGAGAGCCCACTCAAGAAAGGAATAGGAAGTGACGTCACAATCGTCACTTTCGTCACCTTGGCCCGCACGCGGCCCGTCCCGGCGCCTCCGGCCGGCGTCTCACGGCGTGTAAACGCGCTACGCGCTCGCCGACCGTCGCGGGGCGCGGCGCTTGGCAGGGTCGCCGGGGCCACGGGACTCGCCCTCGTCGGCGCCGAGCTGGTCGTGCGACGGGCGCCACTGGATGCTCACGCGCGAGAGGTCGACGCCGCCCGCGCGGCCCCGGCGGGCGCCGCCGGGCTGGACGAGGACGGAGTCGAGCGCCCGGCCGAGCGCGAGGCGTCGCTCCTCCACGTCGTCGTCAGCGTGCCACGCCTCGCCCAACGTGCGGCCGGTGGGGAACGTCTCGACTCGCGTCTCGGTAGAGCGAGCCTGGAGCGCCTTGCGGCGCGCTCGTAGCGCGGCAGAGCGCTCGCTGAGCGCCGCGAGGGCGTCGTCGTCCTCGTCGTCCTCGGCGGTCGCCTGGGCGGCGCGCACGTCCTTGAGCGCCGCTTCGACGTCCGCGAGTTCGTTGGCCGTCGTCGTGTCGACAGTCTCGACGACGCGCACCTCCGGCCAGGCGCCGGCAACGCTGAGGTACTCCTCGGCGACAAAGGCCTCCAGAGGATCAGCGAGTATATGCGCCGGGGTTGAGCATCCGCGGCCCATGCACCGATAGACGACGTGACCGCGGTTGCCGGTGCCGGCCCAGAGCTTGCCGTTGCACGCGCCACAGAATGCGATGCCGGAGAGCACGCGCACGGGGCGCGCGGTGGGCTTGGGGCGCGACGAGGGCGCGACAGCCGCGCGGATCGCCTCGACGGTCGCGGGCTCTAGGACGGCGGGGTAGTGCTGCGCGGGGAGCCCCTCGGCGTCGAGAACGAGGCGGCCATGGTGGGTAACCCTGCCCGTGATCCGATCCGACGTCAGGAGGCGGCGAACAGTCGTCGCGTCCCACACGCCGCGGTCGAGGTGGTCCCACGGTTCGCCGGCGAGTCGCGCGAGGCGAGCGGGCGACTTGGCGGTCGGCACGCCGTCGCGCTGTAGCTCGCGCGCGAGGCCCGCGACACCGACCTCGCCGGCGAGGAGGCGCTCGGCGCTCGCGCGGATGAGCGCCGCCTCGGCGTCGTCGATGACGAGGAGCTTGCCGCCGTCGGGGTGCGGGGCGGTGCGGTATCCCAGGGGCGCGGGCCCGCCGGTGTGCTTGCCGACGGTATGGCGATGTGCGACGGCGGTTCGCATGCGTGCGGCTGTGTTCTCCGCCTCCATGAGGGCCACCTCGGCGAGCATCGTGAGCGTGAGGCGAAACGAGGGGTTGTCCGAACGCTGGCCATCGGACGTGACGAACAGGCGCCCTGGCTTGGCTACCGCCGCGAGGAGTGGACCGAGCGCTGGAGCGCCCTCACGAGAGAGGCGGTCCAGCTTGTAGACGGCGAGGACGTCGACCTCGCCGGCGTCGAGGCGACGGACGGCCTCGACGGCCTTGTCGCGCGCCTTGCGCCCGGAGATGCCCTCATCAACGAGCACGTCGGCGGGGTCGATGGTCCAGCCCTCGCGGTCCGCCATCGCACGGAGAGTGGCCTCCTGGGCGGCGATGCTGGAGGAGTCCTCGGCGATTGCGGAGAGGCGGAGGTAGAGGGCGGCGCGCTTGGTCACGAATGAATAGTAGCGCGTTCAGGACTGGGAGGTCTGCCAGTCCATTCGTCCATTCTCGCGTGCCGGTGCGGTCGCACGCGGTCTGTTACGGGTGCCGGCGCGGCGCGGTATATCGGCCGTGCACCCGCGCGTGGCATGATGCGCGCATGTCCAGCGCTGAACCCTTCATGCCCGCCCACGAGCCTCCGCCGTCCATTCCGCCGGAGGAGCACGACGTCGATCACGACGCCGACGTGCTCTTCGACCCCGAGGACACGAGCGGGGACGCCGATCCGCAGGCGCAGCCGTGGCACACCGACGCCGCAGCGCCGACGCTGCCCCGTCCTGTCCCGGGTGCGCATCTCACCGCCGAGCAGCTGTCTGCCGACCTGGCCTCCGACGACGGCGAATGACGAATGCCTCGGCCCGGCGCAGTGCGCCGGGCCGAGGCACCTGAGGAGGGGATCAGGCGCGAGCGGCCTCCGACACGCGCCGGGCCGCTGCGAGCGCCTGCTCGAGGTCGGCCTTGAGGTCGTCGATGTTCTCGAGCCCGACCGAGAGGCGCACGAGGCCGGGGGTGACACCGGTCGTGAGCTGCTGCTCGGGCGTGAGCTGCGAGTGCGTCGTCGACGCGGGGTGGATCACGAGCGAGCGCACGTCGCCGATGTTCGCCAGGTGGCTGAAGAGCGTCAGCGAGTTCACGAACTCACGGCCCGCCTCGACACCGCCCTTGAGCTCGAACGACAGGACAGCCCCGACGCCCTTGGGGGCGTAGTTGTTGGCGGCGGCGTACCACGGCGAGGTCGGCAGGCCCGAGTAGTTGACCGACGCGACGTCGGCGTGGTTCTCGAGCCACTCGGCGATCTCCTGCGCGTTCTGCACGTGGCGCTCGACGCGCAGTGACAGCGTCTCGATGCCCTGGATGAGCAGCCACGCGCTGTTCGGCGAGATCGCGGCACCGAGGTCGCGCAGCAGCTGCACGCGCGCCTTGATGATGTAAGCGAGCCCGTCGCCGACCGCCGCGGTGTACGACGCGCCGTGGTACGACGGGTCGGGAACCGTGAGGCCGGGGAACTTCTCGACGTTCTTCGACCACTTGAACGTGCCGCCGTCGACGATCACGCCGCCGATGGTGGTGCCGTGGCCGCCGAGGAACTTCGTCGCGGAGTGGACGATGATGTCGGCGCCGTGCTCGAACGGCTTGATGAGGTACGGGGTGGCGATCGTGTTGTCGACGATGAGCGGCACGCCGTTCACGTGCGCGACGTCGGCGACGGCGCGGATGTCGAGCACGTTGATCTTCGGGTTGCCGATGGTCTCGGCGAAGAAGAGCTTGGTGTTCGGCCGGACGGCGCGGCTCCACTCCTCGGGGTCGTCCTGGTTCTCGACGAACGTCGTCTCGATGCCGAGCTTCGCCAGCGTGTACTTGAAGAGGTTGTACGTGCCGCCGTAGATCGAGCTCGACGACACGATGTGATCGCCGGACTCCGCGATGTTGAGGACCGCGGAGGTGGCGGCGGCCTGGCCGCTCGCAACGAGCAGCGCACCGGTGCCGCCTTCGAGTGCGGCGAGGCGCTCCTCGACGACAGCCTGCGTCGGGTTCTGGATGCGCGTGTAGATGTTGCCGAACTCCGCGAGGGCGAAGAGGTTCGCCGCGTGGTCGGCGTTGTCGAAGACGTACGACGTGGTCTGGTAGATCGGCGTCGCGCGAGCCTTCGTCACCGGATCGGGCTGGGCCCCCGAGTGGATCTGCTTGGTCTCGAAACGCCAGTTCTCGGGTGCGGACATGGCTTGCTCCTGCGGGATCGGATGCCGGGAGCAGGCGCCCCCAGCCGGGTTCGACAGTACGGACCGCCCGCGTTGTCAACAACCCACGGGAAATGTGACGTAACCTCCTCGCTTCCCGCGCCACGTTCCCCGGGTTCCCCGTTCACTTGCGCTGGATGTACGAAGCTCACGGCGTGTCACGTACAGACAGCGCAAGTGAACGAGTGTGGGGGCGGGCACGCGGGTGGGTAGCGTGGAGGCATGGCGAACAGACGTGCAGTGGTGACCGGCGCGAGCTCGGGGATCGGTGAGTCGGCGGTGCGGGCACTGCGCGCGACCGGCTGGGACGTGGTCGGCGTGGCGCGACGCGCCGATCGGCTCGCGGCGCTCGAGGCCGAGACCGGTGCGGGCGCGTTCGCGGCAGACCTGACCTCCGACGCCGACGTCGAGGCGCTCGCCACGTTCCTCGCCGAGACGGGTCCGCTGCACGCACTCGTGCACGTGGCCGGCGGCGCACGCGGCACCGATCGCGTCGAGGACGGCCGTGTCGAGGACTGGCAGTGGATGTTCGAAGCGAACGTGCTCTCGGCGCAGCGGCTCGTCTCGGCGCTGCTGCCGCAGTTGCGGCGGGCCGCGGCATCCGACGGTCACGCCGACACCCTCTTCGTCACTTCGACCGCCGCGCAGACCGCGTATGCCGGCGGCGCCGGCTACAACGCCGCCAAGGCGGGCGAGGCCATGCTGGCGCACGCGCTCCGCCTCGAGCTCAACGGCGAGCCGATCCGGGTCGTCGAGGTCGCGCCGGGCATGGTGCACACGCCCGAGTTCACGCTCAACCGCCTCGGTGGCGACAGCGCGGCCGCCGAGCGCGTGTACGACGGCGTCGCGAATCCGCTGACCGCAGACGACGTGGCCGACGTGATTGCCTACGCGCTCAACGCGCCCGGGCACGTCAACCTCGACCTCATCACCATGCGTCCGGTCGCGCAGTCGGCGCAGTTCCTCCTCGCCCGCGGCCCGTTGCGCCCTCGCGGCACGGAGGAGCTGTGATCCCCGCCATCGGCACTACCGTCAGCTATCCGGCAGGCGCGACCGCCTCGCGCAGCACCGTGGTGCACGTCGCCGATGCCGGCGACGGCCGCCGGGCCGTCGTCCTCGACGAGACCGCCTTCCATCCGGTCGACACCGCGTGGCCCGACCAGCCCGCCGATCGCGGCACGCTCCGCGCCGCCGGTGCCGACCTCGCGGTCATCGACGCGGTGGTGGGCGCTCTCCCGGTGGACGCGGCACCCGCCGATCGGCTCCTGCTCGGCGCAGAGGTGCCGGTGCGCACCGGCACCGCGGGGTGGACCTTCGTCGTGGCGCACCTGATCGACGGAGATGCGCCTGTCGCCGAGGGCGACGTCGTCGACGTGACGGTGGACGCCGCCTACCGCGCCGCGCTCTCGGCCGGGCACACCGCATGCCACCTCGCCTCGCTCGCCCTCGATGCGGCGCTGGCGGACGCCTGGCGGAAGGACGCCCCGGCCGACGCACTCGGTGCACCCGCTTTCGATGCGCTCGCGATCCAGGAGTCGCGCATCGTCGGCGACGGCTCGGTGGACGTCTACCGCATCGGCAAGTCGCTGCGGCGCAAGGGCTTCGATCCGGAGGCGCTCGCCGATCTCGACGCGCTCTCCGCGCGCGTGAATGCACAGCTGGCGGACTGGGTCGCGGCGGGAGGTGCCGTGCGGATCGAGCGCGACGGCGCTGCCCTGGCCGACCGCCGCACGTGGGTGTGCGAGCTGCCCGGCGTCTCTGCGCGCATCCCCTGCGGCGGCACCCACGTCACCTCGCTCCACGAGCTCTCGGCGGCGACGGTCTCGTTCGCGGCGACGACGGTCGAGGGCGGCGTCGAGCTCGTCATGACGACGACGGCGACGAGGGCCGAGGCGCCGTGATGCCACTGACGCTGCCTGAGCTCGCCGACGCGGGCCTCATCGACCCCGACTGGTCGACGGCACTCGCTCCGGTGGCGCCCGACATCGCCGCGCTGGGCGACCGGCTCCGGGCCGAGGTCGCCGAGGGCCGCCACTACCTGCCGGCCGGGGACCGGGTGCTGCGCGCGTTCCAGCGCCCGCTGCCCGAGGTGAAGGTGCTCATCGTCGGACAGGACCCGTACCCGACGCCGGGGCATCCGATCGGGCTGTCGTTCGCCGTCGACGCGCACGTCCGGCCGCTGCCGCGGAGCCTCGCCAACATCTACCAGGAGCTCGAGGCCGATCTCGGCATCCCGCGCGCCCCGCACGGCGACCTGTCCGCGTGGAGCGACCAGGGCGTCATGCTGCTCAACCGCGTGCTGACCGTCGCGCCCGGGACTCCGGCATCCCATCGAGGCTGGGGGTGGGAGAAGGTGACCGAACACGCCATCCGCACCCTCGTCGCCCGCGACCAGCCGCTCGTCGCGATCCTCTGGGGGCGGGATGCCGCGAACCTGCGGCCGCTGCTCGGAGCGACGCCCATCATCGAGTCGCCCCATCCGTCGCCCCTGTCGGCCAGCCGTGGCTTCTTCGGATCGCGGCCGTTCTCGCGCGCCAACGAACTGCTCGCGCAGCAGGGCGCGACCCCCGTCGACTGGCGGCTGCCCGCTTAGGGCGCCCCGCACACCGGACATCGAGGAGGAGCTCATGCTCGAGGAGGAATACGAGAAGGATCGGCGTCGCCTGCCTCGGCATCTGCAGCGCCAGCCCGAGCCCGAGCGTCCCTTCTCTTTCACCATCCGGCCCGTCGAGGACCGCGACATGCCCGACATCCGCGAGATCTACAACTACTACGTCACCAACTCCGTGGTGACCTTCGACGAAGACACCTGGTCTGTCGGAAAGTGGCGAAAGAAGCGCGATGGCCTGGCCAAGCAGGGCCTTCCGTTCCTCGTCGCCGAGTCGCCGTCGGGGCAGATCCTCGGGTACGCGCTGGTGCAGCCGATGTCGAGCAAGTCGGCGTACCGGTACTCGGTCGAGAACTCGATCTACCTCGGGCAGGCGGCGACCGGGAAGGGCCTGGGCAAGGCGCTGCTCGAGGCGCTCATCGAGGCGAGCGAAACGGTCGGCATCCGCCAGATGGTCGCGGTGATCAGCGACAAGGGCGCGGAAGGCTCGATCGCCCTGCACGAGAAGCTCGGCTTCGTCGAGGTCGGCCGCATGGGCCGAGTGGGATTCAAGTTCGGGCGGTGGCTCGGGACCATCTACATGCAGAAGGCCCTCACCCCGGTCAAGAAGAAGGGCATCTTCACCCGCTGAGCGTCACCGGCCCGGCCGCTCAGGCCCCGTGGACGCGCCGCTGCGACTCCACTCGCGCACGGCGTCGACGAGTTCGCGCCAGGCGCCGACGACCTCGTCGTCGTACAGCTCCGCCTCGCGCGGATCCGCCCCCGACCAGCTCGCCCGGATGAACCACACGAAGCCGTCAGGCATCGGACTGCGGGGTTCGGCAGGCGCTGCCTGCGCGTCGTGGGGGGAGACCGGCGCCCCGATCCGCTGCGCGACGGCGGTGTCCGCGGCGTCCGGTCCGGTGGCGTCGGCTGGCGGATGCGCCTCGTTCCACGGGCAGCGGTCGATCAGCGAGATCCACTCGGGCGCCTCGGTCTCGGGCGGCTGGGCCGACCAGCGGCGGGTGATGCCGGCGATACCGCCGGTGCGCGCGACGTCGACCTCGACCGCGGGCCGCGGCTCGGTCGATCCGGTGGTCTCAGGCGTCGGGTTCTGGGTCATCCGGGATCACGCCGACGCCCGTCCACCCGGCGCGGACGGCATCGACCTCCTCCGACTTCTCACCGTACTCCGCAGCCGCCGCGGCGAGGGTGGCGCGGGCGAACGTCGTGAAGTCCGCCGTCGACGGCACCGTTCCTGAGGTGAGCGTGCGGTACCAGATGAGACCCGCCTTCTCCCAGGCGTGGCCGCCCAGCGCAGTCGCGACGAGGTAGAACGCATGATTCGGGATGCCGGAGTTGATGTGCACGCCGCCGTTGTCGTCGCGGGTGTCGACGTAGTCGCGCATGTGCGCCGGCTGCGGGTCCTTCCCGAGCACGTCGTCGTCGTACGCGGTGCCGGGAGCGGCGAGGGACCGCAGTGCGCGCCCCTGCACGGCATCCGTGAAGATGCCCTCGCCGATGAGCCAGCTCGCCTCGTCGGCCGTCTGCCCGATGCGGTGCTGCTCGGCGAGTGCGCCGAACACGTCGGCGATGGACTCGTTGAGCGCACCTGACTGCCCGCGGTAGAGGAGCCCGCCCTCGTCCTCGACGACGCCGTGCGCGAGTTCGTGTGCGATGACGCTGAGAGACCCGGTGAAGCCGCGGAACACCTCGCCGTCGCCGTCGCCGAACACCATGCGCTCGCCGTTCCAGAACGCGTTGTCGTAGTCGCGGCCGTAGTGGACCGTCGCCAGCAGCGAGCTGCCCGAGCCGTCGATGCTATCGCGGGCGAAGGCGTCCCACCAGAAGTCGTAGGTCGCCCCGAGCCCGTCGAACGCCTCGTCGACGGCGGAGTCGCCGGTGGCGGGGTCGTCCTCGCCGCGCACGCGCGTGCCGGGCAGGACCTCGCGCTGCCGGGCGTCGGAGATCTCGCGGTCGGGAGCCGGCGTGGCCTCGGCGACGAGGGTTCCGGGCTCCTGGATCGACAGCCGCAGCCTCGACCTCACCGGGCGATACTCGCGCGGCGCGGCGAGCGTCGAGCGGGCCGCCTCAGCGGCGCGAGCCCAGCCCTCTTCCTGCACGGCGGCGATACGGGCGAGCAGGTACGGCGGAACGATTCCGGGGGCCATGATCCGAACCTATCGGCGGCCGCCGACGCCGGCGCCCGCCCCGCCGACCCTGGCTGGACGCATCACGAGGCGTCGGCGTCGATGACGGGGATGGACGCCAGCAGCCGCCGCGTGTACGCCACCTGGGGCTGCAGCAGCACCTTCTCGGTAGGCCCTTCCTCGACGATGTGGCCGTCCTTCATGACGACGACCTCGTCGCACAGGTTCTGCACCACGCCGATGTCGTGCGAGACGAGCAGCAGAGTGAGCCCGTCGCGGACGCGCAGCTCGCCCAGCAGCTCGAGGATCTGGGCGCGGACGGTGACGTCGAGGGCCGAGAGCGGCTCGTCGCCGACGAGCAGGCGCGGGCGATGCACGATCGCGCGGGCCAGGGCGATGCGCTGCCGCTGCCCGCCCGAGAACTCGTGAGGGAACCGGTCGGCCATCCCGGCCTCGAGTCCGACGTCGTCGAGCACCTCGCGCACGCGCGCCCGGCGGTCGCCGTCGATCCCGAGCGCCCACAGCGGCTCCCCGACGATGCGGCCCACGCTCATGCGGGGGTCGAGCGACGCGTAGGGGTCCTGGAAGACGATCCCGGTCTGCCGGCGCAGCCAGTGCAGGGACCGCGCCGATGCGCGGGCGTCGACGGGGCGTCCGTCGAACTCGACGGTGCCGGCAGAGGGCCTGTCGAGGGCCAGCAGCAGCCGCACGAGGGTCGACTTGCCCGAGCCCGACTCGCCGATGAGGCCGACCGACGAACCCTCGCGCACGTCGATGTCGGCATCCTCGAGTCCGGTCGTGAAGCTGCGCGGCTCGAACAGGCGCGTCTTCGGGGTGGGATACCGGCGCCCGAGGCCCCGACCGCGGATCAGCACGCTCACTCGGCACCTCCCGGCCGCCACAGCGTGGCGGTCGCGTCGCGGAGCAGCTCCTGGGTGACGGCGGACGCCGGTGCGGAGAGCAGCTGCGCCACCGGCGCCTGCTCGACCACGCGCCCGTGCTCGAGCACCACGCCGTGCGTGGCGATCTGCGACAGCACCGCGAGGTCGTGGGTGATGAAGACGAGCGACATGCCGTCGTCGCGCGCGAGCGCCAGCAAGAGGTCGAGGATCTCGGCCTGGATGGTGACGTCCAGCGCCGTCGTCGGCTCGTCGGCGATGAGCAGCCGCGGGCGGCAGGCGAGAGCCATCGCGATGGCCACGCGCTGCCGCTGGCCGCCCGACAGCTGGTGCGGATAGCGGGCCACGATGCGGTCGGGGTCGGGGAGGGCGACACGGGACGCCTCCGCGACGGCGCGGGCCGCGGCATCCCGCTTCGACAGTCCCTCGTGGATGCGGATCGACTCGGCGATCTGCCGGCCGACGGTGCGGATGGGGTTGAGGGCGGTCCGCGGTTCCTGGAACACGATGCCGATCTCGTCACCCCGGAGCTGTGCGAGCTCGCCGTCGGCGAGGCCGAGGATCTCGCGGCCGTTCCAGCGCACGCTGCCCCCGGCGGTCGCGCCGTCGGGCAGGAGCCCGAGGATGGCGAGGGCGGTCAGCGACTTGCCCGACCCCGACTCGCCGATGAGGCCGACGCGGGCGCCGTCGGCAACGGCGAACGAGACGCCGTCGACGACCCGGCGGCCGCCGATCTCGATGGTGAGGTCGTCCACCTCGAGGCTCATGACACCACCTCGGGGACGCGCCGGCTCACGGTGCCACCCTCCTGCCCTCCCGATCCTGTTCCCAACTCAGGAGCGAGGCAGCATCGACGGGTGCCGAACCGCGGAAGCATGCGAAGGGGACCGCGGCGCGGATGCGCGGGTCCTGAGTTGGGAACGTGGGTGAGGCTCATGACACCACCTCGGGGATGTGCAGGCGCGCGCGGCGCGTGGCGAACGGGCTCCGCGAGAGCGTGGGATCGGTCGCCTCGCGCAGGCCGTCGCCCAGCAGGTTGAGGCCGAGGACCGTGAGCGTGATGGCGAGGCCCGGCCACACCACCGACAGGGGGTGCACCGCGATGAACTGCTGCAGCTGCGCGAGCAGCAGGCCCCAGGACGGCTCCGTCACCGGCGCGCCGAAGCCGAGGTAGGACAGACCCGCCTCGGCGAGCACGGCGACCGCCATGCCCCACGAGAGCTGCACGATGAACACCGGCGCGACGTTGGGCAGCAGGTGGCGCCACAGATTCTGCGCGGGCGTGAGACCCGACGCGCGGCCGGCCAGCACGAAGTCGCTCTGCAGCACCCGTCGGAGCTCGGGGCGGGTCACCCGCGCGATGTTCACGCCGAAGCCGATGCCCACCGCCCAGATCACGACCCACAGCGATCCGCCCCATACGGCCGAGATCATCATCGCGATGATGAGCACCGGGAACGCGATGAGGATGTCGACGAAGACCGCCACCGACTCGCGCACCCACCGCGCGGTGAGGGCGCCGAGCGCGGCGAGGGAGATGCCGATCACCGTCGCGACGATCCCGGCGCCGACGGCGACGAACACGGTGGTGCGGGCACCGGCCATCAGCAGGCTCAGGATGTCGCGGCCCGACCCGTCGGTGCCGAGCAGGTGCGGCCAGCCCGGAGGCGCCCAGCGGTCCGAGATCTCGACCTGCTGCGGGTCGAACGGCGTCCAGAACCGTGCGACGACGGCGGTGACGACGACCACCGCGACGACGATGAGGCCGAACCGGCCGGTCGACAGCGCCCACAGCCGCCGCAGCCATGCCCAGCGCGACGGACGCCGAGCCGCGGCCGGCGTCGCGGCTCCGGCATCCGTCGTCGCACCCGCCGAGGCCGCGGCTCCGGCATCCGTCGTCGGACCAGGGTCGCCGGTATCCGTCGTCGCACCCGTCGGCGCCGGGTCGCCGGTGCCCGAGCTCGTCGCAGGGCTCACGAGGCCTCCCGCTGACGGGGGTCGATCACGCGGTGCAGGAGGTCGACCACGAATCCCACGATGAGCACGAACCCGGTGAGCGCGAGCAGCTCGCCCTGCACCTTGGGGAGGTCGCGTGCGGCGACGTCGGCGACCAGCATGCGGCCGATGCCGGGGAGCGAGAAGAGCTGCTCGATGACGACGGCGCCGACGATGATGCCGGCGACCTGCAGGCCCAGCACCGTGATCACCGAGAGGCCGACGACCGGCAGGCCGTGGCGGACGAGCGCCTGGTCGCGGGTGAGCCCCTTCGCCGCCGCGGTGCGCACGAAGTCCTGCCCGACTGCCTGGAGGGTGGCGCTGCGCACGAAGCGCAGCAGCATCGCGCCCTCGACGATGCCGATCGTGAGCGCGGGAAGGATCAGGGAGCGCAGCGCCGCCGCCGGGTCGTTCCAGCCCGCGCGGGGGAAGCCCTGCGCGGGGAGCCATCCGAGCCAGACGGCGAAGACGACGACGAGCATCATGCCCGCCCAGACGACCGGGACCGCCGCCAGGGCCTGCGCACCGACGCTGAGCGCGGTGCCGTCGGCGCGGCCGCGCCGCATCGCCGAGAGCACGCCGAGCGGCACGCTGATGACGACGGCGATGAGAAGCGACAGGATGCCGAGGGGCACCGTCACCTCGGCCTTCTGGGCGAGCTCGTCCACGACGCGGGTTCCCGTGAGCAGGGATGTTCCCAGGTCGCCGCGGAGAAGCCCGCCGATCCAGTCGAGATACTGCGCCGGCAGCGGCCGGTCCAGGCCCAGCCGCTCCCGGATGGCGTCCTGCTGCTCGGGGCTCGATCCCACGCCCGCGATGAGGTGCGCGATGTCACCCGGGAGCACCCGGAGCGTGACGAAGATCAGCACGCTGGCGACGAGAAGCCCGAGCAGAAGCAGGGCCAGACGGGTCAGCGTGTACCGGATCACCCGTTGCTCTTGGCGATCTCGGCGATGTTCAGGCGCTCGTTCACGTTGATCGAGGGCATACCGGTGATGTTAGTGCCGACCGCGACGACGGACGCGCCGTTGTACAGCCAGTCGGCGCCCGAGTCCTCCGACACGATGCGCGCGGCCTGTTCCAGCAGATCGGCCGCCTCGGCCTCGTCGGTCGCGGCGAGCGATTCGGCGTACAGCTCCTGCACCTCGGGATTGTCGTAGGTGAAGTAGTAGTCCGGGTTCGCCCAGTTCTCGAAGTCGTGCGCCTCGGTGTGCAGCACGAAGCTGAGCTCGTAGTCGTGGTTCGTGTAGACGTCGGTGAGCCACGTCGTGAAGTCCACGGAGTTCACGTCGAGCGTGATGCCGACCTCGTCGAGGTCCGACACGAGGATCTGCGGGATCGTCGTCGAGTAGAAGCTCGGGATTGTGAGCGTGAGCTCGAGATCCTCGGCTCCGGCTTCCGCGAGGAGCGCCCTGGCGGCCTCCGGGTCGTAGGGGGCGAGATCCGAGAGGTCCTCGTAGCCGGGGTCGAGCTCGGGGATCGGGCCGTACTGGGTCTGCCCCGACGCGAGCGCCTCGATGACCGCGTCGTGGTCGATCGCCTGACGGATGGCCTGGCGCACGCGCTTGTCGGCGAGGGGGCCAGACGTCTGGTTGAAGGCGAGCGTGCCCTTGTCGGTGGACTGGCCGAGCACGAGCGAGAAGTCGCCGTTCGCCTCGATCTGGTCCTTCAGGTTCGCGTCGAACCCGGTGAGCACGTCGACCTCGCCCGCGAGCGCGGCGTTGAGCGCGGCCTGGTTGTCGGGGATGTAGTCGAACACGACCTCGGCCGCGCCCGCCTCGTCGCCCCAGTACGCGTCGTTGCGCGAGAACGTGATGCTGTCGCCCTGTCGCCAGTCGGCGAGCACGAAGGGGCCGGTGCCGTTCGCCGCCGTCTTGTAGTCGACCGTGTCGCCCTCCTTGAGGACGATGCCCGCGCGGCCCGTCAGGTTCCACAGCAGCGTCGAGTCCGGCGCGCTGAGGGTGAGCGTGATGTCCTGCCCCTCGGCCGCGATGGACGTGACGTTCGCCAGCCGGGCGGAGTCGCGCCACTCGGGGGTGTCGCGGCGGGTGGTGAGCGACCACACGACGTCCTGCGGGGTCAGCTCCTGGCCGTCGTGGAAGGTGACGCCCTCGCGGAGCGTGAACGTGTAGGTGAGGCCGTCGGGAGAGACCGTCCAGTCGCTCGCGAGCGCCGGCACGATGTCCTGCTCGGGGGTGCGGGCGACGAGCCCCTGGTAGATGTTGTCGACGAGGATCTGGTCCAGCGCCGAGCCCGCCGTCTCGCGGATGTCGAGGTTGCCAGGCTCCAGCACCAGCCGGATCGCGACCGATGCGTCCGGGTCGGGCTCGCCGGGCGTCGTCGGCGCGGCTTGGTCGCTCCCACCGCTGCAGGCGGTGAGGACGAGGAGGCCGGCGGCGAGCAGTGAGGCGACGGCGAGGGTGGTGCGGCGGAGCATGAAGGTCCTTTCGGGGGAGGGTCCCGTGTGCTGTGCGGCGACTGTTGCTGTGTGGCACCGGGACCGATCGGGGCGGCCGGCGGTGCGCGTAACAGCCTAGGGATATCGCGACGGCGAACGGCAACCCGCTACCCGGAACGCAACAGAAGCGTTAAGGCTTCCCTGAGAAGGGGAATCGACGCGTCAGGACCGGGTGGCCAGGGTCCGCAGCCGTTCGCCGAGCTCGAGGGGGATCTCCTCCTGCACGTTGTGCCCCGAGGGCACGATGACCACGGATGCCTCGGGCACACGTCTCAGGAACTCCTCGGCATCCGCCTCCGTGACATACCCGCGATCGCCGCGAAGCAGCGTCGTCGGCGCCGTGACGGCGGCGAGGTCCTCCCAGCCGGATTCGCCGAGCACCGAGCCGATGGCGTCCTGCTGCGCGGCCACCTCCGCCGCCGCCGCGGAGGAGGCGGATGCCGCGTTCGCGAGGTGGGCGAAGTGGTGCTTCCACTCGACGCGCCCGTCCGGGCGGACGCGGGAGTTGAAGTACACGCCGCGCTCCGCCTTGCGACGCGTGCCGCCGCCCAGGCCGAAGGACAGTGCGCGGTCGACGAGCTCGTCGCGGGAGGCCCAGTCCACGGGGCCGGCGAAGAAGTCGCGGATCTGGGTGGGGCCGGCGTTCGGGTCGACGCCGGGCGTGATGTCGATGACGACGAGCTCGCGCACGAGATCGGGCCGGGATGCCGCGACCGCCGCCGCGGTGAGCCCGCCGAGCGACTGACCGACCAGCAGCTGGGGCCGATCGGTCCAGGCCCCGATGCCGGCGGCCACGTCGGGGGCGAGCACCCGCGCGATGTAGGCGAGGTCGTCGCGCCATGACGAGTCGCCGTGGCCGGGCAGGTCGATCGCGAGGGCGGGGAGGCCGAGCGCCAGGATCGTGGTGTCCCACGTGTGGGCGTTGAGGCCGGCGCCGTGCAGGAAGGTCACCACCGGTGCCGTGTCTGGCCCGCCCGGGGTCGCGTAGCGCAGGGCGCTGAGGGTGCGGCCGCCGGGCAGTGCGAGCGTGAGGCGCTCGCCGCGGGGCGTCGGGCCGTCGATGCCGGCCTCCGCCGCCTGCTCGGGAAGGAACGAGAACTCGTCGATGGGGTCGCTCACCCGCTCATTGTGCCCCACGCACAAGACGCGCGTCCCGACCCCGCCGACCCGTCGGTAGTCTGGCGTCATGACGGCAGAACACCGCGTGCACCTCTCGCGAGCGGCGCGACCCGCCTACCAGGCGCTCTCCGCGTTCTCGAAGACCGTGGGCGGTCTCGCCGCCGAGAACGGCATCGACGACCGGCTCAAAGAGTTGGTGCAGATCCACGCCTCGCAGCTCAACGGCTGCGCCTACTGCGTGCGTGTGCACGTCGAGCGGGCGGTGGCCGCCGGCGTGACGGCGGACGACATCGCCCAGCTGCCGGTCTGGCGTGAGTCGGGCGTCTTCTCGGATCGTGAGCGCGCCGGTCTGGAGCTGGCCGAGGCCTACGTCTTCATCCACGAGGAGGGCATCCCCGACGAGGTGTACGACAGCGTCGGCGGCGTGCTGAGCGAGCAGGAGTACGTGGCGCTCAGCTGGATCCTCGTGTCGATCAACGCGTTCAACCGCATCGCGATCGCGGGCCGCTACAGCACCCCACCGCGCGACGACCTCGTCGGCGAAGACAAGGACGCCGCCGCGGGCGCCGCGTGGTGACCGTCCCCTCGCCGGCCCCCGGCGACGCTCTGCCGGCGGACCCGTTCGTGCCGGGTGCGATGAACCTCCGCGACGTCGGCGGCCTGCGTGCGGGCTCGGGGACGACGCGTCACGGCGTGCTGTTCCGCTCCGGCAACCTCGCGCGACTCGACGCGGACGGCACACGCGCGCTGGCGGAGCTGCGCCTGCGGCGCATCATCGACCTCCGCGCCGACGACGAGATCGCACGCGAGCCCAGCCGTATCGCCGGCCTCGATATCGTGACGCAGCGCGTGCCACTCTTCCTGGGCTCGGTCGAGTCGTTCTTCCGCGACGATCTCAGCCTCGACGAGATGTACCGGCGCCTCGTCGACGATTCGTCCGAGGGCGTCGTCGCGGTCGTCCGGGGCATCCTCGCCGATCAGCCGGTGCTCGTGCACTGCACGGTCGGCAAGGACCGCACCGGCGTGACGATCGCGCTCACCCTCGCCGCCGCGGGCGTCGACACCGAAGCCGTCGTCGGCGACTACGCGCGCACCGAGGGTCTGCTTCCGCCGCGGCGCAACCGCAAGATCGTCGAGATGCTGCGCTCGCTGCACCCCGAGGCGGTTCACCTCGAAGACCTGGCGACCCGCTCACCCGCGCCGGTCATGCGTGCCCTGCTCGACGATGTGACCCAGCGGTACGGCTCGGCAGGAGACTATCTGCGTTCCCACGGCCTCGCCGACGACGAGATCGCCGAGCTTCGTCGCGTACTGCTGACACCGAACGCCTGAATCGCTCCACCGCGCGAGGCGCGGAATCTTTCGCTGTGTATCACTGAGGTAAGGCAACCCTTCATAGGTGGTTATACTGGAGGAGCCATGCCCCACACCACACAGCCTCAGGCCGTCGCGCACAACGCGTCGGCGTGCCGCGCGTCGCGTCACACGCGCGTGCAGCACCTGATCACGGCGGACGAGTCCTCACTGGCCGAGCTCGAGGCCGTGCTTGCGACGCTGCCGATCTGCTCGACGGGCCGGGTCTTCATCGAGATCCCCGACGACTCGTGGCAGGCGGCGATCACGGCACCCAGCCGCATGGTCGTGACGTGGCTGGATCGCTCGCAGCGCTCGGGCGCACCCGGCACCGGCCGCGGCTGCGCGTCGGGCGAGGCGCTCGCGCGCGCCGTGACCGCCTGGGCCGATGAGATGCTCTGTGCCGAGGACGACCAGACCCGCATCCACCTGCTGGGCGGCTACCTGGGCACGGCCGACATCGTCGACCACCTCGTCGAGCTCGGCGTCCGCGCGGACTCCATCCACGCGCCCGAGCAGTACGGTCTGACCACCGCGCGCTGACCACCGCGCGCGGACCGCCGCGCCGGAACGCCGCGTGCCGGGGTGCCGCAGCGGGTGCGGTCGGTACAGTCGTGCGCATGACGCAGACTGCCGCCGCCTCGCCCGCGCTCGCCGTCGACCCGCGCGACCTCCGCATCCCGACCTGGATCGTCGTGTGGCTCACCATCTCGGCCATCATCCAGACGTATGACGCCTGCTATGTGCTGCTGGGTCCCCTGTCGCACGCCGGAGGGCCGCTCGCCGGCTTCTGGCCGGGCCACGTCTTCTACGGCACGTTCGACCATCGGTACGGGCAGTTCGACGCCTTCGGCAGCGCGCAGAGCTGGGCGAACCTCATCGAGGTCGTGTTCATCGTGTGGGCGCTGTTCCATGCGCGCCGCTGGTCCGGTCTCGTCGTGGCGCTCCTGGTCACGGTCGCCACCTTCTGGAAGACCGTGATCTACTTCCTGGTCGAGGCCTCGAGCGGACTCGAGATGACGCGTCAGTCGCTGGAGCGCGGCGACCTCGTGGGCTTCCTCATGGTCGCGGTGCTGCCGAATCTGTTCTGGATCGTCTTCCCGCTCGCCGTCGTGATCGTCCTGGGCCGCCAGGTGTACCGCGTCGGTCGCGCCGCTGCTGCCTCCGTCGCCGGCTGAAGGGACCGCAGTCAGGCCGCGCCGCGCGGAACGTAGTTTCCGTCCGCCAGCCCCGCTTCGATCTCGAACCGGTTGCGCAGCGGATTCCGGCCCGCGAACAGGTACAGCAGCGGCATGAGCAGGCCGTAGCGCTGCCACTGCCGCTTGTGCACGGCCTCGTGCCGCAGCAGTGCATCGCTGACACGGCCGTCTCCGGTCAGGAAGCACCCGCCCACACATGAGCCGCCGCGCGGGAAGGTCCAGCGCGGCATCCCGCGGAACACCCACAGGCCCTCGCGCTTCTCGATGGGACCGGTGCTCCACAGCGTCCCCCACGCCCAGCCGACGGCGCAGCCGTACCAGTAGCCGGCGCGGCTGACGGGCGAGTCCAGCAGGAACGAGGGGATGAGCTCGTCGATGCGCCTGCCGCGGGCCAGGGCGCGCTCCGACGCGGCGCGCCAGCCCACGGGTGGCTGCGGGATCGGGCTCATGCGAGCGCGCCGATCACGCGGAGGATGGCCCCCAGGTCGTCGGTGGCGGCGTCGGCGGAGGCGGGGGAGTAGCCGGCGAGGGATGCCCCGACCAGCGGCACCCGCTCGCGCAGGCGCCCGATCGCGACGGTCAGCTCTGCGACGGTGACGCCGAACGGCTCGGGATGGGCGTTGCCGGCGATCTCGGCCGGATCCAGCGCGTCGATGTCGACGTGGATGTAGACCCCGTCGGCCCCGGTGGCGAGCACCGCATCGGCGAGCGCGTCGGCATCCCGCAGCGCCTCCACGGTGAGCGCGGTGATGCCGAGGTCGGCGACGGCCGCGAGCTCAGGCTCGTCGAACGAGCGCGCCCCGCCCACGATGACCCGATCGGCCGCAACGGCGCCGTCCAGCCGCAGTCCGGGTTCACCGTCGCCGATCACGGCGCGCAGCACCATGCCCGCGAATGCGCCGGAGGGCGACGAGTCGGGCGAGTTGAGATCGGGGTGCGCGTCGATCCACACCACGGCGAGGCCGGGGGAGCGCCGCGCGGCGTGCGCGATCGGCGCGAGCGCGATGCCGCAGTCGCCGCCGATGGTCAGTACGGGCTCGTCGGGTGCGCCGACGTCGTGCGCGTCGAGCGCGTCGGCCACCATGCCGCGCACCCGCTGGAGAGCGCTGAGGCGCTGGATGCCGGTGCCCAGCGACTCGCCGGCCTCCATCGGCACGTCCAGCACCGTGGTCGAGGACCGGGGGAGGTCTCCCGCGATGGCCTGGGCGCCGTCGATGAGTTGCATCGCGCGGGAGGAGGGACTTCCCTGCCACTGCGGAACCACCAGGTATCGCGTCATCCCCTCATCTTCTCGTACACCGGCGGCTGCGGCATCCGTGCGCGCAGCGGGGAGCCCGTGCTGTGGGCGAACACGACGCACGCGGAGTCGTCGCAGACGGCGAAGGGCGCCGGATCCTCGCGGATCCGGCGCCCTCGTCACCCCGGAGGGGTCAGTTCTCGATAGCCGCCTGCACCGGCGTGCCGGTCTTGAGGGCGGCGAGGCGCGCCTCGACCTCCGTCAGCTCGCCGACGTCCTCGAGCGCGTTGAACTGGGCGTCCAGGCTCGACGCCGCGAGCTCCTGCTTGCCGGCGGCGAGGGCCTCCTGGCGGCGGACCTTGTCTTCGAACCGGCCGAGCTCGCTCGTCGGATCGAGCACGTCGATCGACTTGACGGCGTCGTGCACCTTGTTCTGGGCCTCGGCGGTCTTCGCGCGCGCCAGCAGCTCGGAGCGCTTGGACCGCAGCTGCTCCAGCTTCTGCTTCATGCCGTTGAGGCCCTCTTTGAGCTTGTCGACGACCTCGTTCTGCGTCGCGATGGTCGGCGCGATCGCCCTCGCCTCGTTCTCCTCGCTGATCTGGCGCTGCAGCGCGATCTTGGCGAGGTTGTCGAACTTGTCGGCGTCGCTGGTGTTGCCGGCCTTGCGCAGCTCGTCCGCCTTGCGGCTGGCGGCGAGGGCCTTGTTGCCCCACTCGGCGGCCGCCTGGACGTCCTCCTGGTGGTCGCGCTCGAGCAGGCGCAGGTTGCCGATCGTCTCGGCGATGGCCGACTCGGCGTCGGCGATCGAGTTCGTGTAGTCGCGCACGAGCTGGTCGAGCATCTTCTGCGGGTCCTCTGCGGAGTCGAGGAGTGCGTTGATGTTCGCCTTCATGAGGGTCGAGATGCGACCGAAGATGGACTGCTTCGCCATCGGATTTCCTTCCTATCGGACTTCAGTTCTGGGTCGGTTGGTTCTGGTCTGGGGATGGATGCTGCGCGCGTCGCGTGCGGGCGGCTCCGCGGGGAGAGGTCAGAAGCGGCCACCTCCTCGGCGGGCGCGTGTGCCGCCGCCTCCGAAGCTACCGGGCCGCATGCCGCCGCCCGAGGAACGGCCACCGCCGCCCAGCATGCCGCCGAGACCGCCGAGGCCGCCGCCGGAGGAGCGTCCGCCGCTCAGCACCGAGTTGAGCACGATGCCGCCCAGCACCGCGCCGAGCATGCCGCCGCCGGACTGGCCACCGCCCTGCGATCCGCCGCCGAACATCCCGCCCGATCCGGCGTCGAACGCGCCGACGTCGTTCTGCGCGAGCTGGATCGCCTGCCCCGCGAGCTGGTCGGCGCGCTGCGCCTGCTGCATGGCCTGCTGCGGGTCGCTGGCCTGCAGGGCCTGGGCGCGGGCGAGCGAGGCCCCGGCCTCGGCGAGGCGCGTGCGGGCCTCGGCGCCGACGGCGCCGCGGCGCGCGATGATGTAGTCCTCGGCGGCGGACACCTGCGCCTGGGCCTGCATCATGAGCTGCCCGACCATCTGGCGGGCCCGCTCGGTCTGGGCCGCGGCATCCCGCACGCCCTGCACGAGCGTGTCGATCTGCGTGTTGGCCGCCTCGAGGCTCTGCAGGGCCGCCAGCGGGCGCTTGGCCGTGCCGGTCAGCTGTGCGCGGGCGGCGTCGAGCTGCTGCCGCGTGGCGGCGATGACGCTCGCGATGCGGCCGTCGGCGTCGGGCAGCGCGGAGGCCGCCGCGATGTCGCTCTCGAGCTCGGCGACCAGCGCGGTGGCGTTGCGCTCGCCCGCGGCGAGGTCGGCCTGGAGCTTCTCGATCGCGTCCTCGAGCAGCGTCGCCTGGCCGACCGCCTCTTCTGCGGCGCGGATGCCGACCGCGGCCTCGCCGCCGTCGCCGGCGCCGATCGCGGTCTGCGCGGCGGTCAGCTGCTCGTCGGCGAACGCGAGGCGCTGCCGCGCCTGTGCGGGGTTGTCGACGACGGTCGCCAGGGTCTCGGGGGCGTAGGCCGACTGCAGCTCCTGCAGGCGCGCGGCGGCCTGGTCGAGGGATGCCGCGGCCTTGGTCCGCTCGTCCTGCACGCGGGCGAGCGCTTCGGGGGCGTTCTGCTCGAGCTTGCGCAGCTCGTCGAAGGCGGCGGCCTTCTCGTCCAGCAGCGCATTGGACGCCTCGCACAGGGCGATGATGCGCTCGTTCCAGGCGCGGGCGTCCTGGGGAGAGTCAGGGGTGGCGTCGTCGAGCTGCTGCTTGAGCCCGAACGCCTCGTCGAGGCTCTGCTGCGCGGTCGCGAGCGCCGCCTCGAACTCGGTGGTCGCGGCATCCCCGAACTGCGCTTTCGCGAAGCCCAGCTCCTGGGCGCTCGTCTTGATCGCGTCGTCCGTCTCGACGAGGAGCGACGAGGCGCGCCGTTCGAGCTCCTCGATGCTGGGCTGCGGCGGTCCGCTCGGGCCGCCCGGCACTGCGCTCCGGGTGCGCCGGCGACGGAGGAACATCACGAGCAGCACGATGCCGACGCCGACGACCACGATCACGAGGAGCCAGGTGAACCACGACCCGCCGCCGGAGGCTCCGGAGTCGGCTGCGCCCGAACCGCCGCCTGCGGCATCGGTGATCCCATCGGCGGCGGCGTCGACGGCGCCGAGCCAGTCGTCCTGTGCGAGGGCGGGCTGGACCCGCTGCTGTTCGATCGCCGCCAGCTGATCCTGGGTGAGCGGACCGGCCGAGTCGCCCGAGAGGTAGTACTGGCGCCCTTCTGTGGCGACGGCGAGGAGGTACTGCGTGACTCCCAGGCCGTTGTCCTCGGCCGTCTGGTTCGCCCAGTCTGCGGCGCCCGCGGGGTCGGTGAAGTCGTCGACGTAGACGACCCAGAGGTCGAGTCCGGTGTCGGACTTCAGCTGCTCGAGCCGGCTCTGCGCCTCGCCCTCCTCCGTCGGCGGCAGCACACCCGCGTCGTCGAGCACGAATCCCGGGTCGAGTGTCACCGGGGGAGTCGCCAGCGCGGCCGTGTCGCCGATCGCCGTGACCGCGACCACCGCAGCGGACGCCAGCGCTGCAGCCCATCGCAGTCGCATCGATCCCCCCTCTGGGATTCGGGTTACCCCTCCGGCGAGTCTATTCAGCCGCGGGGATACGACGATAGCCCACGGCCTCCGCCGCGGATGTGTGTTCGCCGAGAACGTACCCGTGACCCCGTCGACCCGGGTCGCTCCCGCGCCTCGCCCTCACCGGCCGGTAATCTTGCCGATCGCGAGGAGGACCATGGACGATCGCTACGGCGCCGATGTGCTGGCAACGGGATGGAAGGGGCACGGGGTGCGGGAGCTCCCGCGCGTGCCGGCATCCCGCGATCTCGTCGTCGAGGTGGCGGAGGACGGATTCTGCGGGGCCGTCGTGGGCGTCGCGGGCGGCGTGGTCGAGCTCGAAGACCGAACCGGTCGCCGCCGCATGTTCCCGCTGGGCCCCGGATTCCTCATCGACGGCAGGGACGTCGTGCTCGGGCCGCCGGCCGCGGCACCGGTCGCCACAGGGCCGAAGCGGACCGCATCGGGGTCGTTCGCCGCCGCCGCCGACGCTCGCGCGCGCACGGCCAGGGCGAGCCGCATCCTCGTGGAGGGCCGCCACGACGCCGAGCTCGTCGAGAGGGTGTGGGGCGACGACCTGCGCGCCGAGGGCGTCGTCGTGGAATACCTGCAGGGCATCGATCTGCTGGACGCCGCGCTGGACGAGGAGCCGCCGTCGGCAGAGCGCCGCTACGGCGTCCTCGTCGATCACCTCGTGCCCGGGTCGAAGGAGTCGCGTATCGCCGACGCGATCGCGCGCGGACGCCACGGCGCGCACGTGCTCATCGTGGGTCACCCGTGGATCGACGTGTGGCAGTGCGTCACCCCGCGCGCAGTGGGGATCGAGCGCTGGCCCGAGGTGCCGCGCGGCATCGAGTTCAAGCTGGGCGTGTGCCGCGCGCTCGGCTGGCCGGCGCGCGACCAGGCCGACATCGCGCGGGCCTGGCAGCGCATCCTGGCGTCGGTGAAGAGCTATCGCGACCTCGAGCCGGCGTTCCTGGGGCGCGTGGAGGAGCTCATCGACTTCGTGACCGAGCCGAGCTGACGAGGCCGCAAGCTTCGAGGGTCGCGATGTGCGGAGTCGCCCGCCGCGTAGCGGCGTGTCGTGCCCCTCGAACGGACGGTCGCGGCGGCGCGAACGGTCGTCGGGCGCTCTCGGTAGCCTGGTGGGGTGTCGAACCCTGCCACGCCCGCCCCCGAACCCCGCCCCTTCCGTGAGAAGCCGGTGTCGTTCGTGCGCCGGAGCGGACGGATGTCGGAGGCGCAGGAGCGCGCCTGGACCGAGCTGGCCCCGCGGTACGTGATCGAGGTGCCCCGCGATTCGGCGGCCACCAGCATCCTGCCGGGTTCCTCGATCGATCCCGTCGCCGTGTGGGGCCGCGACGCGCCGCTCGTCGTCGAGATCGGATCGGGCCAGGGGCACGCGATCGTGCACGCCGCGACCTCGCGGGCTGACACCGACTTCCTGGCGATCGAGGTCTTCCGGGCGGGTCTTGCCCGCACCATGCTGGATGCCGACCGCGCCGGTGCGAGCAACCTGCGCCTGGTCGAGGCCAACGCGCCCGAGGCGCTGCAACACCTGCTGCCGGCGGCATCCGTCGACGAGCTGTGGGTGTTCTTCCCGGATCCGTGGCACAAGAAGAAGCACACCAAGCGGCGCCTGGTCGCCGACGGGTTCGCGCAGATCGCGGCCGGCGCCCTCCGTGACGGCGGCATGCTGCGCCTGGCGACCGATTGGGAGGACTACGCGCGGCAGATGCGCGACGTCATGGCCGCCGCGGCGGATTTCGAGCCGACGTTCGAGGGGGAGTGGGCGCCGCGCTTCGAGGGCAGGGTGCTCACGGCGTTCGAGCGCAAGGGCGCGCGCGTGGGACGCGACATCCGCGATCTCTCGTACCGCCGCGTCGCGAGGTCATGAGCGCAGCGCCCGGCCCCATGGCGGGGCCCGACTCGACGCCGGACTCCGCGCCCGCGGCGCGCCGCGACACGTGGCGCTTCGTGCGCCCTCTCGCGCACCGCGACTTCCGCATGCTGTTCGGCGCCGTCGTGCTGTCGATCTTCGGCGCCGGTATGTGGGCCGTCGTCATGGTTTACACGGTCATCGACGCGGGCGGTGGCCCGGTGCAGCTCTCGGTGGTCGCCGCCGCGAACGCCGTCGGGCTGCTGCTGTGCGCGATCCCCGGGGGGATTGCCGCGGACCGCGTCCCGCGGCGCCTGCTGCTGCGCATCGTCGAGCTGCTGAACCTCCTCGCCATCACGTCGATCGCCGTGGCCGGCGCGCTCGGCGTGGTGACGATCCCGCACCTCGCCATCGTCGCCTTCGTCCTCGGGGCGGGCGCCGGCTTCTTCTTCCCGGCCTACAGCGCGATCCTGCCGCGCATCCTGCCGCCTGCGCAGCTGCTCGCGGCGAACGGCCTCGAGGGCGCCATCCGCCCGGCGCTGCAGCAGGCCGCAGGCCCCGCCGCGGCCGGCATCATCGTCGCCGCCGTGCTCGCGCCGGCGCACGCGGCGTGGGGAATCGTCGCCGCGCACGCGCTCGCCCTGGTGCTGCTGCTGTTCGTCCGCCCCGAGCCACCCGTGGCGGCCGGCGAGGAGCACGAGCCGCCGGCGGGCGTGCGGGGCGTGTTCCACGACCTGCGCGAGGCCGTCGGCTTCACCGTCCGCACCCCTTGGCTGCTGTGGACGCTGCTCTTCGCGACCGGCTGGGTGCTCGTGTTCCTGGGGCCGGAAGAGGTGCTGCTGCCATTCCTCACCCGCGAGCGCATCGGTGCGGACCCGCGCCTGTTCGGCTTCCTCCTCGCGATCTACGGGATCGGCGGCGTCCTCGGATCCATCGTGGTGTCGTCGATGAGGCTGCCGCGCCGGTACCTCACGGTGATGATCGGCGTCTGGTCCGTCAGCACGCTGCCGTTCGCGATCGTCGGCATCACGCACGACTACTGGGTCATGGCACTGTGCCTGTTCCTGGTGGGGTTCGGGTTCAGCTACGGCAACGTGATCTGGGGAACGCTGCTGCAGCGTCGCGTCCCCCGGCGCATGCTCGGGCGCGTCTCGAGCCTCGACTTCTTCGTGTCGCTCGCTCTCATGCCGCTGTCGATGGCGCTGGCGGGGCCGCTCGCGGAAGTGGTGCCCATCGAGGCGATCTTCATCGCGGCGGGCGTGATCCCGCTCGTCCTCGGCGTGCTGGCCTATCTGGTGGCGGGGATGGCGAAGGATGAGATCGCGCACCCGCTCGATCGCTGAACCGCATCCGTCCCTATCTGGAGCCGCCCGCATGCCCGCACACCCTGACGCCCCACCCGCGCCGGTCGTCGCAGCGTGGTCGTGGGGCCTGGTCCCCGCCCTCTTCGTGTGCCTGGCCGCCCCGGCGTTCTTCGTCGTGAGGGTGCCGTGGCTCGGCTGGCTGCTGCTGGCGGCGGGACTCGCGATCGCGCTCCTGACCGCGCGGACGGATGCCGGCGACGAGGGTCGTCTCTCGCCCCTCGATCGCGCGGCGCCAGACGGGCGGCGGGCCGAGCGCGCGGTCGCCGGATCCGCCACGACCGCGACCGCCGGCATCCGTCGCCCGCCGTCGCTGGTGCGCGACCTGTCGCTCATCGCGGCGGGCCTGCTCATCGTGAGCCTCATCCCGCTGAAGGCGGAGCTCGACAACCTCGCGATCCTACGATTCGCGCTCGCACTCGGCGGTGCCGTGGCGGTGCCGTATGCGATCTCGCGGTGGGTGTTCCGCGACCACGCGATCCGCTTCCCCTGGCGCGGCGGCGGACGCTGGACCCGGTTCCAGTGGACGTGGCTGGTGGCCGTGCTCGTCCTCGGGTGGCTGATCCTGCCGTTCTACTTCATCACCTCGGGTGTCTACCTCAACTGGCCGGTCGTCGACACGCCCGAGCTCATCGCGCGGCTGTTCGTGGGGGTCGGCGCGGTCGGCATCTGGGACGAGCTGTTCTTCATCTGCACGTGTCTCGCCCTGCTGCGGCGGCATTTCCCGTTCTGGCAGGCGAACCTGCTGCAGTCGGTGGTGTTCGTGTCGTTCCTGTGGGAGCTCGGCTATCAGGCCTGGGGGCCGTTGCTCACGATCCCGTTCGCCCTGCTGCAGGGGTTCATCTTCATGAAGACGCGATCGCTCACCTACGTCGTGACGGTGCACCTGCTCTTCGACGCCGTGGTGTTCCTCGTGCTCGTCCACGCGCACAATCCCGGGCTGTTCGACGGGCTGTTCCTGGTGTGAGCGCTGCCCAGGCCGTGCCCAGGGGCAGTGGCTAGGCTGGCGCACGGATCCCCGACCGGATCCCCGGACGACGGATCAGTACCCGGTGCGCGACAAGACTGGCCAGGAGCACAGTCATGTCGTGGGTCGTTCTCATCGTCTCCGGAATCCTCGAGGCCGTCTGGGCCACCGCGCTCGGCAAGAGCGAAGGCTTCACCAAGCTCTGGCCGACCGTGATCTTCGGCGTCTCGCTCGTGCTGAGCATGGGCGGCCTCGCGTGGGCCATGCGTGACATCTCCACCGGCACCGCCTACGCGGTGTGGGTGGGGATCGGTGCGTCGCTGACCGTCGCGTACGCCATGATCACGGGTGACGAGGCCTTCTCGATCGTCAGGATGCTGCTGATCCTCGGGCTCGTGGGCTGCGTCGTCGGCCTCAAGCTCGTCGGCCACGAGTGAGGTCCCTGACCGCTTGACGACGACGGACCGGATGCCGCGGCATCCGGTCCGTCGTCGTCGACGGGTTCCCGGATGAGGGCTCGGTGAATCCGGGGCGCCAGGTCTGGCACTGCGCGACACAGTGTGGAAGCATCCCCGGAGAATGCCGATGCCAAAGGGGTCGTCGGCGGAAAGGCACCACCATGCCGAAGACAATCAGGCGCACCTGGGCCATCGCCACCGCGGCGGCCCTCAGCGGCGCCGTCGCACTGGCCAGTCCCGCGTATGCGGCACCGAACAACAACTCGGTGGCCAAGATCACGAAGGCCGTCACCCTCGAGGGGGTGATGGAGCATCTCGAAGCCTTCCAGGCGATCGCCCACGAGTACGGGGACCGTGCCGCCGGACGACCCGGGTACGCGGCATCCGTCGACTACGTCGTCTCGCAGCTGGAGGCCGCGGGCTACACGCCCGAGGTGCAGGCGTTCGAGTTCGACTACTTCGACGAGAACAACGTGCTCACCCGCACAGTCGGGGGCACGACGACCTCTTACGTGGACGGCGACGACTTCGTGCGCAATGAGTTCGACACCGGAAGCCCGGAGGGCACCGCGACCGGATCCCTTGTGCTCGTCGACCTGCCCTCGCCCGACAACACGAGCGGATGCACGGCCGCTGACTTCGGCGTGCTCCCACCCGATTCCGTCGTGCTCCTCCAGCGGGGCGGCTGCGGGTTCGCGGTGAAGGCCGTGAACGCTCAGGCCGCCGGTGCCGAAGCGGTCATCATCCGGAACAACCCCGGTGACGACAGCCTCGTCGGCATGATCGGCGAGGCGCCCGGACTCACGATCCCCGCGGTCTTCGTCACATACTCGGCAGGGGTCGACCTCGCGAGCACCCCGGGCGCGACCGTGACGGTCACCGTCGACTACGACCAGGAGGTGCGCACGACGTGGAACGTGCTCGCCGAGACGGCGGACGGCAACGACGACAACACCGTGATGGCCGGAGCGCACCTCGACAGCGTGCAGGACGGCGCCGGTATCAACGACAACGGCTCGGGCAGCGCAGGGCTGCTGGAGACGGCGATCCAGATGCAGAAGACCAAGCCGAACAACACCGTGCGGTTCGCGTGGTGGGGCGCCGAGGAGTCGGGTCTGCTCGGTTCCGAGCACTACGTCGGCGCACTGTCGGAGGACGAGGTGGACGACATCGCGCTCTACCTCAACTTCGACATGATCGGGTCGCCGAACTACATGTTCGGCATCTACGACGGGGACAACTCGGGCGGCACCGCCGCGCCGGGATTCATCCCCGAGGGTTCGGCGCAGATCGAGGACGTCTTCGAGGGATTCTACGACAGCCGAGGACTGCCGTCGCAGGACAGCGAGTTCTCGGGGCGTTCCGACTACGGCCCGTTCATCGCCGTCGGCATTCCGGCGGGAGGCCTGTTCACCGGCGCCGAGGTGAAGAAGACGGCCGCCGAGGCCGCGCTGTACGGCGGTGTGATCGGCGCGTCGTACGACCCGTGCTACCACCAGCCGTGCGACAACCTCACGGGGGCCGGCCAGGACGAAGCGCTGTACGACGCGCTGCGCGAGGACTACGACCTCGTCGGCAACATCAACACGTTCGCGCTCGACGTGAACGCGGATGCCGTCGCCGCGGCGGTCATGACGTTCGCGTTCGACACGTCCACTGTGAACGGGGTCAGCTCTCCCGGCAAGTCTCACGGCTCGGGCAAGAGCCTGGACGCCATGAAGGAGCGGTTCGCCCAGTGACGCGGCGCGGGCTCGTCCCCGCCCCGCGGACAGCGGTTGCGACGACCACCCCCGGGTCACTCCAGGGGTGGTCGTCCGTGATATGCCGTCGGCATCCGTCACCCCGGACGTCTCTCACTGTCAACCTGACGTCGAGATGACTTCCGGGTGAACCCTTGACGACGCCCGTGCGGGGGAGGACATTCGATAGTGCGAAGTGAACACAGAGACGAGGAACCCGAAAGGGAGCCGGATACGGAAACCATACTTCGTGCAGACGATCCCCCCGGCGCTTAGGCACCGAGGGGATCATCGCTGTGCGCCGGGCATCGCCGGGGCTCGTGCACGAAGCCGGAGCCCCGGCGAGGCTCGCCCGGCGCCGCAGAGCCCGCTCGTAGTGCACCCCGAACCGGGTGCCGGCGTGCTGCTGTCAGCCGTGTCGGACGCCCGGGTCACCGCCCAGGTGCAGTTCTGGCATGACACGTCGAACGGGCTGAGCGTGACGTCGGCCGTCGTGGCGGCGATCACGACCGGACTGGCCGAACGCGGGTGGGCGGCGACCGTCACGAGCGAGACGGTCGTTCCGCCGCTCGTGCCGGGCGATCCGGTGTGACCGGCCCTTCCCGTGGCAGGGTGGAAACGACCACCGCCTCCCCACGCCTCCCAGGAGCCCGCATGCAGCGACCTCTCACGGGGTTGACCACGCGCAATCTCGCCACTGAGCTCACAGCGGGCGTCACCCTCCTGGCGATCGCCGTGCCCCTCAACATCGGCTACGCCCAGATCGCCGGGCTGCCGCCGACGGCGGGCCTGTACGCCCTGATCGTCCCGACGATCATCTATGCGCTGGTGGTGTCGTCGCGTCAGGTCGTCGCCTCCCCGGATGCCGCGGCCGCCGCGCTCGTCGCCTCGTCGGTGGGCGGACTCGCGGCCGCCGGCAGCGCCGACTATGCGACGCTCGCGCTGGCGCAGGCGATCATCAGCGGCATCCTGTTCGTGCTGATGTCGGTGTTCAAGCTCGGCTTCCTCGCGAACTTCCTCTCGAAGCCGATCCTCGTCGGGTTCGTGGGCGGACTCGCGCTCGACATCATGGTGAGCCAGGTCGCCAAGATGCTCGGGGTGAAGATCGACTCCGGGGGAGAGTTCCTCGACAAGACCGTCGGACTGGTGACCGGGCTGGGGACGGCGAACCTCTGGTCGGTGCTGATCTCGGTGACATCGGTCGCGGTTCTCCTTCTCGGCGCCCGGTTCCTCAAGGCGGTCCCGTGGGCGCTGGTCGTGCTCGTCGTCTCGACACTGGTGGTGGTGCTCACCGGCTTGGACGAGCTGGGCGTGGACGTGCTGGGCGAGGTGCCGGCCGGACCGCCGGCGCTCACGTGGCCGCTCCTCGACTGGACGATGTGGCTCGCGCTGATTCCCTCGGCGATCGCACTCACCCTCGTCACCACGGCCGAAGGGCTCCTCGTCTCGCGTTCGTACGCCGAGAAGCGCGGATACCCGTTCCACGCGAATCGCGACCTGCTCGCCTTCGGCCTCGGCAACATCGCCGCCGGCGCGCAGGGCAGCTTCGCGATGGGGTCCTCGACCTCGCGCACCGCAGCGATGGACCAGGCGGGTTCACGCACCCAGCTGCCCTCCCTGGTGCTCGCCGCGGGCACGCTTCTGCTCCTGCTGTTTGGCACCGCGCTGCTCGCCGACATCCCGTCGCCCGCCATCGGCGCGGTGGTCGCCGTCGCGATCCTGCCGCTCCTGGGCATCCGGGAGTTCCGGCAGCTGTGGCGTCAGGACCGCTTCGAGTTCGCGGTCGCCGCCACCTGCTTCCTCGTCACCGTCTTCGTCGGCGCGATCCCCGGCATCCTCGTCGCCTTCGTCCTCGCGCTCATCAACCTCGCCAAGCGCGCGGCGAATCCGGCCATCGACGTGCTCGAGGCCGACGACGACACGAAGCAGTCCCTGCTCGAAGACGCCCCCACGGGGGCCACCACCGCGGCCGGCCTGGTGGTCGTGCGCCTGGCCGCGCCGCTCTTCTTCGCGAACGGCGCGGTGTTCGCCGCGGCGGTCAAGCGCGCCGTCACCGGCGCCGACCAGCCGGTGCACCACGTGGTGATCGACATGGAGGCCGTGACCGACATCGACGTGACGGGCGCCGAGGCGTTCGAAGCCCTCGAGCACTGGCTCCACGACAACGACGTGACGCTCGCGTTCAGCCGTGTCCGGCCGCCCACCAGGGCCCGCCTGGAAGAGCTCGAACTGCTGTCCGGTCAGGCGTTCTTCGCCACCAACAGAGCGGCCGTCGCGGCGCTTGCCGACCGCGACGGGCCTCCGCAAGACTGAGGATCCGGTCACCCGACCGGCAGGAAAGGGAGAAGCACATGCAGCAGCGCGAACCGGAAGCGTCGATCAGGGAGGCTCAGGCGAAGGCCCTGGCTTCCCTGCCGTTCGACGACGTCGACGATTTCGCCGCGGCGGAGCGCGGGTTCCTCGGGACGCTCGACGACCCGAAGATCCGCAACGACAAGGGCGACGTGGTGTGGGATGCCTCCACCTTCGACTTCGTGCAGGGCGACGCGCCCGACTCCGTGCACCCGAGCCTGTGGCGTCAGTCGAAGCTCGTGGCCAAGCACGGCCTCTTCGAGGTCGTTCCCGGCATCTATCAGCTGCGCGGCCTCGACCTCTCGGTGATGACGGTGATCGAAGGTGACACCGGAGTGATCGTCGTGGACCCGCTGATCTCGGTCGAGACGGCGGCGGCGGCGATGGCCCTGTACCGCACGCACCGTGGCGACCGTCCGATCCACGCGGTGATCCACTCCCACAGTCACATCGACCACTTCGGCGGCGTGCTCGGCATCGTCAGCCAGGAGGAGATCGAAGCGGGCAAGGTGCAGATCGTCGTGCCCGAGGGGTTCCTCGAGCACTCGGTCGCCGAGAACGTCTATGCGGGCACGGCGATGGCGCGACGCGCGGGCTACATGTACGGCGCAGCGCTCGAGCGCGGACCGCAGGGGCAGGTGGGCGCGGGACTGGGGCAGACGACGTCGACCGGCAACCCGACGATCCTGCCGCCGACGCTCGAGGTCACGACTACGGGCGAGACCCACACGATCGACGGCGTGGAGTTCGAGTTCCAGATGGCCCCGGGCACCGAGGCGCCGTCCGAGATGCACTTCTACCTGCCGCGCTACCGTGCGCTGTGCATGGCCGAGAACGCCACGCACACGCTGCACAACCTCTTGACGCTCCGCGGCGCCGTCGTGCGCGATCCGCACATCTGGTCGCAGTACCTCACTGAGGCGATCGCGCGGTACGGCGACGAGGCAGAGGTGGTGTTCGCGTCGCATCACTGGCCGACGTGGGGCAAGGAGGCCGTCAACGAGTTCCTCGCCATCCAGCGCGATCTGTACGGCTACCTCCACGACCAGACGCTGCGCCTGCTCAACCAGGGCTACAACGGCGCTGAGATCGCCGAGCTGATCCAGCTGCCGCCGGCGCTCGAGGCGTCCTGGAGCACGCACGGCTACTACGGGTCGGTCAGTCACAACGTCAAGGCGATCTACCAGCGCTATATGGGCTGGTTCGACGGCAACCCGGCCCGTCTGTGGCCGCACCCGCCCGAGGCTCTGGCCGAGCGCTACGTCGACGCGATCGGCGGCATCGATCGGGTGGTGGAGCTCGCGCGGGCCGCATTCGACGCGGGCGACTTCCGGTGGGCGGCGACGCTCCTCGACCACGCCGTGTTCGCCGACTCCGACCACGCCGCCGCGCGCTCGCTGTACGCCGACACGCTCGAGCAGCTCGCCTATGGCGCCGAGAACGGCACCTGGCGCAACTTCTACCTCTCGGGCGCGACCGAGCTGCGCGAGGGCAACTTCGGCACCCCCACCCAGACGGCGGCGCCCCTCATCATCGCCCAGCTCACCCCCGAGCAGCTCCTGGACGCCCTCGCCATCCGGGTCGACGGCCCGAAGGCGTGGGACCTCGACCTCGCCGTGGATCTGACGCTCACCGACCTCGGTCGCAGCTTCCACGTGACGCTGCGCAACGGGGTGCTGATCTACGTCGAGCGCGAGCCCGACGGCGCCACGCCGCTGCAGCTGACGCTGTCTAAGACGCGCCTGATCCAGATGGCGGGCGGTGACACCGCGAGCCCGGGCATCGACATCCGCGGTGACGCGGGTGTCCTGCAGCAGATCCTCGGAGTGCTCGACGAGGCCGATCCGAACTTCGAGATCGTCCTCCCGTAACCCCGGTTCCAGATCGCCGGCATCGCCCCCGCGATGCCGGCGATCTGCGGTAGCAGGCGCCGCGCAGAGGGTCAAGGCGCTCCCCGCTGCCGGCGCGGTTCGCAACACTCGGATCATGAACCGGTGGCGACGCGTGTGCGGCGTGCCCCTGCTGGTGATCGCGCTGGGCGTCTCGGGGTGCGGAGTCACAGTGCCGACCGACCCGCAGGGCACGCTCGATCGAGTGCGCGGGGGAGTGCTCCATGCCGGGGCGTCGGCCTCAGGCGAGCTCGTCACCGTCGACGGCTCCGAGGTGGGCGGTTCCCTCGCCGAGCTCGTCGAGGGGTTCGCCGAGTCGGTCGACGCGAAGGTCGAGTGGACGGTGGGCAGCGAGGAGGACCTCGTCGACGACCTGGAGACGGGGGAGCTCGACGTGGCGATCGGCGGGATGACGGACGCGACGCCGTGGTCGGATCGGGTCGCGGTGACGCGGGCCTACGACACCATCCCCGGAGCACGCGGGCCGGTGGTGCTGCTGGTGCCGCTGGGGGAGAACGCGTGGCAGGCCGCCATCGAGGGATACCTCGACCAGGAGGTCGCGCCGTGAAGACCATGGGACGCACGGACCTGCCCCCGGAGCAGCAGAAGGCCCTGCGCAGCGCCATCCGCTGGGAATGGTTCACGATCGGCTACACGTTGGTGACGATCGGCGTCATCGGCCTGGTCGTCGGCGGATCCCAGGCGATGAGGACCGCGTGGATCGAGGACATGCTCTCCCTCATCCCGCAGATCTCCTTCCTGGTCGCGCTGATCTTCATCCGGCGCCGACCCACGCGTGCCTTCCCGTTCGGTCTGCACCGCGTGATGGGCGTCGGGCACCTGGTGGCGGGGGTGGCGCTGCTGGCCGTCGGCGGCAACCTCGCCTACGAGGCGATCAGCGGTCTCGTGAGCGGCGAGCACCCCTCGATCGGCACGGTGTACCTGTTCGGCCAGACGATCTGGCTCGGCTGGTTCATGGTCGCGGTGATGAGCGTCATCGTGATCGGCCCGTTCTTCTACGGCCATGCCAAGGCGAAGCTGGCGCCGAAGCTGCACAACAAGGTGCTGTACGCGGATGCCGACATGGCCAAGGCGGACTGGACCTCCACCGTGGCGTCGATCGTCGGCGTGCTCGGCGTCGGCATCGGCCTCTGGTGGCTCGACGGCGCCGCGGCCCTCTTCATCTCGCTCGGCATCGTGTGGGACGGCTGGCGGAACTCGCGCGCCGCCGTGCGCGATCTCATCGACCAGCGCGCCCGCACCGAGGACGACGCCCGCACCCACCCGCTCATCGCGCGCATCGCGAACCGCGTCGCGGAGTTCCCGTGGGTGCGCGAGAGCGCGGTGCGCATGCGCGACATGGGTCAGGTGTTCCACGTGGAGGTGTTCGTGGTGCCGACCCACGACGACGTGCGCCTAGGCGAGATCGAAGAGGCGCGCACCGCCGTGGCACGGCTCGACTGGAAGGTGCAGGACGTCGTCGTGATCGTGGCGGCCAGCCTTCCGGAGGAGGCCGAGCCGGCGGCACGCCAGGGATCGCACCGCGACGCATGACCTCAGCCGACCCGCGGCGGTCCCGCCTCGGACGACGCACCGTCGGACGACGGCCCGGGATACTCGTCAGGGACCGGAACGATCGCCAGGGGGACACCGGGGGTCAGCAGCAGGTGCGCAGCGCGCATCTGACCTTCGCCGTCATTCACCTCGAGCCAGTACGGTCCCGCGATCATCCCCGCCTCGATCTCCTCCCTGAGGTCTTCGAAGCGGCGTCCGCCGATGCTGTAGTGCTCCCCGCCGTAATAGATGTCGATCCTCTTCACGATCGCTCCCGTCCGCGGGCTACACCATGGCACTGAGCGCGGCCGCGCGGCCAATGCCTTGACAACACGACGAGGTTCCCATAGCCGCTCAGCTGAGCAGCTCGTGCTCCGGCGAGGTGACCGGCGCCGACTGCGCCGGTTCGGGAACGAGATACAGACCCGAGGGGGAGTTCGCCGTATAGGCGAGCGCGTCGATCCAGGCGGGATTCAGCTGCGGGGTACGGCTGCCGTAGAACTTGTACACGAGGGCGCAGCGAGGGTGCACCCAGATGGTGGTGCGTCCGTCGCCGATGCTGACGTCGTCGCGCCACGTGAAGTGGAAGGGCTCCCCGCGCCGGAGCTTGGTGCCGATCACCAGCTGCAGGTGTGCCAGTGTCCGGTCGTCGAAATCGACCTTCACCGTCCCCTCGTAGGTCAGCTTTCCCATCGTGCGCCTCCGCTCTCGGCCCGCCGGCGAACGTTGCGCTGGGGTGGCTGCAGGGCCGACGGCGATCAGGTACAGCTCCGATCCTTCCCCCGAGTGCGGATCGTGGCCAGCCCTTGACACGGGACGCCTGAGCACCTCGTGATCGATGTCGCCCCATCGCGCGCCGGGCTCGGCCGGGTGCCGGCCCGTGAAAAGCCGACCCCGGCGGGATGGTAGTCTCGATCGGCACGCCTCCGTAGCTCAGGGGATAGAGCGTTGGTTTCCGGTACCAAAGGTCGCAGGTTCGATTCCTGTCGGGGGCACCATACGGGACAAGGGGTCGCGGGGCATTCAGTCCTCGCGGCCCCTTGCTCGTGACAACACATTGACAACACCTGCCGCGCACTTTGCCTCGTCGAGCCGGGTCGCGACATCGTCAAGGTCGTCGTCGAACAGGTCCGCGTAGACGTCGAGGGTCATCGCGGCGGACGCGTGACCGAGCATTCGCTGGACTGCTTTCACGTGCGTGCCGGCCTGCACTGCGAGCGATGCAGCGGTGTGTCGCAGATCGTGCGGCGTGACTCGCGGGAACGTGGGATCGGCCTCCTGGGCGGCGTGTACGGCGTGCGTAAACCATCCGTTGCGCGACGCGGGCAGCAGGACATGCGTCTTGCCGTCCCCGAACAAGAGGTCGTCGCGGTCCTTTCCCTCGGCAAGCTGGGCAAGCGGAAGCGATAGGAACTCCGGGTACGGCACCGAGCGCGAGCGGTGGGTCTTGGGAGAGCCGACATGCACCTCGTGCGACACCTTCACCGCGTTCTCCTCGACCTTCACCCGACGCCGGAGCGCGTCGACGTGCCGGATCCGCAATGCCGTCGCCTCACCCCACCGGAGACCCGTGTAGGCCAAGAACAGAACCAGCGCGGGATGTCGTGAATTGTCCACGAGCAATTGCACCTGCTCGTGCGTCAGGTAATGCCTGCGGGCGTTGCGGCTCTTCGCGGGGAGATCGACGTCGCGGGCGACGTTCCGCGCCAGCCGTCGATCGCGTACCGCGACGTCAAGGATGCCGGCGAGAATGCCGTGGGCTCGTCGGACTGTGGTGGATCCGCCGGCGATCGACGAGATCCACGCCTGTACCTCGGAGTGACGGATGCTGCCGACCGAACGGCTCCCCCACTTCGGCTCGACGTGTTTCGACCAGGCGGACTGCAGCGGCCGGAACGACGACGGCTTGAGCACCCCTTCGCGCTGTGCGAGCCAGTCGCGGCCGAGTGGGCTGATCGTGACCGCAGCGGATGCCGGGTCGACATACTCGCCGCGGGCTTTGGCTATCTCGAGCTCCGCAAGACGCAACTCCGCGTCGCGCTTCGTCTTGAAGCCGCGCTCTGTTGTCTGTCCGTGGTCGGGGCGTCGGTAGCTGATGCGATAGCGCTTCGAGCCGCCCGCGGTCGTGTACGGGTGGACGCTGCCCATCAGGTCCGCTCCCGGGCCGGGATCTCGCCCATCTTCGCGTTCTCGCGCTCGACAACCATCCGAAGGTCCTCGTCGGTGATGTTGTTGCGCGCCTTGTAGTCCGAGAAGTCCTCCACGACGTGGGTCTTCCAGAGAGGTTCGATGCTTCTCAGCACCCGACGCGCTGCCTTCTGGTGCTCTGTGCTCGTCATGTAGCCCGCCGCGCGGGCGCGCTGGATCCAATTCGTCGCTGTGCGCAGTTTCAGCCCGATCGACTCGGCGACGGCCTGGGCGGGGCTCTCACCGGAGATCTCGGCGATGCGATAGATCAGGCCCGTCAGGAGCAGTGTGTCATCCTCGGAGGGAGCGAACTCCCGGAAACTGCGCAGCCCGCCTCGGGCGTGGAGTTGGCGCAGCCGGGCGAGCTCGAGCGCCCACTGGGGGATGGCGGCAAGGATGCCGATCTTCGCGATGGCGTGGACTCGGACCGTGCGCAAGAGAGCGCCCGACACCTCGAGCGGAAGCGCCCCTCGATCGATCCCGAACGCCGCCACCTCGAAGCGTCCTGTCGCTTCCGAGTATTCGAGGCGGAAGGTAACCAGCGCCTCCTGGCCGCCCTCAAGTGCACCGATGTCGTGGTTCTTGACTGCCGTCCGTCCTCTGACGACCGGACGTAGCGGGATTCCCGGCGCAACGATGATGCTGGGCCCGGACGGCGTGAAGACATGCTCTGTCATGCGGTTATCATGCCATACGCTGCGTGCTATTGACATGAGTACGCAAGCCCTCCACCGTGTGCGTATCGGTGACATGGTTGCGTAGAGAGGATGTGCAATGGACGCCGAAGATGAGTGGCTTACGCTCGCCCAGGCGGCAGACCTCATGCGCATGACAAAGGCCACGATCGCGCAGATGCGGTATCGCGGTGACGGACCGAGGTTCTACCGGCTTTCCGCCAAGACGATCCTCTACAAACGGTCCGAGGTCCTGGCCTGGATGGAGAGTCGCGCGTGCAACCGGACGGATGACGTCCTCGCAAGGTAGGTGCCGGGCGGTGGATCAGCGCTCGAGGGCAGCCTCGATCGCAACCCGTACTGCTTTCGCGGCATCCCCCGGCCCGATTCGGATCATGCCTTGATGACTGAGAGCGGCATTCCACTCGGCATCGGAGGGGATGTTCGTGAACGGCACGCTCGCGGCGCTGGTGTATGAACCCAGTCGCCCAAATAGATCTACTGCTTCGGCGTCGATCAGGCCCCGCTCGCTCATGGCCCAGAGGTCGTAGAGGTCTCGCGATGCCTGGCGATCGCTCCATGAGGACAGCTTGGACGCGACGAATGCGGCGGCCGTGAGGACCCGAAGCTTCGCCGGCGCCGCATCGCTGTACCGCTGTTCGATGTCGACGACTTCTGTCGGCCACGCGGGATATCCGTCCGAGGCGAGGAGCTGAATCTGGATGCGGGTGTCGCCGACCTGCATCACGGATGGCTCGGGGTGACGCGTGTCGCGAAGAGGTGGAGTGAATGCGACAGCGCCCAGACTCCGCTGCAGTCGGCGCGCGACTGCAGACTCGATCCGATCGGCGATCGCCCGTCGATCGCCCAGCGCGATGAGGTCGATGTCTTCTGACAGACGCAGCTCGGTGAGGTGGGTTCGTGACAGCGCTGTACCGCCGAAGAAGATGACATCATCAGCTCCCGCGCTCGCGATGGCCGCGAGGGCGTGGGAGATCACGTGGTCGCGGACGACCTGCTCGGGGTCGACTCGGAACGTGGCTTCGATGAGTTCCCTTTCCCTGTCGTCGAGCACTCCGGCGACCCGCCCGTCGTGCCGACCCCTACCGGCTTCCCGCATCGCGCTCCTTCAGCTGATCGACCATGTCCCGCACGGCCGCATTGGCGCGCCCGGCACCTTCCACGACGTCCGCGAACTCGGGGAACGGGACGCGAGCGGCGAGGTTCTTCGCCGCGGCGGTCGCTTCGTCAGGCATCCCTCCCTGCGCGGGTCGCATGAGGAGGTCGTACAGCGTCTGCGGCGGGGTGGTGACCAGCCCTTGTCCGAGCGCAGTCCGTTCGAGGATGAGCTCGACGCGCTCGAGGTCTCGCTTCACGAACTGGACGGTCCCCCCGGCGTCGAGCGTCATCGGCAGGTAGTTGCGGCCCTGAACAGCGATTGTCGTCACGCCGATCGCCCGCGGAATTGCTGCCCAATGGCGTGCCGCCCCGATCCCGGTGAGGGCCACGTTCCTCTGGCCGAAGCGTGCCGCGGCCACGGCTAGTCCCGCTGGTTCGAGCGGGGGCTTCCAGGTGCGACCGTCGCGGCCGTCTGGGGGCGCGGTGTAGATGCCGTGTGCCAGACGGGTGAGGGCTCCGCGCTCGACGAGCTGGTCCACGACTCGCCAGGGGTTTGCGGTGTAGCCTTCGAGGTCCTTCAGCCGCACCGTGCGCAGGGGCGCTCGCTCCGCAGCCCGAACCAGATCGACGTCGTCAGCCATCGCGCAGCCCCTCCCTGGTACACAGAAATATACCTCCTGCGTATATTTCTATGTACTAGAACTAGATCTCGCTTCGCAAAGCCCACATCTTTAGCGCCCGAGGCGGGGACTCCCCACCACCGATTTCGGCCCCAGTCCCACCGGTCCCGTCGCATCCACCCGTCGCGCCGCGCGGCTCAGGTCCATCTGCGCGGCTCTGCGAGAGTCTTCGATCGTCGGCTCGGGAACCCCACGGCGCATGGCGTCACTCAGCTCTTCTCGGGCGAGTTCCGCCGAGCTTGCAACGACGATCGCTTCGTTCCATCGCCGGCCGCGTGTGAGGCCGACGTACAGGCCGGCGGCGTCGACGCCGAGCCCGACGATCGAGACATCGACTGTTTCGCCTTGGATGCCGTGCACGGTCGAGGCATAGGCAAGGTGGGCGTGCTCGGCCGCGTAGTCAATCCGGATGGTGCGGCGCTCTGTCGAGTCCGAGAGGTTGGTGAGCGCGAGCCGGTCATCGTCGATGCCGGTGATGATCCAGGTGGCGCGATTCTGCACGTCAGCAGCGGGATCGTTGCGCCGTGTCTGAATGACGTCGCCGACGAGCATCCGCTGTCCGCTACGACCAAGTGCGACCGCACCCGTCTGAAGGTCGCCTTCCTCGACTCGGCGCCGCTGGATGGCCTCGTTGATCGCGTCGGCATCGTCGTTGGTCCCTACCACCAGCGCAACCCGCCCCTCACGGGTGCACCATTCGTCGACCATCGCCTCGTGGGCGGCATCGACGCTGTCGACTCTCCTGATGTGCCCGGCGGAGTCCAGCTCACGTGCGACCCTCTCCGCCTCGGCGGTCGTGGACGCCTGCCGCAGCCTCAAGGTGAGCTGCCCGTAGGCCGGGTCTGCGAAGCGGTGCACGGAGCGGAGCTCGACGACATGATCGGCATGACGTGTCAGCAGCGCCATCGCGCCGACGTGACCGACCGGCGCGGCTTGCCGCGGGTCGCCGATCATCGCGATTCCGGCTCCCGTCTCCTGGAGCACGCTAGCGAGGGCGTCAGTGCTCTGAAGATCGACCATCCCGGCTTCGTCGACGATGACGCGATCGCCCCGGCGCAGCGGGAAGCGCTGCGGCCCGAGGTAGCGACGCCCGGTCTCGTCGTCGACGTCTCCAACCCTCAGGCGCGACCACCGCTGACCCCCGGCCGCATCGTCGCCCCAGCGCCAGCCGTAGTCGGCGAGAAGTGCGTGCAGGCTCGACGCCGTGACACCCACCTCGCGCTCAGCCACGATCGCCGCCTTCTTCGTCGGCGCAACGAGGATCACCCGTCGCTGTTGCAGAGCAAGGGCGTCACGCGCGATACGGAGGAGCGTCGCCTTTCCAGATCCGGCCGGTCCGATGACGGAGACCAGACGGCTCGTACTGGCGATGGCGGATGCCGCAGCCAGCTGTGTTTGGTCGAGCCGGACCCGCTCGCCCGCGTGTCGACTCGCCATCTCTCGCGCATCTGCCGCTCGTTCGGCACGGTGCCGGGTGCAGCGAGGTCGGCGAGGCGGTTCCCGACGCGCAGTTTGAGCAGGACCGTCTCCGACGCCATGAGCGCCTTGATGTGTGACGGCTTGGTCGTGTCATGAGGGATGAGGTCGAGCGTGTCGTCGAGGGCACGCTGGACCACGTCGTCGATCAGCTGGCCCAACGCGGGGCGGCCTGCCATCACTCCGCTCCGTGCGACAGCCCGGACTGCTCCGGCCCGAAGATCCCATGGAGAGAATCGTCCACTGCTCGAGACCGATCGCGCGTCGGCATCCGCGATCGCCATCTGGGCGAGCAGGTCACGGTCGAGGTCAGCGAGCCCAGTCTGCTCGAGACGCGCCGGTGTGCGATGCCAGAACAAGAGCGGGTCGATCTCGGCGAGCTCGGCGCGCACCCGCTCCTCCCACTCCGATTCGTCGAGGTGAGCAGGCTTGCCCGGACGACCCTGCGCCCAGGCGCGCGCGTCGATGTGCTGCAGGTCGTCGGCTGCGGGCTCGCGCCCAGGATGCTCGTTCTGCCACTCAGCGATGATGCGCGTTCGGTTGGCTTCGATGTTGTTTGACCGCCGCGAGAATGGACGCACCACGTGTACGAGCTGCGCGATCTCGCCGTTGTCGTCGAGCGTGTACCCGTGAGTAGCGAGAGCTGCGACCCACTGCGGGTCGGTGCGCGAGGCGAGCTCCCCTTCGGCGTTGACGACGGTGTGGAGTTTCATCGCGACCCTCGAGTCGAGGCTCGACCACTTGCCATCGACCCCCTGCACCTTCATGTTCAGCCACAGGTGCCGGTGGATGTGCGCGTCAAGGGCGCGCGAACGTCGATGCCTCAGTTCGACCACTTCCAGCCTGGCGACGTCCTCACGGATGCTGCCGCCATGTCCGCGTCGGGCATTGAGCTCGCGCTGCCAGAGGATGATCGTCCGGGCGCGCATGCGGTCTTGGATGGCTTCGAACTCGACCGCGAGCTCCGGATGGAGCAGAGCGGCGATGCTGTACGACTTCGGGAAATTGATCGTGCCGTCCAACAGCAGATCGGCGTTGTCGAGGCAGTGCGGCCTGCCGCGCTGCGCCCCCGCGATCGGCTCCTTACCCTCGATCCATCGGCGAAGCTGATCGGCGTCAAGGGCGTCGACGGCGATCAGACCATCAACGACGGTGAATCGCTCCACAGCCCGGTCGGAGAGCGTGCCGTACTCGACGGCCGCGCTGGCGTGTTGGTGGGCGTCACACGTTCCGTTGAACGCGTACGAGATGGCGTTGCGGACGCCACGAGACCCCGGTCCCCGCTTCCAGCTCCGCAGCCCGCCCTTCATGGGCGCCATGCTACCTGCGTACTCGTGTCACCACCAGGTATGGTGCCTACGTGCATTGCTGTTGTCTTGCCTGAAGTGGTTTCTGGCTCAGCGTTGGTGCTGCTTCGTTTGAGGCACCTGAGCGTGCGGATGGTCCGGGCAGGCTAAACGGGCATCTGGCGCAGGAATCCTCTGTCGGACTTCACATCGGCATCATCACCGCGGCAAGCGACCCCGCGCGGGCGCCGGTGCACTAGTGAGGGGTCGTCGTCGGTCAGACGATGTGTCAATGAATGAGATCAAGGTTGGCTACGCCAGGGTGTCGACGATCGAGCAGGATCTTTCTGCTCAACGCGATGCTCTGGTGCGGCTGGGAGTGGATGAAGCCAGCATCTTCGTAGATCACGGGATGACGGGCACCAACCGGGCGCGGCCCGGTCTGCGAGAAGCGCTGGCGGCGGTCAGATCCGGAGACACGCTCGTCGTGACCAAGTTGGATCGTCTCGCACGTTCCCTGCGGGATGCGCGCGATATTGCCGACGAACTCACGCTGAAGGGCGTCGTACTGAGCCTGGGTGGCAGCACGTACGATCCGACGGATCCGATCGGCCGGCTGATGTTCAACGTGCTCGGCATGGTCGCGGAGTTCGAGACGGACCTGATCCGGATGCGCACCCGCGAGGGTATGGCTATTGCTCGGGCAAAGGGCAAGCTGAAGGGGAAGCAGCCGAAGCTGACGCGCACGCAGCGGTCACATCTGTATGAACTGCTCGATGGTCGCGCGTACTCACAGACCGAGATCGCCGAACTATTCGGTGTATCTCGGGCGACCATCTACCGAGAAGTGAAACGACGCGTCGCCCCCGCTAACCAGTGACGAGCCGACCGAGCTCCCGCGCTCTAGCGTGGGAGCTCTTACTTGATGACTCTGCTTGGGACCCGGAACTCCCAATCGGGCAGCCGGCGTCACGACCGCGGGCTCGCTCGGCGGACCGTCGTGCAGCGGTAGCGTGACCTCATGCGCCGTATGTCTGTGGGAGTTGTATTCGCCACGATCATTTTCGGCGCGCTTCTGCTCGGCGGTGTGATCATGTTCTTGGTCGTACGCCCGACGGGAGCGGCATCCTTCGGCTGGTTTGCCTATCAGCCTCTCGCTGGCGCGACCTTCTTCCCTGGTTCGCTCGTGGTGTTGACACCGCTAATGGCAGCGGCGACCGTTGTGGGCATCGTCGGGCTCGTGGGTCTGGGTGCGATTGCCGGGTACGTGCTCGGCCGACGCCACCGAGCTGCTCTGTAGCGGACCGGCGTTCGCGCGGGTGCGATGGCGAGGCACGAAGGCGGGGCCCGCTGGAGCTCCGCGCTTCAGGGTCGGTCGCATCCGCAGAACTGCACCAGCAGCCGCGACCTTTCACCGTCCGCTGTGAACGCAGCGAGCGGGGCGAATCATGCCCGCGTCTTCAGCCAGACCCGCTGGGCAAGCTGCAGCGCGGCCAGGAAGCCGGCTGAGGACGCAACCGCGCTCGTGACTACAACCGCGACGAACCGCGCTGCCAGAGGGAAGAGATAAGAAGGTAGACCTTGCGCTCCGAACAACAGAAGGAAGCCGACGGCGCCCAGCACGAGCACCGCCGGCCCGGTCGAGGCAGCCACAATCTTCTTCCGGAGCGAGGTGAGCGGTCGGGCCAATTGGACCGCGACGCATGAGATCAGCGCCGCGATCAGCCCAGGTATCGCGTAGCCCTCGAATCGTGTGATCGCCCGGTGAGTCCCCGGATAGTAAACGTTGACGTAGCCGTTCGGGTTCGGGTCGAAGAGGGGCTGATACAGCAGCGCACAAGTGCCGGCGACTACAACGACGACCACCGCCATCCCGGCCAATAGCGTGCTCGCCGCAGCCACGCGCCGGCGCCGGAGAGGACCATGAACGGATGGGATTTCGATCTCCGCAGTGTTGCACATCAAGGGCCGGTCACACCCAATTCACCGTCGGTTCCACGCCGCAACCATACGCACCGGGCGGTCATGCGCCGAGGATCTTTTCGTGGTGCGCTGAGTCGGGACATCTTCTTGCCGGGCGCGTTTTCAGGGTCGCGAGCTGTTGCTCCAGTGGGTCGTGGTGGCTGCTCGCCAAGCGCCACGGGATACGCACGCCTCAGGCAGAGTTGTTCGATCGTTACTCCGCCCCGACGATGGCTCGATAGCTTGGCGCTATGTCGGGGCCACATCAACTGAGCACCAGCGACTGACCGAGCAATCCGGACATCGGCTCGAAGTCGGCCACCACGACAGCGCGTCGACCGGCCGCAGAACCGCACGCTGAACGACCGCGTTACGGGCCGCCGGTCATCGCGCTCAGCGACCTCGGACCATTCTGTACCTGTGCAGGGCGGCGACGATCCAGCGTGGGAGGTGAAGCGGATCGCTCGCACTACTGATCATGAACGGCTGGGCGCGCTCCGAAAAGTCCATGAGGTTGGTTGGAGCAACGGGCCGCGGAAGGTGATCTGGGACTTCGATTGCCTCTGAGTAATTAACGCTAGGGACAGTGCGCCAGAACTCGTGCTCTGCGGCACGATCCGACATCGCGTACGCGGCACTCCTCCTCGGGATCTGTTCGAGCGGATCGAATACCTCCTCGAACAGGCATCTCGACGACGAGTCCAGCGATACACACCGCAGCCGACTCGTGCCGTCCGACAACACGACTCGGCTGGCACTGAGACGAACCACCTGTGTATCCATCCGCGCTCCTCGAGGACAGTATTGCGGAAAGGGCCCCGTTCGGGAGGACGGGGAGTGGAATTCAGTCACGGCCACGAAGACGGCACGATGGTCCACCGGGATCCGCCCGCTGGCCGACCGATCTTCGGGCGACTGCGGGACATCCGCATTGTCGGTGCGGTTGCGCCGGACTCAGTCAGCTGGAGGCGACGACGGCGCAGGCGTCCCGGGAGATGTGGCTACGTCGAGGTCGCCCGCCGCGTACTCGACGGTGAGGATCACTCCGCTCCGCTGACTCTGCACAATCGTCTCGAGCTCGTCGCGAACCGCATGCCGGCGAGGGTCGTTCGTATCCAACTCGAGGGCTGTCTCTACCCACTCACTGCACCACGGGGACTCATACCCGGTCGGATACAAGAAGAGAGAATCGGCCTCCCAAGCGACGTCGAGCTCCTTGGAGATCACTTCCTTGAGCGATTCCACGACGCGCGCACACTCGGAGCCCTCGGCGTAGTCGCCCCACTGGACGCAGCCGGTCAACAGGCCACCACAGGCGATCACCACGAGCGCCCACCCAAGCCGCAGAGTTTGCACGCTCGTACCGTATCGAGTGTTCGTCAAGTCTCGTCATCCGCTCGCTGGCGGACCCTCCAGTGCTACAGGCGAGGACTGGCTCCCTGCGCCAGAGAGCCAGTCCTGTCGCTATGGAGTGGGGGCGCTGTCGACCACCGTTGTAGTGACGATGGTGCGAGAGTCTGGCACCGATCCGGGGATGTTGCCCGAACCGCCGATGTTGTTGGTGGTCGCCTGCGCCAGCGAGGTGATCATGCCGAGCTCGGTGTCAAGCGTGATCAGCGTTGTGCGAGTGAACAACCAGTCGCCGGACTGGTACTCCAGCGTGGTCGCAGTTCCCGTGACCTCGGAGATCCGAATGCCGGGGACGAGCGCCAGCGCTCGCAGGACCGCGGCGCGCAGCTCCGCGGGCATGAGGTTGGCAGTCAGGACGTCGGCCATCGCGTCGACGACCCACTGGTCACTCACATCCGGGTCACCGGAGTGAGCCCGGAACCAGTTGAGAAGCGCCTGCGGATCGTGCGGCATCTCGTCGTAGAAGGGACGGTAGCCGTCGAGCAGGTACTGGTGGGAGTCGCCCTCGGCGGCGGGGATCGCACCACCCGGCAGTGCCTGCAGATCGGGCCAGTAGCCGCTGTCAGAAGCGTTTGCCTGCGCTCCCCAGTCGGCTGTTGCTTCGTCGGTGCGTGTGCCGTACACGGCGATCACTTGCGGGTCGGCGCTCCAGTCCCAGATCCAGTCGGCAGACCGATCCGCCGGCACGTAGAGAACGCGAGTCTCTTGCACGATGACGCCGGCTTCCGCGTCGCCGCGGTTGCCGTTGTTGAAACGCTCCCACGCCTCATCGCCCATATCGACGTCCCAACGCCACAGGTCATCGCTGTCAGTCTGAATGCGCAGATACTGACCCGGCGCCAGGGTGGTGTCGATGGCATTGATCGTGACATCGGCGGCATCCTCGAGCACCGCTGCGGCGGCAGGGTCGATCTGCGCGGGCACCAGCACGTTTATCACGACCGCCGTCGCGGCCACGCCGGCAACGAGCCCGGTGGCGCCGATCCAACGTCGACGCCGCGCTTGGCGCGTGGTGCGGCCTTCTCTTGAGATCTCCCGCAGCAGCGCCTGCCGCGCAGTGTTGATCTCGTCGCTGATCGTCGGGTCGTTCAGGTCGATGTCACGCACCCGCTCCAAGACGTCCATCGGCGTCCTCCTTTCCCATCCAGGTCAACCGGGCAACGGAATGCGAACCCGGTGGTGCGAGCTTTCGACGAATGCGGTTCAGTCGGGACCCCACGGTGCCGACCGGAATGCCAAGCGCGGCCGCGACCTCCTCCTGAGTCAGGCCACCCCAGGCGTACAGGAGCAGCGTCTCCCGATCTCGCGCGCTCAGCGCGGCTATGCGCGGCGCCAGTTCGCGAATTGCGGTCGCTGCATCCATGCGTACGGTCGCGTCGTCAATGCCGCCCTCGTGAGATGTCCCCTCGCGGTGGGCAGATGCGGCAGCGGCCCGCCATTGCCGGGCCTCGTCGGCGCGATGCTTTTTCAACACCCGCGATGCGATACCCAGCAACCATGGCCGCGCGGATTCCCACCCAGTGTCAAAGTCTGCGCGGCGCCGGAACGCGACTAGGAATGTCTCGCTGAGCACGTCCTCGGCCGCGTCGGCGCCTATTCTCCGCTTCACGAAGGCGCCGACCGATGCCGAATGCCGCTCGAACAGTTCCGCGAACGCGCTAGGCGAGTTGCGGGACCGGGCGAGGATCTCGCTGTCTGTGCTCACACTAGGTATTGCCCGATCCGCTCGAGAACCTTCACGGAATCTTTCCATGCGATCCGATCGGCGCAGGCTACGCCGGTGTCGTATCGAACTTCACATTGACGCCAAACACGGGCGGATCGTTGTTCTTTCAACGGTCGCCCGCAGGCGGACCGGCGTCCGCGCACTGAGGCGTCAATCGACAGGCACCCGCGCAACGCGGCCTATCCCCGCCGGATGGCTGCAACAGTTTCGCTCAGTTGGACCACGGCGCCAGGGATGCCGAGCGACTGGGGGTCGCCAACAACGATCGTTAGGCTCTCCGATACTCCGCTAGCCATGGCCCCGCCGCCATCAAGCCCGCTGCAACCGGCCGACTCCACCGTGCCGTCTCGGGCGGCAAGGATGCACATGAGTGATTGTTCCGTGTCAGTCGCGAGGTAAATGTCCATGCCATCCAGCGACGCAATGAATCGCGCTGTTGTTGGGTCCACCATGGCTGTGTCGGTATCGATATTGACGAAGTCCTCGTCTGTCGCGGGACGAAGCAACTCTGGAGGAATCCTGCCTGCCTCTTCGGGGTGGTCGCCCACTACGAGGTTGCTTGCCAGCCATCCGAGCACGATTCCAAGGACAAGCGCGGTGACCGCAACCAGAGTGCCACGCCAGCGCGGCCGTGCCCTGTGTAGCGGGGCGTCGAGCGCCACACCGTTTTCGTTGGACGATTCAGGCGGGGGCTCCGAGATGACCTCTCGCGGACGTACTTTTTGGGATTCCAGGTGCCGGAGCCGCGCTAGCTCTTCTTCGCTGAGGTGGCGGTCTGAGTCGGAGCTGTAAAACCGTTCACCCAACTGTCGCAGTTCGACGGTTTCCGCCTCAGAGAGCATGCGTAAAGTCTTGCGCATCTTCCAGGCGCGCCATCACGCCGCCGCGATGGTTGGCATTGCCGACGGCTCATTGCGGACACCGCAACGCCGCACGGGGACCTACGCAGGTCGACCGGCATCCGCGCGCTGGCCGACCCCCTTCTGCTCGACCCAAACAAGCCGACCGCGGCATCGCTGACCAGCGCTAGCCTGCACGCACGGATCGGAGTCGGCCCGGCTGTCGATCTGAGCGTCGCTCGTTCGACGTCGTTAATGAGGGGACGCACACAGCGCCCACGACGAAAGGATCAAACCGATGACGAAGTACTTCCTCACCGTGCCTCATGACTCAGCCGAGGAGCCGACGATGGCAACGATGGACCCCGCTGAACTCGAGGCCGCACTTGCCGCGGTCGGCGAGTTTAACGCCGCTCTCGAGGAGTCGGGGGCGTTGCTGTTCGCGGGCGGACTGTATCCGCCTTCGACCGCGAAGACAGTGGACGTCTCCACAGGTGAGCCCCGTGTGCTTGACGAGCCCTTCGTCGAGGCGCCGGCGTACGTGGGCGGCTTCTGGTTGATCGAGGTGGCGGACGAGGCCGCAGCGGTGGAGTGGACGATCAGGGCGGCAACAGCGTTGCAGGGACGAATCGAGGTGCGCGCACTGCAGGAGGTGTCGGACGCCTAGCGACAGGATGTGCCGGACCTGCAACGTTCGACTCGCCAGCGGACCGGCAGTCGTGCGGCGAGCCACCCGATCGGGATCGGTCACCGGGCGACCCGCGACCGGGCCTTTTTAGCAGCATGCATAGGGTGGTTCCGTGACCGGCGAACGTCTGCTGAAGGACATGGCAAGCGAGCTATCCGCCCTGCTAGGCTTCCGAGTTGTCGCGCTCGGAGGCAGTCGCGACGCGAGACACACCGGCCTGACTTCGACCTCGGCCTTTACTGCGACCGCGAGTCTCTTGACCTGAAAGCATTCCGGGATCTCGCTCGACGGTGGGCCGGCCGCCCTGTCGAAATCGCCGCCCCCGGAAGCTGGGAGCCGTGGGTTGATGGCGGAGGGTGGCTCACGGTCGACGGAACCGACGTGGATTGGATCCTTCGCAACATCGAGCGGGTCCGAGAGCAATACCACCGTGCGAATCAGAGTGAGCATGGCTTTCACGCGCAGCCAGGCTATCCATTCGGCTTCCTGACGTCGCCTACGCGGGCGAATTGGCCCACGCGGTACCGCTGACTGACCCCACAGGCGTTCTCGCCGACCTGCGCGACATTGTCATTTCGTATCCTGAGGCGTTTGCGCACCGCGATGCTGGACAGCCTCTGGCAGGTGGACTTCTTGCTCGAAGGCGCAATGAAGGGAGCCAAGCGCGGAGATGCTTTCTACGTTGCTCTGCGCGGCGCACGCGGTGCTGTTGGTGGCACGCGCTTGGCACGCCGCGGCCCGCACGAAGATCCCCTTCCCGCCCAACGCTGCGCGGCCCTCTGGGGCGGGCGGACCGACAACGGGCCACCCGAGCCGCGAAAGGCCGCCGGTCGTGTGGCTGGCCCCGTCAGAGACGATCCGGCGTGCGGAGCGCCACCTGATCATTCGGCGCGGGTGCGCCAGCTCGAACAAGACCGATCTCGTTCGCCGACGCCGGGCGCCCACCCGCGCCAGCTGAACCGCACATTTGGACCATCCGGGGACAAGTCTCGGCGTGGTGAGCGGATTCACTTCAGGGCGGCTCCGGCCTACCCGGGCGGTGGTTTGCGTTGACCCGTCGGGCTGGGTCTAGCGTGAGGGTCGGGCGTCCGTCGGGCGCGTCGGTTTGCTCATGCCTCAGAGCCGCGAGGTGAAGATCCATGGCTTCGCTTGCGGAATAGTCGTCGGCGTTTGCGGTCATTCCTGTTCGCCTCTCCACGCGCCCGAGCTTCTTCCTCAGCCTGCTGACGAGCATTCTCCGCGCGGGTCACCCGGCGATCGTTCCACGCGCCCACGGTGGCCTCGATGTCACGTGGCGTGGTGATCAGAGGCGGCCCCGCGGGCAGTTGATAGCGGGCGCGGATGACGCGCTCGTTGAACTGCTCGATCTCACGACGCACGGCGATCTCGTTCAAGAGCTGATCGAGCTGCTCGTCCAGCGCGGCGTCCTCCTTGCGCAGCTGGATGGACGGCGGCAGCATCACGATCCCCTCCCGCTTCATGAGGCTCTTGAGCCACCAATCGGGGTCATCGTGGTCAGACAGGTCGAGCGGCTTGCCGGCTCCGGGCAGATTGTCGAACTCGCCCCGCTCGATCGCCTTGCGGATCTGCATATCTGCGATCAGCGCGATCATCGTTTCCGTATCGAAGGCGATGGCGGCGGGGTTGAAGAAAGCGAGGGGTGGTCCCCATTCCGGTTCTGTCATCGGGGCCCCCTTCCGCAAGGTTTTCGGTCACGTGTATTATGTCATGCGTATTGGAACGAGGAGGCAAAGTGCCCAAGCAGGTCGATCATCGCGAGCGACGCGAGTCCATCGCCCGTGCGCTGTGGACGATCGTCGACCGGCAAGGCTGGGCGCGAGCGACCATGCGCGAAGTGGCCAGTGAAGCGGGAGTCTCGCTGGGGCAGCTGCAGCACTACTTTTCGTCTCGCGCAGAGATGCTGGCATTCGCGATCGAGTTCGCCGCCGATCAGACGTCTCAGCGTGTCGCACAGGGCATGGCGACGCTCGACCAGCCTCCGCATCCTCGTGACGTGCTGCGAGTGGTTGTTGTAGAGCTTCTCCCTCTTCGGCCTGATGCTCGGGCGACCAGTCGCATGAATGCGGCCTACGTCCTCGAGGCGATGCACGACCCCGCGCTGCACCGGCAGGTCGCAATCGGACTGCGTGACGGCCGCGCGATGATCGAACACCTCATCCGACAGGCGGTGGACCACGGGCAGATACCCGCCGACCGCGACCCGGCGATCGAAACGGACCTCGTTCTCGCGCTGACGGGCTTCGCGCCGCTTCTCGAACTCAACGTGATCGAACCGCATGCAGCGCTCGCGGCCATCGACCAGCACCTCGATGGACTCTTCTGTTCCTCGTCGTGACAGAGCGATACCCCGCACCAAGGAGAACAACCTGGACACAACGCTCGCGATCCCCGCCGACGCCCTCCCTCACCGCGCACACCGGCGACCATGGCACCTGTTCACGAACACCGGACACGGGACTTTGCGGATCATCTGCATTCACGCATCGTCCGTGATGATTCAGGAATTCCAGGAGGATCCGCAGACCCAACGCTGAACCGAATCCGACTAAGCAACGCAAGAACCACCATTCAAGGAAAGTGATCAATGACGCAGTACTTCCTCACCGTTCCGCACGACACCGCCGATGAGCCGACGATGGAGACCATGCAGGATTTCGACCCCGCCGAACTCGAAGCCCTGATGGCCGCCGTCGACAAGTTGAACTCTGACCTGAAAGACGCCGGCGCCTTCGTCGCGGCGGGCGGCCTAGAGCCGCCGTCCACCGCGATCACCGTCGACGTGACCGGAACCGAGCCCACCCGCACACCCGGCCCGTTCGTCGAGGCGACCGAGTACGTCGGCGGGTTCTGGATCATCGACGCCCCTGACCAGGAGAAGGCGCTCGCCTGGGCCGAGCAAGCCTCGGCCGCCCTCGGCTCCCGTATCGAGGTCCGCGCCCTCCAGGAGGAACCCGACGAAGCCTAACCAGCCGAGCGGTGAGGGCTCCGCGACGAATCGGTGGGCGCCTGGGATTCCTCGTTTCCGGGGAGATCTCTGACCGCCCGGGGGTCACCGGGTGAGGGCGTCCTCCTCGTGCGGCGCGTCGGCCACGATCGCCGGCTGCTGCGCCATGCTCTCGACGGCGTCGGCGACCCGCCCGGCGAGGTACGCGTGGCCATCGGTCGAGGGATGATCGCGGCCGATCGGACCGGTGTCGATGACGTCGAGGTAGTTGGCGGTGGTGATCCAGTCGTCGGCGATCGGCGAGATGTACCACCAGCCGCGGGCGGCGGCCAGCTCGCCCAGATCGGCGTCGATGCTGCGCGTGGAGCTCTCGACCGGCAGGACCTGCGGGGAGGGGCCGAGGACGACGATCGCGGCGTCGGGATAGCGGGCCGCGAGCGCGTCCCACGCGGCCGTGACGGCATCCCGGTAACCGGTCGGGTACAGCTTGCGGTCGTTGATCGAGCCTTCGACGATGATGACGTCGGGGTCGAGCGCGGGGTCGAGGGCGTCGATGCGCTCGCCGTAGGCCGGCCCGTCCAGGCCGGGCTTCAGGTAGCCGCTGCCGCGCACCCCGTCCACGACCGTCTCGACGCCGAGTTCGTCGGCGAGCAGGTACGCGAAACCGAGGGTCGGCACGGTCGCGGCCGATCCGTAGACCCACGAGTCGCCGAACACCAGCACCCGCGCATCGTCCTCGAGCACGAGAGGGGCGGGCGGGACGGATGCCGAGACGCCGGCATCGCCTTCTGCCACGGCCACGGGAGCCACCGGCTCCGGCGCGCCCCAGGGGCGCAGGACCGCCACGGCGCACACTGCAGCGACGGCCAGCGCAGCGCCCAGCAGGGGGAGCAGCAGTCGCCGTGCTCGGGTGCGGCCGGGCGCGTGCATGAGAAGAGGGTAAGTCATCCGTCGCCGAACACCGAACATGCGCCGTGAACAGGGGATTCCACGCAGCGGATCCTGAGGTATCGCACCGCCGTCCGCCGGCTGCGGCCGACCCTGTGGAAGTCCGTGCGACGCAGCCGTCGCGGCGTGCGAGGATACTTCGGTGCAACGCGTCGTGACCGCTGAGATGGACCTCGAACTGGGGGCATCCGTCGACCTCATCTTCCAGATCGCGGCCGCCCAGGCGGTGCCGGTCTCGAACGAGCAGCTGACCTTCATCCAGGGCGATCGCGTGTACACCCCGACCGAGATCGTCGACCAGTCGGGGAGCCGGCTGCACCGCCTCACGGGCGAGCCGGGTCGCCTCGAGATCCGCTACGAGGCCACGGTCGACGGGCAGGCGTCGACGAGCCGCACGAGCGATCTCGAGGCCATCACCTATCTGCGCCCGAGCCGGTACGCGCAGTCCGACGAGGTGTTCCAGCAGGCTCGCCGGCAGTTCAAGGGACTGTCCGGCCACGACCTCATCGCGGCGGTGTCGGAGTTCGTCTCGACGAGCACGACCTATACCCCGGGCCTCAGCCAGGGCACCGACAGCGCCGTGACGACCCTGATGACCGGGCAGGGCGTATGCCGCGACTACGCGCACGTCGTCATCGCCCTGCTGCGCGCGATGGACATGCCGGCGCGCTACGCCGCCTGCTACGCGCCGGGCCTGCGCCCCATGGACTTCCACGCCGTGGCCGAGGCGTACCTCGACGGCGCCTGGTACGTCATCGACGCGACCCGCCTCGCGAACCGGAGGTCGCTCGTGCGCATCGCGACGGGGCGCGACGCCGCGGACTGCGCGTTCCTCAGCTACCACGGCGGCTACGTCGGCCTCACGCACCTGCGTGTGGACGCGTGGGTGCTCCCGGACACCGCGACCCTCGACGGATTCCACGCACTGCCCGACGTGCTGCCCGCGGCATCCGATCCCGCCGCCGACGACTTCGGCGCGCTGGTGCAGATCTCCTGACCCCGCAGGGCCGAGGCCCACGGGCCGCTCCAATTAGACTGGGGCGGTTATGAATCCCGAAGCCCTCTCCGCCGCCCTGCTCGCCGTCGTCGCCCCGCTCGCCGAGGCACGACGACCCGGTGCGGCCGAGGGGCTGACCCCCGCGGATCTGCCGCTCGAGCGGCCCAAGAACCGCGACCACGGCGACTGGGCGTCCAACGCGGCGCTCAAGCTGGCGAAGGTCGTCGGCGCGAACCCGCGCGAGTTCGCGGCCGACATCGCCGCCGGGCTCTCCGAGGTCGACGGCGTCGCGGGCGTCGAGGTCGCCGGTCCCGGCTTCATCAACATCCGGCTGGATGCCGCCGCCGCCGGCGCGCTCGCGAAGACCATCGTCGATGCCGGCGCCGCCTTCGGCACGAACGAGTCGCAGCGGGGCAACACGATCAACCTCGAGTTCGTCAGCGCGAACCCGACCGGCCCGATGCACATCGGCCACACCCGCTGGGCCGCGCTCGGCGACTCGATGGCGCGTCTGCTGCTGGCCAGCGGCGCGACGCTCGTGCGTGAGTTCTACGTGAACGACGCGGGCGCCCAGATGGACCGGTTCGGCCGTTCCGTCCTGGCAGCCGCGAAGGGCGAGCCGACCCCCGACGACGGCTACCCGGGTTCGTACATCGACGACCTCGCACAGCGCGTCCTCTCCGCCGTGCCCGACCTGCTGTCGCTGCCGGCCGACGAGCAGCTCGCCGTCGCGCGGGACCGCGCGTACGAACTCCAGCTCGGCGACCTGCAGGCCTCGCTCGAGAAGTTCAATGTCCACTTCGACGTGTTCTTCAGCGAGCGGACGCTCCACGCGAAGGGATCGAACGGCGAGCCCAGTCTCGTCGACGAGGCGGTCGACCGCCTGCGCGAGCAGGGCCACGTCTTCGACGACGAGGGCGCCGTCTGGGTGCGCACCACCGACTTCGGCGACGACAAGGACCGCGTCATCCGCCGATCCAACGGCGAGTACACCTACTTCGCCGCCGACGCCGCGTACTACCTCAACAAGGGCGACCGCGGCTTCGCGCACAAGATCTACCTGCTCGGTGCCGACCACCACGGCTACGTCCACCGCCTGAAGGCGCTCGCCGGCGCGGCGGGTGACGATCCCGACAAGGACATCGAGGTGCTCATCGGCCAGCTCGTGTCGGTCAACGGCGCACGGCTGTCCAAGCGCGCGGGCAACATCATCGAGCTCGACGACCTGCGCGACTGGATCGGCACCGATGCCCTGCGGTACTCGCTCGCGCGCTATCCCGCCGATTCGCCGCTGACGCTCGACCCCGAGATCCTCCGCAAGCGCACGAACGACAACCCCGTCTTCTACGTGCAGTACGCGCATGCGCGCACGCACAACGTCGGGCGAAACGCCGCGGCATCCGGGGTCGACCGCTCCGAGTTCGCGCCGGAGCTGCTCACGCATGAGACCGAGTCGGCGCTCCTCGGCGCGCTGCAGGAGTTCCCGCGCATCGTCGGGTTCGCCGCCGAGGTGCGCGAGCCGCACCGCGTCGCCCGCTATCTCGAGGAGCTCGCCGGGCTCTACCACCGCTGGTACGACAACCGCCGCGTCATCCCGCTGGGCGACGAGCCCGTCGAGCCGGTTCACCGCACCCGCCTGTGGCTCAACGACGCCACGGGACAGGTGCTGCGCAACGGACTCGATCTGCTGGGCGTGACCGCACCGGAACGGATGTAGAGATGGCCCACGGCGACACGCAGGCGACCGAACCCCTTCCCGACGACATGGTGCCCGCCGCGCCGGCGCCGGCTCCGCGGCGCCGCGTGTGGCCGTGGATCGTGGCGTTCGCGATCGTCGCGGTGCTCGCCGTCGCCGCGTGGTTCGCGGCGGACGCGATCGCGCGCCAGATCGTGACAGGTGTGGTGCGCGACCAGGTGCGCACGCAGCTGGCGCTGCCGGCCGATCAGCAGATCGACGTCGAGGTCGCCGGCGCCATGATCCCGCAGCTCATCGGCGGCAGCATCGACGACCTCACGATCGCGTCCGACGACGTCACCTTCGGCGGCGTCACCGGCGACGTCACGGTCACCGCACACGATGTGGCGGTGCGTGCCACCGGCGAGATGAGCGGTGCGACCGCCACGGTCTCGTTCGACGAGGCCCAGCTGCAGACGCTGCTGGCGACGGTCGAGGGCTTCCCCTCCGACACCGTCGGCCTGGCGGCCCCGAACGTCACGATGTCGCTGGATCTGCAGCTGTTCGGCGTCGCCATCCCCATCGGGGTGGCGCTGACGCCCTCGGCGGCGGAGGGGCAGATCGTCCTCTCGCCCGCGTCCTTCCAGCTCGGCGACTCAGAGGTCACCGCCGACGCGCTGCGCGACCAGTTCGGCGGACTCGCCGATGCCGTGCTGCGCGACTGGAACATCTGCATCGCGCAGTATCTGCCGGCGGGGGTCACGCTCAGCGGCGTCGAGGTGGACGGCGACCTCCTGGTCGCCGATTTCGACGTCGACGGCTCGATCGCCACGGATCCCGCCCTTCAGCAGAACGGCACATGCGCCTGAGACGCCGCGGGGCGTCACACGGCACGGGGGCCGGGAGCCGAGTGCCCTAGACTTCTAGCACCGCCGGAGACCCCGTGTCACCGCCAGAGCGTGACCCCTCCGGCCGGCAGCGCCGTACCACCATCCCTGGACGGCCACGCGTCGAAGCTCCCACCGATTGGTCCACCGTGTCCGCCGACCCGCATACCCGTTCCGTCGCCCCCGCATGGCTGGAACGCCCCGCCGACGCGAACGCTCTCGCCCCGGCGGTCTGGCCGACCGCGGCGACGCGCGACGAGGAGGGCGTCCTCGAGCTCGGCGGCATCCCGGCGACGGCATTGCGCGACCGGTTCGGAACGCCGCTCTACGTCGTCGACGAGGACGAGGTGCGCGCCACCGCACGGCGCACGCTCGACGCCTTCCGCGCGGCGGCGGCGCTGCACGGCGTGCAAGCCCGCGTGTACTACGCCGGCAAGGCGCTGCTGACCACCGAGGTGGTGCGCTGGGTGACCGAGGAGGGGCTCGCGGTCGACGTCTGCACCGGCGGCGAGCTGGCGGTCGCCCTCGCGGCGGGTGCCGATCCGGCGCGCCTCGGCTTCCACGGCAACAACAAGTCCGTGCCCGAGCTCGAGCGCGCCGTCGAGGCGGGCGTCGGGTCCATCGTCATCGACAGCCTCATCGAGATCGAGCGTCTCGCGGCGATCGTCGAGCGCCGCGGGGTCTCGCAGGCGGTGCTGCTGCGGGTCAACAGCGGCGTGCACGCCGAGACCCACGACTTCCTCGCGACGGCCCACGAAGACCAGAAGTTCGGCTTCACGCTGACGGATGCCCCGGCCGCCGTGGCGCGCATCCGCGAGCTGCCGGGCCTGGAGTTCGTGGGCCTGCACTGCCACATCGGTTCGCAGATCTTCGGCACCGCCGGGTTCGAGGAGTCCGCCGCGCGCATCGTCGAGCTCCACGCCGAGCTGCGGGAGGGCGGCGAGCTGCCGGTGCTCAACCTCGGCGGCGGCTTCGGCATCGCCTACACGTCGGTCGACGATCCGACGCCGATCGAGGCGCTCGCGCTCGGCATCGCCGAGGCCGTCGCGCGGCAGTGCGAGGTGCGCGGCATCCCGGTTCCCCACCTCGCCTTCGAGCCCGGTCGCGCGATCGTCGGCCGCGCGGGCGTGACGCTCTACGAGGTCGGCACGACCAAGCCGGTCGCGCTCGAGAGCGGCGACACGCGGCTGTACGTCAGCGTGGACGGCGGTATGAGCGACAACGCCCGCCCCGCCCTGTACGGCGCGCAGTTCTCGGCGCGGATCGCGTCGCGCACGAGCGGTGCCGAGCCGGCGCTCGCGCGGGTCGTCGGAAAGCACTGCGAGTCGGGCGACATCGTGGTCGACGCCGAGTACCTCCCGGGCGATGTGTCGCCTGGCGATCTGCTCGCCGTGCCCGCGACCGGCGCCTATTGCTTCTCGCTCGCGAGCAACTACAACTACGTCCCCCGCCCGCCCGTCGTGGCGCTGCGCGGGGGAGAGGCGCGCGTCATCGTGCGCGGCGAGACGATCGACGATCTGCTCGCCCGCGATGCCGGCCTCGAGACGGCTGTGTTCGAAGCTGGGCGTCCCCTCGCGGACGCACCGATGGAAGGGAAACAACGGATGCCCGTACTGAGCGAGCGAAGCGAGTCGAAGTGACCGACTACCGCCGCCTCCGCGTCGCACTGCTGGGAGCCGGAGCCGTCGGCTCGCAGGTCGCGGCGCTGCTGCGCCAGCACGCCGACGAGCTCGCCGACCGGGCGGGAGCACGGCTGGAGCTGGTCGGCATCGCGGTGCGCGACGTCGACGCCAAGCGCGACGTCGAGCTGCCCCCGGAACTCTTCACCACCGACGCGGACTCGCTCATCGTCGGCTCCGACATCGTCATCGAGCTCATGGGCGGCATCGAGCCGGCGCGCACGTACCTCCTGCACGCGATCAACTCGGGCGCCGACGTCGTGACCGCCAACAAGGCGCTGCTCGCGACCCACGGCCCCGAGATCTTCGACGCGGCCGACCAGGTGGGCGCCGAGGTCTACTACGAGGCCGCGGCGGCCGGTGCGATCCCGATCATCCGGCCGCTGCGCGACTCGCTCGCCGGCGACCGCGTGCAGCGCATCATGGGCATCGTCAACGGCACGACCAACTACATCCTCGACCGCATGGACACCGAGGGCGCCGAGTTCTCGGCGGTGCTCGCCGACGCGCAGCGGCTCGGATACGCTGAGGCCGACCCGACGGCCGACGTCGAGGGCTACGACGCCGCGCAGAAGGCCGCGATCCTCGCGAGCCTGGCGTTCCACACGACGGTGCCGCTCGAGGCGGTGCACCGCGAGGGGATCTCGTCGATCGACTCGTCCATGATGGATGCCGCGCGCCACGCCGGCTACGTCATCAAGCTGCTGGCGGTGTGCGAGCGCCTGACCGAGGAGTCCGGCGAGTCCATCTCGGTGCGGGTGTACCCGGCGCTCATCGACCGCGCCCACCCGCTCGCCAGCGTGCACGGCGCCAACAACGCGGTGTTCGTGCAGGCCGAGGCCGCGGGCAACCTCATGTTCTACGGCGCCGGCGCCGGCGGCGTGCAGACCGCGTCGGCCGTGCTCGGCGACGTCGTGTCGGCGGCGCGGCGCCACATCGCCGGCGGCGTGGGCGTCGGCGAGTCGACGCTGGCGAACCTCCCCATCGTCCCCGTCGGCCGTGTCACCACGAGTTACCAGATCACGCTCGAGGTCGACGACCAGCCGGGCGTGCTCGCGACTGTCGCCGGCATCCTCAGCGAGGGGCGCGTCTCGATCGCCACCGTCGAGCAGACGGTCGTCGAATCGGGCGACGACGAGGGCGGCGTCGCCCGACTGGTGATCGGCACGCACAAGGCGTTGGAGCAGGACCTGAGCGAGACGGTGGACCGACTGGCCGCCAGCGGCGTCGTGGACCGCGTCGTCTCGGTTCTGCGGGTCGAAGGCAACTGAGGGTCTGAAGGAGACTGACATGGCACATGTTTGGCGCGGAGTCCTCCGCGAGTACGCAGATCGTCTGGGCGTGACGGATGCCTCGACCGTGGTCACGCTGGGAGAGGGCGGCACCCCGCTGCTGCCCGCACCGGCGCTGTCGCGCCTCACCGGCACGGACGTGTGGGTGAAGTTCGAGGGCATGAACCCCACCGGGTCGTTCAAGGACCGTGGGATGACGGTCGCCGTGTCGCGTGCGATCGACCACGGCGCCAAGGCCGTGATCTGCGCGTCGACCGGCAACACGTCGGCCTCGGCCGCCGCCTACGCGGCGCACGCCGGCATCACGGCCGCGGTCCTCGTTCCCGAGGGCAAGATCGCGATGGGCAAGCTCAGCCAGGCCGTCGCGCACAACGGCCGCCTCATCCAGATCCGCGGCAACTTCGACGACTGCCTCGAGATCGCGCGCGAGCTCGCCGACAACTACCCGGTCCACCTCGTGAACTCGGTCAACCCCGACCGCATCGACGGACAGAAGACGGCGGCGTACGAGATCGTCGAGCAGCTGGGCGACGCACCGGACTTCCACTTCATCCCCGTCGGCAACGCGGGCAACTACACCGCCTACACGCGCGGCTACACCGAGGAGGCCGCGGCGAACGTGTCGACCCGCGTGCCGCGCATGTTCGGCTTCCAGGCCGAGGGCTCCGCGCCGCTCGTGCGCGGCGAGGTCGTGAAGAACCCCGAGACGGTGGCCAGCGCCATCCGCATCGGCAACCCCGCATCGTGGGACCTCGCGCTCGAGGCGCGCGCGGCGACCGACGGCTACTTCGGCGCCATCGACGACGACCGCATCCTCGCGGCGCAGAAGCTCCTCGCCGGCCAGGTCGGGATCTTCGTCGAGCCGGCGTCGGCGATCAGCGTCGCGGGACTCCTCGACCGCGTCGAGGCCGGCGTGGTGCCGCAGCGCGCGCGCGTCGTGCTGACGGTCACCGGCCACGGTCTCAAGGACCCGCACTGGGCGCTGCGCAACGCCGACGGCTCGGAGGTCCAACCCACCGTGGTCGACGCGACGACGTCGGAAGTGGCATCCGTCCTCGAACTGGCGCCGGCCGCCGCTGCCGCCGAGTCTGTCGAAGCTCAGGGACCGCGCGCGTGAGCGCAGCCGTCGCGGCCGCATCCGGCCACGGCGCCCTCCCCGGGCGCCGGGTCGTGGTGCGGGTTCCGGCGACGAGCGCGAACCTCGGGCCCGGTTTCGACACGCTCGGCCTCGCGCTGAGCCTGTACGACGAGCTCGACGTGACGGTGCTGCCTGAGGGCGAGCTCGAGATCGAGGTCGAGGGGGCCGGTGCCGCGGACGTGCCGCGCGACGCCTCGCACCTGGTGGTGCGGGCGATCGCCTACGCGTTCGAATCCGCAGGACGACGGATGCCGGGTCTCCGCCTCGTCGCCCGCAACGTCATCCCGCACGGCCGCGGCCTCGGCTCGTCGGGTGCCGCGGTGGTGTCGGGCCTGCTGGCAGCCAAGGGCCTGCTCGAGGGCGACGTGGAACTGGGCCCGGATGCCCTGCTGCGTCTGGCGACGGAGCTGGAGGGCCACCCCGACAACGTGGCGCCCGCGCTGTTCGGCGGTCTCACGATCGCCTGGGTCGATGACGGCGGACCCCAGCACAAGAAGCTGCTCGTCCATCGGGGCGTGTCGCCGCTCGTCTTCGTGCCGGAGTTCACGATGTCGACCAAGCTCGCGCGCAGCCTGCAGCCCATGCAGGTGCCGCGCGAGGACGCCGTCTTCAACGTCTCGCGCTCCGCGCTGCTGATCGCGGCGCTCACGCAGAGTCCCGAACTGCTCCAGGCCGCCACCGAGGACAAGCTCCACCAGAACTACCGTGCGAGCGCGATGCCCGAGACCGACGGTCTCGTGCGGGCACTCCGTGCGGAGGGCTTCGCGGCGGTCGTATCGGGGGCGGGTCCGAGCGTGCTCGTGCTCGCCGACGGACCCGGTCGACGCCTCGAAGCGGCGGCCCTGGCCGCCGCCGTGACAGACACCCCGTGGGAGGCGCTCATGCTCGCCGTCGACTTCAAGGGTGGTACAGTGAGGGAGTACGCGGAGGGTTCCACGTAATACGTGAATCTGGCCTCCGTCGCAAATCTGCGAAACCACCGCACGGCATTCTGACCTGCCGACGTCCGCTGAGCACCCTCGCGGTCCCTCACCCCGTCGGCGGGAGTTTCGACAGGCGTGACAACTGATCGAGACGGGCAGACGCTACCCGCAGTGCTGTGCGAGTCGTGCACATTCGTTCGTTTTTCACAAGGGAGAACTCGTGGAGTCCATCTCCGAGGTCCATGCTGACGTTCCGGCCGACGAGCGCGCGGAAGCGCCCGAGGGTGTCGAGAACGCCGAGACCATCGAAGCCCCGGCCGACGCCGTGGCTGAAGAAGCCGTGATCGAGGCCGTCGCCGCCGAAGAGATCGCCGAAGAAGCCGTGGCCGAGGCCGTCGTGGCCGACGCCGTCGCCGATGAGGCCGTCGTCGAGGCCGTCGCCGCCGAAGAGGTCGCCGAGGAGGCGGTCGCCGAGGCGATCGTCGCCGAGGATGCCGGCGATCAGGCTGCGGCGGAGGCCGCGGAAGCCGTCGCCGATGAGGCCGTGGCCGAGGCGCTCATCGCCGACGCCGTCGCCGAAGAGGCGGTCGCCGAGGCGGCTGCCGCCGACGCCGTCGCCGAGGAGGCCGTCATCGAGGCGGTCGTGGCCGAGGCCGTGGCTGAGGAAGTCGTCGCCGAAGAGGCCCCGGCTGCGCCGGTGAAGGCGCCCCGCAAGCGCGCGCCGCGCCGTGCCAAGAGCACCGACGTCGCACCGGCCGAGCCCGTCGAGGCACCGGCCGAGGCCGCTGCCGACGCCGCACCGGCCGACGACGCCGCGGCAGAAGCCCCGCAGACCGAAGCCGCGCCGGCCGAGTCCGCGCCAGCCGAGGGCGGCGAGAACGCCGCGGAGGCGGCATCCGTCGCCGCAGAGGCGACCGAGGCCGACGCCGAGACGCCCGCCGAGTCGGGTGACGGCGAGCAGGCCGCCGAGGGCGAGGGCGGCGAGGCGCCGTCTCGTGGGCGGAGCCGCAGCCGCAGCCGCAGCCGCAACCGCAACCAGAACGCCCAGAACCAGAACGCCCAGGGCGGTCAGGGCGCGCAGGCGCAGAACACCCAGGGCGATCAGAACCAGAAGGCGCAGCCCGCCGCGGCCGAGCCCGCCAAGGCAGAGACGCCCGAGGACGACCAGCAGTCGCAGGGCAACGGCCGTGGCCGCCAGCGCAACAAGCGCCGCGGCACGCAGGCCAGCAGCGGTGACGAGTTCGACACCGAGATCGGCGAGGACGACGTCCTCATCCCGATCGCCGGCATCCTCGACGTGCTCGACAACTACGCGTTCGTCCGCACGTCCGGCTACCTGCCCGGCCCGAGCGACGTCTACGTCTCGCTCGGACAGGTCAAGAAGTACAACCTCCGCAAGGGCGACGCGGTCGTCGGCGCCATCAAGCAGCCGCGCGAGGGCGAGCAGTCCAGCCGCCAGAAGTACAACGCGCTGGTCAAGGTCGACGCCGTCAACGGCCTCTCGGTCGACGACGCCGCGACACGTGTCGAGTTCGGCAAGCTGACGCCGCTGTACCCGCAGGAGCGCTTGCGCCTCGAGACCGGGCCCGAGAAGTTGACCCAGCGCATCATCGACCTCGTCGCGCCCATCGGCAAGGGTCAGCGCGGCCTCATCGTCGCGCCGCCCAAGGCCGGCAAGACGATCGTGCTGCAGCAGATCGCCAATGCGATCTCGATCAACAACCCCGAGGTCCACCTCATGGTGGTGCTGGTCGACGAGCGGCCCGAAGAGGTCACCGACATGCAGCGCACCGTGAAGGGCGAGGTCATCGCCTCGACCTTCGACCGTCCCGCCGAGGATCACACCACGGTCGCCGAGCTCGCCATCGAGCGCGCCAAGCGCCTGGTGGAGCTCGGCCGCGACGTCGTCGTGCTGCTCGACTCGATCACGCGTCTGGGCCGTGCGTACAACATCTCGGCGCCCACCTCGGGCCGTGTGCTCACCGGTGGCGTCGACGCCTCGGCGCTGTACCCGCCCAAGCGCTTCTTCGGCGCCGCGCGCAACATCGAGAACGGCGGATCGCTCACGATCCTCGCGACCGCGCTCGTCGAGACCGGCTCCAAGATGGACGACGTCATCTTCGAGGAGTTCAAGGGCACCGGCAACAGCGAGCTGCGCCTGTCGCGCCAGCTCGCCGACAAGCGCATCTTCCCGGCGGTCGACGTCAACGCGTCGAGCACCCGCCGCGAGGAGATGCTGCTCTCGCCCGACGAGGTCAAGATCACCTGGAAGCTGCGTCGCGCGCTGGCGGGTCTCGACCCGCAGCAGGCCCTCGAGGTCGTGCTCGGCAAGCTCAAGGAGACGTCGTCGAACGTCGAGTTCCTCGTGCAGATGCAGAAGTCGATCCCGGCTCCCACCACCGGCCACAGCGGCGGACGCAGCCACGCGGACGACAACAGCATCCGCTGATCCCCGATGGTCGAGCCCGCGATGTTCGATTCCGTCCGGGCGCTGATCGACGAGCACCGCGCGGTGCAGGAGGAGCTCTCCGACCCCGCGGTGCACGCCGATGCGGCGCGCGCGAAGCGGGTCAACCGGCGCTACGCCGAGCTGTCGCGCATCGTGAAGGCGAACGAGGACTGGCTGGCGGCATCCGATGATCTGGATGCCGCCCGCGAGCTCGCGCGTGAGGACGAGGCGTTCGCCGAGGAGGTGCCCGCGCTCGAGGCGCGCCTCGGCGAGGCCCAGGAGCGGCTGCGCAGGCTGCTGATCCCGCGGGACCCGGACGACGCGCGTGACGTGATCATGGAGATCAAGCAGGGCGAGGGCGGTGCCGAGTCGGCGCTGTTCGCCGCCGATCTGCTGCGCATGTACCTGCAGTACGCCGCGTCGAAGGGATGGAAGACCGAGCTCCTCGAACGCAACGAGTCCGATCTGGGCGGGTACAAGGACGTCCAGGTCGCGATCAAGGGGTCCTCGTCCGACCCCGCGCAGGGCGTCTGGGCGCACCTCAAGTACGAGGGCGGCGTGCATCGCGTGCAGCGGGTGCCGGCGACCGAGTCGCAGGGGCGCATCCACACCTCGACGACCGGCGTGCTGGTGTTCCCCGAGGTCGACGAGCCCGAAGAGATCCACATCGACCAGAACGACCTGAAGATCGACGTCTTCCGCTCGTCGGGTCCGGGCGGCCAGTCGGTCAACACGACCGACTCGGCGGTGCGCATCACCCACGTGCCGACGGGGATCGTCGTGTCGATGCAGAACGAGAAGTCGCAGCTGCAGAACCGCGAGGCCGGCATGCGCGTGCTGCGTGCACGCCTGCTCGCCAAGCAGCAGGAAGAGCTCGAGGCGGCGGCATCCGACGCCCGCAGGTCGCAGATCCGCGGCATGGACCGGTCCGAGCGCATCCGCACGTACAACTTCCCCGAGAACCGCATCGCCGACCACCGCACGGGCTACAAGGCGTACAACCTCGACCAGGTGATGGACGGTGCGCTCGAGCCGATCATCGAATCGGCGATCACCGCCGACGAGGAGGCGCGCCTCGCCGCCCTCGGCGGCGACGCCTGACCCCCGTCGCCCCGCCGCCCCCGTCGCCGCCGCTCCGCGCGCCCGACCCCACTCGGTGACTTGTCGTATATGTACGCGCCACGCCGGCGTGTCGCGTGCATATACGACAAGTCACGCACCGTGGGGCGGGGGCTGTGGAGAGAACGCGGCAGCTCAGGGGCGAACGTGCGACGCTCGGAAGGATGCAGCAGCACATCGACCTATCGAGGGCCTTCACCGTACGCGACGGCCTGCGCGCCGGGTTCGCGCGTCGCGAACTCGACGCGAACCTGTTGGACCGGCCCTTCCACGGGCTTCGCGCGGTCAAAGACGACGAGACCGAGCAAGACCTCGCCGCCGGTGAACGCCAGCGCAGGACCATCGAACTGCGAGCCAGGCAATTCAGTGCCTACATGGGGCCACACGAGTTCTTCTCGCACACGACCGCTGCAGTTCTGTGGGGCATCCCGCTGCCGCTGCTCGCCGACAACGACCTCCACGTCTCCGTCGTCTCGCCGCGTCGAGCGCCTCGCGGCACAGGGGTCCGGGGCCATCAACTCGTCGCACCGGGCGTTCAGGTCGTGAGGCCCGACGGGCACGGACTGCGGGTGACGTCCGCGGTCGTGACGTGGGCGCTTCTGGGAGGAGTGCTGCGGCATCCATACGATCTCGTCGCCGCTGCGGACGCCGTAGTCCGAGTGGATCGCGTCCCTGGTCCGCGCGGCAGGGTGATGCCCCCGGCGCTCGGCACCGTCGCCGAGCTCGAGGCGGTGCAGCTGCCGAAGCGGCGCGGAGTCGTGGCGCAGCGAGAGGCACTGGCGCGCGTTCGTGGAGGCGTTGCGTCGCGTCCGGAGACATGGATGCGGCTGACCCTGGTGGATGCCGGTCTGGCGGAGCCCGAGACAGATGTCGATGTGTATGACGACGCGGGGGAGTTCATCGGCTGCGTCGATCTCGCCTACCGAGGGCTCAAGATCGCCTTCGAGTACGAGGGTGACCATCACCGCACCGACAAGGTGCAATGGAGTCGGGATCTCGAGAAGCACGAGCTGCTGGTCCGTGCCGGCTGGCGGGTGATTCGTGTCACCGCGCAGATGGTCTTCGTCGACCCGAACGTTCTGACGCGTCTCGCCCGTCAGGCGCTTCGCGACCGGTCCTGACGCCGCACCGCCGCATCCCCGCACCGCCGCACCGCGAACCACGCTCGCCTCGGGGGCGCCACGCTCTCCCAGCTGACTTGTCGTATATGCACGACACGCCAGGCGTGTCGCGTACATAGACGGCAAGTCAACCGCGAGGAGAGGGATGCCGCGGGGGAGGGATGCCGCGCCGCTAGGCTTCGAGCGTGCTCACGTTCCTCATCCGCGCCCTGATCTTCCTCGTCTCGGCGGCACTCGGCCTCATCGCGGCCGACCTGATCCTCCCTGGGTTCTCGCTGCACTGGGACGACTGGTGGGGGATCCTGCTGGCCGTCGTGATCTTCGCGGTGCTGCAGAGCATCCTGGCGCCGTGGCTGTTCAAGATCACGCGCCGGCACGCCAACGCGCTCATCGGCGGGATCGGCCTGCTCTCGACGTTCGTCGCACTCCTGATCGCGGTGCTCATCCCGGCGGCCGGCATCGGGATCGACGGTCCGGTGGCATGGATCATCGGCACCCTCGTCGTCTGGCTCGTGACGGCGCTCGCCACGTGGCTGCTGCCGCCGCTGTTCATCAAGAACAAGGTGCAGGAGCGCCGCAGCTGACGACGGAAGATAGGGATTCCTCCCGATCCGCCACGGACTCCTGGGGCGCCAGGCTGATGGGATGATGGGCGGTATGCAGATCGGCCGCGTTCCCCTCGTCGGCCGGCAGGCGGATCTCGACGCCCTGCGCGACGAGATCGCCGCCGTCGGCTCGGAAGGGCGAGCCGTGGTGGTGTCGGGCGACGCCGGCATGGGAAAGACGCGCCTGCTGCGCGATTTCACCGAGTCGCTCGACGACGGCGTCATCGTGCTCCACGGCGCATCCGTGGACTCGGGCTCGGGCCCCGCCCCGCTCACCGCGATCACGGATCTGCTGCGGGACCTGGTCGACGCGCTGGGAGTGGATGCCGTGCGCGGGGCCGCCGGCCCCGCCGCCGACGCGCTCGGCGTGCTCGTGCCCGCACTGGCGGACAGTCCCGGCGACGCCGAGCGTCTGGCCGACGTCGTCGTCGAGACGTTCTCGAACCTCGCGCGGACTCATCGCCTGGTGGTGATCATCGAGGACCTCCACTGGTCCGACAGCACCACGTGCGAGATCGCCGCACGCCTCGTCCGCCGTGCCGCGGTGCTGCCGCTGTTCGTGCTGCTGTCGTACCGCACCGATGACGTCGGGCGCGGGCATCCGCTGCGGCCGGTCCTCGCCGAGCTCGACCGGGCTCGTCTGCTCACGCATCGACCGCTCGCACGCCTCAGTCCCGCCGAGGTCGGCGCGCTCGCCACCGCCGTGCACGGCGGCACGCTTGCCGCCGAGGTGCTGCTCGACATCGCGGCCCGCAGCGACGGCATCCCGTTCTACGTCGAAGAGCTCGCGAGCTTCTCGGGCGAGCGGCTGCCGATATCACTGCGCGACGTCCTGCTGCTGCGCTACGAGCGACTGGATGCCGAGGCCCGGCGTTTCACCCGCGTGCTGGCGACCGGCGGAGTCGAGGTGGGCGACCCGGTGCTGCGTGCCGTCTTCGAGGGCGAGGAGTCCGCTCTGGAGGACGCAGTGCGCAGTGCGGTCGACGCGCAGGTCGTCGTGATCCGCGACGACGCGTATGCGTTCCGCCACGCCCTCATGCAGGAGGCGGTGTATGCCGAGCTCCTTCCCACAGAGCGCACGCGCCTGCACACCGCGTACGCCGTCGCCTGGGAGGCGGCGGCGCCCACGGCGCGTGTGCTCGCCGACATCGCCCACCACTGGCGGGCCGCCCACGTCCCCGATCGGGCGCTCGCGGCCGCGGTGGCCGCGCAGCGTGCCGCGAGCGGTGCGTCGGCGTGGTCTACGGCCGCCGAGGCGGGGGAGCGGGCGCTGGAGCTCTGGGATGCCGTCACCGACCCCGAGACGGTCAGCGGGACGACGCGCGTGAAGCTGCTCCGCCGGACCTCAGCAGCGCTCGTGTCGGCGAACCGGAACGACCGAGCCCTCGCGTTCGCGCGGGAGGCCGTGGCTTTCTGGCCCGAGGAGGACGTCGTCGGTCGCGCCGACATGCTCGGCGACCTGGCCACGATCGAGTTCCAGGCGGGCGTGTCGGACGGCGTCGAGAGCATCGAGCAGGCGCTCGCGATCCTCGAGGACGATCCGCGCCACGACGTGCAGCGGGCGGGGCTCCTCCTCAGCTCCGCGCGCGTGCACATGCTCAACGGGCGTCAGAGCCTCGGCACCGAGGTCGCGGCACGTGCGCATGCCACGGCCGAGCCCGCGGCCACCGCGGGCGACCGCTTCGCCGCCGAGATCCTCGTGCAGGCTCTGCTGATCGCGGCGACCTGCCGGACGACTGCGGGCGACGAGAGCGGCCTCGCGCTGTTCGCGCAGGCGCGTGCGCAGGCGGGCGGGTTCGTCCGCGCGATGATGCGCTACTACATCAACTACTCCAACGCGCTGATGCTGGTCGGCCGGTATGAGGAAGCTGTCGCCGTGGCACGTGAGGGGCACGAGTACGGGCGCACGCACGTGGCGGATCTCGGCCCTCTCGTGATGATCGAGGCCAACATGATCGAGGCGCACATCTACGCGGGCCGGCTGCGCGAGGCCGAGGAGCTGGGCGCCCTGCTCCCGATGGTCGAGCCGGGGCTGTACTCCGCCTTCCTGCGCGAGCGCCTGGTGTGCCTCGCGATCTGGCGCGGACGCATCGACGGCGCCGAGGCCGCGCTCGAGGCCGCGCGCCTCGAGCTCGACATGTTCGGCGCCTACGAGTTCCAGACCCGGTTCGGCATGGCCTACGACCTCGGAGAGCTGGCGCTCGCCCGCGGCGACGCCCACGAGGCGCTCTCGCACGCGCGGGCCGCGTGGGAGACGCCCGCCGGCGGCGTGCTCGCGCTGCCGCTCACGGCGGTCGCGGCGCGCGCCGTCGCGATGCTCCGCGAGCGCGGCGAGGATGCCGACATCGAGCCGTACCGCGCGGTGCTGGCATCCTTCGCCGACTGGCCGGTGACCCCGCTCTGGGCAGCCGTCTTCGCCGCCGAGCTCGGCGAGGGCTCGTGGGGATCGGCGGTGGACGCTGCCGGTCCGGCGTACGTCCGCGCGTACGCCCGGGTGCGCCGAGGCGAGGAGGTGCTCGCCGCGGGCGACCGCACGGCGGCGCGCGAGATCCTGTCGGCGGCCGCGGCGTACGCCGCGGAGCTGGGTGCGGACGGCCTGGCCGCACGCGCCCAGGAGGTGATGACGGATGCCGGACTCGCCGGCGTCGCGCCGCGCTCGGTGCTCACCGCCCGCGAGGAGCAGGTGCTCGAGCTGGTCGCTGAAGGCCTCAGCAACGGACAGATCGCCGAGCGCCTCTACATCAGCGTGAAGACCGTGTCGGTGCACGTGTCGGCGATTCTCCGCAAGCTGGAGGCGCCGTCACGCACCGCCGCCGCGGCGATCTATCGCCGCACCGCCGCCTGAGGCGGCATCCGCTCTGCGCAGATCCGCGTCAGATGTGGTACTCGGGCGTCGTCAGCAACGCGCGCGTGTCGTCCCCGGCACGACGGGCGCGCGGCTTCGCCGGCACGCCGACCAGCACGGAGTCGGCGGGCGCGTCCTTGGTGACGACGGCGTTGGCGCCGACGACGGACCCTGCGCCGATCGTGATGGGCCCGAGGATCTTCGCGCCCGCGCCGACCGCGACGCCGTCCTCGATGGTCGGGTGCCGCTTGCCGCCCTCGCGCTGGCGGCCGCCGAGCGTGACTCCGTGGTAGAGCATGACGTCGTCGCCGACCTCGGCGGTCTCGCCGACCACGACGCCCATGCCGTGGTCGATGAAGAAGCGGCGGCCGATGGTGGCGCCGGGGTGGATCTCGATGCCGGTGAGCCAGCGCGTGACCTGCGACCCCGCGCGGGCGACGAACCGCACGTCGCGGGTCCACAGTGCGTGCCACACCCGGTGCGCCCAGATGGCGTGCAGGCCCGGGTACAGCACGGCGATCTCCAGGCCGCCGCGTGCCGCGGGGTCGCGCAGCTTCGCCGCGGCCACATCCTCGCGTACGCGCGCGACGAACCCGATGCGCTCGTCGGTCATTTCGACTCCTCCTCGGGGTCGCGCAGGTGCGCATACAGTGCGGTCGACAGGTAGCGCTCGCCCGAATCGGGCACGATCACGACGATGCGCTGACCGGCCGCGTCCGGGCGCGCCGCGATCTGCAGCGCCGCCCACACCGCGGCGCCCGCCGACATCCCGGCGAGGATGCCCTCGCGGGTAGCGAGCTCGCGCGCGACGCGGATCGCGTCGTCGAACTCGACGTCGAAGATCTCGTCGACGACCGAGCGGTCGAGCACGTCGGGCACGAAGTTCGGGCCGATGCCCTGGATGCGGTGGCCGCCCGCGCGGCCCTCGGTGAGCACGGGGGAGTCCTTCGGCTCGACCAGGACGATCTTCGCGGCGGGGTTGCGCTCCTTGAGCAACTGACCGACGCCGGTGATCGTGCCGCCCGTGCCCGAACCCGCGACGAACCAGTCGACGTGACCGTCGGTGTCGCGCCAGATCTCCTCGGCCGTGGTGCTGCGGTGGATCGCGGCGTTCGCCTCGTGCTCGAACTGGCGGGCGAGGATCGCTCCCGGCGTCTCGTCGACGATGCGCTTGGCGGCGTCGACCGCCTCGGTCATGCCCTTGTACGGATCGGTCAGCACGAGATCGGCGCCGAATGCCTTCAGGAGCGTCCGACGCTCCTTCGACATGGACGCGGGCATCGTGAGGATGACCTTGTAGCCGCGGGCGGCGCCGATGAGAGCCAGCGCGATGCCGGTGTTGCCGCTGGTGGACTCGACGATCGTCCCCCCCGGCTGCAGTTCTCCCGCCGCCTCCGCGGCCTCGACGAGGGCGTAGCCGAGACGGTCCTTGACCGACGAGCCGGGGTTGTAGAACTCCAGCTTGGCGAGCACCTCCGCGCCGAGACCCTCCGTGAGCGCGTTGAGGCGCACGAGCGGGGTCTCACCGAATGCGGTGGTGATGTCGGGATGGATGCCGGGCACGTGGTGCTCCTCGGTTCGGGCGGCGCGGGAAGACGGCGACGGCGCGCCGGCGCCCGAACGGGTCGGGGTGGCCGGCGCGCCGTCGTGACGTGTCAATCTTCGCGCAGATCCTCGAACAGCGCGGTCGACAGGTAGCGCTCGCCGAACGACGGGACGATCACGACGATGTTCTTGCCCTCCGCCTCGGGACGGGCGGCGACCTGCAGGGCGGCCCAGATGGCGGCGCCCGACGAGATGCCGACCAGGATGCCGTCCTTCTCGCCCACCGCACGCGCGGTCGAGATGGCGTCGGGGAACTCGACGTCGATGACCTCGTCGATCACGCTCTGGTCGAGGATCTCGGGGACGAAGTTCGGCCCGATGCCCTGGATCTTGTGCGGCCCGGGCGTGCCCTTGGTCAGCAGCGGGGAATCGGCCGGCTCGACGGCGACGACCTTGGCTCCGGGCACGCGCTCCTTGAGCACCTGGCCGACGCCGGTGATCGTGCCGCCCGTGCCGATGCCGGCGACGAAGTAGTCGATCTGGCCGTCGGTGTCGCGGAGGATCTCCTCGGCGGTGGTCTTGCGGTGGATCTCGGGGTTCGCCTCGTTCTCGAACTGACGCGCGAGCACGGCGCCCGGGATCTCGGCGACGAGCTCCTCGGCCTTCGCGACGGCGCCCTTCATGCCGCCGGCGGGGTCGGTGAGTACGAGCTCTGCGCCGTAGCCCTTGAGGAGCAGCCGGCGCTCGATCGACATCGACGAGGGCATGGCGAGCACGACGCGGTAGCCGCGGGCGGCGCCGACCATCGCGAGCGCGATGCCGGTGTTGCCGCTGGTGGCCTCGACGATCGTGCCGCCGGGCTGCAGCTGACCGGATGCCTCGGCGGCGTCGACGATGGCGATGCCGAGCCGGTCCTTCACGCTGGAAGCCGGGTTGTAGAACTCGAGCTTCGCCAGCACATTCCCGCCCACACCCTCCGCGACGCGGTTCAGGCGCACGAGCGGCGTGTTGCCGAAGGCGGAGGTGATATCGGGATGAATGCCGGTCATGTCGGGGCCTTTCGCGGGTCACGGCTGGTCGAGAAACAGCCTAGGGGGCGCGTTTTCGTGTGAGTCCTTCTGTGACGAAAGCCTGGTCGCGCACGGGTACCCTTGCGCACCCGAGAGCAGGTGAGACCCCGTCCGGAGGCGGCTGCGAGAGCGCCCGACGGGCCGGGAGCGGCGAGAGCCGGGCCTAAAGTGGATGCGGTCATGGCTTCTCGCGACGATTCCCCCTTCCTCTCCGACGCGCTCGCGCGCGCGACCGCACGCCTGGCCGCCGCCGGCATCGCCGACCCCGCCGTCGACGCGGAGCTGCTGGCCGCCTTCGTCCTCGACGTCGGTCGTGGGGAAGTGCAGGCCGCCGCCTTCCGCGGCGACGCGATCGCCGCGCTGGACGAGCGCCGGCTCGACGAACTGGTCGCGCGTCGCGCCACGCGCGAGCCGCTGCAGCACATCACCGGCTCCGCACCCTTCCGCCACCTCGAGCTGCGTGTCGGCCCCGGCGTCTTCGTGCCGCGCCCCGAGACCGAGATGGTCGCGCAGCTGGCCATCGACGCGCTGTGGGTCGCGGCATCCCCGTCCCCGATCGCCGTCGATCTCGGCACCGGCAGCGGTGCGATCGCGCTCGCGATGGCGACCGAGGTGCCGCACGCGCGGGTGTTCGCCGCCGAGAACTCTGTCGACGCGTACGTGTGGACGAAGGAGAACTTCGCGCAGGTCGGCGCCGACAACGCCGCGCTCGCGTTCATCGACCTCGCCCATGCCTTCCCCGAGCTGGACGGAACCGTCTCGGTCGTGGCATCCAACCCGCCGTACGTTCCGGATGCCGCCATCCCGCGCGACCCGGAGGTGCGGTTCTTCGACCCGCCGGCCGCGCTCTACGGGGGAGAGGACGGCCTCGACGTCATCCGCGTGCTCAGCCGCGTGGGCCTGCGCCTCGCACACCCGGGCGGCACGATCGTGATCGAACACGGCGAATGGCAGGGCGAAGCGATCCGCGGGATCCTCGCCGCAGACGGTTGGCGCGCGACCGCGACGCACCCCGATCTGACGATGCGCGACCGCGCCACGACGGCCCTGCGCCCCTGATCATGGGGTCGGTGCCGCTCGCAATTAGACTGGCGGGCGACATGTCCCCCATCTTCGACTGCCGTGACGAGGCGCAGCTGCTCACCGGCATGCGCCAGGCGCGCCAGGCCATCGCCCGCGGCGAGCTCGTCGTCATCCCCACCGACACCGTATACGGCGTCGCCGCCGACGCCTTCGACCATCAGGCCGTCGCGCGCCTCCTGGCTGCCAAGGGACGCGGGCGCCAGTCGCCGCCGCCCGTGCTGGTCGCCGGTGCCACGACGCTCCGCGCGCTCGTGGCCGAGGTGCCCGAGCCGATCGAGCGCCTCGTCGAGGAGTTCTGGCCGGGGGGCCTCACCATCGTGCTTCCCGCGCAGCCGTCGCTGTCGTGGGACCTGGGCGAGACGCGCGGCACCGTCGCGGTGCGCATGCCCGCCCACCGCATCGCCCTCGAGCTCCTGGAGGAGACCGGGCCACTCGCCGTGTCGAGCGCCAACCTCACCGGGATGGCCGCCGGGATCACCGCCGAGGACGCGCAGGGGATGCTGCAGGACAGCGTCGCCGTCTACCTCGGTGACGGACCCTCCAAGACCGGCATTCCGTCGACCATCATCGACGCCACGAGCCTGATCGGCGGCGAGGAGCCGCGGGTGAAAGTCCTCCGCGAGGGCGCGGTGAGCCGCGCGCAGCTGCGCGACGTGCTCGGCGACCTCCTCGAGCCCGATCCGGGCTCCGACGAGGAGGACATCCCGGCCTCCGAGCCCGGCTTCGGTGACGCCTCGGGAACCGACGCGGCCGGCGCGGGCACGCCTGAGGCGCCGGAGCCCGGCAGCTCGTGAAGCAATACGTCTTCACGATCCTCCTCACGGCGGCGGTCACCTTCGTCCTGTCGTGGGCGGTCTGGCGACTGAGCCTCCGGTACAAGCTGTATCCCGGCATCCGCGAGCGCGACGTCCACACGACGCCGACGCCGCGTCTGGGCGGCATCGCGATGTTCCTGGGCGTGCTGGCGGCCTTCGCTGTGTCGTCGCAGCATCCCTACTTCTCCATCGTCTGGGCGCAGCCGCAGCAGATGTACGCGCTGCTCGGCGCGACGGCGCTCATCGTGGTGGTCGGGGTGCTCGACGACCTGTGGGACCTCGACTGGATGATAAAGCTCGGCGCACAGTTCCTCGCCGCCGGCGTGATCGCGTGGTTCGGTCAGCTGCAGATCTACACGCTGCCGCTCGGCGGCATGACCATCTTCTCCAGCTGGGCGAGCTTCACCCTCACGGTGTTCTCCATCGTCGTCGTCATGAACGCCGTCAACTTCATCGACGGGCTCGACGGCCTCGTCGCCGGTGTCTGCCTGATCGCCAACGTGGTCTTCTTCGCGTACTCCTACATGGTCTTCCGCGACATCGGCTCGAGCACGTACTTCACGCTGTCGTCCCTCATCGCCGCGGTGCTCATCGGCGCCTGCATCGGCTTCCTCCCGCTGAACTGGAGTCCTGCGCGACTGTTCATGGGGGATGCCGGCGCTCTCATGCTGGGGCTGCTCATGGCGTGCTCGGCCATCTCGATCACCGGCAACTTCGATCCCGCCATGATCGCCGACAACGACGCATTCGGCCGGTCGCAGCTGCTCGGTGCCTTCATCCCGATCCTCCTGCCCGTCGTCGTGGTGCTGCTGCCGCTCTTGGACTTCGGCCTCGCGGTCGTACGCCGCATGAGCAGGGGCAAGTCGCCGTTCTCGCCGGACCGCAAGCACCTGCACCACCGCATGCTCGACATGGGGCACACCGATCGCGATGCCGTCCTCATCTTCTACGCCTGGACCGCGCTGGTCAGCCTGTCCGTGCTGCTCATGTACATCGGCACGACCCTCGAATGGCCGGGCGACTACCTCTTCGGCGTGCTCTACGGCGTCGTCGGCATCGCGGCCTGCCTCGTCGTGACCTTCCTTCCCTCGCACCGTCGCGCGCCGCGCGCGACGGTGGCGCACACGCCACCCGAACCGCAGCCCGATCCTGCGCCCGCACAGGAGGACGCCCGATGAGCGCCACCCCCATCTCCAGCACCCCGATCTTGCGCACCGTCCTGGTGTGGTCCGGGACGGTGACGGCGATCCTCGCGGTCGTCGGCGCCGTCGTCGGATTCCTCGTGGCGGGCACGGAAGGCCTGTGGAGCGCGCTGCTCGGCGTCCTCGTCGCAGCGGTGTTCCTCGGCATCACGGGCGCCAGCATCCTCATCGCGAATCGCTGGTACGCCAGCGACCTCTACGTGCCCGTCTTCTTCGGCATCGTGATGGGCGGCTGGATCCTGAAGTTCGTGGTGTTCATCGCCATCCTGTTCATCATCCGCGGTCAGCCGTGGATCGAACCCGCCGTGTTCTTCGTCGCGGCGGTCGTGAGCGTGCTGGCATCGCTCGCGGTAGATGTCGTGGTGATGATGCGGATGCGAGTGCCCCACGTGAGCGACGTGCAGCTGCCGACCGACCCCGACGCCGGAGACCGCCGCGACGGGCCGCCCGAGGCGGGGTGACCCCCTGGGCGCGGATTCAGGAACCTTTCAAGTTTGATAGGCTGATCAAGCGCCCGCCGCTCGCTGTGCGAGTACTTGCGGAGTGACGCTCATCGACCATCGTCGCAACGGTTCTCGACCGGTGCCCCGAAGCTGGAGCCAGCGCTGTTTACTCATGCTGCGACCCTGATCGCCCCCATTGCCGCGGACGCTCCGCCGGAGTTCCACGGACCCTCGATCGACGAGTTCTTCCCTGAGATCCTCTTCGAAGCCTTCGGCGTCATCCCGATCCACCGGATCCACCTGATCCAGTTCCTCGCGACGATCGCCGTGGTCGTGATCTTCTGGCTCGGCACGCGCCGCATGAAGGTCGTTCCCGGGCGCTTCCAGAGCCTCGTCGAGATGGGCCTGGACTTCGTCCGCGTCAACATCGGGGAGGACCTGCTCGGCAAGAAGGACGCCCAGCGCTTCCTTCCGATCCTCACGACGATGTTCTTCATGATCCTGTTCATGAACATCACGGGCATCATCCCGTTCCTGAACATCGCCGGAACCAGCATCATCGCCGTGCCGCTGACCCTCGCGATCGTGAGCTACGTCACGTTCATCTACGCCGGCATCAAGAAGAGCCCGAAGAACTTCTTCAAGAACTCGCTCTTCCCGTCGGGCGTGCCGTGGCCGATCTACATCATCGTGACGCCGATCGAGCTCATCTCGACCTTCATCATCCGGCCGGTCACGCTGACGCTGCGACTCCTGATGAACATGATGGTCGGCCACCTGCTGCTGGTCCTGTTCTTCGCCGCGACGCAGTTCTTCATCGTCGACCTCGGCGGCTGGTGGACGACGCTCGGCGCGGGCAGCCTCGCATTCGGCTTCGTCTTCACCCTGTTCGAAATCCTGGTGGCCGTCCTCCAGGCGTACGTCTTCGCCCTTCTCACCGCGGTCTACATCCAGCTCGCGGTCGCCGAAGAGCACTGATACGGGACGGCCGGAAGGCCGCCCACAACCGAAAGGAAACACCCCCGTGGACGCAACTACGGTTCTCGCAGAGGTCTCCGGCTCGATCGCGACCGTCGGATACGGTCTCGCCGCCATCGGCCCGGCCATCGGCGTGGGCATCGTCGTCGGCAAGACGATCGAGGGCGTGGCCCGTCAGCCCGAGCTTGCCGGGCGCCTGCAGGTGCTCATGTGGATCGGTATCGCCTTCACCGAGGCGCTCGCCTTCATCGGCATCGCGACCGGCTTCATCTTCGGCTTCTGATCCCGATAACCAGTCTTAAGGAGACAGGATGCTGAACGCTCTTGTCACGTACGCCGCGGAAGAGGGCGCCGAAGCGCACAACCCTCTGCTCCCCGCCTGGTACGACATCATCTGGTCGTCGGTGTGCTTCATCGTCATCCTCGTCATCTTCTGGAAGGTCGCCCTTCCCCGGATGAAGAAGCTGCTCGACGAGCGCTCAGCGGCGATCGAGGGCAACATCGCCAAGGCCGACGAGGCCCAGCGCAAGGCCGAGGCGGCGCTCGAGGAGTACACCGCTCAGCTCGCCGACGCGCGCAAGGAGGCCGGTGAGATCCGCGACGCCGCCCGCGAGGACGGCAAGAAGATCGTCGCCGAGGCCAAGGAGACCGCTGCGGTGGAAGCCACGCGTCTGACGACGACGGCACACGCCCAGATCGAAGCCGAGCGCCAGACGGCACTCGTGTCGCTGCGCAGCGAGGTGGGCACGCTCGCCCTCGACCTCGCCGGCGGCGTGATCGGCGAGTCGCTCTCCGACGACAAGAAGGCTCAGGCCGTTGTCGACCGCTTCCTCGCCGAGCTCGAAGAGTCCGAAGGGGCGAAGGCGTAATGGGCAGCGCGTCCACTCAGGCCCTGGCGGCGACGACGGCGGCGCTGCGCGCCGCGTCGGGCGTCGACCTCGACGTCGCCGGCGAGCTGTTCGCCGTCGCGCGCGCCGTGGGCGACTCGTCGCAGCTGAGCGGCGCGCTCGCCGACTCCGCCGCGCCGGCCGAGGCCCGCCGTCAGGCCGTCGCCGACGTGTTCGGCAAGACCGTGAAGCCCACGACGGCGTCGCTGCTGACGACCGCCGTCGACCAGCGCTGGTCCTCGTCCGACGATCTCATCGACGGCATCGAGGAGCTCGCGGTGCGGGCAGCGGCGGTCGCCGATGCGAACGCCGACGTCGAGGCCGAGCTGTTCGCCTTCGCGCGCACCGTGGCGGACAACCCCGAGCTCGAGCTCGCGCTGGGTCGCCGCCTGGGAGACTCGGCCGCCAAGGGCACGCTCGTCGAGTCGCTGCTGAAGGGTCGCGCGAGCGCGGGGGCGACGCTGATCGCGGCATCCCTCGTCCGCCAGCCCCGCGAGCGGCGCATTCGTCAGCTGCTGACGCGCGCGACGGACATCGTCGCCGACCAGCGCAACCGGGCCGTCGCGACGGTCGTGGCCGCAGCGCCCCTGAGCGCCGCGCAGAGCGAGCGACTCACCGCGGCGCTGTCCAAGCGGTATGGAACCCCGGTGTCGTTGAACACCATCGTGGACCCGACCGTCGTGGGCGGCGTGCGCGTGCAGATCGCGGACGACGTGATCGACGCGAGCGTGTCGGCGCGACTGGCCGACCTCCGTCAGCGGCTCGCCGGCTGACACAGACTTCCCGCACGGGGCCGAGACAGGAACCGCGCGGAGCTTTCGGGGCCGAGGCCCCATGAACGAAGGAAAACAATGGCAGATCTCTCTATCAGCCCCGACGTCATCCGTGACGCGCTGAAGGACTTCGTCGCCGCTTACGAGCCCACCGGGGCTGCGGCCACCGAGGTCGGCACCGTCGTCGACGCCGCGGACGGCATCGCCCACGTCGAGGGCCTGCCCGGTGTCATGGCGAACGAGCTCGTGACGTTCGGCGACGGCACGAGCGGCCTCGCGCTGAACCTCGACGAGCACGAGATCGGTGTCGTCGTCCTCGGCGAGTTCTCCGGTGTCGAGGCCGGCCAGCAGGTCACCCGCACCGGCGAGGTGCTCTCGGTCGCCGTCGGCGACGGCTACCTCGGCCGTGTCGTCGACCCGCTCGGCAACCCGATCGACGGACTCGGCGAGATCGCCACCGTCGGACGCCGCGCCCTCGAGCTCCAGGCGCCGGGCGTCATGCAGCGCAAGAGCGTGCACGAGCCGCTGCAGACCGGCATCAAGGCCATCGACGCGATGATCCCGGTCGGCCGCGGCCAGCGCCAGCTCATCATCGGCGACCGCCAGACCGGCAAGACCGCCATCGCGATCGACACGATCATCAACCAGAAGTCCAACTGGGAGTCCGGCGATGTCGACAAGCAGGTGCGCTGCATCTACGTCGCAATCGGCCAGAAGGGCTCGACGATCGCGGCCGTGAAGGGCGCACTCGAAGACGCCGGCGCGCTGGAGTACACGACCATCGTCGCGGCTCCCGCCTCCGACCCCGCCGGCTTCAAGTACCTCGCGCCGTACACCGGCTCGGCCATCGGCCAGCACTGGATGTACGAGGGCAAGCACGTCCTGATCATCTTCGACGACCTGTCCAAGCAGGCCGAGGCGTACCGCGCCGTGTCGCTCCTCCTCCGCCGCCCGCCGGGCCGCGAGGCCTACCCCGGCGACGTCTTCTACCTGCACTCGCGTCTGCTCGAGCGCTGCGCGAAGCTGTCCGACGAGCTCGGCGCCGGCTCGATGACGGGGCTGCCGATCATCGAGACCAAGGCGAACGACGTCTCGGCGTACATTCCGACCAACGTGATCTCGATCACCGACGGCCAGATCTTCCTGCAGTCCGACCTGTTCAACGCCAACCAGCGTCCCGCGGTCGACGTGGGCATCTCGGTGTCGCGCGTCGGCGGCGACGCCCAGGTGAAGTCGATCAAGAAGGTCTCCGGCACGCTCAAGCTCGAGCTCGCCCAGTACCGCTCGCTCGAGGCGTTCGCGATGTTCGCCTCCGACCTGGACGCCGCATCCCGTCGCCAGCTCGCCCGCGGTGCGCGCCTGACCGAGCTGCTCAAGCAGCCGCAGTACTCGCCGTACCCGGTCGAGGAGCAGGTCGTCTCGATCTGGGCCGGCACCAACGGCAAGCTCGACTCGATCGAGGTCGAGGACGTGCTGTCGTTCGAGCGCGAGCTGCTGGACTACCTGCGTCGCAACACGACGATCCTCGACACGCTGCGCGACACGAACGTCCTCGACGACGACACCGTCGCAGAGCTCACGAAGCGGACCGACGACTTCATCCTCGAGTTCCAGGCCGGCAAGGGCCAGGCCATCGGCAAGCCGGGCCACGAAGAGGTCGCGGTTGCCGAGGCGGACGACGTGAACCAGGAGAAGATCGTCAAGGGCCGCCGCTAAGGCGGGCCTGGGTCACAACCATGGGCGCACAACTCCGGGTCTACAAGCAGAAGATCAGTTCTGCTCAGACGACCAAGAAGATCACGAAGGCGATGGAACTCATCGCGGCTTCGCGCATCCAGAAGGCGATGGCGCGTGTGCGCGCGTCCTCGCCCTTCGCGCGGGCCGTGACGCGTGCCGTGTCCGCCGTGGCGACGCACTCCAACATCGACCACCCGCTGACCGTCGAACGCGAGACGATCCGCCGCTCCGCGGTCGTGATCTTCACGTCCGACCGGGGCCTGGCCGGCGCGTTCAACTCGCAGATCCTCCGCGAGGGCCTGGAGCTTGCTCAGCTGCTCCGGCAGCAGGGCAAGGAGCCGGTGTTCTACCTGATCGGGCGCAAGGCCGTCGGGTACTTCCAGTTCCGTCGCATGGAGAGCGCGGCCGAGTGGACGGGTGACACCGACACGCCGCACTTCACCACGGCCGAAGAGATCGCCGCCACCCTGCTCGACGCGTACGACCGCGGTGGCGACGAGAGCGGCGTCGACGAGATCCACCTCGTCTACAACCGCTTCGTCAGCATGATGACGCAGTCGCCCGAGACCGTGCGCCTGCTTCCGCTCGAGGTCGTCGAGGCCGAGGAGCAGTCGTCGGCGCAGGTGTACCCGCTCTACGAGTTCGAGCCGGACGCCGAGACCGTGCTCGACGCGCTGCTGCCGGTGTACATCCAGAGCCGCGTCTTCAACGCGCTGCTGCAGTCGTCGGCCGCCAAGCACGCCGCGACGCAGAAGGCGATGAAGTCCGCCAGCGACAACGCCGACAAGCTCATCACCGACTACACGCGCCTGCGCAACAACGCGCGCCAGGCCGAGATCACGCAGCAGATCGCCGAGATCGTCGGCGGCGCTGATGCCCTTTCCTCGGGCAAGTAGCGCGCATCAGACCACACGAAAGAGAAGAAGCCATGAGCCTCACCGCTGACAAGACCGAGACGGCGGTCGTCGGGCGCGTCGCCCGCGTCACCGGCCCCGTCGTCGACATCGAGTTCCCGCACGACTCGATCCCCGACATCTACAACGCGCTGAAGACGACGATCGTGATCGGCGACGAGTCGACCGAGATCACCCTCGAGGTCGCTCAGCACCTGGGCGACGACCTCGTCCGTGCCATCTCGCTGAAGCCGACCGACGGCATGGTCCGCGGCCAGGAGGTGCGCGACACCGGCGGCCCGATCACGGTCCCCGTCGGCGACGTGACCAAGGGCAAGGTGTTCAACGTCACGGGTGACGTGCTGAACGGCGTGCCGGGCGAGACCATCGAGGTCACCGAGCGCTGGGGGATCCACCGCAAGGCGCCCGCATTCGACCAGCTCGAGTCCAAGACCGAGATGTTCGAGACGGGCATCAAGAGCATCGACCTGCTCACCCCCTACGTCCAGGGTGGAAAGATCGGCCTCTTCGGCGGTGCGGGCGTCGGCAAGACGGTCCTCATCCAGGAGATGATCCAGCGCGTCGCGCAGGACCACGGCGGTGTGTCGGTGTTCGCCGGTGTCGGCGAGCGCACCCGTGAGGGCAACGACCTCATCGGCGAGATGGAGGAGGCGGGCGTCTTCGACAAGACCGCGCTCGTCTTCGGCCAGATGGACGAGCCGCCGGGGACGCGTCTGCGCGTCGCCCTGTCGGCCCTGACGATGGCGGAGTACTTCCGCGACGTGCAGAAGCAGGACGTGCTGCTCTTCATCGACAACATCTTCCGCTTTACGCAGGCCGGATCCGAGGTCTCGACGCTGCTCGGCCGCATGCCGTCCGCGGTGGGCTACCAGCCGAACCTCGCCGACGAGATGGGTGTGCTCCAGGAGCGCATCACTTCGACGCGCGGTCACTCGATCACCTCGCTGCAGGCGATCTACGTTCCCGCCGACGACTACACCGACCCGGCGCCGGCCACCACGTTCGCGCACCTCGACGCGACCACCGAGCTCTCGCGCGAGATCGCGTCGAAGGGTCTCTACCCGGCCATCGACCCGCTGACCTCGACGAGCCGCATCCTCGACCCGCGCTACATCGGCGAGGACCACTACCGCGTGGCCACCGCCGTGAAGCAGATCCTCCAGAAGAACAAGGAGCTGCAGGAGATCATCGCGATCCTCGGTGTCGACGAGCTCTCCGAAGAGGACAAGATCGTCGTCTCCCGCGCGCGCCGCATCCAGCAGTTCCTCTCGCAGAACACCTACATGGCGAAGAAGTTCACCGGTGTCGAGGGTTCGACGGTCCCGATCAAGGAGACCATCGAGTCGTTCGACGCCATCGTCAAGGGTGACTTCGACCACGTCGCCGAGCAGGCCTTCTTCAACGTCGGCGGCATCGCCGACGTCGAAGAGCAGTGGGCGCGCATCCAGAAGGAGAACGGCTGACATGCCGCTCAAGGTGAGCCTCGTCTCCGCGGACGCGGAGGTCTGGTCGGGTGAGGCGTCGCTCGTCGTCGCCAAGACCGTCGAGGGCGAGATCGGCTTCATGACCGGTCACGAGCCGGTGCTCGCGATCCTCGCCGAGGGTCAGGTGCGCATCACCGAGACCTCGGGCACCAAGATCGTCGCCAACGCTCAGGACGGCTTCCTGTCGATGGAAGGGGACGACCTCACGATCGTCGCCGGAAACGCTGCGCTGATCTCCTGATGAAGCTCGGTCGTTGAGCGAGGAGCGCAGCGACGAGACGAAACGCCCCGGCCCTCTGCGGAGGCCTGGGGCGTTTCGTCTCGCTTCGCTCGCTCAACGACCGGAAGTGGAACACGCATGCTGATCCTTCTCCCGCCGTCCGAGACGAAGCGGACGGGCGGCAGGCCGGCACCGCTCCACGTGGGCGGGCTGGCGCTGCCCCGGCTGACGCCGCAGCGCGAAGCGGTGATCGATGCGCTCGTGGACCTGTCCGCCGATGCGGACGAGGCCGCCCGCGTGCTCAAGCTGGGCCCCACCCAGCGGGGTGAGATCGCCGTGAACGCGGGACTGCGCGACGCCCCGACGATGGCCGCGATCGACCGCTACACCGGCGTGCTCTACGACGCGCTGGACGCGGCATCCGTCTCCACCGCCGGCCGTCGCTGGCTGGGCGCTCACGTGCTCGTGCATTCCGCGCCGTTCGGCCCGGTGGGCGCGCTCGACGCCATTCCCGCCTATCGGCTCGGCGCCTCGACGTCACTCCCGGGCATCGCGGCGCTGCGGCGTGTGTGGTCTGACCCGGTGACGGCGGCGGTCGAGGAACGGGCGCCGCGCTTCGTGCTCGACCTCCGCTCCGAGGCCTACGTCGCTCTCGGGCCGGTGCCGTCCGCCGCCGCCTCACGCTACGTCCGCGTCGTGAGCGAGGGCGCCGACGGAGCGGTCCGTGCGCTGAACCACTTCAACAAGCACGCGAAGGGCGCGCTCGTGCGCCGGCTCGCCGAGGAGCGCCCGCGCATTTCGTCGGCGGCGGGATTCGTCCGGTGGGCGGATGCCGCCGGCCTGCGCGTGCGCGAGTCCGGCGCGGGCGAGCTCGAGCTCTTCGCCTGAGCCCCGCTACACAGGCGTTCGCACGGCGGCGAACCTGTTGCGGCGGCGCAGCGCGAACCCGAGGCGCTCGTACGCCGCGATCGCGCCGGCGTTGGAGGCCGCGGCGTGGAGCAGTGCGCGGTCGCCGCGCTGCTGGATGTGGAAGGCGACGTCCAGTACCAGGCGGGAGGCGAGACCCTGCCGCCGGTGCTCGGCGTCGACGGCGACGGCGCTGATCTCCGTCCACCCTTCGGGGTGCAGGCGCTCACCCGCCATGGCGATGAGTCGCCCCTCGCGGCGGATGCCGACGTACCGGCCGAGCTCGTACGTGCGCGGCCGGAACGGCCCGGGCTGATTGCGTTCGACGATCGCCAGCATGTCGGCGGCGTCCTCGGCCCCGAGCAGGATCGCCTCGGCGTCGGGGCGGGTCTGCAGCGCGTCGGTCTCGACCAGCTGCACGCCCTCGCCCTGCCCGACCACCTCCCACCCGTCGGGAACCTCGCCGTCGTACCCCGACAGGCCGATCTCGGTGCCGGGACCCACGAGATCGACGAGTGCCGTCCAGACGCCGGGATCGTCCCAGGTGCGCACCGCGACGAACGGTGCGACATCCTCGGGGTAGCGACGGACCAGGTCGTCACCGATCGCGAACGAGGCGTGCGGGCCGGTCAGCGCGTGCCAGGGGGCGTTGTCGAGCACGGTGGCGCCGGCGTGGGGAGCATCGAGGGTCGTCGAGGGCGCGAGTTCAGGCATCCATCCACTCTGCCCCCGCGCTGCGGGAGCTGCAAAACGCAGCCCGTCACCGCGCGCAATGCGCGCGTATGCACCCGGCCGCGTCTCGCGCGGACCGGCAGATCCGCTCGTCAGCGCCGGGTGTGCTCGGCCGTGCGCTCAGTGTTCTCGGCGATCGCGATGAGGGCGACGACGGCCTCGATGACGAACCTCAGCAGGATGATCGCGAGGAAGGTGAGAACCGGCACGACGATGATCGTCGCGACCAGGCCGCTGATGCCGGCGCCGACGTCGAACCACATGATCGAGATGGCGCCGATGAGCCCGCTGACGAAATACACGATGAACCCGATGCCGATCGCGATCAGTCCCACGAAGTAGAACACGCTCGCGAGGCGGCGGGTGATGAAGGTGCGGAACGACAGGTCGAACAGTGCGGCGAAGAAGCCGTTGCCGACCTCGCTGCTTTCGCCCCGGACCGTCGGGACGCCGGTGTCGTCGGGGTCGGCGCCGCGCGCGGCATCTGCCGCCGACTGCGGGGGCAGCGGCGGGGGAGTGGGAGCGGACGGAGTCTGGTCGGTCATAGCGGCCCTTCGGTCGGCAGTTGCTGCTCAGGCTATCCACCGGCGCTCAAGGGGGCCATCCCCCGATATGACCTCAATGCTGACAGGCGGCTGAGAGCGTCGCTAGCATGTGTCCAGCGGAGCAGGGGCTCCGCGGACGCGCCCGACGCGTCCCGAATCGACTCTCTCGGAGGTCGCTGCACCATGACCATGGACTACAACGACGGCAGCGGGGCAGGGGCGCTCATCGCCTGGCTCGTCCTCGCGCCATTCTTCTTCCTGCTCGCGATCGCCGGATACGTCATCGGCTCCTGGTTCCTGATGAAGGTGTTCGACAAGGCGGGTGTGCAGGGGCGCTGGCGCGCGTGGGTGCCGGTGTACAACACCCTGATCTTCGTCAAGCTCGGCGACCTCAACCCGTGGTGGCTGCTGGCGCTGTGGGGCGGCGGGATCGTGCTCGGCTGGGTGCCGGTGCTCGGCTCCCTCATCGGCCTCGCCGCATTCCTCTACACCCTCCTGGCCGCCTGGCGCGTCGGGCTGAAGCTGCAGAAGGAGGCCGTCTGGCTCATCCTCTACTTCTTCCTCGCCATCGTCTGGCTCGGCATCAACGCGTTCGACCGCTCGCGCTGGAACACCGCGATCCCCGCGGCGCCGTGGGCGGGCAACTTCCTCGCCGACAAGACGGTGTGGTCGGGCATCCCGCCGCAGATGCCTGCCGGCGGCTACCCCGCCAACCCGGCCACCGCGCCCGGATACGGCGCCCCTGCCGGCTACCAGCCCCCGGCCGGCTACACCGCGCCGCCTGCGCCGCCCGCCGGGTACAGCGCGCCGCCTGCGCCGCCCGCTGGCTACACGCCGCCGCCCGCTGCTCCCGCCGCACCGGCTGCTCCCGTGCCGCCGCCGGCCGCGCCGCCGGCCGCTGCCGAGCCTCCCGTGGCGCCGGCGTCGGCACCCGAGGCGCCCGCGGCACCTGAGCCGCCGGCGACCGAGCCGCCCGCTCCGGAGGCTCCGAAGCAGTAAGCACTTCCGACGGCCCCTCGTCGCACGGCGAGGGGCTGTCGTGCGCGTGCGGGTGCGGCCGCGCATCCCGTGGACGCGCACTGGAGCGGGAGACGACGACAGCGGCGGAGCAGCATCCGCGAGCGGGGATAACGTGGACGTATGACCTCCACTGTTCCCCTGCGGCGCGTCGGCGCGTCCGGCATGCTCGCCTCCGCTGTCGGCCTCGGCTGCAACAACTTCGGCCGCGAAGGCACGCGCACCGAGACCCTCGAGGGCACGCGCGCGGTGCTGGATGCCGCGATCGACGCGGGTGTGACGTTCCTCGACACGGCCGACATGTACGGCGGCGAGCCGGGTCAGTCCGAGACGCTCATGGGCGAGGCGCTCCGCGGGCGTCGCGATCAGGTGACGCTGGCCACCAAGTTCGGGCACCCCGGCCGCGACATGGGGTATCCGCCGTCGGGCGCCAAGGGCTCGCGGTCGTACGTGCGACGCGCGGTGGAGGCATCCCTCACGCGCCTGCAGACGGACTGGATCGATCTGTACCAGCTGCACGTGCCCGACAACGACACGCCCATCGAAGAGACGCTCGACGCGCTGGCTGACCTGGTGCGCGAGGGGAAGGTGCGCTACATCGGGCACTCGAACTTCTCGGGGTGGCAGATCGCCGAGGCGCACTTCACCGCGCTCATGCGCCACGGCGTGCCGTTCGTCTCGTCGCAGAACCAGTACAGCCTGCTCTCGCGCGACGCCGAGCGGAACGTGCTGCGGGCCGTCGAGCGCTACCGCCTCGGCTTCTTCCCGTACTTTCCGCTGCACAACGGGCTGCTCACCGGCAAGTTCACGCGGGATGCCGCGCCGGCTGACACCCGCATCATCCGGCAGCGGCGGCACATCTACGACGACGCGCCGTGGGACGCTCTCGAGGCCTTCCAGAAGTTCTGCGACGAGCGCGGCATCACCATGCTCGAGGCCACCTTCGGATGGCTGCTGTCGCACCCCGCGCTCTCGAGCGTCATCGCCGGCGCGACGACGCCCGAGCAGGTCCGGGCGAACGCGGCAGCGGCGTCGGCGTGGACGCCGTCGGAGGCCGATCTCGCGACGATCGACGGCCTGTTCCCGCCGCCGGAGACCGCGGCCTGACGGTCTCGCGCACGCCTGGGGGCGAGTTCGCCCACGGCGTACGCCACGGCTTGTCGCTGCAGCGGACCCAGGCGTAGCGTCACTTCTCGTGCGCGGTCCGCGGGAGCGGACGGGTTCCGCGCGCCGAAAGGACCGTCGTGCTCGGGAAGCTCCTGGTTCGGTATCTCAGCCCGGCATGGCCGCTCATCGTGGCCGTCGTCGTGTTCCAGCTCGCGCAGTCGATCGCATCGCTGTGGCTGCCGACGCTCAACGCCGACATCATCGACAACGGCGTCGTGACCGGCGACATCCCCTACATCTGGTCGACCGGCGGCTTCATGCTGATCGTCAGCCTTGTGCAGGTCGTGTGCGCGATCATCGCGGTGTACTTCGGCTCTCGGCTGGCGATGGGAATGGGCCGCGACCTGCGCGGCGATCTCTTCCATCGCGTCGTCGCGTTCTCGCAGCGCGAGGTGGGGCAGTTCGGCGCGCCGTCGCTCATCACCCGCAACACCAACGACGTGCAGCAGGTGCAGATGCTGGCGCAGGTGTCGGCGACGCTGATGATCTCCGCGCCGATGCTCGCGATCGGCGGCGTGATCCTGGCGGTCAGCCAGGACGTCGGCCTGTCGTGGCTGATGGCGGTGGCCATCCCGGTGCTGCTCATCATCGTCGGGCTGATCGTGTGGCGCATGGTGCCCGCGTTCACCCAGATGCAGAAGCGGATCGACCGCGTGAACCAGATCATGCGCGAGCAGCTCACCGGCATCCGCGTGGTGCGCGCGTTCGTGCGCGAGCGTCAGGAGCGTGCGCGCTTCGAGCGCGCCAGCGACGACGTCAAGGACACGGCGCTGCGCGCCGGCAACCTGATGGCCCTGATGTTCCCCGCCGTCATGCTGGTCATGAACCTCTCGAGCGTCGCGGTCATCTGGTTCGGCGCCTTCCAGGTGCAGAACAGCGGCGTGCAGATCGGCACGCTGTTCGCCTTCCTCACCTACCTGATGCAGATCCTCATGGGCGTCATGATGGCGACGTTCATGTTCGTCATGATCCCGCGTGCCGCCGTCTGCGCGAACCGCATCGGCGAGGTGCTCGAGGCCGAGGCCTCGGTGTCGGCACCGGCGGTGGCGGCATCGGCTCCCGCTCCCGAAGGACGGATCGAGTTCGACCACGTCGACTTCGCCTACCCGGGCGCCGAGGACGCGGTCCTGCACGATCTGACGTTCACGATCGAGCCCGGCACGACGACGGCGGTCATCGGCTCGACCGGTGCGGGCAAGACGACCCTGATCAGTCTCGTACCGCGCCTGTTCGACGTCACGGCGGGCAGCGTCCGCATCGACGGCGTCGATGTGCGCGACTACGACCCCGACGAGCTGTGGACGCGCGTCGGACTCGTGCCGCAGCGCGCCTTCCTGTTCTCAGGCACCATCGCGTCGAACCTGCGCTACGGCGACCATGACGCGACCGACGAGCAGCTGTGGAACGCGCTCGAGCTCGCCCAGGCGGCCGACTTCGTCCGGGCGATGCCCGACGGCCTCGAGGCGCAGATCGCTCAGGGCGGCTTGAACGTCTCGGGCGGGCAGCGGCAGCGGCTCGCGATCACGCGAGCACTCGTGAAACGCCCCGAGGCCTACATCTTCGACGACTCCTTCTCAGCTCTCGATCTGCGGACGGATGCCGAACTCCGGCGAGCGCTGGACACGCACCTGCCCGACGCGACCAGGCTCGTCGTCGCGCAGCGCGTGTCGACCATCCAGCACGCCGATCAGATCGTCGTGCTCGACCACGGACGCATCGTCGGCATCGGCCGGCACGACGACCTCGTCGAGACGTGCGACACGTACCGCGAGATCGTCGAATCCCAGCTCGCGGCGGAGGCGGCAGCATGAGCAGCGCGCAGAACTCGCGGCCGGCTCCGGTCGGGCCGCGCGGCGGTCCCTTCGGCGGCGCCGGCGCGCCGGCGGCGAAGGCCGACAACTTCGGACCGAGCGCCAAGCGCCTTCTCGGCACCCTGCGCTCGGAGATGCCGCGGCTCATCGTCGTGCTCGTGTTCAGCATCCTGTCGGTCACCCTGTCGGTGATCGGCCCGAAGCTGCTCGGCGAAGGCACCAACGTCGTCTTCGCCGGCTTCATCTCGCTGCAGGTGCCGGAGGGGGCGACCCAGCAGCAGGTGGTCGATCAGCTCGCGGCCTCGGGCAACCAGGACCAGGCGAACATGATCGCCGCGATGGACTTCGTCCCGGGCGCCGGCATCGACTTCCATCAGCTGGCGCGCATCCTCGCGCTCGTGCTCGCCGTCTACGTCTTCTCGAGCATCTTCGGATGGCTCCAGGCGCGCATCCTCAACGGAGTGGTGCAGCGCTCGATGCATCGCCTGCGCCTGCAGGTCGAAGACAAGGTGCACCGCCTGCCGCTGTCGTACTTCGACCGCGTGCAGCGCGGCGAGCTGCTCAGCCGCGTGACGAACGACGTCGACAACATCGGGCAGACGATGCAGCAGACGCTGTCGCAGGTCGTCATCTCGCTGCTGACCGTGATCGGCGTGCTGACGATGATGTTCATCATCTCGCCGCTGCTGGCCGTCATCGCCCTGGTCACGATCCCGCTGACGATCCTCATCACGGTGCTCGTCGCCCGACGCTCGCAGAAGCTCTTCGTGCAGCAGTGGAAGACGACCGGCGTGCTCAACGCCCGCGTCGAGGAGACGTTCTCGGGCCACTCGATCGTGAAGGTGTTCGGCCACCAGAAGGAGGTCGAGTCCGACTTCCGTACCGAGAACGAGGAGCTGTACCGCAACAGCTTCGGCGCGCAGTTCCTGTCGGGCGTGATCATGCCCGCCATGATGTTCATCGGCAACCTCGTGTACGTCGCGATCGCCGTCGTCGGCGGCCTGCAGGTGGCCGCAGGACTGCTGTCGATCGGCGACGTCCAGGCGTTCATCCAGTACTCGCGCCAGTTCACGCAGCCGCTCAGCCAGCTCGGCTCCATGGCGAACCTGCTGCAGTCCGGCGTCGCGAGCGCCGAGCGGGTGTTCGAACTGCTCGACGAAGACGAGCAGACGCCCGATGACGACCCCGCCGAGACGGCGCCCGAAGAGGCCAGCCGCCTCGAGTTCGAAGACGTCTCGTTCCGCTACGTCGCCGACAAGCCGCTCATCGACGGCCTGACTCTCGCCGCACGGCCGGGGAGCACGGTTGCGATCGTCGGCCCGACCGGTGCCGGCAAGACGACCCTCGTGAACCTCATCATGCGCTTCTACGACGTCGATTCGGGATCCATCACGCTCGACGGCGTAGACACCCGCCGCATGACGCGCGACGACCTGCGTGCGCGCACGGGCATGGTGCTGCAGGACACGTGGCTCTTCTCGGGCACCATCCGCGAGAACATCGCCTACGGACGCCCCGAGGCCTCGGAGGAGGAGATCGTCGCCGCGGCGACGGCCGCCTATGTCGACCGCTTCGTGCACGCGCTGCCCGAGGGCTACGACACGGTGCTCGACGACGAGGCGACGAGCCTGAGCGTGGGGGAGCGGCAGCTCATCACCATCGCGCGCGCGTTCCTGGCCGATCCGCGCATCCTCATCCTCGATGAGGCGACCTCGTCGGTCGACACCCGCACCGAGCTGCTGATCCAGCGTGCGATGTCGCGACTCCGCGAGGACCGCACGGCCTTCGTCATCGCCCACCGGCTGTCCACGATCCGGGATGCCGACCTCATCCTCGTGATGGAGAACGGCGCGATCGTCGAGCAGGGTTCTCACACCGAGCTGCTGGCGGTGAAGGGCGCCTACTGGCGGCTGTACAACGCCCAGTTCGAAGGCGCGGCGGAAGATGAGGACCTGGTGCCGGTGTCGACCGTGCCTCTGGCGGCCCCGCCGACCACGGCGCAGATCGTGGTGGAAGCGCTCGCCGAGTCCGAGGACGCCGTGGAGTAACCCACTAGTATGTGAGGACGCGGGGCGAAGGGTCACCGTGCAGCGGACGGGGAGGACACGGCGTGCCGGAGCTTTCCACCGAGTCTCTCGCCGTTCCGGTGCCTGGCGGCGTGCTGGAGCTCTCGTGGGCCGCCGTGACCGACACCGGTCGCCGCCGCGAGGTGAACCAGGACGCGATGTTCGCCTCGTATCCGCTCTTCGTCGTCGCGGACGGCATGGGCGGACACGTCGGCGGTGAGATCGCCAGCGCGAGCACCATCGAACGCCTCCGCGCGGTCGCCGACAGCGGCCATGTGTCGACGAAGACGATCGAGAAGGCGCTGGCGCGCGCGGTCAAGGACATCGGGTCGCACCCCGAGGCCACCGACGACGGCACCGGCACCACGGTCACCGGCGTGTTCCTCGACACGACGGGCGACGCGGCGCATTGGGTGACGCTCAACATCGGGGACTCGCGGGTGTACCTGCTGCGCGACGGCGCGATCGTGCAGATCACGACCGACCACTCGGTCGTGCAGGAGCTGGTCGCCGCCGGCCGCCTCAGCCCCGAAGAGGCCGAGAACCACCCCTACGGCAACGTCATCACACGCGCCGTCGGCCCGAGCGAGGGCGTCACGCCCGACTACGTCCGGCTGGACGTGGCGGAGGGGGATCGCTTCGTCATCTGCTCGGACGGGTTGACCAAAGAGTTGACCGACTACGGCATCCGTCACTTCCTCGACGAGAACGCGGATCCCGCCGACGCCGCATCGGCGATGCTCGAGGCCGCACTCGAGAACGGCGGGCGCGACAACATCACGGTCATCGTGCTCGACGTCGGCCATCCTGCGGAGGCTTCCTCCGACGATGGATCGTCGGATGACGACTCCTCCCCAGCCGCGGAGTGAGCCAGGGGATCCACAGATCCCCGTCCTCGTCGTCCACGACAGCCCCGTGCCCGATGGACTGGGTCCATGCGCTCGACCGCTCCCTCACCCCTCGATGCGGGCATCCTCCACGACGAGCCGCTGACGCTTCCCCCCGCGTGGCGCCCGCCCGCGCGTGCGCCGCTGCCCCTCGTGGCGGCGGTCGTGCCGGTCATCGGCGCCGTGGCGCTCTGGCTGGTCACCGGCTCGGTGTTCACGCTCTGGTTCGCGCTGCTCGGGCCGGTGATCGCGGCGGCGACCGTTCTCGATGCGCGCCGGGCAGCTCGGAAGGACGGCAGGCGCGCGTCCGCCGACGCCGCCCGCGCTCGAGACGAGGTCGCATCGGCGGTCGCCGCACGCCATGCGCATGAGCGCGCCCAGCTGTGGGGCCGGCATCCCGACGTCGCCCGCCTCGCCGCGCGCGACGACATCTGGCGGGGTGCTCGTGCCGCGTCGATCGTGGTCGGCACGGGCGAGCGCGTCAGCGTCGTGCGCGTGACCGGTGGCGACGGGGATCCGGATGCCGCAGAGCTGCGTCGTCGTGCGGCTCGGGTCGCCGGGGCGCCTGTCACCCTTCCTCTCGACGCGGGGATCGCGATCGTCGGGGGCGAAACGCTCGCCGCCGCGGTGCAGCGGTCGCTGGTGCTGCAGCTGTGCCTGATGCTGCCACCGGGCGACCTGCGCATCGTCGGCGCGCTCGGCGAGGGTCTCGACTGGATGGAGGCGCTGCCGCACCGCGGCGCGCGGAGCGGACTGGCGGTCGCTGCGATCGCTCCGGGCGAGCTGGTGCCGGCGGATGCGGACGTCGCGATCGCCAGATGCCGGCCCGGTGAGCCGCTGCCGCCGCGGTGCCAGGCCCTCCTGGTCGTCACCTCGCCCGGCGTCGCGCTTCTCGAGCACGCGGGTGAGGCGGTGCCGGTGGGGATCGAGGCTGTCGCGCGGGAGCAGGCGGAGGAGATCGCCCGCGACCTCACCGCCCGGGCCGAGCGCAGCCTCGGCCTGCAGCGCGACGGCGGCGAGCCGCTCGCGCTGGCGCCGCTGCTGGCAGCGGCGCCAGCGACGACGAGAGGGCTCCCCGCGGCGATCGGCGTGGCCGGCGGTCAGACCGCTGTCGTCGACCTCGTTGCCGACGGGCCCCACGCCGTCGTCGCGGGCGTGACGGGCGCGGGCAAGAGCGAGCTGCTCATCACATGGATCCTCGCGCTGTGCGCGACGCGGACCACCGACGAGGTGACGTTCCTGCTCGCCGACTTCAAGGGCGGCACCGCCTTCGACGGCCTCGCCGGCGTGCCCCACGTCACCGGCGTGATCACCGATCTCGACGGCTCGGGCGCGCGGCGCGCCATCGAGAGCCTCCGCGCCGAACTCCGCCGCCGCGAGGCGGCCATCGCCGCAGCAGGGGCCCGTGATGTAGGGGATCCGCGCGTGCGGCTCCCGCGGCTCGTCGTGGTGGTCGACGAATTCGCCGCGCTGCTGGCGGATCATCCCGAACTTCACGGGCTCTTCGCCGACATCGCCGCCCGGGGCCGGGCCCTGGGCATCCACCTCATCCTGGGCACGCAGCGCGCCGCGGGCGTGATCCGCGACAACCTGCTCGCGAACTGCCCGCTGCGGGTCAGCCTGCGTGTGACCGATCCCGCCGATAGCCGGACGCTGCTCGGCACCGACGACGCGGCTCTGCTTCCCGGCGATGCCGCGGGCCGGGGACTCGCGTTCCTGCGTCGTGCGGGCGACACGGCGCCACAGCAGGTACGGATCGCGCTGTCGGGTGCCGACGACGTCGCGGCCGCTGCGCTGCGGACCGGGCACCGGCCACCCAGCCGCCCCTGGCTGCCGGAGCTGCCCGTGCGGTTGTCGATCGACGAGCTCGCCGTCCGTGCGAGCGCCGAGCGCAGCGCGCCAGGCGCGGGAGTCGCGATCCTCGGGCTGGCGGACGAACCGGAGCGTCAGCGGCAGCCGGTGGTGGCCGTCGGCCCGGCCGACCGGGCGATCCTCGTGCTGGGCGGGCCGGGAAGCGGCGTCTCCAACGTCCTCGAGGTCATCGCGGCCCAGGCGCGGGAGTCGACCATCCGCGTGCCGGCGCATCCCGAGCTCATGTGGGACGCCGTCGCCGCTCTCCACGACGCGCTGCCACCGGCGGGCACTGCCGTGCTCATCGACGACCTCGACGCCGTGGCGCTGCGTCTGCCGCCGGAATACGCGCACTCCGTCCTCGAGCGTGTGGAGAGCCTCGTCCGCCGTGCCGCGGGCGCCGGGGTGCTCGTCGTGGCGGGTGCGCACCGCATGACCGGTCCGGTGTCGAGGGTCGCCGAGCTCTTCGCACGGCGACTCGTGCTGCCGTATCCCACTCGCGTCGACCATGCCGCGGCCGGCGGCGATCCGTCGGCGTTCGACCGGTCGGCCCCTCCCGGTCGGGGGCGTCTCGACGGGCGCACGGTACAGGTCGCCCTGGCGCGGGCGACGTCGGCGGAGCCCCACCCGGCGGACGCGTGGTGGATGCCGACGGCGCGGCTCACCGGTGTCGTCGCCCGCCGGTCGCCGGCCGGCCGGCGGGCCCTCGCCGCCTGGGAGGACCACGGCGTGCGTGTGCGCGAGGTCGACGACCATGTGGACGATCCGGCCGCCGTGGCGGAAGGGCGTGTCGTGCTCGTGGGGGAGCCCGACGACTGGCAGCGGCACTGGCGGCTGCTGGCGGACGTGCGCGGCGACCACGACCTGGTGGTTGACACGTCGTGCGCACCCGAGCTGCGCGTGCTGGCCGGATTCCGCGGCGTGCCGCCGTACTGCGAGCCGGGATCCGGGCGTGCGTGGCTGATCTCGTCCGGAGCGGACCCCGTCCGCATTGTCCTTCCCGTCGGCGATGTCCGGCCGAACCGTCGGAGCGGTGTATTGACCGGCCCTTCCCGCACGCCATAGCGTCGCCCTGTGGCTACAACCCCGATCGATCTGCAACGGCCCGAGGGCAAAGGGCTCGCCGCCGGCACGCTGGGGCTGTGGGGCTCCACCGTCATCGGCCTCGCGTCCACCGCGCCGGTCTATTCCCTGGTGGCGACCCTCGGGTTCGTCGTCCTCGCGGTGGGGGCGCAGGCGCCCATCGCGTTCGTCATCGCCTTCATCCCGATGTTGTTCATCGCCTTCGCCTACCGCGAGCTCAACAACGACGTGCCCGACTGCGGCACGACGTTCACCTGGGGCACCAAGGCGTTCGGCCCGTGGGTGGGCTGGATGGGCGGGTGGGGCGTCGCCGTGGCCGGCATGGTCGTGCTCGCGAACCTCGCGCAGATCGCCGGCATCTACTTCTGGGCGCTGATCGACGGGATCGTGCGCAGCCCCGAGGACGCCCTGCTCTCGGACAACGTTCCGCTCGTCACGGCGACCGGCGTCGTGTTCATCGCGGCGATGACCTGGGTGAGCTGGCGCGGGGTCGAGATCGGCGAGCGGATCCAGAACATCCTGCTCGGCATCCAGTACCTCGCCCTGGCGATCTTCGTCGTCGCCGCGCTGTGGCACTTCTTCGCGGGCACCGCCCCCGACCCGACCCCGTTCGACTGGTCCTGGTTCAACCCGTTCGCATTCACCGAGTGGGGCGGCTTCGTCGAGTCGATCCTGCTCGCCCTCTTCATCTACTGGGGCTGGGACACCTGCCTCGCGCTCAACGAGGAGACCAAGGACCCCAAGCGCATCCCCGGCCGGGCGGCGCTGCTGACCACGGTCATCCTGCTGATCACCTACGTCGGGGTCACCGTCGCGGCGATGATGTACGCCGGGCTCGGCAGTGACGGAACGGGCCTGGGCAACGAGGCGAACGCCGACGACTTCTTCCTCGCCATCAAGGACGGGCTTCTCGGCCCACTCGGCTGGGTGCTGGTGGTCGCGGTCATGATTTCGGCGATCTCGTCGACGCAGACGACGATCCTGCCGACCGCCCGCGGCACGCTGGCGATGGCGGCGTACAAGGCGCTGCCCCGACGGTTCGCCTCGGTGCACCCGCGCTACAAGACGCCGTCGTTCTCCACGCTCGTCATGGGCATCGTCGCGTCCGTCTACTACGTCGGGATGACGCTGATCAGCGACAACATCCTGCAGGACTCCATCCTCTCGCTCGGGCTCGCCATCGCGTTCTACTACGCGATCACCGGGTACGCCTGCGTCTGGTACTTCCGCCGTGAGCTGTTCACGTCGGCGCGGAACTTCTTCTACCGGTTCCTGTTCCCGCTGCTGGGCGCGCTCATGCTGACTTACGCGTTCGTGCAGTCGGCGATCGACATGTACGACGTCGACTACGGCTACACCGTCCTCCTCGGCATCGGCGGCACCTTCGTCCTGGGCATCGGCGCCCTCGCATTCGGCGTGCTGCTCATGCTCCTGTGGTTCGCGTTCCCGCGCTCGAAGCCGTTCTTCCGCGGCGAGAGCCTCAACCGCGACACCGAGGTGCTCGTGCCCGAGGACCCCGCCGACTACTCCCGGTCGATCGACGGTGGCCTCGCCTGAGCATCGGTGCGGCCCCGCGGTGCTGCGGGGCGTCGACCGGATACGACGTCGTCACCGCCCGAGGTGCGCTCCGCAGCCCACCTCGTACGCCTCCCGCAGCAGACATCCGCAGCCTCACGCGCATGCGGGAAGACCCGGGTGCGAGGCACCCGGGCCTTCGATGACCTGGCTCAGACCAGCGCGGCGTCCAGCGGTGCGAACTCGAGATCGTGCGCGGTCGCGACGCCCGCGTTCACGATGCGCCCGCCCACCGTGTTGAGGCCCGCAGCGAGGGCAGGATCCGATCGGAGCGCCTGCTGCCAGCCGTGCCGGACGATCTGACGGATGTAGGGGAGCGTGGCGTTCGTGAGCGCCGAGGTCGACGTGTTCGGCACGGCCCCGGGCATATTCGCGACGCAGTAGAAGATACTCCCGTGGACCGGGAACGTCGGGTCGGCGTGCGTCGTCGGGTGCGTGTCCTCGAAGCAGCCGCCCTGGTCGACCGCGATGTCGACGAGCACCGAGCCGGGACGCATGCGCGCCACCATGTCGTTCGTGACGAGCTTCGGGGCTTTCGCGCCGGGAATCAGCACAGATCCGATGACGAGGTCCGACGAGACGACCGCGCGGTCGAGATCGAGCGGGTTGGACGCTGCCGTCTTCACGCGACCCTGGAAGTGGTCGTCGAGGTAGCGGAGCCGCTGCACGTTGGTGTCGAAGACGGTGACGTCGGCACCCATGCCGACAGCGATCACTGCGGCGTTCGCGCCGGCGACACCGCCGCCGATCACGGTCACCGTCGCCGGTCGCGTGCCCGGCACGCCCGACATCAACAGGCCCAGTCCACCCGCGGACCGCATCAGAGTGGCGGCGCCGACGGTCGGCGCGAGCCGGCCCGCGACCTCGCTCATGGGCGCGAGAAGCGGGAGCCCACCGCCCGGAAGCTGCACGGTCTCGTAGGCGATCGCCGTCACGCCGTCCGCCACCAGGCGCTCGGTCAGGGGGCGGTCGGCCGCCAGATGCAGGTACGTGAAGAGCACGAGGCCGTCGCGGAAGTAGCCGTACTCGCTCGCGATGGGTTCCTTCACCTTCAGGAGCAGCTCGGCGCGCGCCCACACCTCCGCAGCATCGTCGAGCAGCACCGCCCCGGCGGCCTCGTACTCGGCATCCGGCATCGACGAACCCTCGCCCGCGCCGCGCTGCACGAACACCTCATGGCCGGACGCCACGAGATCGTGCACTCCTGCAGGAGTGAGGGCGACCCGGTACTCGTTGTTCTTCACCTCGGTGGGGACGCTGATCCGCATCGTGTGATCCTTTCCGCTCCGCCATTGGAGCGCTCGGGCTCCTTGTGGGAGCGCCTCTAGAAGGCGGGGCGGATGACCCCGACATCCTGCCCGCCACCGGTGACGGCGAGCGGAAGCTTCGACAGCGCGTCGGCGACGTCGGACGACGCGAGCGCGCCGTGGCGCTCCAGCAGTCGAAGTGCCACGGCGGTGGCGGCGCGGCCGCTGCCGTCGAGCATCTTGAGCGCCACCGTGGTGCCGTCGGGAGCGACCATGACCATGACTCCCTCAGCGCCGCCCTTGGCGAAGACGCCGAGTCGTTCGATGACGATCGTGTCAGCTCGGCCGGGACCGTCGATGGTCCACGGGTCGGCCCGCACCGCATCGACCAGCGCGCCGGCGCTGCGGTGCAGCGCGAAGGGCGAGGTCGTCGACGAATTGCCGATGCGATGGATCGCGCGTGCCAGCCCGAAGAGCGTCATGGCGTAGACGGGAGCGCCGCAGCCGTCGACAGCAGTGGCGGCGGTCTTCTCGCCGATCAGCCGCTCGATCGTCTCCCGGATGAGGATCTGCACCGGATGCTCGGGTGCGAGGTAGCCCTCCGTGTCCCAGCTGTTCACGACGCTCGTGAGGAGCATCGTCGCGTGCTTGCCCGAGCAGTTCATGCGGATGCGCGCGGGCTGGCCGAGTTCGCGCACCATCTCGTCGCGAGTCGTGGTGTCGCTCGGCCAGGCGGCCGGACACCCGAGGTCCTCCTCGCCGAGCTGGGCGAGCGCGAGGATGTCGCGGACGACCGCGACGTGGCGGTCGGTGCCGGCATGGCTCGCGGTCGCCAGCCCGAGCCGCTCGCCTTCGAGGGGCGCGCCGGCGGAGAGGCAAGCCAGCGCCTGGAGCGGCTTGAGACTGGAACGGGGGAGGATCAGCGACGACGGATCGCCCAGCTTCTGGGCGATCGTGCCGTCGGCGGCGAGCACGAGGGCGATGCCGGCGTGACGCGACTCGACGAATCCGCTGCGTTCGACAACGGCGAGTTCGACGGCGTCGGCTGCGGCGAAGGTCTGCGGCACCCAGCCAGCCTACCGCCGGAGCGGGCGTCGCCTCGCATGACAGACTGTGCTCATGTGGGGCGAGCATCGATACTCCGTCCGGACGACATGGACGGGTGACCGCGGCACCGGCACCTCCGGCTACCGGGACTACGACCGGGCGGTGACGCTCGAGATCGACGGCAAGCCCGAGCTCCTGGCGTCGTCCGACAAGCCGTTCCGCGGTGATCCGTCGCGGTGGAATCCCGAGGACATGCTGCTCTCAGCCCTCAGCGAGTGCCACCTGCTGTCGTACCTCCACGCGTGCGTGCAGGCGGGCGTCGTGGTCGTCGGCTACGAGGACGACGCCTCCGGGCTGATGGTCGAGGACGGGCGAGGCGGCGGTGCCTTCCGCGAGGTCGTGCTGCGTCCGCGCGTGACGGTCGCGGACGCGTCGATGACGGATGCCGCGGCCGCCGCGCACGCACAGGCGCGGGAGTGGTGCTTCATCGCGAACTCCGTGAATTTCCCGGTCCACCACGAGCCCACGATCCTCGTCGCCGGTTCCTGATTGCGCCGGCCCCGGCATCCACCTCATCTCCGTGAGGGGACGGGACGAGCGTGGCTGCGTCAGCGCCGTTCGTGGGGGAGGACCTGCTTGATGCGGTCGATCGGGTTCTGCGCGGGCACCTCGTTGTAGGCGTTCGCGAGCTCCTGTCCCGACAGCGCGTGGATCGCGGCCATGATCTCGTCGGTGGCGAGCCGGCGCGCCTTGCCCGATGACGCCGGACCGTGGTGCGCGAGATCAAGGGGCTCGCCGAACTTGACGGTGACACGGTGCGTGAGCGAGGGCATCTTCGCGCCGACGGGCATCACGTCGTCGGTGCCGATGAGACCCACGGGGACGACCGGCGCACCGGTCTGCAGCGCGAGGAACGCGACGCCCGTGCGGCCTTTGTACAGGCGGCCGTCGAGCGAGCGCGTGCCCTCGGGGTAGAGCGCGACAGTGCTTCCCTCCTCGAGCAGCGTGCGCTGCTGATCGAGGGCGTCGAGCGCTGCCTGTCCGGCGCCGCGCTGGACCGGGATGGCGCCGATCGCGGTGAAGAACCAGCGCGATGCCGGGCTGTCGAAGTAGCTCGCCTTGGCGAGGAAGTGAACGGGTCGAGGAGCCGCCACCGGGATCGCGATCGAGTCGATGAACGACAGGTGGTTGCTCGCGAAGATGACCGGCCCGGACTTCGGGACGTTGGCCTTGCCCTCCACGCGCGGGCGATAGATCACACGGGCGAGGGGCCGGATGATCTGGCGTCCCAACGCGTACGTGAAGCCCATGCGCCGAGCGGGCGCGGCCGGCGGGTCGGGAGTCTCGACGGTCTCGTCGGCGGTGTCGTCGGCGCCGGGCACGAGGTCGGAAGTCACCCGTCGAGGGTACTCCCGATTGCATTCCGGTATCGGCATAGCCCTTTCCCAGCGCGGACAGAGCAAAGATGCGAAAAGATGGAGGCTCCCCTTCCACGTCTCGAGGTTGTTCCGTGCGCATTCGCCCGCTCGCCGCCCTGTCCGTCGCCGCGATGTCGGCACTCCTGCTGGCCGGCTGCTCCGGCTCGGCCGAGCCCGACGCCAGCCCCACGCCGTCCTCCAGCGCCGCGTCGGATTGCGGCCTCGATCCGCAGCCTGGTGCCGATTCCGACGCGATCACCGTGTCGGGGGCTGCTCCCGAGCTCACCGCGGAGGTGCCCGCCGATCTCGAGTTCGCCGATCTGCAGCGCACGATCGCCGCGGACGCCGACGGTGACGACCTCGCGATCGGGCAGCTCGTCTCCGGGCAGTACCTCGTCATCGACCCCACCACCGGCGAGGTCCTGCTCGATTCGGCGACGACCACCCCGGACGATTCGGGTCTCATCCCGATGATCGTCGACGGCAGCAGCATCTTCGGCAGCAGCGTGCTCTGCACGCCGCTCGGTTCGGCCACGGCCTTCACCATTCCCGGCTCGATGCTGGGCGAGGGCGCTGCCAATGCCGTCGTCGTCGCGCAGTCGGTGGGCGAGCTGCCGACCGTCGCCACCGGCGCGGATCAGGACCCGGTGGCGGGGATGCCGGAGGTCGAACTCGACGATGACGGGGCGCCCGCCATCACCATTCCCGACCAGGACCCGCCGACCGAGGTGGAGATCGCGGAGCTCAAGCTCGGCGACGGCGCGACCGTCGAGTCGGGCGACACCGTGTTCGTGCAGTACAGCGGTGTGAAGTGGTCCGACGGCTCGGAGTTCGACTCCAGCTGGAGCCGGGGAGCCCCCTCGCAGTTCCAGACGACCGGCGTCGTCCAGGGCTTCCAGCAGGCGCTGGAGGGCCAGATGGTGGGCTCGCAGGTGCTCGTGGTGATCCCGCCCGCGTTCGGCTACGGCGAGGGCGAGATCAACGACGAGGACCTCACGGGCGAGACCCTCGTCTTCGTGGTCGACATCCTGGGCGTGCAGCGCGCCGCTGCCGCCGAGTAGCACGCGACCGCAGCCGGCCCGCCGCTAGGCTGGCCGGATGCGGCGCGTCCTGATCCTCGGCTCGACCGGCTCCATCGGCACGCAGGCGCTCGACGTCGTGCGGGCCAACCCGCGGCGGTTCGAGGTGGTGGGGCTCGCAGCGGGCTCGGATCGTGCCGCCCTCGACGCGCAGGCCGCCGAGTTCGGCGTCGAGAGCACGGCGCTCGGCGCCGTCGAGGCCGAGCAGCTCGTCCGCGACGTCGAGGCCGACGTCGTGCTCAACGGCATCACCGGCTCCGTCGGACTCGGTCCGACACTCGCGGCCCTCGAGACGGGCCGCACGCTGGCGCTCGCGAACAAGGAGTCCCTGATCGTCGGGGGCGATCTGGTCACCGCGCTCGCGCGTCCGGGACAGATCGTGCCCGTGGACTCCGAGCATTCGGCGATCGCGCAGGCGCTGCGCTCGGGAGAGCGCAGCGAGGTCCGTCGGCTCGTGCTGACGGCATCCGGTGGCCCGTTCCGTGGGCGCAGCCGCGAGTTCCTTGAAGGGGTCACACCGGCCGAGGCGCTCGCGCATCCCACGTGGGATATGGGGCGAGTGGTCACCACCAACTCGGCGACGCTCGTCAACAAGGGCCTCGAGGTGATCGAGGCGCATCTGCTCTTCGGCGTGCCCTACGCCGAGATCGACGTCGTCGTGCACCCCCAGTCGATCGTCCACTCGATGGTCGAGTTCGTCGACGGGTCGACCATCGCGCAGGCATCGCCGCCCGACATGCGCCTTCCGATCTCGCTCGGGCTCGACTGGCCGAACCGCATCGCCGGCGTCGGGCGCCCGCTCGACTGGACGACGGCGACGTCCTGGACGTTCGAGCCGCTCGACGATGCAGCGTTCCCCGCGGTGCGGCTCGCCAAGCAGGTCGGCCGCGCAGCAGGCACCTACCCGGCGGTGTTCAACGCCGCGAACGAGCAGGCGGTGGACGCCTTCCACGAGGGCCGTCTGAGCTTCCTCGGGATCATCGACGTCATCGACCGCGTGGTCGATGCGCACGACGCGCCCGACGCGCTGACGCGCGCGGCACTGGCCGACGCCGAGGACTGGGCGCGCCGCGCCGCCGACAGGGCGATCGCCGCGGCATCCTGATCCGCATCCCGCCTTCCGCGGCGCCCACCGCGCGTTGACTTGCCGCATATGCACGCGACACGCCGCCTGCCGCGTACATATACGACAACTCAACCGGGGGCGGACGGCTGAGGGGCGAGCGCCGCGACTGCGACGAACGAGAGCCGGCGGGGTGCTCAGGCCTCGGGATATACGGGCCGCAGCGGGTCGGATGCCGGAGTCTCGTGCTCCGGGTACGGCACCGGCCAGTGCGGCTCGGGCACGGGCCAGCCGGCCTCGCGCAGGGCGCGACGGGCGAGCTCGCGCGCCGAGTACGGCGTTCGGACACCGCGGATGTCGCGATAGTCCTGGTGCCCGGGACCGGCCCAGAGGATGGCGTCGCCGTCGCCGACGAGCGCGACGGCCTCGATGATCGCGCGCTCGGGCGGGGAGAACTCGTGGATCTCGGCATCCGGCTGCGCCCGGCGCGCGCCCTCGACGAGGGTGGCCCGGATCGAGTCGGGATCCTCGTGGCGCGGGTGGTGGTCGGTGATGACGAGGATGTCGCTGCCCTCGACGCCGGTGCGGCCCATGTCGTGCCGCTTCGTGGCGTCGCGGTCGCCGTCGGCGCCGAACAGCATGACGACCTTGCCCGGTGTCACCCTGCGGACCGCGGACAGCGTCTTCTCGAAGGCGTCGGGGGAGTGACCGAAGTCCACGTAGACGGCCGGTCCCGTCTCGCCCGAGACGAGTTCGGTGCGCCCGGGGAGGTAGGCGTCGATGCGGCCGCCGTCGAGCGCGTCGACCAGGCGCTCCCACGTGTAGCCGCCCTCGAGGATCATGACGATCGCGAGGCCGGCGTTGGCCGCCATGTGCCGCCCGATCACGGGGACGAGGGTCGTCAGCGAGCGCCCGTCCCGGGCGGTGAGGCGGAACTCGGTGCCGACCTGCCGCTCGTCGAGGATGTCGACGACCCAATCCGCGGCGGCTGCGGCATCCGCGTCCGAGGCGAGCGCGGGCGTGCCGACCGTGACGGTCGGCACCTCGCTGCGCGCCACGACCTCGGCGCCGGGCTCGGAGTCGATGCAGACGACGGCGCGGCGCGCGCGGTCGGGACGGAACAGCGGCAGCTTCGCCTCGAAGTACTCGCGCATGTCGGCGTAGTCGTCGAGGTGGTCGTGCGTGAGGTTGGTGAAGCCGGCGACGTCGAACACGATGCCGTCGACGCGGCGGCGGCTGAGCGCCTGCGCGCTCACCTCGACGGCGACGGCTTCGACGCCCCGTTCGCGCATCAGGGCGAGGAGCGCGTGCATCTCGTACGCCTCGGGCGTCGTCAGCCGCGACACGACCACCTGTCCGGCGATGTGCCGCTCGGCGGTGGATGACAGGCCCGTCGTCACGCCGAGCTGGCCGAGGATGCCCTCGAGCAGGTGCGACACGCTGGTCTTGCCGTTGGTGCCCGTGGTTCCGAAGAGCGTCGGGAGGTCGTCGTCGCGACCGGTGCTGTACACCCACGCCGACAGCTCGCCGAGGATTGCGCGCGGGTTCTCGACCAGCACGACGGGCAGCCCGCTCGCGGCGGCGACGTCGGCCCCGGCGGCATCCGTCACCACGGCGACGGCGCCCTTCTCGGCTGCCGTCGCGGCGAATTCGGCGCCGTGGCGGTTGACGCCCTGCACCGCGACGAACACGTCGCCGGGCCGAAGATCGGCGGTCGCGAGGGTGATGCCCGTGAGCGTGGGGCCGGCGACGTCGCCGCGGACGGCGACGGCGAAGCGCGCCGCGAGGTCCGCGAGGGAGTGGGTCGGCGGCGCGTCGGGGCGGAGTACCGGGGGCAGGTTCGAAGGCGCGTCGGTCGGCATGGCGCATCCATCTTCGCATGGCGCCCGTGCCCCCGCCCGCGAGCCTGTGCAAGGGCGCCGGCAGGCCCTGCAGCGGGCTCGTCACCGTGGCCGGACGCGCCGGCACCCCGGTCGCCGAGCGGGATGTTCGCGCTCGGCGACCGGGGCACGGAGGGCGGCTCAGGCCTTGCGGCGTCCGCGCACGAGCACGACAGCGAGTGCGGCGATCCCCGCGACGAGTCCCCCCGCGGCGAGCCAGCGTGCGACCGGGTCGGCGGACGTGCCGGATGCCGCCGCCTCGGTGTCGGCTGCCGCCTCGGCGCTCTCGTGGGTCGCGTGGTCCGCACCCTCGGCACCGGTCGCATGCCCGGCATCGGCGTCGTCCGCGGCGTCGCCCACCTCGACGAGCGGCGCGGGCGCGTCGAGGTCATGCGGATCCTCGCCGTCCTCGGCGATCTGCGTCCACGCCGTCTCTCCCTCCGCGCACGTCTGGGTGACGGGGAAGGCGAGAGTGGTGTCCGCGGTCGCCTCGGTGAAGAGCGCATCCATCGAGACGGTCGCCTTCAGCCCGTCCTCGACGGGGGTGTCGGGGGTGTAGACGACGCGCGTCGGCACGCCGTCGGCGCCGAGCTCGCGCGTGATGGTCCAGCCGCCCTGCACGACGGGTGTCGCGTTGCCGACGCCCTCGGGGATGTCGACGGCGAGGGCGGTCGTGGGCGAGCCGTCGCAGCCGTGCGAGAACGAGAAGGTGAGGGTCTCGGTCCCGCCGGCTGAGGCGGTCTCAGGGGTCACGTGCACGTGGGCGGACGCGGCGAGCGGCGCGGCGAGGGCGAGGGCCAGACCGGCGGTGGCGCCGATCACGAGGCGGCGGGTGGGGGACATGTGCGTGAGCGTGTTCATGGTGTGTGCTTTCGTCTGTCGTCGGGGGTGATCGGCGCGAACGGCCGACCGGCGGTACGCGGCGGGAGCGCGTACGCGAGAGGACCCGGCGCACGCATCGGGCGCGGCCGGCGACGGGCGCGGCGCTCGGTGCGCCGCTCAGACGAAGGCGGGCGGTCCGCGCCGGGAGGTGCCCGAGAGGACGACGCGCAGCGCGGCGCCGGACGGACGCGTCTGCGGCGTGACGAGCCGGGGCATCGGCGCACGCGGGGCGATGCCGCGGACGCGGGTGAACACCGAGCGGATGCCGCGGCCCAGGGCGCGCAGCATCCGCTCTGCGCTCTGCAGCGCGGCGACGGTCGCGAACGCGGCGAGCACATGGGCGGCGAGCATGGGGGCGTCGGGGAGCACGACGGTGCTGAGAGTGCCGCCCAGGTGCGTGACGTGGTGCCCGTGCAGTGCCGCAGGGTCGGCGTCGGCGGTCAGAGCGAACGCCACGTGGAACAGGGACTGGCTCGCAAGGACGGTGGCGCCCATCCGCCACGCGGAGAGGCGGCGCCCGATGAGGCCCACCGCGAAGGGCGACGAGAGGATGCCGACGGCGACGACCAGGGCGGGGGAGGGAGCCCCGCCGCCGGCGAGCGTGTGAGCCGTGGCGGCGACGACGGTCGCGACCCATGCCGCGGCGGTGCCGCGCAGCGCGCGCACGTGGCGTGGGGTCACGGCTCCTCCTCACGTCGAGCCTACGGGAGGGGCGAGGCGTCGCCCGAACGCACCGTCACACCCAACTCAAAGCAACACGCGGGTACCGTGAGCGTGTGGAGATCCTCGCGTTCGTCATCGGTGTCGTGCTCATGGTCGTGGGCCTCGCCGTCTCGATCGCGCTGCACGAGCTCGGCCACCTGTGGCCAGCCAAGAAGTTCGGCGTGCGCGTCGGCCAGTACATGATCGGGTTCGGGCCGACGCTGTGGTCCCGGCGCATGCGCGGGACCGAGTACGGCGTCAAGGCGTTCCCGATCGGCGGCTACATCTCGATGGCCGGCATGTACCCGCCGTCGCCCGGCGAGCGGGCGCGCGCTGCCGAGGCATCCGCAGCCACCCAGGCCTCGGGCTCCGGATCACGATCCGGGCGTGCCGGCGGCGGGTTCTTCGCCACGATGGTCCAGGACGCGCGCGACGCCAACGACGAGACGCTGCACGGCGACGACGACGTGCACGTGTTCTACCGGCTGCCCATCTGGAAGCGCATCGTCGTGATGCTGGGCGGCCCGGTCATGAACCTCCTGTTCGCCATGGTGCTGTTCGCGATCCTCCTGACCGGCATCGGCCTGCAGACCGCCACGACGACGGTCGCCCGCCTGTCCGAGTGCGTCCCGACCACGAGCTCGACCGAGTGCGCCGTGTCCGCGCCTGCGGCCCCCGCCGAGGCGGCGGGCATCCAAGCCGGCGACACGATCGTCTCGATCGACGGGCAGCCGGTCGCCGACTTCGACGAGGCGACTGCCATCATCCGCTCTTCGCCCGGCGAACAGCTGACGTTCGTGGTCGAGCGCGACGGCTCCGAGCAGAGCATCCAGGTCACGCCGGCGACGATCGAGACCGAGGTGACCGCCGCCGACGGCACGACGACGACCGAGGAGGTCGGCTTCGTCGGCATCGGCCCGTCGGTCGAGTACGTCACACAGCCGATCTGGGCCGGACCGCAGATGGCCGTGCAGAACGTCGGCGCCGTTGCCGGCATCATCTGGCAGCTGCCGGCGAAGGTGTGGGACACGGCCGTCGACCTCGTCACCGGGCAGGAGCGCGATCCGAACGGCCCGCTCAGCATCGTCGGCGCCGGGCGCCTGTCCGGCGAGGTGGCCGCGGCCGACTCTCCGATCCTCAACCGGGTCGCCGGCTTCCTCTCGCTGCTCGCCTCGCTCAACATCGCGCTCTTCGTCTTCAACCTCATCCCGCTGCTGCCGCTGGACGGCGGACACGTCGCGGTGGCTCTGTGGGAGGGACTCAAGCGCGCCTGGGCGAAGCTGTTCCGCCGCCCGCCGCCGAAGCCGGTGGATGCGACCAGGCTCGTGCCCGTGACGTTCGTGGTCGTGATCGCCCTCATCGTGATGGGGGCTGTGCTGATCCTCGCCGACCTCTTCAACCCGGTGACGCTCTTCTGAGCCGCCGGCGGTCGCCGGACCACCGAGGATCCGTTCGCCGAGCCTGTCGAAAACGGCCTTGCCCGTTCGCTGTAGGGGTGCAACGGTTCCACTGACGGAAGGACGACGACCGTGAAGTACGTGATCATGTTCACCTCGACACCCGAGCTCGACGACGCGGTGCCGGAGGAGCGCCGCCAGGAGGTCTACGGGCGGATCTACGAGTGGTTCGGCACGAACGCCGACAAGATCGACGACTCGGGGGCGGAGCTGCATCCGGTCAGCACCGCGACGACGGTGCGGGCGGGCGACGACGGGCCCGTCGTCGCCGACGGCCCCTTCTCGGAGGCGAAGGAGGTCGTCGGAGGATTCAGCGTGATCGACGTCCCCGACCTCGACGCGGCGATCGCGCTCGTGAAGACCTGGCCCTCGCTCGAATTCCCCGGAGTCGCCGTCGAGATCCGGCCGATGGTCGTCGACTACAGCCAGTTCGAGTAATGCCCGAGCCGGATGCCGCGGCCGGGCCGGGCGCGGACGACCCGCGTCCGTCGTACGCTCGCGCCGCGGCATCCGATCGCCTCCTCGCCGCGGTCGTGCGTGAGGAGTCCGCACGCATCACCGCGGCGCTCACCGTGTCGTTCGGCAGCTTCGACGTGGCGGAAGAGGCCGTCGCGGAGGCGGTCGTGGAGGCGCTGCGCGAGTGGCGGGCGCGGGGGATGCCGCCGAAGCCCGGAGCCTGGCTGATGCAGGCGGCGCGGCACAACGCACTCGACCGGGTGCGCCGGGAACGCGTGCTGCGAGACAAGGTCGCGCTGCTCGCACCCGCTCCCGTGGTCGGAGGGGCACCGGCCGACGAGCGCCTGCCGCTGCTGTTCGGCTGCTGCCACCCGGCGCTCGCGCCCGATGCGCAGCTCGCGCTCACTCTCCGCGCGGTGTGCGGACTCACGACGGCGCAGATCGCCCGCGCCACGTTCACGGCCGAATCGACCACGGGGCAGCGCATCTCGCGCGCTAAGCGCAAGATCGCCGAGAGCGGCATCCCGCTGAGGGTCCCCGAAGGGGCGGATGCCGCCGCGCGGCTCGACCTCGTGCTGACCGTGGTCTCGGTGATGTACAGCGAGGCCCACTTCGTGGCGGGGTCGGATGCCGCGGCCGACCGTGACCTCGCCGACGACGCGCTCTGGCTCGCCCGAGTGGTCGCCGAGGCGCTGCCGCGCGCCGCGGAGGCTCAGGGACTCCTCGCGCTCCTGCAGTTCCACCGGGCCCGCGAGTCTGCGCGATCGGTGGGCGGCGAGCTGGTGCTGCTGGCCGACCAGGACAGGTCGCGGTGGGACGCCGCGCTTCTCGGCGAGGCCCGCGCGTCGCTGGAGCGCGCGGCCCGGCTGCGGCGCCCGGGACGCTGGCAGCTGCACGCGGCGATCGCGGCGTGCCACGCGGATGCCGCGGACGAGGCGTCCACCGATTGGCTGCAGGTCCTGACGCTCTACGACATGCTGCTCGCGTACGACCGGTCGCCTGTGGTGCGACTGAACCGCGCCGTCGCGCTGGCGCGCGTGGCAGGCGCCGGCGTCGCGCTCGCCGAGGTCGACGGGCTCGCGGATCCGCTGGCCCGTTCGCACCTGTGGCACGCCGTCCGGGCGTCACTGCTGCGCGAGCTCGGCCGCGACGACGACGCGGTCGCCGCTGACCTGCGCGCACTCGAGCTCACCGCGAACGAGGCCGAACGACGCCTGCTGGCTGCCCGCGCGGCGACGAGGACCGTCACCGGTCGTTGAGCGAGCGAGGAACGAGCGAGACGAAACGCCCGCAACCGGCGTGATGCTCGGCTCGATGCGTTTCGTCTCGCTCGCTGACGCTCCCTCGCTCAACGACCGGAAACCGGCGCCATCGCCTGCTCGACCAGGCGCTGCAGCGTGGTCATACCGTCCCGCGACAGGATGGACTCCAGGTGCCCCTGCACCGATGCGAAGCCCTGCCCGCGCAGCGCGTAGACGTCGCCCGAGGCGTCCGCTGCGATCTCGGCCTCGCCGGCGCGCGTCGTGCCCGCGGGTACGCGGGCGGTGAACGTGTTGTAGAAGCCGATGGATGCCGGCATCCCGAACACGTCGACCGACTTCTGCAGCCCCTGGTGCGGTGCGTCCAGCGGTGCCAGGTCGATGCCGAACGTGTCGGCGAGGATCTGGTGGCTGAGGCACACGGCGAGGATCGGCCGGCCGCTCTTGCGCCGCCGCCCGACCACCTCGCGCATGCGCCGGATGCGGGGGCTGGACACATCACGCGGATCGCCCGGCCCGGGGCCTGACACGAGCAGCTCGGCGTCGTCGATCTGGGCGTCGGTCACCTCGTCCCACGGCGCGATCCGCACGTCGAGCCCGAGATGGCGCAACTGATGGGCGAGCATCGTGGTGAAGCGGTCCTCGGCGTCGACGACGAGCGCCGACCGGCCGGCGAACGGCGCAGGCCCGTCCGAGCCCTGCGGGTTGAGCCAGAACTCCGCCAGGCGTCCGTTGCGGGAGGCCAGCAGCTCGGCGATCGCCGGGTCGTCCGCGAGAGGGCGCGGCGCGGGAGCGGGGGCGTCCTCGTCGATGACGTCGGCGTCGGGCACGGCGACGACGGCGGCCTCGGCCGCAGCGTCACGGGGCACGGCGCCGATGGCGCCGAGCACGCCGGCGGCCTTTCCGTGCGTCTCGCCGACCTCGCCGTAGGGGTCGGAGTGGCGCACCAGCGTCGCCCCGACGGGAACGCGCAACCGGCCGTCCTGCAGATATGCGGTGCGGATGAGGATGGGAGCGTCGAGGTCATGGGTCGCCTCGCCGGCCGCGAGCGTCAGGCGGGGGGTGAACAGGGCGGCCACGCCCGAGTAGTAGCCCCGCGGGGTGCTCTCGTGCCGGGTGATGACCGTGCACGCGTTCTGCATCGGCGAGCCGGTCACGGTCGGCGCGAACATGGTCTCGCGGAGGATGTCGCGGGGATCCAGCCGGCTGCGCCCGCGCAGCACGTACTCGGTGTGCGTGAGTCGCGACATCTCCTTGAGATGCGGACCGGTGATGCGGCCGCCGTCGGAGCAGACGGCGCTCATCATCTTGAGCTCCTCGTCGACGACCATGAACAGCTCCTCGGTCTCCTTGGTGGAGCGGAGGAACTCGGTGAGCGTCTCGGCGGTCGCGCCGCCGGCCGGGTGACGGAACGTGCCCGAGATCGGGTTCATCGTCACGACGCCGTCGCGTGCGCTGACGTGCGCCTCGGGGCTCGCGCCGACGGCGACATGGCCGGGTGTGACGACCGCGAACGTCCAGTACGCGCCGCGCTCGTGCTCGAGCAGGGCGCGGAACCACGTGAGGGCGGCGGTGGCGGCATCCGTGGACACACCGGCGGTGAAGTCGCGGCGGATGACGAAGTTGGCGCCTTCGCCGCGCCCGATCTCGTCGGCGATCACCCGCCGCACGATGTCGGCGTAGTCCTCGTCGGCGATGTCGAAGCCGGCGCCCTCGAGCGCGACGGGCTCGGTCGGCAGCAGCGCCATGGTCTCGTCGCGCGGGAGCGAGGCTCGGTTGCGCACGACGAGGCAGCGCAGCGCGGCTCCGTCGTCGTGGCACTCGAATCCGCGCTCGCGCACCTGCCGGAACGGCACGAGCGCCAGCACCTCCCGCGGCGAGCCCGAGGCGTCCGTCAGCGGGATGTCGGCCAGCAGCTCGACGTCGACGACATCGCCGGTCAGCACCTCGACGGTGCTGTCGTCGCGCGCGATGAGCGCGAAGGGGATGCCGCTGGCAGCGAGGTCGCGAGGGGACATGGGGGCAGGCCCGGTCATGGTGTTCGTCTTTCGTCGTGGGGCGGTGTCCCGTACGAAAAAGAAGACCGCCCGTGGGCGGTCTGTGGTCGCGCGAACACACCGCCTATGCGGTGAGCCACCAGGAAAGGTGCGCGGACATGCGCCGAACCTACCACACGCGCGAATCGGTCACCGCGACGGATCCCGGCCCACTGTCCCCGGATTCGGCACCATACTGGGGCCGACCCGTTTGCCCGCATCCCCGCGCCGCGGAGGTACGCCATGACCCACCTCACGATCACCGACCGATCAGCCGAACCGGAGCAGCCGGATCGGCGGCCCCGACGGCGTCCCTCGATCGCCGACCGCATCCGCAACATGGGGGAGCAGCGCACGGGCGCGCTCCTGCTGGTGCTCGCGATCGTCTGGGCGAACGTCTCCGCGACGTCGTATCACGACTTCTGGGAGACGCAGCTGACGATCAGCTTCGGCGACATCCATCTCGCGTTCACGCTGCACGCGCTCGTCAACGACGCGCTCATGGCGATCTTCTTCTTCACAGTCGGCCTCGAGGTGCGGCGCGAGTTCGCGATCGGGGAGCTCACGAGCTGGTCCCGCGCCATGATCCCCGTGGTCGCCGCGGTGGCGGGACTGCTGGTGCCGGCCGGGCTCTACCTCGCGATCGCGAGGGGGTCGGGATTCGAGCACGCGTGGGGGGTCGTGATCTCGACCGACACCGCGTTCCTCGTCGGCGCACTCGCACTGATCGGGCCGCGCGCCTCTGGCAGGCTCCGGGTGTTCCTGCTCGCCCTCGCGGTCGTGGACGATATCGGCGCGCTGAGCATCATCGCCCTCTTCTACACCGACAGCTTCACACCGCTGCCGCTTCTCGTCGCTGCCGTCGGCCTGGCCGGGATCTTCTTCACCCGCTACGTCCCGCGTGGCCGCGGCCCGATCTACGCCACACTGTCGATCATCGTGTGGCTCGCCTTCCTCGCGTCGGGCGTGCACCCGACGCTCGCGGGGGTGGCGATCGCGCTGCTGATCCCCGTCTACCGGCCGAATCGGCGCGACGTCGAGCAGGCGCTCGAGCTCGCGCGGATGTTCCGCCAGTCGCCGAACAGCGAGTACGCGCGGCAGGCCGCCAACAGCCTCCGGGAGTCGATCTCGATCAACGAGCGCCTGCAGTCGGCGTACGCGCCGTACGTCGCCTACGTCATCCTGCCGCTGTTCGCCCTCGCCAATGCTGGCGTCGAGATCTCGGGGCCGATCCTCGCGGCCGCCGCGCAGTCCCCGGTCACGTGGGCCATCGTCGTCGGTCTCGTCGTGGGCAAGTTCGTCGGCGTCTTCGGCGCCGCGGCCATCATGAAGGTGTTCAAACTCGGCGATTTCGGACTGGGCCTGACGCTCGACCGCATCGCGGGCGGCGCGATGCTGTGCGGCATCGGGTTCACGATCTCGCTGTTCATCATCGACCTCGCGATCGAGGACCCCGACGTGCAGAACGAGGCGCGCGTCGGCGTGCTGGCGGCGTCCGTCCTCGCCTTCGTGCTGGCAGCGATCGTGTTCCGTATCTCGGACGCACGGCGGCCCGACGACGACGGTGGACGCGCCCTGGTGCGGCCGGTCGACCCCCAGCGCGACCACATCTACGGTGACGTGAACGCGCCGCTCACGATCGTGGAGTACGGCGACTTCCAGTGCCCCTTCTGCCTCAAGGCGTCGGGCTCGATCGAGGAGGTCCGCAAGGAGCTCGGCGACCGCCTGCGCTACGTGTGGCGACACGCGCCGCTGGAGCGTCAGCACCCGAACGCGCTGGCGGCGGCCGAGGCCGCGGAGGCCGCGAACCTGCAGGGGAAGCTGCCGGAGTTCTCGCGGAGCCTGTTCGCCGATCAGGACCACCAGCTCCCGTCCGACATCATCCGCCGCGCACGCGACCTCGGCCTCGACGTCGATCGCTTCGAGGACGACCTGAGCTCGCCGAAGGTCACCGCGCGCGTGCGCGACGACATGCTGGATGCCGAGGCGATGGACATCACGTCGGTGCCGACGTTCTTCATCAACGGCGTCCGTCACGTGGGCCCCTACGATGCGCAGACCCTGATCCGCGCGCTCACCGGCTCGGAGCCGGAGGCGCCCGCTGCACCGTCGCCGGCGGCGAGCGAGTGAGCCCGGCGGGGGACGAGCGATCCCGTCCCGCCCCGCGCTCTCACTGTCCGGTCGCGGCCACTCAGCCGATGCCCTGCACCGACGCGTAGGCTGGAGCACGTGCCAGCCGTCAATCTCGGGATGCCCAAGGTCCCCGAAACGCTCGCCCCCCGTCGCAAGACCCGCCAGATCAAGGTGGGCAAGGTGCTGGTCGGCGGCGATGCGCCGGTGAGCGTGCAGTCGATGACCACGACGCCGACCACCAACATCAACGCCACGCTGCAGCAGATCGCCGAGCTCACCGCGTCGGGCTGCGAGATCGTGCGCGTCGCCGTGCCGTCGCAGGACGACGCCGACGTGCTGCACATCATCGCGGCGAAGAGTCAGATCCCGGTGATCGCCGACATCCACTTCCAGCCCAAGTACGTGTTCCAGGCCATCGATGCCGGCTGCGGCGCGGTGCGCGTGAACCCGGGCAACATCCGCAAGTTCGACGACCAGGTCGGCGCGATCGCCGCCGCCGCGAAGGCGGCCGGGGTGTCGCTCCGGATCGGCGTCAACGCCGGCTCGCTCGACCGGCGCCTGCTCGAGAAGTACGGCAAGGCGACTCCCGAGGCTCTCGTCGAGAGCGCTGTCTGGGAAGCGTCGCTCTTCGAGGAGCACGACTTCCACGACTTCAAGATCTCGGTCAAGCACAACGACCCGATCGTGATGGTCAAGGCCTACCGGCTCCTCGCCGAGCGCGGCGACTGGCCCCTCCACCTCGGTGTGACCGAGGCCGGACCCGCGTTCCAGGGCACGATCAAGTCGGCGACCGCCTTCGGCATCCTGCTCGCGGAGGGCATCGGCGACACGATCCGCGTGTCGCTGTCGGCCCCGCCCGCCGAAGAGGTCAAGGTCGGCCACCAGATCCTGCAGTCGCTGAACCTGCGCGAGCGCAAGCTCGAGATCGTGTCGTGCCCGTCCTGCGGCCGTGCCCAGGTCGACGTCTACACGCTCGCCGACAACGTCACCGAGGGCCTCAAGGACATGACGGTGCCGCTGCGCGTCGCGGTCATGGGCTGCGTCGTCAACGGACCCGGGGAGGCGCGCGAGGCCGACCTCGGCGTCGCCTCGGGCAACGGCAAGGGACAGATCTTCGTGAAGGGGCAGGTCATCAAGACCGTGCCCGAGGCCGACATCGTCGCCACCCTCATCGAGGAGGCCAACCGTCTCGCCGCCGAGATGGGCCCGGACGCCGCAGTCGGCACGGCGCAGGTCGTCACGTCCTGATGGGCTTCGGCCGGCTGTCGGCCGTGCAGCGGGATCAGGTCGACGAGTGGCTGCCGGGAGCCGAGGCCGTCGCCGACCTCAGCTGGAACCAGGTGGAGACGGTCGTGCTGCGGGTGCGGCACGCCGGTCGCGAGCTGATCGTCAAGGCGTCCGGCGACGGCGATCACCATCTCGGTCGCGAGCTCGATGCGCACGAGGGCGGCTTCGTCGCGGTCTGGCAGCGGAGGGGCCACGCGGCGCGCCTGGTGCACTCCGACCGTGCGGCGCGGGTGCTGGTGCTCGAGTGGGTGCCGGGTGAGCTCGCGTACCGGACGCCCGCGGGCGTGGACCCCGAGGTGCACCGCGGCGCGGGTGAGCTGCTGCGGCGGTTCCACGACCAGGCTTCCCGCCCGTCGGACGGAGCGGATGCCGCGGCCACGCGTCGCGCTCTGCTCTGGCTAGACACGTCCGACGCCATCACGCCGGAGGTGCAGGCACGGCTGCGACACGCGCTCGACGCTCTGCCGCCGATCGACGCGGACCTCGTTCCCACGCATGGCGACTGGCAGCCTCGCAACTGGCTGGTGGACGCCGGCGTGGTCCGGGTGATCGACTTCGGCAGGTTCGCGTTCCGCCCCGCCGCGACCGACTTCGTTCGGCTCGCGGCGCAGGAGTGGCGTGAGAACCCGGCGTGCGAGACCGCCTTCTTCGAGGGCTACGGTCATGATCCGCGGCTCGGATCCGGCACGTCCGAGCGAGCCTTCGGTCCGTCGCACTGGCTCCTGCTGCGGCTGCGCGAAGCCATCGGCACCGCCTGCTGGGCGCATCAGGTGGGGGACGAGGAGTTCGAGGCGCAGGGCCACCGCATGATCGCCGACGCGCTCGCCGAGTTCGGGCGCTGACGGCCGCGCTCGCTCCGAGAGGCGTGGCATGATCCGAAGATGGCTCTCGACCGGATCGCCCTCATCTCCGACGTCCACGGGAATCTGACCGCTCTCGAAGCGGTGCTCGACGACATCGCCGGCCGCGGCATCCGCCGGATCATCAACCTGGGCGACAACGTCGGCAAAGGCCCGCGGGGCGGCGCCGCCACCGAGCGCGTGCGCGACGTGTGCGAGGTGAACATCCGCGGCAACTGGGACGACTTCATCGGCACCGTCGGTGACGACCAGCCCGAGGAGATGCGGTGGTGGCGTGACGAGCTCTCGCCGGAGCAGCGGCGCTGGCTGGGCGGGCTGGCGCTCAGCCACGACCTCGTGATGAGCGGGCGGCGGATCCGGCTGTTCCACGCGTCCGCCGAGAGTCCGCACGTGCGGGTGCGGTTCCGTCACACCGACGAGGAGTTCGACGGCATGTTCCGCGCCACGCAGATGACCGGGGACGGCCCCGAGCCGACCGTCGTGGGCTACGGCGACATCCACGACACGTATCTCGAGTCCCGCGACGGTCGCACCCTCTTCAACGCCGGCAGCGTCGGCAACCCGCTCGACGAGCCGACGCCGAGCTATGTGATCCTCGAGGGTGTGCTCGACGCGTCCGAACGGGCGCCGTTCGAGGTGCGCTTCGTGCGGGTGCCGTACGACGTCGACGCCGAGGTCGCGGCGGCGCAGGCCGTCGGCATGCCTCGGCGCGACGTCTGGGAGGTCGAGCTCCGCACCGCCGTGTACCGCGGACGGCAGGGCGCGTGAGCGCCGCCGCAGGCCCCGCGCCGACCGAGCCCGCCGCGCCACTCTCGCGGCCGATCGTCGCCGGGATCGTGACTGCGCTCGTCGGAGTCACGAGCTCGTTCGCCGTCGTGCTGACAGGTCTCGACGCCGTCGGGGCGACGCGCGCGCAGGCGGCGAGCGGCCTGCTGGTGCTGTGCCTGACGATGGGCGCCTCGGCGATCCTGCTCGCCTGGCGGTACCGGATGCCGATCACGGTGGCGTGGTCGACGCCGGGAGCCGCCGTGCTCGCCGCCACGGGCTCCGTCGAGGGCGGCTGGCCCGCGGCCGTCGGGGCATTCCTCGTGACGGCGGGCCTCATCCTGCTGACGGCGCTCTGGCCGCAGCTAGGACGGCTGATCGCCCGGATCCCGCCGTCGATCGCCCAGGCGATGCTCGCGGGTGTGCTGCTGCCGCTGTGTCTCGCGCCGGTCACCGGAGTCGTGCAGAACCCGTGGGGCGTCATCCCCGTCCTCCTCACCTGGCTGGTGTTCGTGCGCGCGGCGCCGCGCTGGGCGGTGCCGCTGGCGTTCGTCGCGGCATCCGTCGTCATCGGCGTGCATGTCGCGGTCACCGGCGCGACGATCGACCCCGCCCTGCTGGTGCCGCGGCTCGAGTTCACGGCGCCCGTCTTCACCGTCGGAGCCGTCGTGGGTCTGGCGCTGCCGCTCTTCCTCGTGACGATGGCCTCGCAGAACGTCCCGGGCGTCGCCATCATGCGCAGCTTCGGCTACGAGGTGCCCTGGCGGCCGGCGATGCTCGTCACCGGCCTGGGCACCGCCCTCGGAGCGACCGCGGGCGGGCACGCGATCAACCTGGCGGCGATCAGCGCGGCGCTCGCCGCGGGGCCGGAGGCCGACCCCGATGCGAAGCGGCGCTGGGTCGCCGGGGTGTCGACGGGAGCCGGTGGCATCGTTCTCGGTGGCCTGTCGGCGGGGCTCGTCGCCCTCGTGGTGGTCTCTCCGGATGCCGTCATCCCGGCGGTCGCCGGCATCGCGCTGTTCGGCGCGTTCGGTTCGGCCGTGCAGCAGGCGATCGATGACCCGGGGGAGCGGCTGCCTGCCGTGGTGACGTTCCTGGTCGCGGCGTCGGGTGTGGCGATCGCGGGCGTCAGCGCGGCGTTCTGGGCGCTGGTCGCGGGACTCATCGTGCGCGAGGTGCTCCACGCGGGACGCCGCTCGCGCTGACGGGCAGACAGCCGGCGTCAGTGGAGCGTGCCGCCGGGCATGCGCGCGTCGGCGGTCACGGCGAGGCTGGTGCGGACGGCGATCTCGAGCGCCCGGGCGATGTCGGCGAGCGGAAGAGCTGCGGAATCGGATGACGGGGCGTGCTCTGCCGACCAGGGAACGTGGACGAATCCCGCTCGGGTTCCGGATGCCGCCGCCTCGAGCGCCGTGAAGAAGACGTGGTTGCAGACGAACGTGCCCGCCGAGTACGACACCTCCGCGGGGATGCCGGCCGCGGCGATCCGCCGTGCGATCTCCTTCACCGGCAGCGTGGCGAAGTGCGCCGCCGCGGCCCCTGGCACGCTCGGCACGTCGACCGGCTGCTGGCCGACATTGTCGGGGATGCGGGCGTCCACGAGGTTCACGGCGACGCGCTCGACCCCGATCGCGGCGCGTCCACCCGCCAGGCCGGCCGCGATCACCACGTCCGGCCGATGGTCGGCGAGCAGCTCTCGCAGGCGGCCTGCGGCGCCGGTGAACGTCACCGGCAGTACGGCCGAGACGAGCACCTCGGGTCCCTCCCAGCGGGAGGCGACACGGTGGACGGCCTCGCCCGACGGGTTGGCGGCGTCGCCTCCGAAGGGCTCGAACCCGGTCAGGAGCACGGTCGTCGTCACGACACCAGGCTAGGCGGTCGGCTCCAGAACGATGGATCCCGTCGCGATGGAGGCGCTCCTGAGACGCAGCCGCACCGTGGATCCCGGGGCTGCGTCGAGCCCGGCCACCTTGGCGGTCACCGGTGGATCCGTCAGCTGCACCCGTGCGCCGTCGTTGCGTCGGCCGAGCACCACGGCCTCGAAGGCCTGCCCTTCACGTCGCGACAGCAGTGCCGCCTCGACCCGGTCGAGGGCGGCGGCGTCCAGCCGGTTCGCCACTCCATCGCTGCGTGCCATGAGCGGGGGAAGCGTCGGCAGGCTCTCTCGCGCCCACGACGGCACCTCGCGCTGATTCGCCAGCGCTTCGCACACCACGAGCGACCACCGGTCGACCAGCCGGCGCAGGGGAGCGGTGGCGTGGGCGTAGGGCGCACCGATCGCCGCCTGCAGCGGATCGGCGGGCGCGCTGCCGTCGAAGGCCACGTAGCCGGCGCCCCGGAACAGACCGGCCGCGGCGTCCAGGATCGCGAGCGCGGCCGGGCGATCGCGATCCAGCGAGCGGAGGTAGTCGCCGTACGAGACGCCCGCTGTCCAGGGGATGCCGAGTGCCACGGTCTGCGCCCGGAACGCAGCGACGTCGTCCGGATCGGCGGCCGGCATGGTGCGGAGGATGCCGACTCCTCCGCGCAGCATGAGGTCGGCCGCGGCCATGCCCGTCAGCAGCGACAGCTGTGCGTTCCAGTCCTCGACCGCGAGCGGCGCGTCCCGTTCGAGGCGGTAGCCGGAATCGTCGGCGACGATGCGGGTCTCGGGCACGTTGAGGCTCACGCCGCCGCGCTCCGCCTCGCGTTCCCGGCGCAGCGGCCCGAACCAGGCCAGCGCCTGCAGGGCATTCGGCGCGGTGCCCGCGTCGATCGCGGTCTGGGCATCCATGTAGGTCCACTGGGCGCGCGAGCGGATCACCGCGCGGCGCAGGGTCGTCTCGACCGGCCGTGCGCCGTCGTCGAGCACGAATCGCCACACGAACGCGCGCCGCTCGCGCCCGGGCAGCAGCGAGGCGGCGTCCTCGCTGAGGGCGACCGGATGCAGCGGAATCCGGCCATCGGCCGCGTAGAGCGTCTGCCCCCGCAGGCGCGCCTCGCCGTCGACGGCGCCGCCCGGCGTCACGAACGCCGGCAGGTCGGCGATGGCGTAGTGGACCACCGCACCGGTGGGCGTGCGCTCGAGGTGGAGCGCCTGATCGAGATCTGTCGAGCCCGCCGGGTCGATCGTGAGGAACTCGATGTCGCGCAGGTCGTCGAGCTGCGCCGCTGCCGGATCGGCAGGGACGCTGCGCACCGCCTGCTGTGCCTCGGCCTCCACCGCCGCCGGGAAGCCATCCGGAAGGTCGAGCTCGGTCCGCAGCTGCGAGAGCGACTCGGTCAGGTCGTCGTGGGCCCGCGCGGGGACCACTCGGGGGCGACGTGCGGGCACCCGCTCAGTGTAGGCAGACGTCGGTCCGAGCGCGCGGCGCGCGGAATGACGTCACGCCCCTTCGGAGCGCCGCACGGTGGGATATGAACCATCTGCGGGAACGCGGACACTACAGGGTATGGACGATGATGACGCCGCCCTCTGGGAGCGGGTCCTGACCGGCGACGAGGCCGCGCTGGCAATGCTGTTCGACCGCCACGAGGCACGTCTCTTCCGTCATGCCCGCCGTCTGCTGACCGCGCGAGAGGATGCGAAGGATGCGGTGACCATCGGATTCTTCGAGCTCTGGCGCAAGCGCGAGTCGGTCCGCCTCGTGGACGGTTCGCCCCTCCCGTGGCTGCTCAACACCGTCTCGAACTGCGCCCGCAATCTTGAGCGCTCCGGCCGCCGCTACCGGACGCTCCTCGCTCGGACGCCTGTCGCATCGAACCCGGGAGCACCGAAAGGCCCGGACGAGACCGGCGTGCTCGCCGCCCTGAAGAGGCTTCCCGCCCGCGAGCAGAGCGTCGTGGTGCTGACCGTCCTCGAGGGCTATCCCGACCGGGCGGCGGCCGAGACGCTCGGCATCCCCGTGGGCACCGTGAAGTCGCGGCTCGCCCGAGCCAAGGCCAAGCTGCGCGAAGAGATGGCTTCGATCGAGGGAGCATGGGCATGAACGACGACCTCACCCCGTACGAGCAGTCCGAGATGCGCGACCTCGTGCTCGCCGGCGCACAGCGCATCCGCCCGGCGGGGAGACACCGCATGCAGCTGGTGGCCGGTGCGGTGGCACTCGTCCTCATCGGCGTGGTGAGCGGCGGTGCCATCACGACCGCCGCGCTGCTCGGGTCCGACGCCCGCCCGGCGCCCGCGCCGACGACGAGCGAGACCCGGCCGGCGCCGTCTCCGTCGCCGACCCCCGAGACGACTCCCGCCCCCACCCCGACGCCGTCACCTCCCACTCCGGTCGTATCAGCAGCGGGCGTCACTCCCTTCGCCGGCGAGTGCGCGAACGCGCTCGACGAAGCGAGCGTGGAGGCGGTCGCGAAGATCGACATGATGCTGTCGGACTACCGCTGGAAGACGGGCGCGAACGAGGTGCTCGGGGGAATCGACTGCGTCTGGGTGTCGGACGGCGTCTACCTGGCGGCCACCGCACACCTGATGGCCTATCCCGAGGCCGTGGTCGACGACGCTCTGCGGGCGGGCACCGCGACCGGGTGCGCGCCGGTCACTGAGGACGGAACCCAGGTCGAATGCACGGAGGCGGGTGTCGTGGGCGGCACATGGCTGGTCGTCCGGGCGGCAGGCGAGAAGGATTCCGTGACGGCGCCGGGTGTTGCCGGACTCTTCGCCGAGGCATCGCGCCGCCTGGCCGATCACCCGGCCCCGACTCCCGCCGCCCGTACCGCCGAGTGGTGGGCGCTGCCCGACTGCGCCGCGATCGTCGCATCCATCGACCCGGCCGTGTACGGCTTCGAGCGGGTGGCACTGCTTGCCCAGAGCAGTCGCGGCGAGGCGACCGAGCGACTGGAGGGGGTCGCGCTGTTCGCGGGCGCCGCGAGCTGGTGCGAACTGCACTTCACATCGGGGAGCGGAGATACGACCTCAGGGGAGGTGGTCCGCGTCGACGTCGTCCCCGGCGGCGCGATCGCGTTCCAGACGGCGCTCGACGCGGCGGACGCGCAGCCGGTGACGGTCGACGGGGCAGAGGCCGCCGTCATCGCGCCGGGGCTCGACCGCTACGAGGGGTCCGGCTCGGTGGTCGTCGCGACCGATGGCGTCAACGTCCTCATGGTGACGCCCGATTTCATCCGGAGCACCACCGACGCGCTCCCGCTCACCGCGGCGGTGCTCGCGCTGATGCACCCTTGACCCCGGCACCCGGGCAGGTCCACCTGACTCCGTGACGCGGCCAGGGCCACCCTCGCGGCAGCGCGCCGGTGCTGTCGTGAGTGGGCGTGGGGACCGTGCGTCCTAGACTTGACCCTCGTGGTCACCCGTCTGTCGCACTTCTTCCTCCGCACGCTTCGTGAAGACCCCGCCGACGCGGAGGTGACGAGCCACCGGCTGCTCGTGCGCGCCGGCTATATCCGGCGTGCCGCGCCGGGCGTGTTCACCTGGCTGCCGCTCGGGCTCAAGGTCAAGGCGAAGATCGAGAAGATCATCCGCGACGAGATGACGAGCGCCGGCGCGTACGAGGTGCACTTCCCGGCCCTGCTGCCGCGCGACCCGTATGAGGCGTCCGGCCGCTGGACCTCGTACGGCGACGGCATCTTCCGCCTGCAGGACCGCAAGGGCGCCGACTATCTGCTCGCACCGACGCACGAGGAGATGTTCACGCTCCTCGTCAAGGATCTGTATTCGTCGTACAAGGACCTTCCGCTGATGATCTATCAGATCCAGGACAAGTACCGCGATGAGGCCCGCCCGCGTGCCGGGCTCCTGCGCGGGCGCGAGTTCACGATGAAGGACGCGTACTCGTTCGACTACACCGACGAGGGGCAGGACGCCTCGTACCAGTCGCAGCGCGACGCGTACGAGCGGATCTTCCAGGCGCTCGGACTCGAGTACGTCATCGTCGCCGCCGACAACGGCCTGATGGGCGGCGCCCGCTCCGAGGAGTTCCTGCACCCGACGGCCGTCGGCGAAGACACGTTCGTCCGGTCAGCGGGCGGCTACGCCGCGAACGTCGAGGCGTACACGACGACCGCGCCGGCGTCGATCCCCTTCGACGGCATCGGCGCACCGGTCATCTTCGACTCGCCGAACACCCCGACGATCCAGACGCTGGTCGACCACGCGAACACGCACCTCGATGCTCCCGCGTCGGGGATCGCCGGCCCCGCAACGGACGGCGCCGCGGAGTGGACCGCGGCGCACACGCTCAAGAACGTCGTGCTCGCCCTGACCCATCTCGACGGCACCCGCGAGCTGGTCATCGTGGGTGTGCCCGGCGACCGCGACATCGACGACAAGCGCGTCGAGGTGGCCTTCGCTCCCGCGGCCGTGGAGCCCGCGACCGAGCAGGACTTCGAGAGGCACCCGCTGCTCGTCAAGGGCTACATCGGTCCGTGGTCCGAGACCGGGGCGGTGCTCGGCGAGGAGTCGGCAACCGGCATCCGCTACCTCCTCGATCCGCGTGTCGCCGACGGCACGGCGTGGATCACCGGCGCCAACATCGACCAGAAGCACGTCCACACCCTCGTCGCCGGCCGGGACTTCGCCGGTGACGGCTTCGTCGAGGTCGCGAACGTCCGCGCCGGAGACCCGGCGCCCGACGGCTCCGGGCCCGTTGAGCTCGCTCGCGGCATGGAGATCGGGCACGTCTTCCAGCTCGGGCGCTTCTTCGCCGAGACGCTGGGTCTCAAGGTCCTCGACGAGAACGGCAAGCTCGTCACTGTGACGATGGGCTCGTACGGCATCGGCGTCACCCGCATCCTGGCGATCATCGCCGAGCTCAACAACGACGACAAGGGCCTCATCTGGCCGCCGTCGGTGGCGCCGTTCGACGTCCACGTCGTGGCGGCCGGGCGTGAGGCCGTCATGTTCGACGTGGCCGAGAAGCTGTCGGCCGATCTGGAGGCATCCGGCCTCGATGTGCTCTACGACGACCGGCCCAAGGTGTCTCCGGGCGTGAAGTTCGGCGACGCCGAGCTCGTCGGCGTGCCGAGGATCGTCATCGTCGGCCGTGGCGCCGCCGATGGCCAGGTCGAGGTCTGGGACCGCCGCACCGGCGAACGCGAGGTCGTGTCCAGCGCGGACGCGGTGGCGCGCCTGACAGCACGCTGAGCCTCGTCCGACCTTCGGGTCGGAACGGTTGATCCGGGCGCTCCGCTCGCGTCCGCCCGCACACGGACGGGACATGGCAACGTGGAGGCATGAACCACAGCGCCGCGGTGCCCCCTGAAGTGACCGAGGACATGCGGGGGATGCTCGCAGATGCCGGGATCACCGACAACGCCGATCTCGTCGCCCGCATCCTCGCGACCGGGATCGGGCTGGGCCTGGACCGCGCCGACCGGCTCGACCTGAAGATCGCGAGCGCGGCGCTCACCGAGATGCGCGCGGCGTTCCAGCTGTTCGCGCCGTACGAGGACCTGCCGAAGGCGACGATCTTCGGCTCGGCTCGCACCCTCCCCGACGACGCGCTCTACCGTCAGGCCTCGGAGGTCGCCGCCGCGCTGGCCGCGAGCGGGTGGATGGTCGTGACGGGCGCAGGCCCGGGGATCATGCAGGCGGCGGCGGAGGGAGCGGGTGCCCACAACTCGCTCGGCGTCTCGATCCGGCTGCCGTTCGAGGAGAAGCCGAACGCGATCGTCGGCGAGAACGCGCGGAACGTCACCATGAAGTACTTCTTCACGCGCAAACTCATGCTCGTGAAGGAGTCGAAGGGCTTCGTGTGCGTGCCCGGCGGGTTCGGCACGCTGGATGAGATGTTCGAACTGCTGACCCTGCAGCAGACGGGAAAGGCCGACCCGACGCCGATCGTGCTCCTGGACGCCCCCGGTGGAAGGTTCTGGTCAGGACTGCGCAGTTTCGTCGACGATCACCTGCTGTCGTCGGGGGTCATCTCCGAGGGCGATTTCGATCGCGTCGTGGTGACCGACTCGGTCGAGTCCGCCGTGGCCGCATTGACCGGCTTCTACCGCAACTATGACTCGCTGCGGTGGGTCGGCAAGCGCCTGGTGCTGCGTCTGAAGAGCGAGCCGACGGATGCCGAGGTATCGGCGTTGAACGCCGAGTTCGGCGCCCTGCTCGCAGAGGGCCGCATCGAGCGCCGCGGCCCGCTCACGATCGAACGTGAGGACGACGACCGCGTGGAGCTGCCGCGCCTGGTGCTGCGGCTCAACCAGTTCCGCGTGGGTGAGCTGTACCGCCTGATCGCGGCGGTCAACGCGCTGGACTCTGCACCGCCGGCCTGATCCACGGCGGCTGAGGCCGCGGCATCCGTCCCGGGAATGAGGTCGTTCTCATGCGTCCGTCGTCGGCTGTTCACCTGCGGTTCCGGTGGGCGTCGCCGCACGGGGCGAGGCTGACGGCATCCCCGGCCGACGCCGCCATGCCTGCAGAGAGGACCCTCGTGAGCATCATCGAAGGATTCCGCCGTTCCCTTCCCCTCGCCGACCACGCGCGCGGCAAGCGCCTCGCGGCGACGTGCCAGTACAAATGCGCGAACGCGTGCCTCGGGCCGGAGTGCAACTCCTCGCACAACGAGACCTTCCAGGAGGTGGCCTCGGCTGCGCTGTCGCGTCGTGCGCTCCTCGGGCTCGGCGCGGCCGGGGCGCTCGCGATCGCCGTCGGCGGTCTCCGCTCGCAGACGCCGCTGTCGGCGCCCGGCTCGGCGGGCGTCGGGGGAGCGGGCGCGGCATTCGCTCGCCCCGCCGGCGGCAGCCTGCCGTTCGACCCCATCTCCCCGGTGAACCGGCTCGTCGACGAGTTCACGGTTCCGTCGGGCTACACCTGGCGGCCCGTCATCCGGTGGGGCGACCCCCTGTTCTCGAACGCTCCCGCCTTCGACATCGACGGCCAGTCGCCCGCGGCTCAGGCTCTGCAGTTCGGCTACAACTGCGACTACCTCGACATCGTCGCCGACCCGAGCGGCAAGACCGGCGTCCTGGTGACCAACCACGAGTACGTCAACCCCGCGATCATGTTCCCGCCGTCGTCCGACCCGGCTGAGCTCCAGCGCCGCGGCGACGTGTTCAAGGCCGCGCAGGGCATGTCGGTCGTCGAGATCCGCCGCAAGCGCACGGGTGAGCCCTGGTCGTATGTCGTCGGTGGCCCCCGCAACCGCCGGATCACGGTCGAGACCGTCTTCGAGCTGACGGGCCCTGCGGCCGGGAGCGACCTGGTGAAGACCGCGGCCGACCCCGAGGGTCGGTGGGTGCACGGCACGCTGGGCAACTGCGCAGGCGGAACGACCCCGTGGGGCACGATCCTGTCGGGCGAGGAGAACTTCAACGGGTACTTCGCGTGGGCAGCGGACACCCCGGCTCAGAAGCGGTACCAGGCGTCCGCCTCCACCTCGACGTCGACGGGATGGGAGAAGTACGACCCTCGCTTCGACGCGCACAACCCCGACTTCGTCAACGAGCCCAACCGGTTCGGCTACATCGTCGAGATCGACCCGCAGGATCCGACGTCGACGCCCCGCAAGCACACCGCGATGGGCCGGTTCAAGCACGAGGGCGCGAACGTCATCGTCGCGGAGGACGGCCACGTGGTCGCCTACATGGGCGACGACGAGCGCAACGACTACCTCTACAAGTTCGTGTCGAAGAACAGGATCTCGGGTTCGCGCAAGAAGAACCTGCAGCTGTTGAGCGAGGGCGACCTGTATGTCGCGAAGTTCTCGGGCAACTCCCCGGCCGGCGAGATCCTCGGCACCGGAGCGCTTCCCAGCGATGGGCTGTTCGACGGCTCCGGCAGCTGGCTCCCGCTGACGCAGAACGGGCAGAGCGCCGTGCCCGGCTTCACGACCGAGCAGGTCCTCGTCCACACGCGTCTCGCGGCGGATGCGGTCGGCGCGACGAAGATGGACCGTCCGGAGGACGTCGAGCCCAGCCCGAAGACCGGCAAGGTGTACCTGGCGCTGACCAACAACTCGGCTCGCTCGGCGGCGACGCTCGACGAGACCAACCCGGTCACCGGCAACCGCTACGGGCATGTGGTGGAGCTGACCGAGACGGCGGGGCAGTCCGGCACCACGTTCGGCTGGAGCATCCTGCTCCTCTGCGGCGACCCGGCGACGTTCGCCAACTCGTACTTCGCAGGCTTCCCCAAGGAGCTCGTGTCGCCGATCTCGTGCCCCGACAACGTCGCCTTCGACTCGTCGGGCAACCTCTGGATCTCCACCGATGGCGCGCCCAGCACGATCGGCTACAACGACGGACTCTTCCTCGTGCCGCTCGAGGGCGCCGAGCGCGGCCACGTGCAGCAGTTCCTGTCGGTGCCGCGTGATGCCGAGACCTGCGGGCCGGTGATCCACGACAAGGAGGGCCTCGTCTTCGTCGCGGTGCAGCACCCCGGTGAGGACGGCACGTTCGCGGCGCCGACCTCGCTGTTCCCCGACTACGGCTCGACCCTGCCGGGCGCCGTGCCGACGGCGCCGCGCCCGTCGGTGGTCCAGGTCTACCGCGCCTGACCGGCCGCCGCCGAGAGCGCCGCGCCGCCTGACCTCAGGCGGCGCGGCGTCCGGCTCCGGTCAGCAGCTGACCTTGCCGTGCGACATCGTGTCGTCGGGCGTGTCCTTGGTCACCAGCGACTTGAGCATTCCCGCTGCGGTGACGAGCTTGCCGTGCCGCGGCTCCCAGAACTCGCACTCGACCGGCGTCACGCGCAGCAGCACGATGCCGGGGGTGTCCAGTCCGTCCTCGAACCAGATGTCGAGGTCGGGGGAGTAGAGCTCCTTCATCTTCGCGTCGTCGCGGACGACCTCGGCACGCCCTGCGACCGACACGTACCGGTGACCCTTCGGGTCGAGGTACGACAGTCCGACGTCGTGCTGCGGGTCGGCCTGGGCCTCGGCGACCTTGCTGGTCCCCGCGAGGGTGAAGAACCAGATGTCGCCGGCGTCGTCCATCTGCCGTGTGCTCATCGGCCGACTCACGAGATTGCCCGCGGCATCCCGGGTGGTGAGCATCGTGAAGTCGATGTCCTCGACCAGCTCCTTGACCCGGGCGATCGCCTCCGGGCCGGTGACGAGATCTTCTTCTGCGTGTGTCATGCCCTCAGACTCGACGATGTCGCGCATGTCCTCCAGGGCATTGACAGCACGGATGCCGCGCCTCAATGGATCCCCTGCCGCCCGGGACGCCGCAGTCCGCGCACTCACATCCGCGCGACGCGGGCCCGCACGACGGTGAAGATCCCATAGGCGATGAAGCCCACGCCGACGATCCAGGCGAGCCATGGCCCGAGCGGCAGGGCGAGCAGCGCGTCGACCGCGCCGTCCAGCCCGCCGGCGGTTTCGGCATCCGTCGCCACCGCGGCGATGACCAGCAGCACCCCGACGATCGTCAGGGCCACGCCCTTCGCGACGAAGCCGACGACCCCGAGCGTCGTGAGCGTGCGTCCGCGCTTGCCGTCCGGGATCCGCACGCGCGTGCGGAAGCTCCGCCTGACGCCCATCACCACGAATGAGATCCCGCCGATTCCTATACCGAGGCCGATGAGTCCCAGCAGGATGGGTCCGCCAGGCACCTCCAGCAGTCCCCGGCTCGCGCCCTCTGCCGCCTCCTCGGCGTTGGGTCGCGCGCCCATCGCCACCGCTGCCGAGATGAGGCCGAGCGCGATGAAGACCGCCGCCTGCCCCCAATCGGCCATCCGTCGGCCCCACTTGCGCGCGGCGCCCTTGGCGTCGCCCGATCGGTCGCGCGCGAGGAGGCCTTCGGCCGCGTGCCACACGCCCAGCGCCCACAGTCCGACCGCGATGAGCCACAGGACGACGAAGCCGGCGGGGGCGCCTGCCACCGCCTTCATCGCGCCCGCCTGGTCGCCTTCGCCGCGCCCGCCCGCGGCGAGCACGATGACGATGACCCCGATGAGGATGTGGATCACGCCGTTGGCGACGTATCCGGCGCGGGCCACGGCCTCGAAGACGGCGCTGGACTCCGCCTCGCGGGCCAGCTGCTTCGCGTTGGCTTTCACGCCCTCACGCTAGACCCGTGATCGCGCGGAAGGCGGGGGTTGACGCGGGTCCGGCGGGATGCGTTGCCGACCACGACGGTTCGCCGCGCGCGGTGCGGCCTCAGGGTGCCATCGGCGGGCGCACCTATCATGGGGCGGATGATCCGCGAGGGCCGTCGACAGCTCCCGTCCGGATGGAGCGTCGTGCCGCGACTCGTGCGCGGAGCTCCTCCGGCGGTGCTCGTCGTGGTGGGCGCGCTGTCGCTGCTGGTCGGACTCCTCATCGTGACGCGGCCGCTCACCTCGCTGGTCCTCCTCACCGTCTACGTGGGACTGAGTGCCATCTTCTCCGGCGTGGCACGGATGCTCGCGGCGCCCGAGACGGCGCTGTGGTCCCGCGTCGGATTCGGCGTCGTGTGGATCGCGCTGGGCCTGGGGATCCTCCTCGGCCTCGGCCGTACCCTCGAGCTGCTCCCCGAGATCATCGCGGTGCTTCTCGTGCTCGGCGGTCTGGCGTCGATCTACGACGCGGTGCGGCGGGGGAGTGTCAGCCAGCGGGTGCTCGCCGGCGTCTGGGGCGGGGCGCAGATCGCGTTCGGCATCCTGTCGTATGCGTGGCCCGACGTGACGGTGCTCGTCGTCGCGCTGATCTTCGGCGTGCGGACGGTGATCTTCGGTGCGTCCATGCTCGTGCGTGCCGTGCGCGCGTTCGTCGAGGGCAGACGCTCGGTCCCCGCCACCGGTGAGCCCGCCGGGCCGGTCCCGGCGAAGACGCACGCGTCGGCGCGAGACGTGCCCGACCTCACGGATGCGGCTTCCGCCTCGGCAGAGTCGGCGCCTCCGGACGCGGCATCCGTCTCGGCCGCAGCTGCGGGTGCCCCGAGGCGGCGTCGCGCCCGCGCCGCGTGGCTGGCCGCCGGCCGGTACGCCCTCTCGGCACTGCTCGTAGCGCTCGCCGCCGGTGGCTGGTGGGCGAACGCGTGGTTCGAGGACGGCGCGCAGGTCGTGGACGCCTTCTACGACCCGCCGGCCGTCGTGCCGTACGAGCACGGGCAGCTGATCCGCACGGACGACTTCTCGGGGCAGAAGCCCTCCGGCGCCGAGGTCATGCGCATCCTCTACACGACCCGCGACGCGAACGGGCAGCCCGCGGTGGCGAGCGCTCTCGTGATCGTGCCGCAGCAGGCGCCGCCGGGTCCGCGACCGGTCGTCGTCTGGAACCACGGGACGACCGGCGTCGCCCGTGGCTGCGCGCCCAGCCTGCGCGACGCGTCCGCGACGAAGTGGGCGATACCGGGCCTCGACCAGGCGCTCGCACGCGGGTGGGTCGTCGTGGCGTCCGACTACTCCGGCCAGGGCGCGCCGGGCGTCTTCCCCTATCTCATCGGGCGCGGCGAGGCGCGCTCGTCACTCGACGCGGTGCTCGCCGCAGGCGAGCTGGACGGTCTCACGCTGTCGAGCCGGACCGTCGTCTGGGGACACTCGCAGGGCGGACACGCGGCGCTGTGGACGTCGCAGATCGCCGGCGACTACGCCCCCGACCTCGACATCCGGGGCACGGCGCTGCTCGCACCGGCCGCCGAGCCTGTCGAGCTGGCCGAGGAGCTGACGAGGGGCGATGCCAATGCGCTGCTGTCCATCCTCATCTCGTGGGTGCTCGTGCCGTATGCCGACACCTACGACGACGTGGAACTCACCGACTACATCGCCCCGGGCTCGGAGGCCATCGTCCGCGAGATGACGCAGCGGTGTCCCTCCGAACCCGGCGTCGTCGTGTCAGTGGCGACGGCGCTCGGCGTCTCCGAGGACCGCCCGCTGTTCGAGGGCGACCTCACCACCGGCGCCCTCGGCCGTCGTCTCGAGGACAACACGCCGACGGGGCCCTGGGAGCAGCCGATCCTCATCGCCTGGGGCGACGAGGACGAGGTCATTCCCCCCCACCTCCAGCACGAGTTCGTCGAGCGGCTGTGCGCGCAGGGCGATCAGGTCCGCAGCCTCGAATACCGTGGCTACGACCACCTGCGCACCCTGCTCCCGGGCTCGCATTTCGTGCCGGTGCTCATCGCCTGGACAGACGCGCGGTTCCGTCACGCCGACACGCACGTCGATGACTGCCCGACCGAGTAGGCGTCTCAGAACCGGCCCCCGGGGCGACGTTGGCCGCGCCCTCCTGCGAGCCCCCCCAGCCACGTGCAGCCGTGCATCGGACTCCCAGAACCGTGCGCCGCGGCATCGGGTAACGTTGTAGGGTTCCGGCGCGCGTCGACGTGCCGGTGAGAGCTGAATACGGAGGCCACTGTGGACATCGATCTCGGACTGCTGCGGACTGTCGAGCGCGAGAAGGAGATCCCCTTCGACGAGCTCGTGCGCATCATCGAACAGGCGATCCTGACCGCCTACGCCAAGCACACGTCGCCCACCGGCGAACTGCCTGAGGGCGCGCGCTCGGAACTGGACCGCAAGACCGGTCACGTCGCCGTGTTCATCCCCGTCCTCGACGACGAAGGCGCCGTCATCGGCGAGGAGGAGTCGACTCCCGAGGACTTCGGCCGCATCGCCGCGTTCGCCGCGAAGCAGGTCATCAGCCAGCGTCTGCGCGACATCGCCGACGACGCCGTGCTGGGCGAGTTCCGGGGCAAGGAGGGCGACATCGTCGCCGGCATCGTGCAGCAGGGCCCGAACCCCCGCATGGTGCACGTGGATCTCGGCTCGGTCGAGGCCATCCTGCCGCCCGAGGAGCAGGTGCCCAGCGAGGACTACGCGCACGGTGCCCGCCTGCGCGTCTACGTCACGTCGGTCGCCAAGGGTACGAAGGGGCCGCAGATCACGGTCTCCCGCACCCACCCGGGCCTTGTCCGCAAGCTGTTCGCGCTCGAGGTGCCCGAGATCCCCGCCGGACTCGTGGAGATCGTCTCGCTGGCGCGCGAAGCCGGCCACCGCACGAAGATCGCCGTCAAGGCGAACGACCCGTCCATCAATGCCAAGGGCGCCTGCATCGGCGAGCTCGGCCGCCGTGTGCGCGCGGTGACCGAGGAGCTCGGCGGCGAGAAGATCGACATCGTCGACTACGACCCGGAGCTGGCGAAGTTCGTCGCGAACGCTCTGTCGCCCGCGAAGGTGACGTCGAGCTTCGTCCTGGATGCTTCGAACAAGGCCGTACGAGCCCTCGTGCCGGACTACCAGCTGTCGCTCGCGATCGGCAAGGAGGGGCAGAACGCCCGCCTGGCCGCCAAGCTCACCGGTGCCAAGATCGACATCCAGCCCGACAGCATCCTCGAGGAGGGCTGAGCGCCGCCTGCGGCGCGTGCTCCCAGACGCGAGGTGTACGATGGAACCTGTACGAACGTGCGTCGGATGCCGCACGCGTGCTCCCCGGTCCACTCTCCTCAGGGTGGTCTCCATCGATTCCGTCCTCGTCCTCGACGAGCGCGCATCGATGCCCGGACGAGGCGCGTGGGTGCACAAGACGCCGGAGTGCATGGATGCCGCCCTTCGGCGCCGTGCCTTCGTACGCGCATTGCGTGTGTCAGGCCCGCTTGACACGCAGACCATCGACCAGTACCTACAGCGAACAAAAGGCTGAACGGCTATGGAAACAAAGTGAACGGCTCGAAATGAGACCCGTCCGCGATTAACGGTCTGCCCTGCCTGGGTGGACCCAGACAGGAGAATTTGTGGCTGCCAAACCACGCGTGCACGAGATCGCTTCCGAGCTCGGCGTCGACAGCAAGGTCGCGCTCGAGAAGCTGAAGGCGCTCGGCGAATACGTCAAGAGCCCCTCGTCCACCATCGAACCCCCCGTGGCGCGCAAGCTGCGCGCCGCGCTCGAGGCCGACGGCGTCGGCAAGTCGACGGATGGCGCGCCTGCGGCTAAGCCTGCCGCCGCGTCGCCCGCCCCCGCGGCGGCGAAGCCCGGTGCGTCCGCGGTCAAGCCCGGTCCGGCTGTGAAGCCCGGCCCGGCGCGTCCGGCTGCCGCCCCGACGGCTCCCGCCGCTCCGGCTGAGCCCGCGGCTCCCGCGGCCAAGGCTCCCGCGGCCAAGGCTCCGGCAGCGCCGGCGGCTCCCGCGGCCCCGGCTGCGGACGCCCCTGCGGCTCCGGCTGCGCCGGCCGCACCCGGTGCCCCCAAGCCCGGCCCCGCTGCAGCGACGCCGCAGCCGCCGCGCCCGGGTGGCTCGTCGCGCCCCGGCAACAACCCCTTCGCATCGTCGCAGGGCATGGGTCAGCGTCCTGCCGGCCCCCGTCCGGGCAACAACCCCTTCGCGTCGGCGCAGGGCATGGGCCAGCGCCCGAGCCCCGGCAACATCCCGCGTCCGCAGGCCCCGCGTCCGGGTGCTCCTCGCCCCGGCGCTCCGCGTCCCGGTGGCGCAGGTCGCCCCGGTGGTGGCGGTCGTCCCGGTGCGCCGTTCCAGCAGCGTCCCGGCGGTGCCGGTCGTCCCGGTGGCGGCGGTGGCGGTGGCTTCCAGCGTCCTGGCGGCGCTCCCGGTGGAGCGCCCGCGGGCGGCTTCGCGGGTCGTCCCGGCGGTGGTGGCGGTCGTGGCCGTGGCCCCGGCGGTGGCACCGCAGGCGCCTTCGGCAAGGGCGGCGGCAAGTCGAAGCAGCGCAAGTCGCGTCGGGCGAAGCGCCAAGAGTTCGAGATGCGGTCGGCGCCGGTCGTCGGTGGCGTCAACGTCTCGAAGGGCAACGGCGAGATCATCCGCCTGCGCCGCGGCGCATCGATCGCGGACTTCGCGGACAAGCTCGAGGCGCTGCGCGGGTACACCGTGCAGCCCGGCACGCTCGTCACCATCCTGTTCAACCTGGGTGAGATGGCGACCGCGACCGAGTCGCTCGACGAGGCCACCTTCGAGGTGCTCGGCGCCGAGCTCGGCTACAAGATCCAGATGGTCTCGCCCGAGGACGAGGACAAGGAGCTCCTCGAGGGCTTCGGTCTCGATCTCGAGGCCGAGCTGGAGGCGGAGAACGAGGAAGACCTCGAGATCCGGCCTCCGGTCGTGACCGTCATGGGTCACGTCGACCACGGTAAGACGCGACTGCTCGACGCCATCCGCCAGACCAACGTGGTCGCGGGCGAGGCCGGCGGCATCACGCAGCACATCGGTGCGTACCAGGTCTGGACCGAGCACGAGGGCATCGAGCGTGCGATCACCTTCATCGACACCCCGGGTCATGAGGCGTTCACCGCCATGCGTGCCCGCGGTGCGCAGGTGACCGACCTCGCGATCCTCGTGGTCGCCGCCGACGACGGCATCATGCCGCAGACGGTGGAGGCGCTCAACCACGCCCAGGCGGCCAACGTGCCGATCGTGGTCGCGGTGAACAAGGTCGACAAGCCCGACGCCAACCCCGCCAAGGTGCGCCAGCAGCTCACCGAGTACGGCCTGGTCGCCGAGGAGTACGGCGGCGACGTCATGTTCGTCGACGTCTCGGCTCGCCAGGGCACCGGCATCCAGGAGCTCCTCGACGCGGTGCTGCTCACCGCGGACGCGGGTCTGGACCTCACGGCCAACCCGAACAAGGACGCGCGCGGTGTCGCGATCGAAGCGAAGCTCGACAAGGGTCGCGGTTCGGTCGCCACGGTGCTCATCCAGTCCGGAACGCTGCGCGTCGGCGATGCGATCGTCGCCGGCACGGCGTACGGCCGCGTCCGTGCGATGGCCGACGAGAACGGCGACGCCGTCGAGGAGGCCTTCCCGTCGCGTCCCGTGCAGGTGCAGGGTCTGAACTCGGTGCCGCGCGCCGGCGACACGTTCATCGTGACCGAGGAGGACCGCACGGCCCGCCAGATCGCCGAGAAGCGTGAAGCGGCCGAGCGCAACGCCCAGCTGGCCAAGGCCCGCAAGCGCATCTCGCTCGAGGACTTCACCCGTGCTCTCGAAGAGGGCAAGGTCGAGTCGCTCAACCTCATCATCAAGGGTGACGTCTCGGGTGCCGTGGAGGCGCTCGAGGAGTCGCTGCTCAAGATCGAGGTCGACGACTCCGTCCAGCTGCGGATCATCCACCGCGGTGTGGGTGCGATCACCGAGTCCGACATCAACCTCGCGACGATCGACAACGCGATCGTCATCGGCTTCAACGTCCGTCCCGACACGAAGGCGCGCGAGCGCGCCGCTCGTGAGGGTGTGGATGTCCGGTTCTACTCGGTCATCTACAACGCGATCGACGATGTCGAGCAGTCGCTCAAGGGCCTGCTCAAGCCGGAGTACGAAGAGGTCCAGTCGGGCGTCGCCGAGATCCGCGAGGTGTTCCGCTCCTCGAAGTTCGGCAACATCGCCGGTGTCATCGTCCGCTCGGGCACGATCACGCGCAACGCCAAGGCGCGCGTCATCCGCGACGGCGTGGTCCTGGCCGACGGCCTGGCCATCGAGTCGCTGCGCCGGTTCAAGGACGACGTCACCGAGGTCCGCACGGACTTCGAAGCCGGTATCGGCCTCGGCAAGTACAACGACATCCAGGTGGGCGACGAGATCGAGACCACCGAGATGGTCGAGAAGCCCCGCGGCTGAGTCCGCGTGACGTGATTCCGGATGCCTCGAATCGAGGCATCCGGAATCATCCCCTTAAGGAGCAATCATGGCCAGCGAACGTCAGGCCCGGCTGGGCGACCGTATTCGTGTGATCCTCGCTGAACGGCTCGAGAAGGGCCTGCGCGACCCGCGGCTCGGATTCGTGACCATCACCGATGTGAAGGTGACCGGCGACCTCCAGCACGCCTCCGTGTTCTACACGGTGCTCGGCTCGCCCGAGGAGCGCGAAGGATCCGCCGCGGCGCTGAAGTCCGCGACCGGGATGCTGCGCTCGGAGGTGGGCAAGCACCTCAACGTGCGTCTCACCCCCTCGCTCGAGTTCATCCCCGACGCGATCCCCGAGAACGCCGGCCACATCGCCGATCTGCTGCGCGAGGCGCAGGAGCGGGATGCCGCCGTGGCAGGTCTCGCCTCGTCGGCGACGTACGCCGGCGAAGCCGACCCCTACGTCAAGCCGCGCGAGCTCGACGGCGAGGACTGACTCCTCGCCGCCACAGACACGCCGTGACCGGTCCGCCGGTCGCGGCGTCTGTCGTTGCGCCGGCTCGATGCCCAGGCCCAGTGCTCTGAGCCGCCTGCCCGGTACGAGTGCTCAGAGCGGCAGACGCAAGAGACCGTCGGACGCCTCGGCGAGCCCGTCGGCGATGAGCGAGTCGATGGCACGGTCGCGCTGGAGCGGGTCCGGCCAGTCGGGCAGCATCTCGGCGAGCGGGATCGCGTGGGCTGCGGCATCCCGCAGCGTCTTGAGCACCGCCCCGCGCGCCTGCCGGTCGCTGCCTTCGTAGCGTGCCTGCTTGCGGCGGTCGTCGCCGGTGTCGGGATACCCTGCCGCGCGCCATGTGCAGCGGTCTCGTAACGGGCATGCGTCGCAGCGCGGAGTTCGGGCGGTGCAGATGACCGCTCCGAGCTCCATCGCCGCCGCGTTGACGACGGCCGCGGTGTCGAGCTCGTCGGGCAGGATCGCCGCCATGGTCTCGAGGTCGCGCCGCGAGGGCGGGCCGGGTTGCGACCTGCCCTCGATCGCGCGTGCCAGCACCCGCCGGGTGTTGGTGTCGACGACGGGATGCCGGTCGCCGTATGCGAAGACGGCGACGGCACGTGCGGTGTAGTCGCCGATGCCGGTCAACGCCAGAAGCTCGTCGACGTCACGCGGCACGATTCCGCCGTGGCGGTCGCGGATCTCGACGGCCGCGCGACGCAGCCACAGGGCGCGCCGCGGATAGCCGAGGTTCGCCCACTGCCGCACCGCGTCGGCGGGCGCAGCCGCGGCGAGGTCCGACGGCGTCGGCCACCGGGTGAGCCACGCTTCGAGATGCGGGATCACGCGGTTCACCGGCGTCTGCTGCAGCATGAACTCGCTCACCAGCACGCCCCACGCGCCGAACCCCGGCTGCCGCCACGGCAGATCCCGCGCGTTCTTCGTGTACCAGGCGACGAGGGGAGTCGCGAGGTCGGCCGGTGCCTCGAACTCGGGCGATGTCGCGAGGTCGGGCATGCGTTCCAGCGTAGGCGGCGGCACGGCCGGTGCGCGCGCGTCACGACCTCATCACAATCGCCGCGTCACGATGACGCGGGTCGGCTCCGCGACCGTAACGTGCAGGGACACGACACGAAGGAGCCTGTATGCGTCTGTCGGCATCTGCCGCCATGCTGCTCATCGCGGCAGTAGCGGTCACCGGTTGCGCGGGCCCGTCCGCCCCCACTGTGGAGCCGTCCGCATCGGTGCCGTCTGCCTCTCCGACGCCGACGCCGACGCCTGCCCACTCAGAGGATCCGAACGATCCCGCGACATGGGTGATCACCGAGGCGGGCATGGGGCCGATCGCGTTGGGGATGCCGTTCTCCGACGCGCTGACTCTCATGCCGTCAGGCACCACAAATGATCCGGAGCGCTGTGGCTGGCTGGCGTGGTGGCATGCGCCGGCCCAGGATTACAACGTCTACACCGCTGGGTCGGGGGACACATCCGACGTCGGCCCCGTCAACGTGGTCGCGTCGGAGGCGTGGGGGGATCCGACGGTCGCGCCCGGGCCTCGCACGGCAAGCGGAATCGGTGTCGGCTCGACGGTCGACGACGTCCGCGGGGAGTATCCCGATGCGGTCGAAGTGGCGGACTCGATCGACTCCTCCATCGTTCACCTCCAGGTCGGACGGATGTTTTTCACTTATCGAGAGGACCCGGTGATCCGCTCGGTGACCGTGACGACCATGGATGTACCGCCATACGAGCTCTGCGGGTGACAGGGGGCTAGCGCTGACAGGGCGCCAGCTCTCGCCGCCGTAGGCTGGGACCATGCGCCTTCCCGTCACGCCGACCACGACGCTGTGGCGCGAACTGCGCGACCGCGTCCGGCGCCGCAACGCCGGCGGCCGCATCATCGTCGCGGTCGACGGGCTGGACGGCGCCGGCAAGACGGTGTTCGCCGACGGGCTCGCAGAGGTGTTCGCCGAGACCGGCGACGCGGTGTTCCGAGCCGGCATCGACGGCTTCCACCGGCCCCGGAGCGAGCGCTACCTGCGCGGCCGCCGCAGCCCCGAGGGCTTCTACCGCGACTCCTTCGACTATGCGACCTTCCGGCGCGTGCTGATCGACCCGTTCCGCGACGGCGCGCAGACCGCGGGCACCACCGGCTTCCAGCTGGCGGCGTTCGACGTCGTCCGCGATGCTCCCGTCGAGTCGCAGTGGGTCACCGCGCCTCTGGATGCGGTGCTCGTGGTGGACGGCGTCTTCCTGCACCGGCCCGAGCTTCGAGACCTGTGGGACTGGTCGATCTGGCTCGACGTGCCGTTCGACGTGTCCTACGCGCGTATGGCGTTGCGAGATGGCTGCGACCCCGACCCCGATGCGCCCTCGAACGCCCGCTACCGGCAGGGGCAGGAGATCTACCTCCGCGAGGCGCGGCCGCGGGAGGCGGCATCGGTCATCGTCGACAACGTCGATCTCGCGCACCCCCGGATCGTCGGGCCCAGCTGATGGCGGCGCCCGGAATCCTGCTCGTCGACAAGCCCGGTGGCATCACCTCGCACGACGTCGTCGCACGGGCGCGCCGCGCACGGGGCACGCGCAAGATCGGCCACGCCGGAACGCTCGACCCGATGGCGACGGGCCTGCTCGTCCTCGGCGTCGAAGGCGCGACGCGGCTGCTCACGTTCATCGTCGGACTCGACAAGACCTACGAAGCCACGATCCGGCTGGGCGTCGCGACCGACACCGACGACGCGGAGGGGACGGTCGTCTCGGTGACGGATGCCGCATCCCTCGACTCCCAGGCCATCACGGCCGGCGTCGCGGCTCTCACCGGCCGGATCTCGCAGGTTCCCAGCACGTATTCGGCGATCAAGGTCGACGGGCGTCGTGCCTACGACCTCGCGCGCGCGGGAGAGGATGTGCAGCTCAAGGCGCGCGAGGTCACGGTGTCGCGGTTCGAGGTCCTCGCCGAGCGGCGCCGCTCGACAGGCTCGCAGGCCGCGATCACGGACGGAGGAACCGCGAGCGTGGACTCGGCGATGTCGGGCGTCATCGACCTCGACGTCGTCGTCGACTGCTCGAGCGGCACGTACATCCGCTCGCTCGCGCGTGACCTCGGCTCGGCGCTCGGCGTGGGCGGGCACCTCACGGCGCTGCGGCGCACGCGCATCGGCCCGTTCGACGTGGCCGGGGCGCCCGGCGTCGAGGACCTCGCCGACGCGACGATGGTCGACCCGGCGACCGCGGCAGGTGCGGTGCTCGGCCAGTTCGAGGTGACCGCCGACGAGGCGCGCGACCTCCGCCACGGCAAGCGGCTGATCGGGGCTGCCGGACGCCTTCACACGACACCGGCGGCGGCGATCGACCCCGACGGCGCCCTCGTCGGTGTCGTCGAGCGCCGGGGCGACGATGTCAAGAGCGCGATGAACATGCCCGAGGAGGCCGCCCGATGATCCTGTGGTTCACGATCGCGCAGGTCGTCGTCGCGGTCGCGGCAGGTCTCTTCTGCGTGATCGCCGGTCTCGCCGGCCGGCGGCCGAGCGACTGGACGGTCGGCGCTCTCGCCCTGGTCGAGCTCCTGCTCCTCGCGCAGGTCGTCATCGCGATCATCGCGCCGTTCGCGGGCAATCCGCCGTCGGGGAGCCTCCTGGAGTTCTGGGTCTACCTCATCTCCGCCGTGCTGCTGCCCGTCGCCGCCGTCGCGTGGGCGCTGCTCGAGCGCAGCCGTTGGAGCACGGTGATCATGGGCATCGCGGCGCTGTCCATCGCGGTCATGGTCTGGCGTATGCAGGTGATCTGGACCGTCCAGCTCGCCTGACGGCCGTCGCGCGTCGCCGCGGCCGCCGGCGCCGCGCCCCCGGAATGCCGTCGCGCGTCGTCGTGGCGGAACCGGTGCCCGCAGCACGAACTAAACTCGTCTGGTTATGTCGTCTTCCGTCCGCCCCCGCATGACCGGCATCGGCCGCGTGCTCGTGATCGTCTACGCGATCATGGCCCTCGGCGCCACCGGTCGGTCCTTCGTGCAGATCGTCGAGCGCTTCGACGAGGCGCCGCTCGCCTACACGCTCTCGGCGCTCTCGGCGCTCGTGTACATCGTCGCCACGCTGGCTCTGGTCTTCGCCGGCCGACGCGGGTGGTACATGGTGGCTTGGGTCGCGATCGTGTTCGAGCTCGTCGGCGTGCTGATCGTCGGCACGCTGAGCTTCGTGATGCCGGAGCTGTTCGCCCACCCGACCGTCTGGTCCTGGTTCGGCTCGGGCTACCTCTTCGTGCCCCTCGTGCTGCCGTTCCTCGGTCTCTGGTGGCTGGCGACGCATCGTCCTGTCGCGCAGCGCGCTGCGGCGGCACCTGCGGTGGTCTCGTCGTGATCGTCTTCCGGGACCCCCGCGACGTGCCCGCAGGCTTCGGGCCGTCCGTCGTCGCGATCGGCAAGTTCGACGGCGTGCACTCGGGCCACCGAGCCGTCATCGATCGGGCACAGGTGGATGCCGAAGCCTCAGGCTCGCGCGTCGTCGCCGTGACGTTCGACCGCAATCCGCTCGCGCTGCTGCGCCCCGAGCTGTGTCCTGACAGCCTGGTCGGCGTCGACCAGAAGCTGCGTCTCCTCGCCGATGCGGGAGTGGATGCGACGCTGATGCTCACGTTCGATCGCGCTCTCGCCGACCTCGGTGCCCGGGAGTTCGTCGAGCATGTGCTCGTCGGAGCGCTGGGCGTGCGGATCGTGATGGTCGGCGCCGACTTCCGCTTCGGTCGCGGCGGCGCGGGCAACCCCGAGCTGCTGCGCGAGCTCGGCGCCGAGTTCGGCTTCGAGGTGGACGTCGTCGACGACGTGCGTGCGATCGACGCCGGGCGGCGCGTGTCGTCGACGTGGGTGCGCGAGCTCCTGGACGCCGGAGACGTCGCCGGCGCGACCCGCCTGCTCGGACGCCCTCACGCCGTGCGCGGCGAGGTCGTGCACGGGCTCAAGCGCGGACGTCAGCTCGGCTTCCCGACGGCGAATCTGTCGCCGGGCCTCGAGGGGTTCGTCCCCGCCGAGGGCGTGTACGCCGGCTGGCTGGTCGACGAGGGGATGCCGCAGGACGGCGCATCCGCGCCGCGCAGCAGCGTGCGCTATCCGGCGGCGATCAGCATCGGCACGAACCCGACGTTCGACGACATCGACGTGCGTCAGGTCGAGGCATATGTGCTCGACGAGACGGACCTCGACCTGTACGGACACGTCGTCGAGATCGAGTTCGTCTCGCGGATCCGCGGTATGGTCGCGTTCGAGGGGGTCGACGCCCTCATCGCCCAGATGTCCGACGACATCGTTCGGGTTCGGCGGGAGCTCAGCTGACCCGCTGGGTGGCGGCATCCTTCGCCCGTTGCGGCCAGCCATAGACCGGCGTACGTGGTCGGCCTACGATCGAGGCGTGCACGCGCTGGTCCTCATGGCCGCCGACGCAGCGGCCTCCGACTCCCCGAACCTGTGGGGTGCCCTCGGGTGCGCGGTCGCGTTCTCGGCCTCGCTGCTGGCGACGCTCGACGCGTTCGCCGACCTGATCCTCGCGCGTGGCGGCTCACCCGCCGGCCGGCTCACCCCGGGTATCGGGATGAAGTTCGCCTCCAAGCTGATCGCCGCGGCGATCGCGGTCGTGTCGGCGGCGATCGTCCTCGTGCTCGACGACAACTGGTTCGCGTTCACGACTCTGTCCATCGCCTTCGTCGTGGTCGTCGGCATCGGGGTGGTCGTGCTGCTGCGGCAGGCGAAGACCAGCGTCGCCGACCCGGCGCGGCCGGGACCCGGCGGCTGAGATCGCCACCACGGCACAGATGCTCGCGACGTCCGGGCGAGCAGCGGTCGTGACGGTTTGCTCATCTGAGCAAACTCTGTGCAGATGTTGGTGACGACCGCGCGGGTGTGTCAGCCTGGAGGGGACGACGAAGGGAGGATCGTGGACGCCGTCGACGAACTTCTCTCGATCCGAGCCGCCGAGCTCTACTACGAGGAGAACCTCACGCAGGAGGAGATCGGCCGGAGCCTGCAGATCACCCGGTGGAAAGTGGGCCGCCTCCTGACGCAGGCCAAGGAGGAGGGTTTCGTCCGCATCGAGATCCTTCACTCGCGCGCACGGCGTCCGCAGCTCGAGCGTCGGCTCCGCGACGAGCGCGGCGTCTCAGCGGTCGTCGTCTCGCGCGCCGGCGTGCGCAACGAGGACGAGCTCCAGCAGCGCGTGGCACAGGCTGCCGCCGACTATCTCACCGCCCTGCGACCCAGCCCCCGTGTGCTCGGCGTCAGCTGGGGGCGCACGCTGTCCGACATCGCGCACCACCTCCGCGACGGCTGGTCCTCCGGCACCGACGTCGTGCAGATCAACGGCGGCGTCAGCATGAGCCAGCGGCCGGGCACAGCAGCCGCCACTGCGGTCAGCATCGCCCAGAAGGGCGGCGGTGCCGCGGCCCTGCTGCCCAGCCCCGCGATCCTCGAGCACCGCGCGACCAAGGAGGCCATCGAGGCGGACCGCATGGTCGCCCGCGTCCTCGAGACGGCGCGCTCCGCCGCCGCGTACCTCTTCAGCGCCGGTGCGGCAGATCACCGCTCGGTCCACGTCGACAGCGGGTATCTCACTCCGGCCGACATCGACCGCCTCGTCGCGGCCGGCGCCGTCGGCGATGTGCTCGGACGCTACATCGGCGCGGACGGCCGCGTCGTCGACCACGACCTGGACGCCCGCACGGTGGGTATCTCCCTCGACGAGCTCCGCGGCGCCGACGTCGCGATCGCCGTCATCGCGGGCGAAACCAAACGAGAGGTCGCCGCCGCAGTGGTCGCCTCAGGCCTGTGCTCGGTACTGGTCACCGACGAATCCACCGCACGCCACCTGCTCGATTCATGAGCAGCGCAGCGCGACTTCACTCCCATCCCACAGACGAAAGCCAGGTCAGGACATGTCAGGCACCTCCATCGTGACGCTCCCCGAGCGGGCCGTCGAGCTGCTCGGCGGGCAGCCGGACGACACCACCCTGCGGCGATATCTGCACGGCCTTCCCGGCGTCGACGCGGTCGGTCTCGAACAGCGTGCCGCCGGGCTGGGCACGCGATCCATCAAGACCACGTCGAAGGCGTGGGCGCTCGACAAGATCATCGAGCTGATCGACCTCACGACCCTCGAAGGCGCCGACACTCCCGGCAAGGTGCGCTCGCTGGTGGCGAAGGCACTGAATCCGGATGCCTCGGATCCGACGTGCCCGCGCGTGGCCGCGGTCTGCGTGTACGGCGACATGGTGCCGCATGCCGTCGAGGCGCTCGGGTCGGCCCACGGCGACCCCGACGAGGGCGGAGTGAGCGTCGCCGCCGTAGCCACCGCGTTCCCGAGCGGTCGGGCATCTCTCGACATCAAGCTCGCCGACACCGCCGAGGCGGTGGCGCACGGCGCCGACGAGATCGACATGGTGATCGACCGCGGTGCCTTCCTCGCCGGCCGCTACGGTCTCGTGTTCGACCAGATCGCGCGGGTGAAGCAGGCGTGCCGCCGCGAGGACGGCAGCTACGCGTCGCTCAAGGTGATCCTCGAGACGGGCGAGCTCAACACCTACGACAACATCAAGCGCGCGTCGTGGCTCGCGATCCTCGCGGGCGGCGACTTCATCAAGACGTCGACGGGCAAGGTGCAGCCCGCGGCGACGCTGCCGGTGACGCTGCTCATGCTCGAGGTCGTGCGCGACTGGCATCGGGCCACCGGTGAGAAGGTCGGCGTCAAGCCGGCCGGCGGCATCCGCACGTCCAAGGACGCCATCAAGTACCTCGTCACGGTCGCCGAGACCGTCGGCGAGGAGTGGCTGCAGCCGCACCTGTTCCGCTTCGGAGCGTCCAGCCTCCTCAACGACGTGCTGCTGCAGCGCCAGAAGCTGAAGACCGGCCACTACTCCGGTGCCGACTACGTGACCATCGACTGAGCCGGGAAGAAGACATGAGTTTCCTCGAATACGCGCCCGCCCCCGAGTCGCGGGCGATCCTGTCCCTCAAGCCCGAGTACGGGCTGTTCATCGACGGCGACTTCCGCGCCGGGTCCGGCGAGCCGTTCGCCACCATCTCGCCCGCCGACGAGAAGCACATCGCCACGATCGCCTCGGCGAGCGACGCGGATGTCGACGCCGCCGTCGCGGCCGCGCGCCGCGCCTACGACCGGACGTGGTCGAGGATGAGCGGGCGCGACCGCGGCAAGTACCTGTTCCGGATCGCCCGGCTCGTGCAGGAGCGCGCGCGGGAGCTCGCCGTCGCCGAGAGCCTCGACAACGGCAAGCCGATCAAGGAGAGCCGCGACGTCGATGTGCCGCTCGTCGCGGCGTGGTTCTTCTACTACGCTGGGTGGGCCGACAAGCTCGACTACGCGGGCCTCGGCGCCGACCCGCGATCCCTCGGTGTCGCCGGTCAGATCATCCCGTGGAACTTCCCGCTGCTCATGCTGGCGTGGAAGATCGCCCCGGCGCTCGCTGCCGGCAACACCGTGGTCCTGAAGCCCGCCGAGACCACGCCGCTGTCGGCGCTCATCTTCGCGGAGATCCTGCAGCAGGCCGATCTGCCGCCCGGCGTCGTGAACATCGTGACCGGCGCCGGCGCCACGGGTGCGGCGCTGGTGCGGCATCCCGACGTGAACAAGGTCGCCTTCACCGGTTCGACCCCCGTCGGGCGCGAGATCGCGAAGGCCGTCGCCGGCACCGACAAGAAGCTCACGCTCGAGCTCGGCGGCAAGGCGGCGAACATCGTGTTCGAGGACGCCCCCATCGACCAGGCGATCGAGGGCATCGTCAACGGCATCTTCTTCAACCAGGGACACGTCTGCTGCGCCGGCAGCCGCCTGCTGGTGCAGGAGTCGATCCACGACGAGGTCGTCGACCGGCTGAAGTCCCGCCTGTCGACGCTCCGCCTCGGCGACCCGCTCGACAAGAACACCGACATCGGAGCGATCAACTCGCGCGAGCAGCTCGATCGCATCCGCGAGCTCAGCAAGATCGGCGAGGACGAGGGCGCCGAGCGCTGGAGCGCGCCCTGCGTCATCCCCGAGAACGGGTTCTGGTTCGCGCCGACGATCTTCACGAACGTGCAGGCCAGCCATCGCATCGCCCGTGACGAGATCTTCGGACCGGTGCTGTCGGTGCTGACGTTCCGCACGCCCGCCGAGGCGATCGAGAAGGCCAACAACACCCCGTACGGTCTCTCGGCCGGCATCTGGACCGACAAGGGCTCGCGCATCCTCGCCGTCGCCGACCGCCTGCGGGCAGGCGTGGTGTGGGCGAACACCTTCAACCGGTTCGACCCGTCGTCGCCCTTCGGCGGCTACAAGGAGTCCGGCTACGGCCGCGAGGGGGGCCGCCACGGCCTCGCCGCGTATCTCAAGGGCGCGGCGAGCGTCGGCCCCCGGTCGTTGAGCGAGCCTGCGAGTCGAAACGCAGAGACGAAACGCGTACCCGCCCGTTCCAAGAAGGAGGTCTCCGCATGAGCAAGCGACTGACCGTGCCGAAGACGTACAAGCTCTACATCGGCGGTGCCTTCCCCCGCAGCGAATCCGGCCGCACCTACGAGGTCGCGACACCGAAGGGCGAGTTCCTCGCGAACGCGGCACTCGCGTCGCGCAAGGACGCGCGCGATGCCGTGGTCTCGGCCCGTGGCGCCGTCAAGGGATGGTCGGGGGCGACCGCCTACAACCGGGGCCAGGTGCTCTACCGGGTCGCCGAGATCCTCGAGGGCCGGCGCGCGCAGTTCGTGGACGAGATCGAGCAGCAGACGGGTGTCTCGGCATCCGTGGCCGCCGCCGAAGTCGACGAGTCGATCGACCGCTGGGTCTGGTACGCCGGCTGGTGCGACAAGTTCGCCCAGGTCGCCGGCAACGGCAACCCCGTGGCCGGACCGTACTTCAACATCTCGGTGCCCGAGCCGACCGGGGTCGTGGGCGTCGTCGCCCCGCAGGACACGGCGCTCGTGGGTCTCGTCTCGGCGATCGCGCCGGCGCTCGTGACGGGCAACGCGGTGGTCGTCGTCGCGTCGCAGCGGTATCCGCTGTCGGCGATCTCGCTGGCCGAGGTGCTGGCGACGAGCGACGTGCCCGGGGGAGTGGTCAACGTGCTGACCGGCTCGCCGGCCGAGATCGCACCGTGGCTGGCATCCCACCCTGACGTGCACGCGCTCGACCTCGTCGGCGCCGGCGACCTGGACTGGGTCGACCTGCAGATTGCCGCCGCCGACACCCTCACACGCGTGCTCCCTCCCGAGAACGGGACGGATGCCGCGGCCCCGAGCCTCGCGCGCATCACCGCGTTCACCGAGACGAAGACGGTGTGGCACCCCAAGAGCCTGGTCTGACACGAGCTTGAGAGCCTGACGGAGCGCCTCGAACCCACTGCGTGCGGAAGTTCGGGGCGTTTCGTCTCGCTCGTTCCGCGAGGGAGCGCCAGCATCCGAGACGAAATGCCTCGGACGCAGCGCATACCTCGGCTCGTCGCGCCGCTCCCTATTCGAGCGCGAGGCCGCCCCACTCGCCCGGGTGCGTGAGCTCGCCGTAGTGCACGTCCACGTCGTGCGCCGACACCGACGCGACGCACGCGAGCAGCGACAGCGTGGGGTAGCCGTACGGACGGTTGTCGCGGATGATCGCATCGTCGTCCGTGGGTGCGAGCTCGGCGGACCGCTCGAGCACCTCGACCCACGGCATCCACCAGCGTCCTTCGCCCGTGGGCTCCGCCGAGCGGAACTCGTCCAGCCACCGGGCGATGCGCGGCGTTGCGCCGTCGTCGACGTCGTCGTGGGCGATCATGTGCGTGCCGGGCGGGAGGTCGACCGTGCGCAGGGCCACGCCGTCCCACGTGAGCACGCGTGCGTGCGCGCCGTCGACCTCGACGAGATTGAAGCCGTGCGTCGCCGGTTTGCCCGCCGGAGAGCGGCCAGCGACGGATTCGAGCACGATGCCGCCCCGTGACACCAGCTCGGATTCCGGGCGCGAAGACTCGTCGGCGCGGTTGAGGAGCACGGCGAGCCGGCCCGCTTCCGGGTCGGCCGCCAGCCACGCGCCGCCGGCGCGGACGTCGCGCACCCCGACGACGCCGTCGTGAGGCTCTGGCCACCACCGGCCGAGCGGGTTCCACGGCCGATCCGGGTCCTCGTCGCGGATCGCGAGCACGCGTGTGGGCTCGTCGGCCGACGCCGGGACGCGGATCACAACGGTGCACATGCAGAGGGCTCCTCGGGGGTGTCGTCCGGCTGTGGGGCCGGGGAGTCGGGCGGGCGTGCCAAGATCGGAGGGTGTTCGTCGTAGTCGGGGTCACCGGTGGCATCGCCGCCTACAAGACCGTCCAGCTCGTGCGCCTGCTGGTCAAGGCGGGGCACGAGGTGCATGTCGTCCCCACGGACGACGCCCTCCGGTTCGTCGGGCTGCCGACGTGGGAGGCGATCAGCCGTCACCCCGTGACGACCTCCGTCCACGATGATGTCGCGCGGGTCCGTCACGTCTCGCTCGGCCAGGCGGCCGACGTCGTGATCGTGGCGCCCGCGACGGCGAACACCCTGGCGAAGATGACCGCGGGACTCGCGGACGACCTCCTGGGGACGACCCTACTCGCCACCACGGCACCGGTCGTCGTGGCGCCGGCGATGCACACCGAGATGTGGCGCCACCCCTCGACCGTCCACAACATGGCGACGCTGCGCGAGCGCGGCGTCATCGTGGTCGGCCCCGAGAGCGGCGAGCTGACCGGCGGCGACAGCGGGCCGGGACGGATGTCTGAGCCCGAGGCGATCCTCGACGCCGCGCTCGCCGCGGCCGGCGGCCGGCCCGCCGACCTCGACGGGCTCCGCGTCGTCGTGAGCGCCGGCGGCACCCGCGAGCCCATCGATCCGGTGCGCTACATCGGCAACCGCTCGAGCGGCCGCCAGGGCGTGGCCGTTGCGTTGGCCGCCGCCGACCGCGGCGCCGACGTGGTGCTCGTCGCCGCCCATGTCGACGACGGCGTGCTGGCCACGGCATCCGCTCTCCCTCGCGTGCGGGTGGTGCGCGCCGGAACCGCGGCAGAGCTCGGTGCCGCCGTCGACGCCGAGGCCGCCGCTGCCGACGTCATCGTGATGGCGGCGGCCGTCGCCGACTACCGCGTGGCCGAGGTGTCGCCGCTCAAGCGATCCAAGGACTCCGCGCCCGAGGGCGGCATCACCCTCGACCTCATCGAGAACGACGACATCCTGGCCGGGCTCGTCGGCCGCCGTCGCGGCGGCCAGACGATCGTCGGGTTCGCCGCCGAGACGCCGGGCGATGGCGAGACCCTGCTCGACCGCGGCCGCCGCAAAGCTGCTCGCAAGGGCACCGATCTGCTGGCCGTGAACGAGGTGGGCTGGGCGAAGGGGTTCGAGGCCCCCGACAACGCGGTCACGGTGATCGACGCCGACGGCGAGGTCGTCGCGGTGCGCCGGGGGAGCAAGGGCGACGTCGCCGAGGCGCTCTGGGACGCCGTCATCGCCGTGAGGCGAGCCAGCGCGAATCCTAAGTAACGAAACAGTAACGGCGCATGTAGAGTGTTCCGCACCACGTCGACGGCGACGTGGTGCACGAACCTCGGAGGACATGCCCGATGCCCTACTCCGCGGCTTCCGATCGCGCTCGTGACCGGATCCACGCCCTGTCCGTCATGTGTGTGCTCGCCATCGCGAGCGTCGTCATCGCCGTCCTCGGCGCGACCCCCGCACGCATCAGCTCGCGCGAGCTGATGGGGGATGAGAGGACGCCCGGCGCGCCCGCGTTCATCGCCAGCCATCGCGGCGGCGCCGCCACCGCCCCCGAGAACACGCTCCCCGCGATCACCGCCGCGCTCGCCGCCGGATTCGATTACGTCGAGGTCGACGTCGCACTCACCGCCGACCGCCATCCGGTGCTCATGCACGACAAGACGGTCGACCGCACCACGGACGGCCACGGCCGGCTGTCGTCGCTCGCGCTGGCGGAGGTGCTCGCGCTGGACGCGGGCTCGTGGTTCGATCCCGCCTACGCCGGAACGCCCGTTCCGACGCTGGCCGAGTTCCTCGACGCGCTCGTCGCCGCCGACGGCCGCGCGATCGTCGAGCTGAAGGGCGGATGGGATGCCGCCGCCGTCGACGCGGCCGTGGCCGAAGTCGCCGCGCGCGGCCTCGAGCGGCGAGTGGTCATCGCCAGCTTCGACGCCCGGACCCTGGCGCTCGCCGCGACGGAGTCGGAGGTGCTGTCGCGGCTGCTCATCCTCAAGCATCTGCCCTCCGATGTCGTCAGCGCCGTGGCCGAGTCCGGCGCACGGGGCGTGGTGGTCAGCCGCAAAGCGGTGCTGGCGCGCCCCGGCATCGTCGACGAGCTGCACGCGGCCGGCGCGCGCGTGGTCGTGTACACGCTGAACAACGACACGCAGTGGGATGCCGTCACCGCGCTCGGCGTCGACGGCATCGTGACCGACGACCCCCACACACTCTCGGAGTGGCAGAGCGCGTACGCCGGCCCCTGAGTCCGTCGCGCGTCGGGTGGCCGGGCGGCGTGGCCGGCGGCATCCGTCCGTCCTCGTCGTTAGGGTCGATATCGCGGCGCCCTCCGGTGGCGCGAGAGGACGGGTGGCGTGGGAACGGTCGAGCAGAGCCGGTGGAAGCGGGTCGTGGTCGGGTGCGTGGCGCTCGCCGCGCTCGCCGTCGTCGTCGCGGGCTGTCGCCCCGAGCCGGCTGCCACGCCGTCGAGCAGCCCTTCGGTCACCGTAGAGGAACCGACCCCGGCCCCTTCGGTGTCGCCGATCGAGACCGAGGAGCCGCAGGCGGGCTTCCAGCTGCCGGCCGCGTGCGAGGAGATCTACTCCGCCGCGATGCTCGCCGGCCTGCAGTCGGCCAATCCGCCGCTCAACGACCCCGGCGTCACGATGCTGTCGACCGAGAACGCCGATCTTCTCGAGATCATCCACAGCGGCGCTCCGACGCTGCGATGCTCGTGGGGCCAGCCGAGCGAATACGGTCTGGCGACGAACGTCACCGTGATCGACGGCGACCAGGCAGATGCGGTCCTCGCGGCGCTGCCCGAGGCCGGCTTCGGCTGCGAGGCGCTCGGCGACGGCACCGTGTGTCGGATCGAGCAGAAGGGCGTGACGCTCGACGACAACGAGTACACCCGCGGCGAGACGCACTACGTCGGCGACGGCGGCCTGGTGACGACGGCGTGGATCAACTTCGCGCCCGACGGGTACACCGAGGACGTGGTCGCGACGCTCTGGGGCTGATCCCGCGGAGCCCGCATCTCGAATCTGCATCCCTTCGGCGGGCCTGCTTCCCTCGACCCGGCCCCCGTCCCGTAGAATGGCACGAGGGAAGAACCGCTGACGATGTCGCAGCTCGCAGAAGCGAGTGCCCGCGACCGCCGACGCAACATCCCCGATCCCGCGTTCGCGACGGCGCTTGCGCCGCCCGCGGGAGCACGCAGAACCATCGGTGTCATCCGATCCTCGCCGGTCCCGAGCCGGCACTCACGCTCAGGAGGAGCATGCCGACCACGGCACCCGCCCAGACGGCGCAGCGTCGCCGCAAGACCTCGTCCGCACGTCGCGACGACGAGGCCCCGATCATCCCGATCCTCGCCCGCAAGGTGCGAGAGGTCGAGGCCAAGGCCCAGCGCGGAAAGCTGGGCCCGACCAATCGCGTCAAGTTCCAGGTCATCGCGTTCCTGGTGCGCGAGGAGCGCGCCCGTGTGAAGGGCGACGCCGAGCTGACGGATGCCGCGCGCGCCGAGCTGCTGAAGCGGCTCGACGGCGTCGCGACCATCCTCGCGAAGACCGCCGCCCGCGACACCTCGCTCATCCAGCTGCTCGAGGTCGACCAGGCCACCTCGCCGGTCGCGCGCCGCATGCGCCGGGACTGGCTGCTCGAGTCGGGCGCCGAGCTCGCACCCGACGAGCTCATCATCACCGACGTCGCGCCGGTCGCGACGCCCGTCGTGCCGGCCGCGCTGGTCGAGCGCCAGGTCGTGCCGCAGCAGGTCGTGGCGCGGCGCGAGGCGAACCCGTTCCTGGCGCCCGACCTGTCGGCGCGAGGCCCCAAGCAGACGCCGCGCCGCCGCCTGGACAGTTGGGAGCTCATGGGCCCGCTGTACAAGGCGTTCGAGATCGGTGCCGGTGGCGGCAGCGCCACGATGGAGCTCCCGCCCGTGCCCGAGTTCGACCGTCTGTCGCCCAGGGGCCTCGAGGTCATGCCGCACCAGTCGCGGTTCCTCGAGTCCGTGCGCGCCGGGCACCGCACGTTCCTCCTCGCCGATGAGCCGGGCTTGGGCAAGACGGCGGAGTCGGTGCTCGCGGCATCCGTCGCGAACGCGTACCCGCTCCTGGCCGTCGTCCCCAACGTGGTGAAGATGAACTGGGCGCGCGAGGTCGAGCGCTGGACGCCGCACCGTCGAGCGACGGTGATCCAGGGCGACGGCGAAGACATCGACGCGTTCGCCGACGTCTTCATCGTCAACTACGAGATCCTCGACCGGCACCTGTCGTGGCTCAGCTCGATCGGGCTGAAGGGCATGGTCGTCGACGAGGCGCACTTCATCAAGAACCTGACGTCGCAGCGGTCGCAGAACGTGCTGGCCCTCGCGACGCGCATCCGTGAGCAGGTGCGCGATCCGCTCCTGCTGGCCCTCACGGGCACGCCGCTCATCAACGACGTCGAGGACTTCGACGCGATCTGGCGCTTCCTGGGCTGGACCACCGGCGAGAAGCCCGGCCCGGAGCTCATGGAGAAGCTCGACGAGACAGGGCTGACGCCCGCCGACAAGTCGTTCTACCCCGAAGCGCGCGACGCCGTCATCTCGATGGGGATCGTCCGGCGTAAGAAGAAGGATGTCGCCGCCGACCTGCCCGACAAGCTCATCGCCGACCTGCCGGTGCAGCTGGACGACGAGTTCGGGCGCTCCATCCGTCAGGCCGAGCGCGAGCTCGGTGAGCGGCTCGCCGCGCGCTACCGCCGCATCATCGACGCCCGCGGAGACCGCGGCCACGGCCACGGCCACATCGACGAAGACATCGTGCGCCTGGTCGCGCAGAACGAGCTCGAGGAGTCGAAGGCCGCCGGCACCGGTTCGGAGAACGTCTTCACGATGGTGCGCAAGATCGGTCAGGCCAAGGCCGTGCTCGCGGCGGACTATGCGGTGCAGCTGCAGCGTTCGGTCGGCAAGGTCGTGTTCTTCGCCAAGCACATCGACGTCATGGACGCCGCCGAGGCGCACTTCGCCGCGGCCGGTCTGAAGACGGTGTCGCTGCGAGGCGATCAGGCGACGGCCGCCCGCCAGCAGGCGATCGACGCGTTCAACACCGACCCCGACGTCGGCATCGCCGTCTGCTCGCTCACTGCTGCGGGCGTCGGCGTGAACATGCAGGCATCGTCGAACGTCGTGCTCGCCGAGCTGTCATGGACCGCCGCTGAGCAGACGCAGGCCATCGACCGCGTGCACCGCATCGGCCAGGACGAGCCGGTCACGGCGTGGCGCATCATCGCGGCGCACACGATCGACACCAAGATCGCCGAGCTGATCGACTCCAAGCAGGGGCTGGCAGCGCGGGCGCTCGACGGCGAGGCCGTCGACCCGCAGTCGAGCGACTCGGTGCAGCTGTCCGCGCTCATGCACGTGCTGCGGCAGGCGCTCGGCGCGGCGTAGTCCGTAGAAGCGAAGAAGGGCGGCGCGGATTCGCGCCGCCCTTCCTCGTCGGCGCGGGACCAGGCGGTTCGTGTGGCAGGGCGGCGCGTCCGGCACTAATGTCGGGGGAGGCAGCGTCGCCGACTCTCTTCACCCGACAGCGAGGAACACAGCTATGAAGATCGGCATCCTGACGAGCGGCGGCGATTGCCCCGGACTCAACGCGGTCATCCGCGGCGTCGTGCTCAAGGGGACGACGACATACGACCTCGAGTTCGTCGGCATCCGCGACGGCTGGCGTGGTGTCGTCGACGGCGACTTCTTCCCGCTGACCCGGCACGAGGTGAAGGGCCTGTCGAAGGTCGGCGGCACGATACTCGGCACGAGCCGCACGAACCCGTACGAGGGCCCGCGCGGCGGCGCCGAGAACATCGCGAAGACGATGTACGGCCACCGCCTGGACGGCATCATCGCGATCGGCGGCGAGGGCACGCTGGCCGCGGCCAACCGCCTCGCCAACGACGGCATCAACGTGCTGGGCGTCCCCAAGACGATCGACAACGACCTGCGCGCGACCGACTACTCCTTCGGCTTCGACACCGCCGTCAACATCGCGACCGACGCGATGGACCGCCTGCGCACCACCGGCGACTCGCACCAGCGCTGCATGGTCGCCGAGGTTATGGGCCGCCACGTCGGCTGGATCGCCCTGCATGCCGGCATGGCCGCCGGTGCCCACGCCATCTGCATCCCCGAGGTGCCGATGTCGATCGACGAGATCTGCGCGCAGGTGACGAAGGCCCACGACCGCGGACGTGCGCCGCTCGTCGTGGTCTCGGAGGGGTTCACCCTCACCGGCATGGACGAGGCGTTCAGCGACAAGGGCCTCGACGCGTTCAACCGTCCGCGCCTCGGCGGTATCAGCGAGGTCCTCGCGCCCGAGATCGAGCGCATCACCGGCATCGAGACGCGCTCGACCGTGCTCGGCCACATCCAGCGCGGCGGCTCGCCGTCGGGCTTCGACCGCGTGCTCGCCACCCGCCTCGGCCTGCACGCCGCGGACGCCGTCATGGACGGCGCGTGGGGCCAGATGGTCGCCATGCGTGGCACCGACATCGTGCGCGTCCCCTTCGCCGAGGCCCTCGGCGAGCTCAACACGGTCCCCCTCTACCGCTACGAGGAAGCCGCCGCCCTCTTCGGCTGACGTCTCTGGCGTCGAACCGGAGGGCGAGCGGATGCCTCGCCTCGAGGGACCCGCTCGATCTGCGGGATCCGCTGGTCGGCCGGCGGGATCTGGCGCTCGCTTCGCGACCCAGCGAGAACGTCGATGAACTTCCGGTTCACACGGCTCACCTCAGGGCTGTGTGAACCGGAAGTTCAGTGGCGATTTTCAAGTGTTCGGACCCGCGGTGCCGGTATCGCCCGTCTTTGGGAGGAATCGCGACCACTCACCGGGCGGAGTCGCGACTGACCGCCGACGTGCCGCGCCGCCCGTCAGGCGTCGGCCACGCCGAGCACGTCGAGGAGCCAGGCGAGCTCGAAGGAGCGCTCGCGCCAGGCGTTGTAGCGACCGCTCACGCCGCCGTGACCGGCCACCATTTCGCACTTCAGCAGCGCGTCGGCACCGACCTCGCGCAGCCGCGCGACCCACTTGGCCGGCTCGACGTACAGCACGCGGGTGTCGTTGAGCGAGGTGACGGCGAGGATGCGCGGGTAGGCGACATCCGTCCGCACGTTCTCGTAGGGCGAGTACGACTTCATGTAGTCGTACACGTCGGCGTTGTGCAGCGGGTCGCCCCACTCGTCCCACTCGATGACGGTCAATGGCAGCGACGGGTCGAGGATCGTCGTGAGCGCGTCGACGAACGGCACGTCGGCGAGAACGCCGGCGAACAGCTCGGGCGCCAGGTTCGCCACCGCGCCCATCAGGAGTCCTCCCGCCGAACCGCCCTCGGCGACCAGCTGCGACGGGGTCGTGTAGCCGTGGTCGATGAGATGCAGGGCGCTGTCGACGAAGTCGGTGAACGTGTTGCGCTTATTGAGCAGCTTGCCGTCCTCGTACCACTGGCGGCCCATCTCGCCCCCGCCGCGCACGTGGGCGACGGCGAACACGACCCCGCGGTCGAGCTCCGACAGGCGCGGAACCGAGAACCCGGGCTCGATCGAGTGCTCGTACGACCCGTAGCCGTACAGGTGCACGGGGCGCGGCGCGGCGCCGGCGTCGCCGAACGACCGCTTGTAGACCAGCGAGATGGGGAGCTGGGTGCCGTCCTGGGCGGTCGCCCACACTCGCGCCTGCGCGTAGTCGTCGGGCTCATAGCCGCCCAGCACCGGCTGGCGCTTGCGCAGGTGCAGCTCGCCGGTCGCGACGTCGAGGTCGTAGACGGTGCCCGGCGTGACGAATGATCCGTAGCCGAGGCGCAGGAGCGGGGGAGCCCACTCCGGGTTGCCGCCGGTCCCCACCGAGTACAGCGGCTCGTCGAACGCGATCTCGCTGACCTCGCTGGTCGCGTAGTCCAGCATGCCGAGCCGGGCGAGCCCGCCACGGCGATAGCCGACGACGCCCCAGTCGCGGAACGTCGACACGCCCAGCAGCCGCTCGCCAGGGCGATGCGGGATCACGACCGCGCGCTCACCGGCCGGGTCGGATGCCGCCACCCGCACCAGCTCGAAGTCGAGGGCGTCGTCGTTGTGGAGGATGAAGAGCACGTCCTCGCCGTCGACGACGGCGTGCTCGGAGTCGTACTCGACGCCCTCGGTGCGCGGCCACACGACGCGCGGCTCGCCGCGCAGGTCGTCGGCATCCAGCAGCCATTCCTCCGAGGTGATCGACGAGCCCAGGCCGATGACGAGGAACCGGTCGCTGCGGGTGAATCCGGCGCCGACCCAGAACCTCTCATCGGGCTCGTGGAACAGCTTCGCATCGTCCTCGACGGCCGTGCCGAGCTCGTGGAGCCACACGGTGTCGGGCCGCCACGCGTCGTCCACGGTCGTGTAGACGATGAAGCGGCCGTCGGGGGAGAAGGTCGCACCGGCGAAGGTGTCGGGGATCTCGTCAGGCAGCTGCTCGCCGGTGACGAGGTTGCGCACGCGCACCGTGTAGCGCTCGTCGCCGGCGACGTCGACGCCGAAGAGCATCAGGGTGCCGTCGCTCGTGACCTCGAAGCTGCCCAGCGAGAAGAACTCGTGACCGTCGGCCTCGATGTTGCCGTCGAGCAGGATCTGCTCACCGGGCACCTCGACGTCGGGGGAGAGCTCGGGCGGGGTCCAGTCGTCGGGCGAGGCGAGCGGCGCACGGCACTGGATGCCGTACTGCTTGCCCTCGACGGTGCGGCCGTAGTACCACCACTGGCCGCGGCGGGTCGGAACCGACAGATCGGTCTCGAGCGTGCGGCCCTTGATCTCGCCGAAGATGCGCTCGCGGAGCCCCTCGAGGTGGGCGGTGCGCTGCTGCGTGTAGGCATTCTCTGCCTCGAGGTGGGCGATGACAGCGGCGTCCTCCTTCTCACGGAACCACTCGTAGCGGTCCTCGACGTCGTCGCCGTGGTGCGAGCGGACGGTGATCCTGCTGTCGGCGACCGGAGGACGGATGCCGGCGGCAGGGGCGGACGGGGCGGGTACGGGGTCGCTGAGAGTCACCGTTCCACGCTAGTCGCCTCCGAGTTGACGGTCAGGGTCGCCGATGTAGGATTCTTCCTGGCCGGTTGCCGGTACCTGAATTCTTGGTGAACTGTTCGTTCGTCGCGCCGATCTCGTCGGCACCATCTCTCCACTCCTCCTCACCGAAAGCGAACGGTGGAAACCGCAACCCTCATCATCGTTCTGGTGATCGCGCTGGCGCTGTTCTTCGATTTCACGAACGGCTTCCACGACACGGCGAACGCGATGGCCACGCCCATCGCCACCGGTGCACTCAAGCCCAAGACCGCGGTGCTCCTCGCAGCGGTCCTCAACCTGGTCGGCGCGTTCCTGTCGACGGAGGTGGCTCAGACCATCTCGGGCGGGATCATCAACGAGGAGCAGATCTCCCACGACATCTTCCCGGAGATCATCCTCGCCGGCCTCATCGGCGCAATCACCTGGAACATGCTCACGTGGCTGCTGGGGCTTCCCTCATCGTCCTCACACGCGCTGTTCGGCGGGCTCATCGGCGCCACGATCGTCGGCGTCGGCGTCACGGCGGTCGACTTCGGTGTCGTGATGTCGAAGGTGATCCTGCCGGCGTTCATCGCCCCGGTCACCGCCGGGCTCATCGCCTTCACCGCGACGAAGCTCGCCTACGCGCTCACCCGGCGCTACGACAGCAAGCCCGACGGGCGCGACGGCTTCCGCTTCGGGCAGATCTTCACGTCGTCCCTGGTCGCTCTGGCGCACGGCACGAACGACGCGCAGAAGACCATGGGCATCATCACGCTCCTGCTCATCACGGCCGGCCTGCAGTCCGCCTCGAACCCCGAACCGCAGACCTGGGTGGTGTTCGCCTGCGCGATCACGATCGCCCTCGGCACCTACATGGGCGGCTGGCGCATCATCCGCACGCTCGGCAAGGGGCTGACCGAGGTCAAGCCGGCTCAGGGCTTCGCGGCCGAGGCGTCGACGGCCTCGACGATCCTCGCCTCGAGCGCCCTCGGCTTCGCGCTGTCGACCACCCAGGTCGCGTCGGGCTCGGTCATCGGATCCGGCCTCGGGCGCCGGGGTTCCCAGGTGCGGTGGCGCACGGCGGGCCGCATCATGGTGGGCTGGGTCCTGACCCTCCCTGCCGCGGGCGCGGTCGGCGCCGTGGCTGCTCTGATCGTCGTGTGGCTGCCCGTCTGGGGCGTCATCATCGACGCCGTGCTCGCCGTCGCGATCATCCTGTTCCTCTTCCTGCGCTCGCGCCGCGACGAGGTGACGGCGGCGAACGCGATGAGCGAGGTCGCCGACTCCGGCCGCGCGGTCAAGGTCAAGCGCAACCCGCCGCCCACACGCCGCCAGCGTGCCATCGCCCGTGAAGAGGCGCGGCGCGTGGCAGCCGCGCAGACCGCGGCCAATACCGCGGCGAAGAAGGCGGCGAAGGCCGCCGAGCGATCCGCGAACGGCCCGAAGAGCGGAGGCCCGCGATGACCATCCACTGGGAATCGTTCGTACAGGTCTTCATCGCGGCCTTCACCTCGGCCGTCCTCGTCGTCGGCTTCTACGCGCTCGGCCTGCGTCTCCTCGTGCGCGCCGGCCGCGCGCCGGTCGTCGCGCCCGCCGAGTTCACCGACGCCATCACCGTGATCACCGAGAAGGAAGCGCGCCGCGCCGAGAAGGCTGCCGCGAAGGCCGCCAAGCGCAGTCCGCTGACCGATGGTCAGAAGCGTGTGGCCCTCGTGGCCGCCTATCTCTGCTTCGGCGTCTGCGCCGCCGCCGTCCTCGGCGGGCTGCTCCTCATCCTGTTCAACCACTGAGGCGCAACGGCCGTCCGCTGCATGAGCGGTGTCGGCACGAGCGCCTAGGCTGGGGCCCATGGTCCCCACGCCCGCTCCCGGCGCCGCCGGTGCATCGCCCGAATCCGCCGGGCGCGTGGGTTCCGACGCGTCCGTGCAGTTCGGTCAGCATCCGGCCGCCCGGCGCACGCTGCTGCACATCAGCGACACGCACCTGCTGGCGGGCAACCCGCCGCTCGGCGGGCGCTTCGACACCGCGGCGAACCTGGCACGGACGCTGGTCGCGGTCGAGGCCACCGGCATCCGTCCCGATGCGATCGTGTTCACGGGCGACCTGACGGATCTCGGAGAGCCGGCGGCCTACCGGGCCCTGCGCGAAGCCGTCGAGCCGGTCGCCGAGCGCCTCGGTGCTCCCGTGGTGTGGGTGGCAGGCAACCACGACGAGCGGCCGGCGCTGCGCCGCGACCTGCTCGGACTCGAGCCGACCCAGGAGCCCGTCACCGGAGTGTGGGATCTCGGCGGCCTGCGGCTCATCGGGCTGGACTCGACGGTGCCCGGCTGGCACCACGGCGATCTCGACACCGCACAGCTGGAGTGGCTGCGCGCCGTGCTCGAGACCCCTGCCCCGCTCGGCACGATCCTCGCGCTGCACCACCCGCCGCTGCCGTCGCATGTGCCCCTGTTCGACATCCTCGAGCTGCGAGACCAGGGGCGCCTCGCCGAGGTGATCGCGGGCACCGACGTGCGCGCGATCCTCGCAGGGCACCTGCACTATTCGACGAGCGGCACGTTCGCGGGCGTCCCCGTGAGCGTCGCCGCCGCCACCTGCTACACGATGAATCTGGCGCGGGCCGCGGTCGACGTGAACGGCATGGATGCCGGCCAATCCTTCCACCTCGTGCACGTATACGACGACACGATCACCCACGCCGTCGTCCCCGTCGTCGAGGCGCCCACCGCCGACGTCTTCTCCGCGGAATGGGTGGAGCGGATGTCGCGGCTCACGCCCGAGCAGCGGCTCGAGACGTTCTCACGCAAGCCCCACTGAGCGCGCGCGAACTCCGCCGGCGGGCCGCCGCCGTGTACGCGGCGACCCGGTTCGCTGTACGCCGCGTATAGGCCGGCGCGAAGGTGTCGCGAGTAGTCTCGAAGCATCCCGGCACACCGCTGTGAACGACCCACGAGGACACCACACACATGTCACTGGACGCAATGACGCGAACCCGCATCGAGACCGACTCCCTGGGATCCCTGGAGATCCCCGCTGACGCGTACTGGGGCATCCACACCGCCCGCGCGCTGGAGAACTTCCCGATCTCGAAGAGGCCGATCTCGGTCTATCCCGACCTGGTGCGCGCGCTCGCCATGGTGAAGCAGGCCTCCGCCCGCGCGAACCGTGAGATCGGGGTGCTCGATCCGGCCAAGGCCGATCTCATCGATCGTGCCGCGCAGCTCGTCATCGACGGGCAGTTCCACGACCAATTCGTCGTCGGCGTGATTCAGGGCGGCGCAGGCACCTCGACGAACATGAACGCGAACGAGGTCATCACCAACATCGCCCTCGAGCTCGCGGGGCGACCGAAGGCCGACTATGCGTTCCTGTCGCCGATCGACGACACCAACCGGAGCCAGTCGACGAACGACGTCTACCCGACCGCGGTCAAGGTGGGGCTCGGTCTCGACCTCAAGACCCTGCTCGAAGAGCTCGACCTGCTGCGCCGGGCGTTCCTGTCCAAGGCGGTGGAGTTCCACGACGTCCTGAAGGTCGGCCGGACGCAGCTGCAGGATGCTGTGCCGATGACCCTCGGCCAGGAGTTCCACGGCTTCGCGACCACGCTGGGCTACGACCACCAGCGCCTCACCGAGAACGCGTACCTGCTCTACGAGATCAACATGGGCGCGACGGCCATCGGAACGGGCATCACCACCGACCCGTCCTACGCTCCAGTGGTGCTGCGGCACCTGCGAGAGATCTCCGGCCTCGACCTCGCGACCGCGAACGACCTCGTCGAGGCGACGAGCGACACCGGTTCGTTCATGTCGTTCTCGGCGTCGCTGAAGCGCAACGCGATCAAGCTGTCGAAGATCTGCAACGACCTCCGGCTGCTCTCGTCCGGCCCGCAGGCCGGGTTCGGCGAGATCAACCTCCCGGCTCGCCAGGCAGGCTCGAGCATCATGCCCGGCAAGGTCAACCCGGTCATCCCCGAGGTCGTCAATCAGGTGGCGTTCGCCATCGCCGGCGCCGATCTGACCGTCACGATGGCCGTCGAGGGCGGCCAGCTGCAGCTGAACGCGTTCGAGCCGGTGATCGCGCACTCGATCTTCCAGTCGATCACCTGGCTACGCCAGGCCATCCTCACGCTGCGCGTCAACTGCGTCGAGGGCATCACTGCGAACCGCGAGCGTCTCGGCGCCATGGTGGGCTCGTCCGTCGGCGTGATCACGGCGCTCACGCCGTTCATCGGCTACGCGGCCGCGGCGGCACTGGCCAAGACGGCGCTGCTCACCGGCCACAGCGTCGCCGACCTCGTCGTCGAGGCGGGTCTCATGTCACGCGAGCAGGTCGCCAAGCAGCTGTCGCCCGCCCGACTCTCCGGGCTCGAGACGGTGACCGCCGCGATCCCGATCCAGCAGGCACCGGAGAACGTGGTCGTGGAGCAGGCCGCCGACTCTCGCTGATTTGTTGCCGCAGGCGGCTCCGGATCGATAACGTCAGGAGACTCGAACGAAAGGCGAGAAATGACCGATCCGCAGAACCCGGCCGCACCCGAGCCGCCTCAGCAGCCCGCGTCGGAGCCGACTGCGCCTCAGCCCCCCGCCGATGCGCCTGCCGCGCCCGCAGAGGCGCCCGCTCCCGCCGCGCCGGAGTACGCGGCCCCCGCCGAGCCGGAGGCCGCGCCCGCCGCTCCCGAGTATGCCGCCGCGCCTGCCGCGCCGGAGTATGCCGCCGCGCCGGCCGGCCCCGCCCAGCCCGACTACGCCGCAGCCCCGCCTGCGTACGCGGCGGCCCCGCCGGCCGCCTACGGCGCGCCCGCGGACGCTCCGGTGCCCGGCAAGACCCTCGGCATCGTCGCCCTCGTCGTCGTGTTCTTCGCGTCGCTGGTCGGCCTGATCCTCGGCTACGTCGCGCGCTCGCAGAGCAAGAAGGCGGGGGTGAAGAACACCCCCGCGAAGGTGGCGATCATCCTGGGCTGGATCTTCCTGGTCCTCAGCATCATCGCGACGATCATCATCGTCATCGTGCTGGTCAACGGTGCCGGCGCGGCCCTGCAGGAGCTGTGCGAAGGGATGGCTCCCGGAGAGTACGAGCTCAACACCGGCGGCACGATCACCTGCCCGTGACCCGCTGAATCAGCTGCACGCGATGCCCCCGCTCCCGATCGGAGCGGGGGCTTCGTCGTGCGATCAGCCGTGGATGCGGCAGTGGGTCGTCAGTGCGCCGATGCCGTCGATCCCGACGGTGACCGTCGAACGGTCGCGCAGGAACACCTGCGGATCGCGCGAGTAGCCGGCGCCTCCGGGGCTGCCGGTCGAGATGAGCGTTCCGGGCAGCAGGGTCGCCGATTTCGACAGGTGCGAGATGAGCGTCGCGACGGGCCGCACCATCTGGCCGGTCGTCGCATCCTGCAGGGTCGTGCCGTCCAGCACGGTCCAGATGTGGAGGTCCTGCGGATCGGGGATCTCGTCGGCCGTGACCACGAACGGGCCGGTGGGCGTGAAGCCGTCGAACGACTTGCAGCGCGACCACTGGGCCTCGGAGTACTGGATGTCGCGCGCCGTGATGTCGTTGACCACGGTGTAGCCCCACACGTGGTCGAGTGCGTCGTCGGGGGAGACGTCCTTCGCCGGGGTGCCGATGATGACCCCGAGCTCCGCTTCGTAGTCGACGGACTCGCTCAGCGAACGCGGCCAGATCGTCGTGCCGTCGTGCCCCGCCAGTGAGTTCGGCCAGAGGACGAACACGGTCGGGGTGGAGTCCGTCATCAGTCCCAGCTCGCTGGAGTGCGCGGCGTAGTTCAGGCCGATCGCGAGGATCACGGGCGGTGTCAGGAGCGCCGACGCGAAGCCCATCGTGTCGAGCGGATGCCGCGTGCCCCGGCCCGCGGCATCCCGCACGCGTGCCAGCAGCGCGTCGCCGCCGGCGATCAGCTCTTCGAGGACGCGCGGAGCTCCGTCGAACAGTGCCTCCACGAGGATCGCCTCGTCGCCCTCGATGAGTGCAAGCTTCGGTTCGGCCGACCGCGGCGGCACGACATGGGCGAAGCGCATTCCTCCAACCTAGCCGGACGCCCGCGCCGACGGGCGACCTGCACTCGCGCGGCGGTGGAGCGTTGTGCGGCCATAGGCTGAGCGCATGACGCACGACCCCGGTGCCGCCCGGCCGCGGCCCTCGCTCACTCCGCCCGAGTTCGCCTCCGCCCTCGCGCAGCCGCGCAACGCGACTCCCGCGACGATCGCGCCGCCGGCGACCTCGCCGGCCCCGGTGCAGATCCCCACCGCGGTGGCGCCGCGCCGCGGGCGCACGGCGTCGATCTGGATCGTCGGCATCCTCGTCCTCATCCTGATCGCCCTCATCGGCTACTTCCTCAACGCGCTCGGACCGGGCGCCTCGCTGATCGGGATGCTGCTGGCAGTGGTGCCGCTGATCGGCGTGCTGTTCGCCGTGCGCATCGTCGACCGATGGGAGCCCGAGCCGCGCTCGCTGCTGATGCTGGCGGTGGGCTGGGGCGGCATCGCCGCCGTCGGCATCGCACTGGGCATCGACCTGCTGCTGTCGATGGCGTTCGGCCCCGCCACCGGCGCCCGCGAGGTGCTCCAGACCGTAGTGCAGGCCCCGGTCGTCGAGGAGTTCGCGAAGGGCCTCGGGGTCTTCCTCATCTTCGCGACCGCGCGACGCGCCTTCGACGGCCCGGTCGACGGCATCGTCTACGGCGCGCTCATCGGGGCCGGCTTCGCGTTCACCGAGAACATCCAGTACTTCGCGGTGAGCTTCATCCAGGGGGGCGCTGCCGAGACCTCGATGACGTTCTTCCTCCGCGGCATCCTGTCGCCGTTCGCGCACGTGATGTTCACCAGCGTCACCGGCTTCGCGCTCGGCCTCGCCGCACGCCGCGGCCTCTCGACCGGGCAGGCCGTCGGTCCCTGGCTGGTCGGGCTTGCCGGCGCCATCGCGCTGCACGCCTTCTGGAACGGCTCCGCGATGTTCGGCGATTTCTTCGTGCTCTACCTCACGCTGCAGGTGCCCCTCTTCATCGGCTTCATCCTCGGCATCATCGCGCTGCGGCGCGAGGAATCCCGGCTCACGAGGCGCCGGCTCGGCGACTACGCGGCCGCCGGGTGGTTCACGCCGCAGGAGGTCGACATGCTCGCGACCTCGGCCGGCCGCAAGGCGGCGCTGGGCTGGGCGCGCACACTGCGCGGCGACCGCACGGCGCTCATGAGGACCTTCATCGCCGATGCCACCGCGCTCGCCGCCACCCGCCAGCGCGCCATCACCGGCCGCGACCCGCATGCGGTCACCGAGGAACGGGCCCTGCTGGAGAAGACGGCCGCGACGCGCGCGGCGATGTTCGCGCCGTAGGGGCGGACATCCGCGCGATGCGAGTCATATCAAGACTCAGCGCTCGGTGCCGCGGCGATGCCTGCGTGTCTACCGAGCGCTGAGTTGGTCTGCGACCAGGATGCCGGGGGGCCGCGCGAGTGTCAAGAGAACGGTCGGCGGTTCCCCTGACGGCGAACTGATCCGGCATCCGCGATCACGGGATGGTTGGATGGTGTCATGACTGACGACCGCACCAAGCCCGAGATCGACGCACCCGCCGGACCGGCGCCTGCCGACCTGGTCGTCCGCGACATCGTCGTGGGCGAGGGCGCCGAGGCGAAGCCCGGCGACACCGTGACCGTCCACTACGTGGGCGTCGAGTACGAGACCGGCGAGGAGTTCGACTCGTCGTGGAACCGCGGCGAGAGCATCCAGTTCCCGCTGCGCGGCCTGATCCAGGGCTGGCAGGACGGCATTCCCGGCATGAAGGAAGGCGGGCGCCGCGAGCTCGTCATCCCGCCGCACCTCGCGTACGGACCCGCCGGAGGCCACTTCCTCGGCGGCAAGACGCTGATCTTCATCATCGACCTCATCAAGGTCGGCTGAGCCTGTCGAAGACGGACGGAACCTCGTCGTTCGGAGGGGCGGATGCTGCGGCATCCGCCCCTTCGTCGTGTCCGGCATGAGAAATCTTTCATTCACCGGAATAGATATACCCATCGACCGCGTTGACGTCCATCGAGCCCATCGCCGCAGCTGCGGTGATCCACCCCACACGAAGGACGGCCATGACCGACACCACCACGATCGACGTTCCCGGCTACAAGGCAGGCACCTGGGTGCTCGACCCCGCGCACAGCGAGGTCACCTTCAGCGTGCGCCACATGATGATCTCGAAGGTGCGCGGCACGTTCGGCATGAAGAGCGCGACGCTCGTCGCCCCCGAGAACCCGCTCGACGCGCAGGTCGAGGCGAGCGTCGACGTGACCTCGGTCGACACCAAGGACGAGGGGCGCGACAACCACCTCCGCTCCGGTGACTTCTTCGACGCCGAGAACCACCCGACCATGGAGTTCCGCTCGACCGGCGCCCGCATCGCCGACGGCGACTTCCTGGTCGACGGCGACCTCACCATCCGCGGCGTCACCAAGCCGGTGACCTTCGAGTTCGAGTTCGGCGGCTTCGGCACCGACCCGTGGGGCAATTACAAGGCCGGCGCCACCGCGAAGACCGTCGTGAACCGCGAGGACTTCGGGCTCACCTGGAACGCCGCACTCGAGACCGGCGGCGTGCTCGTCGGCAAGGACGTCACCATCACGCTCGAGCTGCAGGGCGCCCTCCAGCAGGACTGACCGCAGCGTCGCAGAAGAGCGGATGCCTCGATCCGAGGCATCCGCTGTTCTGCATGTGCGCGGATCAGCCCGAGACCGACACCGTCTCGCGTACCCGGTCGGTGCTCTCGACGAGCTCGGCATGGACACGTGCGACGCCGCGGCGGGCGACTCTGTTGCGGCGGGCTCATCGTCGGTCAGGTACACCGGCTGGACGATGGTCCAGTCGAGCTCCGATCCCCGTCACCATGCCGTGGGACACGGAGGACGCCCTGACCGCCGCGCTCTACCGCGTCCGCATGCGCGGCGCGTTCTATTCGTGGACGGAAGCGTCCGCGGAGGGTTCCGTGGAGATGCCGCAGTGTCCAGGCACGCTCAGCTTCCACATCGTCGCGCACGGGACGGCGCACCTCGAGGTCGAGGGTGCCGACGCTGTCCCGCTTGATGCCGGGATGCTCGCGCTCGTGCCACGGGGGATCGGGCACCGCATCTCGACGAGTCCCGGTGCGCAGGTCGTCGGACGCGCCGACCTCCTGCCGCAGACGATGCTCGGCGACGCCTTCTCGATGCTGAGGATCGGGCCGGAGGCCGCCGATCCGCCCCTGGCGATGCTGTGCGGTGTGGTCGCGTTCGACTCGCCCGCGGTCGATGACATGCTCGCGGTGCTGCCGTCGGTCGTCATCGTCGACTCGGCCAGGCATCCGGTGATGGCGGCACTCCTGCCGCTGCTCGCGCGCGAGCTGCGGGAGCCGAAGCCCGGGGGAGATGCCGTCGCCACGCCGGCTGGCGGACGTGCTCGTCGTCGAGACCGTCCGGGCGTGGCTGGCCGACCAGGAGTCGGACTCGAGCGGGTGGCTCGCTGCGCTGCGCGATCCGCAGCTGGGCGCCGCACTCGCCGCGGTCCACCGCGATCCGGGACACCCGTGGACTCTCGACGCGCTCGCGCGCCGCGCGACGATGTCGCGCTCGGTCTTCGCGGGGCGGTTCACCGCGGTGGTCAGTACACCGCCGATGACCTATGTGTCGGCGGCGCGGATGCGCGCCGCGCGCGCGATGCTCGCCGAAGGACTCAGCGTCGCCGCGGTCGCCGCCGCGCACGGCTACGGATCCGAGGCCGCGTTCAGTCGCGCCTTCGCGCGCGTGAACGGTGAAACGCCGGGACGCGTCCGCCGGGCCGCGGCCTGAAGCGAGTCGATCGGGCGCGTGTCAGGAGCGCGGTCGCCGGCGCAGCCGGTCCTGCGCGAGCAGGATGCCGAGGAAGACGACGAGTGCCCCGAGGGGCTCGTTCCACGAGATCGTCTCGCCCAGGATGACGACGCCGAGGATGACTCCGACCACCGGCGTGATGTAGGTGACGGTGGAGGCGCGCGTGGGACCCCACGTTCGGACGGTGTTCTGGTTCCAGACGTACGCGATCCCGGTGCCGAGGCAGCCGAGCAGGACGAGGCTCAGGACGATGGGCACGTCGAGGCGTACTGGGGTCAGGACGAGGAACGGCGTGAGCACGACCATCACCGCGCCTGCCATGGCGATGTAGCCGAAAGTGAACGCCAGTGCCGACATCCCCGTGTTCGAGACGAAGCGCCGCATGTACGCGAAGCTGAAGCCGTAGCTCGCGGTCGCCCCGAGGATCGCCAGCTCGGCGACGAGGCTGCCGCCCAGCGCGACGCCTTGCCACGGCGCGATGATCACGATCACGCCCAGGATGCCAACGCCGATGCCGACGACCTGCACCGCCTTGAGGCGCTCCACGCGGAACACCAGCCAGGCCATGATCGCGGTCATGATGGGAGTCGTCGCGTTGAAGATGCTCGCGACGCCCGAGCTCACGTGCTGCTGCGCCCACGAGAACAGCAGGAACGGGATGACGCAGAAGGTCAGCCCGAGCACCGTCAGGTGGCCCCAGACGCGGAGGCTGCGCGAGAGCTGCTCGCGGCGCAGGAGGACGAGCGCGCCGAGCGTGAGGGCGCCCAGCAGGATGCGGGTCCAGGCGACCTGCGCCGGGGAGATGCCGGTCAGCGAGACCTTCATGAAGAGGAAGCTCGAGCCCCATACGATTCCGGCGAGCACGAACTGCACCGTGATCCAGCGCGCGGAGGGCAGTCGCTCTGCGCGTGTCACAGGAGCCGTGTCGGTCGTCGATGCCACGTGGCCACCCTACGGTCGCCCTGCGACGCCGGGGCGCGCGATCGGCTGCGACGTCCGAAATCCGCCGGTCTGCGGCGGTTCGGCTACGTTGCGGCGACGGTCAGGGGACGGGATTCTCGGCGTCGTACGCCCGGATGCCGGCGAGCGTCGACCCGATTCGGGCGTACCCGGGCTCAGCGTGAGCGCGTTCGCCGCGGCATCCGTCTGCTGGTAGACTCTTCAGGTTGCCGTTAGATCGGCCGCGGATAAAGAGAGCTCGCGCATCAGGCGTCGGGCGCCGCGCAACGACGAGAAAGGGGATCCCATCTATGCCACTCGAATCAGACGCCAAGAAGGCGATCATCGAAGAGTACGCGACGCACCCCGGTGACACCGGATCCCCCGAGGTGCAGGTCGCGATGCTGACGCAGCGCATCAAGGACCTTACAGAGCACCTGAAGGAGCACAAGCACGACCACCACTCGCGTCGTGGTCTGTTCCTGATGGTCGGTCAGCGCCGTCGTCTGCTCGGCTACCTCCAGGACATCGACATCAACCGCTACCGGTCGCTGATCGAGCGCCTCGGACTCCGCCGCTAAGGCATCGCGCACCAGCGTTCTATCGCGCGAAACATTCTTGGAAGGCCTCCCCACGGTGTGGGGAGGCCTTCATCTTTTCCGCTGATCGCTGAGCCCGCGGGGCTCGCCTCACGCCTCGCGCTGCGAGGCTGCCGACCGCGACGGGCGGGCGGATGCGCGTGACGCCTCGAAGCCGAGTGGCAGCTGCGACACCGTATCGAGGCCGGTGAGCGTGACCCATCCCTCCGCCAGGAGTGCGGCGTCGCTGCCGGGCTGCGGGGTGTTCGGCAGGTCCTCGACCGCCAGGCGGATGTGGCCGGCGTCCCGTTCGCTCAGCGTCGTCTGCACGATGCCGAAGGGGGCGAGGGCGGCCTCGACCGCCCCGCGGTTGTCCGGCGCGTTCGGGACGTTGACGTTGACGACGGTCCCGCGTGGCCGCTCGAGCAGGAACGGCAGGACGCCGATCGCGGCGGCGGAGGCGGCATCCCAATGGAACTGCTCCGGATTCATGCCGACGTCCAGTGACACCGCGGCCGCCCATGCCCCGTTGAGACCGCCGGTCAACGCAGCGCCCACGGTTCCGGAGTGCAGGATGGCGCGGCCGACGTTCGCGCCGTGATTGACTCCCGACAGCACGAGCTCGGCCGGGTCGCCGAAGGCGCCGTGCGCCGCGATCAGGGCGATGAGACCCGGGCCGCCGCGCACCGCGAAGGCGGCGATGCCGTCGAGCCCGGGAAGCTCGCGGCGCTCGATCGCGATACGGCCATCCTCCTCGGCGGCCACGATCGACGCGCTGGAACCGCTGGACTGCCGGACGGGCGCCGCGATGGTCACCTCGAGACCGGCGTCACGGGCGGCACGGGCGAGGGAGTGGAGGCCCGGGGCGTCGATGCCGTCGTCATTGGTGATGAGCGTGCGGGTCATCGCGGGTTCCCCGATTCCGCCGTCTCGGGGTGCCCGGCTCGCGGCGAACCGCCCGACGGCGCCCCGTCCGGCGGATGCTCCGCCGGCTCTGCGAGGGCCGCGAGCCCGTCCGGACTGACGTGGCCTGTCACCGGCTGATCCATCCCCGCCTCGGCCTCATCGAGCAGCTGCCGTACCGTCACCGCCGATCGCAGCGCCGCGATCGCGTCGGGATCGCCGGTTCCCAGCCCGTGTCGCGTGACGTTCAGCGCGGCCGCGGCGGCGCCGGTCACGATCGCATCGCGCACGCTCTCGCCGCGCGCGATGCCGGCCGCCACGCCTGCGGTGAGCGAATCCCCGGCGCCGCGCGTGTCGGCGACCTCCAGGCGCGGGGCCGTGATCTCGAGGAATCCGTCCGGATCGAGCAGGAGCATGGGTTCGGGCGAGCGCGAGACGATCACGGCACGCGCCCCCTCCTTCCGAAGGCGCCGCATCGCGGCCATGATCCCCGCTGCGGAGTCGTCGTCGATGCGGCCGTCGCTCGCCAACTCCTCGTCGCTGACCTTGAGCACGTCGACGCCGCCCTCGACGACCGCGTCGAGCCGTGGGCCGGCGAGATCGACGACGACCGTGGCGCCCCCGGCATGGAGATCGGCGGCCAGCCGGCGGTAGGTGTCGGCAGGGAGCGTCTCGTCGCCGGCCGGTCCGCTGAGGATCGCCAGGCCCGACGCGAGTCCCTCGCGGAGGGTCACGCCGTAGAGCTCGTCGAGATCGTGCCGGGCGAGGGGGTCGCCGCCCGTCTCGGCGATGATGCGACGCTCGCCGCCGCGGCGATCGTGCACGTAGGCGGAGCCCTTCCCGGGCCGCTCGACGCCTGCGACGGTGAGGCCCTCGTCTTCCAGCAGATGCCGCAGCATCCGTCCGATCTCGCCGGTCAGACTGCAGCACATCGTCACCGAGACACCCAGCCGCAGCAGCATGCGCGCCTGCCAGACGCCCTGGCCGCCCGCGTGGACATGGATGTCCGGCTCGTCGTCGTGCTCCTCGACGGTGACGGTGAGCGTCGGGGAGGGGGCGAAGATCGTCACGTCGCTCATACCGCCACGCTAGGCGCGCGTCCCGCCGTCGAGGACCCCCTTGCACGGCGCGGGGAGACCTGCAAGAACGTCAGGCGGAGGAGCCCGATGCCACCGCTTCCCGGGCGCTCGGCTCGGAAGCCGCCGCACGCGCCGCCACGAGGTCCGCATGGTAGATCCCGGCGACGTCGGGGTGGGCGCGCAGGCGCGACTTGAGCGCGTTCTCGCCGTAGAGCGCGTGGATCGGATTCGACGGGTCCTGCGTGACACCGCGCGCCTGCGCGGCGAGCTCGTCGGGCAGCTCGATCAGCGGGAGGCGCTTGTCCAGCGCGGGGTTGAAGAAGAACGGGACCGAGATGCGGTCGTCGGGGTACTTCGGCGAGATGACCCGGTGCTTGGTCGCGATCAGGTAGCCCTGCGTGGCGTACTCGAGCAGCTCGCCGATGTTGACGACGAACGCGCCCGGTACCGGGGGCGCGTCCACCCACCGTCCATCACGCTCCACCTGGAGGCCGCCCTTGCCGGGCTCGACCCACAGCAGCGTGAGCACCCCGGAGTCTTTGTGGGCGCCGACTCCCTGCTGGGGGGTCGGGTCCTCCTTGCCGGGGTAGCGGACGATCTTGATGAGCGTGGACGGCTCGCCGAAGTGCTCGTCGAAGTAGTTCTCCGCCGCCCCGAGCGACAGCGCCCAGGCGCGCAGCAGCTTGCGCGCGACGCCCGACAGGTGGTCGTGCCACTCCGTGACGACGTCTCGCAGCTCGGGCTGCGCTTCGGGCCAGAGGTTGGGCCCGATGAGGCGCGCGAAGTCCGGGGCATCGGGCTCCGTCACGGCCACGCGCTCGGGGCCGATGTCGATCTGCTCGCGCCAGTCGACCTTGCCCTGCGTGCGCTCGCCGCCGATGCGCGTGTACCCGCGGAAGTGCGGGCTGTTGACGTTCTCGATCGCGAGCTTGTCGGCTTCGGGGAGGGCGAAGAACTCGCGCGCGGCGCGGTGCAGACGTGCTTCCAGCGCGGGCGAGACGCCGGTGCCGGTGAGGTAGAAGAACCCGACGTCGTGGGTCGCCGCGCGCAGTTCGTCGCGGAACTGCGCGGCCGCCTCGGCACCCGCGTCGAGCCGGGAGAGGTCCAGGATCGGCAGATTGAGCTCGGTCATGAGGCGAGGCTAGGCGGATGCCGCGGCATCCGCTCGGTTTGTTGCGTACCGTTTCCGCCCCCGACGTTCACTTGCGCAGGACGTACGCGACACGCCGGCGTCGCGTACATCCAGTGCAAGTGAACATAGGGGGCGGGGAGGAAGGGGGCGTCAGGCGCGGGCGAAGAACGTGCGGATGTCGGTGACCACCAGCTCCGGCACCTCGAGCGCGGCGTAGTGGCCGCCCGTCTCGAAGCGGCTCCAGTGGACGATGTTCGTGTTGTCGCGCTCGGCGAACACCTTGATTGTCTGGAAGTCGTCCTTGAACACCGCGACGCCCGTCCGGGCGCTGCTCACGCGGGGCTCGGCATCCGCCAGCGCGTTGTCGCGGTAAGCCCGGCTCATGCCGGCGGACGCGTTGGCGAACCACGCGACGCTCACCTCGGTGAGGATGGCGTCGAGGGGGACGAGGCTCGTGCCGTTGCCGAAGGAGTTGAACAGCTCTGCGTAGGCGAGGTGACCCACCGGCGAGTCCGACAGCGCCGCGGCGATCGTCTGCGGCCGGGCGGCGTTCATCGTGTTGTAGGCGCCCACGGACTGGAACCACTGCATGTGCTCGAGCCCGGCGTAGTCCTGGGGCTCCAGCTTCTCGAACTCGGCCGGGTCGCCCGACGGGAACGAGAACAGCTGCAGCACGTGCAGGCCGAGGAACCCCGCGGGATCGAGCAGACCCAGCTCGCGCGCGACCATCGCACCGTTGTCGCTGCCGTGGATGCCGTACGAGTCGTAGCCCAGACGGCGCATCAGCGTGTCGTAGGCGGCGGCGACACGCGCGGTGGTCCAGCCCGGCTGCGTGACCGGCTGGCTGAAGCCGAACCCGGGCGCATCGGGCACGACGACGTCGAAGGCGTCCTCGGCGCGGCCGCCGTGTGCGACAGGGTCGACGAGCGGGCCGATCATGTCGAGGAAATCGACGAACGAGCCCGGGTACGTGTGCGCGAGGATCAGCGGCGTGGCGCCTTCGTGCGGCGAGCGCACGTGCACGAAGTGGATCGGCTGCCCGTCGATCTCGGTGAGGAAATGGGGGAACTCGTTCATGCGCGCCTCGGCATCGCGCCAATCGAAGTCGTCGCGCCAGCGTGCGACGGCATCCGCGAGGTACTGGTGGGGTGTTCCCGACTCCCAGTCATCGGAGGGCGCCGGCTGGGGGAGCCGGGTGCGCGCCAGGCGGTCGGTGAGGTCGTCGAGGTCGGCCTGCGGAATGTCGATGCGGAAGGGGCGGATGGCGGTGGTGGCGGCGGTTGCGGTGTTCATGTCTACGACGCTACGGTCGAAACAGGCAGGTTCTCTTCCTGATATCCGAGATCGACGAAACGAGCGAGATGGCCGACACATCCGCGCGGATGCTCGCACTCCTCGCGCTGCTGCAGAGCCGCCCGCGATGGCCGGGGCCCGAGCTGGCCACGCGACTCGACGTCTCGGTGCGGACCATCCGCACCGACATCGAGCGCCTGCGCTCGCTGGGCTACCCCGTCGAGGCCGAACGCGGCCGCGCCGGGTCGTACCGGCTGGCGGCGGGCGGCAAGCTTCCACCGCTGCTGCTGGACGACGAGGAGGCGGTCGCCGTGGCGATCGGGCTGCGCGTGGCCCGCGGCGTGGCCGGCGTCGACGAGGCGGGCGCCCGCGCGCTCGCGAAGCTGCTGCAGGTGCTGCCCGAGCGCCTTCGGCCCACCGTGGATGCGGTGGCGGCGACCATCGACAGCGGCCCAGAGGACGTCGGCACCGACGCACCCGACCCCGAGGTCGATCCCCGCGTGCTGAGCGCGGTCGCGCAGGCGGTGCACGCGGGGGAGTGGCTGCGCTTCGACGACCGCGGTACGGCTCGACGCGTCGAGCCGTACCGGCTGCTCAGCTGGCAGCGCCGCTGGTACCTCGTCGCGCGCGATCCCGACACCCAGGAGTGGGAGACGTTCCGGTTGGACTGGATCGAGCCGCGTATGCCGACGCGGCGTCGCTTCGACCCCGTGCCGGTGCCCGGGGGAGACTTCACCGCCTTCGCGCTGCGCTCGATCGCGGCCGCCGGGTGGAACGTCCATGCGCGTCTGCGGATCGCCGCGCCTGCGGAACAGGTGATCGCGCGCATCAACCCGACCGTGGGCGTCGTCGAGGCGGTAGGGCGGACGACGTCCGTGCTGGTGACGGGCGCCGACAGCCTCGAGACCATCGCCGCCTACATCGGCATGTTGGGCATGGACTTCACCGTCGACTCTCCGCCCGAGCTCGTGCCGCACCTGCAGCGCCTCGCGGAGCGCTACGCGCGCGCCGCAGGCTGATCGCGAAGGCGCCGTCACGGAAGTGACGCTGCGCCACGCCGGTCAGCCGTTCTGGCGGGGATCGGGTCGGGGCGCCCGTGGTTGCTCGCGCGGCCGGCGCGAACCGGTGGGATCGCTGCGACGACCCTCGCGTCGCGCCAGCGTGCGGTCGGCGAACAGCCACGCCGGGCGCGGCTCGACGAGCGGGCGGAAGACGCGGCGCACCGGGCGCGTCGCCAGCCCCAGTGCGATGAGCACCGAGCCGACGATGACCAGCGGCAGCCAGAGCCAGGTGGGCTCGGCGTTGCGCAGCAGGCCGTTCTCGCGGAACGGGTACAGCACGAACGAATGCAGCAGGTAGACGTACATCGTGTACTGGCCGAAGTGCGTCCACCAGTGGGTGTCGCGCGGAAGCAGCGCGAAGAACGCCGTCGACAGCAGCACCGCCACCATCATGAGGGCGAGGCGCACGCCGCCGGCCCACCACTGGGTGCCGCCGATGGACGAGTAGTTCTCGTCGTAGAAGAGCCATTCCCGCAGGTTCATGGCTCGCCAGTCGTCGACGAAGAACCACGCCGCCCAGGCGGCGATGGCGAACAGGCCGATGCCTCCGGCGAACACCCACCACGGGCGGCGGTCCAGCAGCCGCAGCCGTGCGACGACGTCGTGCTCGCGCAGCCACCAGCCGAGGGTGAAGAAGGGCAGCAGGCCCAGGGTGCGCGACAGCGAGAACGTCGAGTCGATGTTGGGCAGGTAGCCCGCGCCGATCGAGATCACCACCGTCCACAGCAGTGGCCAGCGCAGCAGCGCGAGGTAGGGGAGCACGACGCGGAAGATGCCCAGCGCCAGCAGGAACCAGAGCGTCCACGAAGGCTGGGTGAGGTTGGGGTTGGCCTGCCCTTCGACGAGCCACTTCGTCAGGGTCCACAGTCCCTCGAACACGACGTACGGCACCAGGATGTCGGTGATGACACGCGCCATCTGGGTCTTCGTGGGGGCATCCGACTTGGAGAAGTAGCCCGAGATCACGGCGAACGCCGGCATGTGGAACGCGTACACGACGAGGTAGAGGCTCAGCGCGATGTCGGAGTCGTACGTCAGCCGCTGCACGGCGTGACCGAGCACGACCAGGACGATGCAGGCGAAGCGGGCGTTGTCCCAGAAGGGTGTGCGCCGTCGGGGGCGGGCGATCGACCCCGTCGGGGTGGTCGCCGCGGGGGGAGCGCTGCTGCCGGTCATCGTCACCTCTCGCCGGGGCGCAGACCAGACTATCCGGGGATGATCCGCTTCGCCTCCGCTTGACACCGAGTCCCACGCGGGCTGAGTCTGAGTACGGCAGCGCCGCCGACGTGTGCCAGGAGGAGACCACGATGACGGTGCCCATGCCCTCTGCCCGCGGCGCCCAGCCGGTGCAGGACGCCCCTGCGCGCACGAGCACCGCGACGACAGAAGTCGCGGCCGGCGCGCCGGACGCGCGTCCCGTCGTGCGGATCGGCGGCGGTCTCGTTCGCGGCACCCGCGAGGGAGCGCTCGATCGCTTCCTCGGCATCCCGTACGCCGCCGCGCCCGCCGGCGGTCTCCGCTTCCGCGAGCCACAGGCGGCACCGCCATGGGAGGGGGAGCGGGATGCCTCGGCCTTCGGTCCCACCGCTCCGCAGGCGCCCTATGGCGGCGGCCTCGAGAAGTACCTGCCGACCGTCGAGATCGCCGGCGACGACATCCTCACGGTGAACGTGTGGACGCCGGCCGACCGCCCGGCAGATGCGGCGCTGCCGGTGCTCGTCTTCGTGCACGGTGGCGCACTCACCCGCGGTGCGGCAGCGCTGCCGGCCTATCACGGGCAGACGTTCGCACGGCACGGCATCGTGTACGTCTCGATCCAGTACCGGCTCGGGCAGGAAGGCTTCGCGGTGCTCGACGACGTGCCGCAGAACCTCGGCGTGCTCGACCAGCAGGCGGCGCTGCGCTGGGTGCGGCGCGAGATCGCGGCCTTCGGCGGCGACCCTGCGACGGTGACCGTGATGGGCCACTCCGCCGGCGCCAACACCCTGACCGCACTGCTCGCCCTGCCACACGCCAGGGAGCTGTTCGACCGCGCGATCCTCCAGTCAGGGCCGCTCTCCGCGCAGTCTTCGAAGAAGGCCGGACGCATGACGCGCGAGATCGCGAAGAGGTTGAAGGTCTCCGCGACGCGCGCCGGATTCGCCGCGGTGAAAGCGGAAGAGCTGGTGGCGCAGCAGCGGGCGATCGCCGCGGGCGGCTCGCCGCTCGGCCGCGGCCCCAGCGTTGCGCTCGCCATCGGCGGCGACGCCGTGCCCCGCAATCCCCTCGACGCCCTGCTCGCCGGCGCCGGCCGCGGCATCCCCGTGCTGATCGGCTCCACGAGCGAGGAGTACCGGCTCTGGTTCGTGCCCAGCGGAGTGCTCGACCGGATCACGAATCGCACCCTGGCCCTCGCCCGCCTCGCGTCGCGGGTGCCCTCGCGCATCGTGAAGGCGCACCGTGTCCGCCGGCCCGATGCGACACCGGGCGAGGTGCTCGGTGAGGTGGTGACCGACCTTCTCCTGCGCGGCCCGATCGCGAGGTTCGCCGACAGCCGGACAGACGACCCGGCTGCGCCTCACAGCCGGGTGGTCGAATCGGCAGCCGCCTCCCCGACGTGGGTCTACGAGTTCCGGTGGCGCAGCCCCGTCGACCGTCTGGGCGCCGCGCACGGAATGGAGCTCGGCTTCGTGTTCGATCGCATCGACACGCCCGACGCCGCGGCTCTGGGCGGCCATGCCGGTCCGCAGACGCTCGCCGACGCCATGCACCGCGCCTGGGTGTCGTTCGTGGTCACGGGCGATCCGGGATGGGAGGCCTGGTCGAGCCGGCGGCCGGTGCAGGCGTTCGATGCCGACGGCGGCCACATCGACTACGCGCCGCGTCAGGACGAGCTCGACGGTCTTCCCGAGCGGTAGTCTCACAGTCGCGATGACGACGATCGACGACGCGCTCGAGCGCGACCAGGCCCTCCCCGACCTCGACTGGCACGTGTTCCCCGACGGTACCGAGCGCGATGTGTTCCGTGCCCCGAGCGGCGGCCTCGCCAGGGTCCGTCTGGGCGACCCCGCCGCGCCACGCGTGGTGCTCGTGCCGGGCGTGGCGGGATCGAAGGAGGACTTCGTCCTACTGTTCCCGCTCCTCGCGGCCGCCGGTTACCGCGTCGAGGCGTACGACATCGCCGGACACTACGAGTCGGTGGGCGCGGGGCCGCAGCACCTCGATCCGCCCCGCGAGTCCTACGACTACCCGCTGTTCGTCGACGACCTGATCGCGATCCTCGAAGCCGGCGGACCGGCGCACGTGCTCGGCTACAGCTTCGCGGGCCTGGTGACCGAGCTCGCGCTGGTCGCGCGCCCCGACCTCTTCCGCAGCCTCACGCTGATGGCGGCGCCGCCGGCGACGGGCCAGGTGTTCCGCGGCGTGAAGCACATCGGCCCAATCTCCGACATGTCGCCGCACCGTGCGGCGGGGCTCATCCTCTGGGGCATCCGCTACAACCTCAACCGCACGCCCCCCGGGCGCATCGCGTTCGTGCGCGAGCGGCTCGGTGTCACCGGCCGCGCCTGCATCGACGACGTCGTCGGCCTCATGATGGCCACGCCCGATTTCGCGGACGACATCGCCGGGATCGAGATCCCGAAGCTCATCGCCGTCGGGGAGCATGACCTGTGGCCGCAGGCGCAGCACGACGCCTATGCGCTGCGCATCGGCGCGCGTGTCGCGACTTACGCTACGGGGCACGCTCCCTGCGAGACGGCCCCGCACCAGCTCGTGCGCGACATGCTGCGGCTCTTCGCCGACGCGCAGTGACAGCACGGTCCCCACGGCCCCTCCACTCGGAGAGGCCGTGGGGACCGTTCCCCTGATCACTTGATCGAGCCGCGCGTGACGCCGGAGATCACCCAGCGCTGGCTGAAGATGTAGACGATCAGCAGCGGTGCCATCGCCATGAGGTAGGACGCGAACGCCACGGTGTAGTCCGTGTTGAACTGCCCCTGGAACACGTACTGCGCGAGGGAGAGCGTCCGTGCGGAGGGCTCGGTCAGCACCACGAGCGGCATGATGAAGTCGTTCCACGCCCAGACGCATGTGATGATGCCGACAGTCGCGTTCATCGGCATGAGGAGCGGGAAGATCACCGACCAGAAGATCCGCCAGGTGGAGGCGCCGTCGACCCGCGCCGCCTCCTCGAGCTCGATCGGGATCGAGCGGATGTAGGCCGTGTAGATGAAGATGTTCAGCGACAGCCCATAGATCGTGTAGAGGATGATCATGCCGGCCTGGTTGTCGAGCCCGAGGATCGAGGTCTGCTTGACCAGCGGCAGCATGATGATCGGGAACGGGATGAACAGCGCGGCGAGCAGGTAGAAGAACACGCCCTTGAAGAACGGCCGGTGGATGTTCCGGGCCAGGGCGTACGCCACGATCGAGCTCGTCAGCAGCGTGAACACCACCGAGTCGACGGTGATGATCGCCGTGTTCAGCAGTGCCTGCGGGAAGCTCGTGCGCACCCAGGCGTCGGCGAAGTTCTCCCACCGGATCGGGTTCGGAAGCTCGAACCCGGTGCCCTGCGTCAGCTGATCCGGTGTCTTGAGGGCGACGACGACAGCCAGGTACAGCGGGATCAGCACGGTGAGCGAGCACACCGCGATGAGGGCGGTCGCCCACCAGTTGGTCCTGCGGGTGTCGTCGTCGGGCGCACCGCGCCGCTTGCGGCCGGTGCTGGCCGTGACGGCGTCCACATCCTGTTCCAGCTGTGATGCGGTGTTGGTCATGGTGGTCATCAGAAATCGGCCTCTCTGCGCTGAAGGACCCGGAATTGGAAGAGCGAGACGATCGTGATCACGATGAAGAAGACCACCGCGTTGGCCGTCTGGTAGGCGAACTCGCCGCCCGAGAAGCCGCCCCGGAAGATGAGCAGCGTCACCGATTCGGTCGACGTTCCCGGTCCGCCGTTGGTGAGCGCGACGATCGGGTCGAAGACCTGCAGGAAGCCCTTCAGGCTCAGCACCACATTGATGGTGAAGAAGGCGCCGATGAGCGGGAACGTGATCGAGCGGAACTGCCGCCACGGCGACGCGCCGTCGAGAGACGACGCCTCGTAGAGCTCTGCGGGGATCGTCTGCAGCCCAGAGAGGTAGATGATGATCGCGAACGCGCAGGCCTGCCACACCGCCAGCGCGACGATGGCCGTCCAGGCCCACGTCTCGTTGGTCAGGATGTTGTCTCGGAAGAGCGGGATGCCCGACAGGATCTTCGGCAGCGAGTTCGAGAAGAAGAACTGGAACACGTAGCCGATCACCAGGATCGCCAGGATGTACGGCACGAAGTACACGCCGCGCCAGAAGTTGCGCGCCTTGATCTTGGCGTTGAGTCCGAGCGCGATGGCCAGCGAGTACGCGTTCGTGAGGATTGTCGCGACGATCGCGAACAGGAACGAGAACCCGTATGCCTGCAGCACGCGATCGTCGCGGAACAGGTTGAGGTAGTTCGACAGGCCCACGAAGTTCCAGGCGCCGTAGCCGGCGTAGTTCGTGAAGCTGAAGAAGATGCCCACGACGACCGGCAGGGTGTGGAAGGCGGCGAATGCGATGACCGCCGGCCACACCATCCAGTAGTAGGTCGCGGAGGCGCGGGACGAGTCCGTGCGCGTGCGGGTGGCGCGCTTGCGGGCGCTGCCGGCCGGAGTGGATCGAACGGCTTCGGTGAGGGTGGCCATGTCATTCTCCCGTCACGGGGATCGTGCGGGCGGCCACTTTGGCCCACTCGCTGTCGAGGGTCTGGAGCGCCTTCTCGGTGTCTCCGTCGAAGAGGAACTGCTGGTCGGTGGGGATCAGCGGGACCGCCGGCGGGATCTGGTGGTCGATGAAGCCGGTGATCCTCTGGTCTTCGAAGAAGGGCCGCACGGACTGCAGTGCGGGATCGTCGCTGAGCTCGGCGTCCTCGACCGAGGGCACCATGTTCTGCGATTGCGCGAAACGCTCGATCACCTCGGGCTGGAACACGTAGTCGATGAATCGCATCGCCGCATCGTGCTTCGGGTTGTCCTTGCCGAGGGTGAACACCACGTCGACGCCCGAGACGAGCAAACTCTCACCGGGCTCGTCCGTGGGGTAGGGGAAGATCCCCATCCGGATGTCGGAGTTCACCTGCTTGATCGGATTGGTGGCCCAGATGCCCTGCAGCAGCATCGCGGACTCGCCACGCGCGAACGCCGCGTTGCCGTCGTCGTACGTCTTTCCGCGATAGCCCTCCTGCATGTACGAGTAGAGCTGGTACTGCCGATCCATCGCCTCGGTGAAGTCCTTCTCGAACGACACCTCGGATTCCGGGCCCACGTCCGCGCCCTGCTCGCGCATCTTGTCGAAGAATCCGTCCTGCGCGGGATACGCGCCGAGGGCGTTCCACGAGGGGATGCCGGTCCACGAGTCGGCCAGGGTTCCGTAGAACGGCTGGATGCCGGCATCCATGAGCGCATCGCAGACGGCGATGAGCTCGTCCCACGTTTCGGGGACCTCGAGGCCCTGCTGGTCGAAGATGTCCTGGTTGTAGATGATGCCGTTGGCGTTGTTCACGTACCCGAGGCCGTTCACCTCGTCCCCATATGTGCCCAGGTCGGCGAGGATCTCCTGCACAGCCGGGTTGATGGTGTCGAGCACCGGTTCTTCCGAGAAGTCGTAGAACACCCCGGCTTGGGCGAGCCGGCCGAAGTTGCCGTTGGCGTTGAGGGTGATGACATCGGGGACGCGATCCTTCACCAGGAGCGTCCGGATCGCGGTGTCCGCGTCCGCCACCTGGTTCTGCACGACGCGGATGTCGGGGTTCTCCGCCTCGAAGTCCGCGATGATCTCGTTGAAGTCCTCGAGCGCCTCGCCCTTGAACTGGAAGAAGTTCAGGGTCGTGACGCCGTCGGCCGGCTGTTGTGCGCAGCCGCCGACGGCGGCGGCCGTTGCGGCGATGGCGGCGACCGCGAGCGGCCGGATCCATCGTCGGTGAGTGGTTCTCATCGTGCGCCTCCTTGCGCGTGGGGTGGGAAGAAGTGTGTTCAGTTCTCGGCGGTGAGTTCGACGACCATGGCCTGCTGCGGGCGCTGCACGGGTGCGCGGACACCCGCCTCGGCCAGCTCGCGGCCTGTCAGCAGGGGCGCCGCGTCCGCCCAGGCGAGCGGCGACTGCCCCGCGTCGGCGCCGTCGCGCATCAGCACGCGGAGGCGGTAGCTGCGCGCGGGGTCGAGCCCGGGCATGCGGATCCGTCCCGGCGGGTAGGCGGCGCTCGTCGCGGCCTGGACGATCGTGAAGACGGCGGATGCCGCATCCTCGGCGACCATGCCCCGCACATCGATCCCCGGTTCGGTGCCGTCGACGTGGACGACCCGGCCCGATGCGATGAGCGGGCGCAGGCGCTTCGCGAGCGCCACCCACTGCGCGATGTCGGTTCGTGTGGCGTCGTCGAGCGTGGTGAGATCCCACTCGATGCCGAAGTGGCCGAACAGCGCGACGGCGCCGCTCAGGCCGAGGGAGACCGTGCGTCCCGACGAGTGGACGACGGGGCTCGTCAGGTGCATGCCCAGCATCTCGGGCGGCACGACGATGCCGGTGTGCCTCTGGTTGTCGAGTCGCTCGAGCGGATCGAGGCTGTCACTGGTCCAGACACGGTCGGTGCGGTCGAGGATGCCGAGATCCACGCGCGCACCGCCCGACGCGCAGCTCTCGATCTCGAGGCCGGGGCGGGCGGCCTTCAGCTCGTCCAGCAGACGGTAGACCGCGAGGGTGTGCTCGTGCACGTGCGCATTCCCGGCCGGTCCGCCGCCGGCATCCACCAGATCGCGGTTGTGGTCCCATTTGAGATAGGCGATCGGGTACTCGTCGAGGAGGGCGTGAAGGCGTGCGGCGATGTGGGCATAGGCCTCGGGGTTCGAGAGGTCGAGCACCTGCTGCTGCCGCGCGGACGGCGGGAGCGACATCCGTCCCCGCAGGATCCAGTCCGGATGCCGGCGCGCGAGGTCGCTGTCGGGGTTGACCATCTCGGGCTCGACCCACAGCCCGAACTCCATGCCGAGCGTGCGGACGTGATCGACGAGCGGGTGCAGGCCGTCGGGCCAGACCTCCCCGTCCACCGTCCAGTCGCCGAGGCCCGCGGTGTCGTCGCGGCGGCCTTCGAACCAGCCGTCGTCGAGCACGAAGCGCTCGACGCCGACGGCTGCCGCGGCATCGGCGAGAGCCGCGAGGCGCTCGAGCGAGTGGTCGAAGTACACGGCCTCCCACGTGTTCAGCGTCACCGGGCGCGGGCGCCGCGGGTGCTGGGGGCGCGCGCGCCACTCGTCGTGGAATCGTCGGGACAGCTCCGTGAGACCGTCGCCCCACGAGCCGATGACCCAGGGGGAGCTGTAGGCGGCGCCGCTCGGCAGGACGATCTCGCCCGGCAGGAGGAGCTCGCCACCGGCGAGGAAGGCGTCGCCGCTCACAGTGCGTTCCGCGAGGACGCGGTGGTTTCCGCTCCACGCCACGTGGATGCCGTGCACGCGCCCTCCCTCGAAGCCGAAGCCGGGGCGGCCCGCAGCGAGGAGGATCGCGGCGTCCGCACCGGTGCGTCCACGGCGGCTCTCTCTGACGTGGGAGCCGAAGGTGAGGCCTCGCCGTTGGGGCGAGCGCTCGCGCAGGTGGTGCCCGGTCGTGTCGAGGACCTCGGTCGCGTCCCAGGGCAAGGGGAAGGTCGGCTGCACCGTCTGCAGGACGTAGGCAGTGGCGCCGGTGTTGCGCACCGTGATGCGCTGGCGGAAGAGCCCGCTCGGCCCGATGCGCAGCTCGGCCCGCACGGCGAGTCCGGCCTCTGCATCGGCGAGGGCGATGCTCGCCCGGTGCTCGCTCGCCTGCACGTCGACGACCCTGAGGAGGATGCTGACCCCCGAACCGTCGCGGTGTCCCTCGAGAGCGGGCGTGCCGAACCATCCTTCGGCGGCTGTCGGCAGGAGCGTCAGGGCCGGCGTGGCGTCGAGGCCGCCCGAGACGCGCTGGCCGCGCGCCGCGATCGCCAGCCCCGCGAGAGTGGCCGGTGTGGAGTCCACGAGAGCAGCGCCCCAGTGGACGATCGCCGGAGCAGGCGACGCATCCAGGTCGACGACGACGCTCGTGCCGCCGCGCGTGAGGTGCAGCACCCGTGCATTCGGGGTGGGATCGGTGTGCTCGGCGTCGAGCAGCTGATCGGTGCTATGCATGGGTTAGTTCTAGCATGGAAGTAATCGGGGCCGCAAGAGCTGGAATGACCAATGAATAGGTGATGAGATCGCCTTATTCGTGCCATGATGGAATCATTGCCCGCTGGGAGGGGAGCCGCCGACGATGCTGACGGACAGCGAACGTGCGCTTGCGCGAGCGGTGCTCATCCACGGGCCCATAGCGCGCAGCGCGCTCACGAACCGCCTGGGCCTCTCGCCTGCGAGCTTGACCCGGCTGGCCAAGCCCTTCCTCGATCGCGGCTACCTCGTCGAGCTCGACGATCTCGCGGACGGGTCCGTCGGGCGGCCCGTCCGGCCGCTCGACGTCGCGCCGGGTCTCGGCCGCTTCGCCGGCGTCAAGGTCACCGGCGATGCCCTCGAGGTCGTCGTGACCGACGTGCGGGCCGCACTGCTCGCCCAGCGCACCGCGACCCTCGACACCCATGAGCCGGCCGGGGTCGCCTCGCGCATCGCCGAGGTGATCCGGTCGCTCGAGGTCGAGGCGCTGGTCGGCGTCGGCGTCGCCTTGGGCGGAGCCGTCGCTGACGGCGCCGTGCGCTACGCGCCGTTCCTGGGATGGGAGGACGTTCCTTTCGCCTCCCTCCTGGAACAGGAGCTGGGTGTTCCGGTCGCGCTCGAGAACGATCTCGTCGCGCTCGCCGAGGCCGAGCGGTGGTTCGGTCTCGGCCGGGGCATCCCGGGGTTCGTCGTCGTCACGATCGGCGCGGGCGTCGGCTACGGGCTCGTCGTGGGCGGCGAGGTCGTGCGCTCGGCCGAAGCCGGTCTCGGGCTGGGCGGACACATCCCGCTGAACGACAACGGGCCGCTCTGCCAGGCAGGGCACCGGGGCTGTTCGCAGGCCATGCTCACATCGGGCTCGATCGCGGCGCAGGTCTCGGCCGCGCTGCAGCACCCCGTCACGTACGACGAGGCTCTCGAACGCGCCGTGGCGGGCGAGCCGGCCGCCATCGCGGTCGTGGACGCCGCGGCGGACGCGCTCGGCCGATTGATCGCGCTGGCGGCGAATCTGACTTTCCAGACCGCCGCGGTGCTGGCCGGCGAGGGCATCGGGCTCTTCGCGATCGCCGCGGACCGCGTGCGCGCCGCCGTCGTCGCAGGCCGCGATCCGCGCGCCGAGCCGGTGCGGCTGTACGTCGACGACTCCGGATTCACGGCGTGGGCCCGTGGTGCCGCCGCCGTCTCCATCCAGGCCGCCGTCGACCGGCTGCGGCTCGACTGACCCCTCACCGACCAGGACGCCTTCATGAGCCTCGACCCCGAGACCGCATCCGCAGCGAGCATCGCCGACGACCCGCCGGCCTGGTGGACCGGAGCGGTCGTCTACCAGATCTATCCGCGCTCGTTCCAGGACTCCGACGGCGACGGCGTCGGCGACCTGCGCGGCGTGCTGCGGCGCATCGACCACCTCGTCGAGCTCGGCGTGGATGTGGTGTGGTTCTCGCCGATCTATCGGAGCCCCCAAGACGACAACGGCTATGACATCAGCGACTACCGCGACGTCGACCCGCTGTTCGGCACGCTGGCCGACCTCGACGAGGTGATCGTCGCGCTGCACGAGCGCGGCATCCGCGTCGTGATGGATCTCGTGGTCAACCACACGAGCGACGAGCATCCGTGGTTCGTCGAGTCCCGGTCATCGCGGGACTCTCCCCGGCGCGACTGGTATTGGTGGCGCCCCCCGCGGGAGGGCATGGCGGCCGGCGCGCCCGGCGCCGAGCCGACGAACTGGGCCTCGGCATTCTCGGGACCTTCCTGGCAGCTTGACGAGGCGACGGGGGAGTACTACCTCCACCTGTTCAGCCGCAAGCAGCCCGACCTCAACTGGGAGAACCCGGACGTCCGCGCGGCCGTCTACGACATGATGCGCTGGTGGCTCGACCGCGGCGTCGACGGCTTCCGCATGGATGTGATCAACCTCATCTCGAAGGTGGTCGGCGCGGATGGATCGCTGGCCGACGGCGTGGTCGTGGACGGGCGCTTCGGCGACAGCCGCCTGCAGACGGTCAACGGCCCCCGCCTCCACGAGTTCCTGCAGGAGATGCACCGCGAGGTGTTCGAGGGCCGCCGCGAAGCGCTGTTGCTGGTGGGGGAGACGCCCGGCGCCACGGTCGAGGACGGCCGCCTGTTCACGGACCCCTCCCGCCAGGAGCTCGACATGGTGTTCACGTTCGAGCATGTCCACATCGATCACGGCCCCGGTGGGCGGTTCGACCTGCGCCCGCTCGACCTGCGCGAGCTGAAGGCGACGATGGCGCGCTGGCAGCACGGGCTGTTCGACGCCGGCTGGAACGCGCTGTACTGGGAGAACCACGACCAGCCCCGCAGCGTCTCGCGGTTCGGCGACGACGGCGCGTATCGCCGGGAGTCCGCGACGATGCTCGCGACGGTGCTGCATCTGCACCGGGGTACGCCGTACGTGTACCAGGGCGAGGAGCTCGGGATGACGAACGCGCACCTGCGCGAGCTGTCGGACTATCGCGACATCGAGTCGCTCCGCTTCGCCGCCGAAGCCCGTGCCCACGGCCGGCTCACCGACGAGCAGCTCGTGGAGGCGCTCGGATCGGGCAGTCGCGACAACTCGCGCACGCCGGTGCAGTGGGACGCGACCGCGTCGGCGGGATTCACGACCGGCACGCCGTGGATCGGGGTGAACCCGAATCACGTGACGGTCAACGCGGAAGCGGAGCGCGCGGATCCGGCATCCGTGTTCCACCACTACCGCCGCCTCATCGCGCTGCGTCACGACGATCCGGTGGTGCGGCTCGGCGACTTCGCCCTGGTCGCGCCGGATCATCCCCGCCTCTACGCGTTCACGCGCTCGGGCGAGGGTCCGACCCTCTTCGTCGCCGGCAACTTCTCGGGGGACCCGCAGGACATCGAGGTCGACGGGGTCGATCCGGCGTACGCAGAGCTCGTGATCGGCAACTACGAAGACCGGCCGCCGGTGGCGTCTGGCGTGATGACGCTGCGGCCGTGGGAGGCCGTGGTGCTGCGCGCGGCGCCCCACCACCCGTGATCGAGCGGATGCCGAGAGTCGGCGGCATCCGCTCGGGAATAACCTTGGTACGGACGCGTTGCACGAGATACATTCATTTGCATAGATTCGTCCGCGACGGAGATCCCGCACGGCGAACGGAGCCCTGAGTCAGGGGAGCGGAGAAGCGATCGTGAGCGAGAGCACCACGTGGTCGGGAATGCAGTTCGGCATCTTCACGGTGAGCGACATCACCCAGGACCCGACCGACGGCACCACGCCCAGTGAGGCCGAGAGGATCCGGGCGACCATCGAGATCGCCAAGCACGCCGAGGAGGTGGGCCTGGATGTCTTCGCCCTCGGCGAGCACCACAACCCGCCGTTCTGGTCGTCGTCGCCCACCACGACGCTCGCGTACATCGCCGCGCAGACCGAGCGGCTCATCCTGTCGACCGCGACGACGCTCATCACCACGAACGACCCGGTGAAGATCGCCGAGGACTACGCGATGCTGCAACACGTGTCGGGCGGGCGGACCGACCTCATGATCGGGCGCGGCAACACCGGCCCGGTGTATCCGTGGTTCGGCAAGGACATCCGCCAGGGCCTGCCGCTCGCGATCGAGAACTACAACCTGCTGCACCGCCTGTGGCGTGAGGACGTCGTGGACTGGGAGGGTCAGTTCCGCACGCCCCTGCAGGGCTTCACGTCGACCCCGCGTCCGCTCGACGGCGTGGCGCCGTTCGTGTGGCACGGCTCGATCCGCACCCCCGAGATCGCGGAGCAGGCGGCCTACTACGGCGACGGCTTCTTCGCGAACAACATCTTCTGGCCGAAGGAGCACTACCAGCGCCTGATCCAGCTGTACCGCCAGCGCTACGCGCACTACGGTCACGGCACGCCCGAGCAGGCGATCGTGGGCCTCGGCGGCCAGGTGTTCATGGCGGCGAAGTCGCAGGACGCGGTGACGCAGTTCCGCCCGTACTTCGACAACGCGCCGGTCTACGGCCACGGCCCGTCGCTCGAGGACTTCAGCGAGATGACGCCCCTCACCGTGGGCTCGCCCCAGCAGGTGATCGATCGCTACGCCGCCATGCGTGACACGTACGGCGACTACCAGCGCCAGCTCTTCCTCATGGACCACGCCGGCCTGCCGCTGAAGACGGTGCTCGAGCAGCTCGACATCCTGGGCGGCGAGGTCGTCCCGGTGCTCCGCAAGGAGCTGCAGAAGAACCGCGCGCCGGAGGTCCCGGATGCCCCGACCCACGCGAACCTCGTGGCCGCGGCCTATGGCGACCAGGCGCCGCGCCAGGCGGTGCCCGGAGCGAACCGCGGCGACAACCTCGTGGGAACCAGCCCGTACCAGGACAGCCCGGCGCCTGCGGGCGCCGCGTTCGGCCTCGGGCGGAAGGAGGCGTGACATGACCACGCGTCGCATCGCCGTCATCTCGGCAGGCCTGTCGAACCCGTCCTCGACGCGCATGCTCGCCGACCGGCTCGCCGCCGCGACGACGAAGCAGCTGTCGGAGCGGGGCATCGAGATCGAGGTCGACGTCTTCGAGCTGCGCGACTACGCGCACGACATCACGAACAACCTCCTGACGGGGTTTGCTCCGCCCGCCCTGGAGTCCGTGATCAACGCGGTCGTCTCGGCCGACGCGGTCATCGCGGTCACGCCGATCTTCTCCACGAGCTACTCGGGGCTGTTCAAGTCCTTCATCGACGTGCTCGACCCCGATGCCCTCACCGGAAAGCCCGTGCTGATCGGCGCGAACGCGGGCACCGCCCGCCACTCGCTCGCGATCGACTACGCGATCCGGCCGCTGTTCACGTACCTGCACGCCGAGCCGGTCTCGACCGGCGTGTTCGCCGCGTCGAGCGACTGGGGTGCGTCGGCCGACAACATCGCGCCGCTCGCAGAGCGGATCGACCGCGGTGCGCGCGAGCTCGCCGATGCGATCGCGCGGCGGGAGCCCGCGACCGACTCGGATCCGTTCGATCCCGCCAACTACCTGGGCGAGGGGCGCTCGTTCGGCCACCTGCTGGGCGGTCTCGCGGGGGAGTAGCCCTGTGAACCCTCAGTCCAGCACGATGTCCTCCGGTGCGCGGAGGGGGCGCCACGCGTCCTCTCCGCGCACCGCGGTGCCGGCACGCCCGACCCGGCGCATCACGTCGGCGTCGACGAGCTCTCCGAAATCGACGCCGGTGAGGGTCTCGATGTCGGCGATCGGTACCTGGAACGTGCGGAAGGCACCCAGCGAGGGCACGGCGAGGGCTCCCTGCGTCACGTCGATGAGCTCCGACTGGTCCAGCAGGAAGCCCGCCGCCGCAAGGCGTGGCGATGGCCCTCCCTCCTGTGTCGCCCACGCGGCGACCTTGAAGAAGCGGCGCGGGATGCGGATGCCGCGATACGGCGGGTCGTCGTCGGCGAGGACGGGGGCCGTGAAGACGCTCAGCCGCTCGTCGGTCGTGTCGGCGAACTCCAGCACATGGTCCTCGAGACCCAGCCACAGCTCCTTCGACTGGTTGAACCCGCTCGCCTGCGGGGCCGCGTTGGGATAGACGAAGGTGGCCTCCATCGCCTCGCGCGCCTGCACGGTCGTGCCCCATCCCGGATCCCGGCGACGCACCAGGTGCCCGCGATCGAGGTCGTTCGACGCGTAGACGGCGGGGCCGGCCTGCTCCGCCGCGGGTGCCCGGGCATCCAGCTGCCATTCGCCCGTGCGCGGCAGGTCGCGCAGCGAAGAGCCGTCGATGTTCACCGCCGTCACAACGGCGAGCCGCCGCTGCGGCTCGAGCAGGATCGTGAACCGCGGGTAGGTGAGGAGGCGCACCTCACGCGCCGCCGACGGGCGCGGGAGGGGGAGCGGGATGCCGAGGAACCGCTCATCGTATGCGTCAAAGGTCTCGTCTGCCACGAGTCCATCCTGGCTGGTCGCGCCGACGGTCGACGCGCGAGCCGACGGCACGGCCGCCGCGCAGGCGATGCGCGAGCACCGCGTCGATGCCGATGCCGACGCCCACGACCACCACCACCGAGACGACCACGGCGACCACCGGCCCGCCGGGTAGCAGCGTCGCCACCGCCGCGCCGATGAGCGCCTGATACAGCGCCCACAGGGATGCCGCCAGCGCGTCGACGGCCAGGTACCGCGCCGCGCCGATCCGGGTCGCCCCCGCCGCGAGGTTGACTGCGAGACGGGCGAACGGGATGAAGCGCGCGGTGAACAGCACGAGCGCCGTCCGCTGCTCGAGGCGCGCCTGCGCCCACGTCAGCGCGGCATGCACGCGCGGTGCCCGCATCCAGCGCCACCGGTCGAGCCCGATCGTGCGCCCGACGAGATAGCAGGCTGCGTCCCCGGCGATCGCGGCGGCGGTCGCGACCGCGATGACCGCACCCAGGGGCGGCTCGCCGCCGGACACCGAGAGGGCGCCGAACGCCGTCACCGCCGCCTCGCCCGGGATCACCACGAGGAACGCATCGCCCAGAACCAGCGCGAACAGCACGACGAGTGCCCACGGACTCCGCGCGACCTCGATCAGCAGCTCCTCGACCACGTCTCCTTGGTACTCCGCCGCGGTGAACGGCGACGGAACGGGGCACGTCCGGTGGCGTGCCGAGGTGCATCGGGTGAACACTTCCGTGCGCGCGCCGGTTCGCGGCATCCGCCCCGTTCCACCCGGTCACCCTGGAGGCGTGAGAGTCGCACTGCTCGCCGAGTCGTTCCTGCCCCACATGAACGGGGTGACGGGTTCGGTGCTCCATGTCCTCCGTCATCTCGCCGCTGAAGGCCACGAGACCCTCGTCATCGCACCGCGCGCCGGCGAGATCACCACCGACCTCCACGGCGCCCGCACCGAGCTGCTGCGGTCGACGCCGTTGCCGTCGTACCCGGAGGTGCGCATCGTCTTCGCCCGGGCCGCGCGTCTGACGGCGATCCTCCGCGAGTTCCGGCCCGACGTCGTGCATCTGGCGTCGCCGTTCGTGCTGGGCTGGCAGGGCGTCGCCGCCGCCGACGCGCTGCGCGTGCCGGCCGTCGCGGTCTATCAGACCGACGTCGTCGCGTACGCGGAGAAGTACGGGATGCCGCAGGCCGCGGCCCTCGTCGGCCGCCACGTCGCGCGGCTGCACCGGCGCGCCACACTCACGCTGGCTCCGTCGACAGCGTCTCTGCAGCAGCTCGAAGCTCTCGGCGTCGACAGGCTGCGCCGATGGGGGCGGGGCGTCGACACCGCCAGCTTCGGCCCGGAGCGGCGGAGCGACACGTGGCGCGCGCGCGTCGCCCCGGGCCGCACGATCGTGGGCTATGTCGGCCGGCTCGCACCCGAGAAGCAGGTCGAAGACCTCGCCGCGCTCGCCGGTATCGACGGCACGCGCCTGGTGATCGTCGGCGACGGGCCCGCACGCCCCGCGCTCGAGCGGGCGCTGCCCGATGCCGTGTTCACCGGTCACCTCACCGGCAGCGCGCTCGCCGAGGCGCTGGCGAGCTTCGACGTGTTCGTGCATCCGGGGGAGAGCGAGACGTTCGGCCAGACCATCCAGGAGGCTCTCGCCAGCGGCGTGCCCGTCGTGGCGACCGGGATCGGCGGACCCGTCGACCTGGTGCGATCGAGCGTCGACGGCTGGCTGTACCGCCCCGGCGATCTGCGCGACCTCCGCGCCCGCGTCGCCGACCTCGCCGGCGACGCGGGCAAGCGCCGTGCCTTCGCGGTGGCGGCCCGCGATTCGGTGCGCGACCGCTCGTGGGATGCCCTGTGCCGTCAGCTCGTCGGGCACTACGAGGACGCACGGATGCTGCGCCCTCTCGACGACGCGCAGCGCCGGCGTGCCGGCATCCGTCCGTCGTCGCCCGCCGCCGTCGCCGCGGTCCGGCCGCGCTGGTCGCGGTACGTGGCCCTCGGCGACTCGCTCACCGAAGGACTCTGCGACACCTCCCGCATGCCGGCGGGACAGTACCGCGGCTGGGCTGATCGCCTGGCGCAGCTGCTCGCGCACGAGGCGACCGGCACGGCGCCGTTCCGCTACGCGAACCTCGCCGTGCGCAGTCGCCGGGTGCGTCACCTCACGGCAGAGCAGCTACCGCAGGCGCTGTCGCTGCGGCCCGACCTCGTGTCGATCCTGATGGGCGCCAATGATCTCGTCGGCCGGCGCGTCGACATCGCCAGGCTCGCGGCGGAGCTGGAGGCGTCCGTCCGCACGCTGCGGGACGCCGGCATCGACGTCCTCCTCGTCACGCCGTTCCTTCCGCGCCGACGTGCGGCGGTCCTGTTCGAGCGCAGGTTCGCCGCGTTCGCCTCCGAGCTGCGGCGGATCGCCGCGGGCACGGGCGCCCTGCTGCTCGACCTCGACGCGATCCCCGCCATCGGAGACCTCGAACTCTGGGCGTCCGACCGGGTGCACCTGCGTTCGCGAGGACACCGGTTCCTGGCCTATCGCGCGGCCGAGACCCTCGGCGTCCGAGACGCCGAGGCGCTCGGCGGACTCGACGCCGCCCTCCACGCCGACGACGACCCGGTCGCGCAGGGGACGTGGCTGAGCCGCGACGTCCTGCCCTGGGCCTGGCGTCGTCTGAGGGGACGCACGGCGGGCGACGGCGTCGCACCGAAGCACAGCGCGTACGTCGTCATCGGCAGGGGCGGCGAGGTGCGCTCCCGCAGCCGGACCACCTGACGGGCTCCGTGGCTCCCGGAGCGGCGCCGAGGCGGCTCCTGCGGTGTCAGGCGCCGTCCCGCCAGGCGTACTCCGACTCGGGCCGGCCCGGGGTGCCGTAGCGCGGCGAACGGCTCACCCGACCGGCCTCGACCAGGTGCTCGAGGTAGCGGCGTGCCGCGACGCGCGACATCCCGAGCCGCGCGGCGGACTCCCCGGCCGACACCGGTCCGTGCTCTCGCACGTCGGCCGTCACCTTCGCGAGGGTGTCGCCCGCCAGTCCCTTGGGGAGGGCCACGGGCAGCGCGGGACGGAATGCGCCGAGCAGCGCGTCGATCTCCGACTGCGTCGGCGACCCCGCCGCTTCCGCCGCCCGCTGGCGATACTCGCGGTACTGCTCGAGGCGCTCGCGGAAGACGCCGAACGTGAACGGCTTGACCAGGTACTGCGAGGCCCCCAGGCTGACCATCTGGCGCACCACTTCGGCATCGCGGACGCCGGTGACCGCGATGACGTCGACATCGCACGCCCGCGCGCGGATCTGTCGCAGGACGTCGAGTCCGGTGCCGTCCGGCATCGTGACGTCGAGGAGCACGAGATCGATGTCTGCGGCTCGGCCGAGGATGGCCGCCACGGCCGCCCGCGCACCCGTGCACTCCGCGGCCACGCGGAACCCGTCGAGCCGCTCCACATAGGTGCGGTGCAGCTCGAGCGTCAGCGCGTCGTCGTCGACGAGCAGCACCCCGATCACGGCCGCCTCGCGGGCAGCATGGCCGTGAAGGTGGTCGGCGCGGCGTCGATCGAGATGCTCCCGCCCGCGTCCTCGACGATCGACCGCACGAGCGCCAGGCCGACGCCACGCCCGTCCGCGCCCGCGGGCTTGGTCGAGAACCCGTGCTCGAACACCCGCTCCCGCAGATCGTCCGGGATGCCGGAGCCGCTGTCGGCCACGACGATCCGGAGCCCGCCGGGCAGGGCCGGCTCGAAGGCGATGCGGACCCAGCGCGGCGGCTCGCCCGAGGCCGCGGCATCCAGCGCGTTGTCGATGAGGTTGCCGACCACCGAGACGGCGTCCACCGGCGAGAGCACGCTGCGCGGGGCGGCGGGGTCGATCTCGGCACTCCACTCGACGCCGTGCTCGCGAGCCTGCGCCGCCTTGCCCAGGAGCAGCGCGCCCACCGTCGGGTCGCCGTCGCGGCGCGCGGCGACCTGATCGACCAGCGCCTGACTCTGGCGGGACGTCTCGGTGAGGATCTCGATCGCCTCCCGGGTGCGGCCGAGCTCGAGCAGCGACACGGCGGTGTGCATGCGGTTGCCGTGCTCGTGCGTCTGCGCCCGGAGCGCCTCGCCCAGGGTGCGCATCGACTCGTATGAGGCGACGGCGTCGCGGATGCTGCCGGCCGGCAGATCTCCCGCCAGCCGGCGCGTGGTGCGCCGGGCGAGGAGGGCGCCCGCGAGGCCCGCCACGAGCACGGCGAGCACGATCACGATGACGAACGGAAGCCGGGGGAGGAGGTCGGAGGCGATGCTGCCCACGGTCCGGCCCACCGACACCCAGCCGACGACGACGCCGCCCGCTTCGACCGGCACGATCGTCCGCACCGACGGGCCGAGCGTGCCCGCGAACTCCTCGGTCAGCGGCACGGGCTCCGCCGGGATCGTTCCGAGATACGTGCGCCCGATCTCGGCGGGATCGCGGTGGGTGACGCGGATGCCGTCGGGCGTCATGATCGTGACGAAGTCCACGCCGGCGCCGGCCATGATGCCCTCCGCGAACGGCTGGAGGACGGCGGTGGCGTCGCCGGCGGCGAGAGCGACCGCCACAGACGGTGCGACGGCGATCGACGTCGCGACCCCGCGCGTCACCTCCTCTGCCTCCGCCCGGGCGGAGCGCTGCGCATCGAGCACGAGGAGCACCGCGAGCAGCGCGACGAGGACGACCACGGCGGCCGCCACGGCGACGAAGACCAGCGACGCCGCGCTGACACGGCGAGCGTCTGCGCGCATGCGACCTCCTCGTGGCTGTGCTCGCTCCATCCTCTCCCGCCGGCGTCGATCGCGGGCCCGCGATTCCGCGACCAATATGACCACAACTCAGCGCACCTACCCGCGACGCGCACGCTGGGCACAACGCCGGACCCGCATCCGGTTCCGGCGGCTCGGACAACGACTGTTCACACAGGAGGCGATGATGGCTCTTTCGACCCGGACGACTTCGTTCACCCTTCCCGGCTTCAACTGGCGCCGTGGCAAGCAGGCATGGGACAAGCACACGTGGCTCTATGTCGCGGTGATCGCCGCGGTGGTGCTGGGCGCGGCGGTGGGGCTTCTCTGGCCCGAGGTGGGACAGGCGATGCGGCCCCTCGGCGTCGCCTTCGTCAGCCTCATCAAGATGATGATCGCGCCGATCATCTTCTGCACGATCGTCGTGGGCGTCGGCTCGATCGCGAAGGCCGCGACGGTCGGCAAGATCGGCGGGCTCGCCCTCCTGTACTTCATGGTGATGTCCACGTTCGCGCTCGCGATCGGCCTCGTCGTCGGCAACCTCCTGCATCCCGGCGAGGGCCTCAACATGGCGACCGCGACCTATGAGGCCACGGCCGAGGCCAAGACGACCGAGCAGTTCCTCCTCGGCATCATCCCCACGACCTTCTTCTCCGCCTTCACGGGGGAGAGCGTCCTCCAGGTGCTGTTCATCGCCCTCCTCGTCGGCTTCGCGCTCCAGCAGATGGGCGCCAAGGGGCAGCCGATCATGAACGCGGTGAAGCAACTGCAGGCGCTGGTGTTCCGCATCCTGGGCATGATCCTCTGGCTGGCGCCGATCGGCGCGTTCGGCGCGATCGCCGCCGTCGTCGGCGACACCGGCATCGCGGCGATCTGGAGCCTGGGCCTGCTCATGGTCGCGTTCTACATCACCTGCATCGTGTTCATCGTCGGGATCCTCGGCACGCTGCTGTACGCGGTGACCCGGGTGAGCATCTTCAGCCTCATCAAGTACCTCGCCCGCGAGTACCTCCTCATCGTGGGAACGTCGTCTTCGGAGTCGGCGCTGCCGCGCCTGATCGCGAAGATGGAGCACCTGGGCGTCTCCAAGCCCGTCGTCGGCATCACCGTGCCCACCGGGTACTCCTTCAACCTCGACGGCACGGCGATCTACCTCACGATGGCGTCGCTGTTCATCGCCAGCGGCATGGGCGCGCCGATGTCGATCGGCGAGCAGATCGGCCTGCTGGTGTTCATGATCATCGCGTCGAAGGGGGCCGCCGGCGTCACCGGCGCAGGTCTGGCGACTCTGGCCGGGGGCCTTCAGGCCTACCGCCCCGACCTCGTCAACGGCGTCGGCGTCATCGTCGGCATCGACCGGTTCATGTCGGAGGGCCGCGCTCTCACGAACTTCACCGGGAACGCGGTGGCGACCGTGCTGATCGGCTCGTGGACGAAGGAGTTCGACGCCTCGCGCGCCCGGCGGGTGCTCGCCGGCGAGCTGCCGTTCGACGAGGCCACGCTGTCGGGCAGCGACCACGACGGGATGTCGGAGTCGCCGGATGCCGTGGGCGTCCAGGGCCTCGAGGAGGCCGCCATCGTGGAGGCGGAGGCCAAGGAGCAGCGCGCGCGGGATCGTGCCGCGCAGCTCATGCGCTGACCCGGAGACCTCCGCGCCCTCGTGCCACGGCACCGGGGCGCGGAGTTCTGCGTCGGCAGGCTAGGCGCGCCTGTCGCGGTGCGACCGGTTCACCCCGCCGGGTGACGACGAAGGTGCTTGAGGATGTCGCCGTGGTGGATGGTGCGGCGTGACAGCACGGCCGCGGCGAAGAAGCAGAGGGCACCGATCGCGGTGCCGAGGTTCGTCCACCTCACGCTGACGAGATCGCCCGTGGCCGGCACCACATAGGCCGCGACCGCCGACACGCCGAACGCGATCGACCCGAGCATGTTGAGGCCGGTGCCGTGCCAGGTGCGGGCGTCGCGATCCCACAGACGCTCCCGACCGCGGGTGGCCTCGATCGCCAGGAAACTCGACACCAGGAACGCGACCGACCCCCAGGCGTCGGGGCGCCATCCGACGCCGACCGCGTCGGGACGGGCTATCGCGGCGAGCAGCGCGACGAGCGTCGAGGCGTTGAACAGCAGCGTCCCGGCGAACTGGATGGCGGCGGACCACCAGTCCGCGCGGTCGGGCCGGTTCGTGCGTCCCCTCGGCGGACGGCGTCCACTGAGCAGCAGCTGGATCAGCGCCGCGACGGTGAAGAACACCGAGCCGACGAAGAACGTGACGTTCGTCCACACCGTGCCCGCCCAGTCCGCATACGGCGGCAGCGCTCCCGCGAAGAAGCACAGCGAGCCGATCGCGAAGCCCCATGCCTCCCGGCGGAGCCGCCGCACCCTGTCGGGCGCGACGCCCGCGGCGTTATCGGCCACGGCTGCGGCGTCCTGCTGGTGCGGGGAGCCGTCGCTCACGCGTCGGGATCGAGCTCGCCGGACTCGACGGCCGACTCCCGCTCCTCCAGATCGAGCTCGTCGACCTGCTTCTCGACCGATTCCATCGGGTCGAGGGTCGCCGGTGGCAGCTCGAACTCGGCGTCGTCGTCGAGCGGCACATCGCGCTCGTCGTCGGGGACCCGTTCACGGAAGTCGCTCATGCCGGCCTTCGATCGTCAGCCGCTCTTGCGGCGGAACTCGCGCTTGGTCACAGCCCCGTGGGTCCCGTGAACGGCCGAGTCTCCGTCGAGGTGGGACTCTCCTTCGCGGTGCTGCGCATTCTTCTTGTCGAGTGCTTCCTTGAACTTGCGCTTCATCTCATCGGATGCCGCGCCCGCCGGCTTCTCGTCGGTGCTCATGACCCCCACCCTACGCACGCCCGGCGACGATGTCATTCGGAGTTTCCCCGCTGCCCGCCGACGGTGAGGCCGGGACGGGCACCACTGATAGGATCGGACAGGCTGCCCTCGGGCATCCGCTCAATTCAATATGAGCTCACGGAGCAGGCCGGCAGCTAGCTGGTCCCCTGTGGTGGTCTCCTCGTCGCGCCGGCGCCGGGTGGATTTCTACTGGTGGCCAGTGCTGGCGCGAATCGCGGCGATCGCCGCGCGCCGAGATCTGCCTGTTCCTGCTCCTTCGCACAAGCTCGTGCGCGAAACGCGCGTGCGAGCCTAAACAAAGAAGGAGAGACCTCTTGGAAGGTCCTGAAATCACCGCCGCGGAAGCCGTTCTCGACAACGGCCGCTTCGGCACCCGTACCGTCCGGTTCGAGACCGGACGTCTCGCGCAGCAGGCGCAGGGCGCGGTCGCCGCCTACCTCGACGAGGAGACGATGCTCCTCTCGGCCACGAGCGCGAGCAAGCAGCCCCGCGAGGGCTTCGACTTCTTCCCGCTGACCGTCGACGTCGAGGAGCGCTCGTACGCCGCGGGCAAGATCCCCGGTTCGTTCTTCCGCCGCGAGGGTCGCCCCTCGACCGAGGCGATCCTGGTGTGCCGTCTCATCGACCGCCCGCTGCGCCCGTCGTTCGTCGACGGCCTCCGCAACGAGGTGCAGATCGTCGTGACCGTGCTCTCGATCGCGCCGGGCGAGTTCTACGACGCGCTCGCGATCAACGCGGCCTCGCTGTCGACCCAGATCTCGGGTCTGCCGTTCTCGGGCCCGATCGCCGGTGTGCGCCTCGCGCTCATCCCCGGCCACGGCGAGAACGCCGACCAGTGGATCGCCTTCCCGACCGTGACGCAGCTCGAGGACGCCGTCTTCGACCTCATCGTCGCCGGTCGCGTCATCACCGATGCCGATGGCAACGAGGACGTCGCGATCATGATGGTCGAGGCCGAGGCCACCGAGGGTTCGTGGAACCTCATCAAGGGCGGCGCGACCAAGCCGAACGAGCAGGTCGTGGCCGAGGGCCTCGAGGCCTCGAAGCCCTTCATCAAGCAGCTCGTCGCCGCGCAGAACGTCGTCGCCAACACGGCTGCCAAGGAGATCAAGGAATTCCCGGTCTTCCTGCCCTACAGCCAGGAGACGTACGACTTCGTAGCCGGTCGCGCTTACGACCGTCTCGTGCCGATCTACCAGATCGCCGAGAAGCAGGAGCGTCAGAACGCCGACGACGCGCTCAAGGACGAGGTCAAGGGACAGCTGCTCGCGGCCGTCGAGGCCGGGGAACTCCCTGCCGTCGCGACGCTCGAGTTCTCGGCCGCCTACAAGTCGGTGACCAAGAAGATCGTCCGCGGTCGCATCCTCGCGGAGGGTGTCCGCATGGACGGCCGCGGCCTCGCCGACATCCGTCCGCTCGACGCCGAGGTGCAGGTCATCCCGCGTGTCCACGGCTCGGCGATCTTCCAGCGCGGCGAGACCCAGATTCTGGGCGTCACCACGCTGAACATGCTCAAGATGGAGCAGCAGATCGACTCGCTGTCGCCCGTCACGCACAAGCGCTACATGCACCACTACAACTTCCCGCCCTACTCGACCGGTGAGACCGGCCGTGTCGGTTCGCCCAAGCGTCGCGAGATCGGGCACGGCTTCCTCGCCGAGCGCGCCCTTGTGCCGGTGCTGCCCAGCCGCGAGGAGTTCCCGTACGCGATCCGCCAGGTGTCCGAGGCTCTCGGCTCCAACGGCTCGACGTCGATGGGCTCGGTGTGCGCGTCCACGCTGTCGCTGCTGAACGCGGGTGTGCCGCTGCGCGCCCCCGTCGCCGGCATCGCGATGGGTCTCGTGTCGGACGAGGTCGACGGACAGACGCGATACGCCGCGCTGACCGACATCCTCGGCGCCGAGGACGCCCTGGGCGACATGGACTTCAAGGTGGCCGGCACCAGCGAGTTCGTCACGGCGATCCAGCTCGACACGAAGCTCGACGGCATCCCGTCGTCGGTGCTGACCGCCGCGCTGCAGCAGGCCCGCGAGGCCCGCCTGACGATCCTCGGTGTGCTCAACGCCGCGATCGACGGTCCGGACGAGATGGCGCCCACGGCGCCGCGCGTCATCAGCGTGCAGATCCCGGTCGACAAGATCGGCGAGCTGATCGGCCCGAAGGGCAAGACGATCAACGCGATCCAGGACGAGACCGGCGCGCAGATCTCCATCGAGGAGGACGGCACCGTCTACATCGGCGCGACCGACGGCCCGTCGGCCGAGGCCGCCCGTGCCCAGGTCAACGCGATCGCCAACCCCACCAACCCGGAGGTCGGCGAGCAGTTCCTCGGAACGGTCGTGAAGATCGCGACGTTCGGCGCGTTCATCTCGCTCCTGCCCGGCAAGGACGGCCTGCTGCACGTCAGCGAGGTCCGCAAGCTCGCCGGCGGCAAGCGCGTGGAGAACGTCGAGGACGTGCTCAACGTCGGTCAGAAGCTCCTCGTGAAGATCACGAAGATCGACGACCGCGGCAAGCTCTCGCTCGAGCCGGTGCTCGAAGAGGCGGCCGACCAGGAAGGCCGCGCTGCGGCCAGCGAAGGCCCCGAGGGTCCCGCCGAAGGCTGAACGGCAGCGCTGCAGGGCTCGCGCCCCCACTGACCGCGTTCAGCGGGCGTGAAAGCCGCAGGTTCACGGATGCCCGTCCCTCGTCCGAGGGGCGGGCATCCGTCGTCCGGTCTGCAGATCGCTCAATCTGTCCCCCGAAAGGGGGACAAATCGGCAAGGACCCGGGGTTCGTGATGAAAGCGTTATGTAATGTTTATCGACAGTTCGCCTCGGTGACCGGCGTGCTGTCCGGACTGTCCTAGCCTGTGAGTACGCGCCGGGGGGCGCGCGCACAGTGATCACGAAGCCCCGAGGGGCAGTCGTGAGGGGGTGGGACATGGCTTACTTCGGCGTTGACTCGACGCTCCCACCGGCGAGCCCGGATGCCGCGCCCACCGCTCCCACGCCGCAGAGCGGCAGCGCACGCGGTCCGCACCCGTCCGCCCCAATCCCCGTCCAGGGCCCTGCGGTGGGCAGCAATGTCCGCGTCGCACTCGGGGAGAGCGGCGCCGACGTGTTCCCCCTGATCCTCGGTGCCGCCGAATTCGGGTGGAACGTCGACCTGGAGTCGAGCCATGCGATCCTCGACGCCTACGTCGAGCTGGGCGGCAATGCGGTGCACACCGCCGACAGCTACTCCAGCGGCCGCAGCGAGCACATCATCGGCCAGTGGCTGCAGTCGCGCGGCCTGCGCGACGACATCGTGCTCGCGGTCCGCGTCGGCGGCCACGCCGACAACCCCGGGCTCGGGCCGGTCAACCTGGTGCGGGCCGTCGAGGCCTCGCTCACGCGGCTGCGCACCGACCGCATCGACGTGCTCTACCTCGATGCGACGACCGACCCGGGATCCTCTCTCGAAGACACGCTCGCGACGGCGGAATGGCTCGTCGGGGCCGGCAAGGTCCGGGCGCTGGGCGCCATCGGCTACAGCGCGGCGCAGCTCGTCGAGGCGCGCATCTTCGCGTCGGCGGGCTATCCGCGCATCACGGTGCTGGACGTCCCCTTCAACGTGCTGCGCCGCCACGAGTTCGATGCCGACCTGCGCCTCGTCGCGGGTGCGCAGGGGATGGCCGTGACGCCGTCCCACGCTCTCGAGCACGGGTTCCTGGCGGGCCGGCAGCGGTCGAAGCTGCGGGGCGCCCTGTCGGTGCGCGGCGCGCAGCTGGCAGCGAACCTGAATCGTCGCGGCAGCCGGACGCTCCGTGCGCTCGACGCCGTCGGTGCCGAGCTCGGCGTGCCCGACGCCGCGGTGGCCATGGCGTGGCTGCTCGCGCAGAAGCTCGTCGTCGCGCCGATCGTGAACGCGTACGCGCCCCAGCACGTCGAAGAGCTCGCGCAGGGCGTCGGCGTCCGGCTCAGCCGGGCCCAGCTGTCCGATATCGCGCGCGCCTCGGAGTAGGGCCGAACGCTCCCAGAGCGGGGGCGACGCGCCCCTCCACAGCCTCGCGGGCGGCGTCTATGGGGTGTCGTAGTGTGGAGGAAGTGCCTTTCCCGGCACGTGACCCCCGACGGAGTGAGCTGCGTGACGCACTACATCTACCTCGTGCGGCACGGCGAACACCAGGATGCCGAGCACGGACTGATCGACGGGCCACTGTCCCCTCGCGGGCGCCGGCAGGCGGCGCTGCTCGCGGATCGACTCTCGGGCGTTCCGTTCGACGCGGTGTGGCATTCGCCGCTCGAGCGGGCGAGCCAGACCGCACGGGCGGTGGCCGAGCGCATGCCGTCGCTGTCGCCCGAGCCGTCGGCGCTGCTGTTCGACTGCGTGCCCACCGGCATGACCGACGAGACGCCGGCGGCCTTCGAGCCGTTCTTCGGCTCGGTCACCGAGGCCGAGGTCGAGGCCGGACGCGCACAGATGGCCGATGCGACGAGCGAGTTCCTCGCCCGCAAGCGCGGCGAGGTGCACGAGCTGCTCATCACGCACAACTTCGTGATCGCGTGGTTCGTCCGAGAGGTGCTGCAGGCGCCGGACTGGCGGTGGATGACGCTGAACCAGGCGCACTGCGGCCTGACCGTGATCGCGCAGAAGCAGGGGCGCCCGTGGACGCTCCTGTCGCACAACGACATGGCGCACCTGCCCGTCGAGCTGCGCACCGGCCTTCCCGAGGTCTACCCGGTCTGACGCGGCCCACGACCGGCCTGCGCTCAGAGCGCCTTGCCGTACCAGCGGGAGGCGTTGGGGTTGTCGTTGTAGGGCTCGATGGCCTCGAAGCCGGTGCGCGCGTAGAGGGCGCCGGCCGCCTCGAGCGAGTGGTGGGTGTCGAGCACGAGCTCGGCCGCCCCGAACTCGCGGGCTCGCCGCTCCAGGTCCTCGACGATGAGGCGCCCCCAGCCGCGGCCGCGCGTGGACGGGCGGAGGTAAAGGTGCTTGAGCTCGTAGCGGGTGCCGAGCGGCCCCTCCGCGATGAGACGGATGCCGCCGCAGCCCTGGGCGACGCCCTCGTCGTCGTCGAGCACGACGAAGACGCCTGCGGGCGGCATGAACGCCGCCGGATCGGGGAAGGTGGTGCGATACGAGACGCCCTGGACCGCGAACCCTTCGGTGCGGATCTGGAAGTACTCGGCCAGGAGTGCGTGTGCATCGGGTGCGTCGACGGGGGAGGAGCGCAGTTTCACCACCCCTCCAGGGTAGGCGTCGGCGCGGCTGCCGCCCGCCAGGAGTGGTGTCCGGGCGCCGCCTAGGATGGATCCATGACGACACGCGTGGCCATCGTCGGCGGCACTGGGAAGCTGGGCGCGATCATCCGCGACGCGGTCGAGGCCGAGCCCGGGTTCGAGGTCGCGGGCGTCCTGTCGTCGCGCTCCGAGCTGTCCGAGCTCGACGGCGCCGATCTGGTGGTCGACGCCTCGACGCCGGCGGTGTCGATCGATGTCGTGCGTGCGGCGATCGAGCGCGGCATCAACGTGCTCGTGGGCACCTCCGGGTGGTCCGCCGAGCGCATCGCTCTCGTGCGCCCGCTCGTCGAGGCGGCGGGCACCGGCGCGGTCTTCATCCCCAACTTCTCGATCGGCTCGGTGCTGGGCTCCGCCCTCGCGGCGGCCGCGGCGCCCTTCTTCCCCTCGATCGAGATCGTCGAGGCCCACCGCGAGACCAAGATCGACTCGCCGAGCGGCACCGCGGTGCGCACCGCGGAGCTCATCGCGTCCGCCCGTGAGACGGTGGGCCCGGTCGAGTCGCCCCACGTCGACCAGCGCGCCCGCGGACAACAGGTCGCCAGCGTGCCGATCCACTCGCTGCGCCGCCCCGGAGTCGTCGCCCGCCAGGAGACGGTCCTGTCGGGAGCCGGCGAGTCCCTCACGATCGTGCACGACACCGTCGAGCCCGCGCAGGCGTACGGTCCCGGCATCCGTCTCGCCCTCGCGGCGGCGCGCGACGCCACCGGAGTCATCATCGGACTCGACAGCCTGATCGACATCGGCATCGGCGGTCGCAAGGCACCCGCCGACGGGCGACCCGTCGACGAGGGTGGGGTGCCCGGCCAGGTCGCCCGCGCGACCGGCGCATGAGCGCTCGCATCGGCGTCGTCGTCATGGCGGCGCTGCTCGCGCTGTACATCGTGCTCGTCGGGCAGCGCGCGTGGCTGCTGATCGCGAGCGGCGATCCGATCGGCATCGCGATGGGCATCGCCCTCGTCGTCCTCCCGGTCATCGCCGCCTGGGCGCTCGGCCGCGAGCTGTGGTTCGGCGTCCGTGCGCAGCAGCTCGGCCGGCGGCTGGAGGCTGAGGGAGGGCTGCCGGCCGACGAGGTCGCGGTGCGCCCGAGCGGCCGCGTCCTGCGCGAGGACGGGGATGCCGTGTTCCCCGCTTACCGCGCGGAGGCTGAGGCCCACCCCGACGACTGGCGGGCCTGGTACCGGCTCGGCCTCGCCTACGACGCCGCCGGGGACCGGCGGCGTGCGCGTGAGGCGGTGCGAACCGCGATCCGCCTCGAGACCGCCGACCGCCCCCGCTGATCGGCGCCGTCGGCCGGTCGCAGCGAGCCGGCGTGTGGGATCAGGCCGCGGCGGGCACGGCGGCGGCGACTGCGTCCTCGACGGTCGGATGCGAGAACTCGAAGCCCGACTGCAGGAGCGCCGAGGGCACGACGTGCGCGTCCGAGGTGAGGAGCGCCTCGGTGGCGTCGGGGCCGAGCACGAGTCTCATGCCCCAGACCGGTGCCCGCAGCAGGAACGGGCGGTTCATCCGCACGGCGAGGGCGAATCCGAGATCGTCGGCCGTGGCGCGCGTCGGGCCGGCGAGGTTGACCGGACCGGTGAGGCGGGCGTCGATGACGTGGCGGATGGCGCGCACCTCGTCGTCGAGCGAGATCCACGGCCACACCTGCGTGCCGCGGCCGATGGGCCCGGCGACGCCGAGCCGGGTGAGGAGCAGCAGG